>NZ_JAKGCR010000004.1 GCF_022668875.1 Domibacillus sp. PGB-M46 | reverse complement strand
ACCAGCCGCCGGTCAAGTATCGGCAGCTGGCTGCTTAAAGGTGTTTTGATCCCTGTCTCAAAAACGGGGTCAGTCCCTTCCATACCCGTTTTCAACTTAAAGGTGTTTTTATTTGCCTCACTCTATGGGGTCAGTCCCTTTTTCAAAGCAGGCTCTTTTGTTTTGTTCGTCTACCAAAGTCTAAAAACATTAAATTGATCAAACTTTATTCTAAAGTAACACGAGACAGTGCTGTTATTCATATATCCACTGGTTGAAAACTCGAGTATTATACGTTTATTTGCTAGCGATTTTTGCGGCAGCATATTTATATATAGCCATTTTCCCTGCACCTCCGGCAACCCCTACAGCCAATTTACCAGCCCCAGAGGAGTAGAGAAACTGACGGATATACTTAGGACCTTTCAGCAAGATAATCATCAATCCAATAGCCATCATGTAATCCTGCAGCTGTTCTGTGCCAGTAATCATATTGAGGATCATCCATAAAAGAGATACTTGAAATGCTTGAGAGAATACGACGCTAATAGCTTCTCTCCACCAAACAGACCAAATATCAAAGTTCTCGGTTACAATGCTTTGTGCGGCAATTGGAGATGTAACAAGCAATACAATGAACTCGCCAAGACGTTGGATATATTGCATCCCGAGCAAAACAAACAGGATGACAATGATCAAGGCGCCGAGAAAAATAGACAGGTTAGCTGTAGGCGGAATTAATGCAAACTTTTCAAGCATTTTCGTGTCCAGTCCTTTGTCCAAAAAGAATTGAACGATGCTGTTGTTGAGTTTCAATAAAACATCATTTAAGAGCCATGGGGCAGTTGCTGCAAGGACAAACGCCAGAACAGACTTAGATACTACTTCTGCAACACTGCGGCTTTGTACTCCTGCTAGATGATTGAACATAATCCCTATCAATGACCAGGCAACAAACACAATACAAAGGGAAGAAGCAAGCGAAAAAACAAAGTCATAAACAGTTGCAACTTTCGGATACTTAGACAAATCCGTTGGAGTAAGCATGAAAATTTCTAGCCAGTTAAAAGCCATATTCGCAAAATCCCGAACCAGCTCTTGAATCATTTCCTTTAGCCATTCAATCGGGCTTTTGAATACATTCATCTGAAAGCCTCCAATCATTTTATTCGTAATACAGCGTATTGGATTATTTAAAATTTAAAGCTGTTTATAAGATCATCTAGCTCGTCTTGATCTTTTGTTTGCTTTGTATTTAAATTATTTTGTTCGCTTTCTAATTCCTCATCCGTTTGATCCGGCTCCGTTTCTTCCAAGACAATATCTTCAATGATGTATAGAGAATCAGAAGTGGAACCTGTAGAGTCAGGACAAAATACAGCATAATTACTTCGATCAGTAACAGGGTAGTCGTCTCTGGATACTTCCTGCTGCAGCATAACTTTAAAGTGCTTAAAGCGGTCAAACCAAGCTTTTTCTATCCGCATCGGATATTGACCGGATAAAAATAGTAAAGCTTCGTCTTTATTTAGCCGTGTAATTTCATCAGCTGTGATCAGATCACGCCCCATGTATTGGGCTGATTCACTTTTGGATGAAGAGGTAGTGCTGCTTGAATTAGACTGGTTTTTAATTCGAATCGTTGTTTTTCCGGCTAATTGGCTGAAGTACTTGGCTGTTTCGTGTTCGCCGGCTTTTAGCAGCAAGCGAATGTCACAGTTGTTCATAACCTCTTTAGCGATTTCTTTTCCATATACTCGCTCAAGCTGACTGGTGTCCTGCAACACGATTGTTACTTCAATACCAAGGCTTCGTGTCGTAGAAAGTCGTTCTTCAAAGTTGGGTATTTTACCGATATTCGCAAATTCATCAAGCTGCAGTAACACATTGTTTGGCAACGTTCCATAATGCTGATCTGCCAGTCGATACAGCTCTGAAAACATTTGAGTGAAGAAGGTAGTAATCAAAGGGCGGAACTCATTATCAGCAATTGGCATGATGATATAGACGATCATCTTCTTTTTGCCCAAGTCCTCAAATAAAAAGTCATTGGCTGCGGTGAATTTACATACGTCTTCGTACTGCCACGGATTGAGCGTCTGCATAAGCGTAATAAAAACATCACCCATTGTTTTTTCCTTTAAATTCTCAACCGCTGTCTGATAGGCTTTTCTAACAACATGACCCGGTTCAAACTCGTGAAATGCTTTCTTTAGTTCTTCTTCTGGCAATTGTCCTACAGCTATAACGCTTCCCATATGCTGCTCTTGAGGAGGGAGAGCGTACTTAACATATAAAATAAGCGCCTGAAGCACAGAAGTCTGAGCCTGATTCCAAAAATCTTTTCTCAGCTTTGATCCATCACCAGCATTATTGACCAGTGTATCAGCAACCTTAAACGCATCTGAATCTTTTCGAATGTATTCAAATAGATTATATCGATCGGAAACATCACGATTTTTAAAATTAACAAGCCGTACATCATAGCCCTGTTCACGCTTGGCCTGTGATGTTTTTTCATAAAGCTCGCCTTTTGGATCCACCGCGACAATAGATTTACTCGTATTGTTCAAAATGTTCGGGATGATCACGGAGCGCGTTTTACCAGCGCCAGATCCTCCAACGAGAAAAACATTGCGGTTTAAATGGCTGTTTGTATGCTGAATAATCGGTTTGCGTTTGTACATACCTAAAATGGTTCCGTCTCCTTGAAAGGTTGTCGTAATGGAATTGGTTTTGAAAATTTCCGAATCCTTTGCCCAACGTGAAGTGCCGTATGCACCGTATTGGGAAGCTTCTTCATACTTATTCGACTTTTGAAAAAAAGCTTTTCCGGACAAAAGAAGTGTTCCAACAAGAAGAATAGGCTGCATTTGCATAAACAGGTCATTTGAAAATGCTTCTGACATTGTCTGGACTGGATGTAAAAGATTATATTGAAATGCCTCATAGAATGGATTAAATTGATAATTCTTAAATAAAGAAAAATCAATCATTGCTGCAGCACTGATATACTCGGCTGTGCTTCCAGTGATTCCGGCCGCAAGCAGTGATTGTTTCCATTTGTCTTTAGTTACTACCATTATCATCGCGTCCTTTCTTGATTTTGAGCTTTTTTACGGGCCTGTTCTCGTTCCCATTCTTCCTGTTCTAACTCTCGGTTAATTTGGTAAAACAAGTTGTCAATAAATGAAGTATCAATCACCAAGCTAGGTTCTCGTTCATATTGATACGCCAATTCCCGGGGCGGGGGATCGAAAGGACGTATTCTTTCCTTTGTTAATTGGAATTGTTCGCGAAAAAACTTCCGGTCTTCATTTGAAATCTTGAGTCTGTGTTCGACTCCATCCCGGTCGTGATAAGAGGCACGAATAGCTACATGGCAATGGGGGTGGTCTGGATTCCGATGTTCAGCTGCCACCCATTGAAGCCTGTAGCCTTTTTGGATTTCCCACTTTTTCATGACATCCCGTATCATTGCTTGATAATCCCCAGGTTCAAATCCAGATCTCGTCCACTCATCTCCAGACATTGAAAACAAAATGGTATGAATATGTGGAACATCTGGATGAGAGAAGCGTTTTTCTTTTAAAGAATCAATAAATCTCTCTGCATCGGCAGCATCGTGGCGCTCAGAAAAAAGTCCGAGTGACTCAGATCGATCTTCCCGTTCTCTGAAACCAATATATCGAATATGAGAACGTGCATCTTCAAAGGACTTAATATACTTGTGAGAAGCATATGCACCAATTTTTCACACTCCCTTTATTGTATATTAGATTAAAAAATAGATAGTTTTATACACTCATTTGATCATTTGGTTTTCCTTTCTTTTGTTCCTGATGATCGGTGAGCGCCATTTTTCGCAAGTTCTTTACTGCTTGTTTTCCGTTAGAAGAGATCGAGTATTGGTCACTGATTCGAATACGATTCTGATTTAAGATCCGTGCATCTAAAAACATCTCCAGAACATCTTCAACGCCTTTTACAATTTGATTATGGAAAACAGGCGTAGCATATAAAGCAGCGGTTGATTCAACTTGCGTTTTGTAAATCATTTTTGCTAGCCGATTAATCTGGTCATCGACTGCCTGCTTAACGCTGTGAGCGATTCGTGGAGCATATAAATCATCAAACAAAAGCTGTCCGTCTCTAGCAATGTACTGCTTCATTAATTCTTCAATTTCAGCATTATGATGCTGCTTTTTTCGGTTAGCAATTTTCTCAAACTCAGCAAGTACTCCTTGATCAATTCGGATATTTTTTTGCTGTTTCCTGGCCATTTCGTTCCTCCTTTAAAGCCATTAAATTAAGGTGCTTGTTTTCTGCTGAAATACAGGTGCTAGCACCTTAATAGCTTTCATAATACAGTATATCGGATTAATTATAGCTAGTCAAAAATAGGAGGTAGCTGTTTCAGCCCATGCGAAGCATGGCTTTTAATCCCCTTGCTAGGGGATTTATCTCCGCCACCCTACCTAATGCCTAGCATTCGGCTTGAGGGGAGGGGGTCGCTTGCGGAGGGCTTAGCCCTTGCTGCGCGTTTTTTGCAGCAAGGCCATGTTTAGATTTTAATCTTAGTGAAGTATAATGGATTGAAAAAGGGGCTGACAAAATTGCCAAAATTAAATAAAGGAAAAACCATTAAATTAAGCATTCGATTATCTGCGGGTGCAAGAGAAAAGATTGAAACAGCGGCCAAAAATTTGGGTGTTTCGATGGCTGGTGTTATTTTATTTGAATTAACAAAACTGCTTAAGAACCCGCCGTCAAAATCAGAAATTACTGATCTTGAAGATACAATGACGCTTGAGCGTGAGCACTTCGTTTTAACGGTAAATGAAAATCTGATGAACCAGATCAACCAGCTGGCTGAGGATTACGAATTGAAAAAGAATCGACTGATTGGATATATTGTATCGAATCACTTTCAAAATGCAGTTCATACAGGGAAAGAAAATGAGGTTGAATCAAAGAAGTTAATGGTTCAAGTGAATGAGACATTAAAAAAAAAGATGATGGAATACAGTGAGAAACATTATATTCCCTTAAATGCTTTGGTTTCGTATTCTGTTTTACAGGGGCCTTCTGAGAATTTACCTTCATATGAAGGAGGGGAAATGGTTACTTTCTTTACTAACGTTCCAGCTTACATTGGAAACATGATAAAAGAAAGGGCTGAAGAAGAGAACATCCGGGAGCATTTCTATACTTCCCTGTGTTTATATAAACAATTTATGTTGCCAGAAGGACGATTTTATGACTCCTAAAATTCATTTTTGAAGAGAAAAAGGTGATTAAATATGGATGTTGATATTAGTTATTTGCCAGCTCATTATTTCAGCAGTGATCCTGATAATGGGGGCTTTTTTCCGTTTGCTATTGAGGGGCCAACTAATTATGTCTTTGATATCGGCAATATTTATCTTCCTGATGATGGAGATCGCTGGCTGCCGATGTGGATGAAAAACCTTTCAGCATTCCCACTTTATTGTTGTATGGAGGTTCCTTCATATTGGAAAGAAGAATTCGAAGAGATTTGTAAGAGTAACCACATTGCTTATAAGTCATTAGCTTATAAGAAAAAATCCGATATGAAAATTGCAGAAGTGCATGGTCTTAAACAATTTCAAATGCTTTTACCATTTTGTATTACTATTGGCAGTTCAAATAGTTTAGCTTTATGGTCAACCAATAGAGCTGCTTTTAGCGTAGAGAAAAGAAAATGGAAAGGAAATTGGTTTAAGAAATTTGATGATTCAGTAGTAGTGCATTTAGAAGAAGGCTCAAGTGTTTTTTGGATTGGTTATGATGGAACAAGTATAGCTGTCATTTCAAATAACCATCTATTTTCTACCTATGAAAAATTAATCAGCACGTTTCCTGAATATATGAAGCCTACTTTTTGGGAATTGGAATAGAAAGGCAAAATTGCTTGCAAGTGTAGCAAGTGAGGAGAGAAGATGAAGATAGAACAAGCAACAAAAGAAGAAATTAATGAGTTGAAAGCAAAATTTAAGAAATTTAATGTGGATCTCCTTGAAGAACCAAGCGAGTACTTTAATTTTGTCGGCATTATGGATGTATATAACTATGTTCTTTCTGAACAAGAAGCAAATGACCTTTTAGGGTACAATGAGCATAATTTAAGATATAGCTCTCATTTCCAAAAGACATTTATCCAGCTTTTTAACATTGAAAAAGAAGTATATGTACATGTTTACAAGAAGGGATTAAGCAAGGCACAATTCAAATTTATTTTAAGTTCATTAAACCGCAGGGAAGCGAGCTTTTTTAGGAAGTTATTCACGACTAAAAAAGGGATTTATAAAATAAAAGATGAAGAAACTTTATCCGTCTTTGTTAAACTCTCAATAAACGAAATCTATTTTTCAACGTTCTTTTTTTATTCACTAGATACGGTTGTTGTAGGGAATTACGATCTTTGCTTCCCACTATACAGCAAAACAATAGAAGGGTTTAATAAATGCAAACAAATCATTGAACAAAATGGTTTGTTCATACGAAGTTAACCTGTAAAAATGGTTAATTTCCCCTATTTATTTTTAATCTAATATACTGTATTGTGATCTTTGAAAGGTTGAAAGATTGTATGAATGATCAAATCCAGAAAGGTGGTGAACGTTTTTGGAAGACAAGAAATTGATTGTTCGATTGAATGTAGATGTTCCAATGAAGCTAAAAAGGCGAATTAAGGTGTATTGTGCAAGGGAAGATGTAGATATAAAGGAAATAGTAATTCTGGCTATGGAAAGTTTCTTAGATGAAATGGAGAAGGATCTAATTCATTCTCAAATTCGTGAGTAGTAAAATTCCTTGGTTAACTTTTAATCTAATATACTGTATTCTGGTTAATAAAAACGAAAGTAAGGAGAGGTCTGACCGTGAAATCAGTTATGAAAAGTTCGTTTACCAGATTATGTGCATCAGTTATAGCTGTTCTGTTCTTCCTTGTTCCAACGTCTGCAAGTGCTACAGCACCATCTTCTTACGTTAACAAAATCTCCGATGGGTTATTCGCAGAGATCCTAAAAGTGGCTCCTAAGATTGCGCTTGTTGTGATCGGGTTTTCTTTCTTGATGTACATTATGGCTGGTGACGAGCACAAGAAAAGTAAACATAAAAGCACGGCCTATATAGCAATTGTTGCTTATCTGATTTTGCTTGTATTGCAGCCGTTACTAGGCTGGCTGGGTGGATTGATTTAATGACGAAAAGAAAAGCACTCTTTGGCTTCAAGGGGTGCTTTCTTTATAAGAACGGGAGTTGAGATTGTGAGGGAGAAAAAGCAATTCTTCATTCCAAAAAACTATGACAAAAAGTTTGAATGGATTCCAGGCATTTCAGGATGGCAGCACGTTGCATTTCTGCCGATTATTGCATTGGATTTTATGATTCTTCAGCATACGCCGTTTAGCTTTTCAAACAAAATAACGTTTATTGCGATTTCGCTTGGGCTCCCATGGATTTTAATGGGGACACATCCAGTTCGAGAAAACGTTCCATTGTATAAACACCTTTACTGGAAGCTAAAGTTTTTGAACCGGCAGCGGTTATTCCAATACAGGAAAGAAGGTTATCCGAATGAAATGGACCAGTCTCAAGAAAAAAACGAAAGAAGTAAAGCAGAAGGAAAAAGCGTTGAAGTCGGTCCAGCAGCTAATTCCCCTCAAGGAAATCGAGCAGGGAAAGCTGATCACGCCAGACAACAAAATGGTCCAATGCTTGAAGGTATCGGCTATCAACCTGGAGCTGACAAGCAACGCGGAGTGCAATGAGCTTTTTGAGTTATTTGAAGGGTTTTTAGTAACACTGACATACTCGGTTCAGCTTACGAATGTTTCCATGCCGGTTGATCTGAAAAGCTATATTGCGGAGCAGGAGCGCATGAACTTTTTAACTAAAAACCCATATAAGCGTCAACTGCAGGAAAGTTACATTGAGTACGCCAAAGAGATCGAAATCAGCCAGGATATTATGCAGCGTCAACGATACGTCATTTTTTGTGAGCAAATGAAGGAAGATACACCACAAGTTCGTTACGAAACGATGCTCGAACTTGAAGAAAAGAAAGAGGAAATTATCACTTCACTCTTAGAGCTTGAACTCACAGCAGAAGAAGTCACAGATCTTGAGCTATTGCGTTACCTCCACACACTGTTTGATTACAACGAAGCGCAAAACAGGCCTATCGAAAGTTCAACGATTTCACAGATCATTCAGGGAGGGAAAGAAAATGTTTAAAAAACCGGCAGTGACTGAACAGACTCAGGCAATGACTCTCAAAGATCTAATTGCACCTGCACCTATTTTCCAAGAGGAAATGTCACATATTCGTTTAGGTGATAACTTTGCTCGAACCTTCCTGGTGATTGACTTTCCACGACAGCCTAAGGGGAATTTTCTTTCAAAACTGTATCGCTTTAAAGGAAATCTAACGGTATCCACTCATTTGATTCCAAAGCCTTCTGATGAATACATTAAGCAGACAGAACGGTCCATCAGTGAATTGAATACAGAGTTGCACGGCAAAAGAGTCGTAAAAATGAAGCCTGCACGTAAGCTGGAACTCGAACAAAAGCTACATGCAGCTGAAAACACGCTTGAAAAACTAATGAGTGGCGATAATAAAAGTATTTTTCATGTTCATATGTATCTTCATCTCCAGGCACCTTCTTTGGATGAATTGGATAGAGCAACTAAACGGCTAAAAGTGAATGCCTTTAAACGAGGTCTGCGAATTGCACAAGCGGACGCAAACATGGTAGAAGCGTTTAAGTCCGTCTTGCCTACACTGTCAAACGCGATGCCAGAAATGACGTATCGTAACTTTGATACGGAAGCAGCAAGCAGTCTTTTTCCTTTTGATGAATCGGAGCTTTTCCATAATAGGGGGATCATTAAAGGAATTAATTTGACTACAGACAGCCTTGTATTAATCGATCAAAAAGCATTAGCTTCTCACAATGAATTTATTGTAGGACAGACGGGAATGGGGAAAACCTTTTATTTGATGAAAGACCTGCTGCGAAAATGGATGACAGGAGACCGTGTATTTGTCATTGATCCAGAGGGGGAAATCTCAAAAGTGTGTAAAAAGGTTGGCGGCCAAGTTATTAAAATGTCACCCATGTCTAAATCTGTTGTAAACATTTTAGAAATTAAAGCATCAATGGATTCAGCCGATTTAGAAGTGGACGATTCAGAGGAATCGGAAGTGTTGCCGTTATTATTTCAAAAGATTCAGCGCTTAAAAATTTTCTTTAAGCTGATCAAAAAGAATATGGAAATTGTAGAAATGGCTCAGTTGGAGAAAGCTATCATTGCTACGTATGAGCAAAAAGGGATTGGCTTTGTAACAGACTTTAAACGATTGAAAGCCGCGGATTTTCCGATACTGGAAGATTTGTATAACGAGATTGAAAACAGGGAACGGTATTCGCATTTACAAGACTTTCGAGAAATTCTTTATATGTATGTAAAAGGATCCAACAGCCGGATGTTTAATGGACATACCAATGTTGATCTAAACAATGATTTTATTTCTTTCGACTTAAAAGAGCTTGAAGAAGAATCCGATTCACAAGCGGCAGCCATGTATAACGCTTTAAACTTTTTATGGGATGAGATCACACAAAAGAAAGAGCAATTCACCTGGCTGAATGTTGATGAAGCTCATACAATTGCGGATCCGGATAATCCAAGGGCCATGAAGTTTTTATATCAGATATACAAGCGTATTCGGAAGTATGACGGCGGAGCGACAGTAGCCACTCAGCAAATAGCTGATTTTTTATCGGCTCAGGAAGGACACAGAAATTATGGACAAGCCATTATTGGCAATTCCATTTCACAATTAATATTGCCATTGAAAGAGAAGGATATTGCCGACTTAAAGAACCATGAAATTCTTAAGCTATCGGAAGAAGAGGAGCTCATTATCAGCAAGTTTCGCCAGGGTGAAGGCATTTATGTGGTCGGAAATAATCGTGTTCATATGAAGGTAGATCATACACCGGAAGAGATGAGGCTGATTCACCCGGAAAAATACGAGAAAATTTACGGACAAAAAGTGGCGATGAAGAATGTACATTAAACTGGCTATACTCATTCATCACAGGAAGAAGCTGCTCATTTTGCTGATTACGATCTTTATGGTTATGTTCATGTTTTTCTTCGGTGCACAAGAACAACAGCAGGAAGGTAAGTACTCCGGGGATGGAACGGGCGGTGAGGCTCAAGTGTCGGCACTTGTTAAGCGATACGAGCCGTTAGTAGCCAAATATGCAGCGCAATATGGAGTTTCTGATTATACTCAGCTGCTCCTTGCGAAAATGATGCAGGAGTCAGGAGGAAGGCTGCCGGATGTTATGCAGTCTTCCGAATCGATCGGATTACCGAGAAATACAATTACTGATCCGGAACAGTCTATTGATGTTGGTGTGAAGTACTTTGCTGGTGTACTGAAAAAAGCCGGTGGAGATGTGAAGCTGGCTTTACAGTCGTACAATTTTGGAACAGGGTTTATTGACTACGCAAAAGTACGAGGAGGCTATTCAAAAGAAGTGGCACAATCCTTTTCCAATATGATGGCTTCAAAGATGGGGTGGAATCGATATGGAGATGTAAATTACGTTGATAACGTCCTACGCTACTACACTGGTGCCACATATGGAGTAAGTGCAGCAGAAACAGGTACCCCAAATGCAATGGGGTTAATTCAACCGCTCGATACAAAGGTTACTTCACCGTTTGGGGTAAGGATTCATCCGATAACCGGCGTTGCTAAGCTGCACGCAGGCATTGATTATAGCTGCAATCAGTCACCGGTCCCAATTCGGTCAGTCAAAAAAGGCACAGTTACAAAAGCAGGTTGGCAAAATCCAAGTAATTATAACGCCGGATATGGACAGCGTGTTTATATTGATCATGGAGGTGGCCTTGTCACAGTGTATGCGCATCTCTCGAAAATCCAAGTGAAGGTTGGCCAGCCAATAGACCAAGGTCAATCAATCGGATTATGCGGGACAACAGGCTCTAGTACGGGTATGCATCTTCATTTTGAAACCATTGTTAACGGCATGAAGATTGATCCAAAACCATTTGTAGGAGGAGGAGCATGAATAAAAAATATCTTTCAATTATTTTAATCGTATTATTGATTTTCTCACTAGTGAGTAGCTTTGCTTTATATGATCTATGGCAGCAAGAAAAAGACAAAGCAATTCAATTAAAACAAGAATTAAATGGGGCTAATAAGCAAATTGAAGCATTGAATAGCAACCACGAACAAGAAATTAATAAAGCCGCGTCTAATTTCGTTGAAAGGTTATTTACCTATGACCCGCGTGTTTATGAGAATGGCAGACAAGCAGCACTAAAGATGACGATTGGTGGAGCTAAAGAAAAGATAACAAAAGAACAGAGTAGGGATCCATATGAAGAGTTTAGAGAGCAGGGGGAGACAACTATTTCATTAGTAAATATAACGGATTCAGTTTATAACAAGACAGGAAATGAGACCGCTGAGGTAATTGTTCAGTTTGAACAGGAACTGGTGTTGAAAGGGATTCGAACAAAAACAATAAATGAAATGAAGCTATGGATGCATTACACAGGCGGGGAATGGAAGATAAAAAACTATGAAATGATGCAGGTTGCATAAGTTATAAATGCACTTTTGCCAGGCTAGGTTAAATACAAAAGGAGGAACAACAATGATTTCGGTAACAATCGATGAAGCAGCGCTTCTAGAGATTTACCGTGAAGAAGTGCAAAAAAAGCTAGAGGCAGCTGATAGAGAACTTGTTTATTGGGACACCCCGGAATTAAAGCGCCGTATTTGTATGAGCTGGAACACCATTCAAGAAACATTTTTTCATGATCCGCGTTTTCCGAAACATAAGATTGGTTCTAAGTGGTATTATCCAGCAAAAGAGGCAGAGGAATTTCTATTGGTATGGTTTGAAGAGCAATATTTATCCGGCAAGAAAAGGAGGAGTTTGAGGTGACAATCGGAAAAAAAATAGCCGAAGCACGGAAACGGACAGGTCATTCTCAACGTTCGCTTTCAGAAGAAGAAGGAATGGCCATTTCGAAAGAATCAATAGCGAAATATGAAGCAGGGACACGAACATTTCCAAAAGATATGTATCCACGGGTAGCCCAAGCATTGGATGATCCGCAGTTTTATTTTGAAGCATGGGAAGAAACAACAGGCTTTGTCAATATTCCTTATCTGGACGGGGCCTTCATTGATCATAGGACAGCTTCACTAGTTCATCTAGTAAGAATGGAAACTGAAAAAGCGATGAGGGGCATGGAAAAAACGTATTGGTTCAAACCGCCAGACCAGTATTCTGAAATTGAAAAGGAAGAAGTTCAGAAAGTGGTGAAAGAATTGCTTGATGCGGCGGTCAGTATAATGAATCTTGTCGCAGCACTTTGTAAAGAACACCGATTTTCGATGAAGCTAATCTTTTGTCAATGGAGAACTAGTTTGAAAGAGAAGCAGTATGAAAAATGACGAATGAAATAAAAGGTTCAGAAAACAAGCTTAAGGCTTAAATTTTTTGAGTCAAAATTATTGACTCAAATTTGAACCTAGTCAAAACCTTGATCAAGTTTTAAAAAAGAGGCTAGAAACCTTTATAAACCATGATGTAATAGCATTTACAGGAGAAACCGGTTGGACTCCCACAATCTCCATAATTTAAATTTATGGAGTTTTAAGCAATACCACAATCCTTGATATATAAGGATTGTGGTGTTTTTGTTTTGGTATACAATAATAATGCTATTTAACAAAGCCTAATTTATAAATAGTTGCTTACTTAATTTTAATTTTTGTTCTAATGAAGCGATGATCTCTAAAAATTCCACCGATTCACATAAGCTTCGTTCATAGGTATAAATATCATTCAAAAATAATTCACCAACTACCTTAGGTTCACCATTTATATAGTTATTTGTCAGTACTAAAGTAGATGCAAATTGATTTTTATTCACTTCTGAAGAGTGGAAAACGTTGCTGTTTACTGAGTAATATTGTCCGGATGTAAAGCTTTCTTCGCTAATAAATTGGCAATTTATTTTCTGATTTAAAGATTGTAAAATAGATTTATTATTATCATACTTGACAGTATACAATTTATGGGTTGAATTTATAAGATCTTCTTCAATTTGATAAATACGATTGGTAACAGATCCACTAAGTATATGACTGTTTACAGTAAACACATGATCATGTATTGGAAAAGATGGGTTTTGGGTTTTACGTTTGTTTGGTAACCAAATATGTAACCTGATTGTTCCAATACCATCTATATGACCGAGATTAGCATGTATAAAACCTAAGGGATGCCAGTTTCCAATTAAGGAGTTGTCCTGTTTTTTTAAAGAAATTATCTCTAAAAGCAGTGATTTTATTTGCTCATGAGGTGCTTTATTGACAAGATTCACTGCTAAAGTTAATAAAATTTTATCCATATGGATTTTCCTTGTCCTTTGCTAATTTAATTATTTCTTCAAGATCTTGGTCACTAATACTAGATTCATAAATGTCTAGATCGTTGAGGAACTTTTTCACATTATTTTTATTTAGATCGGAAAATGGAATTCCCTGGATGCTATGTATTGGTAATATCTTCGATTGTTTTAGACTAAATTTTAACTCTTCACGATAGACTGAGTAATGAAAACTCCCTGCTTCTGCAAAAAGACCTGGATCTTGTTTATCTTCTTTTGTTAGGACTACCAAATTTTCACCTAGGTCTACTCGAAGGAGTGAGAATGCCTTTTTTAGCCCTATTTTTATCTCTAAAAGTGGGTGTTCTGCTGCATAAGCATAAGCTGCAATTATTGAGGCATATATATCCTTCCGAATTCGCTCTAAAGTCCATTCTCCACTCTTATTTGCAGATCGTACCCCGCTTCTGTATTTAATATATTCTTCACAAAGCTTTTTATCGGTAGGATCCAAAAGCAACATAGTAATACTTTTACTGATATTTTGAGTACGGGAATTTTCAGCTAACTCAGGTAAAGTTACTGCGCGGGTGTACCTTGCCGAATTTCCACTGAACCAATACTCATTGGTTTCCCTCGCACGCTTTAATAATCCCCCAATTCTACGTGGTTCAACTGTTTCTAGTTTAGGTTCATTTTCAACAGCAGGTGTTAACCAAAATACTAGTGAAGCTATTGCAATAGTTACGAAACCTGTTGCAAATAAGTTATCAAGGATCAGGTTTAAAATAGAATCTAAGCCGAGTCTCTCAGTATTAAATATAACAGGAATAATAAATAAACGGATTAATTCAACTAAGGCTAAGAAAGAAAATGATATAATGTAAAATATTCTACGTTGATATGTTGAAACAAGTATTTTTTCCATTATAGGGACCCTCACAGTCTTAAATATTTTAGAACAAATTACCTTTCTTATTATCAGTGAGAACTTTTAAAATTTCCAAATTGATTATACGTTTAACATGCAAGGCCAAAACCCTGAGCGTAGAACAAATTTAACATTTAATTTAACAGAGCAGTATTATAAAACAGGTCAAAAATGTATGCTGAAAATGATGACGATAGAAGGTAATAAAACGACACCTTATAGTGAAGCGGAACTTACGATTCATATGTATAATGCGTTGTATTAAAGAAAATACGATTTTGCGTTAGTTGGCAAAATGATATTTTTATTTAGTAATTAATTATTTTAATATTTAAAGGTACATATTCTTTGAATTCAGGTGATTTTGGTGAACTAGATATTGTGCTAGACATAAGTATATCTAGCTGTTTTACAGTTTCAATATAAGAATGAGAGATACGGCTATCTGCATGGAACATTTTATCTTTTAACGTATCTGCTACAAGCGATACCATCTTATAAACGTTTTTCACTTCTTCTAATTCATTTTGATTTATTTTTGATTTATTCAATTTTTTCGTTAGGTCCACATTTAAAGTTTTTAGTTTGTCTTCAAAAAAAGTTAAAATTCGAGATTCTTCATTAATTAATAGCTGTGTAAATTCTAAATTTGCGATTGCAATCCCCATTTTTTCTACTTGATAATTTATTTCACTACTATAGGTTTTAGCTTCTTCCAAATATTCTTTAGCTGCATTTAAATTGGCCTTATTTGTACTATTACTAAGGAACAGATTAATTAGATCTACACTAGTGTTAGAATATCCCATGAATGAAGCTGTGAAATTTTTAGATGGTAATTGAATACTTGTATTAAATTTGTTTAAGGTAGGTGCGATTTTACTTTCCCAATCGGTATTTTCAAAAAGCGTACTTAATTTTTGTGAGTCATTCACAGTTGTATTTAATAGTGATTTTTTTTGATCTAAAAGTTTATTCAATAAGCCCTTTACTTCTGAATGTTTTTTTTCGACTTTTACTCGCTGGCGCTCTAGTTTTGCATTGGCCTTAGCAATAATTTCATCTGCTTCTTCTTTAGTATCGTTAGCAATCTTTTTATCACTAGGACCCAACCCCACAATGTCACGCGCTGTATCGACAACAATATCTTTCATTTCTTGTTTAGTTTGCTCAGTTGTTTCCACAATATCTTTAATTGCTCTACCTAATTCCGTTTTTGGTTCAGAACCTGAGCCAGTAACTAATTTTGAAATATCAGGTCGTGAATATCCCCCATTATAACCACCGCTACTCGTAGTTTTCGTAACGCTCCCAAATAAAGATTTTAAAAAACTCATTTGTCTATTCCTCCTAATTCGGCAGTTATTTTAAAAATAGCTTCTTTGTCATTGTGTTGAATAGCAAGTTGAAGCTTTACGTTTAATTCGGCAATTTTGTTGCTGCGTTCATCGAAAAAATTATCGATATTCTTTTTTACTGTATTAGATCCATTGTTTAATACTTCTGTGTATTTTTTTAAACTAGCAATTGTTTGATTTTGTTTGATTTTTTCTTGTTGAACGATTTCCATATAATTAAGAATTTTTTTCTGTGACTCTTCATTTATCACATTTATTCCACCTTAAATTAATTAATATCTTCAATTTTTAATAAAGGATTTCCATTTAAAGGGTCTTGGCTGTATGTTGACTTGATTAAAGCTGTTGCAGCATGGATCATATCGGAATCTTTTTCTCGCATTCCATACTGCATCATTTCTTCTGCAATATCATATATTCTGTGACGTTCTTCAAAGCGTTTTCCTAAATAAAATGTAAAGGATTGTGTTTCAGCTTCAATTTTCTTGGTTAATGCGAGCAAAGTTGCTCGGATACGTATTCTTTCCGTTTGTTCTTTTTCTTGAATTTCTTTATATTTGCCATAGGTTACGATTAATTCATTTACAATTTTTCCAGTCTCGGCTAATACAAGTGGATTAACTGACAAATTTACCCCTCCTCACTGAGTCAAATGATATAGTATAAAATGTAGCTTATATAACTATTATACCTTTTCATGGATAAAATTTGAAACTGAAAGAAGTGTAGATTTAACAAATATGAAAAGCTGCCATATACTTTTTTTGTAATTAGTGGATTCGAGAGGGATATACATACTCAAAATCGGTGAAATAATCAAAGGGTCATTTTGGCCAGAAATTGTTGAAATGAAGCATTTTGAAGAAATCGATGAAGAGTTATATTTAGTAGAGTCGATTGGACGCAAAACAAATAAATATTATGAACAATACCTCGATAGAGCACTGCTGAGTCAGCTTGAAAACATTTATGAAGAAGAAAGCACATTTAATGCAGAGCGCCTATAACATTACTTGCAATATTATATATTAAAAAATGAAACTTTGGTTATCGAATAAATATGTAGAGGCGTGTTTTAAGAGGGAGTGATCCATTTAAAATGAAAAAAACCGGTGAAGAACGATTCCTGCTTAGGAATACCGAGACAGATATGCGGCTTTTGGAATTTTGGCAGTGGAACCAATCAGATCTTCTAAGTAATGCGCTTCGTGGAACACTTGCGGAGTTTATTGTAGCAAAAGCTGTAACTGCAACCAACAAAATGAGAATTGAGTGGGATGCATTTGACCTTGTAACTCCAGCGGGTATCAAGATTGAAGTAAAGTCGGCCGCTTATCTGCAGTCATGGCAGCAAGCAAAAAATTCGACTATCAGCTTTGGGATTGCTCCTGCAAAGGGATGGGAAGCTAGCACAAATACATATGCTGCAGAAATAAAAAGGAGCGCAGATGTGTATGTTTTCTGTTTGCTAAATGAAAAGGACCGAAGCGTTGTAAATCCACTGAATCTGGACCAATGGGAATTTTTTGTTCTTTCAACTGAGCAGATAAATCAAGAAAAAGGAAATCAAAAGACAATTGGCTTAAACAGCCTTTTAAAAATGAAGCCGGTCAGAACAGGTTTTCTTGGACTTGCGGAAGCCGTGCAAGAGGTAGTGATGAAATAAATGAGCATGATCCTCCAACAAAAAGTATATCCTTCCCTCCTTGGTCTGGTCGATTAGATCGATAATATTTTTATCAGTCCTATTAAAAAAAGAGTGTCTAGAATTTAAGACTTTTGGATGACAGACGTTTCTTTAAGTTTCTTTATGATCATCAAAACAATTAGAATTTTAATTAGGAAAATTGAAATAGGTCACTTTATTTATGATATTTGGTAAAATATACTTGATATTTCAATCTAATAGGGGGAATTTGAATGCGTGATTATAATTTAGAGTTAGATGATTTTTGTTATGAAGCTCATCATATCAAGAAAGTTTTTGACGAAATAAAAAATAATTTTAAAGATTATTTTGAAAAATATGTTGCATCAAGAGGTGGGATAATTGTCAACAATGAGGCAATTGAATCTCTTAAAGAACAAATGAATATTAATAGTAATATCAAGGTTACGATAGATAAATCTAAATTTCAAAAAAATCTTGAAGCTATTAAAAATAATGCTATTAAAGAATTTAATAAAGATGTTGAAGAATATGAAGAATTATTTGATTTAGAAACCTTAGAGGAGTATGAAGAAGACCCAGCAGGTTTTAAAAATGATCTAAAAAGAGATTGCTCCATGATTAGAAAAACATTGAATAGTAAAGACAGAAGTTTAGACCAATTTAAAATTAAATTTAATTGTTGTAATGCGAATTATTTATTAGAAGTAATGACAAACATTGCAGCTTATCTAGATGAGTATCCTGAAAAATGGAATGGTTATGATTACAATGGTGATTATAAAATAGAAGATTTAATAGAAGATGATCTATTAGAACAATCAATTTTTGATACAACAGGTTATGGAGTAGATGGTGTAATTGGTGGAGGTATTAAAAGTTATATAGCACATAAATTATTACCTCAATATTTTCCACATCGCTCTAGAGAAGCTATTTGGGCATTGTGGTATTTAACCAATAAGCAGGATTTCGGTTGCGAACAAGATTCTGAATTTTTAATGATATTAACTGATAAAGTAGTTACTCAACAAAATTTCTACTATCCATACCAATTATTTGGTATATATAGTTATCTAATTTATCGTTTATTGTTAGAAAAATATAACGAACTAGGCGTCTATTTTCTAGAAAATCACCGTTATATTTTTGTTAATGACTTTTTAAAATTTGTAGCAAATCGCCATAATGGCGAAATTGCTGAATTAACTAGAAACATTCGAGAGGAATGGGTTTAATGCAATTAGAAGAAGTGTTTAAAGAATATTTCCCTCAAATGGCTAAAGAAATAAAATTGAAAGAAATACAAAAGAAAGTAATTGAAAATGTATTAGGTGTTAATAATACGTTAGCTATTTTACCAACTGGTGGAGGAAAATCGCTGATTTATTGGTTATCAGGAATGGCACTTCGCGGAATAACAATTGTTGTTTCACCTCTAATTGCCTTAATAGATGAACAAGCAGAGAAACTGAGTGAACAAAATATATCTGTTTTAAAATTACACTCAGATGTTAAACAAAAAGAACAAATAGAATTATTGTCCAAATTATATAATGGAGAATATACGCCTAGTTTCATCTTTGTGAGTCCAGAACGTTTAGCAATGGATGGATTATTAGAAAAGGCGTTAAAGAATCGTAAAGAAGATATTAAATTGATTGTAATTGATGAAATACATTGTATTTCACAGTGGGGAGAGAGTTTTAGACCTTTATATACTCATATTCCTACTTTTTTAAATACGGTATTTGATAAGTGGCCAGTTGTTTTAGGGCTTTCTGCTACTTTGAATGTATTAGAAGTTGAAGATATAAAAAAGAGCTTTTATATTAACGATAAAAATGTCATAAAAGATGTTCAATTAATGCGAACTGAGATTAATTTAATCTGTAAGCATTTTAATGATGAGGATGAAAAAGAAGAGACCTTTTGGAACTTATTAGAGCTACATAAGAATGAAAAAACATTAGTTTATGTATACCGAAAATATAGTAAACGTGGAGTGGAAGATTTTTCAGAGAAGGCAAAAGAAAAAGGAATTAAATCAGTTTATTTCCACGCAGATTTATCAAGTAATGAAAAACAAAACATTATAAGAAAATATAAAAATAATGAGATTGATTTAATATTTGCAACGAATGCGTTTGGAATGGGAATTGATATTCCAGATATAAAATTAGTTATTCATTTTATGATTCCTGAATCAATTGCACAGTATTATCAAGAGGTGGGGCGTGCTTCCCGTAATAAAGAAACATCAAATGCTTACCTTTTATATACGGACAAAAATGTTCAGATTAAGAAAACACATTTTATAAATAAAAGTTTCCCATCATATGAGAAAATTGAAGAAAAGTTTGAAGAAATTAGAGATGGGAAAACAGGCTTTAGAAACATAGAATACTATAATGATGATACATTGCAATTATGTTTACCATACTTATTAGATGTTGGAGCAGTAAAGATATGTGCGAAAGCCATTCATTCATTGAAAATTTTAGAGAATATAAAAAATACAGATCTCCAATTAGCATTAGAGGCTTCAAAGCCAAAAACATTTATAACAACTTTGAAGAAAACGGATTACACCCCAGAAGAACTTTCTGATTTGGTTTTTGAATCATTGTTAAAGGGAGAATGTAGTGTTAAAAGAAGTTTGGCAAAATGTCTAATAGTTGAAGTATTAGTTGATGATTTAAAACCTTTTGAACAACGAATAAATGAAATGATTAAGGAGAAGAAGAAATTTAAATATGATCAGCTTGATTATTTCGTTTATACAATTGATCGTACAGAAAATTCTGTTGAGCTGCATCAAGAGATAGCTCAATTTCTTGGAGTGAGTAAGTGGGATTTAAATAAGATTTATGCAACAGAAAAAGGAGATAAAGTTCGATCAAAATCTGAAGTAGTCATTGCAAACACTTTATTTAATAAAAACATACCGTATGAATATGAAAAAACATTGTTGTTATCAAACGGCAAACAGATGTCTCCAGACTTCACAATTCAACTGAGTGGAAAAACTTATTTTTTAGAACATATCGGAATGCTAAATAATGAACAATATTCGGAACGATGGTTAGAAAAAAGAAAATTATACGATAAATTTTATAAAGAGAACTTGTTAATTACCTATGAATCTCCAAACTTAGCAACTGACGCCTTAAATTTAATAAAGAAATTCATTGGAAATTGATGAAATAGAACTAAGAAAAAAAGAAGCGTGTATATTCATCCTAGTTGGACTAGCAAGCAGACAGTGGTATCCTTTGATGTATTCATTTTTCTTTACAAAGTATTTATGTGATTATTAAAAAGTTGGACATGCTTGAAGTAAGATAGAGCGTTGATCAAATGATTGACGCTCTTTTTCATTGAAGTTATCGAACGGTTGGGTTAATTGCAAAAGAATAACAAATTGCAGGCCGCACTATTCTCCTTTTGTATTGAGAAAAATAGTACGTATGTAAAGCCTTAATAAGTACATGTGATAGCATGTCTATTTATTGAGTCCGCGTTTTTTGATGACTTCCCAAATTTTCTGCATTTCCTCTAGCTGTTCTTCTGGTGCTTCTTTTATCTTTTTAAAAAAAGATTTAACACTGAGTTACTAAAGGACTCTCTCAAAATGTTGTAAAGATGAAATAGTAAAACTGAATTATTTAGTATTGTCGAAGCAGCTACAGAAGAGGTAAAAACTATCAAGTAAAGAATAGCCAGGAAGACTATTCTTTTTACAGGGGAATAGCCGTAAGGCATTATCCCGATTGGATAGAAACGAAAGGGAAAAGTAAAATTTACACTCTTGGAGGAAACCGAGAAGTCGCTATTTTTACAGGCCTGGTTTATATTCATTAATCCTTACCAGCCACAAAAAAGGAGCAAAACAATTTAAGCAGTATGTAACGCATGAAATGCTGCCGATGATTCGAAAAACAAGGGGCTCTACGTAGCAAACCGTTAGTTGTTTGTTCAAACCTATTTAGCTCATAAAGATCGACAGAAAAAATTAATATTCCAAGCAACACTTGAAACGGTTCGGAAGCAAGACGAGCAAATTGAAGTCATGCAGACAAAAGCAGAATACTTTAACGCGCTTGTAGATCGGCACTTGCTGACAAACTTCCGTGACACGGCCAAAGAATTAAAAACTAGTGAACAAAAGCTGATCAGCTGGCTATTAGAGAAGCACTGTTTGTACCAAGATTCAAAAGGGAAATTGAAACTATACGCGCGGCATGTATCGGTGCTTTTTGAAATAAAAGAGTAGGAACATAATGGAGAAGCAAATATCCAAATATTGATGACGCCGAAAGGGAGAGAAACATTCCGTATTTTACTTTCAAAGGCGGCAAGATAAAAATTAGATAATATTCTTAATTCACACTAATAATTGGAAGGATAATTACATCAAACAACAAAATCCAACTTTCTGTTTTTAATTTTTAAAAATACTGGATTTTTTTGTATGATGAATTATGATAAATTATAAGATGATTATTAAGAAAGGAAAGTGAGTGAGAATTTGTCTGATTATATTCTTTCAGTTGTTATAATCTTACTTGTGGTTTTTATTTTTATATTATTAAGGAGTCGTTCGTCAATCAAGAAAAATAGATCTTTTGATAATACTAAAGTGTTAAATCCTACTTTAATAGCAGAGAAGCAGTCGGAGAAAAGAGAGATAAAGCAAAAACAAAAACAAAAACAATTAGAGCAATTACCTATTAAGGTAAATAAAATTGACGTGATACCACAAGAGTTAAAATATAAAAACAAATTATCTTTGCCAAGTTCCACTATGCCGGTTATTTCAGAAGTTGTGACGGCTTTTTACCCAACGATCCGTGATGGTGATAAGTTAAAAATCGTCTTTACGCCTGAAATGATGGAGAAGTTTAAAAATGGTACAGCAAAAGTAATGCAAACGAAAGATGGAACTGGGTATCGTAGCATGGCAATATCAGCACAAGGTAGCCCTAAAATTCTAGAACATGCAAAAATAATTAAAGAAATAGATCCGGCACTAGTGTTGAATGCTAGTTTCCAATTAGCTTCTGTAGTAGTTGCTCAACAACATATGCAACAAATTAATCAAAGGTTAAAACAAATTAAATATCAGCTGGATGAGCTTAAGAAACTTCATATGAAGGATTACTTATCTCATGCCCAGGGAAATATTAACTATTTCGAAGTGAGAGTGATCCCTCATTTTAGGGAAAATGGAAAGTTTGATGATGTTATTAGAAACCAAGGTGAAGATCGGTTTAATAAGACAATAGATATATTACTTAATATGCTTTCTTTACAAAAAGATTCATTGAACAAATTAACAAACATAAAAAATGGTGTGTTTTTTGGAAAACTATTTGGAGAAGAGGAATTCATCAAAGAAGCAAAGCGGACTCTTGAAGAATACAATGACATCCAAGAAATCATCAATTTATACTTCAAATGGTTAAAAGAAATGTATATACCATTTTTGTATGCTTGTGGATACTCAGAAGGAGAAATACAAGCTGTAGTATTCAAAATAAGTGAATTTGAAAACGAAAACAATAACAGCCACAAAGCAATTCACCAAAGAGTTACAGAATGGTCTGACTCATTTTCAGTCAAAGCTTTTAGGTTCAAAGAAAAAGAATATATTGAAAAATCAACAAAATCTGTTAAAGCAGTTTTACCTGCACCACTTACAAATTTTAAAGCACCTACTATTGTTGATGGTGTAAATAAACCTCTTGAAATGATTGTTGAGTACTCAGATAGACAGGAAATGAAAACTTATCTAACAGTTTAAGCAAAAGAAATAAAAGTTGATCATTGGAATGATTTTTAGCGCCAGATTAACTATGGATGATAATATGCCTTTTTAAAAGAATATGTCGAAGATAGGAAAGTCTGTGGACACCGATTGTATAGCTGAATTGCTGTGTGATCGGTGTCCTCTTTTTTGTTTAGGAAGGGGTGAGCAAGTGAAGGATTTTGAAGATCAATTAATAACCTGGGCGAAGAAAAAATAACAGGTTGGCCGATTTAGGAAATAAAGGATAGACAGTGGAACAAAGGAGTACGGAAAAGCAGTCTGAACAGAAAATAAAAGAGCTTATGAGAATAGATAGACCGCATTATAGTGGGGGACGTGGCGGCGCGTTGAGGCAAAATTAATCGAAAAGGAATGGTGGACGCACGAGCAAGGAATTGGAGTTAGTTTTGACGGGGATAGAACGAGAAATAACAAAACAAGCAGTAGAGTCGGCGATAGGGAAATATTCTTGTTTTCTTTTATCCGAATCCGTAGAAATGACACCGAAAGTAACAGCCAGCTACACATTTGAGCCATCCTATAATTAATAATCACAACAAGCGATATGCTTTTGACAGAGTAGAGATTGCTAGTTTGAACCGAGTAGAGTACCAAAAATCTTGAGAGAATGTTAGGAATAGTTATAAAAAAAGATGCCATGATCAATTCGTAGAGAAGGGAAGGCAGTCCTTTTATCCCTAAATTTATTGTGGGTGAAAATTAAAAAACAGCGGCAACACCCACGAACCACCCACACAAAACAAATAAGATATGAAAAGGAATGAATTTTTTAATAAGGAAAGTATTGATTTTCCAGGCTTTTTGAAGCTATTTTAATCCTAAAAGAGAAAGAATTATATTCCGCACACAAGTACATCCTTGGGAGCGCGAACAGTACATGCAAATGTACTAAGATGGACAAGCCCCTTGAGCCGTATGGCTTCAAGGGGTTTTTCTTTTGCCCTAAATTTATGGGGTTCGTGGTAAAGTTTTTAGAACCTTACCACATTTTTACCACGGATTTTTTACGATTCCTCTAATTCCTGCATATAGCTGTCAAATCGATCTAATGACCGAGATTCCATCTTTTTTGAAACATGCGCATACACGTCTGAAGTAATTTGCATGGAACCATGGCCAAGTCTTTCTTGAACCATTTTCATATCTGCACCAGCTTCTAACAACATTACAGCATGAGTATGCCGAGTTGAATGAATAGGAAGCTTTGGACCATCAATTTTCTTCAAGCAACTATCAAAAGCACTAAACAATGTAGATTTAGGTAAGGGTGATCCGTCATCACGGCAAAGAACTAGATTCAAGTCGTAAATATACAAATCGTCTAAATGCAGCTTACGTTCATTTTGGTATTTTAGATGAGTCTGAATTTCAGATAGAAGAGAAGAACGAATAGTGATAATCCGGTCAGAATGATAAGTTTTTGTTTGGCCAAACAATTCCTCATCTTCTTCGGGTTGGAAATCCAATGAGCGTTGAATACGAATCGTTTCATCTTTCCAATTTAGATCTGACCATTGGAGAGCAGCTGCTTCACCTTTCCGCATACCGGTTTCAAACAGTAGCCTGAAAAACAAACCATATATCTGACCACGCTTATATGCTTCTTTAAGAAAAAGGGGAACTAGCTCTGGCTCTAAATATTTAAGCCTTTTTACTTCACGCTTGGTGATCTGTACGTGTTCACATGGATTTTTTTCTAAGTAGCCATTTATTACAGTTCGTTTATATGCCTGGTATACCGCATTATGAATGCGTCGTGCTGTTTCAGTAGAAAGACCTTCTTCGATTTTACTGTCGATAAATTTTTGATACATCATAGGTTTAACATCTTTTATATCCATATGACCGAAACGGGGAATAGCGTGCTTTTCAATCGCATTGCGATAAGTTCTATATGTATTAGGGCGTTTCTTGTCTTTTATATATTGAGCAAGCCATTCATTCATGTAAAAGGCAAAATTCATCTCGCCTTGCTCAATACCATTTGATAACTCACGTTCTTTATTAGCAGCAGCTATTTGTGCTTCTTTCTTCGTTTTAAAGCCAATTTTAGATACTTCCATCCATTCGTCGCTATCTTCACGTTTATAGCGAACACGATACTGCCAGACGCTGCCTAACTTACGAAAACTAGCCATAGTAGTTCACTCCTTTGTTTATATCATTTAACGTATTAGAGGATGATTCAATATACAAACAAATACAAACAGTCCCGATAACTATCCATAAACAGTAATAGATCATACAAAAAGTGAAAAGGATCTACGTCTTTATGTATGAAAGTATTTCACAAACTTTTATTCGGAATGTATGTTCTTTAAGGGTTAAAAAAATATATGATTAAACCACTGATCAAGCCGAGCAGCTGCAAAAGTAGGAGTCACATGAAAGACATCCATGACTTTTAAGATTGCTTCTTGCTTAGAATTAGGAAGATCAATATCCTGAAGCATAAAACCAGGTATACAGAAATATAAAGCGAAGTGGCTTGCCTGCTATTCCTGAAGCATCCTAAAATCATGAGGAAGTATGTACTGATTTCCAGAGTGGCGAAGAATATGCGCAATTTCATGTGCAAAATCTTGCCACTGCAAGGTAGGAGGAAGAGAGTTGTTTAACATGATAATTGAACGTGATCCTACTTCTACGCCTTTGCTAGGGCCGGGTATGTATTCTACTATGATTCCTATCCGTGCTGCAATTAACTCAATATCTAATTCTGCTGGTCTTGAGACACCAATTTTCATATATAATGCCTCTACAAACTCTTCAAGATGTGTTTTTGTGTAGCCCAAAGTAACCGCCTCTTTTCCAATTGACATGCGTAAGAATATATGTTTGGTAAAGGTGTACAATAAAGTAAATCAAAATAAAAGAAAATTGTATTTAGTTAATATTTCGTGATTGAAAATAATTACATAAATTACTTTTAATGTTATTTATTCAATATATTTCACAAATAATGTATAGTTAATCATGCAATTAAGGGAAATATTTCTTAAAAAAGAATTGTTTTTGTTATAAGGGAAAATTATACTACCCTTAGCGGAGTGTAGGATACAATACAGGAGGAGAGTTGTTTGAAATCTATTGATATTAGAAAGATTTTTACCATTATTGTGATAATTTTAATGTTTATTGCTAGTAATCCGGTCTTTAGTAGTAACCAAGTTAACGCTGAAACAAATTGGGAGGGTTTTGATAGTGAACAAAATGTACCGCTTAATAAAGAATGGACGATCACTTTCAATGACGATGTGGATGTTTCCTCTTTAACGAGTAAAAATATTTATGTACTTGACCCCTCTCAACAAAAAGTTAATGTGACATTACTCTTATTAAATGAAGGAAATCAAGTCATTGTCCAGCCTCCAGAAGAAGGCTATCTCCCAAACACATCTTACTCTTTATACATATCTGAAGACGTTTACTCTAAAAGCAAGAAACTATTAAAAAAACCTGTAAGAAAGAATTTCACAACAGGGACCGAGATCTCAGAAGAAGAGGCATTTATCGCACGTGAAGATAGTCATAATTCCGTTGAATTAAAACAGGGAATCATTAGTTTGCCAAAAGAAATTTTAGACGTACTGCTAAATCCTGTATATGAAGAAAATAGCTTTACCTTTGCAGGTGCACCAGAAGAATTAAAAAATATTTCTGGTGGAGATATCATTATTCTGCCTCCTACAAGTTCATATCCTTATGGATGGTCTAAGGAAGTTATTAGCTGTGTTTTTGATGGGACTAATACCGTTATCAAAACAATAGAACCAAATATGGAAGAAGTCATTGAAAACATTGATATCTCAAAAGTAATTCCTATTGAAGCAAAAGATATGACCCTAGATCCTGAAGTCTATCCGAATATTGTTAGCCAGAGTGGCACAGGAAATAAACGTACTTTCAAAATTGCTAACAGTGATGGAAATTCAGTTGGAACAATTAAGTTTGGAATGGAGGGAGAGAATCCTTATATAGAATTCAGCGGAGTCGAGTTATTGCCCGAAGGGCAGGATCATGGAGCGGCAACGCTTGGGGGCAAGCTTAAACTTCTAACCCCAGAAGTACATTTAGATTCAAAGTGGTTGTCTGTTAATCGGTTGGAATTTACAAGTGGAATTGATAATAATTTGAATGTGAAGTTTGAACTGTCAGGCCAAAAGGAGGAGGCTACCATCCCTCTTGGGGTTCCAATCCCAATCAAGGCGTACGGCATAGCAGGAGCTCAAATTCAATTTTTTATAAAGTTTACTGCCGAAGGTCAAGTGTATCTGGACTTCGAAGTAACCAACACTACCTATTATAATGTCGGTATAAAAAAAGTAGAGGATGATTGGAGAGGATTTAATCGCTCTAAAATGGACGCTTCCGCGAAAATGAATTCACTTACTGGAATCATGGAAGGAAAAATGGGAGCAGGGGTCAACGTACAAGCACAAGTTCTTCAATTTACACTTGCTGGTGTTGATATTGCTGCAGGTTATAAAACAAACATCTCAGGACAAGTGTCTATTGATGAAGTCTGTTTCAGGCAAAAAGATGAAATTTATGTAGAAGCAACCGCCCAAATTGGTTCAGAGGATAATAGTTTTTGGGATGTAGAGGTGCCGATATTATCCAAACCTCTAACCCATAAGTCTACCTGTGGGTTTAAGGATATCCTTGTAGACTCAATAGAACTAAAAACTGGAGAAGCAAAACAATTAACCTTAAAGGGAGTTGATAAATCAGGACAAGCGAAAGAAATTGAACTGCCCGATAGCAGTTTCGACTTGGAATCGGAAAATAAGGACATTGTTACAGTGAATGATTTTGGAAAAGTAATAGCTAAATCTAATGTTATGGATGGGGATGCAACAAATATTACTATCAAGTATGACAATGGCAGTGATCCAGAAGTGACCAAAACTGTAAAAGTGTTAATATCTTCAGGAGTACCGTCTTTAGATAAAATGAAAGAAATGGTCGAAACGATAGGTTCAGATATCTCTGAAGTTTTAATTAGTGGTTGGGAAAACAATGATAATTATGGCCAGAATGACTTTTCTACTCTTGAAGATGATCTTAAGGAGCTGGCTACAAATGAATATATATATGGGACATTAGAATCTTATTACGAAGATTACATGTGCTATGAATGCGACTCGAGAATGTTTCCATGGGAAATGGCAACGGATTTATCGTTTCAAGTACTTGAATCAAGCTCTAAGAAATTAGTGTTGCAAACAGTGGAATTGACTAATGAAATGACCACCGGGGGATTTGTTACCTATACATTTAAAAAGGAGAATGCTAAGTGGCTGTTGGATGATTATGATTTTGAACTGTTTAACGTGAAGCCGTTGAATGTATCGGCAAAAAAAGCACAAGAATTCTTAACGAACTATTATCTCGACGGTTCTTACTATAATTATAATGAAGTAGAAGTGGCGTACTCCTCTACTGGAACAGAGATTCAGCGCGATTGGTATACAGGGCAATATCATGAGCGTACGTATTATATTTTTGACGTTACAACAGATAATGATGAATTTAAAGTAAAGTTTTTTAATTTTAATGGTTACTTTTATTCTGATGAATATCAGAGTTTCAATGTTTTAAGTTCATTTCCACAACAGAAACGGGGATAATAATATTGAAGTAACCAAAACCGCCAAACTATTTGGCGGTTTCTTTTTTGTTTTATTGAAAATACTTTCAACGAGAAAAGTAAATTAAAGATATAATTAAATTAGTAAACTAGGGAGGAAAATATATGAAAATGCCATTAGCTTTACTATCCAGCGTTGTTCTAACACTTGGTATTGCTATACCATTTGCTCAGGCAGCATCATTTAAGGATGTTTCCCAAAGCTACAGATTCCATGATGATATCGATTATTTATCAGATATAGGGATTGTTTCTGGGTTTCCGGATGGCCGGTTCATGCCGGATGCGCAGGTGAGTCGTGTACAGGCAGCTATTATGATTGGACGTGCCTTTGACGTAGATGGCACAAAGCGATCGACGGTATTTGATGATATAAGCCCGTCAAGTGTTGCATCCGGATATATTGCACAAGCGGTGGAGGGAGGCATTGTTAGTGGCTTTCCAGATGGAACATTCCGTCCTAACGAGCCGGTTACTCGAGGACGTAATGAAAGTGTTTTAGATCATAATACATGTGCTTTTCAGGATCTAGATACTCATACTTTTTTGCAAGCAGTCCATATAAATTTGCTTTTTCTAAAAGATCCTTTAACGTTTGATCCAAATGCATTAAAAATCCCCCTTTTAAAGTTACCTTAGTTGGATATTCACTTACTTTTAAATTGTATAAGAAGATTGCCTGCTTTTAGATAATAAAGAAACAGACTGAGGTTTTTTATGGAGGAAGCGATATATAAGGCACGGATACTAATAATGGTATTTTGACAGAAGGATAAATAAAGCTGAAATATATGGAAATGGTGAAGAATCGATAGAGATGTGCATTTCGGATGATGCAGGAGGATCAGAGGAATTAGACGATATGTATCCTGTGCAACTACAAATAGGGGCAGATGAAAGTGACATATTTACTGTTGAACTATTTGATATGCGTATTCATAAATTAGGCATCGACCAAGTTAAAGTAACGGAGATGGAGAGTGCCCAAAAAGCCATTGAAACCTTGGATGTAGCGATTATGAAAGTGTCCAATGTAAGGGCAAATTTAGGTGCAAAAGAAAATGCACTAGAACACATACACACCAACGTTATAAATTCAGGTGAAAATGCAACAGCTTCTGAATCACGTATTTCAGATGCAGATATGGCGTTAGAGATGACGGAATTTACAAAACGGAATATCTTAATACAATCTGGGCAAGCAATGTTAGCACAATCGAATCAGTTGCCACAAGGAATACTACAGTTATTAAACTGAGAACAGAAGGAGCTAGGGCTTCTTCTTTTTTTATCGGCAATACTTTGTTTCACTAACTTTAAATTATAATGACTCTTTTTGTTCCCTCACACTTCTTTCTATGAAAATAATCACTGAATTTGTCAGAAGGATTTATGGTGCTTTCAAGAGAAAAAAATAAACTATATAGTAAAAATCTATGTGTTAAGTATGGACTTTAAAAAGAGAAATAGAGTTAATGAGAAACTTAATGGGAATTCTATCATACGCTTCGAATGGATAGTAACTCTATACTACATAGTCTTAAGTATAAAGTGTATAGAGATGTAGAAAGTAACTAAGGGATTCTTAAACAGAAGGAGAGATAAAAAATGAAAAAGAGGTCTATAGTAATTAATTTGTGTTGGATTCTTGGTTTTTCTAATATTTTAATTATTGGTGAAGCGAAAGCAATATTAAACGACGATACATATCTATCAATAATAAAAAACATTGAGTTAAATCCTAATCAAGAAGATTTAGAAGGAGGATCAGACCAACAAATAGTAAACATCCCAGACTATAATTTAGAAAAGGTGATACGCGAAGAACTTAATAAACCAACAGGAAACATTTTGAAAGAGGATATGATTACCTTAACCCAATTAAATGGAGAAGGAAAAGGGATAACTAATTTAGAGGGTATAGAGAATGCCATTAATCTAGAAAAATTAGATCTAAGAGAAAATAAAATTATTGATATTAGCCCATTGGAAAAATTGAATAGTTTAACTACACTTATTTTATATTCAAATCAAATTACGGATATTAGTTCATTATCAAATTTAAAAAATTTAATGTTTCTCTCTTTAGATGAAAACCAAATTTCAAACATTACTCCAATAAGTAGTTTGATGAATTTAAAAACTTTATATCTAAGTGATAATCAAATTACAGATATTAGCCCTGTAGCTAATTTGTCAAACTTAACAAGCCTTGGCTTGGTTAAAAATCAAATTACAGATATCAGCCCCATAACTAATTTGACGAATTTAACAGATCTCTATTTATATGAAAACCAAATTGTAAATATTAGCTCTATAGCTGGATTAGAGAATTTGAAATTCTTGAGTTTGTGGAAAAATCAAATTGTAGATATTAGTCCGTTGGAACATTTTACACATTTTACCTATCTCTCTTTAGACGATAATCAAATTACAGATATTAGCCCTATTAAAAATTTTACAAATTTATCGGATCTTTCTTTAAACGGAAACCAAATCAAAGATATCAGCCCAATAGCAAGTATGAAAAGCCTAACATATCTTTCTTTAGATAAAAATCAAATTACAGATATTAGTCCTGTGACAAACCTTACGAACTTAACTAATCTTTCTTTGAATCAAAATCAAATTACAGACATTAGCGCTGTAACAAATTTAAAGAATTTAGAGGCCCTTTATTTAAATAAAAACCAAATCAAGGATATTAGTCCAGTAACAAATTTAATAAATTTAGTGAACCTTTACTTATATCAAAATAAAATTATAGATGTTAGTCCAGTGGAAAACTTGACAAAATTAAGAAATCTCGATTTAGATAGAAATCCTTTGAAGGAAGGGGGGGATGAAAAGGTAACTATTCCAGATAAAAAATTGGAAGAAGCAATCAAAAAAGAATTAAATATCACTCCAGAGCAACATCTAACATTAGGCGATATGTGGCAACTAGAAAATCTATATGCAGATAATCAAGGAATTACTGACTTATCTGGTTTAGAACATGCGGAAAAACTTAAGCAATTAGGATTATCAAATAATAAATTATATAACATAAAACCTTTAGAAAATCTGACCAATCTAACCTATCTTAGATTAGATTACAATCCATTAGACAGCCTTGTACCTCTTCGTGGATTAGTAAACTTGTGGTCGCTTAGTTTAGAAGGCAGTAATGTCACTGATATTTCAGAAATTAGCAATCTAAAGAAAATTCATCAGACAGATCTTTCTCATAACAGGATTGAAGATATAACGCCACTGAGCAACTTACCCACTCTCATGTGGCTGGATATTAGCTACAACCATGTAACAGATATAAAGCCGCTCTTGGAAAATTTAGAAAACGGTTTGCCAATCGCTGAAAGAGGAAAGTTTGACGTACCGCAATTTGATGTTACTTACAACTATATTGACATAGCAGAAAATTCTTTAGGCTTAAATATTGTGAATGAATTAAAAGGAAAAGGCGTTAGAATGATTTATGAGTCTCAAGCTATTAAACAAGATGAATTGCCACCAGAAGCTCCAAAGGTGAGTAGCGTAGGAGAAACGAGCAAAGAGATAACAGGTATAGCAGAAGCAGGCTCAAGAATAATGGTTGATGTTAATGGAACAGTAGTAGGCACAGCTGTTGCAGATACTGATGGGAAATTTAATATTAGTATTCCAAAACAGGAAGCCGGAACAACGCTAGCTATAACAGCAACTGATAAAGCAGGCAATGTAAGTGAATCAACGATTGTGATAGTAAAAAAAGAGACTGTCTATAAGCAATTAGAAACCAAAATAAATGTTGATCCACACTATGATTTCACTGTAAAGTTCAATAACGATTTGGATGCTGAGACAGTCACTAGCAGCAACGTCTATGTGAAAACCAATTCAACACTAGTAGATGGAGTAAAAGTTTCCCTAAATGCTGATAAGAGGTCAGTTAAAGTCCAGGCTCCTGAAGCAGGATATAAAGCAGGAGAAACGTATATTATTTATGTTGAAAAAGCAGTAAAGTCGGCTTCAGGTAAAGAGTTAAAAGAACCTGTAAAAATGCAGTTTAAGGTCACGGGCAATAATTAATGACGAAAAAGGAAGGGCTTCGGTTCTTCCTTTTTTGTTTTACAGAACTAATGAAAAAATCACAAAAGGATGTGAAATCGTCAGGCTATAGTATAGGGACAAGTACTACTAGTATATTAAGTTAATATCAAAACGCATCCCATCCCTATAGGTAAATATCTAATTATTAAATAATAAAATTTTGCCCATCTGATCGCTCATCACTTGCCCATCAAGGGGTTTTATTTAATTATTATCTATTTGGAGTGTTTGTTTAGAAATGGCTATGTATCAAGGTTTTAAAGGCTTAAGTTTTCTTGATTAGCAGTAAAAGATCTGTTCCGCACAAGTACACCCTTGGGAGCGCGAACAGTACATGCAAATGTACTAAGATGGACAAGCCCCTTGAGCCGTATGGCTTCAAGGGGTTTTTCTTGTTTTGGTCAAAAGCTATTTTTATAGTTTATTTTAGCTAATGACCAAAACCGGACCAAAATTATTTTAAAAACCGATTTACATACTTCTCAAACTCTTCAATTAAAGGTATTCTGCACTAATTAGAACATAATTAACATTGTGCAAAATTCATTAAATTATCGGAATGAATCAATAAATAGTTTTTGGGCGGATTAAAAACAAAAGCCCTTAGCAAAAGGGCTCGAAGCTGTCGACAAAGTCGACAGTCTTTTTTTTATTGAATGAGCGATCAAGATTTTGTGTTGTTTTAGTCGGAAGTCAACTAAATAAGCTAACACTAAAAGACGAAACCCCCATTTTCGCAGAAGTTCTTTTCGAAAATAGGGTTTGTCTAGACTCTGAAGCCCTTAGCAAAAGGGCTTTTGCTTAGTCTTCTCTATATTTATAGGCGCCATAGGACGCTCCCAGCTTGCTCTCAATATAGTCTTGTGGGTTTGCTGTGAAAATCCCCTTATCCCTGACAGCTTGAATTACAACATCATTATACATGTTTGCAACTCGGCACAATCCATCAATTATATCGTAAAGCTCTTGGTTATCGTTTGTTTGAGCAACGGACCATTCCTGAATTTCGTGTAGTTTTTCTCTTACATCATACAGAGCTTCTAATTCAAATTTTTCACTAAGCATTTGATGCACCTCCAAGTCGTTATAATAACCTAATCCTATTGTTCAGAGGATCAAATTATTACAGGGGTGAAGCAAAAACTCCAAGCAGCTCCTTTATTTTAAAAAGTTAAATGAAACAACACAATCAGTTGAAAATAGTTCAGTTAGAGGATTGGAGTGGACAATTAGTGGTATACCGTGGAGTATTGATTGTGCAGCAATGGACATCGGAGGAAGTACAAGCTTATTGTGCTGAAAAGTTTGGGTCAAAGCGTCCGACATATGTAAAGAAGGCAGAACAGGATGATGCTTTTCATTTTTCAAAAAACATTAAGTGAAAAAGGAACGACCTCTGCCTGACGGGACCAAACAAGAAGTAATATAAACGTTATCTTAAACAAGGATTAACCAAATAAAATATTATTAATAACTGTTATCCTGATCTGCCGTCCGGTTGGTTACAGGAAGCGAAGAAACGGCGGGGATTTGTTGCATAAAAAAACAGCCAGAGGGGCTCTGACTGCACAGTGTTATGGGATACAGCACAAGAGAGGGAGTCTCTCGCTGTCAATAGTATGGACAAGTTAAGAAAGATTTATACAAAAAGCCAAGGAGGTTTCCAAGCTCCAAAGCCAACACCAAGGGCGTTACATAACTGCATGGGGCTTATTATTTAATGCCTTGATATTGACTATTTCCCCTAATTAAAGAAAAGGATGCAAAAACAGCCAGGTTGGTGCCTGACTGTAGACAAAATTACGATCTTTAGAAGTGGAGTAGAAATTAACAGTATTAGTATTGCCTCATTAGATGAAAATTTATACAAAAAAAACCGAAAAGAGATCCCGGCTAAAAATTTACTTATCTATTTTGAAATTGATATTGAAAAATAAGCTCATCTAACTGCCCACTGTAACGCAACGTTTCTGGGCTTCCAAGGCCATGTTGCCGTCCAGCTGCAATCATTAGATGGCGAAGGTTATTAATACGAGCAGAAAAGCCGAGAATAAGTCCCCGGCCTTTAACGTATTACTCGCACTTCTATTTTAACAGACTGGGGGCTTTTCATCTATGAAAGACATTATAATTGATCCTTCCATAATGAAGCTGGAATTGGATACAATGGAAATACCAGATAGATGTGTTTTGGTGGTTTGTGACGGAAAAGTTAAGGTCAGAGAGCTACCAACGCATGGGGAAATAAGATCGTCACTCACCAGGGTAAAGTAAAGCGGATGAGGCGGAAAGAGGGAGAAGAATCCTTATTATGGAAAACGATTAATTTTACCAAATCTAAAATAAGCTCGTAAAGCGCCTGTAACTACTTAAAGTTAATATAAGAATTTTTAAATAAGTATTTATAAAATTACATATGTTATGGATCAGGAAAAATATAGATTTGAGGGAATATAAATGACTATCCAATTAGAAAAAAATGCGTTTTTTAAAAAATATAATATTGATCAAACTGCCTTCCAACAAGCTTCGATTAACTGGGATGTACTCTCGTCTATATACGAGGACCATTTGGGAAACATTCCTGTCTTAGAGGAAGCCTCTAGAACTATTGCAGATATTTTAAGGGAGCATCCAGATGTTCACACTGTTAGATCAAGAATTAAAAGTTCTGAACACTTGCTGGAAAAAATAATAAGAAAAGTAATTCGGAAACAGGAAACAGAAAACGAGTATCAAATCACATTAAATAATTATAAACAAGAAGTAACAGATTTAATCGGTATACGCGTTCTTCATTTATACAAGGATCAAGCTTTTCAAATTGATCATCTTATTCGAAAAACGTGGGAGTTAGACGGAACTCCAACTAAATACGAAAGAAAGGGCGATTTAAGAGATAAAAAATTAGAGAATGACGCTGAAAGCTTTAGTTATAAAGAGCATCCGGCAGGCTATCGTTCATGGCATTATATAATAAGAACACAAGTAAAAGAAGCGAAAAATATAGCTGAAATTCAAGTGAGAACAATTTTTGAAGAAGGCTGGAGTGAAATAGATCACCAGCTGCGCTATCCATATGAGTTAGATAATGAATTATTGAATAACCAGCTTCTAGTTCTAAACCGAATAGCTGGTAGTGCTGACGAATTGGTGAGTTCTATACGTGAGACAAAAATTAATCTAAAAGCTCTTCAAGAAGATAAAAAAGAACAAGATAAGCTTATTGAAGAATTTAAACAAGAGATAAGAGGGCTTTCTAAAAATAAAGAAATTCAGGAAGGGACTATTAAATCTCTTGAAAAGAAAGTAGCTCAACTTGAAGAAGCGCAGAAGAAGTCTTACATGAAGCTATCTACAGGTAGTGCAGGACTGTATCTGTCTTCAAAAGATTATGAATGGTTACCTAATACCGATCTGTACAGTCTAAAAGACTCGATAGGATCAGCAACTCCAAAAATAAGTTATAGTAATGGCACTATAAATAATCAAGTAGATAAGAAAGGTGAATAAAGGTTCTCTCAGCCATCTGAAGGACACTAAACAGATACGAAAATTCGTATGCTGTTTGGTGTCCTTTTTTATTTGCCTAATAACAAGAAATGGGGAATGAAAATGAGGACACTTATTTACGAATACAAACAATCATAAAGAGCGCTAAAGGAAATGAAGGCATTTATAGAAGCCAAACCAGAATTGTCAGGGCAGGATATCCAGGATAAGACGCTCATTAACGGCATGATCAATGAAGTAGGGTTTGCTCTTCAATGGATGATATCTGGCCGGAATCCAGATGCAAGACGCGGAGTGGATCGGATAGGAGCTTATACGCTGGATCTGAAACTGATTGAAAACCAAGCGCACATTGAAGAGAGAAAACTCACAGCGCATAAACAATGGCTGCTGGATGATGTATTGGCTGAGTTAGCAGCAAGGGAAAGAGATGTATTAAAAGCAGAAGGGTTGACTTACGAGTACACAGCGGAGTTGCTGGGGCTTACTAAGTTATCTGTCCAAACGTATTTTGAGAGAGCCGAACGGAAAATGAAGAACGCAAAAACGGCAGCCTTTTTCTTGTTTCGAGAGAAAGGCTTTTTCTGTTTTAACAAGCTATCATTAAGAAGGAATAGTATCTGTATTACTAGAATATAAATGCATAGATAAAGAGAGGGAGTATAATAGGATGAACTTTGACACAAAACACTTGATCCGATGGGGAATTCCAGGATGGGTTTATTTAATCACGATTATATTTTATGTGTTTACTGACAATCCTAACTATATATCGGACCTTAAAGGAAAAGAGGGCTTATCATTAATAGGTTTAGGGGCTATTTTAGCTGGTTTAGGTGTTCCGGTCGGATACTTAATTCATCAGGTGAGTATGTTTTTTGGTTTCATTATATGGACACCAAATAAGAACAAATTTTTTAAAGAAGAGTATGAACTGGATAGAATTATCTTTGATTCTGAAAACAAAGGTGGGAAAATAGGAGAGCGTTACAGACATCTCTTATCCAGAGTACATGAATTAAGAGCTCTTAAGACTAGTCATGCTTTATCAATTATGACTGTAGCTTCTTTAGCTGTGTTTTATTCCGACGTTGTTAATATTCCTTGTATTATTATTTTAATCGTAAACATTGTTATGTTTATCATTGTTCATTTCAACCAAAAACATTTCGATAAAAATCTAGGCTTTTTCAAAAGGCAGCTCAAAGAATAAAATCCCTTTGCATTGTCGTACAAATACCGTATATATGAGAGAGTAAAAAATAAACCCTGCCAGCCGGCGGGGTTAAATAATTTTCTTCATACCGTAGTTCCGGCACTCACAAAGATAGATCATATTTTTAATAGAGCTTTTAAACTCAGCGATACTACAGTTATCATAGCGACAGCTTTTAATATTACAGTTTTTCCTTTCTTTACAATTAATTTCCTCTGCTTTCTGTTATACTGTATGACATATCAATTAATGAGAAAATTTGTTAAGAGGCAGGGGGGAGAAACATTTTATGAAAAAGATATCTTGTGTTTTAGCTACAGCTGTATTTGCAGGAGCGGTATTTTCTTCAATTAGCCCGTCAGCAGAGGCGGCAGACTTCATGCCGATTTATGCAAAACCTACAGCTGAATTCCCGTTTACTGATGTTCCTGAAGACCATATGGGAAGCATTTTGGCTCTTTACCAAAACGAGTTTTTTAACGGTGTCAGTGCTGATAAGTTTGGATGGAGCCAGACGATCAAGCGGATAGATGCGGCGATGATCACTGCACGCGGCATGGGTTTTAGAAATGAATTTTCTAGCCCGAATGAGGTATCGACGTTTAAGGACATTCCAGACCGTGCAAAAGGTGCGGTTGCCTTTCTTCAATCTTATCAAGTAGTAAATGGAAAAACGAAAACTTTTTTCGGATCTAATGATACGATCACAAGAGGAGAAGCCGCTATCATTCTCTCAAGAGCATATAGAGGTGTGCTAGTAACACCGACCAAGCCAGTGCATCATTTCACAGATGCAACAGGACGGTACGCGGAGGCTATCAACAAGCTGGTTGCTACTGGCATTGTAAATGGAGTAACGCCTGACCAGTTCGGCACAAATATCCCTATACAACGGGGTCATTTTGCGATAATGGTAGCCCGGCTGAGTGATCCCGCTTTGTCTCCTCCATCTCCTTACGGTGACCTGCCTTCTTCGGAAAGAGGGCTGATGATGGAAGCTGAAAAGAAGCATTATCGTTTACCGTCTGATACGTCTGTAAGCTTGACCCTTACAAACACAGCAGCGTTTTCTTATGAACGAAACCGGATGTACAGGCTGGAAAAGAAACAAGGAGATAAGTGGCGACAAATACAATACGTTACGGGACTTCAGTTCCCGGCCGACATGCCACGCATAGAAGCTGGTGAAACCCAAAAAATAAATCTTTGGTTTGGGGAATTTAAAACATTAATAACGGTGGGAGAATACAGAGCCAGTCATACATTTTATCCATCAACGGATGAAGGAGAGAAGGTGTCCATAGCGGCATACTTCACCATTACTGAATAAGTTTTATTTTATAAGCTTCTTTATAAATATCCTAAATAGAAGGATGCACTCACTAATGCTAGTGGGTGCTTTTTCCTTTGTTCTAATTATGACAATGAGTAGAGATAGAAAACAGAAAGGGAGTCCCATATCGGTGAAAAAAAAGCAGGATAAGTGGGTGATGAGAGAGGAAAAACCTAGCCTGCAAAATATTCGTGAGCTGGTGGATACAGCAGTATGGGCTTGGAAATGTTGTTGGGGTGAAAGCAAGCCATAACAAGCTGCTATTGATTTGCGTTTCCTAAATGGAGAGCAGCGACAATTTACGGCAAAAAGACTTGGTATTAATAAAATGAAACTCCTTTTAAACATAATAAACATTGTGCAAATTTCAATATTGAAACCAAGAGGAAGTAGTTAAGTGATTCCATTCACTGTTTATGGTGGGCCGTCTGACGGGGATGAAAGTATTTTAGATAAAAGTAAGGAGGGGCCAACCTCCCCTCCTACAAATATAGTATCGTCCAGTTATGGGAAATTTTATACACCCAGGAGGGATATTCGTAAATATCTTGAAGAAAATAAAGGGAATAGAGCGGCAATGGGGGAGCGTTCATCATGACTTGAACACCGGCGAGATGGATAGATTGCAGAAGAAACACCGATCCCGATGATTTAAAAAAAGGTAGAAAGTATCGGCGTGGTTGTTGGTATGCCGCTGGATGCAAAAGAAAAAATGTTGTCTGGTGACGTAATGGCAACATCCAAAAAGAAGGATAGTTTGGTACAGCATAACTAAATAAATACGCTTATTGGAAACCTCAAGGGCTTTGAACAGACGCGGAAACCCGTGTGCTGTTTAGTGTCCTTTTTATTTACACACAAATAGGAGGGAAAGGGAGAAAAGAGATGACGGCAAAAAAACTGGCGCTCTTTGTAAACACATATGGAAAAGAAACGAAAAATTACGTAATTATAGAACTGCGCAACTTCGGGTCCTAGGCGTACAAATCAAAAATAAGAAGGAGCGGGAAACAGCAGGAATCGTAGCCCTTTTTGCTTCTGTAAGGCAGCAGGATCAATTGAATGAATTAAAGTAAAACAGATCGACCGGGCATTGAACCACAGCTTGGATTTTATCGAACGCAGAATCATTAAAATGAAGTACTTCACTTCCGAGGAAACCAAAGACATTAACATTTACATGGAATTAGGAGTGAAGAAAGGAAAGTACTATGACAAAAAGCGATCAGCTATTTATCGTCTTGCTGCAGATCCCGGCATCATCTAAGCATTTCCCGGATAAAAAACGAACAAATTCTGGACAAGTTTCGAACAAAACGGGTACCATTTTGAGCACCTTTTTATTTTTCCCTGAAAGGTAATATTTTCTTGCGGATGAAGCATTTTGCAATAGTCGATGGGAGAAGTTCTTTTTCTTTATCAAGACGTATTCGGGTGTATCGAATGACTGTGAAGGCTGCCGGCTGAAATTACGGGGGGAACAATTGGAGTCTAGCAGTATTGCGCACGATAGTCACGGGGGTAAGTGTGAAAGTCCCTTGCAAAAAACGATTGTCCAGATTCACAACGACCGTTACCTGCAATCCTGGCCGTTCCCCCGGATGATTGTGTATGAACGGGTTTTTAAATTCACAAAAACAAATAGCGCAATACGATGCTAATAAGGGGACACGAAAATAAGAATAGCAGATCATTTTTCAGCTGATACTAAAGAAGCAATTGACCGCTGTTTCTGGCCAGAAGAAGAAAGAAAAGATAAAGCCTGCAAACCCGAAAGAAAATTATCGTCGCCGGGAATGTAAGAGTTAATGGGACAGCGAAGAGGTACATACGCTCGGGTTGGAGGCAGTCTTAGAAGGAAATAATTCACCTGGTGTTATCATTCATTTAATTAGCTAACATAAAAAGTTCCTAATCCCAATAAAGTGATAATAGCAGTAAGTACAAAAGCAAGCAGGAGGTTGCCCCCAATAGCTTAAAACAATTTTGAAAAGACAAAAACAAGGATAAGTGCAAGTGACGATTGATGTCCGAGTAATTATTTGACTAACGATTATGCAGGATATTATCTTTTTTTTTACCGAAACAGCATGAGGAAAGAGAGGGGAAAAATGAATAAACGACATTATTCAGTAAAAAGTTTTGAAAGCAATAAATTTGATGAACTAACTAGACATATTAATCTTTTTATTTATCACGAGTTATGTGAAGGGCAATTAATTGATATAAAGTACAATATTGTTCCTTTATCAATTAGTACTCACAAAGAGACTGATGTGCAATGCAAAATTCACTGCACTGCTTTAGTTATTTATAAAAATTTAAACAAAAATTAATAGCAGCCTCCTTGGCAAGAGATGGATTTTTCTTTCCTCAAATAAAAACCCTGTCATCTGGCAGGGTTAAATTATTTTCTTCATGCCGCAATTCCGGCACTCAAGAAGAAAGATCATATTCTTTATTAAACGCTTAAACTGCGCATTATTACAATTATCGCAACGACCGCTGACTTTGTCAGGTACTTCTGGGATATTGTAAGTAATGCTCAAATTGATTTCCTGTTTTCTTTCCATTAATGCTGCTCACTCTTTCTTATGAAGTCACTTGAGCATGGTAATAAATTTTGTGTCTAGTGAAGAGCAGGAAATTATCTCCTTTTGCCGAAATTATGATTATAAAACAGCAGAAGGAGTGATTCGTTTGAGTTTTCAAGATATTTTTGCCGGGAAAGTTAAAGAGCATCTGGTTGAAGATCCTGATAAAGCTGTTTTAAAGAAAGAATTTAAAGAGGTGTTATTCCCGTATCTCTCTGAATTAAACAGTAAAATAGGTTCTGAAGAAAACAGAAGTTATAGCTTTAGGATGTCACCTGAAACAGGCGGGAAAATTAGAATTAAAGATGCAGAACTACATATTAAGGTAAAACAAAGTACGAACAAGATAAAAATTCTTCAGCATCAAAAAGAACTATACTTAGACGAGCTCATTGTTAAGAACGGCAAGCTTTTTAGTGAGAGGCATGGTGAAGAATTTAAAATAGAACATTTAGAAGGGTATTTAGAAAAAACTTTTGCACCTGTCATATTTTAATTGAACACCTTTTAGAATGATGGTTTATATCTGAGTATTAGTTGTTTTTTAAAGATAAGACTAAAAAACGGTATTAAGCATTAAAAGAAGATTTAATAAAAAGGCTCCTGGGAGGGGCCCTTTTTATTTTGGAGAAACAATGGAAGTGGTGATGTGAAGTGGCAAACGGGGATAACATTAGATCAGAATGGGAAACAACCAAGACAGCGCTTTCTGCATTAGCGGAAAAGCATGGTATAAAACTCGGTACCTTAAAAGATCGAAAAAGCTGCGAAGGATGGCCGGGGGATCGAACGAAAAAGGATGCAGCCAAAAGTGGAAAGGTTGCAGTGTAATTTGCTGCAACCATCCGCTCCCAGCAAATTACACTGCAGCGCAATTCGGGGTTTCCCGTCATATTATCCGCGGTCAGCTGGCCGTTTTCCTCTATCGATTGTCATTTAAATAATGTTTATAGGAGTACCCAGATTGAACTGTCATAAAAGCATACGTGCTTTTGTGCCAGCTTTTTTATTGTTAAACTTTTGTGGAAAAGTAAGAATAACGTGGCTTTTATGATCCATTGAAAAAGACGAGGCGAAACTATTATGGTGTAAAGATGAATCGGCTGAAGAGGAAGTAGAGGCTGAAAAGCTTGGTGCTCATGTAAAGGAAGGGAATTTGATTAAAATTGAGTCTCTTCCAGAAGGGCTTCACGTTCAGTTTTTAGAAGAGGAAACAAAAAACATTAAGGAAAAAGCCAGAGTGATTAAAGAGCAGCTGCTTAAGCGAAATAACGAAAGTAATTAAAAAAGGCCGTGTCAGCATAACAGCTGATGCGGCCTTTGATTTTGCAAATAATTATTGCTCAATTTTATTAATAAATATACTAGGGATAGTAATATCTCCACCCATTGTAGACTCATAAGTTAACAGACCATTCGATGTGCCCATCACAGTAATTAAATCATCTTCTAAGATTCTAGAATCGGTAATGTAGGAATCGTAAGCGCCAAAAAGTATTGTGTCGTAATCTTCGTTAACAGCAATCCTTACTTGGACTTCTCCATCGCCTTCCATTACCTGAACAACCTTGCCAAAAAATTTAACTTTCTCACCGGTATAGTCATCAGGTGTTCTGGCTAATTGGTCATAAGTGATTCCTGTATCGTATCCTCTTTTTTCCTCTTCTTCAGCTTTTCTTTGAGCTTCAGCAGCGGCAGCAGCCTCAGCCTCAGCTTTTTTCTTCGCAGCAGCTTCTTCAGCAGCTTTTTTAGCGGCGTCTTTGGCTTTTTGTTCTTCAATCTTTCGTTGCTGTTCCTTTTCTGCTAGCTCAAACCATGGCTGTGCCTCTTCGACTTTCTGTTCTAATGTAGTGATTTTAGTGTTCTGGTCCTTGATGGTTTTTTCACTTTCATCTAGTTTAAGTTGTAAAGCAGCTACCTGATCTTCTTTTTCAGATACAGAACTTACATTCGTGACCAGTAAAATAGTCACCAAAATAAAAGCACCGAGCAAAACCATAACTTTTTTGTTTTTCAAATCCACTTATGTATGTACCCCCATCTAAAATAGTTCTCCCAGACTAAATCAACGATATTTTCAATTCTAAAATCTAAAAGAGTGAATGTAGAATTGAAAAAACAACTTCTTTATTATGCTATAAAAAACTAGGAGCTTCTACATAATTCCCCTTGACATAACACTGAAAATAATGCATTTAAACATAATTATTACCATTTAAAAAAATAGATTTGCGCATGAGTATGTTCCTGTATAAGTGAAAGGTTTTTCAAAGGGGCAGGAGTAGAAGTTGTATTGCCAGGGTTATCACTTTTCTCTTCGTTACTAGAGTAACTTCCATATACAGTATTCATCGTTGATAGGGGTTGAAAAGATTGGGGCTCATGTAAAGAAAGCAGAACGAGGAGATGCTCTTCGTTTTTTTAAAACAACGGAAGAAGGAATAGCTGTCTCTAGTGAGACCAAACATGTAGCAATACGAGCGCTGCCTCGAAGTAAAAGTGGAAACCAGCAATGCAATGGCGGGTATAGAAGAACGTGTTGCTCTGTGATATTGTGACCGTATTATGTATGCCTGGAAAGCAGGACGACTGCGCAGTTGGACAGTATTTTATGCTGCGCTAGAAAAGCGGGCGTGTTCATGGTGATAATGGCAGCTAATATTGCAGGCCAGATTTTCGGGTTAGACGGTGCGCTTGCTGTGAATACTAAGAGTTCCGGACTGCTATGTAAGACGGTCACTTTTTGAAGAAAGTTTAAAACACAAGGATAGAGTTAATTAATCATATTACATGCTGCTAAAAAAAGGAGAATCAATATGAGCGATTTTGAAGAAATACCAAAACAACCAGAAGAAACTCCAGCAAAGTCACCGCCAGAGACACCGGTACAGCCGCCGCCAGTGGAAGCACCGACAAAGTCACCAGTAGAGACACCTGTAGAGCCGCCAGCTGAAGTGCCGGCAAAACCACCCGCAGAAACACCAATTGAGCTGCCAGAAGAAACACCCGCAAAAAATAAACAACTATTTTAATTTGATTCTTTTAACCCCACTGTCTTCTAATGATGGTGGGTGTTTTTTTTTTTTTTGCGGAGTAAGGGATCGATTATTGATTAATTTCTCTCTTATATCGTGTCTTTAATGAAAGATAATCTTATCTGGGAAAAAACCAGCCACAGCCAGTCAGAAGTATTTTTTGCCCCTCTGTTTAAATTTTCCTTCCGTTGATTTATACAGGAGTATGTATCCGATGACAGTATACAAAAAAAGTAATTTAGGATAAAAAGTAAAATAGGGGTGTTGATGAACATGTTTCCTTGCAAAGTATAACTGGCGAATTTGCAGCAATTAAAGAAACTTATATTTAATTATCCGAATTGCCGCTTGTACTTTACAGTATTATGATGTTTAACAATTATTTTTAAAAAATAATATAAATTGTAACAATAATAGGTATTTAAGCTCATTAAACTCGCCATATTCTAAGGTAATATATTGTAAAATTGATAAGGAGAGTATAGTTTGAAAAAATTTATTACATCATTGTTTTTGTCATCTTTGCTTTTTTCGCTTGTTTTGTTAGTTCCAGATTTTTCCTCGGCGCGGGAAAATGTGACAGAGAAACCAGAATGGGAAGTTCCAGCTGAGATTTATAATATTTTACGAGAAAGAGCAGGGATGACTGTTTACACTCATACGCACAAGCCGGTTGATTTTAATAATATGAAGTATGGGTTTACTAAAATTTATGAGCAAACTCCTAATTATATTATCGCACGGCCTCACAATACAAAAGATTACATGCTTGTAAGTAAAGATGGATTTTATGCTGCTTACACTTCAAAAGAAAAAGGGGCAGCTGTTGACGCTGAAAATGGTTCGATGCTTTGGCGTACACTGCGAAATTATGCCTTTGAAGATATTTGGGATGAAGATAACCAGTATGGCTATTTTCATTTCGGCCAGCCAAAAGCAACAGATTTAGTTGGCGATGTATTTTTAAATGAAGATTTTCTAATTCCAGAAGGTACAACAGTGTATGAATTTGCTGTGTCTGATTTCGACTGGTATAAACAATTGCCAGTGGACCTGCTGAAAGTCGGCGAAACTAATGTATTTTCAGGATGGGGTTCAGTAAATGGCGTTGAGCTTGATGAAGAAGCAAGATATCATATGCGCGGTGTGCTCTTTCTAACGTCTGGCGGCACGCCAAAATTGAGTTACGATCCGGACAGACTGCATTGGAAACTGGAAAACTTGCTATATCCAGCATTTATCGATGTTCGAAAAGATCATTGGGCACGTGAAAATATAACGTGGGCATTCCGCACGGGGTTGATTCAAGGGTTCCCGGATGGCCGGTTCCAGCCGCTTTCTTTATTGAAAGAATCTGACTTCACTGTAATTGCGGCTAAATATTTCGGTTTTAAGCCAGGTGCTGCTTATGGCCACCGGGCACAGCAGTATTACGATTTCTTTAAACCGTACAATCTGCCGCTTAAAGGGTACACGAATGATACTGCGAAAAACGCTATTGTAACACGCGGCCAATTGGCACAAGTCATTGCGGCTTCTCAGGGTGCTGCTTATGGCCCATATTCGGCAGTCGGATTTATGTATAAAAATAATCTTTCTTCCGGCACAACGGGTGCTAAAACATTTGAAGACTATCACTTTAATGAACCGTTAACCCGTGCTCAAATCTCTGCTTTCTTCCAGCGCATGGAGGCAGCAGGCATGACTACATTGAAGTAAACGAGAAACCGCCAAGCGATTTGGCGGTTTTCTCTTTAAATCGAAATATTGACACCTAAAGAAATAATTTAAAAATATAAACAGGTTGGTAAATGAGGGAGGAAGAACAGTTGAAAAAGCCATTAGCTTTATTATCCAGTATTGCTTTTTCGCTTGGCATTGCGGCTCCGCTTGCTCAGGCAGCAACATTTAAGGATGTTTCTGAAAGTTACAGGTTCTATGAAGATATCGATTATTTATCGGACACAGGCGTTATTAGTGGTTTTCCAGATGGCCGGTTCATGCCTGATACGCAGGTAACCCGTGCCCAGGCGGCGATTATGATTGGCCGCGCATTTGATGTGGATGGAACAAAGCGATCGACGGTATTTAATGATGTAAGTCCATCCAGTGTGGCCTCCGGTTATATCGCACAAGCAGTAGAAGGAGGCATTATTAGCGGTTTTCCAGATGGAACATTTCGCCCTAATGAGCCGGTTACCCGGGGACAGCTGGCGATTTTGCTGACACGTGCTTATGAACTGACAGAGACAGCTCCTGTATCGTTTAAAGACGTATCAAAGAATTCAGCAGCTTATTCTTATATTGGTAAGATTATTGCAGCCGGTATTACACAAGGTTATCCAGACAATACATATCGTCCTGATAAGGCAGTCAAACGTGGTGAGTTTGCGGCGTTTATGTCACGCGCTATAGATGCTGCAGATATAACCCCGGTTCCAGAAGGATCTGCGTTATATGTGGATTTCTTAAATGTTGGCCAGGGGGATGCCATTCTGCTTTGGTTCCCAGATGGCCAGACAATGATGGTCGATGCCGGCCGGTCGGATGCTGATATTAGAGAAGCAGTTAACGGGTTTGGTCCAGGTTTTACAGTTGATACTTTTGTGGCTACTCATCCAGATGCTGACCATATTGGTGGGGCTGATGCCGTGATTAAAGATTTCGGTGTGAAAACCGTTATTGATTCCGGCCAAGACCATACAACAAATACGTACCTAGATTATCTGGCAGCTATCCAGGTATCAGGAGCGGCCTTTAAGGTAGCGAAAGAAGGGCAGGATATCTCGCCGGATCCATCTGTTTCAGTAAAAGTATTGCATGCAGACAGCCAAGCATCGGATCTTAATGAAGGATCGATTGTTCTTAAAGTGAGTTACGGCGATGCAGATTACTTGTTAACTGGCGATGCTGGCATTGAAGTAGAAAACGAGATAATGGCTAAATATGATCTGGATGCAGAAGTATTAAAAGTTTCACACCATGGATCTTCTACGGGAACTTCACCGGCCTTTTTAGCTGCCGTCGATCCAACTGATGCAATTTTGTCTTATGGAGAAGGAAACATATATGGCCATCCTCATTCAGAGGTATTGAACCACCTGCTTGAGTATGGCGTTGATGTGTGGAAAACACCAGAAGGGAACATCGAAACGTGGACAGAAGGCCAGGAGATTCATTTCACACAAGGGATTGATGTACCGCCAACCGTAGAAGATCCAGTGGAAGGCAGCAGCCCAGTCGAAATTGCCAGCAAAGATTTAAGCGGAGAAACAGTTGGCATCAAGAATAGCGGCGCTAGCAGTGTAGATTTGTCCGGCTGGAAGCTTGTAAGCGTTCAAGGAAATCAAATCTACACATTCCCTGATGGATACATCTTAGGGGCAGGAAAGACTGTTTATGTAACTTCTGGTCCTAACGCAAAAGAGCAGCTGCCAACGTACCTGAAATGGACAACTTCTAACATGTGGGCTAATATCGGAGATCCAGCACAGTTATTTGATTCAAACTGGGAAATTGTGAGTGCGGTGGACTGATGAGAAACGGTATGTATACGATTGATTCCATTGAAAAAGGCCAGGCGAAGCTGCTATGGCGGGAAGATGAATCGATTGAAGAGCTAGTAGAGGCTGAAAAGCTTGGAACTCATGTAAAGGAAGGGAACTTGATCAAAATCGTGTCTCTGCCAGAAGGGCTCCAAGTTGAGGTTTTAGAAGAGGAAACAGAAAGTATTAAGGAAAAAGCTAGAGTAATGAAAGAACAGTTGCTCAAGCAAACTGAAGAAAAGAAATGAAAAAAGCCGTATCAGTTATTGACTGATATGGCTTTCAGTTTGTAGAAAAAGTCTTCATTTTAAAGACGATGTCTGCAAGCTTTTTTATTATATATATTTTTAGCCAGCGGTTTTTACCCGGCTAAGCCGATCTTGTAATAAGTCTTTCGCCTGTGGCTGCGTCATGCTGTTACTTAGCTCAAGTTCGCTGACAAGAAACTGCATGGCATCACGGAGCATTAGTTTTTCGTTTGAATTCAATGGTTTTTCCTTTTGGATCATAACCAAATCGCGGATAACCTCAGCTCCATCTTTCGTCATACCCGTTTTCATTTTGTCGGTGTTGATCTTAAATCTTTGTTTATGTGTTATAGACCGGTCAATTTCACCTTGCCCAAACATGTCCATGACCTGCTCAATCGCCGCCATGTTCAATACGAGCCGCATCCCATAGTCGCTCACTTTCGTGATTGGAATCATTACCTGCAGTTTTCTAAGAGGAAAAGCCATAATGAAATATTGCTGTGTTTTCCCTAGAATTTCTTTTTCCTCAATGGCTTCTATTACGCCTGCCCCATGCATTGGATATACAATCTTGTCACCAATCTCAAACAAACTAATCCACCTCCATGGATGATTCCTTTCTTGAGATTAACACACCATGAATTTTTATTCAAATTTTATATGGTATCATATTTCATTTTTTATTGTCAATATGTTTTCTTTCCGGAAAAAGACTGCTTACTCGTAAGCAGTCTGGGAGTGTAGATGAAGTAAAAAAGCAGGCGTTTGTCCATAGTCGGAAAGCTATATCAGTTATTTACCGATACGGCTTTTTCCCATAGAGCATTGGTTACTTTTTATCTTTCGCAAGCAATACCATCTTTGTCCCGGTCTTTATCTTTGTAAGCCTTATAAAGAGCAGAGGATACATACGGCTTATGGTTTGTTTTTCCACCTTTGCTTTTCACTTTAGAATTCATAGCCACCCCACCTTTATATGACTTGTTTAAAATCGAGTCTCGTCCGGAAGGAATTCGGGGTGAACTCTTAGAAGGGGGAAGGGAAAGCATTAAGGAAAAAGCCAGGGCGATTAAAGAGCAGCTGCTTAAGAAAAGTGAAGAAAACGAGTGAAGTAGAATCACTTAATTTCTTTAAAAATAGTAACATTCAAATTTTAAAAGAACTTCGGGTGAAGTTCTTTTTTTGATTAAGACGTAACCGTTTCTGCTGCTTGAGTATTCCGTTTTGCGGCAACCTCTGAATAAAACACGGCAAGAGATGCTTGAACATAAGGGAAAAGCCATAAAAACCCGATACCGAATGTAAGGAGGGATAAAAAGGCCCAAGCAATAAAGCCCAGCCAAAGTGTAAAATACTGATTTTTTAAACCGTCCATCATTTTACGGCTTTCTGTGATAGCTTCATTAACGGTATAAGAAGGATGGTCTTTTAAAATAAAATAAGTCTGTGAGTACGAAAAGCCTTTAATGATCCCTGGGACGATAAGCAACAGTGACCAAAGAAAAGTTAACAAAAGCATCCAATAGCAGGCAATAATTGTTTTAAAAGAAGTCCGGCCATGTTTATAAATCCCAAATACATTTGAAAGAGACGGGTTCTCTTTTCGATAAATAGCTAGATAAAACCATAAAGAAGCGACCATAAAAGGAGTGAGTAAAATCGAAAGAACGGTGCTAAATACATCAGAAGCAACTGGCGTACTTGTCGTATACATCCATGCTTCAAACCCGCCTGATAAATAAATTTCTACGGCAGTAGGCAGAAGGACAAACAGTAATCCCGATATAAAGGTAAGTAAAATTGCTTTGCCCCAATGTCCTGTAAGGCATTTTTGGGCCTCTTTTTTAATGTCTTTATTCCTCATAAAGTAATAGTTCTCTCCTCATTTTTTAGTATATAAGCAACTTCAAGCACAAAAAAATATCATATCAGAATTGTAAAGGGACAACAATGCTTTTAAGCTTTAGAAACGTATAATTAAAAATAATCACTTATTTATATGGACGAACTGTTAGCTAATAAGCTAACTTGTTATTTTCGAGGAGAAGCTATTAATTTATATACAAGATATTTGTAGAACAGGAGTAAATTCATACATGCATTACTTTAGATTTTTTATTTATCAGTTTTAATGATTACTATGCTTTCTGCCTTTTATTTTTACTTTGATGAATCTATCCGCAAACCGTTTAGCCTTGTCAGTATACTTAAAACGATTATAACTGTTTTACTTGCCGTGTCAGCCTTTGGTATAGCGGATAAACTTAAAAATCGAGTAAGTGTAATACGCCCATGAATAAAACTTCCACTTTCATTCTTAGCGCCTGTTTTAGCGTTCCTCTTTTTAGGCTTACTCTCTGGTGAAATAACATTTTAATCTATCAACCGTTTTGGTCAACTGCCCTCTGAGCTAAGATTGATGCCAGTTATATGTCCATATAAAAAAATAATATTGATCCTGTTTTAGTAAACAATTGATACTTACTAATGTAAGCAGTTTAGGATTTACTTTCCTGCTGAAGTCATCTTCATTTATCCTCCAAACACCATCTTCTATCTGCTAATGCTCAAATTTTTCTTCATGTTTTCGGGCGGAATTTAAGATTAAAATAGGAAAAGAAGATGAGGATGCGCAGCCGAAACATATCCCGTTTTGGAGTGGTATGAGAGAGTGTCGCGTTGAAAAGATAGAAACTGATTTTGCGATCGATACCGTCAGGGATCATATGTAAAAGCCTTGCTATTGAGACAATAGAAGACAATAATGGATCTTAATAACCTAAAATACAGAAGAGAGTGGAAAAGGGGTATTTAATATGCAGCTGACAATACGAGCGGTGGGAGAGAAAGCACAGGTTCTGTCGCACCTGCTGGCGAAAAATCCAAACAATGTATACGAGCGAAAACAAAAAGGGCATCTAGTACGCTTTTTTTATCGTCTGTTTAAAGAAAAAGAGGTAGAGGCGACGATATTTGTCACACCTGATCCTATTGAATTATCAAATAGCCGTTCCAATCCATACGATATTACTCATTATATTAATGATCGTGAATTTGCAGTGAGCAGCATTTTTTGCTCATTTATCCGCAATGCGCTCGGTACAGCGTTGAACGGTCAGCCAAAAGAGGAATATGCTGAATGGGTTCATCATCCGTTTGATCTTCATGTAGAGTTTGGCCCTATTGTTTCATCGCTTTCCGACAAGCAGATGCATGAGCTGTTTGATCCACTTGGCTTCAGTGTGGATATTACATATGGAGAAACAGATTACAAAGCAAAATTAAAAGACCGCAGTACGGCCCGTTTTCTTTCAATACGCGGAATAAAAACATTACGTGATACACTGCGCCAGTTATTTATTCTGATTCCTGTAATGGACAATTATAAGCATTATTACATTGATGAAAAAGAAATTGAAAAGCTGGAGCGCTACGGGAAAGGCTGGCTGGAAGATCACCCGATGCGGGAGTATATTTACCGTCAGTCACTTCGTTTTAAAGACTTGTACAGTATGATTGAGAACAAAGAAGCAGTAAAAGAGGCAGTAAAACAAGAGAAAAAAGTGCGGCTGAATGACTTAAGATATGAGAAAATTATTAATCTTGTTAAACAGGTAAAGCCGAAAACTGTCGTTGATTTCGGATCCGGTGAAGGAAAGTTAGCAGTCCGGCTTGGATTTTTGCCCGGAGTGGAGGAAATCCTGGCAGTGGAGCCTTCTGAATCTGCTTCTTTGCAGGCGATCCGCCGATTTGAAAAAGTACAAGAGAAAATCGGCTTTGTTCAGCCTACTTCTATGTGGGGATCGCTTTTTTATTACGATGAGCGGTTAAAAGGAAAAGATGTGATTATTCTCTGTGAAGTCATTGAGCATATTGACGAACACAGGCTTCCTAAAGCTGTTGAAATGATTTTACATGAATATAGGCCAAACACCTTCATTGTCACAACGCCTAACCGTGAATATAACGAAGTCTATGACATGAACGAAGCTCTTCGCCACACCGATCACCGCTTTGAATGGACAAGACCTGAATTTGAGTACTGGTGTAAAGAACGAAACAAAGATCAAGCCTACGAGCTTCGGTTTGATGGTGCAGGAGAAGAGCATGAGCAGCACGGTTTTCCGACACAAATCTGTGTATTTACAAGAAAGGGGGCGGGAATATGAACATTTCTTTGCCGCATGCAGGCATAGTTCTGCTTATTGGTCCATCAAACAGCGGGAAATCAACGCTTCTCCAAACAAAGATTGACCAGGGGGAAATCAAGCAGTCGGAAGTAATCAGTTCGGATGCCTTTCGGCTGCTGGTGAACGACGAGGAATTTATGGAGTGGCGTGATCTGTCAAAAGGTGAAGTACTTTATGCTAAAGAATTGTACCAAAGAGTATCACAGGAAGCGTTTGCGATGATGGATGCGCTTATTGAAACAAGATGCCGTTTAAATAAGTTGTCGATCATTGATGCAACAAACCTTCATCCAGACGACCGGAAGCGGTACGTGGACATTGCCAGGAAACATCATCTGCCGATCACAGCGATTCTGTTGGATACAGAAGAATCCGTTTTGTTAAATCGGGATGAAGCGCGAAAGCATCCACGAGGAAAGCGCCGGGTCCGGCAGCAGTACCAAACATTTAAACGGGAAAAACACTTCGTCAAAAAAGAAGGCTACAAGGCAGTATATACTATTAATACAACAAAAGAAATACATGTACATCGCCATTCGAATCCTTTGGAAATCGATATCGGTCAGGGCATTGATGTGATTGGTGATATTCATGGCTGCTTTGAGGAAATGATTGCGCTGCTTGAAAAGCTGGGTTATGTGAAAAATGAACAGCATTTTTATGTTCATCCCGAGGGGAGACGCTTTTTATCGCTCGGCGATATTATGAGCCGCGGGCCAATGTCACTAGAGACCATGCTGTTTTTCTGCCGGCATGTAAAGGAAGGCCTTGCTTATATGATCGACAGTAACCATGGTTGGAAGATTGCCCGCTGGCTCGACAAGCGCAAGGTTACACTGTCCCATGGGGATGAGCGAGTGAAGGAAGAACTGGATCTTTTCGAAGTACAGAACGGAAAAGAGCAGACGGAAGAAATAAAAAATGATTTAAAAGAGTTTCTATTGAAAGCACCATCCCATTATGTCTTAACGAGAAACGGGTCTCCGGTTCTTGTTTGCACACATGCGGGGATTAAAGATGAATTTATAGGCAGGCAGTCACCTGCTGTGCAGGACTTTTGCCGGTACGGTGATACGGATGGATTGGATGAAAAAGGAAAGCCTGTACGAAAAGATTGGTTTACGGGTCATAAGCAGCAGACTCTTATTGTTTGGGGCCACGATCCGAAGCCGCGCCCACTCGTGATAAATAATACAATTAACATTGATCAAGGCGTTGTGTTCGGCGGAAAATTGACAGCATTTCGTTATCCAGAGAAAGAATATGTTTCTGTCCAAGCAAAGAAAGACTACGCAGGGGTATTGGATAACCCGCTGACAGAGTGGGAAAAAGCCCGGTTAAATCCCCCAAACATCGGTGCGTTTCTGAACGGCTACAGCGTACTGACAAAAGAGCTGGGAGAAGTTCAAGTGGCGGAGAGTATCGTAAAGCCGGCTATCGATGCGGTATCTCATGTAACAGTCCCGATTGAGCAGCTTGTCTATATCCCGCCAACGATGAGCCCGACACCTGACACCTCTGCTGAAGCTGGTTTTTTAGAGCATCCGGCAGAAGCATTTCGGTATTACCGGGACCACGGGATTACTAAGATGATTGCGGAGAAAAAGCACATGGGCAGCCGGGCTGTCTTGCTTCTGTTTAAGGATTGCGAATCCTCTAAAAAACACATAGGAATAAATTCGCTTGGTGTGATTTATACAAGAAGCGGCCGGCGCTTTTTTAGCCGTGAGCAGGAAACGGAGCTGCTGGCAAAGCTATGCGCTGATTTAACCAAAGGCGGCTATTTCAACAATTATGAAACCGACTTTGTTTTAATGGACGCAGAGATCATGCCATGGAATTTAAAAGCGAAAGAATTGATTAGCAGCCAGTATGCCCATGTGGCAGAAAATGCTGTGCTGGATCGGACAGCATTAGTTGAAAAACTCGGCATCTCACATGGAAATCAGGGGCAGGTACAGGACTGGCTGAGAGAGTATGAACAAAAGCTTGAGAACGCTCATACATTCAAACAAGTTTTTCAGAAATATTGCTGGGATGTCCAAACAATGGACGATATTCAAATTGCTCCTTTTCATATTTTGGCTCATAGCGGAAAGACCTTTTTTGATCAGCCGCATATATGGCATATGGAGATGAATCGTTTGCTCGCCGGCATGTCTGACTATTTCATTGAAACAGACTATAAAGTGATTACAAGCGAGGATGATGAAAAAGAGGTAATCAAGTGGTGGGAGGAAATGACAAAGGATGGGCACGAAGGCATTGTAATCAAGCCGGAATTCTTCGTTGCCCATGGTAAAGGAAAGCTGATACAGCCAGCAATCAAAGTGAGAGGCCAGAAGTATCTGCACATCATTTATGGAATGGATTATTTAGAGCCTCAAAACCTGGAGAGGCTGAAAAAAAGAAATACTGGCAAAAAGCAAAAGATGGCACTGAAAGAATTTGCACTTGGGATTGAAGGCATTGAGCGATTCGTTAACAAAGAATCCATTGAACGAATACACGGATGTACACTGGCAGTGCTAGCTCTTGAATCGGACCCCGTTATAGATCCAAGACTTTGATTCAATAATAAAGGAATTGTCCTCAAATCCCTTTGAGATTAAAATTTTATAAAAAACAAAGCCGGTAACGTTGATTTCACAACAGTTCCGGCTTTGTTTTTTCATATTTATGGTTGTTTTCATGCTCTTTATTTTAATATGCTCTGCTTTTCTCTCGTTATTTCCCAGCTCAACAGTATCAGTTTGCTGCTGGCTATAAAGACAAGTAATAATTCTTTGCGATTTCCCTTTATTGACTGTTGAGTTGTGCGAAAAATCCGTACCGGTTCACGAGGTGTTCCGGCTTTTTGTCTTTAAAAAAGGCTTTTCCATAAAGAATATTACTTTGGCTACAGGTAATTGAGAACGTTCTATAACATTGCAATATTACCTTATGTAGCCATTTAAACAAGATTGATTATTCGAGAATTAACAGACTATGTTAGAATTACAGAAAACAGGGGTGCCAAAATGAGCAAAGATAAAGAAACGCCTGAAAGAACAAGAGAAAGACTAAGACAAGAAGAACTAAAAAGAAATCCAACTGGAAATATGAATGATGCATTGAATGAAAACCTTGCTGGTTTAGCAGGGAGTTTAGGTTGGAAAGGTCTCGGCATTCTAATCCTTGTAATTTTAATAGGCTTTGTCTTGATATCAATATTTTTCAAATAAGAAGGCCTCTTTTTGAGGTTTTTTATTATGCACTTTTTAAGGTCTCAACCGTAGTACAATTAGTTTTCGATCCGCTGAATAATCTTATATTCAATTAGGTGAAGAGCTTCTTGAAGGAAGTTATACCGTTATGCGGTAGTTTAAATTTATAATCAAACCATTCTTAACAGAGCCCTTGTGGTTTAAAATACCAATCTCCCTCACTTTACTAAGTGCTATTATTTGTAGCAGTTCATTTTTCTTGAATAATGCCTATTATCAAAGTGGCTCCAAATCAGCTGCGGCAATCTTTTTTTGTACATAGGGCATTAAAATGCGGAAAAACTTTCTGAATTCTGTCTTCTTATTTACTGCGGCAATTGTATGTATTTATTTATCAATTCTGGCACAATATTAGTAACGCTTATTCATTTCTGTTTGTATATTGAAATTGAAGTCCCAGAGAAGCTGCTCAAGCATAATCAATGAGTAAAAGCCGTATCAGTATGTTAACTGATACGGTTTTTACTTTAGAAAATTCATTACTTGTTCTTTACCTTTCGCAAGCCTGTCCGCTGTTATCACAGTCACACTTGTTGTCATAAGCTTGGTGGTCTTTTTTCACTCCGTTTGTATATCTCCTGCATAGATTTGTATCAAAAATGACGTGTGTTTTGAACCGCCTTGTGCGCTTTTTCAGCTGTTCAATACTAGTGACGCTGACATGCCGATGACCAGTCGCTTGATTTTAGGGTTAATGGATTTGATTTCTTAGGTAAAAACTGGTTCGCTATTGACGATGAGAGGATAGTCTTTTTCTCATTCGCTCAAAATGAAACAATCAATATGCAAAGAGCCTCCATGTTATACGGGGCTCTTGAGAAAAAACAAAGGTATGTTATAACTTGGGCTCAAACGCAATCATGAACAAACTTTAGAGAAAGTTTCTATTTGGATAATATGTATTCACTAAAAATAAGAGAATCTTATTTGAAATTTTGGATAAGCGATTCTGCTTCATAAATAAACTGGTCCAATTGCTTTTTAGCTTTTGCAGCATCCAACATGTTTTCCGAGCGGATTGTCTCAATCTCTTCTTGTTTTAATGACCGCAATGTTTCAGCAAGAAGTTCTAATGTGGGGATAGCGCCTGAGTCGAAAAAGAAAGACGGACGATCGGATTCAGCAGGCTCCGATTCCTCCTGGAACTTAATTCCCGTTAGGGTTGAATAACAGGGCAGGCAAAAAGGTTTTTCATTTTCTTTTAAAACGGCCTGACTTGTATGGCAGGACACGCATAATGTGACAGACATTAAGGGACAACCTCCGTATTCAATTGTTATTTCATGAGTGTAACAGATTCCTGTTTTGCCAAGAAAGGGTAAAGCCTCTCATTTTCAGTAAGGAAAATTAACTATAACGAACAGAAGAAAGGAAGGCTTAGTGCGTATCCATGCCATTTTTCACAGGACGTCCGCTTTTATACCGCGTTAAAAAGAAGGCATCTTAAAGTGCAATGTTGAAACATAAATAAAATTATAAGGAAACTATTTTGTGGCTGCATCCATCTTTTGTCATGCTGTCGGGATACTTTGCGGAGTTCAAGCCGTTTTTAAACGATTCTTTTTTTAATGCAGCACTAGCTGCTTATGCCGGAGAATAGGTTTTACTATTCATTAAATTATGAGTAAAAGCCGTACCAGTCATCTTGCTGGTACGGCTTTTTATTTATTATTTTAAATTCAGTGGAATAAAAAATCACATAAAAAATTACAATTGTTTACTATGCAGTTTTATTCAGGAAAATAAATAGAAGAAACAACTAAAAATGATGAAATAATTAGCTATGATGAACAATGAAATCTTACTAATCATAGTTTAAGATGATTAAGAGATATTTAATGTTACTTTTTATTACATAAAGATCATCGAAATAATGTAAAAGGGAGAGAGGCAGATGAAGAAAGAAAAAGTGAAAGTTCCTTTTTATAAGGGATTATTCTTTCAAATTATGGTTGCAATTGTAGCGGGGGTTTTAGTCGGCTATGCATTTCCTGATATTGGTCTTGCTTTAAAGCCGCTGGGTGATGGTTTTGTAAAACTGATCAAAATGATTATTGCTCCGCTAGTGTTTAGTGTAGTGGTGGTCGGGATTGCCAAAGTGGGGAATATTAAAACAGTAGGCCGAATTGGTGGTAAGACACTGCTCTACTTCGAAATTGTAACAACTCTTGCCTTGATTATCGGAATGGTTGTTGCAAACCTGATGAATCCTGGTGAAGGTATGAATGTAAATCCTTCGACGTTAACTACAGAAGCAGTAGAAGAAAAAACCCAAGGATCTGAATTGCCAAGTGAAGCTGAATTTTTAATGAGTATTATTCCTGACAGTGCGGTAGGTGCCTTTACAACAAACTCAATGCTGCAGGTTTTACTTATCTCCTGCCTGTTCGGCTTTGCGCTTGTTCATGTAGGCGGGCGTACAAGTGAAACGATTCTTGATTTACTAGAAAAAGTGAATGAAGTCTTGTTTAAGATTATGGATTACATTATGAAGCTGACAGCAATTGCCACTTTTGGTGCGATGGCCTTTGCCGTTAGTCAGTATGGAATGGGCACACTTTTATCTTTTGGTAAGTTGTTTATTGCAATGACTACTGCGTGTCTTGCTTTTATTGTCGTATTAGCTATTATCACACGTGTATTTTTAGGCCTAAACCTTTGGAAAGTAATTGTCTATATTCGTGAGGAAATTATGCTCGCTTTTGCAACAGGATCTTCAGAAGCTGTCATGCCGCAACTAATGGACAAGTTAGAAGACGCGGGCTGTAATCGTGCGGTAGTCGGGCTGGTTATTCCAACTGGTTATTCTTTTAACTTGGATGGTGCTTCCATTTACCTGTCACTTGCCTTGGTGTTCCTTGCGCAGGCGGTGGGGATTGACCTAAGTTTAATGGACCAGCTTATGATTTTAGGAGTTCTTTTATTAACGTCAAAAGGGATGGCCGGTATTCCGGGATCTGCATTCGTAGCGCTGTCTGCAACCGCAGCTGCCACAGGCTCTATTCCTGTTGCAGCGGTAGCACTGATGCTTGCTCCAGACCGCTTTATGGGTAATTACCGTACAACTGTCAACATTATTGGCTATGCAGTAGCAACATTTGTCATCGCACGCTGGGAAAGACTGCTCGATATAAAACGTGCAAAAGACGTTTTGGCCGGCCGTATTGAAATTGAGCCTGTTAGTATGAAGCCCAAAGCGTCCACCAGCGATTTACCTTTAAAGAATTTCAAATAAATAATGGATAGAGATCAATAATAAGGGCTTGCTTACTTGTGGAGCAAGTCCTTTGTTATTTGCTGATATTTTTGGAGGCTGGGTATTTAAGTATTCATTGCTGATGCAGCTTTACTTGGTTGACTGCTTAATTTTATTGTTCACATGCGATGCCATCTTTGCTCTTCTTTGCATAAACATCAAGAGTTTCAGACCTGCTATGCGCGACAGCTTCTTTTCTGAAACACGGCTTTAAAAACAAGGACAGAGTAAATTAATCAAATTAATATAACATGCTATACAGGCAAGGAGAATTAATTTGAGCGATTTTGCAGAAATACCGAAGCCGCCAGGCAGAAACTCCAACACAGTCACCAGCAGAAACGCCAGCAAAAACTAAATAACTATTTTAACTTGATTCTTTTAGGCCTGCTATCCGTTATTGATAGCGGGTATTTTTTGTGGAGTAAGGAAAGCAAAGCTAAAAATGTAGCAAAGGTCATTTTAGTAAAACAATGGAATGGCCTAACCAGTACTGCGAAGGTTGCTTTCGTGAAGGAATATAGCGAGTTTGGAAATTTTGAAAGGAGATGAGGCGGCATGAGATCAATTCAAGTATTTAACCGATGCTGCAGATTATTTAATCGAGCGCATCGGAATCATCATTGTCTTTAATAACACATAAAAGAACAGGAGCTATAGAGGCTTGAAAATATTATGGAAGTGATGTCTAATCCTCAGCCAGCCACTATTAACATAGAGATCAGCGGCAGTTTAAAGCTGAAGGAACATGGGTCAAATGGAGAACACGATAAACACTGTACAAAATTCAATAATAGAACCTGAAAAATAAAAAGGTAATATACCTTACTTTTCCTGTTCGCATTCCAGCAATGCTTTGCTCAAAAGTTGAATGTCATTGTGGATGAGTTCCTTAAGGTTCTCATCTTCACATTTATGATAGTCATCCACAAGACGGCCAATCTCAGCAGAAAAAATGATGAATAAATCTTCCAGAGTGAACAGCTCCTTTCTATTTTTGAGTAGCTTGTTTCATTCCAGGTGTATTATGCATGAATACGTGTGGAACTTTTACGAGGAAACAAAAGCTGAACATTGAAAGAGATAGATAAGTCAGATGGCAAAAATGATCGTTGAGTTTCTTGAATGAAAAGTATGGAGAGAGTGGAAAAGGAGGTTGAGTTGGTTCATTACATTTGCAGTATATGGAGAAGCTGGTTGCGTCAGGCTGGCCAAGAGCTCCGGCTTTTCGTGGAAAAGTTCAAATGTATGGTCCACAAAAATCAAGGAGTGCGTAAAGCTCGCTGCTTCCCAGCGCTGACCCGTTCAGCTTCTAGAAGGTCCATTGGAAATACTGACCGGGTATTCGAGCCAGCACTGAAAAGCTTCAGAAAAAAGAAAGCAGCCACAGCAGGTCATTTAGGTAGATGACAGTCAGTTTATTGATTTGAGGGTTTCAAAGTTTGATAGTGTCACACCGTGCGTTGCAATCACTATTGAATCAATTGAGCTGCAGCAAATGCAATTTAATCATTTTTTTCCCAATAGTAGCCGAAGGTGATAGCAACTGAAAAAAGGAGGAACATAAAAATCCACAAAGCGGGGTTCATCGTATCAGCTCCTTGCAAGTATTAAATGGCTTTGGTCTCTGGCTGAGCGAAAGACTTAAAACCTGAAAATTGGAAAATGAAATAGTTTCTTCGAATTAAATAAAAGGGGCGGCAGGACAATTAAGGGCAAGAGAGTGGATAAGAAGTGACAAAAGTAAAAACAAAAAAGCGAAGCATTTTAATAAAATCGTTTATCTTTGTCTTTGAGTTTTTGATTATTGTCTTTTGAAGACTCATCGTTTGATTTAAAAAAGGATTTGGATCTTCTTGATAGGAAAATGACCGAAACAATGAAGCTTACCGTTAAAACAGCGGATAAAAACCATCCAAACAGTTCAATGGGATGCATGTTTTGGAAACCTCCTTGTAAGGAAATCTTTGAATTATTTATTTACCCATTTAAAAGAAAATAAAGCGTTATTTTTTAATTTAAAACATAACAAGACGTTTAAATAAACGGGGCAGGCTTGCCATTTTCGGAGGGAGGTTAGGTCTTTGTTAATGTTGGAGACAAGCCTCTCGCCCCGAAGAAAGCTTCTAGAGCGAGGGATCGGGCGGGGAATGGCAACAGCAGTGGCGTACAGTCGCGGTGAGTAAGGGAAAACGCTAAAATCGTTCCTTAACTAAAAAGAAGCCGTGTAAAACGACTTCTTCATAAAAATTAATACATTGGATACTGTCCAGGCATCATATGAGGAGCGTTGTTATCGTGGCTCTGAGGCATCATATGAGGAGCGTTGTTATCATGGCCCTGAGGCATCATGTGAGGAGCATTGTTATCATGGCCCTCCCCCATCATATAAGGAGCATTGTTATTGGGTGCCTCAGGCATCATATAAGGAGCATTGTTATATCCTTCAGGCATCATTTGGGGAGCTTTGTTACATCCGCATCTTTTAGGCATTCTTTTGGGAGCATGGCTGCGCCCTTCAAGCATCATGTAATGCTGTTCTACCTTCATTACGTACTGAAAATGTTTTTGATAATAATACATGTGCTTTTGAGGATCTACATACTCGTATTTTTTCGCGAGCAGTCCATATAAGCTTGCTTTTTCTAAAAGATCCTTTAACATTTCATCCATTTTCATTAAAAATTCCCCCTTTTAACTTTACCTTAGTAGGGTATTCACTTCATTTTATGTTGTATAAGAAGATTGCCTGCTTTTGCATAATAAAACGGGAGATTGAGGTTTTTAAGAAGGAAGCGATATGCTGAAAGGCGCGTATATCGATTTTGGTGCATCACTTTTTCAGGAATATGCGGCTAATATTATTGTGAATTTTTTGGTATGCTCAGCAAAGAAGAGACTTTTATTTTAAAGTGCTGAGCAGATGATATATCCTCGAGATGTTGAATGATGATTTATATAAAGAAAGACCTCACAGGTGCCGTGAGGCCTTCAAAACTTGGTTAAGTACCGCAGTCGTAATATGCACCTGTTTACAGTATGCCCAATAGGTAGCCTTTTAAAACTTTTCTTTCCTGGCAGGCAAGTTGACAGGCAGCAAAGATGCAGTCTTAAAGAGATGACGAGAAAAGAAAAAGGAGATTTAAACAAAAAAGCCAGGGGGGCTCTGACTGTAAATAGCAGGGTTATGTTTAGTTTATGATATTTTGTCAGAAAGCGAACCCAAGCTATCGTGAGTAAGACTGCTGGTTAGTATGTCGCATGGAACAATCCTTGCGCGAATAGCTAAACAGCATCAGTTTTAAGTTCCTTAAAAATCAACAAAATACCGATTGCGTATACGATAGAAGTGGCCAGGGGTACAAGTGTAAATGCCTGCTCAACAAAGTAACCACCTAAAATGAGAGCGGAAGAGCAGGTGCCTAATGTGATAAACAAATAGGCCTTGCTTCTATAGATCCACATGTAAGGGAGGAAGTGCGAGCCTCCAAGCAGGCCAATTGTAAAAGGAAGGTATTCAGGCATATGTCTATACACAAGGATAAACACAGGAATAAAAAAAGTCTGGGCAGCTGCAATCATACCGCCTAAAACACTAAGTGGATTATCGGTTGATAATAAATGGATATTCATCAGTTTACATAGCACCAGACCAAATGGAAACATCGCACTCATACCTAAAATCCATATCAAGCAGACTGGTTTAAAGGGCAAGACAAAGGGCAGAAAGGTGAATAACAAAAAAATGATGGAACCAGATAACAATATGGGAAATCCTTTTTTGGCTGCCAGGATCATATCGGTTTGAAACTGTTCAAGTGTTTTATTCAAGTAGTTCACTCCTTACGCTGACATATTAAGACCTGTCTATAATGTGCTATTGAATGCTTATATTTTTTATGAACTTTAAAGGTTAAATCATTAATGGGATATTTTCAGGTTGCATGAAAAAGCAGCCGGGCCGGGGAGCCTGACTGGAAAATGGTGACGAGCTGTCGGAGTTGGGTTTGGGTTGTAACAGTATCATTATGGGCCGTTAGATGAAAATTTATACAAAAAAGCCAGGAAGGTTTCCGGGCTTCAAGGTCGATACGAAGTGTTAGGAATGAAGAGGGTGCTATTATTTAACGCCCTGATATTGGTCATTTCCTATACTTGGAGAAATTATGTGAAATCAATGTTCTTGCTTTATAAGGAAGGCAACTAATAGCTATAAATACACCGTTACTAAGATTAAAACTCACTTGCGAAGCATGATAGCCTAACACGCTGAATGGGATTCCTCATCTTTGGGGACAAATAAAACAAACAAAGTTATATAAGGAAACACTAAATGCGAAGCATCGGAGGAGCAATCTTGAAAGTGATACACTGGTCTCTGGTATTTGCAATTGCTACTTTTTTTGCAGTAGCCGAGTACACAAAGGCGAATATTAATCCTGTAGGTGTATCAGCATCTATCGCAACCGCCGTCGTAATTGGAGCATTTGTAAAGCCATTCATTAAGTAACAGGCAGCAAGAAGAAAAGAAATAGTGGAGAATGTGCGTAAAAAAGAACAGCCAGAGGGGGCTCTGGCTGCACGGTGTGGATATTACATGAGAGAGAGGAGTCTCTCGCTACCGGTCAGGATGGACAAGTTCGGCATATTTTATCCAAGCCAAATAAAAAAGCTTATAGATAGGTTAATCAAGTCTACAGGCTTTCTTGAAAGTAGATTAGTCAGCAGCTCCCAGCTTTTCGTTTGTTTTTCTGCAATAAGCGGATTTCTTTAACTCTTCAACCGTTATGAAGACAGGTGCGAAAGGCAGAAGCTGCTAATTTATTGACTGGCTTTACATGGACAACTTCCGAGTCCATTTTTCGTTTTGTTTTCATACTGTATCTTCTTTTTGAGTCCTTGTGCAATATGATATGAGAGAGCAGCTAAGAAAGAAGGGAATCACCTCCTTTTGACGAAATGTTAGAAAAAGGGGGAGCGCGCAATGGATAAAATCATCTATAAAGTCAAACTGCAATTCGATAAAGACAATAGTGAGGTTATCGAAGTCAAAGGTCCACCCGGCAAGGAAAAAGTGGTATTGAAGATGTTCACGGATCATGAAGAGAAATGGATTATTGACGAAAACAACCAGGCGATTAACTTGAATTTAGTGACAAAGATTTCATTTGTAAAACCGGTCGGTATAAAAGGTGAACCGGCAGACATGTAATGCGGGAAAAGATAACTAGCATCCTCCGGGGTGCTTTTTTCTTTGTTCAAAAAATCTTTGAGGTAAAGGTAATGTAAATTGGCGGACTGGGATGATAGTAAATCAAAGCGGGTAAAGTAAAAAACTAAATAAGTTAGCTATTAGGACAAGTAGTGTTTGAAGGAAGTTGGCCGCTTTAATCGAAATAAACAATAAAGGTAAAGGAGGGTTTCAGATGAAGGTAGAAGTAAAATATCGAAGATTTGATATGAAAGAAGGACGGTTAGTACCTAGTCTCAATTATTCCTACGAAATAGTGGAAATCGATAATCAATCAATCGGCGACTCAGCAGAACTGGCAGGAGACGCCTTAAGTAGGAAATTGTACTTAAGTAAAGATCGGTTTGAAGTAATCGAGAGCAGACCTGTCTGAGTGTACAACCGGCTTTCTCGCTTGGAAACTTAAAAAGAACATATGTATATCAAGAGAGGTAATCTTCACGTATCCCTTTCCTAAATAAAAGCAGCCGTCGTCTTGTCGGAATTTGATGAATGATTTTTATTGGATTTTAGCGCTTCCTCCTGCAATATACAGGAGGGAGAAAATGGGAAAATGAATGAGAAACAAACAGAAATGAAAAAATACATTTCACAGCTAGAGAAATTCAAGGAATTATGCAATATATTTTCACGCATTACAGCCGTGTCTGCTTTACTTAGTGAAAAGAATATTGCAACGGAAAAAGAATTTTACAGGGAACTAAACAAATTTATAAAAGAAAAAAGAGAAACAATTGCATCTAAATAAACGGGTGCTATTTTTTATATACGAATAAACAAAGCTCTTGGCGAAGGAGATCAAGCAGGAAATCATTCTTCTATTGCCGAAATGTAAATAAAAGGAGACGATGATATGGCTAAACAATCGGAATTGACCGCAGAAGAAATGAACAAAATATTAAAAAACCTTGAAATTGACCAGGGGACGAAAAAGCTATTGAAAACGTTAATTTTGGAAAAGAACAAGTTCATTTCCGATCGATTGGTATCTAAAAATGGCTCACTCCCCCTGTAACGCTTAATTAATAGTGGGAAGAATATACTTAAAATATAAAACAAGCGAGCAGCCTTCGGGGTGCTTTTTTCTTTATTCCGGAAATACACAGGTTTTAAGACACTTACTGGCTGCTTAAGGCGCCCGGCTTTTAAGGTACACATGAAGACATACACCATTCTAACCAGATTGCTATACATACCCTCTAAAATGGATTAAAGAGAATTATTTGTAGTAAACTCCATATTCCACTAAAATCAAATGAAAGTGTTTTTGTTTATATTGAAAAGCCAAACAGGAGGATTGAAAAATGACGTTAGGCCCGCGTGTCTTCAAGACAGGCATTGCTGTCACACTATCACTATACATATGTTATTTCCTAAACCTTGAGCCAGCTGTTTTTGCAGCGGTGGCAGCCCTTTTTACAATTCAGCCATCTATTTACCGATCCTGGCGGCAGCTGCTCGATCAGGTAATGACCAATACCATTGGCGCTGCGATTTCCCTTTTTTCTATTTACTTTATAGGGGACAACCCTATTATCATCGGGGTGTTGATGATGCTCGTAATTTCATTAAGCTTGAAAATGAAAATGGAAAGCACCATTCCACTGACACTCGTGACCGTACTGGCAATTATGAGTACCCCGGACAATGAAAATGTCGATTTTATATTGAATCGATTTTTGATTATTTTAGTTGGTATTGGATCTGCTTTGGTCGTGAACCTGCTGATTATACCGCCAAACTATAAAAAGAATTACCTTGAAAAAACAAGAACGGTTTTTCAAAATATGTCACTGCTGCTGCGTACGGCCGTGTCCAATGAATTAACGGAAACATCTTTTCAAGAGCAAAGTAAAAAGCTTCAGGATGATATTCGAAAGTTGGAGGACTTGTTCAAAATGTTTGATGAAGAGCGCGCCAAGCTCTCCAAATTAAAGCCGGTGGATGTGCGGGAGATTGTCCTATTTAAGCAAATGCTCAAGACGCTTCAGCAGGGAGAAGAAATACTGGAAAATATCGAAGAACATTATTTCCAAAGCGGGGCAAACGAAGCAGAGGATTATTTGTTTGATACTCATATTGAACAACTAATTAAATATCATGAATATTTATTTTTAAAATATGAAGGGAAAATCAAGCAACAGGAAAACGATCACGAACTAAAAGAAATAAAGGAAAGCGCGGCTTTTTTTGAACGGGCGCTGGATATTTATAAGCAAAACAAAGATCAAAAATTTCGCTTATTGATTATTGCTTCTTCCATCGTTGAATATTCTTTTCACCTGCAGAGGATGGACCAATTAATCGACCAATATTACAAGGTAAGAAAAAATTGAGGAAAAGAGCAGCCGCTGTTCATAGCGGCTGCTTTTTTATGAATTCATTTTTATACACTAGAAAAATGGGGTTTAATCCTGGTTATTTGTTTTAAAAGAAAACAATAAATTGCTTTAAGAAGCTTTTATTTTTTAGCGGAAAAGCTGGAGGATTTCACTTTATAGAAAAAAATCATTACTTAAACTAGCATAAATATTCAAAAAAATGATTGTCAAAACATGTCGACTGAACTATAATCAAAATATCAGATGTGATATTACATAACGCGAACTTGGAGGAAAAGATGACATGACAGAAACTCTTATTTCAAATACAACAGAAGCAGCTTTAGAACAAATTAAAGAAACGATTAAAATAAAAAGTGTAGATTTACTTCACTTACAGTTTGTAGATATCGAAGGAATCTTAAAGCATGTCACTGTAACAGCTGAACAATTAGAAGATGTCGTAGAAGGCAAAATGATGTTTGATGGTTCATCTATTAAAGGTTTTTCTGCTATCAACAATTCAGATCTTTATCTTCAGCCTGATCTATCTACATTTGCGGTTCTTCCTTGGACAGAAGAAGATGGCTACGCGGAAGCACGTTTTCTTTGCTCGGTCGTAAATCCAGATGGTTCTTTGTTTGAAGGAGATACACGTAACGTTTTAAAGAAAACAGTTGACCGTGCAGCGGAATATGGCTACACGATTTCAGTCGGACCGGAATTAGAATTCTTCTTGTTCAAAGCAGACGAAAACGGAAACCCGACTACTGAACTATCAGATAACGGCGGTTACTTTGAGCCATCTCCAAAAGATCTTGGTGAGCGCGTTCGCCTGGAAATTTACCGTGCATTAAAAGCAATGGGCTTTACAATTGAAGCATCGCATCATGAAGTGGCTGAAGGCCAGCATGAACTTAGCTTTAAATATGCAGATGCATTGGGTGCAGCGGACAAAGCAACGACATACAAGTGGGTCGTTAAAACAGTTGCGAAACAATATGGCTTACATGCAACATTTATGCCAAAACCAAAGTTTGGAATCAATGGTTCTGGTATGCACGTGAATATGTCGTTCTTTAAAGGGAACGAAAATGCATTTTTTGATCCTTCTGATGCTTTACAATTATCAAAAGAAGCGTACCACTTTATTGCGGGTCTATTAGAAAATGTGAAGAGCTTTGTTGCAGTAACAAACCCATTGGTAAACTCGTACAAGCGTTTAGTTCCTGGCTACGAAGCACCTTGCTACCTTGCTTGGTCTGCGTCTAACCGTTCTGCTCTTATCCGTATCCCGGCGAAAAAAGGCCTTGCCACGCGTGTGGAACTACGCTGCCCGGATCCATCTTCAAATCCTTACTTAACGTTTGCTGTTATTGCTTCTGCAGGCTTGGATGGAATTGAGAAAGAACTAGAAGCGCCAGCGTCTATTAATGAAGATATCTTCCATATGACGGAAGAACAAAGAGCGTCTTACGGAATTGAAAGTCTTCCTGGCAGCTTAAAAGAAGCAGTAGAAGCTCTGGAATCAGGCGATATTGCAGTAAATACACTAGGGGAACACGTTTATAACGAATACGTTTCTTTGAAAAAAGCAGAATGGGACAGCTACCGTACAGCCGTTCATGGATGGGAAATCGAAAATTACCACGCTAAATTCTAATCAAAAGCGGGCTTTTGCCCGCTTTTTTTTGATAGCTCTTCATTTCACCTTGCTGGTAAAATGGAGGGCTGTTTTTCTTTTTCTTTCCTCGGGTGGAGGAGGAAAAATAACTCATTCATTTCTAACTTCAGTGTTATACTGATAAAAAAAGGACTTTAGAAACGAGAGGTCAATGATGAAAGTAGCAGTGACGGGGATGGGCGTGCAGCTTCCAGGAGCGGACAGTGTAAGCCGTTTTGCTGAAATGCTGGCTCAAAATATTTGTCCCTTGCAGGTTGTAAGAAATATAGGAACGCAAAAACACAGAGATTTAGTTATGGGTGTGATTGATCATGAGATACTGAGTGATCCTTTTTTTAAAAGGTACTCGAGGATAAATAAACTGGCCATCGCCGCAGTGAAAGAGGCATTTAAAGGTATCCATATAGAAAATCATCCAGGTAAACGCATATCTGTGATTTTTGGGACATCTGTAGGCGGGCTCACAGAAATCGAAGAACTCGTGGCATCCGCTGCACAACAAAACCTGCGGCGTTATCCGGTGACGGGTGTTACGCATGGCAATATTGGGTCACTTGCGATGGGGATTGGTTCATACATAAAAGCCAATCATCTTCAGCTGACGCTTGGAAACACATGTACTGCCAGTACCGATGCTATTTTACTCGGAAAACAGCTTCTTGAAAGTTATTCCACGGACATATGTGTGGTAGGGGGAGCAGATTCTTTAATTAATCGAACGCTCGTGTACGGTTTTTTAAAACAAAGAGGTCTTGCTGTCGAAGAAGATGTACGTCAGGCAGGTATGCCGTTTTCAACATCGACTCAAGGATTTGTTGTGTCCGAAGGGGCTGGGGCGCTTGTATTGGAGCGGGAAGAAGATGCTGTGCGAAGAGGGGTAGACATTTATGCTTTTATCGAAAAAGGCTTTTCCAATCATGATAATATTTCAGTGTTTCAATCCGATCAAACCGGAGAAAACATGACTCAAGTGCTGCGGGAAATATGCGGCAGCCGCCTGCCGTCATACGTGAACAGCCAGGCTTTAGGTTTAGAGGAAAATGACCGGGTGGAGGCCGCTGCTTATCGAAACTGCTTCGATGGCAGTGTTCCTATCACGTCTATAAAAGGGCTGTTCGGCCATACCTTCGGAGCCTCAGGCGTAACGCAGGCGATTGCTTCCATGATCAGCATACGGGAAGGCTTTATTCCTGCTACATATGGAACCGATAAAAAGAGCTTTGAATCACTGCCGATTGTAACCGAAAAAAAAGAAAAGCCGGTTTCCTCGGTTGCGGTGACGACACACGGCTTTGGGGGAAGTAACACAGGGCTGCTTATTACAGGATAGGCGGCCTTTGTTTTACACAACGACGACTGATCCGACTGAATCTGCAGGCTTTTTCATATCGAGCGGTTTAAAAGGGGAAGGACGCTTCTGAAGACTCGGGTAATAATTTCACGAAAAAGGAGATAATAAAACGGGAAGTAAAGCAGAATTGCCCGGTTCGAAGAAGGAGATGATAAAGTGGAACAAAAGCCAGATTCACTTCAACCAATAAACGACAGTGACATTTGCAATGAGCTGCCTCTACCGATGAGTGCACCGGGACAAAAAAACCTGGCAAGTGAAGTGTATAAGCATTTAAAAAAGAGAGCGGAAGATTTTGATAACAAACTGGATGGCACCCAGGGGGTGGGTGTGAAACTGATTCCTTCCGGGCAGTCGGTTACTTTCCAGGTCAGGGCATTAGGTTATTGTGATCCGAGTTTAATCATTTTTGATGGCGTTACGGAGAGTGGACTGGAAGTGCAGTTGATTCAGCACGTATCGCAGCTTAACTTTTTGCTGATGGCCATGCCCCGGCCGAACCCTAAAGAACCAAAAATTCCACTCGGTTTTATTCAGTAAGGCAAAAGTCACTTTTATAGGTGGCTTTTTTTGAAGCTTTGGGAAAAAAGGGGTAAACGCCATAAGAGGCGCTCGCTTTACCCTTCTTTATTCTTTTTTCCATCATTGCTTTTATCTATGCCTGTCGCGTTGTTAACCGCTTGAACAATCAAGTTAAACCCTTGATCCATGGTTTTAACCGATTCATCTTTCTGTCCCGTTTTTTTTGCCTGCTCTTGCTTTTCCATGTTGTCACCTCCTCTATATAGAGTTTGTTGAACGCCCGGAAATATTCGGAGGTGCTGCAGGGAAAGAAGGGAAAAGATAAGTTTATGTTGGATAAACACGCAAAAAAAGCCGGAAATTCTTCCGGCTCTATAAATAGTCAGCTCGTTTGAAGCTGATACTCAATAATTAATTTATCTAATTCCTGGCTGTATCCTAACACTTCCTCACTTCCGAATCCATAAATAGCAGCAGCGAGAATCATTAGATGGCGCAGTTTTTTAATTTGGAATGATAATTCTTCAAGAATTGGCTGGTTCGTATCCATATGCATTCTCCTGTCAAAAAGAATAGGAACTAACTTGATTATAGGATATTTTGCATAGAAAAGAAACAGTTGTTTGTGAGGAAATCTGACGAAAGTAATGGAAAGGGCCTGAAGTAACATTCACAAGAAATGTGAGGAAAGAAAAGTAAAATTAAACGCTGGTCATCCAGGCGGGATTTATTTTATCCTCGGTTCCTCTACTTTTAGCTTTCCTGTGTGCATACTTTCTAAAATAGGCTTTCCGTCCTTTGACTCCATTTTCAAGATGCCATACTGCCGTTTGATTACCCCTTTTTTTAAATCAACTGGCGCTACAATAAGATGGCCATTATACTTTCCTACCACCACCTGGCGGGGTTCCTCTGTCGTTACGTAGTAAGCCGTTTTAAAATAAGCTTGAAAATAGCCGAGCGCGCTGCTTAACATTAGCACTCCGATTCCAGCTGATATATACCAAACCGATTGATTGTGTGTACCTGAATTTTTTCGCCTTACAAGATAGGTGATTTCAGAGAAAATAAGCAGAAATACAATGATCGTGCCGATTGTTAGAAGAAAGGTAAAGGCTTTATCGTATTCCGATGTCACAAAAAAATCAGTGGATTTAGAAAGCACAAGCAGAGCTGTAATAAGGAAGGAAAAAACGAAAAGGATTTTAGTGTACCATCTTTTTGAATACATTTTTGAATAAGCTTCTGATGAGGAAAATAGGGAAATAAACTGTGCCAGCAAAAGGCATAAAATAAGCAGGTAAAATAAGGTCCCGGTGAAGTTAATCAATTTAATTTCAATCAGTTCAGCCGGCACTCCGTAATATCTGAATTGACTTTCCGTATAAAAATACATAAAAGCAACCGACAGAACAGAAAACAGGCTGAAAACAACAGTCAGATCTGCTCCATCTATAAAAGAAAATAAAGGGAAATTCTTTTTTTTGGCGGTTTCCTGCTTTTGTGAGTTTCTCATTGAAACGCCCCTCCTAAAAAGCCAGCCGCAAAAAAGCGGATACTGGATAATGGCATATGCAGCACTTTTATCATATGAATCCGCCGTTATTTGTTGCTTTTCTTAAGCACTGATCGATGAATATAGCTTGGCTGCAGCGGTGATACTATCCGCTCAAGCTGTGTACTGCGCCGCTGTGTGGCCGAAGTAGAAACGTACATGGAAACCTCGGTAAAGAAAGGATGAAAAAAGTGGGCAGGAACGGAATCGATGAGAAAGCTGCTGTAAATGGCGGAGAAAAGATAAGGAAAGCGGCAGACTATGAGTGAAGCAGTTCCTTTTAATGAATCACTCGTTCAGTACTCATCCGGCTGGCAATGGGACGACAAAAAATACTGGGGAGAAGCGGGCGAGATTATCGGTGTTGTACCGGATCATATTGTAATGGGAAAGCCGCATGATCAACGTTCAACGGAGTATTGGTTTTACTTTGCTGCCATCAGCCGGTCCCTCACCGCTGATTTCGTGCAAAAGAAAAAAAGAGCCCTAACGTCAGATGAGGAAAGAGCGTTAAATGACCGGGCCAGAGAGATGATGAAAGAATCTATTTTGCACAAAACTCCCGTGAAAATGCTTCTGGCCAGGTATGAAGTGGCCAATCCATACAGACCGCCCGACCTCTCCGGATTAAAAGTAGTCGAATACCTGTCGCCAGGCGCGGCTCACTGAATAAAAGTATTTTGTACAAAAAAAGATAAACTGAACAGCAAGAGAAAGAAAAGAAGCGAAAAAAGCCGTATCAGCGATTCAGCTGATGCGTCTTTTTTTGTATACAACAGCCGAATTTATTTCTTTGCAGGCGGCTTTTTTTGTTCGATCAAGTCCATCGCGAAAAGAAAGCTTCTTTTTTCTGCCTGTGTTACTATAAAAGAAGAGAAAAAATGGAGGTTTTTTGTATGAAAATGTCTGTGACCCGGGGGCTGGCAGAATTGAAGCTGCTGGACAAGCGTATCAAGACAGTAATGAACTCGGCTGCATTCGTTGACTTCGCCATCGGTGAAAAAGCGGTGAACGGATACACATCGAACAAGGAATATGAAGATAAAGTGCAATCAGCTTATCAGTCTGTGAAAGATTTGATGAAACGACGCAATGATATTAAGTCTGCGATTGTTCTTTCCAATGCCATGACAAGGGTGAAAATTGCAGACAAAGAATATACGGTAGCGGAAGCCATCGAGCGAAAAACATCTATCCAATATGAAGTGCAGCTTATGCAAAAAATGAAAAACGAGTATACAAAAGCGGTAAACAATATTCAAAGAATAAATGAGGAAGTCAAAGAAGAATTGAATCGAAAGCTCGATGCTTTGTATGGACGCGAAGCAAAAACGAAAGTGGACGAAAACAATGAGCTTGTGAAAAGCTACCGAAACGATAACGAAGCTAAAATGATCGATCCGCTGAAAATCCGCCATACATACGAGAAACTGGAGCAGGAAATTGATGAATTTTTATCAGAAGTCGATTTTGTCCTGTCTACCTCGAATACTTTGACGGAAATTAAAGTGCCGGAATAAGATAAAGCGGTTAGTCAGTCGAAAATCAGCAAAACTAAACAGGTGCCGGCGGCTTTGGCCTTACAGCCGCTAACTTTTCATTCATCCATTTGAGGATACAGGGAACTTAAACGCGAGCGAGCGTTATCAGGCTGAAAGCTCAAAGTTAAACGTTCAAACCTTAAAGGTGAAAGATCAAAGCTCTTAAAAGTTAAAGCTTAAGGCTCAACATTGATAAGTTCGATAAAATCCATGAGAACGGCTTAGGCGGTGTTTGTTTATCGGCCGCGTTGATTGCCGCATGGCTGATTGGCTAACTGCCTGCATAAAACAATACATCCTTTTTCAAATCAAAAAAACCGTTCATCATGAACGGTTTTTTTGATTTGAAAGAAAGAGTGTAATGACAAGGATGTTTATTAAATTATTTGTTCTATTTTTAGAAAATGTAATAAAGTAAATAGAAAAACAAAAGTAAACTAAAAAGTATGAAGTAAATAGAATATTCAAATTTTTAATCCTTGTCTTATAAAAAGTGACAACTCCTATCATATAGGTATCCAGTATGTATCGTTTCAAGAAAAGAATGAATACAGCCGCTTCTTCCCATCCTACACGGGACATATCCGTCTTTAAACACAGTAAGAAATAGTTTTTAAAAATACATGTATCAGAATGTGTAAATTTCAAATAAAAGAAATAAAAAAGAACAACCAACATATTTTTAAACTGGTTGCTCACACTCCAGCAGTGCATTTTGTAAAAGCTGGATATCTTCTTCTATTAATTTCTTAAGGCGCAAGCTGCGACACCGGTTATAATCATCTATTAAACGACCCAATTCAGCAGAAAGAAGAATGATGGTATCTTCCAGAATGAGCACTCCTTTTTGGATAACTTGTTTTCACTAAGATGCGGGACAGATGAACGTGTGGGTGATGTTGATGTCTATTAAACTACTAAAGGATAAAATAGTCAAACCTATATGTTTATACCCTAATTCCAAAAAAATATGCGTAAATATATAAAAAAATTCATTTATTAGAGACGGAAGCTTCCTCAATGTGATAAAAGACATGTTCCCTGTGGTGAATGAAAGAGTTTTTGTTTATTTTAAAACAAATGGTGAAAAATATGGACATGAAAGTGAATATTCCAAACGAACTGTACAAGTAAGGAAGGAGCTGGCTTTGAATGACACAGTGTATTTTGCAAATTAACAAAAAGGCGCAGCGGGCAGGGGACCATATTGCGTTTGCAGCAGCGGAAACATTGGATCCGCCCATCGATATTGGCGGAGGAATGTGTTATCACCGATATATTGAGCATTATGAAAAGCTTGCTTCTGAAGAGGAAAGAAAAATAGGCTTGACGAATATTTTAAGCACTGAGGAAACAGAAAATGAAATTTTTTATACAGTAGACGAGAGCCAGGTTCCGCTTATAAAAGAGGTGGCCGTTTCAATTACGAATGAGTTTCCGGAAAGCTATGAGCGCCAGTACACGGAGTTTATTCAACGTCTTCAAAATGAAAAAATTATTGCTTGAGAAAAGTAAAAAGGTTATGGAGCCGTCGTTTTAAAGGCTTGAATGAGAAATAGACAAAACAAGCAAGCCGGACAGGAGAACGGCTTGCTTGTTTATTAGTACATGGTATTAGGAGGAGGTGAAAAGGAAAAAGAAGACGGGCCATGGTGTTTTTCCAGCATTGTGAAATGCTGTTCTAACTGATCGACGTATTTAAGGTGAAGCAATTCAAAGTGCATATGCTTTTGCGGATCTACATATTCATATCTTTTTGCCAGCAGGCCATACAAACTCGCCATATCCAAAAGATCTTTTAAGGTTTGGTTCATCATCCCCAAAAAAACCTCCTTTAAAGGGTTACCTTAAGATATTCAAATACGGAATCTTTGTATAAGCCGTATGCCTGTTCTTTGACTGTGCTCTTGAAACGGCTATGTATAAGGTTTTCTCTTGCGCCGTCAAAGTAGAGGTGAATTTTGCCCTTTTTGGGGGAACATAAAGAATAAAGCTAAAAAAGGAGAGTGAACAAAATGGAAGTAAATTCCGTAACAGAAAATGTTATTGACGGGCTTAGTCAGCACGAAAAAGATGTGTATCGTTTTATGAGAGACGAATACGAAAGAACGATGAGCTACGGTGATGCATATGATGCTAAAGTGCAGGATCCTCAGCTTACTGCACTTGTGAGCCGTGAATTTAATATTTCCGCTGATGAAGCAAGAAACATTTATATGGATGTTGAATCAAAAATAGCCGATTTTCGGAGGAAACAATCAGGAAAAGTGTAAGCGCCTATCCAGGCGCTTTTTTGCTGGGCAGCACATCCGGAAAAGTACAGCCGTTCTTTCATGATAAAATGAGGAGAAGAGGTGATAGACATGGAATGGATTGGGCTGCCGGCAGGGGCGCTTCAAGCGAATGCATACGTGATTTATGAGAAAGGAAGAGCCTTACTGGTCGATCCAGGCGGAGAAGGGAATAAAATTCGGCGGTTTATCCGGCAGAAAAAATTGCAGCCGGAAGCCATTCTTTTAACACACGCCCATTTTGATCATATCGGAGCAGTGGGACCGCTGCGGAAAGAATACAGTATACCGGTTTACCTTCATCACGCTGAAAAAAAATGGCTGTTCAATCCGGCTTTGAACGGATCGGCTTCTTTTGAGGGAATAGAGCCTATTGTAGTAAACGCCGCTGATCAGCTATTCACAGGGGAAGGAAGGCTTTCGATTGGCAGCTTTTCTTTTGATGTGTACGAAACTCCGGGACATTCTCCCGGCAGTGTCAGCTTTTATTTTAAAGAGGGAGGCTTTGTTGTTGCAGGGGATACTCTGTTTGAAGGCAGCATCGGCCGTACGGATTTAAAAGGCGGGCAGGAAACCCAGCTGTTGAAAAGCATTCGTCAAAAGCTTTTAACGCTGCCGGACGATACATATGTACTGCCGGGTCATGATAATGTGACAACGATTGGCCGGGAAAAGGAAAATAACCCTTTTTTAAAGAAGCATAAATAAAACCTCCATAAAAAAGCTGTGTTTGTTAAAAGAACAAACACAGCTTTTCACGTTTTTAGGCGGATGTGTCTTTTTCTGCATGCCTCTTTTTCCAGGAGGCATGTATTTCCTGAACCCCGATTATAACGGTTTTTAATCCCTTTTTTCGGATTCCTTTTGGTGAAATAGGCTCCATCAATATGTCTGCTCCAGCCGCTCCCGCAATCGTTGCAAGAACACCAGCAGTTCCGGCAGCCACTGTTCCGGCTGTGACCGCGGCTCCCGAGACGGCTCCGGTGGCAGTGGTTACCGCACTGGCTAATCCGGATGCACCGGCAGCCGCAGCTGCGCCAGCGACGGCGGCCCCGGCTGTGGTTACAGCTCCGGCAGCGACCGTTCCAGCCGCTGCAGCCGCCGTCGCTGCAAGCGTTCCCGCTGCAGCAGCGGTACCTGTGACAGCAGCAGCGGTGCCGGCGATGGCGGCTCCTGCAGCTGTCGCGGCAATCGCGCTAGCAGCCAGCGGAGCGGCTGCTGCGACTCCACCTGCTACATAAGCAGCACCTTTCCAAAATCCCATATAAACACCTTCTTTTTTGATTGTTACCTTTATTCGTTTAAGCAGGAAACCCTATACTCATTATGTACCCCGAATGGTCTTTCAGCACACATTTAAAAGAATGAACGCCCGTATGAAATCTTCCCGGCGATCAGCCTGTAACAACAGGGGTATAATCACAAGCTTGATGCTGTTTACGATCACTGAATTCTTTGAAAGAGCAAGAAAGGGTACACCTCCCATTTTTGAAATAGCGGAAAGAGATAAGGAATTGACGGTACATGACTTTGGGGCAGTTTAATGAGCAGTTGCGACGGGTACATTAAAGTATGGTTTGGTAAGCCGTGTATATAAAGTATCCATTTCGAAATGGTACACACATAATAAAAGCACTCACAGGGCGTGAGTGCTTTTTTATTGGGTGAAAAAACTTATTTTTCGAAGGAAAGTTCAGGCTTCTCTGGCCGGGCCGGGGGAACAGGCTGCAGGACAGGTTGTTCTGCGCTCGCTTCGCCACTCATTTGGTTATCAGATGAGGTTGTATCCCCCTCATTTGTTTCTTGGTCCGTTTGTTCTCGGTCAGCCAGTTCATTATTTGCTTGATTCGGCGTTTTACTGTCAGCTGCAGAATCCGCTTTCTCCTTTTTTTGTGTATCTGCTTGGTTAAACCAATCGGATACATAGCCGTCTTTCTTTTCAGGCGTCTGGGATGTTGTTTCTTTTTTCTGTTTTGTTTCATTGCTTGTTGTGTCGTTTTCATTTGAGGCAGCAGGCTGTTCCTTTTCCGGTGCGGTTGTTTCGGTTTGTTCCGCTGTTGCGGCTTCGTTTTTTTGTTCAGGTTTGTCTGTTAAAAAAACATTCAAAAGCAACAAAAAACAGGAAAGTACTGCAAGCAGGAGGACAAAAAGGTACATACTCACTTTATAGATTTTTATAGCCGCTCATCTCCAGTAACAGGACTTATTGTGAAAGTATAAAGCTATTGTACAATATAAAAGAAAAGAACCGAAGAGGCGGCTGCTTTTTTATATCCTGCACTGCAGGCAAAGGAGTAGTAAAATTAATAATGTGCAAAATTCAAAAAAATAAAGCAGCCGGAAGGGCTGCCCTACGTTGACTGCTCACACAAAGAAATAGCTTCGTTTAATAACTGAATGTCACTTTGAATCAGTTCTTTAATCTCTGGATCATCGTATCGGTAATAGTCATTAATTAATTTTCCCAGCTCATTAGACAGGATGATGGATAGATCTTCCATAGTAAACGCTCCTAGATAAAGGTTTTTACGTAATCCTTATTTAATTTTACCTAAAATAGGTTTAATATACTAGCTATAATTACCTATATTTTATGAAGCGAATGAACAGACCGGTTTTTAATAAAAAACTCATTGGGCCGGCCGCCGGAAAAGAAAAGGCTCTGATGAACCATAAGCAGGACCAGACTCCATTATGGCAGCAGAAAGCCAATAAGGTTCAAGCTTAAAAAGCTTCGGTCTGGTTTTTCAATGACCCGGAGGGCTGGGAGCGCATAAAAAAGCAGCCAGGTGAGAACCTGGCTGATACAAGGTTTACTTATAGGAGTAGGATTTGGAACTAACAGTTCTAGTATGTACCATTTGAAAAAATTTTATACAAGAAGCACCTGCCTTTTTTGAAGCTGGGCATGAAGAATTAATGTATTTAATTCTTCACTGTAATAAAGCGCTTCTGCACTGGAAAGTCCATAGAGCTGAACCGCGGAAGCCAGCAGCCCGCGGACTCTTTCGATTTCTTCATACAAATAACCTGTAGGGTCTTTTTCATTTAGCATCTTTTTCTCCATTAATGTACTTCGCAGGTTCAGTTACCCAAAAAAGAAAGGGGGAAAACCTATTTATATAAAATGTAAAGGTCTTTGAACAAAAGACATGGTTGAAAGCTGTTAAAGCACTGGGAAAAGAAAGAGAAATTTGTTATGTTAATAAAAGCATGATGTACATTTAGGAGGATATAAAGTGAAGACATTATTCAAGCTCTTCATTGGACTGGCATTGCTTGTGGCTCTTCTAGGAGCCGGACTGTATTACTTCGGAACCAAAATTGCCTCCGATAAAATAATGGATGAAGTAGCACAACAGATTGAAAACAGCGGAGAAGTGGAACAGATTAAGCAGCAAATTAACAACAACCCAGAGCTGAAAAAGCTGGTTGAAGAAGGCGCCAATGCCGACACTTCTTCTCTTCCGTTTACGACAAAAGAAGAAGCGGCAAGGGAAATGGTGAAAAAGTTCAGCCCGGGCGAGCTTAAAGACATTCAATCGACCGTAAAAGGCGGCCTGACAGAAGAAAAGAAACAAGCATTATTAGAGACACTCCAGAGCAAGCTGACTGAAGATGAAATACAGGCTTTAAAAGTGCTGGCTTACAAGGAACTTTATCAATAAAAGAGGGACACCGGGTGGGGTGTTCTTCTTTTTTATTTAGTGGAACTCATAACGAGGTGCTTGTCTCTGCCTGTTTACATGGCCAAACAGGAATAAGCCCCTGCTTGGATAACGAGGGGCTCTTCTGTCAACTTTGTGTTTGATCTTGTTCGATCCACCAGTCGATTTGATCTAAATCAAAAATAATGATGTCTAAACCAACTTTTTTATGAGGAAGCTTCTTATTTGTGATTAGATCATAAATATCCTTTTCAGCAACTGGATAGTTTACCGACTCAAGATAGGAGATTAATTTCTGTACTCCTTGAATTCTTCTCATTTCATCACCTCCCACAAATATTTCTCCAGGCTTGGGAGAGAAAAACTTGTGTAAAGGATCAAATGAGTGAATATAAACCTTTTTACCCTGTTGGACCCAGCTATATACCTGATCGTTCAATTTTTAAATAATCCATGTAAAATGGCAGCTGCGTAGACATAAGGCAGCTGCCATTTTAAACATGAGTTCAACGGCTGTTCTTTTTTAAGTCATCCATCTGTTCTTGAATGGTTATATGGTGAATAACGGTTAAAATCAAAATGATAATATTTAACAGACTTGATAAGATCGTACCACCTAAGAGTATACATTTTGCTCGGGAATGGAGCATATGATCACCACTTTATTAACGGAGTAGGGTCGGATGAAAAAATAAAGCCTGTTTCACATACACACATTTAAAAAGGGCTGGGCACGTTTACTCTACCCGTATCGTATTGGCATCGCCAAATTGCTGCTTGCCGTTCTGCTGCTGCGAGCCCTGGCTGCTGTAGGAGCCGTTTTGTTGATTGTCCCCTTGACCCTTGCGGCTTACATTTTGACCGCTCGTTTGATACCGGGCGCCTTCATTGTTGTTTTGGTTTTTCGGCTGGTTTTGGCCGTTTTGACTCTGGTTGTTTTGGTTTTGGTTATTGCCTGTTAATGTGTCCATAACATTTTCGATGCCTTTGCCAATCGTTTCTAAAATACCGCCGTTCTGCTGGCCGTTTCCATTCTGCTGGTTGTTTTGGTTTTGATCCGCCATCTTTTTCACCTCCCGAGCTTTATCGTGCACAAACGAAAAAAAATTATTTATAAGCCGGCCAGGTGCTTTTTTCAAGGAACTGTATGAATCGATATGTTTTTGGGTTGAAGATAAAGGGAAAGGACATGCTACTGAGTAAGAAACTCGTTAAGGAGGGACTTGAAAATGGGCGAAAGCCGAAAAAAACAAATGCTTATGAGTGGAATAGCGGTTCTGTTTACACTTGGACTGGCTGGCTGTGGAAACGAAGAAAATCCGCCGGCTGAGCAGGAAGAAGTTGAGCAAAACAATCATAGCGACATTAATGAAGGAATGGACGAAGAGAACAATACAGGCACGAATGAAGACGATCAAGTAGAAGTCGATCCGAATGATGGCGAAACTGAAACGAATCAACAAGGTTCGTAAGCTGGAAAGGAGCTTGCCGGCAACTAATGAAAAGGTGTATCTGACTCCGCACAGATACACCTTTTTCTGATAACACAAAGAAATTAATGCTCTTTTAAGGCAGCCAGGGGAACACTTTGTTCTTTTTCAGGCTCATCCAGTGGATAAATACGAGCCATCTCATTGTCTTCGTCTACATGTTGGATATAAATAGGTAATTCGTTAAACGTCACGTCAGCCATTACAGGAGAAGTGGCGATTTCTTGAGCTCGTCGTAAATTCATCATTGCGGCCTCCTTTTTTTTGATAACACTTTTAACGTTTACTTAAAAAGCGTTCCTTATTCTGCATGGTGTGAAGGGAACGAAAGTGTATCTGCTGCCAATGTTTTGAATGCGTAAAACAGGGGTGTATCAGAAGTTCAAACAAACAAGCCGGTTCAAGGCGCGGCTTGTTTGTTTGAATACGCCCTATAATGAAGGTCAGGGTACGGCTTTTCCATCATCCTTCAATGCCGTTCCACCTGATTAGCATATTGAAAATGAAGCTGGTCATTATACACGTGCTGCTGCGGATCTATATACTCGTACTTTTTTGCAGACAAGCCATACAAGTTCGCCATAGCTAAAAAATCTATTAACGCTTGATCCATTCAAACAAAAACTTCTTTAAAGGATTACGGTATTTGGATGATCCGGCGTAGGTAAGCCATTTGCATGCTATCGTGGATAATCTCATATATGAAAGCAGCCGCCACTCCACTGGCTGAAGGCGGACTTACTTTTGGGCTTCAGTAGACGCTTTTTGTTTTATCAGGCTGTCCCGCTCGGCGGATATTGCTTTGTTTTCTTTTTTTAAACGGGCCACTTCCTGTTTAAGCGCGGCGATGTCTTCCGTTATGATCTTTTTTTCTGAAAAAGCCGCTGCATTGGTTTTCTCCAAAGCCATGCTGTATTGTTCGGCATCCGCTATCTTTCCCTCTAATATGCTTATCTCTTCTTCCAATATCGTAATTTCCTGTTTAAACCGGTTGTTTTCAGCCAAAGCGGCTTCAAAACCCTGGTTTTCATTTCCAAGCGCCGCCAGTGCAACAAGAAAAATCCCTACAAGAAGTGCCGGGTAAAAGATGCGCTTGAACACACGATGCTTTCTGCTGAATAAGCTGCACAAAAAGTGAAAAAGAAAATATAAACAAGCAAAAACGATTAAAATAAGTCCGAGCAGGCTAACTAAAATCAAGCGATCCCTTCTTTCAAGCGAGCTGTGATTTTCCGTGGATTTACACCCGGGCTGGAGCCGGGCAGCCGACAAGGGAATATAGTTATGTTTATTTTTATTCAAAAAATAAAGAAAAGCCAGCTCTTTAGGCCGACAAATCATAACAATATTTACTGAAAAAGGTTGCTATTTTCTTTTGAACAGTGTTATCTAAAAACAGTACATAGGAGGAATCTTTATATGAGCGATAAACAGGAGAGCACTTTTTACATTGTTGATTATGAATGGACAGGGCAGCACATTTTATTTGTAAAAGCAGCGGGCTTCGATGCCGAAAAGGGGAAGGCATTCGAGGAGGTCATTAAGTTCTTAAGGGGCAGGCCGTTTGGGGACAGCATTCATCCCCAAAAGTCTTCTCTGTCAGCTGCTTGCAGAAAGGGCCTTCATGCTTATATAACAAAGAAATTTAACGACAAAGAATTTGATTAAAAAGGAAAAATAGCACTCCTGGACAGGAGTGTTTTTGGCATTGTATTATAAACACCATGCGTTTTGATGGAAGGTTACCGTCTTTTAGCTGCTTCACTTGTTAAGAAATCAAGCTGTTTTTGCATGGCTGTTAATTGCTTTTGAATCGACTCTGCCTGCTGTGGTGCTGAAGACTCAGCGCTTGCTGCTTCCTCTAAAGCGAGCAGTGCGGCAAATGTGGCAACCGCATCCGCGAGGGTTGTAAGGGCTGTAGCAAGAACCGTCAGCTTGGCTGCATTCACTTCAAGAGACACCGGGGAGTTTTCCTTTTGAGCTGCTTTTACATAACGCTGATTCACTATGTGCCTCCTCTCCCAATGGAATAAGCATATATCCGTTCACATTGTATGCAGAAACCGGCACAGTGTGCGAAGCAGCAAGGCTTTTGTCTGCATGTAAAAAGCAGCTGTATGACCAGGCATACAGCTGTTAACATAGTGGTTTGGCGGGTAAAACCGGTCAGAAAGCAAAAGCAGGAGTCATGTAAACAAATCTTGTGCATACTCTCTTAATACCTATTAAAATCCTCCGCCAACGTAAGACGCACCAATGATAATAAGAAGGATAAACAGAACAACAATCAGCGCGAAGCCAGATCCGTATCCATCACCGTTTTTGTAGCCCATCATGATCACCTCCTTTTCCATATAATATGAGGAAGTAAAGGCGGCTCTTGTGCGAATGGTCATAGTGAAACAAAAAATGTTAGAGGAATCATGAAAGGAGCAGAATGCGTGAAGTATGGCTTTGTTGTGAAGGACAATAAGGTTGTCGCAACATTTCGAGGCAGGGGGCAAAACTTTAATATGGCTGCTCACGCATTTATGATGTCTGGTTACGGAATAAGGTGGGTGTCTGCCGAAGAATATCAGGCAGAAAGGGAAAAAACGAAAGAGTAATACCGCCTTTTCCAGATTAGCAACAGAATATGCGCAAAAAAAAAGCAGCCAGGCGATGCCTGGCTGAAAAGTCATGTTCACTTGTAGGAGTTGGGGTTGGGAACTAACAGTCCTATTATGAACCTCTCCATAAAAATTTATACAAAAAAGCCAAAAAACGTTTTGCTTTCCTCTTGAATGTCCGCTTTAAAAGAAAAACGGGACAGGCTAGCCAGCGGAGCCTGACTGCTCAGCAGCAGGAAAGGAAAGAATAAAGCGTGTACCTTTTGCAGGCTCACTTTTTACTTGAACGCTGCCGCGCATAGACTTAACGGTACTGTAGACTACCATTGTGCCAAGTCCTGTACCGAGATCCTTTGTCGTGAAAAAAGGGTTTCCCAGCCGTTCAATTTGTTCTTTATTCATTCCAATGCCTGTATCCGCTACAGTAATAACAGCATGGTCCTTAAAGCGGTTCAATTCGATTGTCAGGGTACCGCCACCGGGCATGGCTTCAATTCCATTTTTTGCAATATTGAGGATACATTGATGAAACTTTTCTTTTTCTCCAGCCAGCAAGCTGTTTTTCTGGAAATTTGTTTTGATTTCTACATCATTCATAGCTGCGTAAGGCGCCACAAAATGTGAGATATTCATTAATTCATGCTTCAAATCTAGCATTTCTACATTTTTCAATGAAGGCTTGGCAAAGGTAAGGTAGTCTGTAATGATTGACTCCGCTTTGTTTAAGGCTTCTACAGCCGTGCTGATGTAATAGTCCTTTTCTAGATTGGAAATCTGGGGGTCGCGCAGCAGCTGAAGAAAACCTTTCGTGACGGTTAACGGATTTCGTACTTCATGAGAAATACTGGCGGCAATGGTGCTGACGGTTTTTAATTTCTCAAGCCTCGCTATTTCTTCGGACAATATCATCTCTTTTTTTGCTTTTTCAATCATCCATACGCAAAGAAGGAGGCCGATTGTTTGAAGCACTACGATCAAAACAGCAAACATAATAAACGCTGCCGTAACAGCTAATGGCAATAAAAGCAGGTTCAAAGCGAGTGTAGACAGGGCTGCAGTTAAGGAGATGCATAGAGCAATCCATAGTTTCTTTTTAAGAACGGCTGCTTTTTTGAAAAAAGGCAGAACCGCAGCCCATAAAAGCAGCAGCAGAGAATAAACGAGGAGGGCGGATAGAAAGTCCGGGACTCCCAATAAAAAACGATAGCCGAGTAAAACGGCTGTCAGAATGCAGGCAGCCCGGCGTCCTCCGTATAATGCTCCAATGATCAAAGGAATTTGGCGGAAGTCGATGGGTATTTCTTGTAAAAGAATAATAGGAAAACTCATAGAAAACACAATCGATATTCCACAAATCAATATAATAATCAGGTTATGTACAATCTGGTTTACTTTCCGTTCCAGGAATTTAAAATAAATTGTAAAACCGAAATAAATCAAAAGGGTGTTTAATAAGAAGCTTTGAATATTAGTAAGAAGAATATCCAATCTTGCAACTCCAGTCGTGTAAAGTGGTAAGAGGTGAAGGGATTTTTCACCCAGCTCTGATACGTTTTTATCATAACACGGAAGAAGCTTTTTTCTTCTATTTGATTAGTAAAAAATATGAAAAATAAAAAAACGCCTTCAATCAAACAAAAAACCCGGCTGCCCTACCGGGTAAAAAACGATCGGTTATTCGCTTGGAAAAACTCTGCGAACGGTATCGCTAAATTCATCAACAAGTCCTTCTACAGGCTCGCCTGCTTCAATCCGCTCAGCATAATCCTTCATTTGAGTAGTAAAATCCGGATCTTCCGAAATATACACTTCTTCAAGGGTCGTATCTGATTCTTTTACTTTGTCTTCCATGTCTTTTTTCAGTTCGTCCGTTACTTGAGTGTCATTTTCTAACTGAACGGCGGCATAAGCACGCTCTCCTGTTGCCAGAACAGTGGCGTCTTCTACTTTATCCATGTCCTCAAGGCTGCCCTCTGCTTTATCCAATACAGACAGTCGGGCTTCATTATTACCTTCATCATCTGTTGTCTGCTCATTCTGTGAATCCTGTTCAGCCGCATTATTGTCAGCTTTGTCTGCCGTTTCGTCATTATTATTCATACATCCGGCCAAGAAAAAGATAGTCATACAAGCCGCCAAATACATTGATGCTTTTTTCATCAAACAGCCTCCTTTGTACAAGTTAAAATGAACAAAGGATATTTTCTCCAATGTATGCCGGAATATACCATGAAGATGAAAAAGAAGCCTTTTGAAAAAGGCTTCCTGCTATAACCATTCTTGTATAAAGAGTTTAAAAATAAAATGGGGGAACGATCAAATGAGTCCGGCCGTACTTTTTCTGCTTAATCTATCGACATGAACGGGTCGAGCCTGCACAGAAGCAGACGCCGCTCGTTTCGATTGCCATACATCCAGATAAAGATAAAAAACTTTTTTATATCGGCTGTTTACATTGTACTAAAGCTTCACTTAAAAGCTGGATATCATCCTGAATCTGTTTTTTAATGATTAAATCAGGACATTTGAAATAGTCATCGACGAGCCGTTCCAGTTCAGCAGATAAAAGAAGGGCAACCTCTTTCAGAGTAAACACTCTCCTTTAAATAAATTCTCCCCATTTTATATACTGTCTGTGAACATGGAGAGGTTGAAAAGGATAAAAAATAAAAATGGTTATTTTTAAATTTTATGTAAAGAGGAAGAAAAACATTCAAACAATTAGGTGCGAAATAAAAAGGAGGCAGAATCAGCATGAATTTCTGCCTTGAGGATGATCAGCGCTTGACTAGGATGATTTCTTTTTGTAAAATGCCGCCATTTCTTGAATGGATCGCATAATTTCTTTGAATTGCAGAGCAAATAAACAGAGGCTGGAGAAAGAAAAAAACACAACCGGAACAAATCGAAACCAATGCATAAAATCCTCTCCGTTTCTGTCTAGCGATAAGTATACATCCTTGAAACTGCAGTGATTTTCCGTTCACTTATCTAGAAACGAATGCAGTGATTCCTGTTTACCAAGAACACGTTCTGCACGAACTCATTATATGCGGCCCCTTAAAAGAGATGTCTTTTTTCGCCGCTTATTTCCGTCTCCTGATGAAAGGGATATCGAGACAGGAGAAAAGCCGTCTGTCAATGGAAGAGGCAGGCAGCTTTGTTTTTTTAACGGGTTAAAAAAAGCGGCTTTTATTGTATAAAAAATAATAAATGGACCATACTGACGGATACAGGTGGTGAAACGATGATAACAAACAGCCGCATGATGCTGTCCGGGCACATTATGTTAATTGAAATTTTAAACCGTCCGTTTTACCGTTTTGCCATTGTGGCAGAACAAAGAGACCGGGATCAGCCTTTTATCAAGCCAGTGCCTATTTATGGGACTATTACATTTAATAAAAACAAACGTGAGGTTGTCGCAGATAGCTTAAACACTTCATTTGGCAATCTAGAGAGCAGCACTCGGCAGTGGATTGAAAAAAAGCTCATGAAAGAAATTGATGAATACCATGAGCGGCAGCTGCTCGTTCAGCAGAAGCACTCGTAACAAAAAGAGCATCCATTCGGATGCTCTTGCTCTCAGTCTGCCTTCAAACTTTGCCTATACAGGTCCGAAGCTTCCTTATAAAAAAGGAAGCTTTTTTGTGCGGCTGATCGGCTTTATTACTGGTTATTAAAAGCGGAAATGGAACATTAAGTGATAGAGAAAGTGAAAAACAATGAAACAAAAGGAAGAGTTGATCCGTAGAAAAAAATGAAACAAAGAGAAGGAGATTGGTTATGATGCAATCAGGAAAATCATTGATTACGTCCCATGTGCTGCCGAGGTTTTTCAGTACGCTTTTGCTTTCGTTTATCGGTACATTAGTTGGCGGGATGTTCATTCCAGAAACAGTAGCACTTGCTTTAGGCCTGGTTCCGATCCTTGTACTGCTGCTGCTTTTAATAAAATCATTTTCAGCGGGAAGAAAAAGAAAGAAAGGGTTCAGTACGTATGGATTGCGGCTGCCTATGTGGCTCGTGTACGTGTTTACGCTGCTGGTTGGAATTTCTATTTATCCGGCTATCGATCTATACGTCGATGCGATGGGGATGGCGCTCGTCGTAGCGGCGTTCGGTATTGCTTCCGCTCTATTCGGCGGGTTGTTTATTTACACATACTTTACAAAAAAAGATTTCTCCTTTTTGGGCGGTATGCTCTTTTTTGCACTGCTTACACTGATCCTGCTTAGCATTGCCAACATTTTTATTGGTTCCAGCTTTATGGACCTTGGCCTTGCCTTTGCCGGAATCCTTATTTTCTCCGGCTATATGCTGTATGACATTTCCCGGATGAAGGAGTCAGGGTTTAAAGAAGCGGACGTGCCAGCAGCGGTCTTTGATTTGTATTTGAATTTTATTAATATCTTCTTGGATATTTTGCGGGTGCTGAACTTTTTCACTTCAAGAGACTAAGACACTCTTCCCGAAAAAAGTAAGTCCCGGCCTATATGCGGCCGGGACTTTTTCAGTTATTGATTGTTTTTCGTTGGATTGTTTTCAGGATCCAGCTCGTCATCCTTTGTTCCATCATCAATACCGTTATCCTGGTCTTTTCCGTCATTGACACCGTTAGCATCCTCTGGGTTATTTTCAGGGTCCAGCTGATCATCGGTTGTTCCATCATCGATACCGTTATCCTGATCTTTTCCGTCATTGATACCGTTAGCATCTTCGTTGTTGCCGCCGTTTTCTTGATCCGGACCATCATTGACTCCGTTTCCTTTGTCGTTTTCATCTCTTAGTTCGGTATCTAAATCGCCTTCTGTTTCATCTTGTTCAGTTTGATTTTGGGTACCGGTATTGTTTTGTTCTTCCATTTGATCCTGCTCATTATTCGTGTCGTCATTTTGTCCGCCGCCGCAGCCGGCCAGCCCGAGTACGAGTAAAGCCGTTAGTCCGCTGACAAGAAGTTCTTTTGTGCCGGTAAATTTCATGTGTGCATTCTCCTTTAAGTAAGGTTGTCGTCAATGGTAGCATGCCCAGTGTATGAAGAAGTAAACAAAAAGAGCAGGATGGCCAAAGAATTTCTGGCAGGCAAAACGAATCCGCTATTTATCACTAGCCAGAACAGGTTAAGGCAGAAGGTGATTGAGTCAAAAGATTGAATAGTATATAGGTATAAAAAGCTAATCGGGTTTGTAATATAGTTCATTTCGGCTTGACTTGACATAATTCGACATGATTTAATGGGACTAAAGATAAAGGCAAACTTCTCCGAAAGGGAAGGACGCAAAGCCACGGGTCTACTTTTGAGCCAGTGAAAAACGACAGCCGGGTTGCCAAATAGGGAAGCTTCTCCGTATTTGGTTGAATAACTGTTTAAAGCAGGAGGAAATATGCGGAGAAAATCAAACGACGTAAAAGCACATGTAGAAAAATTTTTTGTTTTATTGAAAAAATATCCGGACAGTACAGATTCCGCTTTAGTTTTTGTACGGTTTTTACGCTCTTTCTTAAGGGATTGCTCCCAGCCGGAAGTACTGCCTACGATTGAAATTATGACACTTTTAAAAGAACATAAGCCGATCACGTTTCACTCTATGAGAAAGCTTTCGGAGCGTGATGACCTATTGGCTTTTTTAACGGGTTTATCGATGAGTCCCCGGGAAGCCGAAAATAAGCTTCAAGCCATATACGAAAGCCGGGAATATAAAACAATGAAAAGCTCCTGATGAAGGGAGCTTTTTTTATTTAAATGCGGAGGCTTTCCGTTAAATATGGAAACATATAATTGGATTTTATTTGGAGAAAAAACGTTTGTTCGTTACAATGAAAAAGAGAGATCAAGCAGGTTATAAACATGTGTCTTTACATGTTAAGAAGTAAAAACATTTTTGTCCCGCTATTTGAGTATAAGTCGAAGAAATCCTGCGAAAAGGAGGAAAAACCATATGCTTAATCAGCTTTCCGTCCGCCAGCAGAAAATGCTTCTTTATATAAATGAGTGTGTCCGCACGAAAAATTATCCACCTGCGATACGTGAGATTGGCGAAACGGTAGAACTAAAATCTGCTTCAACTGTAAAAGGCCATTTAGACCGCCTGAAAGAATCCGGCTATGTAACCTGGGAAGATAGAAAGCCAAGAACCCTGCGTGTAACCGGAAAATTTGTTCAGTAAAGGATTTCATCAGGACGGCAAACCAAAAGCGAACCGGGAAAGATCGGTTCGCTTTCATAATAATGCAGAAGATACAAGCCACGTGTGAGCTTCAAGGATTCTTCGAAGGCTGATTTTCCGATAACCACCAGTCAATATGATTTAAGTCAAAGATCATCGCCCCGTTCATCAGCTTTCTATGAGGAAATTGTCTTTTTCGGATTAAATCCTCAACCTCTTCATGTGTAAGCGAATAATGATGGGCATTAAGGTATGTGAGTAAGCTGGGAATGCCTTGAACTCTCCTCATATGATCACCTCCGACTCTTTATTCTCTGTTATCTGAAAAAAGTGGAGAAATGTGTTGGAAAAAGCAGATAATAGAATGTATATCCAGCGTACCCGCTTTTCGAAAGACGCAAACGATTTAATGGGAAGAAGGCATCGGCCGTCAGTTGAGCAGATGGCCTGCCTTCAGGTTTTATTCCTCTGGTGCATGTATTTTGCTGTTTGGGCTGAATGAGGCCTGCATAAAAAAGCGGGCTGATCACGGTGATAGCGGCCGAATAATAAACAAACGCAGTTATACATGCAGGATGACCTTTTAAAAGAAGTTTATACACAAGCCTTAAAAACACATTTAGCCAAAAAACCTGAGAGTGGACACTTTCAGGTTTTTTGGTTCGGTTGTGCCATGCTGAAAGAAATAATGTGCGGGTATCGAATGTGATGATGAACATCATTGATGGTTAACTGAAGATGATCAATGGCCACTCCAGTCAGCTTTCCGGTCAATAACCCGCCGGTTGTGGCTACTTGAATCATTTTGCCGCTATGCATGAGAAGGTGGTCGAGAAAGACGGGTTCTGCTGTTACGGTGTAAACCGGTGATAATTGCTGCATAATGGCTGGAAATTGGGGAGAATACAAATAATGTCCTGGCGGTAACAGCGAGTGTTGAGGCGGCTTTGGATATTCCTGTACCATCGATTTCACTCCTTTATATAGTTACAGTATGCGTTCATTGGCGGAGTGACACTTTGCCTTCGTGTACTTTCCGGCTTAGCTCTTTCATAATGTAGGACAAGCAGAAAAAAGGAGGGTGCTGTAATGAAAAAATGGATCGCAGCGGCTGCAGCGGCTATCGTATTAAGTGCCTGTACGGCAGAAGAAGAAATGGTTCAAAGCACGTTTTCAGAAGGGACGGAATCAATTATTGAAGAGCCGTCAGAGGAAGAGCTGGCCGAACAGATGAAAGAGGAAGCCGTGCCGGCGAAATTCCCGGAGTTAAATGCTGACGAGCCGCCAGTCGGTAAAAAAGTGACTGCGACAGGACGCGTTACGGAAGTGATCGAACCCGGCTTAACGGGCTCATTTTCCCTTCAGGCATCGGATGGCACATATGTGATTATGAATGCCACACAGACGGAAGTCGAAATAAATGAGAGCATTACAGTGTATGGAACAGTGGCAGTGGAAAAAGCAAAAGATGGGGCACCGGCTATCAATGCAGTGATTATTGAGAAGTAGAAAACGCTTTCAAAAAGCAGTTTCAGTTCCAGCGAAGGATCGATTATTCTTAAAGAAACAACATGAATGAGCCGATTTTATGTATACAAGAATGGTCGGTGCCTTGATGGAGCTTATCATAAAAGATTTACTCATTAATTTTTTATTTGTTCTTATTCCGGTCTTTTTTATGCAAATGCTTTACCTTGTTTCCTGCTTATACCGTTTTAAAAAAGTAAAGGCATCATGGTTTGTTGTGTTTCCGGTTATGTCTTTTGTATTATGTATGCTGTTTCCTTTTTCATTTGGAGACGGATTTAACTTTGACTTGCGCCGGGTTCCTTTTCTGCTGGGGATTTTATATGGAGAGCCGGGATTTGCTGCATGGCTGCTTCCGGTTTTCTTATAACCTTTTTTACCTTTACGCTTATTGCCGTGCTGGCGATGTTTTTCTCGAATTACTATTTAAAGATGCCGTTAAAACAAAACTCCCTTCGATGGACGTGATTACCCTTTTTTCTTAGCTGCTTACAACGTACACGGCCGGGCAAATCTATGATATGCATATGACGGTAAACATGTGGGTGGTCTTTTACATCCTTAATATTGTTTTTATCCTGATTGCTGCCGTTTTGTTAGAGGTGATTAAAACCAATTTTGATGTATTGCAAAAGCTGATGAAAGCGGAGAAATTAGAGATTGTCAGCAACCTTGCCGCCGGCATTTCACATGGAGTGTGAAATCCGCTGACGGCCACCCGGGGATTTATACAGCTTTCCTATGAAAGTGAGATACCATCGGAAACAAAAGAGCAAATTCTGATTTCCATTCAGGAACTGGACAGGGCTACTGGCATTATGGACGATTATTTAACACGCTCCCGCTGAGGCATAAGCCATTATTTTTCACGAAACAATAAATCATGCTGTAAACGTGTTAATGCCGCTGGCCAAAATGAACAGTGTAGAGCTCGACGTGTCTGCAGAAAAAAGAGCACTGTATATCCTTGGCGAACGAAAAAAGCTCGAGCAGGCTTTCATCAATATCATTAAAAATGCAATCGAAGCCATGCCGGACGGCGGCAAAACAAGGATCAAAACAACCTATGAACATCATCTTGCTAAAATCCGTATTTGCGGTCAGGGAAAAGGAATGATATAAAAGCAAATGGAACCGGCCTCGGCATGATGGGTGCTTTTAGCTTTATTCAAAGTTTAGGCGGAAGAATCCAGGTTACAAGCAAAGTCAATAAAGGAATGTGTTTTTAATCGAGCTTCCGACCGTCCATGAATAATAAATGAACCTGAACTGAAAAAGCCGGGCTCACAAGCTGGGCTTTTTCAGTCCAGTATACTAAGGCCGAATGGACACAGGAGTCCCGATAGGAATCGTCCGGGAAAGCTCTTCCACATCCTTATTGTGCATTCGAACACAGCCTCTAGAAACATACTTTCCGATGGAAGAAGGATCATTTGTGCCGTGAATGCCATAACTTTTCTTCGACAAACTCATCCACATCGTTCCGTACGGCCCCCCCGGGTTGGGTGCTTTATTAATAATAATAAAATCTCCTACAGGTGTTTCATGCAGCATTCTGCCAACGCCAACCGGGTATACTTTTCTGACTTGGCCCCGGTAAAATAGCGTTAAAGCCCGATTCGAAAGAGAGACCACAATGGAAAAAGGAAGGCTTGCGGGAGAAGGGAAGCCTGGAATGGTAATGCGCTGTCCCACATAAATCAAATTGGGTGTAATACCTGGATTGCTGGCAATAAGAGCAGCTAATGAAATCCGGTAGTCTCCCGCGATCGAGGAAAGTGTTTCCCCGCGTTTTACAGTATGAATCACGTGATTCCTCCTTTTCTGCTTTGACCCTTTAGTTTATTCAAGGCCGTTGCAAAACGGGAGAAATCGTACTAATATCCATACTAATATAAGTAACAGTATGAACATTAGCTGGCGCTCAGCCCTTTTTCCAAATATTGAATCAGCTGGCTGACTGCTTCTTTTCCTGCTTCTTCCCATTTGTTTTTTTGATTGATGGGCGCGTCAGAAGAAACCGGATCTTGAAATTGGTTCCAGCCGGATGCTGTCAGTAAAGAATGCTCGTCTTTTTCTAAGCCCATATTGATCACATGTTTAATAATAAAAGGAGATTCAAACGAAATAAAAGCATCATACTCATCAAGCATACCGTCGAGTACCGTAAATGGAAGACGAATATAAATGGTTTCGTTTTTACTGTTCCATAATGTATGATCAAAGCTGCCAGCGTCATACTCCCAATTTCCGCCCAAGTCGTATCCAAGCTCATTCATTTTGTCTCTTATATCACCAAAGCGGGCCGTTTTTCCTTCCAGCTCTGTTTGCAGCTTTAACATATTTTTTCACTCCTGTTCCGAAAGTTCGTTTACAGTTTTAACGGTAAATCTGTATTCAATACGTACAGTGGCCGAACGAAGTAAAAAGCACCAAAAACCCCGGGTTTGTTTGAACACGGGGTGTAGGTGTATGATGCTGGATTAAGCGTTCAAGTCGTTTGTTCCTGGGCTATGTTCATTTGGCATCTCCGGCATAAGGGGAACAGGGAAGCCTGCCGGAGGATCGACAACCGAAAGCGTCCCATCATTTCGGCTTGGAGACTCGCCTTGGAAAATTTGGGCTATTTTTGTTTCATCCATTCTGAAGTTAAACAGCGCGTTGTGGTAGCCCATTTCGACATACTTCCGGCATTCTGGGTATTTATTGATATCGTAATTTGGAACCGGGAACAGCTTGCCCCAATCAACTCCCAGTGTTTCAAGCGCTTTGGCAAATGCATTTTGATGGGCATTATCCCGGACAATAAGGAAAGCCAGCGTTTCACGAAAAGTTTGGTTGCTGCTCATTTCGTAAATACGAGTTTTTTGCAGAACACCTGTTGATTCGAGAACGAGGTTATCAAGCAAATCCCCGATCAGGTTTCCGTGGCTGTACACCCAGGAGCCATTCCACGGATTTCCTGCTGCGTCTACTGGAAGAGAAGCCTGGGCACCGATAATATAATGATGCGGATTCGCATGCTTGACTACGTCACCGAGCGGCGCGCCATCTGCTCCGGAATTGCCTGGCATAGGAGACTCACCGGAACCATTGAGCAGCTGGTTAATAGTGTTTTGTACAAGCTCTACATGGGCAATTTCCTCAAGGAAAATACCGCGAAGAAGATCCCGGTATTGAACGGCCTTGCCTCTGAAATTAGAGCTTTGAAAGAAAAACTGCATCATTGTCCGCATTTCCCCGAAATGTCCGCCTAATATTTCCTGCAGCACTTTTGCAGCCGCGGGATCGGGCTGGTCTGGTGCTACAATATTGATCAATTCTTCCTTGTAATAATACATATATATCTGCCTCATTTCTTCGTATTGGTTGTTCAGTCGTTATCATGGCAGAGACCTGTTTGTTTTATTCATAGGGCAGGATTTCGTTCGAAGAAAACGAGTCATGAAATGGATGGATTTCGACGAGGAAAGTACATTCGGCAAATCTAAGGAGCCGTCTCAAATAAAAAAGTGGTAAAGGGGATAAAGGATAGCAAGTAGTACACGGGTGTTTTATGACGGATTATCAATCGCCGCCTCACCGGGGATGAGGCGGCGATTAGCGGTAATCAATCTGTTTTTAAACGTGAATAAAGAGCAAGGTCAATAAATGTTCCTTTTGATTTTTCGCTTTTTCGAAGAATGCCTTCAAATGAAAAACCTGTTTTTTGCAGCACTCTAATAGAAGAAAGGTTTTCAGGCTCTGCTTTTGCTTCCACCCTCATTAATTGTAAATGATGAAATGCGTAATCGATCAAACACAATACCGCTTCTCCTGCATATCCGTTCCCCCAATGAGGCCGGCCAAGGTCATATCCAATTTCAGCTTTTGCATTTTCGAAATCAAAGCTGTTAAACCCGCATGAGCCGATGGCTTGGTCTGTTTTCTTCTCGGTTAAGGTATACCGGACAGCCCTGTTTTCGTCTGCCAGTTGGTTTAAAAAACGAATCATTTGCTCTGCCTGTTCCACATTAGTAAAAGTATCAATGTTCATAAACCTTGTAACGGCTGGATCAGACCAGATTGAAAATAGAGAAGCAGCATCCGCCTCTGTTACTTTGCGGAGTATGAGCCGCTTCGTTTCAAAGAAATCAATCAGCAATCTTTTTCCCCTCCATATGCAGGATGAGTTATTGAATAAAAGCTTGGGTTTCTTTGTGCATTGTCCAGCTCCTTTACGGCATAAGCTTTTTTTATTATAGCCTGTAAAAGTAAATGTGGAAATAAAAACCAGCTGTCTCATGAACAGCTGGCAAACAAGAAATTTATTTTCGTTCTGTGTACGGGTCTTTTTCCGCCGGAGGAAGATCGCCTAAAGAAGACATTAAGTCTTCATCATCAAGCACTTCCTCATACAATTTATGCTCTCTGCTTGGATAAACGTCCACTCTGTTTCCATGAATATCAACAGCCGCAAAGTTTTCATAATCCTCTACATAACCTTTATTTTCCTGTGATTCCACATACATGTCTCCGTATTCCTCTGGCGCATTCATAAAGTCTGCCGGTGTTTCAGAAGTACCGTACTGCGCAACATCCTGCCAGGCGTCTTCTGCATCGTAGGCAATATTTTCTGATTTATCATCAAAATCAAACTGGCCAAATGGCGGCGCAAGAACGGCTTCTTCAACGGGCCGGTCGTTTGAAATATTTTGGTCTTGTGAATGCTTCAGACAAAACAAAGTGGTTGGCACGGCTTCTAAACGCTCTACAGGAATTTCTTCTTTACAGGTTCTACAAATACCATACGTTCCATTTTGAATCGCTTCTAGTGCTGTATTGATTCCTTCCAATTCAAACCGGCTATGTTCATTCAACGCTATATCTTTTTCCCGCTCATATAACTCTGTCCCCACATCACCCGGATGATTATCGTAAACGGACAATTCCCTCGTCGAGTCAGACAAGCTTCTTTGCAATTGGAAGTGATCAGTACCCTCAAAACGGGATTCCAATTCCTTTTTTCTGTTCGTTAACTCTGTTTGAAAATCGGCTAATTGGGTTTTGTTCAGCATAAGGTTCAGTCCTTTACATTCCATTTTTAACGTCTTTCAGCATACTCATTTTGAAAAGGGCAAGCTCTTTTAAAGTATGATTCCCAAAGCAGCCGTTTTGACTCCTGCAGCGTGCAGTTGTATATTTTGGCACATAAAAAAAGCGCCTTAAGCGCTTAATGTTCCTTTTTTATTTCTTTTTTGATGGGAATGCTCTTTGAAAAGACCTCATCCGATTTTTCTTCGGAGTCTATGTTTTTTGGAAGGAAAATAATTGAAGCAATAAAGCTAATGGTTAACAATACACATAACAGCCATCCGAACATATCAATGGGAGCCATTTGCAAAACCTCCTTTGTTGAAAAAACACGATATTATAAATAAGATATGCGCTAGTTTGGACACTTAGCACTATAAATATGCAAAAGAGATGTAAGCTTTCCCATATTTTCGATAAAAAAGTAAATAGAGGTTTTAAAAACAGAAAAACAGGGAATAAAACATTGTTTAATATGGAAGTGAAAGGCAGACGGATGAAACAGATTATAGATATTTCCCATCACCAAGGCGTCATTGACTGGAAAACAGCTCAACGCCATATAGAGCTGGCCATTCTGCGGGTGCAGGATGGCAGCACGACAAGGGACCGCTGTTATGCAGCTAATGCTGCAGCATGTAACGAGTATGGTATTCCATTCGGCAATTATGCGTTCTGCCGGTTTGTTTCAGTTAATGATGCGGTCATCGAAGCGCGCGACTTTTGGAAACGGGGTGATCAAAGAGCCGCTTTTTGGGCGGCAGATGTGGAAGTGAAAACGATGAATGATATGCGTGCCGGTACACAAGCGTTTATTGATGAGCTTCGGCGTTTAGGGGCCAAAAAAGTTGGCTTGTATATCGGCCATCATACGTACAAAGCATTTGAAGCAGAAAAAGTAAGGGCTGATTTTGTCTGGATTCCGCGGTACAGCCAAAAACAGCCGGACTTTCCGTGTGACATATGGCAGTATACAGACAGGGGGAAAATTGAAGGAATTAAGGGATCAGTTGATTTAAATCGATTAACTGGAACAAAATCATTGGAGTGGTTTCTTAACAGCCCGTCTGAAGCTGTAACGAAAACAAAAGCGGATAGTATAATCGATCTCGCTGTTTCATTTGTGAATAAAATAACAGGAGATAAATGACAAAAAGCCCCAGCCGCTAAGGGGCGGCTTTGGAGCTTTTTCGGGTTTCAAGTGTGTGGAATCCATGGTCATAAGGCAAAAAGGAGCTTGCTTAAACTCCCCGGTTGTCGATTTTCCGGCTTGCTCATCAAAAACATTCAACAGTTATCGGCTGTGGTTTTGTCTGTTTTCAGGATTATGCTTTAGTGAGGAGCCATACTCGGATTCGGAAAACAATTTTGGTTTTCTCGACATGAAAAAAAGTGAACCAGCGAAGCCGGCTGTCAGCAAAGTAGATAAAGACCATCCGAAAAGTTCAATTGGTGTCATCTTGTAGAAAACCTCCTTGTTTTATCGTAATGAATTACTTCTTTACCCATCTCAAGAAAAATAAAACATATTCAGTCCAAAAATAAAAAACACTGCATCTGCATTCAGTTTTTGGCCTTTTATATGATTTGAAAGAAGAGAGATGCTTATGCAGAGAGACCGTGCAAGGATAGCTTATTTTACAAAAATCGTTTAAAATAACGAATGTTCATTTATTCAGCCGCAGGAGGAAAAAATATGAAGCCAGCTCAAGAAATACGGGAGTTTTTATTAGATAAAGCAAAGCAGATCACTGAAGAGTGGTACGCTTCTTTGGATAAAAATGATCCAAGCGGAGTTTATTCCACAACAGATCCCCATGCTATTGAACTGCTTAAAAAGCAAAATTACGAATTCCATCTGCAATTCTGCGAGTTGTTCGTAAAAGAAGAAAGTGTTTTTTTAAAGGATCTGGAACAATGGATTATTCAAGTCGCAAAAGATGAGCAGCACTTAAATACACCAGCGCAATTTATTGTGAGGGAATTTTTTAGAACACGCGACCAGTACCTCCGGTTTTTAGGAGAGTTTTTTTCTGCGCATCGGTCCGCTTTTCCACAGGAGGCTGTTGACCTATGGAATCAGCGGGTCAGCCGGGGTATTGACAGCGTCGTGATCTGGTTTATGGAAGAGCACCATAAATTCTCTGTGAAACGGCTTCAATGCCAGCAGGAAATGATTAACGAGCTGAGTTCTCCTGTTATTACCTTAAATCGCGGAACGGGACTTCTGCCGCTGGTAGGGGATATTGATACTGCACGCGCCAAGCTGATTCTCGAAAAAACGCTCGAGCAATGCGCGGAAAAACGGGTGGATTGTCTGTTCATTGATTTGTCAGGTGTGATTATGATTGATACAATGGTGGCCCAGCAGCTGTTCCATCTTGTAGAAGCGCTAGGCTTAATCGGCGTCAAAACCACGCTGTCAGGCATCCGTCCGGAGCTTGCGCAAACAGCCGTGCAGCTGGGTCTTAACTTTGACAAGCTGTCCATTGCTTCCACGCTGTCACATGCGATGGCCGCCAGTGAAATGTAATAAAATATCAGCACAGAAAACCAGTTAAAGAAATGCCCATTATAGGGGCCATTCTTTAACTGGTTTTCTTTTTAATCGGTTTCAAATAAAATACGGCCTGTTTTTGAACAGTCGTAATTCCCGAGAGATCCTATTTCAGCCTGGAACAACGGAGAAGATATAATTTTTTGAACCGTTTGAACGAGCCCTTCTGTTTCGGGCGTTTTTAATAGAACAAGATCATAGCGTTCTGTAATAAGCGGAATAAAATCAACACCTACCATTTGTGCGGCTTTTTCAATGCCGACGCCTGCATCGGCTGTTCCGTTTAAAACCGCCGATGCGACGCGCAAGTGGCTGTTTTCTTCCCGTTCATAGCCGTTTACAAATCGGGGGGAGAGGTTATGAATTCTTAGCTGCTCATCAAGCAGAATTCTGGCTCCAGATCCTTTTTCACGGTTAATAATGGTTACATGCTCCTGCCTTAAATCCGTCCATGAGCGGATGTGCAGCGGATTTCCTTTTTGAACGTACAGACCGGCCTTCCTTGCTAAAAGGTGAATGACAGTATACGAGTACCCGCTCAAAATTCTTTTCACATAAGGCAGATTATAGTCACCGGTATCTCCATCATACATATGAAGGCTGACAATATCACACTTCCCCTGATACATCGAAATGAGGCTGTTCAAGCTTCCAGCATGTGAACGCAGCGCTTTGTAAGAAGACTCTTTTTCAATATGCTGGGCAAGGATATCAAGCGCAATATCCTGTCCGCTGATCACAATACTGGCTTTGTGCTCTGAATCACTGAGGGAAGGGACCGACGTCGGGGCAGTAATGGTCTGTTTTTTTACATAACGGTCTAAATCTGCTGCAGACATACGCATCTGCCGGCCGACTCGAAAAACCGGAAGCTCTCCTTTTTTAACAAGATCATATATGGTTAATTTCGATACTTTTAATAAATTAGCGACTTCTTCGATCGTATATGATTGTTCTATCATCATTTTCATCCCTCCGCCTTTTATTTTACTCGAGCCTTTCTTCAAAGGAAATATTCCTTCCCGGCCAGGGATAAATTATAATTAGTTATAATGAGTTATAACCAATTATAACTAGGAGGGGGAAGCATGAAGAAAAAAAGAATGTTTGCTTGCCTGCTGCTTGTATTGATCATTGGCTGTGCAGCCTGCTCATCAGCAGAGCAAAGCAAACAGGCGAAAAACAGTGGGCAGGAAGAGGAAACCGTAACTATTACGGTGTCGGCCGCAGCCAGCCTTCAGGATGCACTCGGTGAAATTAAAAAATCATTTGAAAAAAAGTATTCCAATGTAGACGTTACATACAATTTTGGTTCTTCAGGGACACTGGCACAGCAAATTTCGCAGGGAGCGCCGGTTGATGTGTTTTTTTCAGCAGCAGAGGACAAATTTGATGCTTTAGTAAAAGACGGATCCATTAAGCAGGAAAACAGTGCCGACCTTGTAGGCAATGATCTTGTTCTCGTCGTACCGAAAGAAGGGGAGGCCGCTGTCCAATCATTTGAAGAGCTCCCAGCAGCACAGAAAGTCGCCATCGGTACGCCCGAATCGGTTCCGGCGGGTCAATATGCAAAAGAAACGCTGCAGCATCTCCATATTTGGGATAAAGTGAGCGGAAAATTAATTTATGCAAAAGACGTACGGCAGGTGCTTACATACGTAGAAACAGGGAATGTCGATGCGGGAATGGTCTACAAAACCGATGCACTCATTTCTTCGAAAGTGAAGATAGCGGCGGCAGCCGAGGAAAAAAGCCATGCACCGATCACTTATCCGGCAGGTATTGTCGAAAGCAGCAAGCGGCAAAAGGAAGCAGCGCTTTTTTATCAATATCTGCAGAGTGAAGAAGCGATGAACATTTTCGAAAAGTACGGATTCAAAGGATTGCGCTGACACGATGGAGTATTCATTTTGGCCGCCGCTCCGTCTTTCGGTTGAGATTGCTTTTGTGTCCAGCTTCATCGTCTTAATCACCGGTCTTTTTTTCGGCAGAGTGATGGCAAACGTGTCGTTTAAAGGAAAAGCGGCTATAGAAACTCTTTTTTTACTGCCGCTCGTCCTGCCGCCGACGGTCGTCGGGTTTCTATTAATTGTGCTGTTTGGCCAAAACAGCCCCGCCGGCAGGTTCATTCAATTAGTATTGGGCCAGAGCATTATGTTTACGTGGTGGGCTGCCGTCATAGCGTCAACGGTGGTGGCTTTTCCCCTTATGTATCAATCATGTAAAACCGGCTTCCAATCTGTTGATCGGGACATTGAACATGCGGCACGTGTGGATGGAGCGGGTGAATTCGCGCTATTTTTATTTGTAACCGCACCGCTCGCAATCAAATCCATTGTTTCGGGATTTTTATTAAGCTTTGCACGGGCATTAGGCGAATTTGGCGCAACGCTTATGTTTGCCGGAAATATTCCCGGAAAAACACAAACGGCTTCAACAGCTATCTACATGGCGATTGATTCGGGAAATATGGGAATGGCCTGGATGTGGGTGGGCAGTATGATTGGTATTTCGTTTCTGATGTTAGCCTGTATTCAGCTGATTAAATCCTAAAGAAAAGAGCTCACAAAAAAAGCCGAGGGGTTTCCTCGGCAAACGAATAACCAGCTGAAATAGGAGTTGGAGGGATGAAGTTCCCAACACCTATAGCTTATCCAACTTTTCTCAATAATATGCAATAGAAAGCAATAAAGAATCCGATTAAAAAGAGAGCGCTTGAAAAAGTGCTTTTTTTTGTGCAGTAAATTTTTTAGCATGGTCCTCCTCTTTTATCATATAAATAAAACAAAAAAGAAGTCTATTAACATAGTATAGTGCATACATTCAAATCAAATGAAATCATAAAAGGCGGCCAAACAAATCGGCAGGCAGTGAAGTTGAACATGATATATGGATGGTTTATTTCCTTCAAGGGCGTGAAAAGGGTTTCTAAACAAAAAACAAAGGGAGGCGTTTAAAATGAATATAGGGGAGTGGAAAATGATCGAAATTGGAGGTTCAACAGCCATCGGCTATGTGAGCAGTATCAAAAATCACAGCTGGCATAAAGAATGCGTTGAATTTACAAAAGTAGGATGGATCACAAACAATACGATCCAGTGGCGCAAACCGACTCAGGGAATTTATGAATCGAGCCGTTTCCACTCTGCTGCACAGCTGCTCGACTTTTATCAAGATAAAACAGCGCTGATTGATCTGGCATTGCTGACAAGGGATAAAGAATGGTTTGACGAATTAACAGTAGATATTTTTTAACCCTCGCTGTTTGCGGACAGACGTTCGACTTTTAGTTGCCTTTTGAACGTTTGTTCGGTATAATAGAGGAAGAAAGGGAGGTTAAAAAATGAATGGATTGTTTCAAATGTCCCTTGAAGAAAAAAAGCCAATTGTAATTATGTACATGACGGACGATCGGGTTATTACCGACCGCAGCATTATTGTAAGGAAAATTCATCCTGACTATATTCGGGCTTACTGCTTTAAGCGTGGAACATTACGCACGTTTAAGCGTGACAATATTTTGGCGGCTTCTAAGCCGTTTCGAAAAAAGAAATACAGCCAGTTTAAAACTGCTTTATAAGTACATTTTAAAGGGCAGGACACCAAGCGCAGAAAGATCGCCGCCGGGCGGCATTTTTGTGCTTTTTTGTTTGTGAAAAATCCAAAAGCGGAGAGCTCAGAACGGCCATAGGATGCGCGGCATGAATTTGTTTATGATAAAACATATGGGCGTTCAAACGATAAAGGAGGAAATTGTATAAACGATGAGTGGAGTGTATTAGGCGGAGCTATTACAAACAAAAAAAAGAGCAGGGCGGAAGCCGTTCACCGGGTTAAATATGGACGGGCTTTAAGTAAAAGCCCGTTTTTATCAGACGTTTGAAGATATCCGCCTGCTGAAAGTAGATCAGGCGAGTACCGGCCAAAAAAGGTGGTACTCGGAATCGAACCGGGGATAAAAGTTTTGCAGACCTTTGCCTTACCGGTTGGTGATACTACTATTCTGTTAAACTGGTTTATACAGCAGAAATAAAACACATTCCTTTCGAAAATAAAAAAGCGCCTCTTTTAAAAGAGGTGCTTTTTTTAACCATTACTCGTTTGACTCATTCTTTTTTCTTTTATGTTCTTCTTCAATTTGGCTGCGGATGGGTGAATGATCGATAACTGCCTGCGCCTGCTCGGCCGTCATGCCGCGCACTTTTTGCAGCCAATTGGACATATGTTCTTGTTCGCTTTGGAATTCATCAAGCTCAAGCTGTCTTGTTCTTTCTTCTTTTGCAATCAAATAATCTTCATAAAGACGCTGATAATCAATGTGCATGCTGCATCGCTCCTTTTTACATGCTCTACCCAAAAGAGGGGAAAGGAAAAACCTTTTCTTTTTCGGTTTCTTTGCTTGCGCATAATCTTGATGCCTGTACATACACATAGGAAAAGAACAAGGGATAGGGGGACAAAATATGAGCAGCCAGCCGCAATCTTTTTCATCTTTGAAGTCTTATGTACCACGACATGGGCCGTTTGATCCTTGTCCGCCGATCGGATGTAAGTATTACAGCACGCCTCCGAATCTGTACGTGGGCTTTCAGCCGCCGGGCCTCCCACAGTTTTCTCCCAGAGAGGCACTGAAAAAAGGGACTCTTTGGAAAGTATTTTACGATTACTATGATAATCCGTACCGAAAAGGAGGACGAAGCCGTGGCTAATCCTCTGCCAAAGGAATATTACCAGCAGCTCGAAGAAATTCAAGCGGCTGACTTTGTCATGTATGAATTAATTCTTTACTTAGACACGCATCCTCATGATCCGCAGGCTCTTGTGCAGTACAAACAGTTTGCGCAGTACAGTAAACAGCTGAAGCAGGCTTTTGAAGCACAGTTTGGTCCGCTTCAGCAGAACAGTCCAAACACATCTACGGCTGAATGGACGTGGAGCACTTCTCCCTGGCCATGGCAGGTCTAAAAAATGAAAAGGTGGCTATCGAATGTGGATTTATGAAAAAAAGCTCCAATATCCTGTAAAAGTCAGTACATGCAACCCAACGCTTGCCAAATATTTAATGGAACAGTACGGAGGAGCAGATGGGGAGCTTGCCGCTGCACTCCGCTATATGAATCAGCGCTATACGATTCCAGATAAGGTAGTTGGGCTTTTAAATGATATTGCCACAGAGGAATTTGCTCATCTTGAAATGATTGCCACCATGATTTACAAGCTGACAAAAGATGCAACACCCGAGCAGCTCCGTGAAGCGGGGCTTACTGAGCATTATGTCAACCATGACAGTGCTCTATTTTACAACAACGCGGCAGGTGTGCCGTTTACCGCTGCGTACATTCAAGCAAAAGGGGACCCGATTGCGGATTTGTACGAAGATATCGCCGCTGAAGAAAAAGCCCGGGCCACCTATCAGTGGCTTATTGATATATCCGATGATCCGGACTTAAACGATTCCCTCCGTTTCCTGCGGGAAAGGGAAGTTGTACATTCCCAGCGTTTCCGGGAGGCTGTCGAAATCGTGAAGGAAGACCGCAGCCAGAAAAAAATATTTTAAACGAGAAAAAGCCAGAGCCGCCGGCTCTGGCTTTTTTGTTTGTCCATACATTAAACAAACACTGTACCGATAATAATCAGGAGAATAAACAAAACGACAACAAGCACGAAACCTGATCCATAGCCCCAGCTGTTTCCTTCCTGTTTAGCACCCATTTTTTCCACCTCCACATAATAGTGTATGCGGCAGAAAAAAACATTCCTGGACAAATCGGCAGACAAGGGTATTTCTTAGGGACAGCTTCAAATTGGAAGCATACCGTATAAAGAATGAAACTGATTTTTGAAGGAGGGGGAAAATGAGCTCTCAAAAGTTTAATGGTATCATTCAAATTCCCTATTCGCAGGCCGTTTCGAAAATTCAAACCGGTGATCTATTATTTTGCAGTGGAACTTCTTTGATCTCTGAATTTATTAAAAAAGCATCCAACTCTCTTATGAGCCATGTCGCTTTTTTAGTGCGCTGGCACGGCCGGATTCTCGTATTTGAAAGTGTAGAAAGCACCGGGGTGCGTGTGATTCCGCTGGCTCAATACGTAAAGGGAAATCGGCAGACGGATGAAAAGTATAAAGGGGCGCTGTACATAGCACGCCACAAAACCCTCATTGATTCTTCATTCGATAGAAGAAAGCTGCACTATATGATTGGAAAAGCGCTTGATTTGCTTCATCAAAATTATGACCAGGCAGAGCTGGTCCGAATTTTAACGAGAATTAAACTGGGCATTGGACGGCATAAAGAAAATGAAGAATATATTTGTTCGGAGTTTGTGGATTTATGCTTTAAACAAATAGGCGTTGAGTTTCCGCGGACAAAAGAAGGTTTTATTTACCCCGAGCATATTGCGGCAGATCCCAATGTTTACCCGATGTTTCAAATGGTTCCTGACTTATCAGGCGAAAGAGTGAACGCAACCGCCAAAACAATCAATCCGTACACACACAGATAAATAAAATTGCGCTGATCTTTTTGCTTCATAACAAAACGCTCCTTTTTCATAAGCTGCTCACTCCTAGTATGGATGGTCCTTTTAAAAATATTCTTATTTATTACATTATGTGCTAAATTCAAATAAATTATAAAAAAAGGCTTATAATAAAGCAGGAAAGGGAAAAGAATGTTATCGACAAAGAAAAAAGGAAGTGACCAGCCATGCAAATTGAAAAACGCGCATTAGATTTGCTAAATATCATGAAAAACGGCGAAAAGCCAGAACAGGGAGAAACAAGCCTTCAGTCATTCGGAGAAGCGCTGCATTTTCTTGATTCCAATAATCTTGCAACAGGCATTACAGTGAACCGGTCCGATGAAGGAGACATTGTCGGCTGCACAATTGAAGATGAATACTCCGTTACAGAATCGGGATATGAATTTCTTGAAAAAAATGCGGGACGAACAGAATAAACAGATGGGGAAGCTGCTAAAGGCCGGCAAAAGCCGGGTAAAAGCAGCTTCTTTTTTATGCCAAATAAACAAAGAATTTAAATCGTAAAAAGGAGCGCATTCATGTGCGTGTATGCATCTAATATAAATAGCAGTGGCGGCAAGGAGGGGGACATATGCTTAAACCGGGTGATTGGGTTATTATTGCGAATGGGCAGGAACGGATTATCGGCTTCATACGTGATTTTTCCAGGCTGCGGAATGAAGTATATATTGTGCAGGTATCAACGTATATGGATAAACGAATTACACCTATGAAACCAGTCCTTGAAGTAGTGGAAAGCAAAAAAATTATGGCTGTCGGCTTAACCCTTGCAAAAGAAGATTGGGACGCGATGATTGATCTGGCTATCATGACCGATGATGAGCAGTGGTTTCGACAATTATCAAAAAGAAAACCGGGATAAAAACACATATTTACCGCCAGGCTTAAAAATGATATATTCACAGTAAATGGATGATGAAAAGAGGATAAAACATGATTGACCACATTGTACTTGTTAAATTTGCAGAAACGACGACTGTCGAACAGCTTGAGGAAGTAGTCAAGCGCTTTAAAGCTCTTGAACAGCACCTTGAGGGTGTCATTGATATTCAAGCTGGAATTAACTTTTCAGAAAAAAATCAAGGCTACCAGGTTGTCCTTACCACGCGTTTTGAGAACAAAGCAGCTCTTGAAGCATACGGTCCTCACCCGGAGCATCAAGCTGTCGCTGCTTTTATTCGTGAAGTTGGCCGTCTCGACAGTATCGTCGTTGATATTGAAATTTAACAGCTTTGACTCCTTGAGCGATCAAGGAGTTTTTTTATATCAATGTGATAACAATTATTAAAAATGGGTTATATCAGGATCAGGCGTTTTAATAGGGTTAAAAGAGGTAAACTCCTTACGAATGTTCCTTTAAAAGGGGTTTTTGCATGTTTAGTTTAGACGATATGGGTGCGTTTATATGGGCATTTTTCATTACGCTTCCGCTGACGCTGCTCATTCATACAGCAGGCCATGCGTTTTTTGCCCGCTTGTTTGGCAGCAAAACCTCTCTTGTGATTGGCAGGGGAGCCAAACTGTGCCGGGTAAAAAATCTGGAAATCCGAAGATTTTATTTTATTGATTCTGCATGCCATTACAATGACCTGAAACATGACCGACGCTGGAAGCATGCGCTTATTTATGCAGGAGGCCCCATTTTTAATCTTTTATCGATTTTTGTTGTGAACGGCTTGATTTACCATGACATTTTGCCTCCACATCTCTTTTTTTATCAGTTTGTTTATTTTTCGATTTATCTTGTGTTTTTTTCTATCCTTCCGATCGATTATGGAAGGGAAAGACCGAGTGATGGAAAAGCGATTTACGAGGTGCTTAAATTTGGAAAAGTATATAAGGAATTTGATTAACACCCTCATGAAGTCCTTCATGGGGGTAAACTTCTTTCCTTTAGGCCGGCGGCAAAGCGGCAGAGAGAAAAAAATGCTAAAATAAGAATAGAAAAAATTGACCGTTATGTAATCCATGTGTAATCAAAAAACGGCAGCGGTTCAAGAGGGAGGTGAGCACATGGCGGGCTTTTATCCGAAAAATGGCCGTGTGATTTTTCATATCGATGCGAATGCGTTTTTTGCCAGTGTAGAGATGGCTGAAAATCCGGCATTAAAAGATAAGCCGGTCATCATCGCCGGAAACCCGCAGGAGCGAAGAGGCATTGTGGTGGCAGCCAACTATTCATGTAAACATAAAGGGGTTTATACAACGATGGCGCTGCGGGAAGCGCTGAAGCTTGTACCGGAAGCGGTTGTGATCAAACCGAATCATGCGTTATATAAAATGTACTCAAAGCGGATTTTTGCGCAAATAGCCGAAATCTCTCCCTTGGTTGAGTATGCTTCTATTGATGAAGCGTATCTTGATATTACAGCTTGTGAACACCTAGGCTCACCAATTGATATTGCGACAGGCATTCAAAAGAAAATAATGGAGGATTTTTCCATTCCACTTTCTATTGGTATTGCACCGAATAAATTTTTAGCTAAAATGGCAAGCGATATGAAAAAGCCGCTTGGCATTACTGTATTAAGAAAACGGGATGTTGAGCGTGTACTTTGGAGCAGGCCGGTGGTGGAAGCACACGGGATCGGGGCCAAAACAGCTGCAAAGCTGATGGAACATGGAATTGCCACGATGGGCGATCTGGCAAAAGCAGATGTGAAAAAACTTCAGTTTATCATGGGCGTACGAGGGATACGGATGCGGGAGCGGGTCAACGGAATAGATGACCGGGCAGTGGATCCGGAAGCAAATACGTCGTATAAGAGCATTGGAAACTCCACGACTTTCCCCGAGAATCTTACCGAGCCGGCCGTTATTTATGCTAAGCTTCGTCTGCTCTCCCGCTCGGTCAGCGTAAGGATGAAAGCAAAGGGGGCGGTTTCGCGCACCATTCAAGTGATGATCCGTTACAGTGACTTTAAAACCGTCACCAGAAGCCAGACGCTGCCGGCTGATATTCAGGAAGAAAAAGAGCTCCTCTCAGCAGCGGAAGCGATCTTTTTCAAGCACTGGACAGGAGAGCCAGTCCGGCTGCTGGGCATTACCGCACAAAATGCTGTCCATAAGCAGACGCTGGAAACGCAAATGGATTTGTTTTCTTTTCAGGAAGAAGCGGACAAGCTTGAACCTCTTGTAACGACAGTAGAAGCATTAAAACGAAAATTTGGAGAGGGCATTATTAAAAAGGGGTGGGTACAATGAAAAAAGACAAACAAATGTCATTTAGCGAACCTGCGGTGGCTGTGATTGAAAGCCTGCAGCAGCGTCAAAATGTCCTATGGGTAAACCGAAATCGGCATAACCGGGTTCCGCCCTTGTTTTCGCTCCAGGACGTAGAAGAAGCAGAAAAAAGGCTCCAGCGGTTTGCCCCTTATCTGGAAGTCCTTTTTCCTGAGCTGGAGAAAGAAAAAGGATTTATTGAATCGCCCGTCGTGCCAATCCCGGAGATGAAAGCATGGCTGGAGGAGGCGGCAGACCGGCAGATCGATGGCGGTTTATGGCTAAAGGAAGATCACAAGCTTCCGATTTCCGGTTCGATCAAGGCGCGCGGCGGGATTTATGAAGTATTAACATATGCCGAAGAGTTGGCACTGAAAGAAGATCTGATCAGAGAAGAAGATGATTACCGTGCTTTTAATGGTCCGGCTTTTAAAACCCTTTTCTCATCGTATCGAATCATTGTCGGCTCAACGGGAAACCTTGGACTCAGCATTGGCATAATGGGCGCCAGGATGGGGTTTCAAGTAACCGTGCATATGTCGGCAGACGCAAAGAAATGGAAAAAAGAGCTGCTTCGACAAAAAGGCGCCCTTGTGGTGGAACATAAAGCGGATTATGAAAAAGCGGTTGCCGAAGGAAGGGACGAGGCTGCACAGGATTCGCGCGCATATTTTATAGATGATGAGCATTCGCACCGGCTGTTTTTAGGCTACGCAGTGGCAGGGCTTCGGCTGAAGCGCCAGTTTGATGAAAAAGGAATTCTTGTGAACGAACAGCAGCCTCTTTACGTTTATTTGCCATGCGGCATTGGGGGAGGACCGGGCGGTGTGGCATTCGGCCTCCATCTTGCTTTTGGCCCGCACGTTCACTGTTTTTTCGCTGAGCCGGCAGAAAGCGCCTGTATGCTGCTCGGGCTTGCCACTGGACTGCATGATCGTATTTCAGTACAGGATATTGGCTTAACGAATCAAACGGAAGCAGATGGCCTTGCTGTCGGCCGTCCGTCCGGATTTGTCGGAAAGCTTGTTGAACCCTTTATAGCCGGCGGCTGCACGGTGCATGATGACCAATTGTTTGCCATGCTGAACAGGCTTGCCGAAACAGAACAGATCAAACTTGAACCGTCCGCTTTAGCCGGCATGATCGGTCCTGTGCTCCTGGCTGGAGAAAAAAAGATAGGCGGCCAGCCGATTCATCTTGTATGGGCGACCGGCGGCAGCATGGTACCAGGTGAAAATATGGACGCATACATTCAAAAAGGACGCACGGTTCCAGCTGATTGCCTGAACATCAAAAAATAAAGACAATCTGCCATTTTCTATGGAGAAAATGGCTTTTTTGTTTGGAAGCAGCGTTTTAGTATTCAAGAAAAATTATTTGTGTCTCTCTGTACTCTCCGGTAAACTATTGAAGGTGTAAAAGAAGAGGAGACGTGTATCGTGGAAAATATGATTGAAGTAAAAGATTTGCGCAAAGAGTTTAAATCGCATTCGAGCCGCTCCGGATTAAAAGGAGCTTTTCGTGATTTATTCACGCGCCAGTATAAAGTGGTTCCGGCTGTAAACGATATTTCCTTTACCGTAAAACGGGGGGAAATGGTCGGCTATATCGGTGAAAATGGGGCTGGAAAATCAACAAGCATCAAAATGCTGACTGGCATTTTAACACCGACATCCGGCATTGTCCGCGTGAACGGAATGGACCCGCATAAAGAGCGGGAACAATTTGTTCGTTCGATTGGTGTTGTTTTCGGCCAGCGCTCACAGCTTTGGTGGGATATTGCTGTGCAGGAATCGTTCCGCCTGCTGAAAAAAGTATACAATGTGCCGGACGATGTATATAAGAAGCATATGGGTCATGTAATCGAATCTCTTGATATCGGCCCGCTTTTAGACAAGCCGGTCCGCAAGCTGTCACTTGGCCAGCGAATGCGGTGTGAGCTGGCGGCAGCACTTCTGCATAACCCGCCGCTGTTGTTTTTGGACGAGCCGACAATTGGGCTTGATGTATTGGTGAAACTAAAGATTCGCGAATTTTTAAAGGAGATGAATGCCACATACAACACAACCGTGCTGCTGACTACACATGATTTAAGTGATATTGAAGCACTGTGTGAGCGGGTTGTCATGCTTGATGAAGGCAAAATCATTTACGATGGCCAGCTTGAAAGCCTGCGTTCTAACTGGGGAGAAGGCAAGCAAATTGAATTTCAGTTTGCCAATGCGGGTGTTACAAAAGAAGAACTTCAGCCGCTTTTGGCTGAACTGGACGGCGCATGGACACCGGGAGACCGTCAAAATGTCTGGATTGCCAATGTACTCAATGAAGAGCATGTGATTTCCGAAGTGATCGGCCGCGTGGCGGCTGCCCATAAAATTACTGATTTAAAAGTGCACGAGATTTCGATTGAAGATATTATTCGCAATATTTATGAAGAAGGCGTGACAAATGGGTAAATACATCGAAATGATCCGGATTCGCTTTTTAATGATGCTGGCATACCGGACGAATTATTACAGCGGCATTTTGATTTACAGCATTAATATTGGCGCGTATTACTTTCTTTGGAACGCCATTTACGGTGAAAAAGGGTCGATTGAAGGCATGAGTGCGTTGCAGATGACGTCTTATGTAGCCATTGCCTGGATGGCGCGGGCGTTTTATTTTAACAATATCGACCGGGAAATTGCACAGGAAATTAAAGAAGGAAAAGTAGCGGTCGAGCTTATACGTCCCTACAACTACCTGCTGATGAAAACGATGCAGGGACTTGGAGAAGGAATTTTTCGCCTGTCATTTTTTTCATTGCCGGGCATGATCATTGTCTCGCTTATTTTTCCGATTGCCTTTTCCGCCAACCCGGCAACATGGCTGCTTTTTGCCGTTTCGCTCGTCTTCAGCTTTTTGATTAACATGCAAATCAATCTGCTCACCGGTATTTTAACATTTTTCTTTTATAACAATACCGGGCTTATTCGGGCAAAACGCGTGGTAATTGACTTGTTTTCCGGCCTGCTGCTGCCCATCAGCTTTTTTCCGGCCTGGGCTCAGCAGGTGATGAATTATTTGCCGTTTCAAGGGATCAGTTATGTGCCGAGCATGATTTTTACAGAAAGCTTTACGCAGCCCCAAATTATTCATGCCGTTCTTTTTCAGATTATCTGGGTGCTTATTTTAATTCTCCCTATCCAAATGATTTGGCTGATCGCCAGAAAACAGCTTGTTGTACAGGGGGGATAAAGAATGAAATATATAGGGCTCTTTTTTCAATATGCCGCCCAATACATGAAAACGCGGCTTACCTACCGGACAGATATGATTGTCGAAATTGGATCAGATTTAATGTCCCAGGCAGTTAATTTTATTTTTATTTTGCTTGTTTTCGGCCATACAACGATGATCAGCGGCTGGAGCCGGGATGAAATTATTTTTATTTACGGCTTTTTCCTTGTGCCTTTTGCCATATTCGGTGCTTTCTTTAATATTTGGGATTTTAATGATCGATATATCGTAAAAGGAGAAATGGATCGTATTTTAACCCGCCCGATTCACAGTCTTTTTCAAATCGTGCTTGAGCGGATGGAGCTTGAATCGCTGTTTGGCGTCATCACGGGAACCGCTGTTATGATTTATGCGGGAAGCCGGCTTGACTTGTCATTTGCCTGGTACGATCCTTTTGTGATGGTCCTGCTTGTACTTGGCGGAACGCTTGTGTATGCGTCTATTTTTGTTTTGATTGCCAGTATCAGTTTTTGGTCGGACAGCCCGACGAGTATTATGCCGATGATGTACAATATCGGGAATTACGGCCGTTATCCGGTCAATATTTACAACAATATAATCCGGTTCGTTCTCACCTGGATTTTGCCGTTTGCATTTGTAGGTGTATACCCGGCCGCTTATTTTTTAGGGCGGGAAGAATGGTATACGTATGCATTCTTAACACCGGTTATCGGCCTTGTGTTCTTTCTGTTTTCTATTTTTATGTGGAATGTTGGAGTGACAAAATACCGGGGAGCCGGAAACTAAAAAACGCCAGCCGTTATCGGGCTGGCGTTTTCTTTATGCTTTTATCCTTGTGTAATAGACTTGGCCACTTTGGCAGTGGTACTCCGCGGCAGAAACTTGGCTGCAAAAGCGCCGGCTTTGTTTTTGCTCCCTGTAATGACTACTCGTTTATTTTTCAAAAGACCCTCCACACCTTCTCTGGCCACCTGTGCAGCTAACATAGGATGGCTGAACATCTTCGTTTTTTCCACGCTTGCCACTGTCCCGAAGTTTGTTTTTGTCGGGCCTGGACAAAGCGCGGTTACCGTAATATTGGTGGCGCTTAATTCCTCGGCGAGTGCTTCTGAAAAAGACAAAACAAATGCTTTTGTTGCAAAATAAACGGCCATCAGCGGGCCAGGCTGAAATGCCGCTGTGCTGGCTACATTTAAAATGCGGCCGGAATTTCGTTCGCGCATGCCCGGCAGGAAACAGTGGGTAAGTTCAGTAAGTGAAATCACGTTCAGCTGCATCATTTCTGTTTGCTTTTCTAAACTGAGCTCGTCAAAAGGGCCAAACAGGCCAAACCCAGCGTTATTAATAAGTACATCAATATGAATGCCGGATCGATGCACTTCGTCTGCTGCTTCCTTGGCGGCTCCCGGCCGGCTAAGATCTTTTACGATCAATTTCATTTCTGTATCTGAGTAAGCATCGGCGAAGGCCTCCAGCTTTTCCCGGCTGCGGGCTACAAGAACAAGGTTGTATTCGGCCTCCGCAAATATTTTGGCAAATTCCAGCCCAAGGCTGCCTGAGGCACCTGTGATCAAAGCTGTTTTATTCATTCTCTTCAGCTCCTTTTCATTGCTGCTTTAACAATAAGAGAAGAAAAGGCATTTTGCAAAAACAAGCCTGTCTCTTTTTTCATTTTGATAAATGAAAGAGAATTTTGTACAATGAATATCATTGGGAATAGGAAAAAAGAACGATATAAAGAAAAGAGAATGCATATGACATTATTGCGTCTTCCTGCAGGACTGCCCGCGGAAGAGAAAAAAAAGCTGGAACATAAACTGTTTAAAGAAAACATGCAGCGGACAAAGCTGTTCGCCAAACTGGTCCTTTTTTTCGAAATGCTTTTGATTGTTTTCAATCTTTCAACTGCTGTGTCAGAAGGAAGAGACATTCTTTCATTTGACTTTTATTTAACCATGTATTTTGTGCTGACCGGTTTAAGCATCGCTCACTTAACCATGGTCCGGTTCTTTGAAAAAGGTGGCAGTGCCGATTCGATCCACACTCGCTGGTACCGAAAAGGGCTGCTGGCTGTCGTTGTTCTTTTTCTTACATGGGGAGGCGTTGTGACACTTGAAGACCAGCGGCATTACGGCCATGTGATGGCATTTGCCGTGAATGTTATGTGTGTGTCGATTTTATTTCATGCCACAAATCGGACGATGCTTTGGATCTACAGCCTGCCTGTTTTGGTTGTATATGGCGGCCTGCCTTTTTTTCAGTCATCTGCCGATGTTATAGCCGGCCATTATATTAATTTAACGGTCTTTTTATTTTTTTGCTGGCTTACTTCACGAATGCTTTATGCCCATTACTATAAGGATTTTTATCAAAACTGGCTGCTGCATAACGCAAATAAAGATTTAGAAGAGCAAATCCAAAAAAATATCGAGATGAATGTTCAGCTTGAAAAAGCCAATAAACAGCTGCAGGCGCTTATGCTGACAGATGAACTGACAGGCATTCCAAATCGCAGAGGCTTCAGGGACCGTTTAACAGAAGAAATAAAACGTTCAGCCGGGACGCGCCCTGTTGCTTTTATGATGATTGATATTGACTGCTTTAAGCAATACAATGATTTTTATGGCCATATGAGAGGGGATGTCGTGATCCGGTCCACTGCCCAAACTATTCATCAGCATATTCCTTCTCACGCTGGCTTTGCAGCACGCTATGGCGGCGAATAATTTATCGTTGTGTTGTTTGATCAAACAGAAGAATGGGTGAGAGAGCTGGGCAATACGATTTGCCAAAAGGTTCGGGAACCGCAAATCGAGCATGCTCGTTCAACAGCTGCCGATTATGTATCGATCAGTGTGGGCATTCAAACAGGGCTTGTTGAGGAAGGGATAGACGGCCTGCTGGCTCTGGCAGATGATGCACTGTATCAGGCAAAAGAAAATGGGCGGAATCAAGTGGCCGTAAATAAAAATAAAGTTGACATATTACACAGTAGCGTGTAATATAGTTTATGCGATGAGCTCGTTTGCGTAAGACGATCAAGCATTCCTTTATAGGAGCATGTTGTGGAGCATGGCTTGAACGCCGCAAATTTTCGAGAAACACCCTGTTTTCGAACAGGGTGTTTTTATATACCAAAAAATCCCCTAAAATTTTTTTAGGGGATTTTTTCATGCCGCGCACTTTTGTTACATAGGATGAACAAGCTTAATGAACTTGGCGATATACACCAATGACTTTTCCTAGAACGGTCACATTCGGCAGTAAAATAGGCTCCATTGAAGAGTTTTCCGGCTGCAGGCGAATATGGTCAGCTTCTTTGTAAAAACGCTTCACTGTTGCTTCGTCGTCTTCAGTCATAGCCACAACAATATCACCATTTTTCGCCGTTTGCTGCTGTCTAACCACTACATAGTCGCCGTCTAAAATCCCAGCTTCACGCATACTTTCACCTACGATTTCCAGCATAAATACCTGCTCATCCGGTGGAGCAAGACGTTCCGGAAGAGGGAAGTACTCTTCTACATTTTCGATCGCTGTGATAGGAAGGCCAGCCGTTACTTTTCCGACAACCGGTACATTAACGGGGTGCTGTTTAGGCACTGAGCTGTCTGTATCTAAAATCTCGATTGCACGAGGCTTTGTCGGGTCCCGCCGAATATAATTTTTTGCTTCAAGGCGGGCAAGGTGTCCGTGGACCGTTGAACTTGATGCGAGTCCAACAGCTTCTCCAATTTCACGAACAGATGGCGGATAGCCCTTTTGACGAACCTCATCTTTAATGAAATCGAGAATATCCTGCTGGCGTTTTGATAACTTAGTCAATGTTTGCACCTCACTTAGGAAATATTTACGTATAGTATAACATGTGTTCTAAATTTTCACAAACGTAAGTTCGAATTATCGCTTGACTGAAACAATCGTTCGCCTTAGAATGGATTATATCACGAACGAGTATTCGAGGAAAGGGTGTTCTTAGTGGGAAAAGCAAAAAACTATTCATTTATGTTATTATTAGCGGTGATGATGGCCTCAGCGGCGTTATACTTTAGCTTTTCAGGATCCGGTGAACCCACTTATCAAGCGATAAAAGTGGCAAAAGGAGATTCACTCTGGAGCTTGGCAGAAGATTATAAAAACCTACATAACATGGACCAAATTGAGTTTATAAAATGGGTCCAGGACAAAAACGACTTAATTACAACAAAAATAGTGCCGGGAGAAGAGTTAACGATTCCAGTCCCTGCGGATAAAAAGAACAGCGGGCTTCAACTGGCAGACGGGAAATGATCATGATGAAGAAAGCGGCTATTTACTGCCGGGTGAGCACAGAAAAAGAAGCGCAGGAAACATCACTGGAACGTCAGGAGGAAGAACTTCTGGCGCTTGCGCATGAAAAGGGATTCGAAGCGGCTAGCGTGATCCGGGACCGGGCCAGCGGATACGAGCTGAACCGGCCGGGTATGCTTGATCTGCTTGACCTTGTAAAACAGGAAGAAATTGATGCGGTACTGATTCAGGATGAAACAAGAATTGGACGGGGCAATGCGAAAATTGCATTGATTCACTGTTTGTGGAAAGAAGGTGTCTCGGTTTTAAGCATCGCTGACGACGGCGAGCTGCAATTGTCCGAGTCGGATTCAATGGTTCTTCAAATTGTCAGTATGGTGGAAGAGTACCAGCGTAAAATTCATAATTTAAAAATTAAGCGCGGCATGAAGCGGGCAGTTCAAAAAGGATACCGTCCCGAAAAAAATTTAAAAAACAGGGGCAATGAAATGGGACGTGTCCGGAAGGAAGTGCCTCTTTCTGAAATTGTCCGCCTTCGTGAAAACGGACTTACATATGAAGAAATTGCGGCAACACTCCGGGGATTCGGCTATGAAATTTCCCGCGCGACTGTCCATCGCCGTTATATGGAGCATGCAGAAAGCCAGGCTGTTGACCAATAAGCTTTTTTCTTGTCAACCCTTGTGCATTTCTGTACGATAACGGTATTGGAAGTATCGGAAAGGAGCGGGAAACGATGTTATCATCTGACAAGATTGCACGCATAAATGAACTGGCCCAAAAAGCAAAAAGAACGGCCCTGACAGACGAAGAGCTGCAGGAACAAACTGCGCTTCGGCAGGAATATTTACGTGTTTTCCGTACGTCAATGCGGGACACAGTCGAACACGTCCGGGTATTTGATCCAAACGGCAATGAAGTAACACCGAAAAAAGTGCGAGATATTCAAAAGCGCAGAAAAATGAATTAATGGAAAAAAGAGACGGTGAGAGCTGTCTCTTTTTTCACATTGTTCTGTATTTTTGTTGTATATTGTGCCAAAGACATTTAATATATAAGGGTAAATCCCCTTTTGAAAGGATGAATCTGATGTTTGATAAGACAGATCAGCTTGCGGTCACAACAATCCGTACGCTGTCAATCGACGCAATTGAAAAAGCAAATTCCGGCCACCCGGGTTTGCCAATGGGTGCAGCGCCAATGGCGTACGCGCTTTGGACAAAAGTAATGAATCACAATCCGAAAAATCCAGAATGGTTCAACCGGGATCGATTCGTACTTTCAGCAGGTCACGGTTCCATGTTGTTATACAGCTTGCTTCATCTTGCTGGCTACGGTCTTTCGCTTGATGAAATCAAAAATTTCCGTCAATGGGGAAGTAAAACTCCAGGACACCCTGAATACAAACATACACCTGGCGTAGAAGCGACAACTGGGCCGCTTGGACAGGGTATTGCGATGGCAGTAGGTATGGCAATGGCTGAACGCCACCTGGCATCTGTGTACAACAAAGAGGGACATGAAGTGATTGGCCACCATACATATGCGCTATGTGGTGATGGTGACTTAATGGAAGGTGTAGCATCAGAAGCAGCATCACTTGCGGCGCACTTGAAATTAAGCCGTCTTGTTGTTCTTTACGATTCGAATGATATTTCACTGGATGGAGACCTTGATAAGTCATTCTCTGAAAGTGTGGAAGGCCGCTTTAAAGCATACGGCTGGAACTACATTCGCGTTGAGGACGGCAATGATCTTGAAGCTGTTACAAAAGCGCTTGAATCAGCGAAACAGAATGAGGACGCACCAACCATCATTGAAGTAAAAACAGTGATCGGCTACGGTTCTCCAAACAAATCCGGTAAATCAGCTTCTCACGGTGCACCGCTTGGTGAAGATGAAATGAAGCTGACGAAAGAATACTACAAGTGGACATTTGAGGAAGACTTCTATGTTCCTGAAGAAGTAAAAGAGCGTTTTGAACAGGAAGCGGTTCAGCGTGGTGCCCATGCGCAAGGTGAGTGGGACAAATTATTTGCTTCGTATAAAGAAAGTTATCCCGAATTGGCAGCACAGCTTGAAAAAGCGATCAATGGCGAGCTGCCAGAAGGCTGGGAAGATGCTCTTCCTGTTTATGAAGAAGGAACATCAAACGCAACGCGTAACACATCTGGTGAAGCGTTAAATGCGATTGCAAAAGCTGTGCCAACATTTATCGGTGGTTCTGCCGACTTGGCTGGATCAAACAAAACAACGATCAAAAACACAGCGGACTTTTTGCCTGGCAGCTATGAAGGCCGCAACATCTGGTTTGGTGTCCGTGAATTTGCGATGGGTGCTGCGATGAACGGAATGGCTCTTCACGGCGGTCTGCAAGTGTTTGGCGGAACATTCTTCGTGTTCTCTGACTACCTGCGTCCAGCCATTCGTCTGGCAGCGCTGATGGGTCTTCCTGTCACATACGTATTTACACATGACAGTATCGCAGTGGGTGAAGACGGTCCTACACATGAGCCGGTCGAACATCTTTCTTCATTCCGCAGCATGCCAAACCTGTCTGTGATTCGTCCGGCAGACGGAAATGAAACAGCAGCAGCCTGGAAAGTGGCGCTTCAAAGCAAATCAACACCAACAGCTCTTGTGTTGACCCGCCAAAATCTTCCGGTTCTTCCGGGGTCAAAAGAGCAGGCGCATGAAGGTGTCCAAAAAGGTGCTTATACGGTTGTAAAAGCGGAAAAAACACCAGACGTCCTTCTTTTGGCAACTGGCTCAGAAGTCGGTCTTGCTGTAGAAGCACAAAAAGTCCTTCAAGGTGAAGGTATTCACGCGAACGTTGTCAGCATGCCGTCATTTGACCGCTTTGAACAGCAGGATGCTGCGTACAAAGAATCCGTTATTCCAAAATCAGTGAAAAAACGTCTTGCTGTTGAAGTTGGTTCTTCATTTGGCTGGCACAAATACACAGGCGATGAAGGAGACATTTTGGCAATCGATCAATTTGGCGCTTCTGGACCTGGTGATCTTGTAATGAAAGAATTCGGCTTTACAGTGGAAAACGTTGTGGCCCGCGTAAAAGCTCTTTTAGAAAAATAAATAAAAAAGCTGTCCGGAACCTCGGTTCCGGACTTTTTTTGTCACGGTTCTGCAAAAATTTACAGCCTCTAGTTGTATAATGGGCGCTGGTTTAGTACACTTTGAATAGATAACTTGAAGGAGGAACACGTTTATGTTTGGGTATGTGCTTACGGCTGTCCTGGCGCTTGCTGCTGGTGTAGCCCTCGGATTTTTCATCGCACGCCGTTACATGATGGATTACTTAAAGAAAAATCCACCGATTAACGAACAAATGCTGCGTATGATGATGATGCAAATGGGTATGAAACCATCACAAAAGAAAATCAACCAAATGATGGCACAAATGAACAAGATGGAGAAGAAGTAAAACGCTTCTATATCAAGGGTTTGGACGGCTTTTAAGCCAGTTTAATCCGGTGTTCATTTGTTTAAATTGTTGATAAGGTTAATCCTTTATCACTATTTTAGCTTTGCTTAGGTTAATTTTTCTTTTAAATAACGATAACCATCTTTACTTGTTAATTGATTAACATGGAAAGGTGGTTTTTTTGTGTGGATTTAAAAGATGTTATGGACGAGTACATCTATCACTGTCTGGCAAAAGGTTTTACAGAAAAGACGATGATTAATAAAAGACAGGAATTAAAAAACGTCCGATTATACTTAGCTGAAAAGCGTGGCATCACTAAATTTGAAAGTATTCACCTAGAGGACTTACGGTCATATATCCGTTTTAAGCAGCAATCGGGACTGAAGCCGCAAAGTGTGGTTTCTATGTACAGAATGGTTGCGGCGTTTTTTAACTGGTGCGTGGGTGAAGGGTACTGGCAGGAGAACTTAATGAAGAAGGTTGAGATACCAAAGGTGCCGAAAAGGAGAATGACCGGTTTTGAAGCACAAGACATTTATAAGATGATAGAGGCATTTAGCTATAAAAGCTATCATGAAGCCCGTAATAAGGCGATTATAGCCATGCTGGCTGATTGTGGGCTTAGGGCGGTTGAAATACGTTCTCTGACCTATGAGAACGTGGGAGAGAACTCGATTCTTGTTAACGGTAAAGGTAATAAGGAACGAATAGCCTACATAAGTCCTGCATTGAAGAAGGTGCTAATTAAGTACGAGAGAATAAGAAATAATTTTGTAAGGAATAGAATACTGAAGGAGGACGCTTATTTTTTGTCTTATCAGGGGCAAAAGCTTTCCCACGTTTCACTAGACAAAATAGTCAAGAAAGCAGGAAAAAGGGCGGGAGTAAAAGGCAAAAGAGTTTCACCACATACGTTTCGGCACTACTTTGCATTAACGTGCTTGATGAACGGTATCGACATATATTCGTTGTCACGCCTTTTAGGTCATTCCAGTATTGTCACTACTCAAAGATATTTAGAATCGCTGACAGACGAAGCATTAAGCAAACGTGCTACTTCCTGTAGTCCTCTTATGAATATTGGCAGAAAACCTAGCTAAAATTAAAGCTTTGAGAATTTGCCTTTTTAAAAAAGTGCATAAAAAAAGAAGGGCTGGTGCTGGAACACTAACCCTTCAGTGGTCATTTTTAGTCGCAAACCAATACAACTAAATAATGAAATACCGTGTATCCTTATATTATCAAAAAAAATTTGGTGATACAAGGTTTCTTAACTGATGCCTTTTTTAGGTGCGGTATTTTACGTGTGGGTTGCCGATAAACACACGTTAATAAACATCGTCAGGTAATGACCCTGCCAACGCAATTAAAAGGGGATAGGCTGCAAATAAACGATTCCCTTTTATCGTTCGTAGCTGAATGGTGAAAGCTACCATAAAGTGCTGTACGTTAGGATGGGTAGGGTGTTACGACACCGTAGGGCAAGCCATAAGTACCGTCTTTCTTTTCTTTGTCCTGCTTAATCGGCAGGGGGATTAACTGGTTGAAAAGCCAAAGCGTAAAATCAGAGAAGCTGGGAAACTGTCAGGGCTACTTGAAACAGTAGGATTGCTTGGAAGAAATTCCAGCGTTAAAAGGGGTGACACTGCGGATACCTTATGACTCCCAGATTCAGAAATTCACAACGCCTTTTACTTATAATGACACTTATTTATTCACTTGTCATTGTAGGTAGGCGTTTTTGTGTCCTTTCGTTTTCCTTATTTCTAGCCCGATTCAGCCAAAAAGCGTCAAACCAGTCAAGCGTAAAATATAAAAAATACCTATATTTCTGTAAGATAACTTAAATAGACTATGAGATTATAAAGAGAATAAAATACGAAAAATATGGTGCTATAAATGGAACTTTATAACATGATTATTCGTATTAAAATCATAGAGTTTGATATACTGTAAAACGGCTGTAAGGGGCTTTAAAAGGCGTTTTATAAAAGGGGGCTGTTTGATTATTAATAATAAACTTTCTAGGAAGCGGATATATCAGATTCTAGCCAGCATTTTAGTTATAGCTGCCATTGTTTTTGGGATAAGACCAGACGATGCAATGCTAGGATTTTGGGGCGGTATCATAGGCGGCATAGCTGGTGGTCTTTTTACGTACTTTGGTGTAAAACAAACATTAAATTTTGAAATGAATAAAAGTAAAATAGACGCTTTACCGCAAAAAATCCTTCATTCTGACAGTCTTATTTCTAAGTTGGATGAAGTAGCTAATAAAATATTTTTATTCAGAAGTGATTTAATTCATGTAAAGACAGAAAAGGAACTACAGAAACAAAAGACAGAAAAACTAGATTTTCTTCACTCCGCAGAGACTGAATTAAAGAATTTAGCTGTCCATATTAACGGAGAAGCATATAGAAATCTCGATAAGGCATTTTCGATTTTAATCGAAAGAGTATATGGTTTAACTGCTTATGTCGAGGATTATGAAGACAAGGGATCTGCAAAGGAGTCTTTAGAGTTTTTAGACAGTGTCCCTGATGATGTGAGGCCTTATGTTTTAGACTTTGACAGGGATTACAAAATTTTAAAAGAAATAATCGAAGCAGAGGCCTTAACTTTTGATTGGGTTAAAGAAAGAGTTGGCGAACGCTTAGATGATATGGTTGTAGAATTAGAAGATTTGGATGGATCTTTGAGAAAGTTGAAAAACAAATTTATACAAGAACTCAAATAAAACGCAAAAATCGCTATATGATGCGGTTTCTACTGTATTTAGGCGGATAAGTTGCCCGTTTACAGCTTTCTCATCGCATCATACGGCGATTCTCAAGCATCATTCTATAGGGGGATCTTTATATGGCTAAGTACAAGTATGGATTAATACTAGATACTAACGTTTTTATTCACTTATCACAGGAAAATCACTATCCAGTATATATTTACGAAACTTTTCTCCGTAACATGATTTTTAATCCAGAGATCCTTTTTATTATCCCTGAACAAGTACGGGTTGAGTGGCAACGTATTATTGCTGAAAAAGAAGAGGCTTTTATTGAACAAAATAGAAAACCTCTTCTAGATGCTTTAAAGTTCGCAAAATTCATAGAAAATCCTCAGCAGCTAGAGGATTACAATAAAGCTTTGCAGCAAGCCTTGAAAATCAAGGATAGAATCCATAAGTATGTATTTAAACAGAGAATTAAAATAATTAGTGATTTCTTGTTTAAGGATGATTTCTTCATGAAAAGGCCTAGATTTACAGTGCCAAGATCTTCCGATGTCGAGAAATTAGTTGTTGACCTTTCGCTAAATCATTCTCCACCATTTTTTGGTGATGGTAAAGGGAAAGGTAAAATTAATGAAATGGCAGATGCTATTATATTTTTTTCAGCCTGCGAATTTGCTACAAGTCATTCAGACTTATGTGACTCTTACTTTTTTATCACGGATGAAACAAACTTTTCTATGGGACCTAAACTACATGAAGAAATTGCTGGCCGTGCGACTGAAGCAAATCTTGGCTTTTATTGCAGTTTTAAAACCTTTATTGATAACCAATTAAAAGAGATAGCTGAACAATATCGAAATGTAAAACCTCAAAATTTATTTTTGAGTGATGAATACTTTAAAAATTGCGATGAGTGTGGTGGGGAAGTTCACATTAATAAAGATGGTGATTGGAAACATAGTTACCAGGGAGAATTTTGGCACTATCAGTGTAGCTGTGGACATGAATGGCATGAATTTGAAGATAGATACTAAAAAAAAACGCGACTAAACCAAAATTGGAATAGTCGCGTTTTTTATTTGCTGAATCGTTCTAAGTATTCAAGCTGATCGGCAGGCGTTTGGCGTTTGATTAGGCGTTTAACTTCATCAGCTGTTACACCTAAGTAGACATTATTGTATCGGTATTTATCAGAAAAAGAATCTGCTGATTCAATCGCTAAGTTACCGTAAACATGAGTGCGGCGACCGGCGTTTACTTCAATTTCTTGCAGCTGTATGTCAAGCTGATTGTAAACGTGTAGGATCTCCGATTCTTCGAGGATAGCTTCAACATATGCTTTTTTTACCGCCATCATCTTAGTGTACGCTTTAGTGCTGACAAGTCGCTTTTCCTCTTGAAGCAAGCGTGTTAGCATGCTGATTTCATCGGCTTTGTCTTGCTTGTACTCGTCTAATACTACTTTTAAAACGATTAGTTCTTCAGTTTTTTCTTGATGTTCGATTTCATATTTTTCTAGAGAACGTCGCAATTTTCTCTCCTGGCTGTCATCGCCAGTTAAGACTTTCTTTTTAACCGCGGCTGCAATCTCTTCAGCTTTAATGTAACGTATGTTCAAAGCTAAATCTTCTACATATTGCGTAGTTTCAGTAATACGATTTTGTATTTTTTCTAATCCTTGATGATATTCTTCGGTGAACACTGTAATTCTCTCTTTTAATTTCATGGTTATGGTCTATTCCTTTCCATCGTGAATGATAATGTGGGGGTAGTACTCGCGGAATTTCTGAATGTCCTTACGATCAATTACAGCAACGCCGTTTTTGAAATCGTAACCTAATCTTTTTCCGTTGAATCGGTGTGTTATTTTCCCTTTAGTTGTCTCTGAAACAAATGCTGGTATTTCAGCTGTCACATGCTGATTTTTAAAATAGTCTCTTATAAAGTCCATGCGTTCCTTATTCATAAGTGCCTGCCTTTCTGTTTACGATCGAGTTAATTAAGATGAGTTCAGTTGCTTCCAGGCCGTAATCAAGTAGTAGATCAAGAATGATTTCCTTTTGATAGTCCTTAAAGCTATTATTTTCGAGATGATAAAAAACATTTTGAGGGGTGCAGTTTAGTCTTGCGGCCAGGTGTCCTAGGCTTAGTTTGTATGTGTTCTTTAACGCTGTGATCGTCGCGGGATCTAGTAGCGTAATTAATGATCTTTTATCGTATGTGACCATGCGGAACCTCCAATTTTTTTGAGATAGTTACACAAAAAAGGCGGCAGCCGGTAAGGAGAAGGAGAAAAACGCAGCTACCGACGATTTTGCTGAAGAAACTGTAAATCATAAAGCGTTTCTCACTTATATAGACGCTTGGAGTAGGTTAAGTTCTACAGATTCACTTGATTTCCTCAAAATATGTCCTGTTTGTGGCCAGCTGAAAATTTAACAAAAACGTAATCTGAAATTTGTAGAACTAAGGCTATTCCAAGCGTGCTATATATTGAAATAAACAAACGCTAAACTAACGCTGGATGACGATAATAACGATACTATTTCCCTTACAGGGAAACGGATTTCGCTAAAGCTTCATCCGCAGCAAGAACTAAACCAACTAAGATCTATAGCTGCTATAACAGAAATAAATAATAGTTATTAAGTGCGTTGGATTTGCGAAGCAAAGACAATCCGGTTGAAGACCGGAATAAAGGTGAAGTTTATAGTAGGTGCGTTAGAAGGCATAAAAAATACATATATAACGAGGGTGATCTGCAGCTGTGGCGGGTTGCCCTCATTCTTTTGTTTATACGGCGGGTTAGTTTGTTAAATGATTTTAAACAAATAGGTGTGATGAATGCTGTAGTAGCGGTGAATATGCGTAGGGTTTGTTAAAGGAATTTGAACAAACATATTCAGTGGAGTTATAGGGAGTTACGAAAGCTTTCTCTTTCAACGTGGTAAAATGAATACATAAATGCAAGATATTCCTAAAAACAGAAATGGAGGAAGTATTGTTGAAATTACCGTTTAGGTTCAAAAAGACAAAAGAAGAAAAGTTGAGGGATAAAGAATTTCGAGAACAGCTAAATAGAATCATGAAAATTGCTTCAACGCCGAAAGATAAGCTGCCTTTATATGCACATACACAGAGTAGAGATGTATTAAAAAAAAGATTTCGTGTAATCAATGGCGGAAAATCGAATTGATAATAGGATAATTGAATATATAAAGCTTTCCACTCTCCAACCCTATCGCTTTCTAGTGAGGGTCTTTTTTTGTTTAAAGCACATAAGCTGCAACACTTTATTTTTCCGAAATTTTGACGATATAAAAGAAAAGTATAGGTTTAGCTACGTAAAGTTAGCCGGAAATGTCAGGTTAAAAATATCCTTCAGGGAAGTAAAGATGTTTTAACAGGGTTGGTAAGATAGGCGTCTGCCATGTTGTGACATTTTTGTGTTTGTTTTTACACTTTATGGTTTCTAGTATTGTAATTTGGTCATCATTAAAAATTGGAGGTTAAGTTTAAAATGAAAATGAATAAATTATATAGAGGTATCGCAATAGCAGGATTAAGTTTTAGTTTAATGCTGGTAGGTTGTTCATCAAACACATACGGACTTACACGTGAAGAGTATAAACTTGTTGATGAGTATTATGAAGCAGATAAAATGGTAGAGGATATGACAAGAGACGGCTATAGTGATGAAGATATTGAAAGAGAGTTAAGGGCTGCATTAGCCCAAGTTAAACTTGAAACGGGACAATGAGGATTTGTAAATTATCTAAGACTGTCAATAGATAGTCTTTTTTTGTTTGTGTAGTGCCGTAACTTATAAATTAAACCAATAAAGGGCATAAAGAAGGCTGCCAATAGGCAGTCTTATTCTTAAATTAAAGCGTTACGTTAGCAGAACTAGTAGGCTTTTTATTTTCAAATAAAAGAAGAGGTTGTAGAAAAATTATTTTTAATATGTAGTAAATTTGCTTAGTCAAAAAACCGTCCCTAAATCGAAATGTTAATGTAAGGGACGGTTTAGTAATAATCTAATTATTTCTTTTGCGAATGTTGCCTAACTAATTCTGAGTAAACGCCAATTAATAATTCTGCGGTAAACACATGCACATTAATGGCTAATATTGTATATAAGTGTTCCGGTTCGGCATTGAACATTTTCATTTGATAGGCAAAGTACTCTTTATTCGCGATAATAAAATCGTCATATTTCGAATAGTTCTGTTTTTTAAGAAACCGGTCAAACTGATCACCAAATAAAATTTTCGCTACCTCATTACTATCGTTACCAGCTGTTGCCATAGCGTCGATAAGTTGTCCTTGTGAAACTCTATGTTCTACCTCGGTATTCATTTCAGTGATTATATAATCCAATGTGTCTCCAAAAGATTTTGCTTTTTTAGATACAAGCTTAATTTTGTACTGAAACGGTCTTTTTAGTTCATCTCCAAAGTAAGTGGCTGAAAGGTTATGTGGATCATGGGCGTATAGTTGATAAGTCAGTCCCATTCTAGAAGTCCCTCCTGATTCTCTCGGTGAATTAAGTTTTATTAGCAGGTGAGGCATAAGCCCCACTGATTAATTATTCATTGCTTTCATTTGTTCATCGTAAACGAACTTTGCTGTCATCATGTCGTTAGGGAAGTCAGCAATTGCATTTTCGATAATCCGTACTTCGGCATCGCTAGTCGGTACAATAGCCACCATCGCCTCATATGCAGAATCTTGTTCTTCTACTACAAAGTCCTGTGTCATGTAATCGTCTGGAAAATCCGTTTCAGCCTGTTTCTTTACATTAGCCATGAATTCGTCTTTGTTAATCTTAGTGGCCGGGTTTTCAAAAGCTGGTGCAGTTACTTCGGCTGGTTCTGCTACAGGTTCTTCGGCTGATACTTCCTCAGTGGCTTCACCGTCACCGACTTGTCCATCTTCGTTAACGTCAGTGCCTACCAGTTCCTCACCGTCTTCTATAACCGCATCCACTTCTCTAAGCTGTTCAAGTTTCTCTCTTGATTCTTTTGCTTCGTCCACGAACGGTTCAGCAGTTTCTGTTTCTGTTTCCCCAGAATTAGCAACGGCCCCAATGAAAAAAATAGCAAGTACCCATACCCACCATTTTTTGTACAATGGTTTTTTTACTTTCACCTTAGTCATAATACCTATCCCTCATTCTATGTATGGATTTAAGCACCCAAATTTAGTAATTTAAGTACCTAAATTAGCCTAACATATTTCCAGATTTATTTAATTAATCAAAAATTACCTTTAGAGAAAGTAATTATAAGAATAACCGAAAATTTTCATGAGGGAATGAGTGCTTAATATTAGTTAACTACCCACTTATTAAAAGTTATATGCGTTAGGATGGCCCTTAGAAAACATTTATTGTTACTAAAACCGGTGCATACATTTTACGTATGCTAGAATCATGTCCTATAACTAGCCAATGACCCTATATCTCCTTATTATTCTAGTTTCTTGTAGTAAAGCCGAATGCATGGGAGGGACATAATGCTGTCATCCGACAGACTTACAACAACTATTTCTAGTTATTCATGTATCTAAGAAGTCCCATTCATCTCCTAATACCCAACGGAGTGCAGAAAGTTTTCCATTCAACATTCCCCATTCAAAATCATCATATGGCCCTAAGTTTTCTCTTCCGTACTTCTCTTGAACTCTTTTAGCTGCTGCAAGGGCATCAGCCCAAATTTTTGGATCGACGGTGTCTAGGCCGTTTTCAACTTTGTATTTTAAAACTAAGTGCCGTTCATGCCATATCTTATCAAAGAGTTCTTCTATTATTTCCGAAATCATATCGTTTGTTCGAACTTCAAAAGGTTCATAGTCATCCTCTCCAGACTCTTCTCCTTGTTTATTTGTGAATTCCATGAATTTTTCCAGTCTTTCTAACGTATCAGCCATGTGTTTGTACTGCAGATCACGCTTAGCAAAAAAGGAAAGTTGTTCTTCGATAGTTAATCCTATATCTAGGAATTCTAATCGAATTCCGTAATTACTCGGACTGTCTAATATCGCAGCAATCCTATCCAAATGAAAAATCTCTACTGGGTGTTGAGTTGAATTTTTCAGAGTTGATCTTTCTGATAGACTGAGTTCTTGGTTTGTTATAAAGGCTAAACCATCAACACCATTTGCATCTACACCTTGAAGATCATTCAAAAATTTATTCTTTATAGTATTAAAAGTTTTCTGTCCTCTCGGGAAATAACAACCTGCTACCTATTTATCATCATCTTTGGTACAGATGATGTCCTTGATTCCGTCCGGCCCTCCTAATGGATGAGAAGGATCAATGGATTCAAAACCCTCTGAGTTTAAAATATGGCCAGCCAACCTTTCTGCAGCCGTTTGTCCCTTTGTCCATTCGCGAAGACGGTTCCAAGTTTCATCTCCGTTTATTCTTCTTCTGTCTGTTGTCATATTCTCACCAGCTTTTTTCTTTTTCTAAAGCATGCCATATGCAAATGAAGATTTAAAGAAATAACAACCAATAAAATGAACAGAAAGAAACATTATCCACCAGTCTTGAATAGGTATTTTCATCATTCCCTAAAAGTATAGAAAAAGGGAAACGGCGGCCAGGCTTGATTTTATTGACTTTAACTCTTCCCTTAATCCATTCCCTAAATTATAATAGCTGTAAAGTAAGAAAAAAGGGATGATCTTATATGATTTATGGATATGCACGTGTAAGTACACAAGATCAGAATTTAGATACTCAAATTGAAAAGCTGAAATCTTATAAGTGTGATGTGATCGTAGAGGAAAAGTTCACCGGATCTACTTTAAAAAGACCGAAATTAGAAAAGTTACTGAATGATATGGCAGCTGGCGATAAATTAATTATTACTAGGGTTGATAGACTTGGCCGGAATACAAGAGAGTTATTGGATCTAGTCGCAGATCTTCAGCAAAGAGATATTTCACTTTACATAATTGAATTAGGAATTGAAGCCACTCACAGAAATGGAAAAATGTTTTTGACCATCCTTTCTGCACTTGCAGAAAATGAACGGGAATTGCTTGCTGAAAAAAGAACTGCCGGAATACAACTAGCAAAGGAAAAAGGCATAAAGCTAGGACGGAAAGGAAAAGCAAAAGGTCAGGTGGAACATGCTTTAGATCTTTGGAAAGAAGGAAAGCACACTATTAAAGAAATAGAATCTAGAACAGGTGTCGGAAAGTCAATTCTGTATAGAGAAATCAGTAAAAGAGAATTAAAAAGAACTATCTGATAGTAATGTCGTATTCTCTAATGGAATACGCGGTTTCCGTTCATTTAACAGGGCTTTTTCCGGTGAATATCCGGCATTATCCCGCAAATAAAACCGCGTATTCCCAAAAGGGAGTATATACCGAAGTACATAGCAGCTACACCAGGGCCAAAGGCAAAGGGACCGAAGCACCGAAGCACACAGCACCCAGGCCGAAGGACCAAGCACCAGGACCAGGGCCAAGCACACAGCAACCAGGGCAAGGGCACAGGCACCAAGCACAGGCAAGGGCAAGCAAGGCAAGGCGAAGGCCAAGCACACAGCACACAGCAAGGCGAAGCACACAGCAAGCCCACGCAAGCCAGCCGCGAAGCAAGCCGAAGCACAAGCAAGCCGAAGCGGGCCGGGAGAGGGGCACACCACACCAAAAATTGACGGAGATCAGCCGCCGCAAAAAAGGGGGGGCCACACGGGGGGCCACCGTACCCGGACCCCGCAAAAGCCGTTTGAAAAATTTTTATAATATTTTTTTAAACTTTCGTAGGTAAATCACTGGAACTCTTTCTATCTTGCTGTTTATTTAACGGCGAAAGGTAAACCAATATTTAATGAAATACTATAATAACGGTAGACAATAGCCTAAATATAAGCTATATTTTTCACATAAAAGTATCGATGATATCGCTTGCTGCTGGTGTAGCCCTCGGATTTTTCATCGCACGCCGTTACATGATGGATTACTTAAAGAAAAATCCACCGATTAACGAACAAATGCTGCGTATGATGATGATGCAAATGGGTATGAAACCATCACAAAAGAAAATCAACCAAATGATGGCACAAATGAACAAGATGGAGAAGAAGTAAAACGCTTCTACATCAAGGCTTTGGACGGTTTTTAAGCCAGTTTAATGCGTTGTTCATTTATATGTTTTGTGGAAAAGGTGAAACCTTCTTTGCAAAAATGAGCAAAATTCGGTTGATTTTTCATAAAAACTAAGATAGCCGCCTTTTTCTGGTGAAAGATACACCAAAAGAGGCGGTTTTTTGTGTTGTTAGAAATACTATGGGAGAGTGTGACTTTCACTGGGCCCTTAAAGGCTATACGAAAAAAAGACGATAAACAAACGCCAGGAATAAAAGCAGCTAAAGGGATTTCTCGAGAAAAGGCGTGGGATACAACAACTCAATAAATAGAATCCACACAGATGATTTGAGGGTATACATTCGCTTTAAGTAGCAGAGAGGCTTACAACCGCAAAGTGTAGATCAACGGCTAAGATGATTACGGCTTTTTTTAATTGGTACATTAATAAGGATATTAAAATGAAAATCAATGCGGAAAATGGAGTTGCCAAAAGCAATAAAAAAAATAATGGAAGAGTTCAGCGCTGATGAAGTTTTCGGTATGATTTAGTCGTTTGATTACTTTTTTATCAAAACAAAAGGCGAGAAATAAAACTATTATTGCTATGCTGGCTTAGGGCAATGGAGATCAGAACACTCCCTTGTTTAAATGTAAGATAATATGGTACTATTAAAGTTTAATAGAAATTTTGAAGCGAAATGAGGAAACGATAATTGAGCATCCTAACCGTAACAGATTTAAGTCATGATTTTGGCGATCGCGTTATTTTTCAAAACGTATCTTTTCGTTTGTTAAAAGGGGAACATATTGGATTAGTTGGCGCTAATGGCGAAGGCAAATCGACGTTTATGAATATTATTACCGGACAAATTCAGGCGGATGATGGAAAAATTGAATGGTCCAAAAATCAGCGGGTCGGTTATCTTGACCAGCATGCTGTTTTAGAAAAAGGAAAAACGATTCGTGATGTCCTGAAAACAGCTTTTCAATATTTATTTGACATGGAAGCAACTATTAATCATATTTACGGCCAAATGGCCGATGTAAGTCCAGAAGAAATGGAAAAAATGCTCGATGAAGTTGGAACGCTTCAAGATACACTGACAACTAATGATTTTTACACCATTGATGCAAAAGTGGAAGAAGTCGCGAGAGGACTCGGCTTAGATGGGATAGGGCTTGAAAAAGATGTGTATGATTTAAGCGGGGGGCAGCGGACAAAAGTTCTTCTGGCTAAGCTTCTTCTTGAAAAACCTGATATTTTACTCCTCGATGAGCCAACCAACTATTTGGATGAAGTGCATATTGAATGGTTAAAACGCTATTTGCTGGACTATGAAAATGCGTTCCTTCTAATCTCCCATGATATTCCTTTTTTAAACAGCGTTGTGAATATTATTTATCATTTGGAAAACAAAGAACTAACCCGCTATGTCGGAGACTACCATAACTTTTTAAAAGTTTATGAAGCAAAAAAACTTCAAGTAGAGGCAGCCGCTAAAAAGCAGCAACAGGAAATCGCCAACTTAAAAGATTTTGTAGCGAGAAACAAAGCACGTGCTTCAACAAGCAGCCTGGCGATGTCCCGGCAAAAAAAGCTGGATAAAATGGATATTATTGAAGTGGCAGGAGACCGGCCAAAGCCTGATTTCCGTTTTAAAGAAGCAAGAACATCCGGGAAGCTAATTTTCCAAACGGAAAAGTTAGTGATCGGCTACGATAACCCACTTTCCAAGCCGCTTGACCTTTCGATGGACCGCGGCCAAAAAATTGCTTTGGTCGGGGCAAACGGAATCGGAAAAACCACTTTGTTAAAAAGCATACTCGGTGAAATCAACCCTCTTTCCGGAAGCGTAGAGCGGGGAGACTATCAGTATATCGGTTATTTTGAGCAAGAAGTAAAAAAAGAAAACAATAACACGTGCATTGAAGAAGTGCTGAATGAATTTCCGAGTTTAACGCAAGGCGAAGTCCGGGCGGCATTAGCAAGATGCGGATTAACAAGAAAACACATTGAAAGTAAAATATCCGTACTGAGCGGCGGCGAAAAAGCAAAAGTGCGGCTTTGTAAACTGATGAACCGGGAAAGCAATGTTCTCGTTTTTGACGAACCGACCAACCATTTGGATGTTGATGCAAAAAATGAATTAAAGCGGTCGCTTAAAGAGTACAAAGGAAGCATCCTCTTGATTTCCCATGAGCCTGAGTTTTATCAGGACATTGCTACAGACATTTGGAATGTGGAATCCTGGACAACAAAACAAGTGCAAAATACGTAACAGCAGTGCAGCTTTCTTTATTACAAAAGGCCAGGTCAGCTTCTATACTGATCCGGTCTTTTTTAAAGTAAACTCCTTGCTCCGCTCGCCTCAAATGAGAAAGTTGAAATACCGAAAGCGCCAAAAAGGAGAATGACCGGTTTTGAAGCCCAAGACATCTATAAGATGATAGAAGCATTTAGCTATAAAAGCTATCATGAAGCCCGTAATAAAGCGATTATTGAAATGATGGCAGATTGCGGATTGAGAGGAATGGAAATACGAACATTACCCTTCAATAACGTTGAGGATACAAAATATTAATTCGCGGTAAAGGCGGGAAAGACCGTGTTGCTTATATCAGTCCGGCACTAAAGAAAATTCTTACCAAATATGAGCCATGGGGAAGGAGTTTTTTATTAGATGCTGTTCACCAAACGGAAACCAAGATTTATAGGGGAACAATCGTAAACAGGATAGAACCTCTTCCTGAGGGAGCTTTTGTTGAACTGAGCAACGGGATTCCCGGCCAGTATAATCTGCTTCTCGGTTCAGACGGTGCCAATTCCGTTGTACACAAAATGATATTTGGCGATGTGTCTCAACAAGATTGCGAGGGGGTCTGGCGCTGTACTCTTCCGCGTTCAAAAATCTGGCTAGAGGCCTTTTCTATTACGGTCGTAAAGCAAAAGCAGGCTTCGGCCCTATGTCTGACGATAAAATGTACCTGCTGGTCACCACACCCGAACCAGGAAACCCTAAAATGCCTGCAGATCGATTGCATACTTTGCTGAAAAAACGAATTTCTGAGTTTGGAGGCATTATAAAAAGAATATGCAGATCAAATAATAGATCCTTCACAAGTCGTTTATCGGCCGATATTCAGCCATCTTATTTCGGGGCCTTGGAATAAAGGAAGAGTATTGCTAGTTGGCGATGCAGCTCACGGAACAGCGCTGCATATAGGTCAGGGAGCATCACTTGCCATTGAAGATGTGATTGTACTGGTTGAGCTTCTGAAGAGAAATCTACCTGTAGAAAATACACTAAATCAATTTATGCAGGAACGATTTGAGTGGAGCAGGCTGATAGTAGAAAACTACGACCAATTGGTGAGATGGGAACTGGATGCTTGGAAAGGAAACATGCAGAAAGAAGTAAACATCACTGATCTTGTCAATGAAACATTAGCTGAGATGAGTAGGATCATTATTTCAAAGTTAAGTACCCTATAGGATATAGTTTATTATCTAGATGCAGGTTATTAATTTTCCGTAGAACAGGAAATGATTAAGCTTACATTCAGCGTTAATAATAACTCACTCAAAACCTTTAAATAGCTTGCAGACAAAGTCTTTTAATTATACAGGGCGGTGTTTGTAAGCTTTTTATTGTACAGTAAGTAAAATGTATCGAGAATTATTCTTTTGTAAACAACGTATTGTTAAATTTAATTTGTATGCTTAAGATTCCGATAGAAAATAATCAAAAAGTTATTAAGTACACTTTTGCTGTTGCTGAGGTATCCGCACCCAAAAGATTTTTCGTGGTAAAGTTCTGACAAATTGTTATAGGAATCCAAAAAAACCCTACTTATTTGTGTAAATATAACTATCTTTCTCAATAAATGTTTATTATATGACGGGCTGGAAATAATAAAAAGGCAGAAAATATTTACTATTTAAAAAACAGGATTTTTAGGTAAAGAGTTTTTAGACTTTGAAAGAATGAAAGTACCTCAGTTGAAACGAGAAAAAAGGTTGTATCACTGCTATAAAAAAGGAGGGGAAATAATGAAACTATATATCTGCACACCTTGCAACGGCAACGGATGCCATCATTGTAACGGAACTGGGTATTATAAAAATGATAGAAAATAATTGTGAAAGAGAAGGAGCAGGAGCTTTGGTCTGTGTGCCAGAGCTTTTTTATTTAATTTCAGATACGGACAAAATCTTAACCGCAGTTTCATGCCAGCAGTAAAATCATTTTTTCTCATATGTCCATTCAGAATTATCTGGATCAAGGGGAGAATGACAACAATGTCATTTATTTTTAAACCTGAAAAATGTATAACCCCGTCCTAAAATTAGAACAGGGTTAAAATAAAGCTGTTGTTTAATTGTTGATAAGAAAACTTCACTGAACAACTATTTCGATGTAAAATTAATTCTGCACTATCTGAATAAGGTTGCCGCATGTATCGTCGAAGACAGCTATTGTGACTTCGCCCATTTTTGTGGGCTCTATAGTAAACTTTACGCCGTTTTCCACTAATCGTTCATACTCTTTACGAATATCTGCAACGCCAAACATTGTTGCTGGGATACCTTCGGCAAATATCTTCCTTTGATATTCTTGCGCAGCCGGATGGACATTCGGTTCGAGCAAAAGCTCGGTACCGTCTTGATCACCGGGAGAAACAAGCGTTATCCACCTAAATTCTCCGGTGGGAACGTCGTGCTTTTTTACAAAGCCCAGTGTTTCTGTATAAAACTCAAGTGCCTTGTCTTGATCTTGTACGAATAAACTGGTAACAATGATTTTCATACTGTTTTTGCCTCCTTTGATAGTTGCTAAGTATGATGATGCCTTGCTAACAAGCTGGCTGCAAGCAAAACATCCCAACATTCGTCAGAAGTTCCATTTTAAATTATTTGATTGAGTGTTACCTGCGATCTAAAAAGAAGTTCGAATGAACGCAAAGTGAGGCAATATCTTAAAGTTTGATTCATATATTTTCTTGTAGAATGTACTTGGGCGAGCCGTCACAGTTAGGCTGCTTTTTCACAATGCAGCTGCTCCGTCTCACCATCTTCATTTGTAAACTGTGTAACAAAGTCATAATAAAACCGTTTTTCTCCTGTGAAATTGTAAACACCACATTGAAACAGCAGTGCTGCTTCCTCTTCTCCATCTACTTTTTCTTTTCCAAAAGCTTTAAATCCTTCCCGCCCATGTACAATAGCTGTAGAGTTTTCACCAATTTTTTAGATATGGCTTTGTTTCTTCTATTTTCATTATTAATTCACTCCATGTTATATTGGAATTTATCGCATTATCGGCCAGAAGACTCCTTCAAACTGCTCCGCAATTGTATGAGTAAAAGCTGAAATGTGTATGGAGAAATGAATGAAATCAAAGCGGCAGTAGAGACGCCGCCAATATCTGGATCTGAAGATTTTGCTTACTATTTGGGGAAGATCCCTGGTAATATGTTTTATTGGAGCAAAGCGGGCGGAGGTCCAGTTCATCCTCATCATCCTACATTCACCATTAACGAAGACAGCTTGCTCATTGCAGCAAAAGCAATGGCAGGTGTTGCAGAATATTTGGGGCCAGAATAAAGTAAACAAAGGGACGTTCTTCATGCTTCAAGCGTGGGAGCCGTCTTTTTTAAAGGAGTGATCACATGTCTTTTACAAGCCTAAAAGAATTAATTGAACAAGCAGAGAAGGAAAAAACAACAATTTCGGAATTGATGATCAAAACTGAGATGGAACAGAAAGGTTATTCTAGAGAGACGATCATCACAAAAATGTCGGAACAATTTACGGTAATGGAAGAGGCTGTCCGGAAAGGGACAATGAGTCCTGTTATGTCCCGAACTGGTTTGACGGGTGGAGATGGAAACCGTCTTTATCAGTATGCAAAAAACGGGAACTCATTTGTCAATCCTACAACATTAAATGCTGCCGCAAATGCGCTGGCGGTATCGGAAGTAAATGCGGCAATGGGGCGGATTGTAGCGACGCCAACAGCCGGTTCAGCGGGAATCTTGCCAGCCGTACTTGTTCACGCCCTTGACAGCGGAAACTTCACCCGTGAGCAGATTATACAGTCGATATTTACTGCTTCTGCTCTCGGTTTAGTCATTGCCAATAAAGCTTCGATATCGGGGGCTGCCGGCGGATGCCAGGCTGAAGTCGGGTCAGCAACCGGAATGGCAGCTGGAACATTAGTTGAGCTTGCCGGCGGAACACCGGCACAGGTAGGAAATGCCGTTGGAATTACTCTGAAAAATTCACTCGGATTGGTTTGTGATCCAGTTGCTGGTCTGGTGGAAATACCTTGCATCATTCGCAACGGTTTACATGCCATTACAGCGCAAGCTGCAGCAGATATGGCTCTGGCGGGGGTAACAAGCATCATTCTTCCAGATGAAGTGATCCATGTTATGCATGAAGTTGGGCAGCAGATGCCCGAATCATTAAGAGAAACCGGAATAGGGGGTCTTGCCGGAACTCCGACAGGGCAAAAATTAAAAGAACAGATTCTCGGTGAAAAAACGAGTAGTTGTGGGCCAGCGAAATACGAAAGTGCCTATGAAATTATCGGTCCTATAATGGTTGGCCCTTCAAGTTCTCATACAGCCGGAGCTGTCCGAATCGGTAACATTGCCCGCCAGCTATTAAATGAGAATCCTTTATATGTAAATTTCTCGCTAATGGGCTCCTTTGCCAAAACCTATCAGGGCCATGGGACAGATCTAGCTCTATTAGCAGGTGTTCTTGGGTTAACGACAATGGATGATGGCATTCCAAACGCCAAAGAACTCGCTAATGAAAAAGGATTACAATACGAATTCACAAAACGGGTGCTTGGAAGTTATCATCCAAATACTGTTCTCGTGGAACTGACAGGACCTTCCCGTACTGTAAAGGTATTAGCCAGTTCTTTAGGCGGTGGTAAAGTGGAGGTTCAGGAATTTAATGATTATCCATTAAAGTTTTCAGGAGAACGGCCAACACTTGTGATACGTCATACCGATAAAAAAGGAGTTATTGCCGACTTATCCGGATTTCTCTATCAAAATGGATATAACATCGCCCGTATGGCTAATGAACGTTCGAAAATTAATGGTGAGGCCATAACGATTTGTGAAATCGATAACAAACTCGAAGAAACTTTTCTATCTTTACTAAAAAAAGAAATTCCGATTATTAACGAAATTGGCTTGGTTCAAACTAAGTAGTTGACTAGCAAGTGCCCAATATGACGAAAATGAGTCAAAGAAAACAGCGAAAAGAATCCGGCATACTATTGAACAAGCAGCCTGAAACAGCTATGGTATAACGATCAGCATTTTGAAGTGGATTGTATCAAAAAAAATTCAAAGAGAGTTTAAGAAAAAGAAATTATATCATTACGAAAAGTATAGGGAGAATTTTAACTATTACTTAAAGAACTGTTGAGTAAGCAAAAGGGAATAAATCACGCTAGAGCACTTTATCTGGGTGACCCTTTTTGCAGCCAAAATCCATATCGCCTTTGAGCGGCGTTTTTAATACAAAAAGGAACGGGTAACTGAAGAAGGTTGGAGAATTCAGGGAGGAAAGCCAAAAGGTACTACTATATTGTCATTCTTCATTTAAGTTATATAATGAAGTCATCAAGACAGACGAAGGTGGGAGACTTTTTGACATTACTTTTTGGCTTTTCGGAATACCTAAGAAAAAACACAAATTCTCTAGCTCGTGAAATTGTTGAAGCGGTTCTTCATAAAATGAAGTTAGAAATTCCTGAATGGGAGAAAGAACAAGCTGTCATTATGTATGTTGAACTTTTGGGATTTTTAAGCGAATTAGTGCTGGACGAAAAGAAAGATTCGATTCCAGAGGCTCTTATAAAATGGAGTAAGCAAAATGCAGCTATGCAAGTCTCGTCGGGAGGAACTATTTCAGAAATCGCCGTTCGGTATCCTCCAACCCGGCAGGTTTTCCTTGAACTGTTTACAAAAATTAGCTCACAGCTTGGTTTATCTCTAAACGAAAATGTTTTTATCATAAAACAGATCAACACCTTATTAGATAGCAGCTTAAACGAAACCATCTTCGCATTTGAACGCCTTTCCGATCAGCTGCAAGAGGAAAACCAAAAAGAACTGGCAAGATTATCAGCACCTATTGTACCTGTTAAAGACGATGTAGTCGTTATTCCTCTGATTGGAGAATTCAGCGAATACCGATTGAAATATATAGCAGACCATGTTATCCCAAAAATCTCGGAAATGGATGTTGACTATGTTATCGCTGACCTTTCAGGAATTTTTAACCTTAATAAAGAAATTGCAAAATATTTTGATCAAATAGGGGCAACACTTCAGCTAATGGGAATCCGTGTCCTTACGACAGGCCTACGTCCCGAAGTCGTACAAGCAGTGGTTAGCAGTCAGAGTGTTGATCCGTCTAAAATTGAAGCTTTTGCTACAGTGAAGCAGGCGTTAGAAAGCCTCCAGTAGATTATGGCCAGGAGCGAGCAGTTTATATGCATGTTTTGGTTGTCATCAGGGCAAGGGATAAGTGCTAATAAATTAATCCAAACTTATGTATATAAATAAAAAATAGGCTTGCAGATGCAAGCCTATTTTTTATTACCCATAAGGAATGATTTTATATAAATAAACTTTATTTAGTGCGCGTCTACACTTATCTAAACAGAATAAAGGAGACGTTAAACGTGATTAAATCAGAAAAAGTTAAATGACCGGTACGATTATTGTATTCAGTTTGGCAATGGCGTTAATGTTGTTTGTACCTGCGAAAGCGGGGAATTCCTGCACATAGTACAGGATATGGAGTTATCGTTCAGATACTTTATTCAAGAATTGAAGAGTTCTCGGGTTTCTAGTCGCATTAAACACTTCATTAGGTGTACCTTGTTCAACTACAACACCGCCGTCCATAAAAATGATCTGGTCGGCAGCTTCGTTCGCAAACTTCATTTCGTGGGTTACGACTACCATTGTCCTTCCTTCATTTGCCAGGTCTTTCATTACCTTTAATACTTCACCGACCAGCTCAGGATCGAGAGCGGATGTTGGCTCATCAAAAAGAAGAACCTCGGGATCAATAGCCATTGCGCGTGCGATCCCGACACGCTGCTGCTGTCCTCCGGATAATTGGAACGGATACATATCCGCACGGTCACGCAGCCCGACTTTTTCTAATAAAGATAAAGCTTTTTTTCTGGCATCGTCTTTAGAACGTTTTAAAACGATTACTTGTCCCTCCATGACATTCTCAACAGCCGTCAAATGAGGGAATAAGTTATAGCTTTGAAAAACCATTCCGGTCTGCTTTCTAAAAGAAACAATTTCCGCTTGTTTAAGCCTGGTGCCTGCCGTTACATTTAACGTTTTGTTTCCTAGAGAAATGGTTCCTTTGTCCGGCATCTCTAGCAGGTTCAAACAGCGGAGGAGCGTTGTCTTTCCAGATCCTGAAGGCCCGATAATGACTGCTGTTTTTCCTTTTTCAATAGAAAGACTTACTCCTTTTAATACTTCGAGTGCACCAAACCGTTTGTACAAATTATCAATTGTGATCATCGCTTACCCTCCACTATTTCGCTATGCCGCGGCCGTACCGTATTTCGAGCCTGGCCTGAAAATAAGAAAGCACAGTACTGAATATTAAGTAGAAGAAGGCTACTTCGATATAAAGCCAGAGGGGCTCATACGTAACAGCTGCAATCTGCTGTCCCTTTTGAAATAATTCAGTAACCGTAATCGTGGCCGCAAGAGAAGTATCTTTAACAAGACTGATAAAAGAGTTTCCAAGCGGTGGAAGGGAAACACGAACCGCCTGCGGAAGCACAATTCTTTTAAGAGCCTGAGATTTTGTCATACCGATACTATAGGCGGCTTCCCACTGGCCTTTACTAATCGATAATATGGCGGCACGTATGATCTCCGAACTGTATGCCCCTTTATTCAGGGTGAAAACAATAACAGCTGCCGCAAATGGAGAAAGGGTAACTCCTACGCTTGGAAGCCCGTAGAAAATGATAAACAGCTGAACCAGTAATGGCGTTCCCCTAAAAATCCAAACATAAAAACGTGTTAAAAGAACAAGCGGCATAAATCCGGAAATTCTTGCTGCAGCTGTAAAGAAAGCTAAAATTAGGCCAAGGGTAAAAGTGATGAGTGTTAAAGGAATGGTGTACTGCAAACCCGCCATTAAGATAGGAAAAAAGGATTCACTAAGGATTCCTATAATTCGTTCTGTACGTTCCTCCCCGAACATATGCGATCTCTTCCTTTATTTCGATACGTCTGCACCGAACCATTTATTAGATATTTTTTCGAACGTCCCGTCTTTTTTCATGTCGTTAAGAGCACCATTAACAGCATCAACTAATTCTTTATTGTCTTTACGGAAAAGAAAAGCACTCTCAGCAGCATTGTTTTCCGTATAGGCGATCTTGATTGGAAGCTCAGGACGCTGCTTTTTTAAATCTAAATAAGAAAGGCTATCGTTTAAAGTAGCATCAGCGCGCTTGGAGATGACTAAATCTATCGCCTGGTTAAAACTTTCTACTCCGGTAATTTTGGCTCCATGCTCTTCTGTTGTCTGGCGGTAATTGCTTGTTAAAGACTGGGCAACTGTTTTGCCTTGCAAATCATCAAGCGATTTAATCTCGTTGTTGTCCTCTCTTACAATTAGAACAGCTTTTGAAACGGTATAAGGATCAGAAAAGTCATATTTTTCTTTGCGCTCTTCATTGATTCCAACCTGATTTGCAATCATGTCATAGCGTTTCGCATCAAGCCCGGCAATCATGCCATCCCATTTTGCTTCAACAAACTGCGGCTTAATATCTAAACGTTTAAACACTTCTGTTGCAACTTCGACATCAAACCCAGTTAATTTTCCGGACTTATCATGGAAAGTAAATGGAGAATATGTACCTTCAGTGCCAATTGTGATGACGCCTTTTTCTTTTATTTGTTCATACGAGCTTTGTGCTTCCTGTTTATTTTCTTTCTCCTTCTTACCCTCGTTTGCATTGTTTCCGCCGCATGCAGCAAGTGCGAGAACCAAAACAAGAGTAATGATAGGAAATGCTAATTTTTTCATGCTGTAACCTCCAGTTTTGTGATAGGATTTGTAAACTTATTGCTAGATGGTTCAGTAAACTTTAAATGTCAGCGAATTTAAGGTGTATTTTTCCCTCAGAGCAAAGTAATATTCCATTATCCAAAATTGGGTCAAACAACATGGGAAATACGGTGAGAAAGCTCTCGAAAACGCTATAGACCTTATTCTCTGCAGGATAAAAAAGCTTCTAAGAGACAAATGTATGTTCCTTTTGCTGTATTACTAAAAGAGCAGGAGCTGTTAAACATGGCAAAACGTAAAACCATAAAAGAACGTAATAAAGAGCTGGCTTTACAAGGGCTGCTGTATATTTATGGCTTAAAATAACGTACCGGACTGCTTCTGTTCAAAGAGAAAAGATTAAAAACCCTTGGGGTGCGCTCGATTCACAAAAACGGTTATCTTCCTGAACGGGTGGAAGGTTACAGGGAAACCCTGTTGGCTGCTGCTTTTAACTGGCTCAAAGAAGTTGGTAAATTTGCGTGGAATGTGCCTGTGAGGAAGGGCAGGATGGATATGACCTTTTTTTCAAAGGTCAGAATAAATTTCCTAAGTTCAAGGCTGTTATCGTATTTCTTTACAAGAAGAAGTTATACCGTTAAAACCTTAGCTTGACATAGCTTTTATCCTAGCGCATATAACCGAGCAGGAACGGAAGAAGATAACACCAGCGCCAGTGCGTGGCCGTTACTTTTTTATTAGCGCTGCCCTTCCAGAGTACCTACTCTGAATATGCCGCATCTGCTGCCCGGAATATACGCGCAATAAAAAACTTTTTTACGATAAGTGTGATAGAACAACGAATAACGTAGTAAAGCGTCTTCTTATGTATGAATTTAATATTGCTCGTCTACACTTATCTAAACAGAATAGGGAGACGATAAATGTGATTAAAGCAGCAAAAATTAAAATGATCGGTGCGCTTATTGTATTCAGTTTGATAACAGCATTAATCGTGTTTGTATCTGCGAAAGAGCCGGCACAAGAATATCCTGGTACGGTAGACGAAGCTTTGTCGGAGACATTTACTCAAACATTCCGGTCAAATTTTGCAAGCAACGACGGCATTGCGTTGTTTGACCGGGTTGAAATCGTGCCGGATCAGCATGTCGCAAAGATATATTCGACTATAGCGTCAACAGACGACGATGCAGTACGCCAATTGGCGGTTAATAAACTTGGCTCGATGGTAGTCAATCATTATTACTACTATGCGGAATATCGTGCTTTGACTGACTTGAATGACGTTCATGTCTACGGGAGTGACGGTAAAAATCTTGGCTATACATTCAGCGATACGCTTTTATCGACGGATCGGTAATGACAGTGTAGCCATCGGTTTAATATTCGGTGGCTTTTTTGTGCATATATTTTTTAATTCGGTTTTATTATCATGCTTACTGGCACCCTATCTGACTCGGTTGATGTCAGGTCAACGCTGCCCTGTCCAGTTGTCAATGAGCCGCAGTGTGACACTGTTTTCGAAAAGTGTTAAGTAGAATAACCCCGACGAACTAAACCGGACGGGGCTTTTCTTGCGCTTGAGTAATCGCCTTGCTTCCTGCAATTGAATTTATCAAGTCGCTGCGGTTGATTAATCTCACGTTAAGCCGTTCTGTGCATTTGCTTGCTTCACTCATTAAGTGGTAAAGGGTAAGCATCTAGGATCCAGCAAACAGGACCCGCTGTGCCTCTTCACAATGGAGGCTTCAGCAGGCAGGTTGTACGTATGGGACTAAATGTTTCCCATGACTGGCAGAAAACACTGTACAAATGTGATTTTAAGTTTTGCTGCCCAGAATGTTTTTCTTCCATTCAAGAAGGAGAATTGCTTTGGCCAGAATCTTTATTGTTATATTTGTTGAAAAAATCAATCCTTTCTGTCATGCGTGGATGCGATCCGGTAGTAAAGTGGATGATAGCCGGTTCATAGCCGGTTGATTTCACATTTTTCGTCAATTTTTGAAAAGCACTAATGGCTGCTTCTTTGTCTCCTGTTGTCTCCATCGCATAGCGGTCCGATTCCATTTCATAAAGGCGGCTTTGAAAGTTGCCGATCGGAGAAGCCAGAAAGGACATGAGGCTGAAGGAGACCATAAGAAGCGGCAGGACGGCGATATCATGCGGATCGTTAATTCCCCAACGGTGCCCCCACTTTTTGCGCAGCCAGTTAAATAGAAAGAAGGTAGCCAAGGCAGTAAAGAAACCGACGATGATTTGCAGCACGAGCCCTTTATAAATATGGTTCATTTTATAATGGGCGATCTCATGCGCTACCACAAATTTGATTTCATCGATAGTCAGCTCGTTAATCGCCGTATCGCCGAGCACAATCTGCATGTTGCTGCCGAAGCCATTGACAAAGGCATTAATCGTATTTGTTTGCTTGGACATATTCATTTCTAAAATTTTCGCGTCCCCAACACCGGCTTCATCGGCCAATTGCTGGATTTCCGCCTTGACTTTTTGGTTTTCCAGCGGTTTATAGTCATTGAACAGAGGCGCGATAAATACGGGCGCAATAAACATCAAGAGGATTGTCAGCGGCAGGGACGCCGCCCAGGCAGCAAGCCACCATTTTTTCGGGAATTTTCTGATCGCGAAAAAAAGCAGCCAGACGAGGGGAATGCCCATGAAAAGGTCCAGGCCAAAGCTGATGCCGAGATCACCAAGCCAGGAAGCAGCGGATTGGCTCGACAGGCCATAATTTCGCGACAGCTGATAAAAAAAGAAATCAAGCGGCAAATACAAGAGCGTCAAGAGGGCACTGAAAAAGAAATAATAATAGCCGGTCTGCCAAAAGGATTTGTGAAAGCGTGCAGCTGCCCGGTCACGCAGTTTCACTGAAATCACCATGAAAAACAGTACGATTACTACATCCAGCGGCGTTTGCAAAAAGAACGTAAAATAATCGATTAAGTCTAAATGATGTGCTTCCGCTATCTCTTTTTCCGTCATAAACTGCTTCGGGTCTGCGCTTGTTCCGGCATACTCAGCCGGAACGTAACCCGGCTCAAGATTGAGCAAATACACACTGATCCCTGCCGTATACAAAAGATAAAAAGTAAGAAATCCGAGTAAAAATTTTTTCACTAAGCTCTTCCTTTCATGTCAAAATAAACGCCAGCCAGTCACGAAGGTGCAGCATGCATTCCGTTCATTATACTCATTTCTTTTCATTTTATATGTTATTTGAAGACAACGACTTTAAAAAGAGGGCCGTGCAGAAGACCTTTTCAGCGGGAAGCAAGACGAATAAATGGCAATGATTCATGTGTTCACCTTCAGGATACAAGAAAGCGCCAGCTCTACAGAAAGGATAAGCACGGTGTTTTTATCCATGCCCCAAAATAAATAGAAGCGGCATAGTCATGCGGAAACACACTCGTGTTTGATAAACAAGCCGTACACAAAAGGCACACAAGATGGCTACACGACCGGGTGGAATACGTCTCCTGCTGAAATCGAATGGATGTTGAAGAAAAAATAAATAAAACGAGGAGCAGTATTGGCGGGGGCTTATTTTAAACAATGAATCCATGCTCGGTTTCTACAATTGTGGTGCTCAGTATTATACTTATAGGAATTTATGATAGTGAATGTAGTGATACCCTTCTGATGAGTGCCGTTCTTACCATAGTTGCTTATGTACTCGGTGACTTGTTTGTCTGGCAGTGATTATGGTCACACTCATTTCCAGAGAAACTTCCCTGCAGCCGTTTGTGATGCAATCTTCACTTTCTTTGCAGTTTGGCTTATGGGAAAATCACGGTTTACCAATAATGGCGATGTTCTTACAGCTTCTCCTATCCCAGCGATTGCTATTGCCGCCGGTGAATGGTTCTTCTATAAATATCTTGACAGACATGTGGTTGATGAAAAACGCACTCTTTTCCGCATCAAATGATTGGTAAGGCCGCCTGTCCAGTAACCACCGGTGTTTTTTTGTATAAGGGCTGTTTATTCAAGGTATCTCCGGTAAATAAATAATTGCATAGGCTCCCGTATTTATGAACGGTTTAGGTGAAAATACAGCCGATCCACCCACGAGCAAACTGATGAATATGGTACAGGGTATTGATCGCTGCGTTGTCTGTATATCTTCCAAACGGCTGTGATTTCAAACAGAAAACTTTTACGAATAAGTGACTCGATTATAGGAAAAGGAACTGCGCGAGCCAGTTGACGTCTACAAATCCATAGTATATACAAGGCACATTCTGCGCTGCTGTCTGGGCAGGGTTCTTTGACCAGGCAGTAAATGTGCCGGATATGAAGCGAATTCGGAGTTTAGCTGGATGTTATAAGGATACGCTCGTGGAATGCTTTATTTACAATTACAAAAACAGTCCGCGTATATTTGAGAAAAGAGTATAAATTATCTAATATCAGTTGGAAATAGAAAAACAACTTTCGAAAACTCCCTGCTTCAAGCTACAAGTATATGCGCGTATACGTCAGCGGAAAAGTTTCTTACGCGGAAAAAAGGCGCATAAAAGCTGCAGGTATGCCACAGCAATAATGGCTATAAGTGTGAAGATTTACTATCTGCTGCGGAGTGAAAATAAACCGCATACAAAAAACCGCAGAGGGGACCGCAGCAAAGCAAAAATGTATAAATGCGAAGCTTTTGGACTATACATTCGTTTCTATACCCGCCTCCGTTGCAAAAGATAAACCAAGATTCTATCATTTTCAACATGCGAACTATGCGGATTTAAAAAATGCTGAGACAAGCATCAATAGTAACAAAGTAATCAACAAAACTAAAAACACTGCAAAGTGACTGCGTAACCGCCGTCGCAAAAGCCTCCACTGCCATTGCCATCGTTGTAACCGAAACTGTAACCATTTAATATTATTACACCTCTTTTACAGAAAAATAGAAAAGAAATTATTATAAGATATGAACGGGGAAACGCACGGGACCAAGCATTTGTCTCGACCGATAATCTTTTTACGGAAAAGAGAATAATAAGTTGTTTCGTTTCATCTGTACGGCGGGGTTCTGGCCCTGACAGACAGCCTTTGAAACATTTTTACGCTGTAGTCTAGTTCGATTTTTACCGGCATGCACCAAGTTCATTGGAAACTTTTTAAGCATGGAAATAACAGGTTGCCTGGCTCCCAATTACGTAATAAATTGTGTGTTTTGCCAGAGCTTATTTTCATCGATTGTTCATACCGGGGAAAACGCCCTTTTGCTTTGTTTCGGTTCATTTTTCTCGAACCAGGACAGCCGCTTTTTCTTGTTAAGCCATATTAACGAGAGAAGGTGCTTTTTATATGGGTGAATGTGTATATATGCAATGAAATAAGCCTTGTTGCTGAAGCGTTTTGTAACCGGCGCTTTTCGCCGTATGGGGCAGTGGAACTGGAAACATATAATAAAAGCAAAAAATAGGCTGTTTGCTCTTGTCATTAACCAGTTTTTGTTTGTAGTTTTTGTTTTTAAAAGAAAAAAGGGATGTTTGTTGTGGGACATATTCACCTGAATACGTGAATATAATATAAATAGCGGGATGAATAAACTATAAAACCCACAAATTTTTTCTGTACAAAGGCTTATCTTCAAAGGGGATGGGGTATAGAAAGGTATGAGAGAAAAGGAGGAGATGCGAAATGAAAAAATGGTTTTTATCTTTAGTTATTCTTCCGTTCTTGTTGTTTGGTGTTAGCATCCCGGCTCTTGCCTCTGAGGACGAATTAACTGGTACTCCTTATGAAATGCTCGAAAAAGAAGGCATTTCGTTAAAACATTATATTGTTACATTCAAATCCCCCAACATTGAAAAAGGCTACTATCGCGCCACTTCCAGCAAAGGTGAAACGATTCGTTTTAAACAGTCAGATGTAGAAATTGAATTAAAAGTGGGTGACCGTATCCGTACATACTGGGAAGACGGCGGCTTTAACATCGCAGAGTACGTAAAACCTGAAAAAGTAGTATATACCGTTAAACGGGTATGGTACAAAAACGGGGAAATGAATTATGAAGGCACAAGCGCTCAATCAGGAGATATTCTTTTTACCGATGAAAATGTATATGGCAGCGAAATCGTGCCTGGAGACAGAGTAGTGGCTGAATTTGACCAAATGTTTATCGACAACGGCTTAATTGGTGTTTATAAGAAAAAATAAAAAAACGGTCCGTATGGACGGTTTTTTTATTTTGCGCGTGTTTTTTTAGTGTGCTGAATATGCAGTTCATCGTATAAATTTAAAAGACGGTCTAATTCCTGGCTGTATTCAATCGCTAAAGGAGAGGTTAGTCCGTTTTCAAAAGCCACATTTAGTAGTTCAGTCCGCTTCGCTTCTATGGCGTCGAGCAGTATTTCTTTGTTCACGGCGGACAACCCTTTCCATTATTATCTAAGGTTTTACACTTTCTAGTATACCCAATCATTTACTTATTTTCAAAAAAATTTGTCGTTTTTGAACTTTTTTCTCCTCTTGCCAATGTTGCCGCTCCGTCCCATACCGTTTCTGTTACAATGAAAAGGAAAGGGTGATCGATTCATGAGTGAGCTGAACGTGTTTTTAGCCTTCGGCGCCGGGTTTCTAAGTTTTATTTCTCCGTGCTGCCTGCCGCTGTATCCTGCCTTTTTATCGTATATTACCGGTATGAGTGTAAATGAATTAAAAAACGATAATGCCATGTTGCAAAGGAGAAGTATGCTGCATACCCTCTTTTTTTTGCTCGGCTTTTCCCTTGTGTTTGTTTTAATCGGCTTTGGCTCCTCTTTTATTGGCCAATTCTTAAAAGAATGGGATGACCTTATTCGTCAGCTTGGCGCCATTTTTATTATCTTTTTTGGCCTGGTGGTCACGGGCATCCTGCAGCCGGGATTTATGATGTCTGAGAAGAAAGTGATGTTTAAAAATCGACCTGTTGGATATGCCGGCTCTTCTCTCATTGGCCTTGCCTTTGGCGCGGGCTGGACGCCATGCACGGGTCCCATTCTGCTTGCGGTTATTTATATGGCAGGAACCAACCCGGACTCTGCTATGGTGTATATGGTATCTTATGCGCTTGGTTTCGCCATTCCTTTTTTTGTCCTTTCTTTTTTTATCGGACGAATGAAATGGATCCGTTTACACAGTGCTAAGATTGTAAAAACCGGCGGTTATGTTATGATAGGAATGGGGATTATTCTCTTTTTTGACTGGATGACACAGATTATTATGATCCTCACGCCGCTGTTTGGCGGATTTACCGGTTTTTAATTTGTATTAAAGGGATGATCAAGATGGATTGGATGGTTGCCATATCGTCTTTAGCAGCTGTCATGATGGGGCTGGGTGCTTTATTTGTTCGTATGAGAGCAGCGAAGAAACCGACTTCAGCCCGAAAAATTATTATGCCTCCGCTTTTTATGAGTACCGGCGCTTTGATGTTTGTATTTCCAATGTTTCGGGTTACACCTCTTGAATTGCTGGAAGCAGCCGCTGTAGGGTGTTTGTTTTCTTTATTGCTCATTAAAACATCAAATTTTGAAATACGCGGTCAGGACATTTACTTAAAACGTTCTAAAGCTTTTCCGATTATTTTAATGTCACTGCTTGTGATCCGGATTATTGGAAAGCTTGTACTATCGACAACGATTGATGTAGGCCAGCTTGGCGGCATGTTTTTTATTTTGGCGTTTGCGATGATTTTGCCGTGGCGCATGGCGATGTATAAAAAATATATGACGCTGAAGCGGCAGCTGCCCGATCAGCCTATACCCATAACCTAAAAAACAGCCTTTGATGCCAAGGCTGTTTTTTTTTATTCAAACAAATGCTGATAGGGAGCAATATCAATATTCATTTCCTGAAGTTTCCTGCGTAAAAACTTATGGTCTCTTTTCGGTGTAGCCATAATGTAGCCGCGGATAATTAAGTCGGCTGAGACATGACGGGCCCGTTCTTTTAATGCGAGTTCTCCGATTTTACCGGCAATTTTGTGGCGGGCTACATCCCGAAACAGCTCAGGTACAGGAGAAACCAATTCTTCGAGCATATTTTTTTCTGCTGTTCCCCATAGTTTCCGTGTTCTATCAACGTAATACTCTTCCCAGTCCATGTCGGAACGGCCATCCTGTTTCGGCATTCGTTTTAAAAACTTGCGAAACATAAAAAAGCCGCCGATGGCAAACAAGCCGACAAGGATCACTGTCCAGGCAACGATAAAGTAAGAAAACCAGCCTTCCAGCATGCTGCAACCCCCATTACATGATTTTCTTTTACTCTATTATAGCAAACAAGAAACTGCTTGTTCATTCTTTTCAAGAACTTGTTCATCTGCTATGATCGGAACATACATACGCAGTAGGGGGAAACCGAAATGAAATTTATTCATACCGCTGACTGGCATCTCGGAAAAATGGTTCACGGCGTATCGATGATCGAGGATCAGCGTTTTATGCTGCAGGAGCTGGTTCGTCTGCTGGAGCAGGAGCAGCCGGATGCCCTGGTGATCGCGGGAGATTTGTATGACCGGTCGGTTCCGCCAGCTTCGGCGGTTAATTTGCTGAATGAAACGCTTTTTACAATTAACGTAGAAATGAATATACCGATCGTCGCCATTTCGGGCAACCACGACAGTGCAGACCGGCTGGCATTCGGTTCAACGTGGTTTCGGCAAAACCGCTTTTACCTGGCTGGGAAAATGGAGAAAAACATGTTCTGTCCGGTTATTGAAGGTGTTCATTTCCATTGTCTTCCCTATGTGGAGCCGGGTGTAGTTCGTTATTTATACGAGGACGATTCCATTCGCACTCACCATGATGCGATGAAAGTCTTAACCGGGCGTTTAAGCGAAACAATGGATCGGGACGGCATTCATGTGGCGGTGGGCCATGCGTTTGTCACAGGAGGGGAAACAAGTGATTCCGAGCGGATTTTATCAGTCGGCGGAACAGGAAATGTCGGTGTTGAGCTGTTTGCTCCTTTTGACTATACGGCGCTTGGCCATCTGCACAATCCGGCAGCCATTCACCACCAGACGGTTCAATATGCAGGGTCACTGCTGAAATATTCGTTTTCAGAAGCGTCCCATACGAAAAGTGTCTCCATCGTGGAAATAAATGGAGAAAAGAAGCTTTCGATTACCAAAAAAGCATTGGCACCTGTGCGCGATATGAAAATCGTCACCGGTTTTTTTGATGAATTGATGGAAGGAGAAGCTTCAGAGGATTATATCAAGGTACGGTTAAGGGATGAAGGAGCCCTTATTGATCCGATGGCCAAGCTAAAGCATAAATTCCCTCATATTCTCCATCTTGAAAAAGCAGCTGCTTCCCCTCTGTCATTTGAATCTTCTGTTTCTATGAGGGAAAAACAAAGCGAGCTCGATCTGTTTGCGGAATTTTATGAAGCGATGACGGGGCTCGGTTTTTCAGAAGAGAAAAAAACGTATATGACTTCTATTTTAGAAGAGGCGAAACAGGAGGAAAACGGATTATGAAGCCTGTGATACTGACAATGACTGCTTTTGGTCCGTATGCAGGCCGGCAGGTGATTGATTTTTCGGCGCTCGAAAACCGAAAAATGTTTGTGATTTCCGGCAAAACGGGATCAGGGAAAACAACGATATTTGACGCCATCAGCTTTGCGATGTATGGCAAGCCAAGCGGGGATCACCGAAGCGCTTCGGAAATGCGAAGCCAATTTGCAGATCCAAAACAGCTGACGGAAGTATCGCTTTTATTTGAGTTGAAAGGACGGACGTTTTTAATCCGGCGGACCCCTCAGCAGGAAAAGCCAAAAGCACGCGGAGGCGGTATGACAACAGCAGGTGCTACCGCTGAGCTGTATGAAAAAAAAGCAGACGGTAAAGAAGTGCTCCTTGCTTCAAATGTACGGGATACGGACGAAAAAATAAATGAATTAGTCGGTCTTGAAGCCAATCAGTTCAGGCAGATTTTAATGATTCCGCAGGGAGAATTTCAAAAGTTGCTAATGGCCGGCAGCCAGGAAAAAGAGAAAATTTTGCAGAAGCTGTTTCAAACTTCTTTTTATAAACGGGTAGAGGATATTTTAAAAGAAAAATCCGATGCATTGAAAAAGGAAGCCGGCCGGGCTGCTGACCAGCAGATGGCTCTTTTGAAAAGTCTGCCTGCTTACTCAAGCACGATGCGCGCGCTGCTCGAAGCTGAGCCCATTCAAAGACGGGCAGTGTTTGATCAGCTTGAGCACGATCTTGTAGAAATGGATAAGCGGCATAAAAGCTTGCAGGAAAAAGTGCAGCGTTTAAGCGAACGCCGTGATTTTTTACTGGGAGAACGGGAGCGGGGGCTGTCTCGAAACGCCCAATTTGATCGTTTGGAGCAGGCCCGGCTGGAACAAAAAGAGCTTGATGAACAAAAAGAAGGTATGGAGAGATGCCGCCAGAAAATCGATGAAGCCGAGCGGGCAGACAAGCTGCAATCCTATGAAATGATGGAAAAGCGGGCCCGCCAGGCTGTGCACACTGCCGAAGGAAGAAAAAGTGAAGCGGAAGCGGAGATGCAACACACACAGCAGCTGCTTGAAGAAGCGGAAGAACGGCTGAAAGCAGAAGAAAGCCGCCGTCCTGAACGGGATGAATGCACAAAAGAGCTTCAGCATCTTCAGTCGATAAAAGAAGCGGTTTATGTCTATCAGGATGCCGTAGAAAAAGCAGGAGAGACAGAAGGGCGCCTCAAGGAAACAAAACAAGCCGCTGCCGAATTTCTCCGGAAAAACGAAGAGCTGGATGCCGCCGGGAAAAAGATAGAAGCGTCTCTGCTAACTTTCGATTCTTCAAAAGAAATATACTTGGAATCAGGCTATCAGATTGAGAAATTAACCGCGTTGATTGAACAATTTCAAGAGTTAGCTGATGCCGAAAAAGAAATGGGCGACCTTCAAAAAAGGGAACAAGCAGCCCAAATCGAAGCGCAGAAAGCAGCCTCAGCCGCGGCTGAAGCTGCCAAAGAACTGCAGCATAAAAGGGAAGAGTGGCACAGAAGCCAGGCAGCGATGCTGGCCCGCGAACTGAAGGAAGGCAAACCATGCTCCGTTTGCGGCTCTATGCATCATCCTAACCCGGCTGCAGGAGGAGAAGCAACGCTTGGGGAGCAGGCATTAAAGAAAGCGGAGCAGCAAGCAGATCTTCTTAGCCGGGAAAACCGGCAGGCGGAGCAGAAGTGGATGGAATCCCGTTTTGCATTGGGGCATGCAGCAGAAAACGTGGACAAGCTAAAAGCTAAGCTTCCGTCTGACTTTGGGACAGAAGAAGCGAAGAAGCGATTGAAAGAAGCCGAGCAAACACGCAGACAAGCTGCCCAGGATCTTCAGCAAAAGCAGCAACTGGAAGGGCAGCTGGATGAGCTGAAAAAACAAAAACAACAGCTTGAAGCCGAATTAGAACAAACGAGACAGCAGGAAATGGCAGATCATACAGCTTTTATTCAAGCACAGAGTACACGGCAGCAGCTTGAACAGTCAGTTCCCGAGCCGATGCGCAACAGCGGTTACTTTGCCAGAGAGCTTGAACGTATAGAGCAAAGAGCAGCCGTTTTAGAGCGCCGCTATGAACAGGCAGCAGAAAGCGTTCAGCGCGCCCGTACAGCTATGCAGGCAGCCCTGTCTGTTTTGGAGGAGCGCCGGCAAACGCTTCAGGAAGCAGAAAAGGACTATCGTGAAGTAAGAGCGGCTTTTGAGCAAAAGCGGCAGCAGGCTGGTTTTGGGTCCGCCGAACAATATGAGGAAGCGAAGAAATGGCTCGAATCTCTTGCAGAAATGAAAGAAAAGGTCCGGAAGTTCGAACAAAAAGTACGCGAGCTTGCTTTACTGATAGAGGAGCTGCACACTACTCTTCAAGGATATGAGCGGGCAGACATCAGCAAGCTTGAAGAAGAGATTGGAGCGTTAAATGAAGAAGCTGTTCAATGGGCAAATGAGGCTTCTTCTGTTGCTGGTTGTGCAAAAGAATCGCGGCGCATCCGCCAGTCGGTTGAAGAGATAGCGGCACGGATGGCGAAGGCTGAAGAATCGTACCGCCTTTCTGGCCATTTGTTTGAAGTAACGCACGGAAAAAATGACCTGAAGGTAACGTTTGAACGATATGTACTGGCATCGTTTTTGGAAGATATCTTGACCGCAGCCAACACGAGGCTTTCAGCGATGACAAATGGCCGTTTTTTACTGCAGCGTTTAACCGAGCGGTCAAAAGGAAATGCACAAAGCGGCCTGGATCTTCTCGTGTTTGACCAATATACGGGTGCCAGCCGGCATGTGAAAACACTGTCCGGGGGAGAAAGCTTTAAAGCGGCGCTTGCTCTTGCGCTCGGACTGGCGGAAGTGGTCCAAAACCATGCAGGCGGCGTATCGCTTGAAACGATGTTTGTGGACGAAGGATTCGGCACGCTTGATCCGGAATCGCTGGACCAGGCCATTGAAACGTTAATGGATATACAAGCGGACGGGCGCCTGGTCGGTATTATCTCCCACGTGCCAGAGCTGAAAGAGCGGATTGATGCTCGTCTGGAGGTAGGCCAGTCCGATACCGGAAGCAAAGCCGCATTTGTTTTTACAGGAGAAAGATAAAAACGTTCATAAAGTATTCAAGATCAGGCCGCAGCAGCACATTGAGAAATAAGAAGGTTTCCTCTACGATAAAAAGATAAAAGGTGCTTGGAGGGAGTTATGTGAAAATAGTTCAGTCCGTTTTTATTATGGCCGCTGCTGTTTTATTGCTTTGTGCATGCGGCCGTCAGTTTGAAGGCAACATGGATGTGGAAGTCCAAGACTTTACCTACACCAATCAAAATGGTGAACAAGTTGGTCTGGCTGATTTGAAGGGGAAAGTGTGGTTTGCCAATTTTATTTTCACAAGCTGTACGACGGTTTGCCCGCCCATGACAAGAAATATGAGCGAGCTGCAGGACCGCTTGAACGAGGAAGGCGTTCAAAACTATGAAATTGTGTCGTTCAGCATTGACCCGGCCCGGGATACACCACAGGCGTTGAAGAGCTATATTTCACATTACGAAGCGGATGAATCGAACTGGAACCTTTTAACAGGATATGAAGAGGAAGAGATAAGCGCATTTGCGGAGAAAAGCTTTCAAGCCATTGCGCTGCCAGATCCGAAATCAGACCAGTTTATTCATGGAACAAGCTTTTACTTGGTCGATGAAAAAGGAATTGTTGTAAAAAGCTATCCGGGAAATAAACAGGACGGGGAAGAAGTGCCGTTTGACGAAATGGTCCAGGATGTAAAATCGCTTTCCAAATAGTAAACAAAGCTAAAAAACTCCGGATTTGGATCCGGAGTTTTTTAGTTTAAAAAAATATTTTCTAAGATTTACAAAAATTTAATTTTTGTGATATTGAAATGTAATGTCTATCTCGGTAAAATGAACATACAGATAAGATAATATCTGAATACGCTAATTAAGGGGTGAATCAGTATGAATTATGGATTGTACAAATTTGGCTCAACAAACAACGTCAAGTGTGAATGTGGTTGGGAAGGACAACGGGCGGAGCTTCGCAGCGCTATGATTGTACTTGAAAAAACAAAGTGCGGATCCATTTTTGATGCCGAAGATGTGTATATTTGCCCGAAATGCGGCGCAAGAAAGTATTAAGTTCCTCTTATTGTCCAGATCCTCTTCGACTTCCAGCCTGTTTTTATTGCTCTCCTTTATCAACAATAGTCATATACTTCAGCAGGTTCCAGGCATCGGGGCACGTTCCCCGCTGGGCACACCTTAGACAACACTTGTGAAAACCCTTGATCATCAAGGGTTTTTTTCGTTGCGAATGAAACAGCCATCCCGCAGCTGGCTGTTTAAAAGGTGTTTTTGCCAGAGAGGCAGCTGCTGTGTAGGCTCCGCTGCTTGTTTTAAAACGTCCATATGCAGGTGTGAGGTGTTTCATTCAAATGCAATCCATCTGCCCGATCCAATTGCATCCTTTACGCCCTGCATAACGTCAAGGGATTTTCTGTTTTTATCATACGATCATATACGGAAAAATTGGGAAGAATTTAACCAAAAAGGAATGTAACTACGTTATTTGAGGTGCAGCATGAACAGCTGGCCGAAAAGCAAAAGCCTGAGCCGGCCATTTTCAAAGCCTAACAAACACCCCTCCTTAAGCAGGGCTTGCTTCAATCCAATTTAGGATTTAGATTCCAGTTTATTTTTCATGAATATTAGGGCAGCGTTTGTGCCAGGTGATTCGCCGTCGCAAGTGATAATAAACGTATGAACTGCGCACCAGCTATACCAGCTTCAGAAGTTCATTCACCTTCACTGTCAATGATCTTCTGTGCTTCTTCAGAGCTCCTGCCACTTTAAGTAGTGTTGCAATCTTCTGTAGTGCTCTGGACATCAGAACGAGCATTTTCTCCAAGGCCGTGGTTGTGCTTTGGTCACATCACTTTGAAGCATGAAGTTTGCATTGCCAAACGATGTATCTGCCGAGGTCCCTTCATATATAACTCTGTGGAGGTCTGTGTCTGTTTTCACCACTTCGTTATAGGACAAGCTTTCCTGATTGGGCCGGTGTACCTTTTCAATGAATACGATATCGATCTGATAAACTAGCTTTTGTAAATTTTACGGCTGCTTGAGTTATCCGAAACAATAAAGCAAAATTGAAAAACTGTACCGACAAGTAAGAATTAGGGTTCTGTTTTTTATCACATCAAAAAACAGGGAATAGTACAGAGAGTAAACGAGTCGATTAAAAGAGAGGGAGGTCTGAAGGGTGAAACCAATTAAAGATCATTTAAAAGAAAATCTTGATATTCTTTTTGTCGGTTTCAATCCCAGTGTCCGCTCTGGGGAAACGGGACATCATTTTGCGAATCCGAATAACCGCTTTTGGAAAATTCTTTTTGAAGCGGGATTAACCCCTAGAAAATTTACAGCAATTGAGGACCGTCAATTGGTAGAGTTAGGGTACGGGTTAACAAATATTGTGGCGAGGCCAACGAAAACGGCTGATGAAATTACAAAAGAAGAGTATCAGGAGGGCAGGGTTTTGTTAAAGAAAAAGATAGAACATTATCGGCCTGCAATTGTTTGTTTTGTCGGCAAAGGGGTTTATCAGGAATATAGCGGCAGGAAGCAGGTTGCATGGGGCCCCCAGCCCGTTTCTGTCGTTCAAGGTACGCTGGACTTCGTGGCGCCTTCTTCCAGTGGCCTGGTAAGGATGAAAATAGAGGAAATTGTCCGTATTTACAAGCAGCTCCTGCCGCTTGTTTCCTCCCTGGAAAAAGGAGAGGGCCGGCGGAAATAGCCGGCTCCCTTTGGCGGCTGGCTATTTCAGGAACATATGGTTCAAAGATTGTACATATCCTTTTATGATCTATTTTCCATTTTGAGGAATTTTTGTTACTCCGGTATCATTGATGTTATGTTCCTGAATAAATAAGGGGATGTATTTCATTATAGGCAAAAAAAGCCTGTTTAATTAAAGCGATGAGGACTAATATAATATAAAGGTTTTGCCATTATTTAAAGAAAGCACTGTGATGTTACGGACGGAGTTGTATTGAAGAATGAAAAGTTACGTTGCGCTAATTGAAAAAACGCTTATACATAACGTAAAAATGAAAAGTAAAAATCCATTCGAACCCATTATGGTTCTTTACACACCAAAAGAGTGGAAGTGTCTTGGTGTCGGTAACTATGCTGCTGTTTTTCTTCATCATTCAAATAAAGATTGGGTTGTAAAAATCTACGCCAGAAACTTGGAAGGATTAGAAAAAGAAGCGGAGGTTTACCAAAGAATTGGGCACCATCCCGCTTATTCTCAATTAGTCTATAAGGGAGAGAACTTCCTTGTGTTAAAAAGGCTAAAAGGAATTACCCTGTACAATGCAATTGCAAAAGGAATCAGGATACCGGAACAGGTCATCATAGACATCAATAAAGCTTTGGATTATGCTCGAAGTCAAGGGCTGACACCTGTGGATGTACATGGGAAAAATGTGATGATGAATGACGGAAAGGGATATGTTGTAGATGTATCTGATTTTTACAAAGAGCAGGAAGATGAAAAATGGAATGATATCGTCAAAGCCTATTATAAGTTTTACCGGAAAACTTTATATAAATTCCCTGTTAAGATTCCATTATTTGTTTTAGATTTAGTAAGACATTCTTATAGGATCTATACACATATTAAAAATAAATCGGCTCATTGAACAGTGCTTTTGGTTTTATATAATATTTTCCATAAAAAAGCGGTTCTACATTCATTCAGATGTTACATCTAAAAGGGCATTTGGCACTGTTTTACGTAATACAAATGAGAGCCTATGAATGAAAAGTATGAACCAAACCAACCGAATTGTGAGATTGAGGAAGCGGCTTGGTTAGTGCAAATGAACAAATTTTTTAAGGCCTATTTCGGTCATATGCTTTAGAAATTAGTAAAGAGAAACTAGACCGTATTGTCGATGGGCTGAATGAGAAGAAAATGAAAAAATTCTTGCACGATAGAAACAACCAGCTGCTTTTTTAAGCTGGCTTTTTTATGTTTGAGACAGTCACTTTACAACAAAACGGATAGGGTAAGTATATTGCTTACAGGTTTTACTCGTTTGCCGTTAACGTCTAAGCTGTTTTAACTGAAAAAGAAAACATCAATGATAATCCATAAAATGTAACGATACTAAGGATATACGTGTTAAAAAGATTAGCGTTTTAAGAGTTTCTATAGCGTTCCCGTTTTATTCATACATGGCCAATTGCATTTCTGCTTTATTTAACGCGATTAACAAACTGTTTTACCAAAAAAATTCGTCACTGGATGCTTTTCTTTCTATTAACTAGTATAGTAACCATGGAGTTTACTAAAAGGGACAGCGAGGAGACAAACATACATGGTAAAACTGGTTTCATGGAACGTGAATGGCATAAGAGCTTGTGTGAGAAAAGGATTTTTGGATTATTTCAATGAAGTAAGCGCTGATATATTTTGCCTTCAAGAAACGAAGCTGCAGGAAGGTCAAATCAATCTTGACCTGGAAGGCTATCATCAATATTGGAATTATGCAGAGAAAAAAGGGTATTCTGGCACAGCCGTTTTTACTAAAATTCCGCCTCTTTCAGTGAAGTATGGGATTGGTGCGAATGAACAAGAATCGGAAGGCAGGGCCATTACCCTTGAGTTTGATAAATTTTTTCTAGTCAATGTTTACACACCTAATTCCAAAAGGGATCTTTCCCGTCTTGATTATCGTTTAATCTGGGAAGAGGAGGTGCGCGATTACTTAATCCAGCTGGATCGTGTAAAGCCGGTCATTTATTGTGGAGACTTGAATGTCGCGCACCGGGAGATTGATTTGAAAAACGCTAGGTCTAACAGGGGAAACTCAGGCTTTACGGAAGAGGAACGGGGCAAGATGACAGCATTGCTGGAAGCGGGCTTTATCGACAGTTTCAGGTATTTTTATCCTGACAGAGAAGGCGCTTATACATGGTGGTCTTATATGAGTAAGGTAAGAGAGAGAAACATCGGCTGGAGAATCGATTATTTTATTGTCTCCGAACGAATGGCCGAATCTCTGTTAAAAGCAGAAATCCATGCTGGTGTTATGGGGAGCGATCATTGTCCAGTGGTATTGGAAATGAAGTATTGATGCGGCAGTATGTATCATGAGTAGACTTTGAATGACAGATAGGTAAGCTGCGCGCTCAAAAAACGGGCAGTCAAAAGAGTCAGCTGTCTAAAGTTGAAAAGTGGACAAAAGAAAGGGATAAGCTTGCGGCCTCGCACAGGAACAAGCTTCCTATTATAACATTTTAGTGGAGGGAGCCTTTTGAAGTCGATATTTAAAAAGAATAAGAAACCTATTTTAATTTTAATGATTATATTACTGTTTATTGCTGGCTTACTCGATATTAAATATGAGGGATTATTTTTTCAGCTATTACCCGATTTTATTCAATCATATTTAGCTGATGTTTTCTAAGTACATTACCAAGAGTGTAAATCGTGCAGCAGGTCCATATACTCATATATAGACAACCCCTTGAGCTGTGCAGCTTCAAGGGGTTTTTTCCGTAAGCTGTGTTGTCGGTTCGGTCAAAACTGCCAGCCCAGCCGTATGTACAGCTGATTTGGGGCTGGGCGTAAAACGCCGGAGAGTATTTTTAACGGAGTATCGCATAACTGTAAATTGGTTAAGCTATGTATAGGCAAAATTCGTTCAAAGCAGCTCATTGATGAAGAAAGGTAACACAATGGAGGTTCAAATAAGATGTACTTTTCTTTAATGATATTAATAGTTCCTTGGATCATTGGAATCATGCATCTTCATTCAAAAAACAAAAAAATAATCCCATTGATCGGACCTTTTACATCAGTTATTGCCTATCTTATCAATGAGTTTTGGATTTATTTTAATTTCGGTGAGATATATCCTTTTACCGTACAGAAAACCTTGCCGGCACTTCCGTTTAATATAGGTATATACCCTATAATAGGGTGCTATTTGATTTTTTTTATAATGAAAAAGGAACATCCACATTTGCTTATTTTTTTCACTGCATTATGTATAACCCTGCTTGAATGTATATTAGTTTTTACAGGGCTTATTATATATAGGAACGGCTGGAATGTTTTTTGGACTTATGTGGCTTACTTATCTGCTTTGGCTCTTATCTATTGGTTTTATCTTTGTCTTAAAAAGTTAAAGGTAATGGAATAACGATAGTCGCGAACTAAACCGGCCCATTTTTTAGGTCAGTAGAAGAAGCCAGATTCACCATTAAGGTTGAACATTACCCAATTCAAATCATTCACGTTGAAGCATATACATCTACCAGGCAACAGGACCTGTTTTTTTCGGTTTTTTTTACAATTAATCGGGCGGCGATTATAATAAATATAGCCTATTGCACCGGAGGATGGATATGTCAAACGAGAAAACACATTATTTTGCCCACGAGTATGAATCAATTGAAATGCTGGCAGACCGAATCAGTGAAGCACTTCTTTGCCCGATTACGATTGAAGATGCCAATCACCAGATTATTGCCTACAGCCGACACGAAGGAGAAATTGATCCCGTTCGAATTGCTACCATTATGAGACGAAGAGTACCCGAGCACGTGATAAACAGCTTATGGAAAAGCGGAGCGATCCCGACTCTTTTTGAAACAGAGGAACCCGTTGTGATTCCTGCAATTGGACAAGTTTCTCTCGGTGAGCGGGTGGCCATTTCGGTACGAAAACAGGATAAAGTGATCGGCTTTATCTGGGCCCAGTCAGGTGCTCATTTTTCAGATGAACAGATGGCGATTTTAAAGGAAGCGGCGAAAGCGGTAAGAAACCAGCTTTTGCAGCATGAAAAAAGAAAGCGTGCAGCGGAAGAAAGCCATCAGGAGTTTTTTTGGAAGCTTTTGACCGGACATTTCGCCACGCGCAATGAAATGGAACAGGCCAACAAAGCATACGGACTTTCCTTGACCGGCAGTTTACTGGTTATTCTTTTTGATTTCGGCCGTGCCATTGACCGTACACTGGAGCGGCAAATCGATTATCTGACCGAAACCCTGCAACAGCTGGCCAGTATTGCCAGAACCTATGACGGGGAGCAGCTGGTTCTGCTGATCCGGTTTAAAGAACCCGCTGATTTAGAAACGGTCAGCTCCTATATTACTGATTTTACGTCTAAATCAGCGGAACGGCTTGGCCTTTCGCCGGTCGGGGCGGCAGGAACGGCTGTACAAAACCCGCTGCATGTACAGGAAAGCTATCAGGAAGCGCTTCGTGTATTAAAAATGAAACAGATTTTTTCAACCATTACACTGCCCCATTGTTTTGACCAGCTCGGTATTTTTCAATCAATTGAACAGTTTCGCTCCATCCGCCTTGGCAAAAAAAATGCGGTTATTGAAGCGCTTGAAGAATACGACAAAACACATAATGCAAATATGATTGAATCGCTTTATATGTTTTTAGCCCATGACGGCAATATAAACGAGGCGGCGGGTGTGATGCATGTGCACCCCAATACGCTTGCTTACCGGATGAAGCGCATCAGTGAAATTACCGGGTTTAACAGCAAAGATATGAGCGGAAAAACGCTGCTTTATATTGATTTGCTTATCCGGCAGATGAATCATTCTCTCAATTAATCAGCAGAGGCCTGAACGAGGTCAGAACGGACCGAGTCAGGTGTGCCGATGACAATTTTCGGTGATTTAGCAGGATCCAGCCATTTCATTAAAACCAGTAAATGCGATTCGCTTAGCGCCAGGCATCCGGCTGTTGGCGTCGATCCTGTCCGCCAGCGGTGAATAAAAATGGCACTGCCTGCATTTTTGACGATTGGGTTTTCATTGTAGCGAATGACGATAGCGTGTTTGTATAATTCATGGTTTAAGCGCTCGAATGATTTCCAGCGGCCAGCAGGGTCACCCCGGTAATAAATCCATTTGTTATAATCTGGTGAAGAGGGGTCATCAATCCAATAATGAAACCGGTTTGTGACCGTGTAGCTGCTCCGGACACCTGCTGGTTTGTGGGCATAGCCGAACATGCGGCCAATGTCATAAAAGCCGGTAGGGGTGGCGCCGTTTCCTTCTTGTTTGGAGAAGGATAAGCCATTTTTCCCGGTAACTGCCGGAGAAATCCGTTTTAGCTGCCAGTGGCGCCCTGTTTTCTCGTAAAGGCGGATCGTGGCTGTGATCGATTTTGTACTTCCTTCTGCAATGATTACTTGTTTACTGTTTTTTACATGAGCCAGTGCAGATAAATAAGGATCTGAAGCCGCCTTTGAAGGCAGGGGAACGATCGCAGCAGCCAGAAGGATACATAAACCGGCTGTGAGAAACTTACGCAAATCGAAAACCTCCTTGTTTTTTTATTGTATGAAAAAACGGAGCAGACGGACCGTTCCGTCTGCTCCGTGCTTTTATTTTAATCCAGTATTGGCTTTAACGGCTACTTCCGCATATTTGCGTGCATCTGCTTTAGCCGAAACGATTGATCCAATATAGCCTGCGATAAAACCGGCCGGCACAGAAATGATCGCCGGATTTGTTAACGGGAATAGAGCGGTTCCTGTTAAAATGGCTGTGCCTTCAGGACTCCAGATATTCGGGCTTAACGCAACCAGTACAAGGGCGGTTACAAGACCTGTAATCATAGCGCTCAGCGCACCGGCTGTATTAAATCTCTTCCAATAAATTGTATAAATAATAACAGGAAGGTTTGCGCTTGCGGCAATACAAAAGGCCAGCGATACAAGAAACGCTACATTCATCGTCTGGGCGCCAAGAGCTAAAATAATTGAAAAAACGGAAACGCCGATTGAAGCAAAACGGGCTGCATTCATTTGCTCTTTTTCGGTGACATTTCCTTTTTTAATAATCTGACCGTAAATATCGTGAGCAAAAGCAGATGCACCGGATAGCACGAGACCGGCCACAACCGCTAAAATCGTTGCAAAAGCAACAGCAGATACAAAGGACATTAACAGATCGCCGCCCAGCGCCTGAGCGAGTAGAGGCGCGGCCATGTTGCCGGCTGCATTGGCTGCCACAATTTTTTCAGAGCCTACAAAAGCAGCGGCGCCAAAGCCAAGGAAAATCGTTAAAATATAAAAGATTCCAACAATCCAGGTAGCATAAACCACAGAACTGCGCGCTGTTTGGGCATCTTTCACAGTGAAAAAGCGCATTAAAATATGCGGCAGGCCGGCCGTTCCTAACACAAGGGCAATCATCATAGACATTGTATCCAGCCCGTTTGTGTATTTTACGCCTGGATTCAAGTACGCTTCACCCGCAGGTGTAACGGATTTCATGTCGGTAAACATTTTCAGGATATTAAAATCAAACTTTAGTAAAACAAGAAACGAAATCAAAACCGTACCGATCATGAGAAGAACCGCTTTGATGATTTGCACCCAGCTGGTAGCCGCCATACCGCCCCAGAGCACGTATGTGGTCATCATAATGCCGACAAGCAAAACAGCTACCCAATAATCAATGCCAAGCAAGAGCTGGATTAATGCACCAGCCCCAACAAGCTGGGCAATCATATAAAAGAGAACAATGGTTAAAGTAGAAATGGCCGCAGCTCCGCGAATTTTCTGCTGATTAAAACGGGCTGTAATCATATCGGCAAGGGTGTATTTGCCTAAGTTGCGAAGCGGTTCAGCTACAATATACAGGACAACGAGATACGCCACCAGATAGCCGATACTGTAAAAAAAGCCATCAAAGCCATTTAGGGCGATGGCACCGGCAATACCAAGAAATGAAGCCGCCGATAAGTAATCACCTGCAATGGCAATGCCATTCTGCCAGCCGGTCAGCCCTCCCCCAGCCGTGTAAAACTCACTGGCGGAGTTTGTCCGCTTGGAAGCCAGATACGTCACATACAGAGTCAGCCCCACAATGGCAACGAAGAAAAAAAGCCCTATCATACTCATGGGCGGTCACTTCCTTTCGTATCGTTGTGGCGGTTTACAATGCTCTCTGCATCGGCATCAAATCCGTTCGCTTTTTTAACATACACCATACAAAGCGTCCAGGTCATAATAAACTGTGCCAGAGCCAGTACCCATACCCACGAAATATCGCCAACCGCCGGTTTATTCAGCACGGTTGAAAAAGAAGTTAAAAGGGGCAATGAAAAATAAAACAGTAAGAAAAAGATGGTAACGGGCAGTAAAAACTTGTTTTTCTTGCGGATCAGTGACTTGAATTCCGGACTGGCCGCAATTTTCTCATAATCGTAGTTTTTTTGCGGCTGTAAAACGCGTTCTACTTTCTGTTCCATAAAAGCCCTCCCCTAGGCCGTTTTCAATTCTGGAATCGCTTACAAATCAGAATTGTATCTTTATTCTAAAAAAATGGCAGACAATTAGCAACTATAAAAAGGAAAAAAAGATATACTTTTAAAACAATGGGTGTGAAAAGAAAGAAAGGGTTTCATTTTCTTTCCATACTTTTTTCGTGTAAAATCAGAAAAAAAGGAGTAAATGGAGCGGATCAACATGACAGAGTTAAAGCCGATCGGCAAAGCGGTAGCAAATGTGACAGGTCCGAAGCTTCGGATGATTCACGCGATTTTGCATTCCATGCAGGCAAAAGAACTGCTGGCATTAAAAGCAAAAAGCCGTTTTTCTAAAGAAGAAACTGCTCCTTATTTTGGAGCCATTGCAGCTGAAATAAAAAAAAGAAATGAGATTCCGGATCAAGTGCTTCAGCTTGATGTGTTTCTGGCATTAGCCAAGCTGATGAAACTGCCGGCCGCACGCTTAAATGAAAGAGAAAAAGTAACCGCGCGCAGTGCGGAAATTGAGAATAAATGGTTTGAAAGAAGAGCGAAAAAAAATAAAGCGGTGGAAGCACAATTTGAAGCTTCTTTTATATCCAGCAAGCTTGAATTTATGCTTCATTACGAATATGTCCAGTTGTTTGAGCGCTTTTTAAAAAATGAAAAAGCGGAAGAAGGGAAAGAGTCTCTTCAAGCAAATATCCGCCGTTATTGGGAAGAACTGCCGGATTTTAAAAAAGTGCAGATTTTCGAGCATTTACATATACACCGCAGTGCTTCTTTTGAAGAGATCAAGCAGGGGATCGGCCTAGAAACGCTTGTATTCGAAATGGGCATCCGCTCTGGTTTATTCATGTATGGCGAGATCCTTTCTCCGATTCAAAAGGAGGTGCCGCCGGGCTTTCCAAAAGAAATGTGGATTCTCCACCCGGATGCCCTATTTACGACGGAAGCAGCGCTGAAAACATTATTTTCGGGCAGCTGGCTGCTGCCTGCGGCAATGCTGATTTTGTATACACCGGATGAAAGCGCTCAAGCAAATGATGAATCAATTTTGTCATCAGAATGGGTTACAAGAGAGTCTGCTTATTTGCTGCTGTTCAGGCAGATTAACGAGTTGAAGCTTGAGCAGCAAAAAGAAGAAAAGCATATTTTGCACATTCAGCAGGAGCTGGCTTTGGCTGAGAGCTCAGAAAAAAGAGCTGAAGCCGTTTACCAAAACTTAAGAGAGCGGCTTATTGTACTGTTGAAAACCGATGCCGCCCGCCCTTTTCTTGGGGACGTGAGCATATCGAATACACGGCTTAGAGAAAAGTTGATTCGGGTAACAGAAAAAATAGATACAAATAGGGAAAAAAGAGGTGTTTTATCTGCTGCCGGCGCCTGGCTGTCAAACACGTACTGGCACACTGAAAAAAACACGCTCGAGAAAAAGCTGCAAGCATCCTATGAGAAAATGGCAGACGAAGTGATGGAAAAGTATCCATACTATGAAGCAGATTTGATTGCGGAGCTGACAGCTGCACGCGCAACGGCAAACGGCTGGCAGTTTGAAAGCAGCCGTCTTCGAAAAGCGGAAGCAGAAGCTTCAAAATCGCTGGCGGATTTGAAAAACGAAGAATTGAAGCTTCGGGAAAAGGCGGCAGAAGCGGCTGCAAAAACACCCGGACTAAAGCAGCTTGATGCAGGCGACATGCTTTCAGGAAGTTCCATTACTTGATAGAACGTTCTCCTGGCCGCTCGCTCATGACAATGCAGCGGAGAAATGAAATGATCACTTCCGTTTGGTGGAAGAAAGGCTGCAGGAACAAGGAAAATAGATGGGTGTCTTCTGAACTTATAAAGAAAAACAAATCTCTCTTCTATGAAGAAGAGAGATTTGTTTTTGCTTGAAGTTTCGTCCGGTCTTTTCTATGATGAGTTAAGCAAGAGCATTTAAGGAGTTTAACGATCATGGCAAAAAAAAGAAGAAGATTGAAAAAACGGGCGTATGGCTGTTTGGCGATTCCATTCCTGCTGGCCGCTTTTCTCTTAATGGCCGTTTTTTCAATAACAGACAAAGCGCCGAAATTTCTGCAGTCTAAGTCGATTCCAGAAGAGTACATGCCGATCTATAAAGCGGCAGCTGAAGAGTATGGAATTCCGTGGGAGCTTCTTGCTGCTCACCACCGTGTAGAAACAAAATTTTCAACGATGGATCCAATGATTTCTCCAGCAGGCGCGGAAGGTCCGATGCAGTTTATGCCGTGCACGTTTGTAGGATGGGAGCACCCGACTTGCAGCGGCCTCGGTAAAGGTGATATCCCGGAAGAGGAAAAAACAGATCCGGCTGTCATTGCAAAATATGGCGGATACGGGGTGGATGCCAATGGAGATGGGAAAGCAGATCCTTTCAATGTGGAAGATGCGATCTACAGTGCTGCCCATTATTTAAGTGAAAACGGTGCTGCCGATGGTGATATGAAACGGGCGATCTTCGCTTATAATCAAAGTGACCAGTATGTATCTGACATTTTATATTATGTTGGCGAATACACAAAAAGAGAACAGTAAAAGCCGCCGGATTTCCGGCGGCTTTTTGCTGTTCTTATTTGCTTGTTTTGGCGACTAATGCTTTGTTTAATGGGGCTGAACAAGCAGTAAATTTCAAAATCATCACTTATGCCCGTTGCATAAGCGGTTATGAGGATTGCAGTTGGTACAATCATCAATTGATCTGTTAGTGATAAAACGGAATAGCAGGCGCTTTATGGCGGTACTTTGTTTATTATAGGGCTTGTTTTGCTTATGAAAATTCAAATACGGTTTCCTGAATTCAGGGAACTGCTTATTTTCAATTACCGTAAAACCAGGCAAGGCTCCTGCCACGAAAGGGAATATTCAAAAAATATTAGACACCTTATCTGAAAATGGGATAAAATCCTTAAAGTCTTCTTCAAACACACAACCATTATTTAAGGAAGGGCACAATGAAGCAAAGGATGAACGGTTTAAGCCTGAAGAACATTAAACATGTTTTTTTAGTTGCCGCCTTATAAAAGCAGAGGGCACTAAAAAGACGCGAAATAGTGTCCTGTGTTTATGCCTTTTTTGATTTACCTATAAGGAGCAGCCAACATGAAAACAGAGCTGCAGGTATGATGAACAGTGTAAGTAGAGAGGACCATCTTAAACGAGCAGCTATGACGTTTACCGGCACTTTCTGGCTAATTGAGATAGACGCGTGAGTATGATGTAACCCATGTGGGGTAATTCGCTTTACCCCTATTTTTTTGATGCAGCTGTTCAAAAGAGTATAGACGGTCACAGGTCTGGTTGGGGTATTACCTTGATAGAGATAAAAATATAATCATCGTCCGTTAATCGTGCTCTATTTTTTAGCTTTGTTTCTTCACACCATCTTTTATACTTTTCCGGCTGCTGAAAAACAATATCATCTACCAAAACGGTCCGATAATTATTTTTGATTTTGAGTGGACGAGACCCATACGTCTCTCTTGTCCTTTTATAAGGGCTGTTTTGTTCTTTACACCAACTTCATTCCATGTAAGACCTAGGCCCTGGCCTCTACGGATCCCTGTATAACCTGGGAGGAGGATTAGGATATAGTTAGTTATTTCTCTCATGGCCTCTAGCTCCGGTCAGAAATAAACGCAATTCTGAGAGGGTAAGAAGGTTCCCGGTCACGTCCTCAAATTGTCTGAAGTTGATTGGGTTTGCAGATAAATAAAGTTTTTTAAGAATATACGTTCCTTTATAGTGTAAAATAAAAAACCTGTCTCAGAAAGGGACAGGCTGGTTGAGAAAGAGATCTTTCACTTCTATCACAAAAGCAGCCACCTTTATTACGTTTATATTTATCATCATACGCTAGGTGGCTTTTTTCACACCGTTTGGGTGCTTTTTTGAGGCTCATTGAGGCTCAATGCATGTTCATAAATATTTTTTTCTAGAGTCGACTTGGCTGCGGTTTCGTCAACCGCACTGATTAATTTAATTATGGCTGTGAAATTCATCTTCGAAATAAAAAGTTAATGGATACTCTTTTACGGTATAAGAGTATTGCTTCATATTTTGTACATAATGCCATTTATTTATGGTTACTAACTCATCCGTTGTTTTTATTTTCACTATTTCTCCAGTATGATACTTGTTTTTACCTGCCATACTTTTACACCTCTTTTTTTCAAAATAAATAAACATGTTTAATACTGCTTATTTATCGCCATTTGCTTTTTCAACTATTCGTATTCCAATTAATAATTGTGTGGTTTGGTCCTTTAGAAAACGAATATCCTTTAATTCCGGGTCTAAGTAAGAAATCTCGACTTTGCATTCGGGATTTCGTTGTTCATGATTTTGTGTAATTTGTTCAATTTTATGATCCAGCTCTTTTTGGCTATTGGCGAAAGTGAGTCTAGTCATTGTTTTCATTTACAAACGCTCCTTTTAAATCTATTTTAGACAAAAGGTGACACCTTTCTTCCAAGCCACTTTTAGAAATTTTGTCCATAGGATAAATCCTCAATCTTAATCTTACCACTGTTTGCAAGTTTAATCTTTGTTAGGTATCTTTCCGGTTTAAAAACAGCACTTTATTATTCGGGGGTATACTTAATTATTTTATATAAATTATGATGAATTATTTGTTTGAAGCAACATACTTTTCTCTTCAAAGTTTTCATTTCCGAAGGGGGATAGGGTGCCAAGTACCGTTATGTTTTTTGGGATGAAACGTCACTATTGATTATAAAGATATAGATCAGGCAAAGTTATTGTAGTCTGAAGATGAATCGATTAAGGGATCTTCCATAGAGCAAGGCGCCCTTCCGGGAAAGCATACTCAACATTAAACAGCGCCTACAGCCTTACCGGCGCCCAACCGTTTTTCTAGCATAAAAGCCGGCATGCAGAAGTGAAGAGCAACCCAGTCTGCTTTTCGGGATTTGATTTTAGGGCTAAATCTTTTTTGTGCTTAAATGCGATCTTTGCAAGTTTTAGTCAGTCCTCTTTTTCTTTTACTTATTACTTAAATTGTGGATAATCTCCCAAGCATGTCTAGCATTTTTTCATATTCTAATGGTGTAAGACAATAAAAAATGAAAGGAGAGTATGGTATGTGCTCTAACTGCAGTAACCGCGACCGTAGAAGTCGGCGTGAACGGATGGAAGACGAGCTTAAACGGATGGAAGATGATCTTCGAGAGATGAAAGAAGATATTCGAGAGATGAAAAGAAAGCTGAAAATGATGGAAAGAGAATTTTGTGAAAGATAAGTGTAAAATGTCTTTTTAAAAACCTATAGGAACTGCTTTTATCATGAAGCAGCCTGCACGGGTTATTCTTTTTTATTCCATTACATTTTATTTAAAAATAAATTTAAATCGTTTTTCATCAACTAGTGGGTGTGACAGTTAACGAAGGATGTGATTGACTCAATTAAATTGCAGATATTATTAAACCCTGCCAGTTGGCCGGGTTTAATTGGTTTCTCCCACAGTTAAGGGATTCAAAGAAAGGCCATATTTTGATGGAACTCTTAAAATAAGCATTGCCGCAACGGCCGCTTTTGATACCAGGATACTCTCTAATGTTTTAAACCGCGGTTAAATCGATTTCCTGTTTGGTTTGCATGAGATTATCTCGCTTGAGCAGCCATTTCACGGAATCAGATATGTTTGATGCAGGAAAATATCTCCTTTTGTCGAAATAATGATAATAAACTAAGGGAGGTGCTTGTATGAGTTTTGAAAGCCGATTCGTAGCGAGTTTAAGAGAGCAGTATGCAAATGATGTAAAGAGGAAAGAGTTAACAGATCGTGCTGTATCTTTTATCAATGATCGCGTCGAAAAGTTTGGTGAAAGCGTAGAGGACTTTATACCAGCAACTTATGGAGATATCCAAGTATATAGTGATTATCCAGAAGATGAACTTTTCTCGGAAATAAGAATCCAGGGACACGTTCTTGGGTTCAAAAGAGACAAAAACTCTATTGAGGTTTTTAAGATTATTGGAGAAGACCGTCAGCGAATTGATATTATATCTCCCTTAGTATCCGAAGGTAATTGGGTATGTCACGAAGGTGGATTCTTTAATGAACATAAGTTTGATGAATATCTAAAAGCAGTTTTTGAGGAAGTAATTAGCTAAATACAGAGTGGAAGGAAGCAGCCTGCGGGCTGCTTTTTTCTTTGCTTAAAAACAAGTGGTGATGTGAAGTGGCGAACTGGGATGATATCAGATCAGAATGGAAAACAATCAAATCACGCTTACTGCATTAGCGGAAAAGCATGATCTAAAACTGGGTACATTAAAAAGCCGCGAAGGTTGGTCAAAAGATCCATAGAAGAAAAATAAAAAGGTCTAGAGTATCTGTCCTAAATTTAAAGTCTCCCCTATTGTTCACCTGTAGTAGTGGGGGAACAATAGGGAGACTGAAAAGCAAAAAATCATCTACCCTCGTAGGAACGCTGATAAATCAACTCGTTTCATTGAAATGAAACAAATTAAACAGCTTATTTTTGTTTTTTGTTGTAGTAATCAACAGCAAATTGGGGTCCTTCTCCAACCATTTTATGATCAGAGACATCAATTGAGTGTGAATCGCCTGCTTTTTGAAGCGGAGATGGCTCGTTAGAAGATGGAGAGCTGCTTAACTTTTGCTTCGCCTGGGAAATCAAGCCGTCTAATTTGGAACGATTTCCTTCTTTGGACAGCCACCATGCTGCGGCTCCTGCCCCCACTAAAAGATAGCCGAGTCCGCCGCTTTTTTGTTTTTTATTTACGTTGCTAGTATACATACGAAAATCCTCCTTCTTACAGAAGCTGCCGCTTGGGCGCCTGCTTATAAATAATTTTACCCGCAGCCCTGTTTTTCAAAACGCGGTATTCAGAAACAGCTGCCAGTTTAACCACACAAAAATGGGGTAACAGTGATGTGTTAAGTGACTGATGAAGCGGGAGAGACAGGGATGATGGCAAATGTTTTTTGTTCTTCCCAGAAACATTAATGTAGAAGGTGAAAAGCTGGCAGAAGGGCTTGCCCGGCCTCATTATACATGCAAACTGCATAAGATTGATAAGTTCGAAATAAAGCTCCGGGAATTAATTTAGAAAATAAAAGAGCGAAACAATGTGAAAACACTCGACCGGACGGCAAGCAGACCACCAGCGCTGGGCACTGAGCACCATTTAGGGAATGAATTTTAAGCATATGCCCGCGCTTGACTGGAAATATAACTAGTTGTTTCTTGAAAAAACACGGCTGGGTAGGGGATACTTTAAAAGGACGGGGCAACAATCATTTTTTAAGTGATTTGTTTTTCTTATCGGAAGCAATAAATTTCTTTTTATTTACTTATGTTAATGAATGTACTAAGATAAAGGGGGTGGAAAATTAGAAAAAACAAAAAATTTATTTTCCAATCGTTTTAGTACATATTCAACTAGTTAAGAGGGGGAACCAAAATGGCGACTACTGATGTTTTTAACGCCCGTGCGAGCTTTGACTTAAACGGTAAGCGCTATAACTACTACCGTCTGGCAGCACTTCAGGAAGCAGGTATCGGAAACGTATCCCGTCTTCCTTACTCAATTAAAGTATTACTTGAATCTGTTCTTCGTCAATTTGATGGTTATGTCATTACAAAAGAACATGTTGAAAACCTGGCTAAATGGGGAGCAGATGCGGATGCAGAAGCAGAAGTTCCATTTAAGCCATCCCGTGTTATCCTGCAGGACTTTACAGGCGTACCGGTTGTTGTTGACCTGGCATCACTTCGTAAAGCAATGGCAGATATCGGCGGCGATCCACAAGTGATCAATCCTGAGATTCCAGTTGACCTTGTTATCGACCACTCTGTTCAGGTAGATGCTTACGGTACACAAGAAGCACTTGAGCGCAATATGGAGCTTGAGTTTGATCGTAACGCAGAACGTTATGAATTTTTAAGCTGGGCCCAAAAAGCATTTGATAACTATCGTGCGGTTCCGCCGGCAACTGGTATCGTCCATCAGGTAAACCTTGAGTACCTCGCAAGCGTTGTTCATGCAGTAGAAGGAGCAAACGGTGAATTTGAAACATACCCTGATTCATTGGTTGGAACTGACTCGCATACAACGATGATCAATGGTATCGGTGTACTTGGCTGGGGCGTTGGAGGAATTGAAGCAGAAGCAGGTATGCTTGGACAGCCATCTTACTTCCCAATTCCTGAGGTTGTAGGTGTAAAACTAACAGGTGAGCTTCCAGACGGCGCTACAGCGACAGACCTTGCACTAAAAGTAACACAAGTGCTTCGTCAAACAGGCGTAGTTGGTAAGTTCGTTGAATTCTTCGGTGCAGGTGTTGCTACGCTTCCGCTTGCGGATCGTGCAACGATTGCAAACATGGCGCCAGAATACGGTGCAACATGCGGATTCTTCCCAGTGGATTCAGAAGCGCTTGATTACATGCGTTTAACTGGACGTGATGAAGCACACATTCAAGTCGTTGAGCAGTACTTGAAAGAAAACGACATGTTCTTTACGCCAGCGAACGAAGATCCTGTTTACACACAAGTAGTAGAGCTAGACTTGGCCCAAATTGAGCCAAACTTGTCTGGACCAAAACGTCCGCAGGACTTAATTCCGCTTTCTCAAATGCAAAAATCATTCCAGGAAGCTGTAAGCGCGCCGCAAGGCAACCATGGTTTTGGCTTAACAAAGGAAGAGCTTGACCGTACAGCAACCGTTACATTTGCAGATGGCACAACAGCAGAAATGAAAACAGGGGCGATCGGTATTGCAGCGATCACATCTTGTACAAATACATCAAACCCATATGTTCTTCTGGCAGCAGGTCTAGTTGCGAAAAAAGCGGTTGAACTTGGTCTTGAAGTGCCGAAGTATGTAAAAACTTCATTGGCGCCAGGTTCAAAAGTTGTAACAGGCTACCTGCGTGATTCCGGCCTTCTTCCATACATGGAGAAAATCGGCTTCAACGTTGTCGGCTATGGCTGCACAACATGTATCGGAAACTCAGGTCCAATGAAAGAAGAAATTGAAAAAGCGATTATTGATTCTGACCTTCTTGTCACGTCTGTTCTTTCAGGAAACCGTAACTTTGAAGGACGTATTCACCCGCTTGTAAAAGGAAACTACCTTGCGTCTCCGCCGCTTGTTGTGGCTTATGCGCTTGCAGGCAACGTAAACATCGATCTTCAAAAAGATCCGATTGGCAAAGGAAAAGACGGACAAGATGTTTTCTTTAAAGACATTTGGCCGGGTACAGCAGAAGTAAAAGAAGCAGTACAACGCACGGTAACACCTGAATTGTTCCGCAAAGAATACGATCAAGTATTTAACAGCAATGCAAAATGGAATCAAATCCAAACGAACGATGATGCTCTTTACAGCTGGGATTCTGAATCCACGTACATTGCGAACCCAACATTCTTTGAAAATCTTTCACCAAATCCAGAGCCGATCCAGGCACTTGCCGGCCTTCGTGTGATGGGTAAATTCGGTGACTCTGTTACAACGGACCACATTTCACCAGCGGGTGCAATCGGCAAAGATACACCAGCAGGCAAATACTTGCGTGAAAAAGGCGTAGAGCCTCGTAACTTCAACTCTTACGGTTCACGCCGTGGAAACCATGAAGTCATGATGCGCGGTACATTTGCGAACATCCGTATTCGCAACCAGATTGCTCCAGGCACAGAAGGCGGATACACAACATTCTGGCCGACAGGCGAAGTAATGCCGATTTATGATGCTTGCATGAAGTATCAGGAGCAGGGAACAGGCCTCGTTGTATTGGCAGGCAAAGACTACGGCATGGGCTCTTCACGTGACTGGGCAGCAAAAGGTACAAACCTTCTTGGCGTAAAAACAGTTATCGCGGAAAGCTATGAGCGTATTCACCGTTCCAACCTTGTCATGATGGGTGTGCTTCCGCTTCAGTTCAAAAAAGGCGAGAATTCCGATACTCTTGGCTTAACAGGAGAAGAAACATTCGAAGTGGCGATTACAGACAGTGTAAAACCACGCGAAATCGTTAAAGTAACAGCTACAAATAAAGAAGGCAAGAAAACAGAATTTGAAGCGCTTGTCCGTTTTGATTCTGAAGTAGATGTTGACTACTACCGTCATGGCGGTATTTTGCAGATGGTCCTTCGCGGCAAATTGCAAAGTGTTAAAGCAGGCAACTAATATTTGAATGCAGCCGGCTCCAATCAGGAGCCGGCTTTTTCTTGGTCTCCACCTACATTGTAAAATAAATGTGGCAAGGCTGTTTCTGGCTGCTAGCGGCTTTTTGTTGAAGCTGTATGCAGATAAAAAGGAGAAAGAATGTTTTTGGATTGATGGAAAGCAAGATAATGGCTGTACATATACCGAGCCTGGACGAAAGAGCGGGAGAATCGGTTCCTGTTGTTTCACCGCCGGGTGTGATTGTATTTGCGGCCGATCATGGAGTCGTATCTAAAGGGGTGTCTGCTTTTCCGCAGAAAGTGACGATTCAAATGATAGGCAATTTTTTAAATGGGGAAGCGGCTATCAATATTTTCGGTAAATTCATTGGGGCCTAAATGTGTTTAGTGGATATCGGGATAGCAGTAGATATGGAAGAGGAGAAGCTGTTAAACAAGAAGATTAAATACGAGGCGGCTAACTTTTTAAACGAAAACGCGAGCCGGGATGAAGCGGTCAAAGCAATCGAACAGGCTGTCAGCAGGCAGAAGCAATGATTCACGGCGGCGGTAAATGTCTAATCCTTGGAGAGATGGGGATCGGTTTTGCAAATCGCAAGCAGTACGGTTGCCGCGCTCAGCGGGCTCAGCATCGAAAAGATGAAAGGTGCAGGCAGCGGAATTAAAGAGAACAGAAGAGAACATAAGAAACAGGTGATCCGCCTGGCACTTGAAAGAAGAAAGCCGAATGCAGATGATCCAATTGACGTATTAGAGAAAGGAGGGGGATTGGAGATATGCGGTATGACAGGGGCAATGCTTGCTTCTGCAGCGAATAGAACACCGACTCTTGTAGATGGTTTTATTGCATCGACGGCGGCACTTGCTGCATCGAAAATATCAAACAATGTAAAGGATTATATGATCATGGCTCACTGCTCGGTTGAACCCGGCCATTCCACTATTCTTGAATTGTTAGGAAAAGAACCGCTTCTTGATTTTCAAATGAAACTGGGAGAAGGGTCAGGTGCCGCTGTTGCTTTTCCGATTCTTCAATCAGCGGTTTTAATGCTTAAGGAAATGGCTGCAATTGAATCTGCCCAGTTAGCCGGACAAATATAGACAAGAAAAAGTATGGTGCAAACCGGCTGCTCTTGGCGGCTTTTTGGGCTGTTTTCTTGCCACAAAAAAATTCCCGGCTGATACGCCGGGAATTTTTTATTCAGGGTTCTGGGAAGCGGGAATTCCTGGACGAGAGGAATCACTGCCGCCAATGCGTTCACCCGTCTTGGGGTTTAGTAAAATTGCTTGAACGTTTCCTATAGACAGCGCAATGGAATCAAATTGATAGTTCATGCGCTCAAGCGTCTGCTTTGCTTCTTCAGGGATGCCTTCTTCCTGCCAAATAAGCGGGCCTGTGCCGTTATAAATGCGGGGTTCTTCAATTGCTTCTTTTAAATCAAGCCCATAATCAAGCACATGGATCATCGTCTGTAACACGGATGCTGGAATGGTTGGCCCGCCGGGTGAGCCAAGTGTTAAAATCGGCTCGCCATCCTTAAAAACAATTGTCGGCGTCTTCATGCTGACCGGATATTTGCCAGGTTCAACGGAATTTAAACCGGCTGGATCCGGATCAAAATCAGTCATATCATTATTTAATAAAAATCCGCAGCCAGGCACCATAATACCAGAGCCGAAGAAGTGCTCTAACGAAGAGGTACAGGCAGCAATGTTGCCTTTTTCATCAACAGCTATAAAGTGAGTGGTATCGTATCCGGGATCTGTCGTACTGGCGTTTTTATCATGAGGTTTTTTTTCGTCATACAGCCACGGATTACCCTCCATTACATCCTCATTCCGGAATTTAAAGTTTACCAGCTTCAACCGTTCCTCTAAATATTCCTCTGTTAACAGGCCTTTTAACGGGATATCATAAAAAGCAGGATCACCCATAAACGCAAGCTTATCAGCCGTCATAATGCGCATCACTTCAGCAAGAAGATAATATTTTTCCCACGAACGAAGGCCATATTGGCCGATATCCAGCTTTTCAAGCAGTTTAAGCATATAAAGAAGAGCAAAGCCGCCGCCATTTGGCGGAGCGGGAACCGTAACCGTATAATCCTTATAAGTACCGGTGATCGCCTCAGACACAGTTGCTTCATAAGCGGACAAGTCGTCTTTTATCATGAAACCGTCAAACTCTTGAACGGTTTGAACAATTTTATCGGCAATTTCTCCTTTATAAAAAGCATCTGCTCCATGCTTTTGCAAAATTTTAAGGGTTTTCGTTAAGTCTTCGTTCACGACAATTTCCCCTTCAGTAAGCGGCACGCCATTTGGATAAAAAAAGTCTTTTGCTTTCTCTCCAAGCCGGCCGCTGAAGCGCTGCAGCCCTGTGTTCCAGGTTAAATTCACACGGACTCCTTTTTCGGACAAATCAATGGCTGGAGCAATGACATCCTGCCAGGACATTGTTCCAAATTCATTTAACGCTTTTTCTATTCCTCTTAAAATCCCGGGAACTGCTACAGCCGTACCAGGGGTGGAGCGTTTTAAAAACGGAATCACATCCTGGTGCTCATCTACAAAAACATTTTTATGCGCTCTTTTCGGTGAAATCGAGTGTCCGTTTACAACGGACGTTTTTTTCGTTTCGGCATCGTAATAAAGAATAAAGCCGCTGGCTGCAAGCCCTGTGTTAAACGGTTCAGATACGGCCAAAGCGAACTGCATAGCCACCAGGGCATCCATGGCGTTCCCGCCTTTCGCCAACACATCTGCACCAATAAAGGACGATTCTTCAGTAGCGCTCGCTGTCATTCCTTTTGATCCGTGAGCGCGCTGCTTGTTCGCATGATTTCGTTGATTTTTCCAAATGTGGTCTATTGTCATAGAGTTATCCTCCGTCCGTTTAAGGTAATCGTTTATAAAAGTAAAACAGTCCACTCTATCAGTGAACCGGTCAGGGGAGACTCATTGCTTTCACTATATGAGAATTCACCGACAAGCTCCATCAGAGTGCGCTTGTCTGCAGTAAAAAAAGCGTCTAAGGCGCTGCCTGTATACTCATCGTGAATGTTCAGTACAATATGCCTGCTGGTTTCTTTTGCTTCTTTTAAAAGCCGGGCGGAAGCCATCGTTTTTTCATGGGCGGACGTTCTGCCTCTGATTAATCCCATATCGACAGACGGCCCATTTGAATGATCGCTCAACTGCCGGACCTTAATCACTCTACGAGCGATTTCTTCAATGGCACTCGGGATAAGCTCGGGCTCGACGCCGGCATGGTCACTTTTACTGGAAACATGTATATGAAAACGGCCGATGCTTTGCCAGGACACCTGCATTCCGCTGTCAGGCTGTATCTTTTCCCTTACGCCGCGTCTTTAATCAGGAAGGAGGCTGATCTCTTCATCGCCGTTAAACAGGATTTTACACACTGTGTGACGCAGAAAAACTTGTTTACGCGTTCTTTGTCTGTACCCGTAAAAGCAAAATCAATAAACGCCCGTTCAAAACATGGTAAAATAGGTAAAGAATTTGATTTACTAAGGAGTTTTGATTTTGTTTATTTCAGAAGCGCAAGTAGAAGTCCGATATGCGGAAACCGATGCCATGCAGGTTGTATATCATGGCCAGTATGTTGTTTGGTTTGAAATTGGAAGAACCCAGCTCATTAAAGATTTAGGCTTTCATTATGCCGATATGGAAAGAGCCGGATTTGTTTCCCCGGTAACCGATATCCAGCTTTCCTATAAGAGGCCGTTTCGTTACGGAGAGAGGGCGCTTGTTCGAACATGGATCCAATCACATACAGGCATCCGCACGACATATGGCTACGAAATTGTGAACGAAGCAGGCGACGTTTGTGTAACCGGCTCAAGTGTACATACCGTCGTAGACAAGGAAACATTCCGCCCCATCAAATTTAAAAAAGCTTTTCCCGAGTGGCATGAAGTGTATGAGAAAGAAAAGAAGGAAAAGTAATGGCATTCGGAGTAAAGCGGGAAGAAGTGGAGAAGTGGAAAGAAGAGATTGCACGGGGCAAAGTGGCCTTTTTAACCCACTATTGGAAGGATGATCGGTTCCCGGGTTGCCGGACCGTAACAAAAGCGGGCTGTACCGATGCTGAGAAATTGGCGGAGTGGGGAAGAAAGTATGGGTTAAAACCGGAATGGATCGATATGCGAAATCCATCCCGGCCTCATTTCGACCTGCTTGGTGAAAAGCAGCTTGTTGTCTTAAAAAATGAAAAACTGTTTGGCCATATTAAACGATTTGATCTTTAGCAGCGGAATCTTTTATGTACTCAAAAGCAGGCTCCTGCAGCTTTTCATCATAAGTGACTTTTAAATGGTGGCCGTCAAAGTACCAGACATCTTTTTCTTCAACAAAATAGGTCACACCTTCATGAGAAACGGTTACGGCTGGTTCAAGTGGTTCGTCTTTTGTCATGCCAAGTGAGAACCCTTCATGAAGAGGGCTTGAGCCGCCGTAACGCACATAAAAGCGGACGGTATCTCCCTCTGCCGCCTGCATTTCTTCCTTAAACCAATTTAAAGCTTCATTTGTTATATCGATGTTCACTGTTACCACTCCATTCTTTTTTCATAGTGTAGCATGGAAAGAGAAGGACTCAAAATAGTTCGCTGTTTTTGAATTGTTTCGGCAAAAAACGGCTTGACTTCAACAGTCAAGCCGTTTTTTATTTGCGCCCGCCTAATGGGATTTTAGGCTCTGTCCCATTACGAAGGCGTGTCATGTTTGCCCGGTGCCGGTAAACAACGAAAAAAGCCAGAGCGGCCACAACCGCTAAAAACGGAATATCCTGCGTATAAAAAGTGTGGACGACCGCATAAATAAAGGCAGCTAGAGCAGCAGTTACGGATGCGACAGACACATACTTTGTGGTCAGCAGAACAACTAAAAAGATCGCGATTAAAAGCAGGAAAAAAAGCGGTTCGTACGCAAGGAGCACACCCGCTGATGTGGCAACTGCTTTGCCGCCGCGAAATCCGGCAAATACGGGAAAGATGTGTCCGATCACTGCGGCAAGGCCGGCTAAAAGGGCATGAACCCCTGTATCATCAAACATAATCGGAATAGAGGCAGCGGCTGTTCCTTTTAAAATATCTGCCGCTGTCACAAAAGCGCCGGCTTTTTTTCCGAGAACGCGAAACGAATTGGTTGCGCCCAAATTCCCGCTTCCATGCTCCCGTATATCTATGCCGAAAAACGCTTTCCCTGCAATTAAACCGGAAGGAATCGAGCCCAGTAAGTAGGCGATAATAAGTACAAGTGCTGGAATCAATTTCTCATTCTCCCTTTTTGTGTTGTATAATCATGTGCATGACATTCTCATTCATTTTACCATGAGGGTTACGGCGGCGGTAAAATTATTTCGGTTGATTCTCGAGGAAAAGTAACGTACTCTTTAAAACGGAATTAGCAAAGAGATTGGTGAACCGCTGCTTTTTATGATATCATAGTTAAGAACATACGTTTTATGTACGGGTGTTGGAAAGAGAGGAGATTTAGTTCATGGCGGATGCAACAAAACAATCAACTTACAATGAAGACTCCATCCAGGTTCTTGAGGGACTTGAAGCGGTTCGAAAGCGCCCTGGAATGTATATAGGGTCGACAGACAGCCGTGGGCTTCACCATTTGGTGTATGAAATCGTTGACAATTCGGTTGATGAAGCGCTTGGCGGACATGGAACCGAGATTAACGTTACGATCCATAAAGACAATTCAATCAGTGTGCGTGACTACGGGCGCGGAATGCCAACGGGCATGCACCGCACGGGCAAGCCGACAACGGAAGTGATTTTAACTGTGCTTCACGCAGGCGGAAAATTTGGACAAGGCGGCTATAAAACAAGCGGCGGCCTGCACGGGGTAGGGGCTTCTGTTGTCAATGCCCTGTCTGAATCGCTCACGGTTACAATCTGGCGGGACGGCTTTCAATTCGAGCAGCGTTTTGAAAAAGGCGGCCGTCCAGTTACGACACTTGAGAAAAAAGGGAAAGCAAAATCAACCGGGACACAAATTCATTTCAAACCGGATGAAACAATTTTTTCAACGACCGTTTTTCAATTTGACACGCTGAGCGAACGGTTAAGAGAGTCAGCATTTTTGTTAAAGGGCTTGAAAATTACGTTAGAAGATAAGCGAAAAGACCGTGAACAAAAAGAAGAATACTTTTTTGAGAACGGGATTGAAGAGTTTGTTAAATACTTAAATGAAGAAAAAGACGCGCTTCATCCAGTTGTGTCGTTTGAAGGAACACAGAACGAGATCGAAGCAGAATTCGCTTTTCAATTTAACGATGGTTTTTCTGAGAACGTGCTGTCGTTTGTCAACAACGTGCGCACGAAAGACGGCGGTACACATGAAGCGGGTGCACGGGCAGCTATGACGCGTACATTTAATGAATATGCGCGCAAGAACGGTCTGCTGAAGGAAAAAGATAAAAACCTTGAAGGAACGGACATTCGAGAAGGGCTGACGGCCATCGTATCGGTGCGCGTCCCTGAGCATCTTCTCCAGTTTGAAGGGCAGACAAAAGGAAAGCTTGGAACCGGGGAAGCCCGCTCGGCAGTCGATCAAGTCGTATCTGAAAAAATGCTGTATTTTCTTGAAGAAAACCAGGATGTAAGTGCGCTTCTGATCAAAAAAGCGATCAAAGCGGCGCAAGCGAGAGAAGCTGCCCGCAAAGCCCGGGAGGATGCCCGGAACGGCAAAAAGCGCAAAAAAGGGGAATCGGTGCTGTCCGGAAAGCTGACGCCGGCCCAGTCGCGCAATCCTGAGCGTAATGAGCTGTACCTGGTTGAAGGAGACTCGGCCGGCGGTTCTGCAAAGCAAGGACGTGACCGCAAGTTTCAAGCGGTGCTGCCGCTTCGTGGAAAAGTTATTAACACAGAAAAAGCAAAGCTTGCGGATATTTTTAAAAACGAGGAAATTAATACTATTATCCATGCAATCGGCGCCGGGGTTGGCCCGGACTTTGCCGTGGATGATGCCAATTATGATAAAGTTGTGATAATGACAGACGCCGATACAGACGGCGCTCATATCCAAGTGCTGCTGCTTACGTTTTTCTACCGGTATATGAAGCCGCTCATTGACAGCGGTAAGGTGTATATTGCCATGCCGCCGCTTTTTAAAGTATCAAAAGGAACCGGAAAAAAAGAAGTAACAGAATATGTGTGGACTGAGCGTGAACTCGATGCGCTGCTCAAAAAAATGGGCAAAGGAACCACCATACAGCGTTACAAGGGTCTTGGTGAGATGAATGCCGACCAGCTATGGGAAACAACGATGAACCCTGAAACAAGAACGCTGATCCGGGTAACCATTGATGATGCCGCACGGGCGGAGCGTCGTGTAACCGTCTTGATGGGGGATAAAGTAGAGCCGCGCAGAAAATGGATCGAATCCAACGTGGCGTTCGGATTGGAAGAGGAAGCCGCGCTTTTAGAAAATGAGCAGCTGGCTGGCAACAGGGAGGAATAACGAATTGGAAAGTGAACACATTCAAGATTTGCCGCTTGAGGACGTCATTGGCGACCGATTCGGGCGGTATAGTAAATATATTATTCAAGAACGGGCGCTTCCGGATGCCCGGGATGGACTCAAACCGGTACAGCGCCGTATTTTGTTTTCTATGCATACAGAGGGGAATACACACCAAAAGCCGTTCCGGAAAGCCGCCAAAACGGTCGGAAATGTAATCGGTAATTATCACCCTCATGGTGATACATCGGTGTATGATGCAATGGTACGCTTGAGTCAAAACTGGAAAATGCGGACACCGCTCATTGAAATGCATGGCAACAACGGGTCAGTCGATGGGGATCCGCCTGCGGCGATGCGGTATACGGAAACAAGACTGTCAGCGATTGCCGGTGAATTGCTGACAGATATTGAGAAAAGAACCGTTGATTTTATTCCAAACTTCGATGAAACAACCAATGAGCCGGTTGTGCTGCCGGCAAGATTTCCAAATCTGCTTGTGAATGGATCAACAGGGATCTCAGCAGGATATGCCACGGAAATTCCTCCCCACCGACTTGATGAAGTGATTGACGCTGTGATTATGCGGATGGAAAAACCGGATTGCACAGTGGAGGAGTTAATGACTGTTCTTCCGGGTCCGGATTTTCCAACCGGCGGTATCATTCAAGGTGTAGACGGCATCGAAAAAGCGTATAAAACCGGAAAAGGAAAAATGATTGTCCGCGCCAAAACGGAAATTGAAGATATGCGTGGAGGACGTCAGCGGATTGTCATTACAGAAATACCATATGAAGTAAACAAAGCATCACTTGTAAAGAAAATGGATGATTTGCGCATCGATCGAAAGCTCGACAGTATCGCCGAGGTTCGGGACGAGACTGACCGGACCGGACTGCGGGTCGTGATTGATTTGAAAAAAGAAGCAGATGCAGAGCTGATTTTAAATTATTTATTTAAAGCGACGGACCTGCAGATTTCGTATAACTTTAACATGGTTGCAATCGCCAATAAGCGTCCTGTTTTGATGGGGCTGCACCGCCTTCTCGATGCTTATATTGAACATAGAAAAGAAGTTGTAACCAACCGGTCAGCTTATGATTTAGAGAGGGCAAAAGCCCGCCACCATATCGTAGCGGGGCTGATCAAAGCACTGTCTATTTTGGACGAGGTGATTGCCTGCATTCGCTCTTCAAAAGATAAACAGGATGCTAAGCACCGCTTGATGGATCAATTTGAATTTACGGAGCCGCAGGCTGAAGCAATTGTGACATTACAGCTTTACCGCTTAACCAACACAGACATTACCGCGCTTCAAAAAGAGTCGGCTGAGCTTGAAAAAACGATCAAGCAGCTGGAAGCCATTTTAGGAAGTGCGAAAAAGCTTGAATCGGTTATTAAGCGTGAATTGAAAGACATGAAGAAAATTTATGCGACCGAGCGCCGCACCGTGATCGAAGCAGAGATCCAGGAAATTAAAATCGATCAAAAAGCAATGATCCCAAGTGAGGATGTAATCGTTTCTGTTACGCGGGAAGGATACATTAAACGGACCGGTACGCGCTCTTATTCCGCTTCTGGCGGGCTTCCGGCCATGAAAGAATCGGACGGGCTGTTATTTAAGCGCGAAATGAATACAACAGATGTACTGCTCGTTTTCACAAATAAAGGCAGCTACTTGTATTTACCGGTACACGAGCTGCCGGATATTCGCTGGAAAGACGCCGGCCAGCATGCATCGGGCATGGTCAGCGGCTTTAAGGATGAATCGATTGTGGCGGCTTTTCCTGTACGTGATTTTTCTGCCGAGCGATATGTACTGCTGGCCACAAAAGACGGCATGATTAAGCGGACAGAGCTTTCGCAGCTGAGCGTACAGCGCTATTCACGGGCGTTGACGGCTATGAATGTCAAGGGTGACGATGAAGTGTGTGCAGCGGCCCTTACAGACGGCAGCAGTGAAATTTTAATGATTACGCATTACGGCTATGGCCTGCGGTTTCCAGAAGAAGAAGTACCTGTGGTTGGACCGCGTGCAGCCGGCGTAAAAGGAATCAGCTTAAAGGATGAAGATTATACCGTTGCGGTTATTGTATCGGACAGCGTAGAGGAATCGTCGTTTATCGCCGTTACAAACCGCGGATCGGCAAAACGGGGCGGGCTCGATCAATTCGAGCAGACAACGCGTGCCAAGCGCGGCGTCGTGCTGCTTCGTGAGTTGAAAACAAATCCACACCGTATTGTCGGTGCAGCAAAGCTTGATGAAGACCGGGACTATTATGTACGGATGAAAAAAGGACCGGATGTAAAAGTGGCTGTCCATACTTTGAAAAAAGTAGACCGTTATTCAAATGGTTCCTTTGTTGTAGACGAAAAGGAACAGGGCGCTGTAGAACAGCTTCTTGTAACGGAAAAAGAAGAAGCCTGACTAAAAAGCTTCACGCCTTCACAGCGTGAAGCTTTTTAAGTTTCTTAATGTGTTTATTTAATTATGTGCAAAATTCAAATCAGATTGCAATAAAACAGAAAAACCTTATATAATATAAAAACTGAAAGTCAATCAACAGAGGGGGCGGGAATATGCAATGGCTGGCCGGTTTTCTGTATGTATTGGTTTATGCAGTCCCAGTTTTTTTTATTACGTTGTTTATTAAGCTTTTTAAGTCCGAGCAAAGATGGAATAGAAGGGAAAAAATGAAAAAGGACGACCTTGCTGAAAAATAAGCTCCTTTTCTGCTAAAATGTTTTTTATGCCTGTTTGCAGGATATAAAACAGTGAAGCAGAAAGGAGGAAGAACCATGCTGAAGGAATTTAAATCATTTGCGATGCGGGGCAACGTGATGGATTTAGCCGTCGGGGTGATCCTCGGAGCCGCTTTTGGTAAAATCGTTTCTTCGCTTGTGGCTGATGTGATCATGCCGCTTGTTGGGCTGTTAGTTGGCGGAATCGACTTTTCAGGCTTGTCTTTTACATTTGGCAAGGCTGAGGTGAAATACGGTATTTTCATTCAAACTGTTGTGGATTTTGTTATTATTTCATTTTCCATTTTTTTGTTTGTTAAATTATTTAATAAGCTTTACACAAAAGAAAAAAAAGAAGAAGAAGCACTGCCTTCTTTAACAAAAGAAGAAGAGCTTTTAACGGAAATACGTGACTTGCTGAAGTCAGGCAGGCAGTGACCCGATACCCGGACAAACCGTCCGGGTATCTTTTTAATATTTATTTCGTTTTACGAAACATTTTTCGTGTGTTTTAGGACAGCCTATGCTAAGATTGACTTCGCGGTCAATTAAAAAACTATTCGGTTGGTGGAGAAATGAATGGCAAAAAAAGAAAAATCCTGCTGACGGCGATGAGGCTCTTTTCAACAACAAGCTTTCAGCAAACGTCCATGCAGCAGATTGCGGATGTATGCGGGCTGTCAAAGGGAAGTTTATACACGTACTTTAAATCAAAAGAAGAGCTGTTATCCGATATATTCGAGTATTACTATCAGGTGCTGCACGATCAAATTGCAGCGGCGAAAAACGAGTCAGACAGCCATGAAGAACATTTTATCCGGGAGATGGCCATTCGAGCGCGGCATTATTATGCCTTTCAGGAATTTTTTATGATGCAGCTAAAAGAAATACGCGGCCTTGAAGATTCATCTTTACATGATTTTGTCCGCCAGGAAAGTATTCAGCTGAGAAAGCGGACGGAGGGACAGATTGCTGCTATCTACGGAGAAGAAATCATTCCATATGCACCAGATTTGAACACTTCCATAAAGGGAATGATGATATCGTACTTAGGAGAAATTATTGAACAGGATGTCCAGCACGATTTTGACCGCCTGGCCCGGCATTTATTTCACCAGTTGAACGCCTCAGCTCTTTGGATGCTTCAGAACAAGCCGGAGCCGTTTTTTAAAGCCTCCGGGTCTGATAAGGAAGCCGGTTTGTATGCAGAAAGTGTTCATCCCCTTTATTTTATTAAAAAACTGAAAGCCCTGGCGGAAGGGGAACAGGATGCTTCTTTTGCACTCGACTCGATCGCGCTTTTAGAAAAAGAATTACTTGAAGTAAACCCGCGTGCCGCCGTCCTGACAGGGATGATTTTTAATTTGAAAAGCCTGCCGCATATGAAAGCGATGGCTGAAGAGCTTGAACAGGCAGTCGGCAAAATGCCTAAAACGATTTATTAAGACAAGAAAGAAGGATGTACATGTCAAGACAAGATATTCAGCAGTTTCCATTGCTGATTTTAATGATGAATATGTTTATCGTCATGACGGGAATTGGCCTGGTGATTCCGATCATGCCAACCATTATTCATGAATTTGGGGCCGGCGGAAAAACGTTTGGATTTTTAATTGCAACGTTTGCGTTTGCCCAGTTTTTATTTTCACCGCTGGCTGGAGACTTATCAGACCGATACGGACGAAAGAAATCTATTATTTTTGGTCTTCTGCTGTTTTCTGCCGCCCAATTCTTATTCGCTTTTTCTAATCACCTTGCTCTTTTATATGCATCCCGCGTGATTGGCGGTATCGGAGGCGCTTTTATGATTCCATCGATGATGGCATTTGTAGCTGATATTACAACAGTTGAAACGCGGGCGAAAGGGATGGGGCGCCTTGGAGCGGCCATGTCATTTGGATTTGTAGTGGGACCGGGTGTCGGCGGCTTCCTGGCAGCATTCGGGCTTCGGGCGCCGTTTCTGATTGCCGGTGCGGTAGCGGCATTGGCAGCGCTGATCTCCGTTTTTTTCTTGAGTGAACCAGCGAAAGAACATGTACAAGCCATTGTAAAAAAACGGGATCCGCTTGTGAGACAGCTTGCGCTTTCTTTGAAAAAGCCTTATTTTATTTTGCTTGTTATGATGTTTACACTCTCTTTTGGACTGGCTAATTATCAATCTACCATCAGCTTATTTACCGACCAAAAGTTCGGCTTTAGCCCGTCAGACATTTCAATTTTAATGGTAATCGGCGGCTTGATTGGTGTGATTGTCCAGGCGTTTGTGCTTGACCGTGTGCTGGAACGATTTGGGGAAGTTCGTGTCATGAATACGATGCTCGTTGTTGCAGGAGTTTCGATGCTCGGTATTTTATTTGCAACCGGCTTCTCGTCCGTTTTACTTATTTCAGCTGTGTTTTTTACCGCTGCTTCCCTGCTGCGCCCCTCCATTAACACAACCATTTCAAAAATGGCAGGAAGCGAGCAGGGATTTGCAGCCGGTATGAACAACGCCTATATGAGCATTGGCAATATGATTGGGCCGGCTCTTGCAGGTACCCTGTTTGACGTAAATATGGGGCTTCCTTATATTTTTGGGGCTGTCATTATCGGTGTTACGCTTCTGATCTGCATCCACTGGGCAAGAGGAAGAAAGCAGAGCACCGCAAGTTCAGTTCATTAAAAAAGTGCGGACTAAAGATCCGCACCTTTTTTATGTCCGCAGCGCAAAATCAACAATATCGTCTGGGACAGCCGCTTTGGACGCTTCGCCGGAAATGAGAGATTCATGGTCATATCCCCACGACGCCCAGACGGCCCGCAGTCCGCTTTTCATGCAGGCATCAATATCACGCTGCTCATCGCCTACATAAAAAACCTCTTCCTGTGAATAATTGTACTGCTTCAATAATTTTTTGATCATTTTATCTTTACTGAAGATGTACTTGGAAGAAAAGATATCATGAATGTAATGAATCCCATTCGATTTTAAGCAGTGGTTAATAATATCTGATGCATTAGATGAAATGATCGCAATGTGAATGCCGCGGCTGCTTAACTCATCAAGCATTTGTTTAATGCCTGGGAACAGCGGAAGAGAGGCCTTTGATTCACGTATAAAGCGGTACAGCTTCGGAGCCGCAAATGGGATGCTGCGCATTGGGAAATTTAAATGGCGGCAGCGCTCAGGAATGCTCATTTTTTTTAAATCATCAAGTTCTTCAATCGAAACTTGATTATAACCCTCTTTTTCGGCAAAATCATTGTATGCCTTTATAAATATTTGAATAGAATCAGAAAGGGTACCGTCAAAATCAAAAATGATGCATTTCGTCATCGAAATCACTCCTTCAGTCGGGATGGTATCGGCTTATAGTATTAGTTTAACATTGCATGGGTGCATCAAACATGATCCATACATATTTTCAACAGATTCTTAACATTCTGCTATAATAAGTAATGGAAAATTAAAAGTGAAGGAATGGACTTAATGATTGTAAAAACAGATGAAGATATTCAAGCACTCCAAAAAATTGGAAAAATCGTCGCGTCGATTCGCGATGAAATGCGCGCTTTCACAAAACCAGGCGTGACTACAAAAGAAATAGATGAACTGGGCGGCCGCCTGTTTGCGCAGCATGGTGCGATTTCAGGGCCAAAAGGGGAATACGATTTTCCAGGCTTTACGTGTATTAGTGTAAATAACGAAGTGGCCCACGGTATCCCTGGAAGCCGTGTGATTCAAGAAGGAGACCTTGTAAATATTGACGTTTCCGGGTCACTTGACGGCTACTTTGCTGACACCGGTATTTCCTTTGTGGTAGGCGAGGGCGATCCTGTTTTAACGAAATTATGCCAAACGGCAGAGCAGGCTTTTGAGCGAGGCTTAATGAAAATCAAAGCAGGCGCAAAGCAAAACCAAATTGGGAAAGCAGTCGCAAATGAAGCGCGCCGCAATGGATTTGAGGTCATTAAAAACTTAACCGGGCACGGAATCGGCAAATCACTCCATGAAGCACCTGATCATATTTTAAACTATTTTGATCCGTGGGATAATGCGCTTTTAAAAGAAGGAATGGTGATTGCGTTTGAACCGTTCGTTTCAGAAAAAGCCGATATGATTAAAGAGTCAGGAGATGGATGGACGTTTGTAACACCAGACGGAAGCCGGGTAGCGCAAATAGAACATACGGTTATTGTCACGAGAGGCGAGCCGATTATTTTAACGAAATAACGAGCAGGCACCCACCTTTTGGCGGGTGCTTTTTTAAATCGTAACAATTACTGTTTACAAATCGGAATGATTACTATATTATTAAAGAAACATTTGATTCTGGAGGATATACAAGTGAAAAAATGGACAGCAGCGGCAGCTGGCTTGCTTTTAATGCTGGCAGCTTGCGGAAATAAAGAAAATGAAGCAGCGGATACAAAAAAAGAAGCGGATGACACATTGACGGTTTATACAACGATTTATCCGCTTCAATATTTTACCCAGCGTATCGGCGGTGATACGGTGAAAGTAGAAAGCATGCTGCCTGCCGGAGCAGATGAGCATACGTATGAGCCAACATCCAAAACGATATTAGATATCGCTGGAGCTGATTTATTCCTGTATAATGGCCTTCAGTTGGAGCCGTTTGCAGATAAGGTAACCGAGACCCTTTCTTCTGAAGATGTGCATGTGGTAAATGTAGGTGAGCAGGTGGACCTTGATTCGGCACATGACCACGGGCCAGAAGAACATAGCGGTAAATCGGAAGAAGCAGCAGAAGAGCATAATCATGAATCAGAAGAAGCAGCAGAAGAGCACAGCCATGAATCAGAAGATGGGCATAACCACAGTGGAGTGGACCCGCACATCTGGCTGGATCCGCTGTTAGCAGAACAAATGGCCGAGATTGTAAAGGAAGAACTGGTTGAACTAAACCCGGATGAAGAAGCTCTTTATACAAAAAACTATGAGGCGCTGGCAGCCGAACTTGAGCAGCTGGATGAAGATTTCCATACAATGGCAGATACAGCAGCACATAAGGAAATTCTCGTGTCTCATGCAGCGTATGGCTACTGGGAAAAATCATACGGTATTGAACAGCTGAGTGTGGCCGGCATATCGTCTACGGATGAGCCGTCACAGAAAGAGCTGAAAGATTTGGCTGATACAGCGAAAGAGCATAATATTCACTACATGATTTTTGAGCAAAACGTAACGCCTAAAATTGCTGAGGTGATTCAAGACGAAATTGGGGCAGATTCTCTCCGCCTTCACAACCTCGCTACACTGACAGAAGAAGATATTGAACAGAAACAGGATTATATGTCGATTATGAAACAAAATATTGAAACGTTAAAAACAGCGATGAACGACAAATAAAAAAGGCACTTCCGAAGCTACTGCTTCGGAAGTGCCTTTTTTTGCACAGGATGAACCGCAGCAGATTGAATAAAATCAATCACCCGTGATGCAATCCATTGACAGACAATCGCATAAAGGATGGTTTTAACATCAACCACGATTCCCGTTGCAATTAAAATCAGCGTGTTTATGTAGAATAATGTTCGTCCCGGTGCCCAGTTCCGCCATTTTGACAGAATAAGCGCCGCGATATCCATGCCGCCGGAAGAAGCACCGGCTTTAAACAGGATGCCAAGCCCAATTCCAAACAAAAGGGCGCCGGCCGGAAGATCAAGCCAAATTGTTGCGGGTGGAACAATAAAAACCGGTGTTAAAAAATGAATAATGATCGCTGTAACCGATACACAATACATGGTGCCGGCCGCTGTTTTCAAGCCAAGCCATTTAAAGGCCAGGACGATCATGATGGCGTTCACTCCCCAGATTGTTGCCGCATAGGGAGTATGAAGCACATGATTCATCATAATGCTGATACCTGCTGCACCGCCGGAAGAAATGGCGTGCGGAAATAAAAAAATCGACATTGCTGCTGCTTGAATGGCGGCACCAGCTGTCCAAAGCAATATGTTCACAACCTTCACCCCTCTGTGTCATCATAGCGCACTTTACCCCAAATTTGAAGGTGTTTTTTGACGCTCCTATAGGAGACTGTTAAACTAAAAGAAATATACATACAGGGGTTGATAAGCATGAATGTGGCCGATATGATGCAGGCCCAGAAGAATTTTTTTGATTCAGGCGTCACCCAAAGTATCGATTGGCGAATCGAGCGCCTAACAGAGTTAAAGCAAGCGATAAAAAAGTATGAAAACGAGATTTCAGCAGCACTGCACCGAGATCTACGCAAAAGTGCCTTTGAAGCGTATACAACAGAAATCGGTTTCTTATATGAAAGCATTCGATACATGCAGAATCATCTGAAGGAATGGGCAGCGGCGGAAAAAGTCGCTACACCTTTATACCAGCAGCCGGCGGAAAGCTATATTATTCCGGAGCCGTACGGGAGTATTCTTATCATCGGCCCGTTTAATTATCCGTTTCAATTGGTCCTTGAACCGCTGATCGGTGCCGTTGCAGCTGGAAATACCGTTGTGGTCAAGCCTTCCGAAAGCACCCCGCACACCTCTGCTGTGATTAAAAGCCTTTTAGAAGAACTTTTTGAGCCCGGGTTTATCGGTGTCCAGGAAGGTGGAAAAGAAACGGTTACCGCTTTGCTAGAGGCTCCTTTTGATTATATATTTTTTACCGGAAGTGCCTCAACAGCAAAAGTAGTAATGGGTGCAGCAGCTAAGCAGCTGATTCCCGTTACATTGGAGCTCGGCGGCAAAAGTCCGGCTTTCGTAGACTATTCAGCTGATTTAAAACAAGCCGCCCGCCGGATTGCATGGGGGAAATTTACAAACGCCGGCCAGACATGTGTAGCACCGGATTATGTACTCGTACATCAAAATGCAAAGGGCGCTTTTTTGGAAGAACTGCAGCTTGCTGTGCATGATTTTTACGGAGCAGCGCCGCAGGAAAGTCCTGATTTTGCGCGTATTGTGAATGAACGGCAGTTTAACCGGCTGCACGCTATGCTCGAGCGGACGAACGGGCGCCTTCTTATGGGCGGCGCAGCAGAAAGGGAAGACTTGTTTATTGCGCCTGCTGTGGTTGAAGCCGAGTGGGACGATGTATTAATGGAAGAAGAGATATTCGGTCCAATTTTGCCTGTCCTTACTTATGCGGAGCTCGATGAGGCCATTAAGAGAGTCAAACAGCTTCCTAAACCGCTGGCGCTTTACGCGTTTACAAAAGAGGCAGCAATGGAAGAAAAGCTTATTTCTTCCATTCCGTTTGGCGGTGCTACGATCAATGATACGCTTCTTCACGTATCAAGTCCGCATCTTCCGTTTGGCGGCGTCGGATCTTCCGGCATGAATGCCTATCATGGAAAAGCAAGCTTCGATCTTTTTTCCCATAAAAAAAGTATTCTGCGCAAAAAATCGTCGCTTTCCATGCCATTTTTGTATCCTCCTTATGAAAATCGCGTGCAGATTATGCGGAAAATTCTGCGCTGAGAAGGGAAACCAGGCATGCAGGTGGAATGTAATATGAAAAGAAAAAGGGGGGAAACGTGTGCCGATTAGTCTTGAACGATTAAAAGTGCCGGATGAATTTGTTCTAACACAGGAAGAAGTACTTGAAGCCGTAACGGAGCATTTAATGGCTCAAGGATGGACGGTCCAGCTTGAAGCCGCAGCCGGGAGCCATGATCTAATCGCCGCTAAAGGGGACTGGTACGCTTACATAAAGTGTAAAGGTTCACGCGGAAAACGCCAGCAGGAAGGCATGGTTTATGACAACAACCAGCTGCGGGGCAATACAGGAGACCAGATTGAAAAGCTGATTCGTGCTCAGGGAGAAGCTGAAAACCCAAGCTTGTTTATTATGGCAAATCCAGGGCTTGACCGAATGAAATGGGTTGTGTCAAAGCTTGAGACCGGTCTTGATAAGCTTGATATCATCCGCATGTGGGTCTACCCGGACCGTACGATAAAGTGGGATATTCCAGCACATCTTTTGCAGATAGCAAGGATGCTTGAAATTGAGAAAAATGGAAAGATTGCGGTTGCACCGCCTAAAAAAAGATGATATAGTAAAGACAGTTGTTCGTTCGTTTCAAATGATATCACATTACGTGCTTCATCTTGAAATAGCAGCAAACAGCAAGAAAAGATTTGCGTATTAAGCGCGAGGAGGACATAACATGCTAGAAGGTAAAGTAAAATGGTTTAACGCAGAAAAAGGCTTCGGTTTTATCGAAGTTGAAGGACAGGACGATGTATTCGTTCATTTCTCAGCTATTCAAGGTGAAGGCTACAAATCACTTGAAGAAGGTCAAAATGTGACATTTGAAGTGGTTGAAGGACCACGTGGCCCACAAGCTGCTAACGTTGAAAAACAATAATTCTGAATGAAACCATAACAGGTGAAGCAAATGCTTCACCTGTTTTACATTTTTAAAGTCTTTTTTTAAAAGCACAAATTGCAAGCGCTGTCAATATCATTATGGTTATTTGTCACAAAAATGCTACATTTTTCTGAAGGAAATAGGTGTTTTTTTAGAAAAAACGAGTAAAATAAGGGTGGCAAATAGATGAATAATGAAAGATCAGGAGGATGAGTATGATCTATATGGCAGCAGCTGTCGTTGCAATGATTGCTGGAATAGTATGGGCAAGCCGTGTATTCTCTGGACATAAAGTAGAAGAAGGAGTGCTTGTTGTTAAAAATGGCACCCAGGAAACCTCTATTCCAACGAATGAGATTGTGGAAGTGTTTGAAATGGGTGAAATATCAAAGGATGCATCCTTCTTTGAAAAATATATTATCCGTCCTTACGTCAAAAAGGAACGGATTGCGGTTTATACCCGCTCAAATGTTTCTTACTTTTTTATCCTGCGCAACCCAAACCGTTTCGTAAAAGCGATAAAAGCGCAGAATCCACAAGTGTTTATCAAAGCAAAAGTAATGTAAAACGGAATAAGTTCCGTTTTATTTTTTTGTGTAAAAATGAACCGTAATAATATTATGTAAACTTAAGAATGGTATTTACAAATGGAATAGAAGCTGTTATTTTTAAGTAGTCGCGGTGAACAAAAAGGAGTTATCAATAAAGATGGCAATTTTTACAGACGAGCAGGCGCAGGCAGTTGTAACCGAATCATCCTACAGCTGGAAGAAAAACTGCGTGAAAGTAGAAAATGGGTACTTAAAAAGCACAGGGATGGTAACGAATACAAGGATACCGATCAAACACATCGATACGGTTGTTTATTCTTACAACCCTAAAAAGCCGGCTATTGTTCCAGTGCTGAAAATTATCGGCAAGGGCACTGTATTATGCGAAATGGAAATTTCTACAGAGCATATTGAAGCAGTACAAGACTGGATGCTTCAAGTTATGGACAATTTATAAAAGTAAAAAGCCGTCCGGTAAAAGGGCGGCTTTTTATATGATGAAAGGATGAGGAATCATGAAAGGATCTTCTCATATGGCGATTGGGGCTGCTACAGGGGTAGGCATAGCTGTCTGGTCTCAGTCTTCAATCGTTGAAACAGCTCTTTTCGGTTTTGCCGGAGCAGTTGCCGCGTTAGTTCCCGATCTGGATGTGAACGGAAAGCTGGCAAATAAAATTACGGTAGAAAAGAAATGGCTCGTGTTGTTTTTTGCGGCAGCCGGTGTGCTGCTGGCTTTATACAGTTACTTTATGCTGTTCGGTGTAAAACAGGTAACCGGCTTTCTTGTCAGTCTTGGACTGCTGCTTCTGCCAAGACTGTTTATTAAGCAAAGAACATCATTGTTTTTAACAGGCGCGGCCGCCGCATATGCAGGATGGTACATACAGGAAACATGGATTGTTTACAATGGGTTATTCATTATATTTGCTTCTGTTGTTTCTCATCGGACATGGACGCACTCTTTTATCGGATTAATTCTGTTTTATTTCGTTGCCGCTGAAATTGCCCAAAGGTTCCCGATTCAGGGGCTTCAAACTGTTTTAATGCTTGCATACTTATCTCATTTGATCGCCGACATGAAACTGCTTCCATACAATAAAAAAGGAACCAAGTTTTTTTATCCAATATGGAAAAAAGAATTTTGACCGCTTGCCGTTTATTTTATTAATAATGCATTATGTGCAAAATTCAAATAAAATAAATAAAAAAAGTTATAAAAACATCCTGTTCAGGGAAAAGAAAACTAAAAACAGGAGGAACTGTACATGTGGAAAGATTTTTTCTCAAGCATTGGCATAGGAAGCGTCAAAGTAGATACGATGATAGATCAAAAAACGGTATCGCCGGGAGAAACAATAAACGGTTATGTCCACATAAAGGGAGGAAAAGTGGAAGAGCCGATTGATAAAGTTCAACTATTGCTTTATCTTCAGTATGAAGAAGTAAAGGAAGACAGTGATTTTTCATGGCATGAGAAGCATTTTCAAGAAGTGATCCTGCCATTTAAACGGAATATAAAAGCAAGCGAGGCACATAGGATTCCATTTTCTATCAAGATTCCTTTACAGAGCCCTAAAACCGATGAAACACATAAATGGTTCCTACGCACAAAGGTTTTTATTGATCAGGCCGTAGATCCAGAGGATGAAGACGAAGTGATGATTCGTTAAAAAAGCAGAAATCTTTCTGCTTTTTTTTATCGAAAGAAATTGACAACCCTTTCATTCTGTTATATATTAATTAACACAAAAACAAATTGTTATATAACAGAAAGGGTGGCAAATATGGAGATGTACCGGGAAGCATATGAATATTATTTGGAAATGTGCAAGGCGTTTGGCATTAAAAAAATTCCGTTTTACCGTTTTATGCACAACTTAACAGAAGAGCAGATGAAGTTATATATTCAAAAAGCCCAATAAGGAGGAAGGGATTGATCGTTACGGAAACGGCTGTTAGTGAAGTTATGTAAAAACCCCGTCCGCATTGATAGAGCGAACGGGGTTTTTACTGTTTAGGAAAGGTGGGCAGCGCAGTATTCGCGAACCATTTCCACTTCATCTTCTTCTAGTTCAAAATCCAATACGCTGTCATCTGTGCGGTTATGCAAAAACAAACCGGCTATGTGCTGGCCAGATTCCGTTACTGCGTACAAAACGCGGATATAAAAGCCTTCTGGTGAATACAGCTCATCTTCTTCATCTACGGAAGCAAAAAGGCGATATTCGTATCGATCTCCTTCCAAAATTCCAAATGGATCTTCTATTTTTTCAAGTGTATGTTCTGTAATGACCATGTGTGATACTCCTTTAGTTATTTTGATAAAGCAACAATCCATTTTTTCATCCGTTTGATGCCTTCCTCAAACTGATCAGGGCGGGCATATCCGTATGACAGCCGAATCGCCCGTGACGTACCCTCTGTATAAATACTTCCTGGATGAAATAAAATCCCTTCATTTAGTGCTTCTGTATATAACTCTCTTAAAGAAATAGGCTGGTTCAAACGAAGCCAGACAAAAAAGCCGCCGGTCGGCATTGTCCATTGCGCGACATCTGACAGGTGTCGCTGAAGTGACTCAGAAGCCGCCTGCCGCCGCTTTTTCAGCTCTTTCCGGACAAATTCAAGGTGATGCTCATAAAGCCCTTCACCAAGCCATTCAGCTGCTACACGCTGCGAGAGTGAACTCGTTCCGTAATCAGCCTGCATTTTCAAGTCTGCCAACCGCTCAATAACGGACTCAGAGCCGGCGATCCAGCCGATCCGCAGGCCGGGACTCAAGGTTTTTGACAAGCTGCCAATATAAAGCACGTTACCGGTCTCATCCATTGATTTTAAAGAAGGCGGCGGCGGTTCATCGAGCCATAAATCACGGTAAATGTCATCTTCAATTACAGGCAGGCGGTTCGTGCTGCAAAAAGACAGAACTTCTTTTCTTCTTGCTTCGCTCATCAAAATACCGGTCGGGTTATGGAAGCAGGGAATGGTATAAAGCGCTCCTTTTTGGCCGGACGTCCAAGTATTCTGCAGTGAATCCAGGTTTACTCCTTCGTTATCCATCTCAATGCCTTTGAGTGACATGCCAAGCGACTGAAAAGTACGGATGGAGTACAGATAAGAAGGCTCTTCGAGTAAAACAGAAGATCCCCGCTCAAGCAGGCCGGACGCAATCAAGCCAAACCCCTGCATAGCACCGGACACAATTAAAATAGAAGGCGGCGCTACCTTGGTTCCCTGCCGGGTCATATAACCGGCAATAGCCTCGCGAAGCGGCTCATACCCGCCCCTTTCTTCATACCCCAGTGAATGGATTTTTCCAGACAGCCGGCTGAGCACGTCGTTTAAATAATTTTCCGGAAACACATCCTCGGCAAGCTCACCTTTACTCAAGTCAATAATCCCGGTATCTGCTGGTAAAGCTTGTGCTTTATCTTCTGCAGGCAGGGAGGCGAGAAGCGACCATGTATTGCTCGCTACAATCGTTCCTTTTCCCATTACGCCCTCGATAATCCCGGCCGCTTTCAGCTGTTCGAGCGCCGCCACGACCGTGCTGCGGTTTACAGACAGTTCTTCTGCCAAAACACGCTGGCTTGGAATTTTCGTGCCAATCGCCCATTTGCCGTGCACAATCTGATCTTTAATCCAGCCGGCAACAGCATCTGACTTAATGCTTCGTTTCATGGTCTGTCCAATGCTCATTTAGGAATTCATCGCGGCCGGACTGTGCCCGGTCCGCTTTATATTCTTCCTCGTGCGTTTGATAAAAATTCTGATGGTAGTCTTCCGCCGGATAAAACGGACCGGCCGGTAAAATAGGCGTCACAACCGGCTTTTTGAACATACCGCTCTCTGCCAGTTTCCGTTTTGACTCCTCGGCCGCTTTTTGCTGCTCAGGAGACAGATAAAAGATAACGGCCCGGTAAGAGTCACCCCGGTCCTGGAACTGTCCTTCGTCATCGGTTGGATCGATTTGCTGCCAGTATACCTCAAGGATTTGCTCATATGAAATAATATCGGCATCATAGATGATTTCAACTGCTTCCTTATGGCCGGTACCGCCGGCCTTTACTTCCTCATACGTCGGGTTTTCCGTGTGGCCGCCTGTGTAACCGGAAATGACGGATTCAATACCGTCCCATTGGTCAAAAGGCTTGACCATGCACCAAAAACATCCACCGGCAAAAATCGCTTTTTCTTTTTTCATTGCTGTACTCCCTTTCTTTCTGTCCAAGCTGTTTGTGTTGTAAAATCTGTATCTGGATAATAAGCTTTTTTAACAAGTAAATTCGGGCCTAAACACCGTACGGACGAGCAATGGCAGGCAATTTCCTTTGCCAATGCAGAACGGTTCCACGTTTCAAAAGAAGATTGAAGAGAGTTGTCTGCAATATTGCCAAGCGACGGTGCATCTGCAAAATCGGTTACGATCACATCACCGGAAAAAATATTCACATTTAATCGCGAGCGTCCATCCGGATCATTGCGCACGGTCACCAGTGGTTCCTGGTGCAGGCGGGTCAGAAGTTCACGATCGCGCTCATTCGAACTGCACGCAAAAAACGGAAGCGTTCCGAACAGCATCCACACACCTGGATCACGAACATCAAGCAAGTGATGGATCGCGCTGCGGGTTTCGTCAAGCGTCAAAGATTCAAGCGCGCTGGCGAAATCACTTGGATACATCGGATGAACCTCATGGCGGGCACATTTCATTTCCCCGACAATTTGTTTGTGAATGTGTTCAAGATGGGGAAGAGTCCGTTTATTCAGCATAGTCTCGGCCGATACCATCACATTTGCCTCGGATAAAATCCGGCTGTTTTCGATCATTCGGCCAAATAGCTTTTCACGCTGGCTGTAGGAAGGTTTGCGTTCCATATTGGCAAACCCGGCTTCCACAAAATCGTCTACAGTGCCCCAGTTATGGGAAATATGAAGAACATCAAGAAAAGGCGCAATCTCTTCATAACGCCCGGCATCAATCGTCAAATTGGAATTCATTTGGGTATAAACACCGCGTCCGTGGGCATATTTGAGCAATGGTTTTACATACTGTTCAACTGATTTTTTGGAAAGCATCGGTTCGCCGCCTGTGATGCTGATCGCGCGCAAATGTGGAATTTCCTCCAGGCGTGACAGGAGCAGCGAAAGAGGCAGAGCCTCAGGATCCTTTGTTTGAAGAGTATAGCCGACCGCACAATGCTCGCAGCGCATATTGCAGAGTGTCGTCGTTGTAAACTCAATATTAGACAGCCGGGCAGAGCCGGACTGATCAATATCCATATAGCTTTCCCACGGATCAAACGCGGGTGAAATGGTTTTTTTCATTTTAAAAACACCTCTTTAATCTTTCAACACATAATTATACCGCTTTTTCACGGAAATGAAAAAGAAAGTTGAGAGGTACATCACTGATCGGCTAAGCAAGGTAGGTGATTGATAAATTTACAATCTTTAATAACATATTTACATATTCTTCATACTTGTACCGTATGATAGTAAGAGAAGCGGCATGACTATTTCCTAAATTGAAAGAGGTGCTTGAATGGGCAAAAGAAGAGGCATTGTCTTGATTGAACAAACTGAACGCAACAGCATGAACCGAAACAGGAAAAACCAAAGAAAGCTGCATCCGTTCAACCTTCAAAGACAGATGAACTCCATTTTTGTACCATTAAAAAAAGGTTACCGGCCGAATCCGCCTTGACTGGCAGGACCATCAGAATAGTAAAAATCATCCATTTCTCCTCTATTATTATCGTATTACTTTTCTTCAAAACAAAAAACAAGTATAGTGTGAGGTAACAATATATGAGGAGGAGCTACATAATGAGGAAAGCAACAGGTTTTATGGGAGCCGCTTTACTGGCTGGAGGACTTCTTGCCGGCTGTTCAGCTGATTCTGAGAATGCATCACCGGAGGAGAACGAAAACACAGCCGAAGAAACAACAACGGCGCCTCAGGAAGAAACAGAGCAAACTGAGCAGCAGACCGAGCAGCAGACCGAGCAGCAAGAAACAGAAACAACAACAGAAACAGAGCAAGCAGCAGATGAAACGGCCAGCGATGCCGAAACGGCAGCTGATAATGCAGCCCAGTCAACCGAAAAAGCCGTTGAGGAAGCGGATCAAGCTACACAGGGTGTGCAGGATGAAGCCAGCAAAGCTGCCGATACGGTAAAAGAAAAAGCGGCTGATGCCGGCGCAGCCATTGAACAGGGCGCAAGCGATTTGACGGAACAAGCTGAAACGGCTACAGAAAATGCGACGGAAGAAGTGACTGAAACGGTGCAGGGAAAAGAAGCAACGGGGACATTTAACGGTGTAGCCGATCCGCATACAGTAGAAATTGAAGTAGACGGCGTACCAAATGCTTACCAAGTAGAAGCTGAAAGTGAAACGATGAAAAAATTTGAATCCATGGAACCTGGCCAAAGTGTAACATTTGTTTATGAAGAAAACGGTGAACAGCTTGTTATTAATGAGGTAAAATAAAGTGAAAAGCGCATCAAAACATGATGCGCTTTTCTCGTTTAAAAGGAATAGGCAAAGGGAAGAAAAAACTATAAGACAGCAAGGATTATAGGGGGATGGGAGATATGAATACATCTGGAATGCTTCGCGGGTATTTGGCTAAAGTAATGGATCAGGAAAGCTTCTTTTTTCACGTAATCAACTGCATGGAAAAACAGCTGGCAGACTGGAATTATGACACGCTTCTTTTATTCAATTGGGACAAACAGGAGGATTACGTTTCCGGTTTGTTTATTATAGACGGCTTCTCGCACTCTTTTACGGTAACAAAACAAAGGCTGAAGGAGCTTCAGGTAAAAGCGCCTTACGCGCTTGATTGCGTATTATGGGAAGCGCTTGTAGAAGATGGATTGATTTTAAAACAAAGCAACTATATTGACAAAGCGTTTATGTAAAAAGCAGCAGGATTTTTCCCTGTCGTTTGAGAGTATAAACAAAATAAAAAAGCGGCGAGAGAAATCTCTCGCCGCTTTTTTATTGACGTATTTGCCCGGATCCGCGAACAAGGGATTTTACGGTTGTAATGGCCGCCAGCCCCATAGGACCACGTGCGTGCAGTTTTTGGGTACTGATGCCAATCTCTGCTCCATAACCGAATTGTTCTCCGTCCGTAAACCGGGTAGACGCATTCCGGTATAAAACTGCTGCATCAATTCCACGGAAAAATAACTCCGCACTTTCTTCATTGTCCGTCACAATTGCCTCTGAATGCTTTGTGCCGTAACGGTTAATATGAGCCACCGCTTCTTTTGTACTGTCAACAAGCTTTGCAGACAGCGTCATAGCCAAGTATTCCTGTCCCCAGTCTTCTTCGGATGCTTCTTTAATATACTCATAGGAATGGGCCAGGTTATCATCGCCCCGTACTTCTACGCCGGCTTCCTGAAGAGCCGCAAACAACTCGCGCTGATAAGGCCAGTTTCGATGAACAAGCAGGCTTTCTGCTGCGTTACAAACAGAAGGACGGTGTGTTTTCGCATTTAACGCGATATCAATAGCCATGTCCTTCTGAGCCGACTCATCAATAAAAATGTGGCAGTTTCCAACCCCTGTCTCAAGAACTGGGACAGTTGCCTGTTCAATCACTGATTGAATGAGGCCGGCGCCGCCCCGCGGGATTAATACATCTAAATATTCATTCAGCTTAAACATTTGAGCTGCAGTGGAGCGGCTTGTATCTTCTAAAAGCTGAATCGCATCTGCGGAAAGAGCAGACTGCTCGAGTGCTTTTTTCATCACCGAAACGAGCGCTTTATTGGATTCGAGCGCAGAAGTGCTGCCGCGGAGCAGAACGGCATTGCCTGCTTTTAAACAAAGGGTAGCTGCGTCAACTGTTACATTTGGACGCGCTTCATATACCATGCCGACCACGCCGAGCGGCACTCGGATCGTTTCTATCTCAAGGCCATGCTCAGTCGTCCACGATTCGACCGTTTCACCAATTGGATCGTTTAGCTTTGTCAGCTGGCGCACCGCTTCAGCAATAGCAGTTAAACGTTCTTCCGTCAGCTGAAGCCGGTCAAGCAGAGAATCGGTAAAGCCGGCTTCACGCCCAGCAGCCATGTCCTGCTCATTTGCCGCTAAAATGTAAGGGGTCTGTTCGATTAAAGCATCCGCAATCAGCAGAAGTGCTTCGTCTTTTTCGGCTGTTGATTTCATGGCCATATCAAAAGATGCTTCTTTCAGCCGTGCTGCTTTTTGTAATAGTTCACTCATGTTTTCCACTCCTAGCTCTCATTTTTTAATGTTACCCAGTTATCGCGGTGAATCACTTCAGCCCGTTCGTTGATGGAATAAGCCTTCGCTTCAGGACCGGGCAGCCCTTTTACTTTTTCCAAATCTACCGATGAGTAAAAGACCTGGCCGCGGCCGATTAATTCACCGCTTTGGCTGCGTATATCTACTACATCCAATGCGTCAAACAAGCCTTCTACAGCCAGGATGCCGACAGGAAGAAGACTTTTCCCTCCTTTTAACACTGCTTTTTCGGCTCCTGCATCTACCGTAACCGTTCCGGTTGGCTTTGCATGAAGAGCAAGCCACTGTTTTTTTCGCTGCATATGCGGCTGCATCGGCGAGCCGATATAGGTGCCGGCCCCTTTTCCTTCAATAATATCAAGCAGCTTTCGTTCGCCCGTTCCGTTGCCAATAAAAACAGAAACGCCAAGAGACTGGGCTTTATCTGCAGCCAGCAATTTTGATTTCATGCCGCCTGTGCCGACAGACGAGCCGCTTCCGCCCGCTGCCTGAAGCATTTCTTCCGTAATAGAGGGAACAAAGTTGAACCGTTTTGCATTTGGATTTGTTTTCGGATTGCTGTCATACAAGCCGTCAATATCCGTTAAAATGACCAGGCCGTCCGCCTGCAGGAAGCCGCTGACAAGTGCCGAAAGCATATCATTGTCTCCGTACGTTAATTCCTCAATCGAAATAGAATCATTTTCGTTGATGATCGGCACAGCCCCGCGGCTTAAAAGTTCACTCATCGACGTGTAGAAATTTTGAAACCTTCCTTTTGAATAAAAATCGCCTTTTGTAAGCAGCATCTGGGCGGTTGTAATGCCTTTTGGCGACAAGTGGGCAATATACCGCTGAATCAATAAGCTTTGTCCGACAGCCGCCGAGGCCTGGCGCGCGGCCATTACTTTCGGCCGCGCGGGATAGCCAAGCGCCCGAAAGCCGGCTGCTACAGCACCGGAAGATACAACAATGACTTCGTGTCCTGCTTGCTTCATCGCCGCAATCGCAGATGTATGATCTGCGATTTTTTCTTCCATAATGTTTCCGCTGTCATCTGTTAAAGAACTGCTGCCAATTTTTACGACAATACGTTGCTTTTTCATCGATTATCTCATCCTTTTCCATAAAAAAAAGCATACCGAATCGTCCATAAAGGACGGGTATGCTTTCCGTGGTACCACCTTTTTTGACGCGAAATTGCGCCCACTCTGCATCCATAACGGGGAAAGACCGGCTTATGTTTCCATAAGCAATGTTGGCTAGGGCAGGTTCTACAGTGCTTTTCCGCAGGAGTTTTTCAGCCGATGAACTCCCTCTCTAATCCGGCAGCTGTCTGTATACTAGTCCCATCATTTTGATATATTTGTTTTTATTATCGTATATTCTAACTATTTGTCAAGCATATGTGGATGAGAACGAAGGATATCAAGGAAATGCTTTAAAATTCGTGCGGTCAGCCCCCATATAATCCGGTTCTCGTAAAGATAAAAATATTCTTCCATTTTCTTCGTCTGCCAGTCATAGTTTTCTCCCTGTGCAATTAAATGATAGGGGAAATTTTCTTCCGGCTCCGGCCTAAGTGCCACGTAGTGAAGCTCCGGCTCCGTTTGCAGCAAAAAGGAAAGCGGTACGGTAAATATTTCACCGACCTCCGCTTCGTTCAGCTGCATACGGGATATGTCAATGAAGCCGGCATAACTGTAAATGACTGTCCCGAACGGCGAAATCATGTAATCAAGAGGAAACAGGATTTCTATATGTTCTGCCGAAATTCCCAGCTCTTCCTTGGTTTCACGAATGGCTGCATGAGCGGGGCTTTCATCACCTTGATCGATTTTGCCGCCCGGAAAGCAAATTTCACCGGGCTGCCGCCGCATTAAAAGGGAACGGACTTCAAAAAGCACATGGAGTTCGCCGTTTTTTTGAATAAGCGGCAGCATGACTGAAAACTTGACTAGGTTTTCACCGCCCAATATATCCGGAGTTCTTTCTCCAAACAAAGCTTTTAGATCGTTTATATTCATTTAACCAGCTCCATTTTTCTTTCAAGCCCCTGATGAGCCGGCCATGATGCCCAAAGGCACATCAGTTCACCTTTTCTTTCTTATCTATTATAGTAGAAAGCAGAGCATATTGAAAAAATTTGATTTTATAGTGTGAAAATATTCTAAAAAATTGTATGATAGAAGAAGTACATACATCAGCCCCTGTGCTGACGAATTTTTACACATGAGGAGTCCTTGAAGATGACACAAGAATTAACCGTACAATTAGCTGACACAAAAAGAGAAAAACCGGATCAATCCAACCTTGGATTCGGCCGTTTTTTTACCGATCATATGTTTATGATGGATTATACGGAAGGCAGAGGGTGGCATGATGCGCGCATCGTTCCATACCAGCCGATTACCCTTGATCCGTCGGCTATGGTGTTCCATTACGGACAAACGGTATTCGAAGGAATGAAAGCTTATTTGACGGATGAAGGAAAAGTCTTTTTATTCCGCCCGGAAAAAAACATGGAACGCTTAAACCGCTCCAATGAACGTCTTTGCATTCCGCAAATTGATGGTAACTTTGTGATTGACGGGTTGAAAAAGCTGATTGAGGTAGACCAGGAATGGATTCCGACAGCGGAAGGCACATCTCTATACGTCCGTCCATTTATTGTGGCTACAGAACCGTTTTTAGGTGTTGCTCCATCGAAAAATTATATTTTCATGATTATCATGTCGCCGGTCGGTTCGTATTACAAAGAAGGAATTGCGCCGGTTAAAATTCTCGTGGAAAATGAGTTTGTCCGCGCGGTAAAAGGCGGAACAGGTGAAGCGAAAACAGGCGGGAACTATGCATCCAGCTTAAAAGCGCAGGAAGCAGCAACAGGAAAAGAATACTCACAAGTGCTCTGGCTTGATGGTGTGGAGAAAAAATACATCGAAGAAGTGGGCAGCATGAATGTATTCTTTAAAATTGACGGGGAAGTGGTGACACCTGCGCTAAATGGCAGCATTTTGCACGGGGTTACTCGTGACTCAGTCATTCAGCTTTTAAAACACTGGAATGTACCGGTCTCAGAACGCCGCATTTCAATCGATGAAGTCGCACAGGCTTACCGTGACGGGAAATTGGAAGAAGCCTTTGGAACAGGCACCGCTGCGGTTATTTCTCCAATTGGTGAATTTTTATGGGGAGAAGAAAAAATGGTGCTGAACGGCGGCCAGACAGGTGAATTGTCAAAACGTATTTACGATACAATTACAGGCATTCAAAAAGGCAAGATCAAAGACGAGTTTGGATGGGTAACGGACGTTCCTGTTTCAAAATAATTCCTATACTTGTACGGATGGAACGAACTGCTCCCTGGGGCAGTTCGTTTCGTTTCAAAAGGAGGCAAAAAAATGACGGCGGTTTCATTAGGGTTTGACTTATCGTTAATTGATTTACACGATTCCGGGTTTGAAGAGCGGACGAGCTGCTATGTGTTTCACGAGTCGAAAAAAGCGATTATTGAAACAAGTGCCAGCCCATCTGTTCCGTTTTTGCTCGATGGATTGAAGGAACTTCAAATACAGCCTGAAGAAATTGATTATGTGATTGTCACGCATATTCATCTTGATCATGCGGGCGGCGCCGGCTTGTTTTTGGAATCCTGCCCGAATGCAAAATTGGTTGTGCATCCGAAAGGCGCCCGCCACCTGGCAGATCCGAGCCGGCTGATTGCCAGTGCAAAAATGGTATACGGTCAAAAATTCGATGAATTATTCGATCCGATTGTGCCGGTGCCGAAAGAAAGAATCATTGAAATGGAAGACGGAGGCGAGCTGGATCTTGGCGGCCGCATTCTGCGGTTTCTTCATACTCCAGGGCATGCGAACCATCACTTTTCGATCTGGGATGAAAAATCGGCTGGTGTGTTTACCGGCGACACAGCAGGTATTCAATATGCCCAGCTAAAAAACAAAGAAACCGAGCTTTTTATGCCGACTACCTCACCGAATCAATTTGATCCACATTTGATGAAGCAGTCTATCGATAAAATGATGGCCCTTCATCCGGAACGATTTTTCTTTAGTCATTATGGAATGAGCGATCAGCCGAAGCAAGCTGCAAGCATGGTTTTGAACTGGCTTGATGTGTATATGCAGGTTTTGGAAAAAAACAGCACAGTCGAAGAAATTGAAACGGTACTCATGCAAAAAGTCCGAGAACAGCTCGAACGGGCCGGAGTTGAGAAGGATCATCCAGTGTATGAACTGCTTACTATCGATCTCAGAGTCAGCGCCCAGGGAATGATCCATTATAAGGAAAAACAGCACTCAAAATGAGTGCTGTTTTTATTTGCATCGAGATGTACGGTTGTTCAACTAGCTATTTCTCGATGCACGAGAGAGCGAATCTCAAGCATGCTTAAAAACGGATATTTTGGAGATGATGGTGCATGCGATCTTCTTGAATTCGCTCTAAATAAAGATTGGTAATGGAAATATATTACTTTTGTTGTTTCGCCGCATACACTTCGATATTGAAAAAGAAGAGACTCGGTTTCTCTCATAATCGGAAGAGTCCATTCTTTTCCGCCTTTTTCTATCACATCCACCAATAAATCATCCTCCGGCTGCCGGCTTCAATCGCTTCTGTATTCTTCATTGTTTTAATCGTTTTGGCAAAACAATCGATAATATAGCGCGCTTCCTTTCTTGTGAAGATAGCTTGCGCATGACGGTCCGGTTTTCTTTTAAAAGGCCGATCGCCAAAAAACACTCTAAAGATTCTTCGTCTCTACAGTGGGCAAGAGACAAGTTGCGCTCTTTATCAAGCATATGCTCTTTTGATTGATGCAGCTGTAATAACGCTTCATGTAAGGCTGAAATCGCCGGCAGATTCATGTTTTTCAATTGTTTACTGTAAAATAATTATGTGAAGTCCGTATAATTTATAATTATCTGGATATAAAAATAGAAACCCTTGTATATCAAGGGTTTCTGGTGTTTTTTTGCGTTATTTTTTGTTTTAGGTGACCAAAAGGGGACCGAAATATAAAAAACGTTGGCTTCCTTTAATGTTAATATTGGTCAATTTACTCCATAGTATTTTTCTGTTACTTCCGAAAGAACTAAATCTAAATTTTCAGTACCCATCCCTTTACCGAATTCTGCAAATTCTTGACTGCATCCACTTTTTTTAACCTCGACTCCAGTGTACTTGATGTCAATTTTATTCGCACTATCCGGATCACTTTCATATCCGCCAGTTCCAATTCCTCTAATACACTCTTCGTCAATCTTGGTTCTTTGGCCGTTTGTATCCACGTAATAGTATTTATCTGTTATTGTCCCATAATCCATATCCGGGGTAGAGGTGACGAAGTACCCCTCCTTATTTATAGTATAAATCTCGTAATCGCCTTCTTTTTTAACTTCGGGGGCGTTCTTTACGTTATAAAATGCATAAACATACCCCTCATAGCCTTCTGGTATCAGATAAATATCATTTGTTGCATCATTAAAGGTACAGCCCGCCAAAGTAGAGAGAGAAAAAAGGGTTGCAAGTAATTTTGTTTTCATTACTTTCCTCTTCATTCTGGTTCATTTATTCTAAAATTGATTACGGTTAAATTTTTGCACTAACAAAGTTAAAACTTTAAAAGATGCTCGTTAATTTCGTTACCGCTTCTTGCTCGTTTTCCTTCGTTAAATGCGAATACGTGTCGATAGTCAATGTGATTGTACTGTGACCCATCCGTTCTTGAATGACTTTAATATTAACACCTTTCGATAATAAAAGGGAAGCATGGGTGTGGCGAAGATCGTGGAATCGAATCCGCTTCATGCCATGGTTCTCTGTAAAGTTGTGAAAATATTTTAAGAATGACTGCGGAAGATGCGGGTATCCATCCGGCCGGCAGAAAATTAAATCCATTCCTTCAATCCCACGCCATTCGGATCCATACATCATCCGGTTCTTTTTCACTTCTTTCATATATCCGCGCAGCTCTGCCATATAGTCAGCTGACATCGGGATTACACGTTTCTTTTTATTCTTAGGGGCGCCCAGGTAATAGATGTCTTTTTTCGTATCGTGAACCAGCGTATGCTTAACTGTAATCGTATTATCCGAGAAGTTTACATTCTCCATCGTTAAGCCCAGAATCTCTCCAAGGCGCATTCCGGAAAGAACAGCCATCTTAATAACCAGCCGGTGTTTTGGCATTGCTTCTTCAAGCAGTTCAAACAGCTGCTTTACTTCCTGCTCACTATAGAAGAGCATTTCTTTCTTTTCCTGCTTTTTCTTTTTAATGGTTGCCGCAACGTTTTCAGGCATCAAATCCCATTCAACCATCTTCTGGAGCATCAAGCGGTTCATCTTCATTTTGTAATCAGCAGATTTCTCATCTAAAGCCGTTAAATGATTCATGAACTCGACAATGTGGAATTTCTTCAAATCCTTCAGTTTAATATCTCCAAAAAACTCAACAGCAGGCTGAATGTTCTGCTCATACGTCTTTTGCGATTGGAAGGAAAGATGTGATACATGGTTCTCGAGCCACAATGCAACTGCTTCCCGGTATTTAAGATTATTTGTATCAATCGGGCCGCTGGTTGCTACTTCAATTTCAAATTCGGTGATTGCTTTTTTAATAGCACGATCCGAAAGAGTTTTCAGTGCAACAGTCTTTTTGCGCCGGATTCGTTTACCACGCTCGTCATATCCTAATTCAACGGTTATCTTTATGCGGGGAAGTTCCGACTTGTCGTTTGGATTTTTCTTATCTAAAACAATATAACTCGACATAAGGACATCTCCTCTCATGTACTAAACGGTCATCCCTATGAGAAAACCCTACAATAAATTGTAGGGCGCTGTCAAAATACTTTTGAAAAAGCCCCAAAGCTGTCGGCAATGTCGGCTTTGGGGCTTTACAAATAAAAGTTATTTTTTTTTACTGTTAATACGGCCAGGTTTAACGGAATTCTCTTTAAAAATCGAAGGATCCGGTTTTCTAGGCGGAGGAGGGGTTTTTTTACTGTTTTGCGGACCGGTTTTTCTAGAGTTATTTTGGATCATTAACATTCTCCTTTATATCTTTTTCTTTAGGTATCGCTGGATCTTCGGGTGTACTCGGATCAACAATTTCAAACTTTTGAACATTTGCATCCTTTTCAAGAAAGGTGGGGACATAGAACATCAAAGAAATTAAAATAGTAACCGCTAAAACAATTATACCAATATGTGCGTTGCCCATATTTTTTGTTCTTTTCTCGTTGACCTCCATATTATATGTACCTATCTCAATATAATATTCAGTCATAGATTTTTCGAACTCACTATCAGGATTTCCTTCGGCTTCGGGATAATCATTGTAATACTTTACTAAATCTTGATAGTAAGAATTTAGTATCTGAGAAGAAGGTATTCTTTTATAAGGTGCTCCAAGTAAGTGTATTAACAAAATCACAATTATATAGATAGAAGTAGCTACCGAAAAGATTAGGGAGGTGTAAAAAATCCAAAAGAAATCAGAATAAAAATATTTAGTATATTCAATGGAGCCGGCATTTTTAATGCAGTATAGCAAAGCAGCTACTAATAAGGTCACAATTGTAACGTTTGTGGAGAAACGGTTTTGCAGATACTCTCTCAATTCAAGCTCTTTATGATAATTTTCTTTAAAAATTTCTATTCTATCCACTTATTTAACCTCTTTACCTTAAATTATTCTGAGACTAACTTTCCAATTCCATCTATAATGCTTTTTACTATTGTATGAAAAAATTTGATTTTTTTGAAAAAAAAATTAAAAAAGACCTGTTTTAACTGGTCACAGACTGTAGACAAAGTGGTTCTGGAACCGCTTTATCTTTTTTATGGGTTTGGACAGTCCTATTCAAGCTGGCTGCACATAGACAGAAACGGACATTCCACACAATAATGAGAATTAAGCGCATACTGCTGGGTGCCCGAACATCAATTAATGATTTTGGTACAGGCTATTCTTCACTGGGCGTCATAAAGACTTTACCGATTGATATGATCAAGATAGGCAAATCGTTTATTGATAGTCTGAGTGATCCGGCTGATCAAGATTTGTTAAAAGCTATTATTGGAATAGGCAAGAGTCCGGGCCTCCAGGTGATTGTGGAAGGAGTTGAAGAAGAACAGCTGATAAATATGCTTCTTGAATATAATTGCCAGTTTGCACAAGGTTATCTTTTCGGAAAACCAAGGCCTAGTGAGGGATTCGAAAAATTACTCTCTGGCCAGCAGAGAATTGTGTAGATAAAAAACAGCCCCTTTAAGCTTTATTAACTTAAAGGGGCTGTTTTATTTGAAGAAAATGGCGCTTTTTTATTATAGGATCACAATAAATTAAAATGAAAAACAGGATTCAGAATCACAGCCATCCCAAAAGTGACCTGGGTGATCACAGGTGACCAGATAATTGAAAATAAATCAAATGAACGAAACGGTTGTTTCGATTATCGCTTAAAAACGTTTATATAAAAGCATCTATTGAGTGTGCTTCAGAACGATGAAATTAGCTGAAATCTATTATGCATATTTTAAAGTTATCTTCACTTATAGTATAGCCAATTCTTTCTTGTCGGAAAAGCGTGAATTCATGTATAGTGAAGCGGTTCATCCCCGGGCGGTTAGGGAAAAGATAAAGAAACGAAACCAAAAAGGAGTTTATCTATGCGAATCGGATATGCTTGCATCAATATGTCGATGCCATCCAAATTTAAAACGTGCCGGCTGAAAACAGCCGAAACTGAAGGAATGGCCAAAATAAAAGAACTGGCGCTTCATAACTTAAATGAAACGCTGGAAATCATAAAATGGAATGTGGCCAACCGGATTTATTTTTACCGGATGAGCAGCAACCTTATACCGCTCGCCACCCATCCGGTGGTGACATGGGAGTGGGGGAAAGATGAAGATGTTTTAAAAATTACCGATGAAATCAAGGAACTGGCAGCTGAATACGATGTTCGTTTATCTGTTCATCCAGGCCAGTATACATTAATCAATTCTCCTAACGAGGAAGTGGTGCAAAAGTCGATTTTAGACTTGATTCACCATCAGGAACTCTTGGATCTTACCGGCGGACGCGATATGATTTTGCATGTCGGCGGTGCGTATGGAGATAAGGAATCAGCAAAGAAACGTTTTGCCGAAACGTTTAATCAGCTTCCGGAAGCGATCAAACAAACAATGCGGATTGAAAATGATGATAAGATTTTTACCATCCATGATGTGCTTGATGTGTGTGGCGAAACCGGTGCAGCGGCTTGTTTTGATATTCATCATCATGCATGTAACCATGAAGAAGACGCGAAAATTGACGAAGTAATCCAGCGTGCCGTCGACACGTGGCAGCATAAAGAAATCCCGCCGAAAATGCATATCAGTTCCGGACGGGACGGGAAAACAGATCGCGCTCACCATAATTATATTTTAGAAGATGACTGGCGCTATTTTATCGAGCATTTGCCGAATTCATCCATTGATGTGATGGTGGAAGCAAAAATGAAGGAGCTTGCCGTCCTGCAAATACGGGAACAGTATCGTTAAAAAAACGCTCTTCCGCAGGGAAGGGCGTTTTAACGAAGCAGAGGAATCCGTTCTTTATATTGTTCAACCAGCATACGGTTATGTTCATCGGCATCCGGCAGATTGCCGCTTAAAAAAATCGGCGGCTCCAATCCACGTTCAATCATTTTGGCGATCACAGAAGCCATAATGCCATTTAACAGGGCGGCACTGAGCAGGGTGGACGCCGGCCCGAACGGCGCTGGCGCTTTTTTGTCTGATAACAGCGCATCTCCATAAGGAGCGCTGTTATCAATGACAAGATCAGCGGCATCACGCAGGGTCGTTCCTTCCTCGTGCCGGGTCTGGGCTCTTCGGCTATATTCTAAGGAAGTAATAGCGATTGTTTTCACGCCTGCTTTTCGGCCGCGAAGCAAAATGTCGATCGGAACCGGGTTAATGCCTGATGTGGATACGACAATCAGTACATCTTCCGGCCGAATATCGAGCTGGTCCTCCAAAGAAGCAATATAGCCGTTTTGGCGTTCAAATGTCGAAGAGCGCACGGCTCCTTTATGAAGCATCACATCTTCTAAAAAAATCGGCTGAATGCAGGCGAGCCCTCCAGCCCGGTAAAACAGTTCCTCCGCCAGCATGTGCGAATGCCCGCAGCCGAATACGTGAACAATACCTCCTCGCCGGACACTTTTGACAATCCATTCAGCAGCAATATCCGCCTGGCTTGTTTGTTTATGCGCTGCATCAACAAGCATATCCGCAACTCTGTGAACATATTTTAAGTACATCATCATATCCCGCTCCTTTACCGGTTTATGTCGATCGTGAACTTGTAGCGGTCCGCGCGGTAGGATGACTTCACATATTCAAGGGGTGTACCGTCTTTTAAGAAGGTATGCCGTTCAATGAGCAAAACAGGCGCTCCTTTTGGCACAAGCAGATGCGGCCGCTCTGCTTCGCTGACGATCGCAGACTCCATTGATTGAACGGCACGCCCAATCTCAAGGCCGAGTTCTTCTTCTATATGGTGGTAAAGAGAAGCCGTAATAATGGCTTCGCTTAAGCCTTTGATTAAGTTGGCAGACATATATACAGTCTCCAGGGCCATTGGCACTTCATCAGCCAGCCGGATTCGTTTGATTTCATACACAGGCGCATGTTCAGCGAGCGACAGCCGGTCTGCCACTTTTTTGTCCGCCGGCACAATTTGAAATGCAAGCAGTGTGCTGCCAGGGACCATTCCCCGCGATCTCATATCTTCGGTAAAACTCGTGAGTCCAGAAAGGTTTTGTTCTAATTTTTGTTCTGCCACAAACGTGCCGCGGCCTTTTTGCCGGTACAGCAGTCCTTCGTTTACGAGGTTTGTAATGGCCTGCCGTACGGTCATCCGGCTGACATCAAGCTGCTCGGCATACTCCCGTTCAGAAGGAATGAGGTCACCAGGCTGTAATTCACCCGTATCGATTTGCTGGCGAATCACATGTTCAAGCTGATAGTAAATTGGCACAGGCGAGCGTTTGTCAATCATATCGTTTTTCCTTCCATATTCGACAATGAAAGCGCTTCGTTGTCTGCTATTATTGTAACACATGGGTGAAGGTGCAGTACAGACGCCGGGAAATCTTCTGAGATATTTCCTGAAAACAAGCGCGCGACTGCTTCTGCTTTTCGCAAGCCTGAGGCAAGCAAAAGAATCTCACGGCTTTTCATAATAGATGCAATTCCCATTGTAATCGCCTGCTTCGGAACTGCTTCTGCCGATTGGAAAAACCGGGCGTTTGCCTGCCGGGTAGAATCGGTCAGTGTCGTCACATGGGTGATTTGGTCGAAGGATGTGCCTGGCTCGTTAAAGCCAATATGCCCGTTTTCGCCGATGCCGAGCACCTGCACATCGATTTCTTTTTTATCAATGAGCGCTTCATACCGGGTACACTCATTTTCTAAAAGAGACGCTTCTCCATTAGGTATATGGATATTTTCAAATGGGATATCAACATGCTGAAAAAAGGTTTCCTGCATAAAAGAATGGTAGCTGTTCGGATCAGACGGCGGCAGTCCGATATATTCATCTAAATTAAAGGTCGTCACATGCCGAAAGGAAATGCCTTCATTTTGATGTGCAGAAATGAACTGCTCGTACATCCCTTTCGGTGTAGATCCTGTCGCCAGGCCGATAACAGGAGCGGGAAGTTTTTTGATCTTTTTTATTAAAACATCTGCGGCTCGTTTGCTCATTGCTTCATAGTCGGAAACGCGGATGATCTTCATTTTTCCCTCTCCTTTTCGAATGCCACAACGCCGCGGCAAATCGTTTTTTGTACACAAAACTGTCCATCGTACACGACAAGGTCGGCGTCTTTTCCTGGTGCAATACTTCCTTTTCGCTCGAACAGCCGTACCTGCTTAGCTGGATTTTCAGCGGTCATTTTAACAATATCCCGTATCGTGCAGTCCGTAAACTTCCGCATGTTTTGAATGGCTCCCTGCATAGATAACGTGCTGCCGGCCAGGGTACCGTCTTCAAGAACAGCCCTCCCGTTTTGGACGGTGACCGCCTGTCCGCCAAGCTCATACTCTCCGTCCGGTACGCCTTTAGCGCGCATAGAATCCGTAATCAATATAGTCCGGTCCGCTGTTTTTTGTTCGAAGGCAAGACGCACCATCTGCGGATGGATATGAATGCCGTCCACGATCATTTCCACATAAAGCCCGCTGTGAAGCAAGGCACCTCCGGCAGTACCGGGTTCACGGTGGTGCATGCCCCGCATTCCATTATAGAGATGGGTGATATGGGTCAGTCCGGCTTCGGCCGCCCTGCAGAGTTCATCAAATGTAGCATCGGTATGGCCGGCGGATGCGGTAACACCTGATTGTGTTAAATAAGCGACAAGGTCCATTCCGTATTTTTCTTCGGGTGCCAGTGTAACGAGGCGGACCTTTTCACCGGAGAGCGTATTCCATTTTTGAAACTGCTCTACGTCCGGCTTCTGAATCGCTTCACGCGGCTGGGCGCCAGGGTGTTTTGGAGAAATAAAAGGGCCTTCTAAATGAATACCCGCTATTTCTGCTTCACCCGGCTTTTGTTCATAATGTGAAAAGCAGTTTAGCGCTTGTTCAATTGCTTCTTTTGCTTGTGTCATAGTCGTCGGCAAAAAAGTGGTAGTGCCTTCGGATGGAAGATACGCCGCCATTTTATGCAGGGAAGCCTGTGTGGCATCCATTGTATCGGCACCGGCTGCACCGTGAATATGAATGTCAACGGCTCCAGGCAGAATCATTGACTCAGCAGAAGTGGAAATAGACGGCACGTCAGATGGACACGCTGACAAGGGGCCTGCAGCAGCAATTTTCCCGTTTGTTATATGAACAAATCCAGGAGAAAATACTTCGTTTTCTGCATAAACGGAGCCGCCTTTTATCACATATTCCTTCATTTTACAGCACCTCATTTTGTATATGTTTAATTTCAGTGTAACCGATTAAAAACTAGTTGTCTATACCAATTGTCAGCTTTATTCTCAAAATTTACGGGGTTATACTTTTAAAATTTCATTAATTGGTATAGACATCTATACTTAACGCGTGATAAAGTGCTGTTAACGAAACCGTTTTCTAATTTACTTTTTAAGGGGGATGGATATTCATGATGAAATATCTGCAAAATATTGGCCGTTCGTTAATGCTGCCGGTAGCTGTACTTCCGGCTGCCGCGATTTTGATGGGAATCGGCTACTGGATTGATCCGGCCGGATGGGGAGCAGACAATGCGGCCGCCGCTTTCTTAATTAAAGCGGGATCGTCCATTATTGATAATATGGCGATTTTGTTTGCAGTCGGGGTTGCGCTTGGCATGTCAAAAGACAAAGATGGATCGGCAGCGCTAAGCGGGCTGGTTGCTTATCTCGTAGTTACTACACTCCTGTCAACCGATTCGGTGGCCATGCTGCAAGGGACGGACCCTGAAAACGTCAATGCGGCATTTGAAAAAATCGGGAATCAGTTTATCGGTATTTTATCGGGTATTGTGGCTTCTGTGATGTATAACCGGTTTAGTCATGTGCAGCTTCATGATGCGCTTGCTTTTTTCAGCGGCAAACGTCTCGTGCCGATTATGACGGCGGTGGCGATGCTTGTTATCTCCGGTGTATTGTTTTTTGTCTGGCCTGTTATCTTCACAGCACTCGTCTCATTTGGAACGGCGATCAGCAAGCTTGATTTTATTGGTGCCGGCTTGTACGGCTTTTTCAACCGTCTCCTGATTCCAACCGGTCTTCACCACGCTTTAAACTCTGTTTTTTGGTTTGATGTAGCGGGGATTAATGATATCGGCAATTTTTGGTCCGGAACTGGTGAAAAAGGTGTAACTGGGATGTACCAGGCGGGATTTTTCCCGGTGATGATGTTCGGTCTTCCGGCTGCGGCGCTGGCGATGTATCATACAGCCAAAACGAAGCGGAAAAAGCAGGCTGCGTCTCTATTGCTTGCGGCTGGATTCGCGTCCTTTTTCACTGGTGTGACAGAACCGCTGGAATTCTCCTTTATGTTTTTAGCACCGGCGCTATATGTCGTGCATGCGGCATTGACCGGGCTGTCTCTTGCAGTAGCTGCGTTTTTCCACTGGACCGCAGGCTTCGGCTTTAGTGCAGGGCTTGTTGATTTTGTACTCAGTTCAAGGCTGCCGCTCGCCAACATGCCGTATATGCTGCTTTTACAGGGTCTTGTCTTTGGCCTGATTTATTACGTTATGTTCCGGTTTTTAATTCAAAAGTTTGATTTGAAAACACCGGGGCGGGAAGAAGAAACAGCACAAATTGAAGATACTGCTTCAGGAAGCCGATTCGTGAAAATGGCAGCCGTCATTTACGAAGGGCTGGGCGGTGACGCCAATGTTGTTTCCATTGATAACTGTGTGACCCGTCTGCGCGTTGAAGTCAGAGATATGAAAGCAGTAGACGAAGTAAAAATCAAATCAACCGGTGTGCCGGGCACCCATATTGTAGGCCCGAACAGTATTCAAGTCATTGTCGGCACGAATGTACAGTTTGTGGCGGATGAAGTTGCCCGTATACGAAATAAGGGATGATAAAAAAGCCGCCTGTTGGCGGCTTTTTTATCATTATTTCAATGCGCGGCAGGATTGGCATACATTAGCCTGCCCGGTTTTCTACGAGTATAAGTTCGACTTCCTCGAGAAGCACTTTTAATCGGTTCTGCCACTTTTTTTCGACAGCAGCCACTTCTTCTTCAGAAGCATCCAGCTTGTTTTGGTAACGATCCAGCTTATTCAGCCAGTCCTGCACATCGTTAATCTCGCCAAACTGGCTTTGAATGTCTTTGTAATGCTTTTCTTTTTTTGAAAAGTCCTGTCCCAGCAAGCTGCCGAGCTCTGCGTACATGTAGCGGAGCGCTTTAGATTGAATTCGTACTTTGTGAAGAGCTTTAATGGATTCAGGTGCCCGCTTCCCATATGCGTCCACGGACTGCTTGTATCGCTCAATTTTATCGTTGAATTGGTTTTCAAACAAAAGGATTTGGGCCTCCGGGTCAATGGATAATGCGTAAAAAGGCATTTCCTCCGCAGCAAAAGCTGACAGCCGGCGGCTCGCTTTTTCGATTAATGGAGGCAGGCCTTGCTGCAGCTTTTTTTGCAGCTTTTTTCGTTTTTTGCGGACCTTTTTAAAAAGCTGCTGGTGAACCTTATGGTTCCGGCTCTCAAATGCCTCTAAAAACACATCGGCTTCACGCACCGGGTTAAGCAAAGAATGGATGTTTTTTAACCCTTTTATAACAGAATGATTTTTAGGTACGTTTAAAAACTGGAGTAAAGCCAGGATCTTTCTTCCTGTTACCCGGGCTTGATGAACTGCTTCGATATCATCCGTTTTTAAGCATTTATGGCATAAATGCAAATACCGGCTGATCCGCTTTTGAAACCACGATTCCCATTGTGCCAGCCGCCAGTCATTTCCTTCATCCAGGCATTCGCTGCACATAAAGTGCTGTTTGATTGGTATTAAAGACTGCTCGTTTTCACATAACAGGCATGTATTTGTATCGCTCTGTATCATTCCGTCACCCGCTTTCTTATTCTGTTTTCTGTTTTCCCTCTTTTTTAAAAAGTTAACGTGTTCCGTCAGGCGAATAATTTATTGGCATTCAAATGAATATGTTCGTTATTTGCGTGTTATAATGGATTCGGAAACAGAAAAAGAAGAGAAAAAGCCACCAATGGCGGATGTTAAGGAGAATATGAAGATGACTGGATTAAAAACAAAAACGATTATGATGCTCGGGTCGGGAGAATTGGGTAAGGAAGTGGTGATTGAAGCACAGCGGCTTGGCGTAAAAACGATTGCGGTAGACCGTTACGCGCAGGCGCCCGCCATGCAGGTTGCCCATTCCTCCCATGTAATCAATATGCTGGACGGGGTAGCGCTGCGTGCCCTAATTGAACAGGAAAAGCCCGACTTTATTATTCCGGAAATTGAAGCCATTGCGACTGAGACACTAATCGAGCTGGAGGAAGAAGGATATCATGTCGTGCCAACAGCGAAAGCCGCAAATTTAACGATGGACCGCGAAGGAATCCGCCGTCTTGCCAGCGAAACACTGGGACTGCCTACTGCAAAATATGCTTTTGCCAATACGCTTGAAGAGCTGCAGGAAGCGGTAGAGACGATCGGTACACCATGTGTGATTAAGCCGATTATGAGTTCATCCGGCAAAGGACAAAGCGTCTGCCGCTCAAAAGAAGAGATAGAGTCTTCCTGGAATATCGCGCTTGAAGGAGGACGGGCGAAAAAAACACGGGTCATTGTAGAAGAGTTTATTACGTTTGAATCCGAAATTACATTGTTAACCGTCCGTTCCGTTTCCGGCACGGCCTTCTGTGCGCCAATCGGCCATATTCAAGAAGACGGCGATTATATCGAATCATGGCAGCCGCATCACATGACGGAGGGCCAGATCGCAGAAGCAGAAGCAATTGCTCAAAAAATAACAGATGCGCTTGGCGGTTATGGTTTATTTGGCGTGGAGCTGTTTATTACCGAAAACGGCATTTACTTTAGCGAGGTATCACCGCGTCCGCACGATACCGGAATGGTGACCATGGTAACCCAGGATTTATCTGAGTTTGCCATCCACATCCGGGCTGTCCTTGGTTTTCCGATTCCAGGAATCCGCCTTCTTTCACCTGGCGCGAGCCGTACGATCAAAGCTTGGGAAGAGCAGTCTTCTTATGAAATTAAAGGGGTTGAAAAAGCACTGGCAGCACCCGACACGCAGGTGCGTGTGTTTGGAAAGCCGGAAACAAAAAAAGGCCGCCGCATGGCTGTTGTGCTAAACAGTGCTGAAACAGTCGGGCAAGCGCGTGAACAGGCAGAGAACGCTGCCGCTCATATTACAGTGGAATATAAATAAAACGATGCAATCAAAAAAGGAACCTGAATCAGGTTCCTTTTTTTACGGGTCATGCTGCCGATTTAATAAAAGTCGGTACGCTCCCGCTCCTGCAGCTCTTCCGCTGCTGTCTGCAGGTCATACATCGTGATCATGAAAACCGCATAATCGCCTTGTTCCGTCCGTTTATCCGCTGCTGCTTTTAAAAACTTGGGCGACCCTTCTCTTTCTTCATCGTAAACGAGCAGAAGCGCGTCCGTATTGTCGAGTGAAAACTCATCTCTCGCTTTGAACTGCCAGGGCCCTATGTACGGCTTTTTAGATACGGCATCTACAAAATCGGCCTGGTCGATAATGCTGTTATAGTAATCCTGCCGTTCTTCCTTCCAGTTTTTTTCCTGCTCTAAAAAAGGGGTTAGAACACCGAGCTTTAAGTCCGGAAACTCTTCTTTCAAGGAAAAAACCACTTCCGCTCCCCACAGCTCCACGCCGGGCTGTCCTCCGATAATCACCCACTGAAGCCCCTCGTCAATAAGCGTACGCAGCCGCCCCTCAAGGGCAAGTTTGATCACGGAAATGCCAGGGTGTTTTTGATCCCATATGCCAAGCTCATGGCTTTTGTAGCCGGAGAGCAAAATCGTTTTAACCAATTCAACCACCTCGGGTCCATTATACAGGTAAGAATGGTAAAATGAAAAAAGACCAGCATGAAAAGGGGAAAACCATGAACGTTTTTACAATGGAAGGCGTAACAAAAACAGTAGGGGAAAAAGAGCTGTTTCAGCATATTTCTTTTTCGATCACAGAAGGAGATAAAATTGGTATTCTCGGTATCAATGGAACTGGCAAAACAACACTTTTAAACGTGATTGCCGGCCTGGATGACTGGGACGAAGGAAAAAAGGACCATCCGAATGACTATTCGATTTCCTACCTGTCCCAAAATCCGGACTTTGATGAAAACCTGACTATTATGGATTATTTATATGCCAGCCAATCACCGGTTTTTTCGGCAATTAAAGAGTATGAGCGGGCGCTTCTTCGGCTGCAGGAAAATGCCGAAGACGAATCGGTGCAGCAGGAGCTTATGAAGCAGCAGCAGCGAATGGCTGACCTGGGCGCATGGGATACAAGTGCGGAAGCCAAAACGATCTTAACAAAGCTGGGCCTGCCGAATTTTGGGCAAAAGCTGTCTGAACTGTCCGGCGGCCAGAAAAAGCGGGCTGCTCTTGCTAAAACGCTCATTGAAACACCGGATCTGCTTATTTTGGATGAGCCGACGAACCACTTGGACTATGACAGTATTAAATGGCTTCAGGAATACTTGAAGAAATCGCAGAAAGCGGTGCTGTTTGTTACGCATGACCGGTATTTTCTCGATGCCGTCGCGGATAAAATTTGGGAGCTTGAGCGCGGAAAGTTGTATGAGTACAAAGGCAATTATGCAGACTTCCTCGAATCAAAAGCTATTCGGGAAGAAAACGAGACGCTTGAGCAGGGCAAAAAAGAAAGCTTGTTTAAAAAAGAGCTTGCCTGGATGCGCAAAGGAGCCAAAGCCCGCACAACCAAACAAAAAGCCCGTATTCAGCGCTTTGAAGTCCTGGATGCGGAAGTGAAACAGAAGCACAGCAGCGAATCCCTTCAAATGGACCTTGGCGGCGCCCGTCTTGGCAAAAAAGTACTCGAGCTTCAAAACATTCAAAAATCTTTTGGCAGCCAGGCGATTTTAACCGATTTTTCCTTTTTGTTTAAACGGGGGGACCGGATTGGAATTGTCGGACGCAACGGCAGCGGGAAATCCACACTGCTTAATATTATCGCCGGCCGGGAGACAGTAGATGCCGGCAGTCTGGACCAGGGGCAGACTGTGAAAATCGGATACTATACACAGGAAAACGAAGATATGGACGAGAGCATGCGGATGATCGAGTACATTCGGGAAACCGCCGAATCAATTCAGCTTAAAGACGGCAGCTTCGTTTCAGCTGCACAGATGCTGGAAAAGTTTTTGTTCCCTATGCATACGCATGGCACATTGATCCGAAAGCTTTCAGGCGGGGAAAAGCGGCGCCTTTATTTATTAAATATTTTAATGTCCGCACCAAACGTTCTTTTACTAGACGAACCAACGAATGATCTCGACACGCAGACCCTGACGATTTTAGAAGACTATTTGGAACACTTTTCCGGTGTAGTGGTAACGGTATCCCATGACCGCTACTTCCTTGATAAAGTGTGTCACCAGCTGCTTGTTTTCAAAGGGCAGGGTACCGTCGATTTTTACTACGGAAGCTACTCTGAGTTTTTGGAAGAAAAGCAGGAGGCACCTGTTGAAGAAGCGAAGCCAAAAGCGGCAGCTGCACCGCCGCGCCCGGAACGAAAAAAGAAAATGTCGTATTCGGAAACACGCGAATGGGAAACGATTGAGGATGACATGGAAGCCGCAGAGCAGCGGCTGGCAGCGATCTCAGAGGAAATGGCGACTGCTGGCAGTGATTTTGAGAAATTAAATCTGTTAATGGCAGAAGAAACAGAACTTAAAGAAAAGCTTGATCACATGATGGAAAGATGGGAATACTTGGCAGAAAAAGCAGGCGAATAATCAAAAGGCTTCCGGTTATCCGGAAGCCTTTTTGCGTTACCGCGTAATCGTAGCGCTCCAGCTGCCGCCGCCGCGGTCACAGGTAAATTGGCCGGACGCTGTTCTGCCGTCTGCAGACAGTGTGCCTCTGTAGTCACAGTTGTTTCCGTCGCTGCTGTTTCGTCTTTGAATGCGGACGTTATTTCCTTGCAGTGTAATCGTTAAAACAGCGGTAACAGGCGTTTGACCGGGCTGTGTCCATCTTGCATCAAAGATGTTGCTATTCCCGCGACGTGTCCATACCCCGCGCCAGGCGCCTTCCTGCTCATCCCATCTCCGGCCGAGCCGGTCCCGGTCATCGGGCTGCTGGCGCCGTTCAATTACGGCACTCCACGTGCCGCCGCCGCGGTTACAAATAAATTGTCCGCTTACCGTCCGGCCGTCAGCACCGAAGTTTCCTGTATAATTGCAGTTGTTCCCATCGCTGCTGTTTCGGCGCAGCACAAAAACAAAGGATCCAGCTGTATAAATGGTTAGAACGGCCGTGATATCCGGCTGACCTGCCAGCGACCATCTTCCATCAAACACGTTACTGTTTCCACGCCGCGTCCAGACGGCCCGCCAGGCACCTTCTTGAACAATCCAGCGACGTCCTAATCTGTCTGGCTGCCCCTGCGCGCTGATCACGTCAGCTGGGACAGCTTCGTAAGGCATCATGCCATAAAAACCATAATAAGGATGCCAGTATGGATACATATTGCTTCCCCTCCGCCCATTAAATTTAAATCCTGCTCTTCATCATATGTATCACGAAGGTAATGTGTCCGCATGGCGATATAGAACAAAGGAAAAGCATTCGACAAAACATGCCAAAAAAATCGGTTGTCGTTTGACACGCTTTTCTTTTATGGAACGGTATGATAGAAAGAAAAAAAGGGTGCGTGGACAAAATGAAGCGAAACATAAATTGGTGCTGCAGCAAGTGCCAAAAGCCTATTCTGGCGAATGATTTAATTGCATGGACGAAAAAAGAAACACTGGTTCATTTAATTTGTGATGCTTCGCAGCTGATGGAGGGTGTGCACTATATTGGCCGGGCTGAGCAGGTTATGAATGATGAAACATCAGATCAACGGCACGCCTGAGCTGCCGTGAACAGCAAGGGTCCCATTCTTTACAGGTTTTTTGTATACGCTTTCATAAAAATGTGGTTCTGCCGATTACGCTTAGTTTAAGACTAAGCGTTTTTTTGCGTATAATCGTTTTGCATTGGACAAAAGCTATCTTCTGTATAGATAGAGCGCTCATAACCTGTAGATGCCCAAGAACAGAAGAACTGAGGGACTTAGAATGATAACGATTTTAATTGCACTTCTTCCTGCTTTGACATGGGGAAGTATCGTATTGGTGAGCGTAAAATTAGGCGGCGATTCTCATAGCCAGACTCTCGGCATTACCATTGGAGCGCTTGTGTTTGCTTTCGGTATGTATCTGTGGGCCCAGCCTTTTGTGAATACAACGGCCTGGATGGCGGGTGTTGTTTCCGGCCTTTTCTGGGCAGTTGGCCAGAAAAACCAGCTCGGCAGTGTACCGCATCTTGGCGTTTCAAAAGCCGTTCCGATTTCTACTGGTATGCAGCTGGCCGCTACGACTCTTTTTGGCGTTATTGTCTTTAAAGAGTGGACGACTGCTACAGCGGTTTTACTAGGGATTATATCGATCGTACTGATTATCACAGGGGTCGTACTGACATCGATTACAGGAGGCGGAGAAGACCCAAGTAAAAGATCGGGCAGCCGGCGAAAAGGGCTGCTTCTGCTGCTCATTTCGACAGCGGGATACCTGCTCTATGTTGTGATTATCCGCTGGTTCAACATCGACAGCTGGGCCGCTATTCTGCCTCAAGCGATCGGTATGTTTATTGGAGCCGTGCTGCTGACGCTTAAACATAAGCCCTTTAACAAGTATGCTTTACGCAATACTTTGTCTGGCATTCTTTGGGGCATCGGCAATCTCGGACTGCTTTTATCCGTACCCCGGATCGGCGTGGCCACCAGCTTCTCCTTGTCTCAAACGGGTGTCATCATTTCAACACTGGGCGGCATTTTTCTATTAGGAGAAAAGAAAACGAAAAAGCAGCTTGTCCTTGTGCTCGCGGGCTGTCTGCTTATCGCAGCCGGCGGCGTGCTCGTCGGTTTTACAAAAACGTAATATCACTAAAGGAGGAAGAAGCATGTATCCTGACTTAAAAGGAAAAGCAGTGGTGATTACCGGCGCTTCTTCAGGGCTGGGCCGGGCGATGGCTGTCCGCTTTGGGCGTGAAGGCGCGAAGGTAGCCGTAAATTATTATCAAAATGAAGAAGACGGGAAAAAGGTAGCCCAGGAAGTACAGCAAGCCGGCGGGGAAGCGATTTGGCTGCAGGGAGATGTGTCAAAGGAGCAGGATGTAAAAGCCTTGATTACAAAAACAGCAGAAGCGTTCGGCTCTGTTGATATCATGATTAACAACGCCGGAATTGAAAATGAGGTTCCATCCGAAAAGCTGAGCCTGGATGATTGGAACAAAGTCATAGACACCAATTTAACCGGAATGTTTCTCGGCTGCCGTGAAGCCATCTCTTATATGCTCGATCACGGGATTAAAGGAAATGTCATTAATATGTCCAGCGTTCATGAAGTGATCCCATGGCCGCATTTTGTCCATTATGCGGCTAGTAAAGGCGGCGTGAACATGCTGACGCAGACATTGGCGCTTGAATATGCCCCGAAAGGCATCCGTGTGAACAGCATCGGACCTGGAGCCATTGATACGCCGATTAATGCCGAGAAGTTTTCGGATCCGAAGGCAAAAGCAGACGTCGAATCGCTCATTCCAATGGGTTATATCGGAAAACCGGAAGAAATCGCGGCTGCTGCCGCCTGGCTTGCTTCTTCAGAATCAAGCTACGTAACAGGCATCACGCTTTTTGCGGACGGAGGCATGACGAAGTATCCCGGTTTTCAAGCGGGCAGAGGCTGAACCCAATAAAGCTGCTTTCCTAGAAAGGGAAGCAGCTTTATGGCGTACATCCTCTTTTTTCTTGTTTTTACAAAAAAGAACAAGACGGGAAAGAAGGATATTGGACAGATGGTACAGGGTTCTGTATGTACCTTTCCCTTTTCTCAAACTCTAATCGAAAAAATACACCTAATTATCCACCCCCCGGGAAACGTCTTACGTCCGTTAAGAAAGCTTATTTTAACGAGCATTTTTATAAAAAAACAGGAAAGAAATCTGGCATAAACAGTAAAAAGGGATTGCGAGCATAAGGGCGTCCGTTATAAAATAAGTTAACAGTTTATTACCATACAAAAGGTGGTTCGAAAATGGATTACAAAAAGATGTGGGAAGAACTAAAGGACGCTGTGAATGACGAGGTCGCAATGTACGCTGCTTTTAGTACAAGCAGCAAGGAAGAACAGGCAAGAAAGCAGCAGGCAAGCTACATACAAAGTATGATGAACACGCTCGAAAAAGCAAATATCGTAAAATAAAAAGCCGGGTCTTCCCGGCTTTTTTTGTGTCCGCCTGGATCACGTTTAAAAGAAATGACCGGCCGCTTTGCTTCCTTAAATGAGCAATAAAAGCGCAGTATATGCTGCGATCCCCATGCTGAAAGCACCGAAGCTGCTTTCTCTTTCCTCCGGCAGCTCTTCTTTCATTACGTTTAAAATCACGCCTCCGGAAATAAAGGCAACAAGGAGCGAGATAATTAATTCATTCACCTCTGCTACGGCCCCGATGCACCATCCGATCAGGATAGCAGCTGTTAAAAGCAGCCTTCCATATCGATCATACACAGCTTCATGGGCTTCACGAAGGCTGTGGTCATTAATAACGAAGTGAACACCCATGGCTAAAAAGAAAAAGAACATGCCCCAAGTGCTCTCATACTCCTCACGAATTAAAAGATAGCCAATCACCATGTTATAAAGAAAAAATGAAGCCATATGAAGCCAAAATACACCGGCAGACGCTTTATTTGCTTCCCTGCCTGCTCCTTTCCGTTTGGACACTTTCACGAGGCGCTCCAATCCATAAAAAACAACAAGGCCCAGCAGGGAAACGAACAGAATATGGTTATCCATATAGCCGAGCACGCCCTGTTTCATCTCTTTTTCGATTTCATTCTGGTAGCGGTGTAATTCGGGAAGAAGATGAATAAACACATACGCGACGGCAATTCCGCCAGCAATAGAAAGAAACCGGCTGCGCGGATTCACTGACAGAAACGCCATGTTTTTCGAAAAAAAGTGAAGGAGGGCCAATCCAATGGCCAAAACGAAACTCCACCAAAAAAACATCCTATCCCTTCTTTCTTCTCAAAGCTTTTTATTTCTTACCCTATTACCTTAAAGAACGCCAATCAAACGCTGTCCTTTTTAAAAGAATGGAGGCCTGGCTCTTTCAGAATGGCCCTTCCTTTTCATCAAAAGCTCGTATAAGGATGTTGACTCATGAGAATGGCGGAGATAGGAAATGAAAAAAGAATGCAGGGAAGCTTGTTTTCGATTTTGCAGGGGCGGCGGCCGGCCGTTATATGTCCATAAAAATTATTTCTCTAAAGAAGAAAGGATGGAAGTGTGCTGTTTATCTTTCAAGAGTAGGTATCCTTTTTATCGGGTATAGATATAGAAAAAAGGAGGCGGCTTATGGGAATTGGTTCATTAATGCGAAAAGGAAACACGTCATCGGGTATTGCAGCATTGGGCAATACAGTGTTAGCGGTTTTAAAATTTATCGCCGCTGCTTTTAGCGGAAGCGGAACGATGTTTGCTTCTGCCATGCATTCACTGGCAGACGCCATTAATCAAGGATTTGTTTATTTCGGAAGTGCACTGGCTGAAATGCGGCCTTCAAAAAGGTTTCCAACAGGATTTGGCCGGCTGGTGAATATCTTTTGCATGATTGCCGTGATTGTCGTTTCAATTATGGCGTATGAGACCATTTTAAAAGGCTGGAAGCTCCTTCAGCATCCTGAACAGGCAACAGACTTCTGGCTGAATGTGATGGTTCTTTTAGCCGCGGTTATCATCGATGGCTTTATTTTGTTTAAAGCCATGAAGGAAATTTTAGAGGAAGCACGCGTAGAGAAAAAAGGAAATGTTTTTATACAGGCATTTAAAAACGTTGGTAAAGCGTCGCCGGCAACCCGGCTTGTTTTTTATGAAGATCTTGTAGCCACTTCCGGAGCGATTTTAGCGATTATTGGCATTACGCTTGCTCAGTTTTTTGGCATTTTGGCCGCGGATGGCGTGATTACCATTTTGATCGGTTTATTAATGGTAGGTGTAGCATTTCGTGTTGGGTATGATAATATGATTGGCTTAATTGGCGTAGCGGCACCGGTTGAAATTGAACAAAAAACAGCCAATACCATTTTACAGGATGAAGATACAGTCGATATCCACCACCTGCGTATTATACAGGAAGGCCGCTTTTATCATGTAGATGGGGTGATAGAGCTTCGAAAAGGCCTTTCCCTTGCCGAAGCCGATGATATTAAATTCCGCGTAAAAAATCGGCTTTTAGAGGAAAGTGAAATCAGTGATGTGACACTCGGCATTATCGAAGATGATAACCGGGCAACCTGGCGCCCCGAGTCAGGGTTAACATAAGTAAGGACCGGATTGAGTAGCTCAATCCGGTTTTTTCGTGCATTTTCTCATTTCCTCGCTTACCACAAAAGCAAGGTCGTCGTTGCCATAAAGAGATAAGACATTCAGGAGGGTTTCATCCGAAATATGGCCGGCTTCTTCTTTCGGCACGGTTAATTCGATTGCCTGGTTTAACACATCGTTCTCCTTTTGGCCTGGATACGCACGCTTATATAAGTCGGCTGGATCAAGGTCATGGTTTACACACCACTGCGCAAACACAAGCACCATCATATGCTCATCCTGTTTGTATTGATTTATAATGTGTTCCTCAAGATCTTTTTTATTCATAAGGCATACTCCTTTAGTTTGGATCTTTTATTTTAATATATACCATTTTTACACGTTCAGGTCGCAAGTGACAACATCAACCATGCTCATTTCTGAATAAATCGAGTTGGATGCCACACACTATTTGAGCATCACACTTTATTCAGGAGGCGATTTAGATGACTTCACCGCAATTTAACCATAGCGCACACGAGCTGCTTGATGTTCGCGAAGTACTCACTATGACAGTCAGCACATTAAACAAAATCACAATGCTGCGCCCAATGGTAAAGGATTCAGAACTGCTTGATATCCTAAACCGCCAGTATACATTTATCGAGCAGGAATACAATACGACACTTGACTGTTTCCGTTCCGGAAAAGATCCTGCCGTTCCAACAAAAAGCTATAAAATGAAACAGGACAACAACTTCCAATACGGCCTTCAATCAAAAGAGCCAATAGCTCCGGTTGGGTCGGAAAATGAAATTAATGACCAAGTGATTTCAACCTTTCTTCTCGGCGCTCATAAATCGGCATCTACATTTAAAACAATGGCCGCTCTTGAATGTACAAACCCGGTTGTCCGCCGCGTTTTAGCGGATTCTCTTCCGAACTGCATTGAGATGGCATATGAAATTTCGATTTATCAAAATAAAAACGGCTATTATCAAGTACCGCAGCTGGCTGAAGCGGATATGAAGATCATTCAGCAAACATACGCGCCAGCAATGCAGCCTGTAGGCGTCTAAAGAACAAAAAACCGTCCTTGCGTTTGGGGACGGTTTTTTTGTACGATGGAAAAGAAAGGAGGAAAGAATAGATGCTGCTGCGTGAAGCACTGCCAGAGGAACGGCAAAAACTTTATGAGCTTGGGCACCGGGAATGGCCCAAAGGACGGTCGCTTGCCGAGTACATAGAAGACAATCAAAAAGAGGAAGCTTACGGTACCCGTTATGTGTTAGAAGGCGCGGACAGGGAGATTGCGGCCTCATTAATGCTGCTTCGGCTGCGCCCTTACTTGTACGGCATTGGCTCTGTTGTCGTTGAACCTGGTTTCAGGGGACAGGGGCTTGGTACAGCTCTTCTTACACAATGCATGGACAAGCACCCGGCTGCTGCGTTTATGCTTTACAGTGAAATCGGCACAGCTTATTATGAAAGGCTTGGCTTTCAAGCGCTGCCTCCTGCTTATCAGCATCATGCCCATGGCTTATGTATGGTCCGGGCAGATCAGTTTTTATATGAGCGCATACTGCAGGAGCCGATTCCTGATTATTTTTAAGGTGGGATATACATGAAAGTTCTATCTGTTAACGTCGGCAAACCGGCTGATTTGCCGTATGGAAAAAAAATTGTTCAATCCGGCATTCAAAAGGCACCTGTGCAACAGGCCATTTTTTTATCGAGAACAGGATTCGAAGGAGATGGACAGGCAGATCTTGTTCATCATGGCGGGGAAGACAAAGCGGTTTGTGTATACCCGTATGAGCACTATACATACTGGGCGGAAACACTGGGCAGGCCGATGCCGCAAGCTGCGTTTGGTGAAAATATTACAGCAGCCGGACTGCTTGAAACAGACGTCCATATCGGGGATATTTTTCAGCTTGGTGAAGCGGTAGTGCAAATCAGCCAGCCGCGGCAGCCGTGTTTTAAACTGGCTGCACGCTATAGTGAACCAACGCTTGTTTCGCTGGTGGATGAAACAGGCTATACAGGCTTTTACTTTCGCGTTTTAACAGAAGGAAAGGTAGGAGCAGAAAGCCGCCTGGAACGTATACACATTCATCCAGCTGCTATAACCGTTGAAGAAGCCAACCAGATTATGAAGAAAAAAGAATCCTCACAAGAAGATATCAAAAAGCTTGCTGATCTTGAAGAACTGGCCGAGAGCTGGAAAAAACCTTTGCTTAAAAGGCTTCATACATTATAACCCGGCGGGAAGATTTGCCTCTTCCTGTTTTTTTGTGTTTATTTTTTGAAATAATTTTGAACATTTCAAGAAAAATATTTGACAATTTTGTGAACATGCGTAAAATAGATAGTAAGAAGGAGCTGATAAAAAATGACAGAAGAGCAAGTGAAAATACTTTCGTTTATCAAGTATTTCTCAGGCGCGGGCTGTGTTATTGGCGGATTAATCTTTCTTGTGAGTCTTTTTGCAAGCGGTTACAATGAAGGGTACATGATGTCCATTATCGGTGCAACCATCCTTGTGAGTTCAATGTGGATCTTTGGCATATGGCTAGTATTCATTTTAATAGAGAAAGTAAGTTCAAGGTATGAGAAGATATAAAAAACCGGAGCAAATCGCTCCGGTTTTTTCTTAATACATATAACCCCAGATCATGGTGAACAATGTTCCAAGGATCGTTACAACACCAACAAACAAAGCGTAAATGATGTTTGTGTAAAGTGTGTTTTTGTCTTCTGATTCTCCGATATGCATGAAGAGAAGAAGCTGAACCAAGGCTTGCGCAATAGCGGTAACAAGCAGGATCGCCATCCCCATCTTGTATGACATATCAAAAGCGAGAACCGCCAAGGCAACAATCGAGAGGACCATTGAAAACACAAAGCCCATCACGTGCTGCTTCGGGAACAATTGCTTCATCATCTTACATCATTCCTTTCAAATAAACGAAGCTGAAGATAAAGATCCAGACAACGTCTAGGAAGTGCCAGTAAAGCGAGAAGATAAACGATTTGTTCGCTGTTTCCGGTGTCAAGCCGCGTTTTGCTACCTGGATAAGAATGGCTACTCCCCAGAAAAAGCCGAACGTTACGTGCGCACCGTGCGTGCCAAGCAGTGTCATCAAGCTTGATGTAAAGGCGCTTGTTTGAATTGTGGCACCTTCATGGATATATTCTACAAACTCATAAATCTCCGTACCAAGGAATCCAAGGCCGAGTACAAGGGTGATCACAAAGAAAGTCATCATCGCTTTTTTCAAGCCAAGACGCATCGCATGGATACCAAGACCGATCGTAAAACTACTTGTTAAAAGCAAAACGGTTTCGATCATAACCGGCGTAATCTTAAACAGTTCCTCTGCGCTCGGTCCATCTCCGTGGCCGTTATGAAGCGTAAAGTAAACCGCGAACAGCGTGGAGAAAAGGGCGATCTCGGCGCCAAGGAAAATCCAGAAGCCGAGAATCTTCAGCCGGTTTTCTTCTGTACTGTACTCAAGCGGCAGCGATTCATCAATTTTCATTATTTTTCACCTCCAAGTTCCCGTTCTATCCGTTCAACTTCTTCGACAGAAACGTAGTAGCCGTGATCTTGTTCAAATGAACGAAGGGCCATAAAGACAAAGATCAAGATTGTGAAAATAATGGTTGGAATCCACCAGCTGAATACGAGGCAGAAGCCAGCACCGAAAAACGCGCCACTCATAAGGAACGGCATGCCGCTATTGTTTGGCATGTGAATTTTTTCAATTGGGCCGCTCCAAAGCGGTTTGTTGTGTTTTTTCGCATACCAGAATGCATCAAGATCGTTCACTTGTGGAATGCGTGCAAAGTTGTAGAACGGCACAGGACCGTGTGTTGCCCATTCAAGAGAGCGGGCATCCCATGGATCGCCTGTTTCATCGCGCGGGCTGTAACGGATACTCCAGTACAGGTTATACACGAGGATGATAAAGCCGATCCCCAAGCCAACCGCGCCAAGGAATGAAAGCATGTTAAGCGGGCCGTAGCCAGTGCTTTCAGAATATGTGTACATACGGCGAGTCATACCGTTTAGTCCAAGAATGAACAGCGGGAAGAACGCCACGTTAAAGCTGATTGTAATAAACCAGAAAGCAAGTTTTCCAAGCTTTTCATTTAAGCGGAAACCGAAGACTTTCGGGAACCAGAAATGGAAGCCGGCAATAACGGCGAATACCGTACCTGGAATCAATACATAGTGGAAATGCGCCACTAGGAACATTGTGTTGTGGTACTGGTAATCGGCACTTGCCATCGCAAGCATAACCCCAGTAACACCACCGATTGTGAAAATCGGAATAAATGCAAGCGAATAAAGCATTGGTGTCGTAAAACTAATTTTCCCTTTATGAAGGGTAAGCAGCCAGTTGAATATTTTTACACCGGTTGGAACGGCAATCAGCATCGTTGTGATGGAGAATACGCTGTTGACCATAACGCCGTGGCCCATTGTGTAAAAGTGGTGCGCCCAAACAACGAAAGAAAGAAGGGAAATCGCCACCATACTAATAACCATTGATTTGTAGCCGTACAAGTTCTTACGAGCAAACGTTGAAATAATTTCACTGTAAATACCGAAAGCAGGAAGGATAACGATATATACTTCAGGATGTCCCCAAACCCAGAATAGGTTGGCCCAGAGCATGTCCATTCCGCCGTCCTGCATGGCGAAAAACTTCGTTCCAAACTGACGGTCCATTGTCATCAATGCAAGTGCTACTGTTAAAACAGGGAACGCGAACACGATGATAACGTTTGTGATCAAGATAGACCACGTAAACATTGGCATCTTCATTAATGTCATGCCTGGTGCACGCATTTTCAAAATCGTTACAAGGAAGTTAATCCCTGTTGCCAATGTACCAAGACCTGCGATTTGCAGGGAAATTGCGTAATAGTTGTTTCCGACTGTCGGGCTGAATTCCAAGCTCGCCAGCGGGAAGTAAGCAGACCAGCCGGCATCCGGTGATCCCCCGATGATAAATGAAATGTTAAACAAGCCTGTCCCAACCGCGAACAGCCAGAAGCTGACGGAGTTCAGGCGCGGGAATGCTACGTCACGCGCACCAATTTGAAGTGGTGTGACAACGTTCATTAATCCAATGATAAATGGCATCGCCATAAATAGGATCATGATAACGCCGTGTGTTGTAAAGATTTCGTTGTAATGCTGCGCATCAAGCAGGCCGTTTTCCGGCATCGCTGTTTGTCCGCGCATGAGGAGGGCGTCAACGCCTCCACGGAATAGCATTACAAGGGCGACTAAGATGTACATAACGCCGATTTTTTTATGGTCAACCGTTGTGATCCATTCACGCCATAAGTAGCCCCACTTTTTAAAGTAGGTTATCCCAATAAAAAGGGATAGCGCACCGACCACAATACTGATCATCGCTCCGACGATCATGGGTTCGTTAAGAATGAGAAATTGTTGCTCATGCGACTCCATGTTAAGTGTCTCCTTTCATTGTTGTGTCCATCACTCAGTATGATTCGGATGGGTGTGCGGCTCTGAAGAAGGAGCTGTTTTGTCTCCATCTTCTTCTGTGTTAGGTGTTCCTTCATTAGGTGTTCCATGATGCTGTCCTTCTGGCGGCGGGTTAAACTCAAGATGAGTAGATGAGTACGATTTACGGCCTACGAAATCTGTTTCAAGCAGCTTATCGTAATCAGCGTCAGTCAGCTTCGGTGCTGTTGTTTTGACGTCATTTACCCATTCGTCGTAATCCGCTTGTGTCATTGCCTGTGCTTCAAATTCCATTTGAGCATAACCTTGACCATTGAAGTTTGAGTTACGGCCCATGTATGATCCCGGCACATCTGCTGCCATATGAATCTTTGTAACGTGGGCGCTCATCGCATACTTCTGACCAGCCAGCTGTGGAATCCAGAAGCTCGTGATTGGTCCGTATGAATACAAACGGAACTCTACTGGACGATCTACCGGAAGGTTTACATAGTTAACTGTTTCAATGCCTTCCTCTGGATAGCTGAAATGCCATTTCCAGTTAGACGATGCTGCATAGATCACAAGCGGCTCTTCATTTTCATAGCCAACCGGCTTGCTTTCCACCTTACTTGTTGATTGAACTGTGATAACGGACAAAAACACAACAATTATGATCGGAATAACCGTCCAAATAATTTCTAGTTTTGTGCTCCCATGTTCGTGAGGAGGCTCGTAATCCTCTCCCATTCTGGACGCCCGATACTTGATAAGCATGTACGCATACAACACGTAAACAACAAACAAAATACCGCACATCACGATGATTGACATAATAATGGTGTCAGATAGCGTTTTGGCATTCGGCCCTTTTGGATCAAGTACCATTAGCGGATTTTCGCATCCTGCAAGCACTGTAGCAATAGTGAAAATCGCTGATAATAACAACCATTTCTTTTTCATGCTGTACCCCTTTCTTATGTAGTTCCGTAGTTCAAAGCGTAAAGAATGTTAACAACTTCACAATTGCTTGTTTTCAGTAGATAAACCTAGTTGTAACGATCTTTTCACCACTCTCTATGCTAATCCTATTAGCCGCAAAAAACAATATTTTCACGACAGTGTCACAAAAAATTCAACAGTTTTCGCCTTTGTTTGTACAAAATGAAAATTCTTAGTAGATTCTTTCGTGAAAATATGTCTATAAAACTGTTTTACAGAACGCTGTATGTAAAGTACTGCCAAGTTAAAAAAGGGCTTATTTCCGGTGTTTTGTTTCGGATCTTGCTATAATAAAGATCACTCAATTGAAAATGGAGGAATATACATGGATTCATTCCGGATTGCTGAAGAACGGATCAAGAAAGCAATGGAGGAAGGCGCATTTGACCGCCTGCCAGGTGCTGGAAAACCGCTGCCGAAGGATGAATTTGCATCACTGCCGCCGGAAATGCGAATGGCTGCAAGAATGCTGAAAAATGCTGGTTTTACACAGGAAGATGCTCATTTGCGCCAGGATATCCGCGAGCTCGAACGGTTAGTAAGCAATTGTGACGATCCAGACCAGGTACGGTCGTTAAACGAGCAGCTGAATGAAAAAAGGCTTCGTTACAATCAGCTGCTGTCTAAAAGAAGAATTAAAACGAATTCCGCGATGTTTAAGCAATACGAGGACAAAATCGAACGAAAACTGTTTGATAAGTAAAATCTGGATATGAAGTGAAAGGAAGGAAAAAAGGGGGAATATATAAAAGGCTTGTTTCGTTTTTTTTATTTTAAAGTTAACATAATATTTATTATAGAAAGTCAGATATCTTTTTTCTCATTTCAGAAGTAAACTTGTAACAATGAGAAAAAAGAGAAATTTTACACTTCAGTTTTTATCCAGTCCTGGATCCATTTATTTGTTTTTGTTTTAAGCGATTCTTGCTTTAAGTACTCGCGGTCGATTAAATCATCCCTGTGCAGCAAAAACATCCGGTATGCCCATTGATAATCTTCATGGTCTTCAGGAAACTGGACATTGGAGACGAGCACCGATTCAAGTCTGTGTATAATAATATCTTCCACAGCAATCACAAAAATGCTGCGGCCGCTTTTTAATTCGATTTCAACCACTTTTTCCGCGCTTCCTTCCAAATCACTGGAAGGGATTTCAATAGCAATTTCAAGTTCTTCATGGTACCATTCGCGCGCTGTCCGCTTAAACGCCAATTCATCTGTCAGCAGCTTGTTAAATTGCTCCCATCCACTGGAAATAAAATCAATATCGTGTGTCGTGTAATGGTTTAGCGTATATAGCTCCACCGCCAGGCCGCCGACGACTACAGGCTTAATGCCGAATGCGCTCATATATTCCGTTACAAGGCCCGCAAATTCAAACATGCGCTCACGGATCGGCAGCTTCTTTAAAGTCTCTAGTTGGGCGCGTAAGGCATCAATAGGCGTCAAAATAAATCTTCCCCGCTTCTTTAATAACAAAAGTACCTTCCTGCACAGCACGTTGTTTTTTGGCCAAAACAAGAGCGGTAAGCGCCTCCGATTCTCCTTTAGAACGAATGCGGGATCGTTTAATAGAAGGACCGCTTTTTTGAGCTGCATACAGCTGTGCGTTCACCGAAGGACGTTTTTCATTGACAAACGACTCCAGTGCAGCAAACTGAATTTTCATGTGGCTCCCTCCTTTGTTTACTTTTAGTATACCCGATTTTTCTGATTTGGTTATAAAAAAACAAGGCCTGTCACAGGCCTTGTTTTTAAGATACTCTTTTTTGTTCACTGCGGGCGATTTGCTTTTCTTTTCGAACCATATAAACCGTTAGTGGAATCCAGATCATAATAAGCACAATAAATACTGCAGATTGGGCTGAACCAGGGATATCCGTATATTTAAAAATGGCATTTAAATTTGTGAAAATCAGCATGCCGCTTACAATGACCGCTAACACGCGTGTTGGCAGGCTTTTCACAATAAAGGCGGCAATCGGCGCTGCGATAATACCGCCAAGCATAATCGCTCCTGCCCACAGCCAGTTGATTTTCTCAGGGCCAAGTGAAATCATGAATCCAATTGTGGCGGACAGCGCAACAGCGAATTCACTGGCCGCTACTGTTCCAATAGCGATTCGGGGCTCCATGCCTTTTTTTGAAAGCAAAGCCGGTGTTGCAATAGGTCCCCAGCCTCCGCCCCCGCTGGCGTCAAAAAAACCGCCGATAAGTCCCAGAGGGATAAAAAAGCGATTCGTTGGCGCTTTTGGCGCTTGCTTTTGTGCATTCTTTAATAAAAGGAAACGGCCTAGTATAAACAGCCCGAGACAAAGCAGGAACGTAGAAACGTAAAGACGTACATATTCTCCCGTCAGATTGCTTAGAAAAGTTGCACCGGCAAACGCACCAATAGAGCCAGGGATAATGAGTTTTTTCAGCATGGCTTTATCAACATTTCCAAATTTCCGGTGACTAATGCCCGATGCTGCCGTTGTCACGACCTCTGCCATGTGAACAGAAGCCGAGGCAACCGCCGGAGCAATTCCCGCAGATAAAAGCAGCGTTGTTGATGTCAGGCCGTAGCCCATTCCAAGGGCCCCGTCCACAAGCTGGGCAGCAAGCCCGACGAGTGCAAAGATGATAAAACGTTCCATTCCGTTCCTCCTGTAGTCTACAGGGCGGGATACTCCTCTTTGAGATCCGCCATGTATTGTTTTCTTTTCTCTGGATATTCCAAATAATCATTCTCTGCTGCCCTTTTCAGCCACTTTCGCCGTTCAGGGCGTTCAGGAATATGCCGTTTAATATACTGGCGGACCTCATACAAAAAATCTACATACGCTTCATAACGCTCGTCAAATTCTTCTTCCAGGTGATTACGGATTTGGGTGGAGAGAGATGGGCTTGCGCCGCTTGTAGACACACTGATCATAAGCTTTCCGCGCATCATGACAGCAGGAATCTGTGCATTGCCAAGATCATTATGCTCTGCATGGACAACGAGTTTTCCATGATGGACAGCAAGCTCAGCCATTTTGGCATTTGCCTGCTTGTCGTCTGTGACAAGCATAATTAAAAAGGCATCCTCAAGATCGCTCCACTCGACTTTCTTACGATGAAGCACTGCTTTTCCTTCAAGAGCCAATTGTTCAATAGACGGGTGAAAATCGGGGCTGACAATGTGCGGCCGTATACCAAACCGGAGTAAATTCTCGGTTTTGTGAAAAGCGATCGGACCGCCGCCTGCAATGACAACCTTTTGTCCGATCAAGTCAATCATGATGGGAAACATACAGGCTCCGATTGGGCAGCTTCTGCTACGCGCTGTGCTAAAATACGGCCAATAACCGGGTCATACCCGAGATGGCGGCAAAGATGAATCTCGCTCGCTGAATTCAGTTTTTTCACAGCTCGTTCCATCGTTTTCGTCAATATACCGGTAAAAAGCAGGTAAGGGACGATAAACAGCTGATGAGGCTCCCTGTCTACCGCCTGGCGAAGAGCGTCTTCAAAAGAAGGTTCACAAGCTGCCATATATCCAATAGTCACATCAGTTAACTTGGTTTTAGATTGAAAAAGATCGAGAATGTGGCCGAAGTCTTCCTTTGTTGCCGGATCACTGCTTCCCCGTCCTACAAGCAGAACCGACGCATCCGCTGAAATCGGCGCGGCTTCTTTCATCCGGTCGATGAGCACATCGATAATTTGTTCCTGTACACCCAGCGGGCGTCCGTAACGAATTACAGCGTCAGGAAAAAGCTTGGCTGCTTTTGCAAGCTCTTCTGGAATGTCTTCTTTTGCATGGCCTGCTGTCAGGAGGAGAAACGGAATCGCAGTGATATCCGTTGCTCCTCTTTCTACACAGGTGCGAAGTCCTTCTTCAATGGAAGGGGCAGACAGCTCAAGGTAGCAAATCTCCTGGATGGGCATGTCAACAAGCGGCATGGTTTCACGTATAAAATCTGCCGCCTGCTTGGCGCCTTCTTTTATGCGTGTTCCATGGCAAATGTAAAGAACTGCTTTCATCCTTTTGCACCCCCCTGTACCTTTATCGCATTTTCTTTAAACCATTGCAATTCTCCTCGCATTTTCACCACTTCACCAATGATGATCATGCTTGGATTGGTAATCCCTTCTTCTTGTGCAACATTATAAATGTTTTCGAGTGTGCCTGTTACCGTCTGCTGCTTTTCCGTTGTTCCCCAATGAATTAGAGCGGCCGGTGTTTCGGGAGATTTTCCGTAGCGAATTAATTTTTCCTGAATATAAGGAAGGTTTTTGACACCCATATAAATGGCAATCGTGTCAATTCCTTTTGCAAGAGACGCCCATTTTGTTTCTTCATCTGCGCCTTCTTTGCGGTGGCCGGTTACGATGGCAAAAGATGCGCCGTAATCACGGTGGGTTACAGGAATACCGGCATACGCAGGCGCTGCGATACCAGATGTGATACCTGGAATCACTTCAAAGTCCACGCCGTTTTGTACAGCAAACGCCGCTTCCTCGCCGCCACGGCCAAATACGTATGGATCGCCGCCTTTTAGCCGGACGACCTGCTTGCCCTGCTTGGCATGCTCAACGAGAAGCTCGTTAATGTTTTCCTGCTGGACGAAATGACGGTCTGGCAGCTTTCCGCAAAAAAGAAGCTCGGCTCCTTCTTTGGCATGGTCAAGAAGCTCCATGCTGATTAAGCGGTCATATAAAATCACATCCGCCTCCTGTATTGCCCGTAACCCTTTTACCGTAATTAAATCCGGATCCCCCGGACCTGCACCGACAAGCCATATTTTGCCCATCGTGCCACCTCCCGTTCATCATGCATTTCTCTCTATCTGATGCTTTTTATCATAGCCTGAATGAAAAACTCAGGCAAGGTGCTTCTTTACAGCCAGTTGTTTTTCTTTAAGTACTCAACAAGCTGGTCCACGCACTCTTCAACGGAATATTGATCCGTATTTAACACAAGCTCCGGTTTTTCCGGTGCTTCATACGGAGATGAAATACCAGTAAACTCAGGAATTTCGCCTGCTCTTGCTTTTTTATACAAGCCTTTTGGATCGCGCTGCTCACATTTTTCAATCGGGCACTCAACGAATACTTCAATAAACTCGTCGTTTTCAAGAAGTGCGCGAACGGTATCACGATCTTCACGGAATGGAGAAATAAAAGCTGTGAATACAAGCTGGCCTGCATCTACAAACAGTTTAGATACTTCCCCAATACGGCGGATATTTTCTTTACGTGCTTCATCTGAGAAACCAAGGTCTTTATTTAAGCCATGGCGCACATTGTCGCCGTCTAATACATACGTGCTTACGCCAAGATCAAACAAGCGGCGGGCCGCAGCATTTGCGACCGTTGACTTGCCGGAACCGGACAGCCCGGTAAACCATAGTACCGCGCTGTGGTGTCCGTTTTTCTTGCGACGTTCTTCTTTTGTTAGTGACTGTTCATGCCAGACGATATTGTTGTTCGTCATGTTTCTTCTCTCCCTTATGCGTTTGATGTTTCTTTCATTCCACGGATTAGAACTTCTACCACTTCTTTACGGCTGAATTCTGCCGGTGGAATTTCTCCTGCACGAAGCATTTCACGCACTTTCGTACCGGAAAGAATCACATGATCTTCTTTTGAATGCGGGCATGTTTTGGAAGAAGCCATGTTTCCGCACTTTTTGCAGAAAAAGCTGTGTTCAAAGAACAGAAGCGTAATGCCGATTTCTTCTGCTGTGAAGTTTGAGAATATCTCCTGTGCTTCATACGTGCCGTAGTAGTCACCAACACCTGCATGGTCACGGCCGACGATAAAGTGTGTGCAGCCATAGTTTTTGCGGACAATCGCGTGGAAAATCGCTTCGCGCGGTCCCGCATAGCGCATAGCTGCCGGGAATACAGCAAGCTTTACACGGTCTGCCGGGTAATAATCGCGAAGAAGCACCTGATAGCTTTCCATACGGATATCAGCTGGAATATCATCGGACTTTGTTTCGCCAACAAGCGGGTTTAAAAGAAGCGCGTCTACAATTTCAAGCGCTGATTTTTGAATGTATTCATGTGCACGGTGAACCGGGTTGCGTGTTTGGAAACCGACAATTTTGTTCCAGCCATTTTCACGGAAAATACGGCGTGTTTCAGCTGGATCAAAGTAGAACTCTGCGAATTGCTCGCGCTCAATGCGTTTCACAAGTGTAATCGGGCCGCCCAGGTAAACCGGACCGCGGCTGTATACTTTTTTCACGCCTGGATGGGCTTCTTCTGTTGTTTTGTATACGTTTTGTGCCTCAAGCTTTTGATCAGGCTCATAAATGTCTTCAATGTTGAGCACGCCATATACCGTGCCGTTTTGTTTTAACAGGACTGTGTCCCCTTTTTCATATCCAGATGCATCCTGTACAGGGAGCGTAATTGGAATGCTCCAAACTGTGCCGTCTGCGAGGCGCATATCTTTTACGACGCTGTCATAATCTTTTTGTGTAAGGAAGCCGGTAAGCGGGCTGAATGCGCCCGTGGCGATTAATTCAAGATCACTTAAAGCCGTCGCATCAAGTTCGACTTCTTTTGAAATGCCGGATAGGTCAAAATCCGGTTGGTATTGGTTGATAAGTTGGCCTCCATGGGCAGCAATGTTCGTCATGTATAGGTCCCTCCGAATAGGTTAAAATTCATAGATAAACACTTGGTATTATTTTTAAAAAAATTTAAGATCTTACGGATTGGTTGTATGAAGGCCGCATTCTGTTTTACCGGATCCGCTCCAGCGTCCGGAACGAATGTCCTCCATTGAAAAAGCAGGCTTTGTGCATGGTTCGCAGCCAATGCTTGGGTAACCCTGGTCATGCAGTACATTATAGTCAAGCTCATGCTTTGTTACATAACGCCACACTTCTTTCCACGTCCAGTGAATGAGCGGGCACACTTTAATTTTTTGGAATCGGTTATCAAGATTTAAGTAATTTGTGTTTGCTCTTGATTCCGATTGCTCACGGCGCAGCCCGGAAATCCAAGCTGTTGACGGAGCCAATGCTTTTTGAAGCGGAATAATCTTCCGGATTTCACAGCATTTATTTGGGTTTGTAGCAAACAAGTCTGGTCCAAACTTGGCCGCTTGCTCTTCAATTGTCATCTCTGGCTGCTGCATACGAATATTCAGCTGCGGATAACGAGCTTTTACTTTATCGATGGTCTCGTATGTTTCTTTAAAATGATAATGAGTATCTAGAAAAACGATTTCTGCATCCGGCTTTACTTGAGCAATCAAGTCAATCAAAACAATGCCTTCAATTCCGAAGCTGCAGGCATAAACAAGCTTGTCGCCATACGTCTCATATGCCCACCGAAGCACTTCAAGTGCTCCTTTTGTTTCTGAATCAGCCGGAAAGTCAGGGATCTGATCCTGCATATCATTCCACGATTCAAAGGTAATCATTGATGTCCCCCTCTTTATTATCTGTTCTTTTCGAATGAGTTTAGTTTATCAGAAAATAATGCAAAGTCAATCCTATTTGCTTACTCGGAATTAAAAAAGATTTGCCCGCTTTTTCAATTTACTGTTTATTCTTTTTTTCTCCCAAGAATGATATAATCAGAGGCGATGAATTCATATTGGGAGGAAAAAACATTTGATTACAGTACAAGACGTCAGCCTGCGCTTTGGCGACAAAAAATTGTTTGAAGATATTAACTTAAAGTTTACACCGGGGAACTGCTACGGACTCATCGGCGCAAATGGTGCCGGCAAGTCTACATTTGTTAAAATTTTATCCGGTGACCTGGAGCCTCAGACCGGTCATGTGTCCATGCCGAAAGATGCGCGTCTTGCCGTATTAAAGCAGAACCACTTCGAATATGAAGAGTTCGGTGTAATGGAAACGGTTATTATGGGCCATGCCCGTCTTTATGAAGTAATGAAAGAAAAAGATGCGATCTACATGAAAGCTGATTTTACGGATGAAGACGGCATGCGCGCAGCGGAACTCGAAGGTGAGTTTGCTGAAATGAACGGCTGGGAAGCAGAATCCGAAGCCGCGATTCTCCTTTCTGGTTTAGGTATTCAAGAAGCACTGCATGACAAAAAAATGTCAGAGCTTGATGGATCAGACAAAGTAAAAGTGCTTCTTGCCCAGGCCTTATTCGGCAAGCCGGACGTTCTTTTGCTGGATGAGCCGACCAACCACCTTGACATTGAAGCGATCCGCTGGCTGGAAGAATTTCTAATTAACTTTGAAAATACCGTTATTGTCGTATCCCATGACCGTCATTTCTTAAATAAAGTATGCACGCACACGGCAGACCTTGACTTTGGAAAAATTCAAATTTATGCCGGTAACTATGATTTCTGGTATGAGTCAAGCCAGCTTGCACAAAAGTTACAGTCAGATGCGAACAAGAAAAAAGAAGAGAAAATCAAAGAACTGCAAGCATTTATCGCTCGCTTCAGCGCCAATGCTTCAAAGTCAAAACAAGCGACCTCACGGAAAAAGTCTTTGGATAAAATCACGCTGGATGATATCAAGCCTTCTTCCCGTCGTTACCCATATGTACAGTTTACGCCTGAGCGTGAAATTGGGAACGATGTCCTGCGTGTAGATGGATTGTCCAAAACAATTGATGGCGTGAAAGTGCTTGACAACGTAAGCTTTATTATGAGCCGGGAAGATAAAATTGCGCTTGTCGGCACAAATGAAGCAGCCAAAACGGCGCTGTTTAAAATTTTAGCTGGCGAAATGGAGCCGGACGAAGGCTCATTCAAATGGGGCGTCACAACATCACAGGCTTACTTCCCGAAAGACAACTCCGAATACTTTGAGGGGTCGGAGATGACGCTTGTAGAATGGTTGCGCCAATTTTCGCCGGCGGATGAAAGCGAAAGCTTCCTGCGCGGATTCCTTGGCCGGATGCTTTTCTCTGGTGAAGAAGCGCTGAAAAAAGCAAGCGTGCTTTCCGGGGGCGAAAAAGTCCGCTGCATGCTGTCTAAGATGATGCTGTCCGGTTCAAACGTTCTTTTATTGGATGAACCGACCAACCACTTGGACTTGGAATCTATTACGGCTCTTAACAACGGCTTGATTGCGTTTAAAGGCGCCATGATCTTCGCGTCTCATGACCATCAGTTTGTTCAGTCAACGGCGAACCGTATTATCGATCTTACACCGAACGGAATCATCGATAAGATGATGACGTATGACGAGTTTTTAGAAGATACAGAGCTTCAAAAACGTGTAAAAGAAATGTACGCTTCCTAAACAAAAAATGGCATCTCCCTAGGGAGGTGCCATTTTTTATTTTACGATCATGACGGGACAATTCACCCGTTTCATCACTTTGTGGCTTACGCTGCCAAGAACGAACTGCTGAAGATGGTTCAGTCCTCTGCTGCCGAGAATAATCAGGTCTGCCTTTTGGGCATTGGCGTACTTCACAATAGCGGGGCCTGGATCTCCCTCCCGCACCAAGACGGAATATGGAATGCCTTTTCCCGTAAAAAGGGATTCATGACGAGCCAGTTTGTCCCGCCGTTCCCACTGAACCGCATTCATGCGTTCCTGCTGTAAAGCAGCTCCTTTTGATTCGTCAGGCCTTGGAACAAACACAATCGTAACCGTACATGAAGGGGAAGCACCCGCTATCGCTGCAGCATGCTCGGCGGCACGATAGGAGTGCTCTGAACCGTCCGCTGCCAAAATAATATGTGAATACATACGCGCTCCCTCCCGCTTTATCTGGCCCGGCGCGCCGCTTGCTGAATAGGATCCCATACACTGTTAACCGGCGGAGAATAGCTTAAATCCAAATCTTCCAGTTCTTCGATGGTCATGTTGTTAAACAGGGCCGCCGACAGCACATCTATATGCTTCTCTGCCCCGCGTTCGCCCACTGCCTGGCCGCCGAGCAGCAGCCCGGACTCCGGATCATATAAAATTTTCACGCGAAGAGGAGAAGCATCCGGGTAATAGCCGGCTCTGTTTTTTGTTTCAACCGCAGAGACCCGATAGGAAATCCCTTCCCTTTCCGCTTCTCTCTCCGTTAAGCCGGTTGATGCAGCCACCAGGTTAAAAAATTTAAAAACGGACGTACCGGTAACACCTTTAAAGGACCTTGTCCGGCCAGCCATGTTCAGTCCGGCTATTCTTCCCTGCTTGTTAGCGGTTGTGCCGAGCGGAATATAATCGGGTTTTCTTTTTACGAGATGAAAATGTGTGGCACAGTCTCCGGCTGCGTATATACCGGGTATCGAGGTCTCCATCCGGTCATTGACGATAAGCGCGCCATTTTCAAACATATGAATGCCTGTTTTCTTTAAAAAAGCGGTATTAGGACGAATGCCGACAGCAGCAATGACGAGATTCGCCGGATAAGCGGCCCTGCTCGTTACAACCTGTCCCGCTTCAATTGCCTCAACGTGTTCATTCAACGATAGAATCACACCGTGCTGCTCGGCTTCCTGGTGAAGCGCCCCGGTCATATCCGAATCAAGCATGCCGGCAATTCGGCTGCTTCTTTGAACAATCCGAATCTGTTTTCCGAGCCGGTGAATATTTTCAGCCATTTCAAGGCCGATATATCCTGCGCCGATAATGACAACTTCGTTTACCTCTTTTAGGCTGAGATGACGCATTAAACGCTCGGTATCCGGAATGGTTTTGACGACGTGCACCCTTTCTACCCCTGCTCCTTTCCAGGACGGCAGAACCGGGCTGGCTCCGGTTGCAATTAAAAGCCGGTCATAGGAAACGGTAAACGTTTCTTTCGTTTCGTGATTCACGCCGGATACAGTCCGTTTTACCGGATCTACCGCTGTAGCTTCATGCAAAATGCGGGCATCGATCCCATACTTCGTGCGAAATGTTTCAATGCTTCGGGCAATCACTTTATCCGTTGAGGGAATAAGGCCGCCGACCACATAAGGAAGCCCGCACTGACCGTAGGAATAAATAGATCCCTTTTCAAGCACAGTAATCTCTGCTTCGCTGTTACTGCGCACGATTTGCATGGCAGCACTCATGCCGGCCGCGTCTCCCCCAATCACCACATATTTCATGTAGACTGGGCATTTACATCGTCATATTTGCCGCCTCTTGCAAACTTTGCGACGACGTAGGAGCAGGAAGGAATAATTTTCAGGTTTTCTTCTCTTGCATAATCAGCAAGCGTATCGAGCAGCTGTTCGGCTACACCGCCGCCGCGCAGCTCGTGTGCGACATACGTATGGTTGGCATTAATTTTTCCTTCCCCGGCCGGGACGTAGGTAATCTCCGCAACACGCCGGCCGTCTTTTTCCATGTAAAAAATGCCGTTTTCATGTTTAATTGGTTCCATTTCAAAAAAACCCCTTTCATCGATTGTCTTTATCAGTATACCCGTTTTTCCAGTATGTCCTAACCTTTTTAAAAGGCGGAACGAGAATAATTCGAAATGAATATGCTACAATACGACTGTGACATTTACCCAATGGGAGGAGCTGCCGCATATGAAAGAATCTTCGACTACACATGTATTTTCCAGAGGTGAGGAAATTGCCAACTCCATTACCCACGGAATTGGCGCCCTGCTCAGCTTAGCCGCTCTTGTTTTATTGATTGTTTTTTCGGCCATTTACGGAACCGGCTGGCATTTAGCAGGATTTATGATTTTTGGCATCACGATGCTGCTTTTATATGTGTCTTCTACGCTTGTTCATAGTTTTCCTCAAGGAAAAGTAAAAGACCTGTTTGAAATTTTTGATCACGCGTCTATTTATTTGTTTATAGCAGGGACGTATACGCCATTTCTATTTGTGGCCGTCCAGGGAACGCTCGGCTGGACACTGTTTGGTTTAGTATGGGGTATGGCCATAGCAGGCACGGTGTTTAAATGCTTTTTTGTAAAGCGGTTTGTCGGGCTGTCTACCCTCTTGTATGTGCTGATGGGCTGGCTGATTGTTTTTGCCTGGGGTCCGCTTACAGCCGCTCTTTCCCCCATGACGCTTTCTTTTCTGGTTACCGGGGGGATTTTATATACAGCAGGCGCCATTTTTTATGTCTGGCGCGGTTTTCCGTATCATCACATGATCTGGCACTTATTTGTACTGGCAGGCACCGTGTTTCACTTTTTTGCGGTTCTTGGCCTTTTGCCGCAACCAGCGTAAAAGCTGTCTCTAATAAATAGAGACAGCTTTTATTTTTGATTCATGATATAGCGGTATTTTTTCGTATCAGACCGGAGCAGGGCCTCTGTATCCTCGCTGTTCCGATAAAAGTGAGTCCAATGATTTTTCTTCAGCTCTTCTTTCCAATAAGGAGAAGATTGAACTGCGTTTAAAAGCTCGCCCCACCATTTCCGCTCCGCTTCTGTTAAATCGCCAGGCCCCATCACGCCGCGCCAGTGCGGAAACACGACATTAATGCCTTGTTCCTTCCATGTTGGCACATCCGGGAGATGACCAAGCCGCTTCGGCGAGGAAATGGCGATAATGCGGACGTTTCCATTTGCCGCAAAATCTTCTGACTGAGAGGAGGACAGAGAAGCGGCAGCGATTTTTCCGTTTTGAAGCGCTTTGAGGAGCGCTTTTCCGTCAGGATAGCGAAAAAAACGAAGGGAAGCCGCCGATATGCTCTTTGTACGTGCTGCCTGCGCGAAAGCAATTTGGTCATCGTTGCCAAATTGCGGCTCAATGCCAATGGGATAGCGCCCGGGCTCCGTTTTCAGCTTGTCCATTAAGTCATTAATCGACTGGATAGAAGAATCACTGGAAACGATCACGGCCTGCCACTCGCTGGCCATCGTGGCAAGCGGCGTAAAATCTTCGTATTGAAGATTGCTGTGACCGAGCAGGTTGTTTGTGAGCAGCAGGCTTGAGTTAATGGCGATCGTGCTAGAGTCTTCTTCGTTTAAGCGGGCCCAGCCGTCATTTCCGCCATCGCCTTCTTCGTACACAATATGTATCGGCTGTTTGATAAGCTGCTCCCTTTCAATAACCGTTTTAATCGATTTGGCGAGTGCATCCCAGCCGCCGTTTGGAGAGCCGGGGACAATAAAGGTCAGTTCCTTTTCTTCAAGCGGTGGAGAAGACGCCGCACAGCCGGCCGTAAAAAAAATCAAGACAAGCAAAAGAAGCTGCTTCATGACCCAACCTTGAAATAGCGGCGTTCCGGTCTTCCGACGATGCCGTATTCGTGTTCAACCCGGCATTTCCCCACTGTAACAAGGTATTCAAGGTAGCGGCGTGCCGTCGTCCGGGAAGCGCCAATCTGGGTGCCCATTTCTTCAATCGATACGCCGTCCCGCAGGTTTTCCAATACTTCTGACACCCGGTTTAGCGTCACGCTGTCGATACCGGTTGGCAGCTGGGCCGCTTGAGGCAATGCCTGGGCGGTTCCCGCAAAATAAGCATCGACTATATCCTGGGTAACCTGGCTTGTGTCCTGAAGCAGCTGTTTTTTCTTTTTATACTCGTTTAACACCGATGTGAACTTTTCAAGAGAAACCGGCTTGATTAAATAATGAAAAACGCCGTAACGAAGTGCTTCTTCAAGCATTTCTTTTTCGGAAGCTGCGGTAACCATAATAATATCGGTTTTCGGGAAACGGTTTTTTATGATCGGCAGTAGCTCCGTGCCGAGCATATCCGGCATATAAATATCAAGCAGCAAAACATCTACTCTCTTTTTTTCGAGCATGGCAAGCGTATCTTCTGCATTTAATGCTTTTCCTGCAAGCGTAAACCCGCTTAATTGTTTCAGAAACTCTTCTTGTATGCTGGCAATACGAAAGTCGTCTTCCGCGATCGCAACGTGTATCATCCATGTCCATCTCCTTTAACTGCGTTCTTCGGTATGTAAATCGTAAAAATAGTGCCGGAAGGGTCATTTGGCAGCACCTCAATCACGCCTCCGCAAGCATCAACGGCTTCTTTTACATTATAAAGGCCAAACCCCCGGTTTTCCCCTTTTGTCGATACTCCTTTTTCAAACAGGGATGAAACCGTTTGTTCGCCAATCCCGGTCCCATTGTCGGTCACTTCAATAATTAAAGTTGGACTCGCATCTGTGATCAAAAAAGAAACACAGGGGCTTTCTTTTTGCCTGACGGCTTCAAATGCATTATCAATTAGGTTGCTGATAATGGTTAAAAGCGCATGACCGTCCATATGGGAAGGGATACCGGACAGCACGCTTTCCTGTTCGATCGAAAAGGAAATCTTTTTTTCTGATGCTTTAGCAGTTTTGCCGAGCAGTACAGCTTGAATCAAGTCGTCTTTAATTTGTTTAAAAACGATATGCTGCTGCAGGGAAACACTATCAGCTTCCCTTTGAATAAACTCAAGGGCAGCTTCATGGCGGCCGAGCTGCAAGAGACCGGATAAAACATACAGCTTGTTCATAAATTCATGCGTCTGAGCCCGGAGCTCATCAGAATACAGCCGTATTTCATCAATCGTTTTTTTATACAAGGATGCAATTTTTACAGGCTCAAATCCAAGTGTATCAGATAAAATGCTTCTAGTGAGCCATAAACCGCCGGCAATCCCGACTAAAAGCGCTAACGCGGCGGCAAGCAGGATATTTCCCGTCTGGGAAGCAATTTGGGCTGCAATCGATTTTTTGGAAAATTCAACAGATACGGTTCCAATTACTTCTGAATGGCCGTCTGCTGCTTGGACAATCGGAGCTTTGCCGATAATGGCTTCGCCGTCTGTTCCTTTTTCCTCTACTGTGTAGGAACCTCCGTAAATAAGAGAGCGGCTGTCTGATTCATGAAGCGGCTGTGCGTTTTGATACGTAGATAAGGCGGTTCCGTTTCGGCCCGCAATCGATATGGACTGCGCAGCGGTTCTTTCCTGAATATGCTCTAAGACGGGAAGCAGTGTATCCGATTTGCGGTCGTCGGTTAAGAAAGCACTCGTTTCCGGCATAAAAGAAATCGTTTGAGCAGTCTGCAACGAAAGCTGGTGTACCTGATCGGCGGTTTCTTTTGCCTGAATCCAGTAAAAAACCGCAGACATGCCGGCTACGATGAAAAAAAGCAGACAAAAAACGAGTGTAAAAATTTTCGTTCGAAGCGGCACGATTTTTCTTTTCATGTGAACTCCTATCTTCTTTTTACCAAATTGTACGAAAAAACAGGCCAGAATAAAAGAAAAAATCCCGGATTCGGTTTGATCCGGGATTTTTTCTTATAGAGAAATAACACCTAGCAAAATAGCAGCTACCGTCATGACAACGGCTGTTCCGACTGTCCATAAAAGCGTAAAGCGCTGATATTGGCCAAAATCTACTTTTGCCATCCCGACAAGCAGATACGTGGAAGCTACAAGCGGACTGAGCAAGTGGACCGGCTGGCCTAAAAGTGAAGCACGTCCAATTTCAACAGCACTTACACCATAATTGGAAGCAGCCTCTGCGATAATAGGCAGAACACCGAAGTAAAAAGCATCATTAGACATGAAGAATGTAAATGGCATGCTCGCAAGCGCTGTGATAACAGGAAGATGCGGGCCCATCGAATCTGGAATAATGGCAATCAAGCTTTTCGCCATCGCATCAACCATTTCTGTTCCAGATAAAATACCTGTGAAAATACCGGCTGCAAACACGAGTGATACGACAGCCAGCACATTGCCTGCATGTGCTGCAATACGTTCTTTTTGATTGGCTACATTTGGGTAGTTGATCGTAATGGCAACAGCAAAAGCAAGCATAAACAGGATTGGCAGCGGCATAACGCCTAGAATGAGCATCACCATAAGTGCAATAGTCAGCGCAAAGTTAAACCAAAGAAGCTTTGGACGCTTCCATTTTGCATCTTCTTCTGAAACAGCAGCTGTTCCGAAAAACGTTAAATAGCTTTTTCCTTCAACCGGCTGATTGAGTTCTTCCAATGAAAGGACACCAAGGCGGTTCCGTTCTTTTTTACCCATCCAGTAAGCAGCGGCAATCACCCAAAGAGCGCCGGCAGCCATAACTGGAATAAGAGGATTAAACAGCTCCTGCATATCAAGGCTCAGGGCACTTGCTGCACGGGCAGTCGGCCCGCCCCAAGGTGTAAGGTTGGTTACCCCTACAGCCATAAGCGCTACAGCCGGAAGAATAAGCGGATTCATTTTTAAACGCTGGTAAAGCGGAAGCATAGCTGAGATCGTAATCATGTAGGTTGTGGTTCCGTCTCCGTCTAATGAAACAATCATAGCCAGTACAGCGGTACCGACCACAATTTTCATTGGATCTCCTTTAACCGCTTTTAAAATTTTTCCTACTACAGGATCAAACAAGCCGGCATCGATCATAATGCCAAAGTAAAGAATCGCAAACATCAGCATAACGCCGGTTGGTGCAAGATCCGTAATACCCGTTAAAGCCATTTCTCCAATCTTGGATCCAAATCCGGCAAAAAGAGCAAATGCAGCCGGGACAATCATCAGTGCGATCAATGCGGATAATCTTCCGCTCATTATCAGATACATAAAAACAGCTACCATCGAAAATCCAAGAATGGCGAGCATTGTCATAGAAACCAACTCCTTTTTTTCTTTTTCTCATTTTTTCATTTTTTACATTCGCTTTTTGAAAACGCTTTATTATTGAATAATTTAAATAATTTAACTAGAAACGTATATAAAAAGAAAAATAAAAACATTTTATTTTTAAAGTGAATTGTGTTCATAAAATCCAAAACACATTACTTTCCCTGCTAGAATACGGCAAAAAACCGCTTCTTTTATAAAAGAAGCGGTTTCTTAACAGGTAGTTATCCAGCTTAGTATACATCCTCCAGCGCTTTCCGTAACAAAGACATGCTGCGGTCGAGGTCGGTTTTCACTTGTTTCTTATATAACTTTGCTTTTTCATAGTCGGCAAATTGATAGATGACGATTTCTTTGTATTTTGCGCCTTCCTGCACTTTTTTCTGCCGCTTTAAGATGCCATCATCAATCAGTTCATGAAGAGAGCGGTAAATTTCCGAATGGTTTGGCTCGTATCCAAATGCTTTAAACGATGCTTTCAGTTCATCCATTGCCTGCATACCGTACATTTTATGTTCTTCCACAAAACGAATCATATACAGTTTTAAGAATGCACGCTGCTTGATTAAAAACTTTCCTTCACCTCTTGGCATTTTGTCACGACCTTTTTTCTTTTATTTTAATTCTTTCTTTTAAAAATGTCAAATTTGAATTTTGCACATAATGCAATTAGTTGAAAATTTTGTTTTTTTCTAAAAGGTTGTAAAATGAAGCAGTTTTTGAAATGAGTAAATGGTTCGTTTTATAATCGATATTTTTTCGTTATGCTTTTCATATGGATCTGTGTAAATAGCTCCTTTATTTTCCCAAAGCATATGCATATACGCATCTACTTCTTTTATAATAGGCTGATTGTGGGCGGCTCTTATTTTCAGGTCTGTTTCCGGATTATAGTTGTTTAAGTTGCGGGACGTATGATTGGCGGACCCGCTGATGACAACCGATTCATTTTCATGCCTTATATACATCATTTTTGAATGAAATTGCTCCGGGGACTGGGCGGACCAGCGAACTTTTACCCTGTTATGTGTGTCTTCACGCAGTTCAGCTGCCATTGGAATATTGGGCAGGCCTGTTTTTTTGCGTCCAAACGAATTTTTATTTGTATCTAAAATTAAGCGGACATCTGCTCCCCGCTCTGCCGCGTCTGTCAGTCCTTCAATCATATTCCGGTCGGCTAAGTAAAACATAGCCAGCCAAATTTCGTCTCCTTTTTGGGCACGATCCAATTCTTTTTCAATTGCTTCTTGTATTTTGCCTTCTGTTAAAAGCTGGACACGAACTTCCCCGCTTTTTTCGGCCGCATTCGTCCATTCTGGAAAAGAGATGTTCCGGCTTGTATTGGCAACGGCTTTTTCGCTTTGCAGCATATCTCCCACGAGCGCTTCTCTTATTTCAAACGCTGTATTCGCGAAATAATAGCTTGCGTCATGCGGATTCGCTGAACTGATCAAGGACGTTTTTTCGGTTGTAATGGTTTTTCGGTGATTCGCTTTTACATTCATGAGTTTTAAATAAGAACGTACGGTCATATCCGGCGCCATATCCGTTAATCCATTCGGCAGCCAGCCTTCCTTGCTCTCACCCCACCACGTAAACAGCATGCGGTAAAATCCGCTGTAAATGGGATTCGGGTCCCGGAACGCATCCAAGTTTGTTTCGACAACCTCGATCCCTGCTTTTTTCATCGCTTCAAACTCGGGTACGGTATGAGAGCCGTACGATGAATTTACTTCATCTGTAATAAAGATAATCGGCATGTCCGGATTTTCCGCTTTTTTTGCCAGCAGTGCATCCGTTATTTTCTTTGTTATAGCTGGGTATTCTTGTTCTTTTTCATGGTAGGAATTAAATAAAAAGAAGTCCAAAACGATAAATTGTTCTGCTTCGTCTATAATGTCGAGGGTCCTTGTGAAAATTTCTTCCTTATAAAATTTCTCCCCGTTTTTTTCACCGGACAGGTTGTAGAAAAAATCAACATCTTCACTCGGAACCGCCCATTCTTTGCCCGCATACGAAATATGCTCCGGCAGCGGCCGGTACACATTGTAAAGCATGATCACTACATATAAAGACAAAAAAAGAATGGCGAACAAGCGCCATTTCCCTCTCCGATCTAACTCTTTTTTCACCGTGCTTTCCTCCTTCTCTTCTTTCCCGTTTTATACCCGTGCATGTACTGGTAAAAACCGATTTGGAGGTTTTAAACGCGTTCAAAAAGCATGGCTACTCCGATGCCTCCTGCACTTCCTACTGCGGCAATGCCGAATTGTTCATTCCGCCGCTGCATGCCGTAAAACAGCCGCAGTGCAAGCATGGCGCCGGATGCTCCGTACGGATGGCCAAGTGCCAATCCGCCCCCGTCCGGATTTATTTTCTCAAAAGGAATACCGAGCTTTCGTGCTGCATAAATGATTTTCACAGCGAATGCTTCGTTTATTTCCCATACATCAATATCTGATACAGAGAGCCCCGTTTTCATGAGCAGCTTTTCAATCGCCGGCACAGGCGAAGCGGCTGGAAAGTTCGGATCGGCACCACTGGCAGCGCTGGCTATCACTTTCAAGCCTGGTGCTTCTACAGACGTCATGAATACTGCACAAGCCGCATCATTAAAAGCAGATGCATTTAATGCGGTCACCGTTCCGCCCGGCTGAAAAGCTGCTTTTGCCCGCGGAGCCATCCTTTCAATCTGCCGTTTTTTCAAAGCTGCCTCATCTACTGGGCATCCGCCGACCGGGACGATTTCATGAGTGAACCGCGCTGCCGCGATCGATTCGGCAAACCGCCGATAACTTAATACAGCGTAATCATCCTGATCCTTTCTTGAAATGTCTTCCCGCTCAGCAAGCCATTCTGCTGCTATGCCCATTTCCGGATCTCCAATCGACTGCGGAGAAAACACGGCTTTTTCCGGGCGCAATGAAGTACTGGAGCTTTCACAGCCGCCGGCAATGACATGCTGTGCTTCGCCGGAAGCAATAAGCCCTGTACCAAGCCGAATCGCTTCCAGCCCTGATGAACACTGCCTGTCCACTGTGAAGCCGGGTATCGACCGGGGAAGCCCGGCCAAAAGAGCCGACAAGCGCGCAATATTTCCGCCCGGCCCCGTGACATTGCCTAAAATCACTTCGTCGGGCAAAGCTGTGGAGCAGTCTGCCAGCTCTTTGATAACAGGTGCTGCAAGATGGGCTGCTTCTATTGTTGAAAAAATCCCATTCTTTACTCCTACCGGCGTTCTTTTCGCATTCGTAATGTAAACAGTCACTGCAGGACCTCCTTTGCTTTTTCTCGAAGGGCTTTCCGGTCGATTTTTCCATTCGTTGTGAGTGGAAGACTGTTTGTTTGAATCCAATGTCTTGGCAGCTTTTGGACAGATAGAAACTGCTTTGTAAAAAAGCGGACGGCTCCTTTGTCTGCCCCGCCTGTATAAAAGCAGACAATCCGGTCGCCAAGGTGCACATCTTCAATAGACGTGACCGCAGCCGCATGTACATCCGGACATTTTACAACGACCCGCTCTATTTCTTCCGGATAAACATTTACGCCGCCTGTAATCATCATAAACTGCTCTCTGCCTACCACATATAAACAGCCAGCTTCATCTACATAGCCCGCATCTCCGACCGTATAAAAGCCGTCTTGACCAATGTCAAGCTCGTACCGGCCTTCATGCACATAGCCGCTGAACAGCATCGGGCTTTTCACATAAATGGATCCGATTTGTCCCGGAGAAAGACTTTTACCTCCTGACCGAATATCCACCGTTACACCCGTGCTCGGTTTTCCGGAGGAAGCAGGACGCACTCTGTAATCCTCTGGTGTCATATAAGACACAAAGCTGAGCTCGGAGGCACCGTAAAACTCATAAAGCGGTGCCGCGGGATATGTATCAGTCCATTGCTGCTTCCGCTCCGCCGTCCACCCTGCACCGGATAAAAAAACAATTCCTTTTGAAGCAATGTAAAAGCGATTGTACAGCGCTTCAAGCATCGTCGGAACCGCGTAAAAAACAAACGAATCCAGACGGTTTAATGCTTGAGCCGTGTGCTGCGGCACAAACTTATCCATTAAAAGAACCGGCTGTCCGCTAAAAAAAGCAAATGCGGCTCCATATAAAAACAGTGAATGGTGAATAGGACCGGCGATCACGGCCGTTTCGAGCCCGGTTAGCGGAAAATCGGCCATCCCTGCTTCAAAACTTTTCAGCCAGGACCGCTGGCTGCGGATAAATTGCTTTGGCGTACCGCTTGAACCAGAAGTGAATCCAGAGTAAAACATACAATGAACATCCTCATGGCAGTAAGAAGAAGGGATGGTCTGCTCAATCAAAAAGCCGGTTTTTTCAAGCTGCTCTGCCGGAATGAACAGCACCGGCTTTGCGAGCCGAAGCCGCTCAGCCTGTTCTGGTTCCGTCATCCGCGGATCAAGCGGCATAAAAACAAACCCAGCCCGCACCGCACCGCAAAATAGGGCGAGCGTTTCCCATCTGTTTTGAGCGGTTAACGCAACGGTTTCTCCCGGCTGCCCGTGTGATAAAAGCCAGGCGGCAGCGCGCTTTGTGATCTCCTCCCACTCCCGGTATGTAAAGGTTCGATCCGGCGTTTGCAAACAAATATGCTCCGGACACGAATGTGCCCGGAGCGATTGTGTGGACGTTAAATTCATCTTTTATCCCCCCACTGGTACTATATCAAAATTTATGCGGCGCGGCGAAAAGACGGTACAGCCTGCAGGGCAGTACGCAGTCTTGGAACAAGAAGGGCCGCCGCCGCCGCTTTCAGCAGGTCACCCGGAATAAAAGCGGCACTTGCCAGCGTGACTTCTTTCAGCCCGACCCCTGTCAAAAGTGACTGAACGGGAATGCCGATAATATACAAAACGAGAACGCCTCCAACGACGTTAGCAGCAAATGTACGCTTAGCTGATAGTTTTGCGGCGCGTTCAACCAGGAAGCCGACCACAAATGCGCCCGCAATCCAGGAAATCAGGAAACCGGCACTTGGTCCTGCAAAAACAGCAAGACCGCCCCGCCCGCCGGCAAGAATAGGAGCTCCTGCTGCGACAGCCAGCAGAAAAATAACCTGGCTGAGTGCACCCAGCCGGGCACCGAGTATGCCCCCCGCAATCATCACACCGATTGTTTGAAAGGAAATCGGCACAGGCGTAAAAGAAAGCGGAATAGGCGGCAGGAATCCAAGCACGGCCATCATAGCAGCAAACATAGCCGCCTGCATCCAGTGAACTGTTTTCATGTATGTAACCCTCCAGTGAATTGTTTTTTTTATTGTAAAAGGCGGCTCCCTCTATTGTCAACCTGTTTTTAATATAGTTAACAAATCAAGCCGCATACTTTTTTGATTTGATGTGGTAAAATAGGGCGCGTACATACATATTTTCATGCAACGAGGTGCTTGTCTTGAAGATTCAACCTTCTAAAAGAATGGCGGCCTTTGGCCCATCCATTTTTAGTGACTTAAAAGCCTATACGGATCAAAAAAAGCAGCAAGGCGATATTTTAATTGATCTAAGCCTTGGCAGCCCGGATTTGCCGCCGGATGAACGTGTTCGGACCGTTCTAGCCGATGAAAGTGCGAAAGCGGATGCCTACGGCTATACACTAGGCGGAACCGCACAGTTTTATCAATCCGTAGCCGATTATTACAAGCGGCGCACACGGGTCCTTTTAAACCCGCAAACAGAAATCGTTCAAACGATGGGATCTCAGGAAGGGCTCGTGCATCTTCCTCTTGCTTTTTGTGATCCCGGTGATATCGTGTTAACGACGAACCCTGCTTATGTTGCGTATGAAGCCGGCATTTCTCTCGCTGGTGCGGTGCCGTACTTTATGCCGCTTCTGCCTGAAAATCAATTTCTGCCGGATTTATCTCTTATTCCAGAAGATATCGCTCAAAAAGCAAAGCTAATGCTGCTCAATCTGCCTGGCAATCCTGTACCGGCAATGCCGAATCGTGCATTTTTTGAGCAGGTCATTGATTTTGCTAAAAAGCACGATATCATTGTACTGCATGACGCGGCTTATTCAGAGTTTTACTTTGAAGGCGGGGAACCGTTTAGTTTTCTTTCTATTTCCGGTGCAATGGAAGTAGGGATGGAAATCAATTCTCTTTCTAAAACCTTCAGTCTGGCCGGGGCACGCATTGCGTATATTGCCGGAAATGCTGACATGATTCGTGTGCTGAAGCAGCTCAAATCCAATTTGGATTATGGGGTGTTCGCTCCGGTTCAGAAAGCAGCTATTTTTGCCCTTGATCATGCGGAGGAAATCACAAACAAGCTCCGGATGGAATTCCGGGCACGGGCTGAAGCACTCTCATTGGGGCTTCAAGAGATCGGATGGCCGGTTGAGCAGCCTGGGGGCGGCATGTTTTTATGGACGAAAATTCCGTCCGGCAGCGATGACCGCGCTTTTGTTTTCGAAGCGATTGATAAAGCCGGCGTTGTAATGGTGCCGGGAAGCGCATTTGGCACAGCGGGCAAGGGCTATGTGCGTATCGCCCTTGTACAGCCTGTTCCCTTATTAAAACAGGCTGCAGAGAGGCTTAAAAAGGTGATTGTATGACGAAGAGAAACACACAATGGGGAAGGTGCCGGGCATGAAGTTAAAACAGCTGCGGCTTTCTCCTTTTCAGGTTATTTTCCTGCTTTATTTAAGCGGTGCTGTGTTTGCCAGTATTTTATTGCTGCTGCCGGCCGCTCACAAACCAGGCGTAGATATTTCGTTTATAGATGCGATTTTTGTAGCGGTCAGTGCCCTCAGTGTAACGGGCTTGACCCCGGTCAGCACCGTTGACACCTTCAGCACGACCGGGTACTTTTTTATCCTCCTTATCTTACAGGTAGGCGGCGTCGGCATTATGACGTTTAGTTCCATGGTGTGGCTCCTTTTTGGTAAACGGATTGGCATGCGGGAGCGGCAGCTCATTATGGCGGACCAGAACCGGACCGATTTAAGCGGCCTCGTTAAATTAATGAGGGAAATTTTTCTCCTTATTCTTGCTATTGAAGCAGTTGGAGCTCTCGTACTCGGCATTCATTTTATTCAGTACTACCCGACGATCAGCGAAGCGTTCCTGCACGGCCTGTTCGCTTCGGTCAGTGCCACAACCAATGGCGGCTTTGATATTACCGGCGCTTCCCTTATTCCGTACGCAAATGACTATTTTGTTCAAGTTGTGAATATGGTGCTGATTATTCTTGGGGCAATCGGATTTCCCGTATTGATTGAAATCAAAGATTTTTTAACCTACCGCGGATCGCGTAAATTTGCGTTCAGCTTGTTTACAAAATTAACGGTTACCATGTACGTGCTGCTGGCTGTCATCGGCACAGCGGGACTGCTTTTGTTTGAGCGAAACCATTTCTTAGCGGATAAAGTATGGCATGAATCGTTTTTCTATGCTTTGTTTCAATCGGTTGCATCGAGAAGCGGCGGCTTGGCCACACTGGATTTAAATGACTTTTCATCGCCGTCCCTGCTGCTTTTGTCGGTGCTCATGTTTATCGGCGCCTCACCCTCAAGTGTAGGCGGCGGTTTGCGAACCACAACGGTTGCAATTGCGGCACTCAGTGTATTTACATTTGCGCGCGGAAAAAACACCATTAAAGTGTTTCACCGGGAAGTACATCCCATTGACGCGCACCGGTCGTTTGTCGTCCTTGCGACCGGAACGTTTATCTGGGCTGTTTCCGTTATTGCTCTTGCTTATTTAGAGCCGGAGCTCGCGCTGCTTCCTATTATTTATGAGGTTTCATCCGCATTTGGTACAACGGGTTCAACCCTTGGCGTAACAAGCGTGATCGGCACACCGGCTAAAATGATTTTGATTGTCCTTATGTTTATTGGCCGGGTAGGGCTGTTTTCCCTTCTTTTCCTCATTCGCGGCAAAGAAATCAAAGACTCTTACCATTATCCGAAGGAACGCATTTTAATTGGTTAAAAAAAGCCGTCGCTCAGCGACGGCTTTTATTCATTTCAAGAAGCTTAACAGTCATGCGTTTCTTTGCTTCTCCCGGTATGCTTTTTTGGACTGGTTTTGCCAGGTACATGTATACCATGCCGACAAACACGCTGCCGCCAATGATGTTTCCTAAAGTAACAGGAATTAAATTGTGAACAGCGCTCACTACAGAAATCGCTTCAGGATGCGGCACCGCCAGAGCCAGGCTGAACAAAACCATATTCGCCACACTGTGTTCAAAGCCGGCCACAACAAATGTCATAACGAACAGCAGCATTGTCACGATTTTCGCCATGTCCCCTTTCATCTGCATAGGAATCCAGACAGCGAGACAGACGATCCAATTACATAAAATTGCTTTAAAAAATAATTGAGACGCAGGGTAATGCATTTTATGAGAAACAACATCCATTAAATATTGAGAATTCGCCGTATCATGATAAATTCCTGCTCCACTGATAAATAGGGCGAAGCATAAAGCACCGAGCAGGTTTCCTGTGTAGCACGCCCCAAGAACAGCCAGTGCTTCTCTCCAATTTGTTTTGCCGCTCATTGTACTCATTGTGAAATACATCGTATTGCCCGTAAACAGTTCCGCTCCTCCGTAAAGAATTAACACAAGGGCAATGCCGAAAAACGCACCGAGCATTAAGACTGTGGCTGGTGATCCTGCATCAAAAAAGGGTTCCGCCAGTTTAAAGGACAGCATAATGCCAAAGCCGATAAAAAAGCTTGCCAGCATCGCTTTTATAAGATATTGAAGAGGGTTATGGCGCAAAATCGCTGACTTTTTAACCGCCCATGCATTTATTTCCTCATACGCTTCTTTATTCACTGTTCTCACTCACCATTCGGGGTAATTTGTGAAACACTTCACAATTGATTTATACTTTTATTATACGCCCTCTTTATGGAAAGTCTATAGAAAAGTTGTCACAACTTTTCGTCTGTTTTTAAAGCGTTCTCACATTTATTCCGCAAAAAAAGACGACGAGCCGGGCTCGTCATTTTATTAAAGAAAAGGGAACAGCCAGGGCAGAACAAGCGAGGTAATAATGGCAGAGACGCCCATTGCAGCGCTGGACACCGTTCCTTGAACAGGTCCTTCCTGTACAGCCTGGCTTGTTCCAATACCATGAGAAATGGTGCCGATACCGAGTCCTCTTGAAAAAGGATCGTTTATGTTGAACATCGTTAATAAAGGCGGGCCAAATACAGCTCCGAAAATACCGGCTGTAATAACAAAAGCAGCGGCCAGGGCTGGATCGCCGCCAATAATCACAGCTGCTTCCATCGCCACGGGCGTTGTCACGGCTTTTACAGCGGCGGTCGCTTGAATGGTTCGGGAGAGGCCAAATGCAGAAGCCATCCAAACAGCCGATACAATCGTTGCGAATGTACCGACAATCAAGCTGGCGGCGGCTGGAAAAAAGCGCTCACGCAGTACAGCCCGGTTATGATACAGCGGCAGAGCCAGTGCTGCGGTTGCCGGACCGAGCAAAAAGGTCATGATCTCTTTCGCCGGTGTATATTCTTTATACGATACGCCCGAGGCAGCCAGCAGGCTGATGATCACCACAGTCGATGTAAAAACGGGCGTTGTGAAAGGGGATGGAAACCGCAAAGCGGCCCACCGCGCCAGTTGATAAATTGCAATGGTTACAGTTATGTAAATAATAGTCATGCTTTCTCCCTGCTTCTTTTTGCCAATGCACTAGAAAGTCCGGAGGTAATAAGAAGGCCTATCACCGAACTGCCAGCAATCACTGCCATAAGGGCAGCACCGTCTGATCGGATCAGATCCCCGTAGGTGATTAATCCGGCTGCAATTGGAATAAAAAAGAAAGCTAAATGCTTGTTTAAAAAAGCAGCTCCACTTTCGATCATTTGAACAGGAACCCAGCCTTTTGATAAAAGAAAAAGCAGGATCACCATGCCGGTAACACTGGCTGGAATCGGGATATGCAGCCAGGAAACAAGAAACTCAGATCCATAATATAAAGCGGACAGAAACGCAAGCTGAAAAAGAAAAGCGGCCGCTTTCTTCACTTCACTGTAAAGGTGCCTTTCATTTTTATTTCGCCTTTCTCGTTTTGAACTGTTACACTGCCTTTGCCTGCTTCCTCATCCGTCCAGCTGCCTTTGACCACAAGCGGCTCGCCGGGATACGTCATCGCCTGAAAACGGGCCTCGTAGGACGTTAAATCGCCTGCCTCCCATTCACGGATCGCACGGCTTCCAAGCGCCATTACGAGCATCCCGTGTGCAATACAGCCCTTCAGCCCGGCTTTTTGTGCATAATCAGGGTCTGTATGAATCGGGTTAAAATCACCTGAAGCGGCTGCATACTCACGAATTTCTTCTGCGGTAATCGTCCAGTAAAGGGGTTTAAACATAGGCTGCTCCTTTCTGTTCAATCAAGGTCGAACGCGATGTAACGGCTGGATGGTTTTCTTTTAAATAAACGGTTTCAAGCTTTGCGAACGTCATGCCTCTTTTGGACGTCCGTCCTGTCATATACACAACGGCTTCAATGCGGTCACCTGGAAAAATGGGTTTTATGTATTTATAAGACTGGCTGCCGTGCAGCACACAAGCGGGGTCAAACTGGAGAAGCTCCGTTAATTTTTGAAAAGACAACCCGCCGTGAAAATCAAGTACAGTGAGAAACGTAGGCGGGATCCCACTCCCCGTATCGGCAGCTGAAACCGCTTGTTTAAATGCAAAAACTTTCCCCTCATCCACCGTGCAGGAATACCGGTACAGCTCTTGTTTTTCTTTCATACTCTCACCCTTTCTTTGAATGATTTTACCATATCTGTATGTAAAAAAGGTCCATGAATTCATGAACCTTTTTGATCTATTAAACAGGAGCCTGCTCGTGCGCCTGCTCTACTTCAAATCCCATATCCTCAATCATTTTATGATCTGCTGTGACCTCCTGGCCGGGAGTCGTCAGATAGCTTCCTAAAAAAATAGAATTGGCCGCGTACAAGCCAAGCGGCTGGACGGAACGCAAATTCACTTCCCGGCCGCCTGAAATCCGGATTTCTTTTGATGGATTGATAAAACGGAACAACGCCAATACTTTTAAGCAAAAAAGCGGCGTAAGCGGCTTAGCGTTCTCAAGCTTTGTACCCGGTATGGCATGCAGGAAATTAACGGGAATTGAGTCGGCATCAAGCTCCCTCAGGCTGAAAGCCATATTGATAATATCTTCATTCGTTTCACCCATGCCGATAATGACACCGGAGCATGGGGACATGCCGCTTTCTTTTACGCGGCCGACTGTTTCTGTACGATCGTTGTATGTATGAGTAGTCGTAATCGACTCGTGATGGTTTTTGGATGTATTTATATTATGGTTGTACCGGTCCACTCCTGCTTCTTTCAGCTGTACAGCCTGCTCTGGTTTCAGGAGTCCCAGGCATGCACAAATGCGCATCCCGTATTTGCTTTTTATCTCTTTTGCCGCCTCTGTAACAGTGTCAAGTTCTTTTTTAGACGGTCCTCTTCCGCTCGCCACGATGCAGTAGGTATTTGCGCCAAGGGAATGGGCTTTTTCGGCACCGGCCACAATTTGTTCGCGGCTCATCATCCGGTATTTTTGAATGGGAGCCGTTGACTGGGACGATTGAGAACAATAGCCGCAATCCTCCGGACATAAGCCGGATTTTGTGTTGATGATCATATTCAGTTTGACTTTCTTTCCGTAATAATGGCGGCGAAGATGAAAAGCGCCCTCGAGCAGCAGCAAAACGTCTTCATCGGGACACGTTAAAATATTCTCAGCTTCCCTTTCTGAAAGCTTGTAACCTTCTAAAATCTGTACAGCTAATTGATTCCATGTTGACATGGTAATCCCTCCTTTTTTTCCAGATTAAAGGATTGGTCTTCGTTTTGTCAACCTCATAAAACATAAGGTTTACATTTCGTCTTATCATTGATTAATTGTTTTTGCAGGAAAAAAGGAGTATACTTTTTTTGTCTAAAGCAACTAGCCTGCTAGCAGGCGCAGGAGGAACAAATTTGAAAAAACAATTAACAATTGCGCTTACTGCTTTATCGGCCGTTTTGTTGTCCGGCTGTCAAAGCGCACAAACAGAAGGCCATTTTTTCCATGATTACCTCGTGAATCCGTTCGTTGAACTGATTCACTGGCTCGGCGAAATGTTTGGCAGCTATGGGATGGCAATCATCGTCATTACGATTGCGGTACGATTGATTCTGATGCCGTCTATGCTGAATTCGATGAAAAAGCAGGCCGCCATGCGCCACAAGATGGAAAAAGTAAAACCGCAGATGACTGATATTCAGGCACGATTAAAAGCGGCTAAAACACAGGAAGAACAGCGGAAGATTCAAATGGAAATGATGACTCTTTACAAAGAAAATGGCATCAATCCAATGGCCATGGGCTGCCTGCCGATGCTTTTACAGCTGCCGGTCTGGACAGGCCTTTATTACGCCATTACCGTCTCAGAAGATATAAAAACGCATGAATTCCTTTGGTTCCGCCTCGGGCAGCCTGACATTGCCATGGCCATTATTGCGGGTATTATGTACTATATTCAATTCCGCCTGTCCATGCAGACAATGCCGGCCGAACAGCAGCAGCAAATGAAATTTATCGGCCTGCTGTCTCCGATCATGATTTTAATTTTCTCTTTTAATGCGCCGGCTGCCCTTCCTATTTACTGGAGCGTCAGCGGACTGATTCTTATTTTCCAATCATGGATCGGGCGCAAATATTATCAGAACCACCCGCCGGCCGAAGAATCAGCAAAATAAGAAATGCCCCTTTTTTCAAAAAGGGGTTTTTTCATAGAAAAAAACGTAAACAATGGACTATAGATGAAACTTTTTCTGCGGCTCGTCCGTATAAAGAAACAAAATACGCTCATGCAAAAGAGCAAAATGATAAAATGGAGTGGATGAACGATGCGATATTCTTTTTATTGGTCCCGCCGCCTGGCCGTTTCACTCGCAGCAGCCCTCGTGCTGACCATGCCGTTTGATGGATGGCTGGCATGGGCGGCATTCGCAGCCGGTTTTGCAGGAATGTTTATGCTGTATACCAATTTCGGCAACAGACGAATCCAAAAAAAATATGGATTAAGCCGTAGAGAATATTACTATATACTTGATCAGCTAAAAGAAGCGAAAGCGAAGCTGTCCCGGCTGCAGCATTTGTTTTTAAAGGTACGGAGCCTTCGTTCTCTTAAACAAATGATTGAATTAAACAGTCTGGTAAAACGTATTTATTCGGTTGTCAAAAAAGAACCGAAGCGGTTTTACGAGATTGAGCCTTTTTTCTATTCTCATCTGGATTCAGTGGTGGAGCTGGCTGAAAAATCAGCACTTCTCTCAAGTAAAAAAGTAAAAGGCCCGGATATGAAACGATCCTTGCTTGAAACGACTGAAACACTTGGTGACCTGTCCCAAACATTAGAAGCGGATCTTCGTCAAGTGCTTGCCCGTGATATTGAGCATTTAACGATCGAGCTCGATGTTGCCCGGCAGCGCTCGGCTCAAACGAAGAAACTAATCGAACCTGAACAACCTGCTTTGAAAGGAGACAACGAAGATGAACAACGAACTACAGTCACAACAGGCACCCGTTACGGGCGCAAAAAACGATGATTTATTAAATGACCTTCTTGCCGATCCATTTGGGGACATGCCTTCTGCCCCGAGCACAGCTGCCCCTTCTCCACAATCTAAGCGGCTTGTCGATCTGCTTCCAGCTGAACACCGCCAGAAAGCAGAGCAGCTGGCCGCGCAAATTGAAGCTGGAAACCAGCAGGCCGTTTTTTCCTTCGGGACTGCTGCCCAAACAAAGCTGTCTGATTTCTCACACCACATGCTTGATCATGTACAGCGCAAGGATATCGGGCCGGTTGGCGATATTTTAAATGATTTGATGAAAAACTTAAAAAATGTAAATCCAGATGAATTGCGGGAGGAAAAGCGAAATGTGTTTTCCCGTATGTTTGGCAAAGTATCGGATTCCGTGCAGGAAGTGATGACGCGCTACCAAAAAGTCGGTGCTCAAATCGACCGCATCGGGGTCAAGCTTGAGCATTCCAAGCGCGGACTTATCGAGGATATCCGGATGCTTGAGCAGCTCTATGAAAAAAACAAAGAATATTTTCAGGCGCTCAATATTTACATCGCTGCTGGAGAATTAAAGCTTGAAGAAATCGAAACGAAAACGATCCCGGCGCTGCGCCAAAAAGCAGAGCAGACGGGTGATCAAATGGATTTCCAGGAAGTCAATGATATGATCGCTTTTGCGGACCGGCTTGAAAAGCGTCTGCACGACTTGAAGCTGAGCCGCCAGATTACGATTCAAAGCGCGCCGCAAATCCGTTTGATTCAAAATACAAATCAGGCGCTGGCTGAAAAAATCCAGTCTTCCATTTTAACGGCTGTGCCGCTCTGGAAAAATCAAATCGCTATTGCTTTAACGCTGGTCCGCCAGCAAAAAGCTGTAAAGGCACAAAAAGAGGTATCGAAAACCACGAATGACCTGCTGCTGAAAAACTCTGAAATGCTGAAAGTCAACTCGATCGAGACTGCCCGTGAAAATGAGCGCGGCCTTGTTGATATTGAAACATTAAAGAAAACACAGGAAAACTTAATTACAACGCTTGAAGAAACAATCCGCATCCAGCAGGACGGGCGTGCAAAACGAAAAGCAGCGGAAGACGAATTGCTTGTGATGGAAGACGATTTAAAACAACAGCTGCTGCGTTTAAAACAATAGATTCAAATACAAAAAAGCTGCTCCACAATGGAGCAGCTTGAGACTGTCGACAAAGTCGTCAGTCTTTTTTTTATGAAAGTTTTACCGTCGAAAACAGGCAGGAGACTTTTCGGGAAACATTCTTTCTTAAAAAGAGCCGATAAGTGAAGCCTGCCGGACTTCGTGTTCCTTAGGGCAGTGCGGAAGCCTCCTCGGCTGCGCCTGCGGGGTCTCCCGACTCACTGTACTTCCCGCAGGAGTCTTCGTCCGGCAGGCTTCGCTAAGTAGTATTGAAGACCAATAAGCAAGGACCGAATTGAGATTTTCTCTTTTTTAAACAGAAAAATATGACCCTTATTAGCTCTATACAATCTTGACGCGAGCCACTTGGCGGCGGGAGGGCGGCGCAGACTCCTATGGGACTAGCGGGCAGCTGAGACAGGTGGAGCCGCCAGGCGAGGTCGGGCTCAGCGCCTGCCCCATGGAAAGCGGAGCTGCCTGGACGCCGCTGATCCATCCCATTCATGTGCACGGTTATCAATATAATTTGTCAACCGCCTGAAAGATGTTCCGCAATGGAACATCTTTTTTGTTGAATTTTAGTCCAATGATCGCTTAAATACTTTCAAACAGCAGCTTTTTTAAAATCGGGGTTAACACGTGAGGAAGCTCTGATACATCCGGGGCCATGATAGAGCCATGCCCGTAAATGGTCTTCATTGTCTGGCGGCGTGCTTCATCAAGCGCCTCTTCTCCAATAAACAGATTAAACACGGTCATCCCTTTTTTGCGTGCCATCATTACGGCTTCATGGGTATCAAGTACACCGTTTTTATCGTAATCAGCAGCGGACGGCTCTCCGTCTGAGAAAACAATAAGAAATTTTCGCGCTTCACTCCGGCGCTCCATTTTTTCAATGGCCAAACGGAGGGCAAAGCCATCCCGGTTATCTTCTTCAGGCCGAAGCTGCATAATGGCATAGCCTGCATCCTTTTGATGGGATGCTTGAAAAGGCACAGCCGTTAAGAAGTAATTCGGTTTCACTTCTTTTGAAAGAGGAGACGTATCCTCCCAAAAGCCGGTAATTTCATGCGGCACTCGAAGAGAGGACAATGTTTCATGAAACAGTACGGCGCTTTTTTTCACATCATCCATTTTATCGTACATAGACGCAGAACTATCAATCAACAAATAAAAAACAGCATCAATTTCACGGGACGGCTCCTGCTTTTTGTAAAAAAGCCGTGGATTCTCATCGGTAAAATAGCGTGTCAGCTTACGTCCCAGGCGTCCTGTTAACAAATCCGTACGCGGACTTGTTTTTTTCTTTTCAATGGATTTTTGAATCATCCGCTTCAGCGTCTGGACAACGGGTGCCGTTTCATCTCTCATCCGGCGGTACTCTTCCCGTTCTGTATCACTTGCTGTACGCGGCTTTTCGTAAATCGCTTTGGCGCCAATGTTTTCTTTTCCGTAATGCGCTTCATCTGCCTTGCTTTCTTCGTCACGCCGCTCGGCAAGCAGCCTGTTATATTGCTCACGTGAGGACTTCTTAGAGCGTCCCTGCACGGAAGCAAGGGCTGCATCTCCTTCGTCTCCTTCACGGGCTGTGTTGCCCATCATCGGTGTTTTCGTTCCCTGGTCAAGATCAAACTGCATAAAGGTACCGCGTGTTTCCTCTGATTCGCGGTGCCAGGTAGAGAACTGTTCGTCAAACTGCTCGTTTTCTTTTTCGTCTGCCTCATCGTCATTTACAAGCGGATCCTGCCGCTTTCCTGGATCCACCACGGCTTCATCCGCCGACGGCTCCCGGTAATCCGGAAGATGGCTGTACTTATTTACCATGCTGCGCAGCTCAAGCTCTTCTAATACCTCAGCGATCTCCCCGGCCACTCTGGCTGCATCTTTTGTCGACCGTGCATCAAACAGCTCTCTGGCAGTACGATCGATAAACGGCACGGCACGGTCTACAGCTGGATGAATAGCCGGCCATTCAAAAGGTGCATCTGCCTGCCACAGAACAAACAGAGCATTAAAAACGGCATCCATGTAAAAGCCTTTGGATTGATTCACCGACAGCTGTACTTCATGGTAACGCCGCAGCACCTGGCGGCGGATATGAAAAGCTCTTTTCGTTCCAGGGCGCGCCCCCATACACATAGGCTCTAAGCGAATATCCTCGGCAGCTGCAAGCAACTGCCGGGCGAAATCCCCTTTAAACCGAGCCATGAATGACCGGATGACCGCTTCGTCCGTCCACTGAATCGTGCCAAGTGCACGCAGATAAACGTCCGTTTTTAATCCCGCTGTTTCTTCTTCTTTGGAACGATGGTGCCAGAAATGGCTGGCAAACAAAACGGCCGGCGTTTTTTGCAAATAAGCAAGCGGGCCAAATTCCACTTTTAAATCCGGATTTTGAGACAGAGCCGCAGCAAGGTCAGACAGTTCCATCCAAAAAGCGGAGTTGACTGTTTCGTCATTAAACTGTATGAACCGTTCCATGTTAGGCGAACCATGTTTCCGCCGCGTTCAGGACTGCGGCTTTTTCGCGTTCATCGTCAAGCTTGCCGGCAATCGCGCTTTCCACGGCCCGCATTGGCGGCATGTAAAGAGCCAGGTCGCATGCATCCACCAGTGCGCGGATCGAAGAAGCTTCTTCCGGCAGACGGCCGCTTTCGACAAGTGTCGTTAAGTCACCGGACAGAGAAACGAATTTCTCAAGCATCGCCTGATCCTGGAGAACAGACTGCTGCTTTAATACCTGCAGCAGGATATCTCCTGAAATGTACGGAATCTCAAATACAATAAAACGGTTTTTCAGCGCTTCATTCATCGGCGCTGTACCTGCATATCCTTCATTCACAGCGGCAATAACACTGAATGTCGGCTTTGCAGTCACGACTTCTCCTGTGAACGGATTCGTGATTTGACGGCGATAGTCCAATACACCGTTTAAGATCGGCAGCGTTTCCGGCTTTGCCATATTAATTTCATCAATATATAAAAGATGTCCTTTTTTCATCGCTTGAATAACAGGACCTTCCACAAAATCAATCTGCGTTTTGCCCTCTGCCTCGACAATCGTTTTAAAGCCAAGCATCGCCTCGGCGTCCAGATCAATGGAACAGTTAATACTGTGAACCGGCTGGCCAAAAAATGCAGCAAGTGATTCTGACAGTTTTGTTTTTCCGGAACCTGTTGGCCCTTTCAGCAAAATGTTTTTGCCAAGCGCTAAAGAAATAACCGTATCTGATACGATCTCCTCACTTTGGGCTATATAAGAAGTGGACTGTGTATCTTCTTCGAGTCCAAACTGTTTTTTTCTTTCATGAATGATCGACTGAATCGATTCTGGCAAGGTTGTAATGTTCAAATAAATCTTCCTTTCTCATAACTGTGCACGCTTTATCATACACCTGAAAAGGCATACAACGCAAAAAAGCGGACTGTCCGTCCGCTTTTTTGCATTATAAATCATATTCGTAAATGTAAAGACCCCGCCCAAGCTTGCGGACATGTGCATTTTCGCGCTCAAGGCTATTCATAAAAGTGGTCATGTTTGCAATTTTCTTGCCGGACTGCTCCTCTACATAACGCTGCAGCTCGATGCCGCGAATAGGCGTATTCTGCTTTTTCAAAATGCGGATGGTTGTATCGCGAAGCTCTGTTAACCCTTCGCTCCGTCGTCCTCTGCGTACTTTTGGCGGTGCTCCAACTGTCGCAACAGCTGTTATATCGGCCGCAGCTGTTATGTCAGCAGCAGCTGTTATGCCAGGCGTGTGATTCTCTTCTGTTTCATCCAGCTCCTGAAGCCGCGCAAAAATCGCTTCCCGTTCTTTTTTAAATTCCTGCATGACTCGAACTTCCGCATCCGCTAATTGATCCAGCCTGATCTTTAAGGCCATGCGCTCGTTAAACATTTTCCTGCCCCCTTACAGCTAACATTCGTTTATCCCGTTACTTCTTCAAAATAATCTTTGTAAAAGCCGGAAACACGGCCTTTATTATCTAATACAAAATAAAATTCCTCGGTTTCGTTTTTTACCTCATAAACGTTTCCTTTTGTAAGCGCATTTTCAACCACATACTTTTTGGCGTCTGTATGAACGCATTTTACCTGTTTAATCGTTTTTGTTTTGTCCCAGTTTAAATGAATCATGTTTCGTTGGTCTCCTTTATTATGTCATTTATTGCATCCGGAATCAGCCCGTGAATATCAAGGGGGCGCATCGCTTGGGCCGGACGAAGCTGTTTCCAATGATCCGCACATTTTCCGTGCAGATAAACAGCATCCGCGACAGCGGCCTTAAGATCAGGATTACGCATGATAAGCGCCAGCATCACACCTGTCAGTGTATCGCCACTTCCGCCTTTAGACAACCCTTCATTTCCTGTTTGATTAACAAAGCCGCTTCCATCCGCGAATCCGATGACGGTATATTCCCCTTTTAACACAACCGTTACGCCGTGTTCGACTGCATAGGCCGAGGCTTCCTGCAGCCGGTTTTTTTGAATAAAGCCAACTGGTTTTCCTGTCATCCGCGCAAACTCACCAGGATGCGGCGTTACTATTACCGGGCACCTTGCTTCCTTGTAGCTCCGCGGCCCCAGTGCACCTGCATCTAAAATGACCGGCTTCTCCTGCTGCAATAAATGCTGAACGACCTCTTCCATTTCTCCGTCTGCTGCTCTGCCACAGCCGGCAGCAACCGCCTCGTATGGATGATTGTCGTCTATTCCTTTTTTAAAATTGTACATTGCTTCTGGCACATGAGAAGCAATGACCGGGACGGCTTCTTGATCCGTCTGCACAGTCAGCTTACCTGCTCCGCATGACACAGCTCCTAATGCAGCAAGCGCCGCACTCCCAGGCATTTCACCGGTTCCGGCCACCAGAAGGCCATGGCCAAATGTGCCTTTATGGGTATTATGCGCAAGATGATAAAAAGAACGGGAACGAGGAGCCGGCTCGTACACCTTCCAATTTGATGTGTGTATAAGTCCAATGTCGACCATTTCAGTTTCTCCATAACAAGCCGCCGCAGGGTATAAAAATCGGGACGGCTTATACCCATGAAGGACGTACGTTTTGTGTGCATGAAGAACGGATTCATCACAGTCCCCATTATCAGAAGCTGTACCCGTCGGCAGGTCAATCGAGATAACATGGGCCTTTTGCGCATTTATCCAATCCGCACAATCCCTGATTGCTTTTGATAGCGGCAGCCGCGTGCCAGCGCCTAAAAGCGCATCGACGACAATAGAGGCCGAAGTATCCGGCAGACCTGTTTCATAGGAGCAGCCGCATGTTTTGTAATACGCTAAATGCTGCTTTGCCGCGCCCGTTTCTGGCAGTCCGTCTGGAAAGAAAAGATGACAGGCAGCCCCGGCCCGTTTCAAATAACGTGCCAGCACAATACCATCACCGCCGTTGTTTCCTTTCCCGGCTAAAATAAGAAATGAATGATCACTTATTTTGTAAGAAGAAGCTATTTTTTGCCATAAACCGGCTCCGGCAAGCTCCATTAACGTAAAAGAAGACATCCCGTTTTCATCAGCCAACTGGTCTGTTTTGCTTATATCACTACTCTTATAAATATACAACAAAATACCTCCTTTATCATGATTTTACTTAAAAATTTTCAAAAACTAGTATATTATTTAGGAATATTATATCGTTTTTTGTTCTTTCACTGTTATCATTTGCCTTTTATTCTATTGCTAGTATAATAATCAGAAAATAAAGGGAAACTTTTTTCTCTTTATTTAAAACACCATATCCAAGGAGGTCATAAAATGAAAATTATGAGTGACGAGATGCTGGTGGCTGCTTACAGGGATGCATTGAAACAGGACCGAAACAAATCTGAAATTGAAACATTAAAAACAGAAGTGAATAAGCGAGGTCTTTCTCCTAAACTTGAAAAAAGCTAATAAACAAGAAAAACCCGCAGCAGGCGCTGCGGGTTTTTTCTTATCCTTCAAGAAGAAGGTCTTCTGGATTTTCAATTAACTCTTTAACCATTTTCAAGAATCCAACCGCTTCTTTTCCATCAATAATGCGGTGATCGTATGAAAGAGCCACATACATCATCGGACGGATTTCGACCGCGTCACCAATCGCAACCGGGCGTCTTTGAATCGTATGCATACCAAGAATACCCACTTGCGAGCCGTTTAAAATTGGTGTTGATAGAAGGGAACCGAATACACCGCCGTTCGTGATTGTAAACGAACCGCCCTGCAGGTCACCAAGCGCCAGCTTGTTGTCGCGTGCTTTCAAAGCCATATCCATAATAGAGCCTTCGATTTCTGCAAAGTTTTTGCGGTCACAGTCACGCACGACCGGTACAACTAAGCCATCGTCTGTTGATACGGCAACGCCGATATCATAAAACTTCTTCAAGACAATTTCGTCTCCGTCAATTTCTGCATTTACATATGGATACTTTTTCAGCGCAGCTACAACTGCTTTTGTAAAGAACGACATAAAGCCAAGGCGAACATCATGATCATCAAAGAATTTGTCTTTTTTACGTTTACGAAGGTCCATAATATTCGTCATATCGATTTCGTTAAACGTTGTCAGCATTGCTGCTGTCTGCTGTACTTCCACCAGGCGTTTTGCAATCGTCTGGCGGCGGCGGCTCATGCGCTCGCGCTCAACCGGTTTGCCGCTGTCCTGTGCTTTCGGTGCGGAAGCCGCTTGTTTTTGTGGAGCAGCCTGCTTTGGTGCAGAAGCCGGTGTGTTTTGATGTGATTCTACATCCTGCACGCGTACACGTCCAAGTGGATCAACCGTTTTAACAGCATTTAAATCGATGCCTTTTTCACGGGCAAGCTTACGAGCAGCTGGTGAAGCAACCGTACGGCCTGCTGCTTCTTCCTGCTTTTGAGCAGGCTCTTCTTTTACGATATCTTCTTTTGCTTTCGCCTCTGCTTGAACAGGCGCAGCTTCCGTTTCAGCTGGTGCAGACGTTCCTGCAGAGCTGCCCGCTCCCGCTTCTACGATAGCGATTACCTGGCCTACCTCGACCGTGTCGCCTTCTGCCGCTTGCAATTCTTTGATGGTTCCTGCTTCTTCAGAGATAACTTCTACATTGACTTTATCCGTTTCAAGCTCAACAATATATTCGCCTTTTTCAACGTAATCACCCGGTTGTTTCAGCCATTGCGCAATTGTACCTTCTGTAATTGATTCTGCTAGTTCAGGAACTCTAATTTCAGCCACGATAAAATCCTCCTCAGTAATTTCCATGTCGTTTTATGTACATTTCCGGCCCCAGAGTGGAGCCGGTTATTTTTACTGTTCTTTCGTTAATACAGTACGCAGAATGCGGGCTTGTTCTTTCTTATGAACAATCGCATCACCTTCTGATGGACTAGAACGGCGGCGGCGGCCTACGTAACGGACGGTTGCGCCTTCTGGAACTGTATCACGCAGTCTTGGATCCATATATGTCCACGCACCCATATTTTGCGGTTCTTCCTGAAGCCAGATCACTTCTTTTACATTCGGGAAGCGTTCAAGAATAGCCGTAATTTCTTCTTTCGGGAACGGATATAACTCTTCTACCCGCAATACGTGAAGCCAATCAAGATTTTCTTCTGACTTCTCGATCTGCTCAGCAAGGTCAATCGACACTTTTCCGCTGCAAAGCACAATGCGCTCTACTTTCTTCGGCTTGCTGCCTGTTCTCGGCTCTTCCACAATAATATTGAAGTTTCCATTTGAAAACTCGGAAGCTTTAGATGCAGCCAGCGGGTGACGAAGCAAGCTTTTCGGTGTCATAATGACAAGCGGGCGAACTTCTTCTTTTTGCAGGATGGAAGCCTGGCGGCGCAAAATATGGAAATATTGAGCCGTTGATGACAAATTCGCTACCGTCCAGTTGTTTTCAGCTGCAGACTGCAGGAAGCGCTCGATGCGGCCGCTTGAATGCTCAGGTCCCTGGCCTTCATAGCCATGCGGCAGAAGCATAACCAAGCCTGATTTTTGACCCCATTTTGCCCGTCCCGAGGATACAAACTGATCGAACATTACCTGGGCCATATTGGCAAAATCTCCAAACTGCGCTTCCCAAAGAACGAGTGTTTCCGGAGAAAATACGTTATAGCCATATTCAAATCCCACAACAGCTGTTTCTGTTAAAGGCGAGTTAATGACATCAAATGAAGCCGATACGTTGCTTAACCCGTGCAGCGTATTATATTCTTTGCCATTGTTTTCATCATGCAAAACAAGATTACGGTGCGCAAATGTTCCGCGCTGTGAATCTTGACCAGTTAGTCTGATTGGTGTGCCTTCTTTTAGGATAGAAGCAAATGCCAGTGTTTCAGCATGACCCCAATCAACCTGGCCGTCTTCCTCAAACAGCTGCTCACGGCGTTTTAAAATCCGTTCAAGCTTTTTAAACGGCTGGAATCCTTCCGGCCATTGAAGAAGCTCTTGATTGATCGCTTTTAAGTCTTCTTCACTTACACCTGTTTTATGGCACGGCAGGTCCTGCTCCACGACTTGCGGCGGATTCATAATAATATCCGGATTATCGTCTTTTTTCGGAACCGTTTCAAACAGGTCTTTCAGCTTTTGCTCGTTTTCTTGGTACACTTGATCTGCATATCCGTTTTCAATAACTCCACGGTCAGCGAGTTTTTGTGCATACAGTTCACGAACGGTTTTATGTTTATGAATAATATTGTACATGTTTGGATTTGTTGTCATCGGCTCGTCCATTTCGTTATGGCCGAAACGGCGGTATCCAATCAAGTCAATGACAAAGTCTTTACCGAAGCGTGACCGGTAGTTGACCGCCATAAATGCCGCAGCCACACATGCTTCCGGGTCGTCCGCGTTCACGTGGACGATTGGCACTTCAAAGCCTTTGGCTACATCGGACGCATACCGTGTAGAACGTGAATCATAGCTTTCCGTTGTAAAGCCGATCATGTTATTCGCAATAATATGAATCGATCCGCCCGTTTTATAGCCGTTAATCTGGCTCATATTGAACGTTTCACCGACAATTCCCTGTCCAGGGAATGCTGCGTCTCCGTGAATGATAATCGACATCGCTTTAGAAACATCTAACGCTGGTTTTCCTTTTTGTGTACGGTCTTCCTGTGCGGCGCGTGTGTAACCGGCGACAATTGGACTAACTACCTCAAGGTGGCTCGGATTGTTCGCAAGGGTAATACGCGCTGTTTGTGTATCTTCTTCTTTATAGCTGCGATCTGCACCAAGGTGATACTTTACGTCACCTGTCCAGCCGTAATAGTTCATTTTCATAGAACCAAGAGGCAGCATTTTTTTGCTTGGTGCGTGAGCAAATTCCGCAAAAATCATTTCGTACGGTTTGCCGAGAATGTGGGCAAGGACGTTTAAGCGGCCGCGGTGAGCCATCCCGATATTAATCGTTTGGGCGCCTTTTACAGCCGAATGGTGAACAAGCTCATCTAAAAGCGGCACCATGGCATCTAAGCCTTCAATAGAAAAGCGCTTTTGGCCGACAAATGTTTTATGAATGAATTTCTCAAATCCTTCAACCTGTGTAAGGCGTTTTAACAGCTTTTTCTTGTCACTGTCTGTAAACGTCGGATAGTAATCTGTCGATTCGATTTGCTGGCGAAGCCATTGTTTTTCTTCCAGATCATGTACTTGTGCAAATTCAAAAGCAACTTTATCTGTATACACTTTTTTCAAGTGCATAATGGCGTCATATCCGTTTTGAACGTGTGCCGGGGCGCCTGGGCAAATATACTCTACCGGTATTTGGCGAAGATCTGCTTCTGTGAGCTCATATGTTTCAAGATCAATACGGCGTGTGTCTTTTTTGCTGTCATCAAGCGGATTAATATCTGCTGCCAAATGACCATAAATACGAATGCTGTCTGCAAGCTTCACGGCACGAAACAGCTTATCAAGATCACCCGCTGATGCGGTATGCTGCGCTGTATTTCCAGTTAACGACTCCGGGGGACCCCATTGATCAAATAACTGGCGCAGCTCCTGGTCGATTGCATCTGGATCGGCCAAGTATTGTTCGTACACTTCCATTACATACCCAAGGTTTGGACCCGAAAAGTTTTTCCACGGGTTTCCCTGGCTAATCTGCATGTTCATACTGAAAAACCTCCACTTGTTGCCCATTTGATTTTCGTGTATACGTTCGCTTTTACCAAAATATGTACAAAAAAATCTAAAAACGCTTTCAGAACATCCTTACCACTCTGAATGCAATTTAAACGAAAAAGGCTGATTCTGTTGATGAGTTCCAGTTGACTGGAGACTGCCTTTTTCAAGTACAATCTTACTACTGTTTTTTCAAAAAACCAAGCTTTTTTGCAAATTTACTTAATTATTTTTCATATTTTATGAAAACGCTCCAATACGCGCCGTTATGCGGTTTTTTTCACCTCAAACCGATAAAAAAGTGTTATAGAATACCCTCTGTTCATTAGTGAAATCTTATACTAAAACCCTTTCAGTTTTGGCATCAAACCGATGCCGAAACAGCATGTCAAAGTATCTTGAAAATTCCTATATGAGATAACCGGGTTTCTTTTTTTACCGTTTATAGCATCTATTTTTTTCTGTTACAATAAAAGTGGGAGTGATACATAATGACAGAATTAATTTCATATGAGCAAGTGCGTTTCGTCCGGCAGGACAAAGTCATTTTAAACAATGTAAACTGGACCGTAAAAGAGGGCGAGCATTGGGCTGTTTTAGGGTTAAATGGATCAGGCAAGTCAACGATGCTGAATATGATGGGCGGGTACGAATTCCCTACAAGCGGCACGATTCGGGTTTTTGGTCACGAATATGGGCGTTATAACTGGGAGTATGTGAAAAAGCGCCTCGGCTTCGTCGGCAATACATTAAACCGTTTTTTAGAAACGCTGAATACGGAGAGCGCCCGGGAGATTGTCGTGAGCGGCCGTTTTAATTCCATCGGCCTTTATGAAAAAACAGAAGCCGCGGATTGGGAAAAAGCAGATGAACTGCTGGCATCGCTTCGTTTATCTTATTTAGCGGACAAGCCGTACCGGTTTATGTCCCAGGGAGAACAGCGGCGGGTGCTGATTGCCCGTGCTTTTATGGCTGAGCCTGATGCCATGATTTTAGATGAGCCATGCTCCGGCCTGGATGTAAGGGCGCGGGAAGAGCTTCTCACGGCGCTCGAACAACAGGCCGGACGGCACAAGACGTCTCTTTTATACGTTACCCATCATATTGAGGAAATTTTTCCGGCCATTACACACGTTGCTGTTTTAAAAGAAGGAAGAATGCTCGCAGCGGGCGAGAAAAAAAAGGTGCTTACCAGCCGTATTCTTTCCGAGGCATTCGGCCTGCCGGTTGAGCTTGAATGGCAGAACGAGCGGTGCTGGCTGAAAGTGCTGTCCAATTAAAAAAACCACCCTTTTTCCTCCGAAAAAGGGTGGTTTTTGATTGCGTGCTGTCCTGCTTCTAAAAAGGGATTTAAGGGATGAGCTGTTTGATTTCCTCGCCTTTTCCTTCATGAAGCAGCTGGACAATTTTACTGCCGACGATGACGCCGCCGCATGCTGCGCCCAGCGTTTCTGCCTGTTCTTTGGACGATACACCAAATCCGGCCAGAACCGGGACAGGGCTTTGCTCCGCAATACGGGACAAGTGAACGCTGAGATCGTCTGCAAAGCCGGCACGTGCACCGGTAATGCCATTAACGGTGACCGCGTAAATAAACCCTTCTGCATCTTTCACCGTTTGGGCGATGCGCTCGTCCGAGCTGGTTAGTGTCACAAAGCGGATCATCGCGATGTCCCGCTTCGCCAGCGGCTCCCGAAACTCCGCTTCTTCCTCCATTGGCACGTCCGGAATAATCACGCCTGACACACCTGCTTGTTCGCACAATTCGGCAAAACGCTCTGCCCCTACTTTAAACACTGGATTTGCATAGGTCATAATCACAATCGGTACGCTGATTTCTTCTTTAAAGGAAGCAAGCTCTCCCAAAATTTGAGTAAGGGTGACTTTTTCTTTGAGCGCCCGCTTGCCGGCTTCCTGAATAACAGGGCCGTCGGCGACAGGGTCGGAGAACGGTATACCCAGCTCAATCACGGTTACGCCGGACTTCTCTAAAAGCAAAATGGTGTCTTTTAGTGTGTGAAGCCCGCCATCCCCCGCCATAATGTAAGCGGTGAATGCTTTTTTTCCTTCTTGCTCTACTTTTTGAAATGCTTCGGCCATTTTAAACTTGGTCATGCCTGCTTGCCCTCTCTTTCAAACCGCTCTTTAATTTGCGCCACGTCTTTGTCGCCGCGGCCGGATAAACAAATGGCAATAATCTCGTCTTGATTCATTTTCGGTGCAAGCTTCAGGGCGTACGCAATCGCATGAGAGCTTTCAAGTGCCGGGATAATGCCTTCTGTTTTTGTCAGTGCTTTAAATCCTTCCAGTGCTTCTTCATCGGTAATATGTTCATAGATGACCCGTCCGGAATCTTTTAAAAAGCTGTGTTCCGGTCCGACACCCGGATAATCAAGACCGGCTGAGATCGAATGAGCTTCTTGAATTTGGCCTGCTTCATCCTGCAGCAAATACATCTTACTGCCATGCAAGACACCGACGCTGCCCATCGTCATGGATGCAGCATGCTTGTCTGTATCAACTCCGCTGCCGGATGCTTCAACACCGTACATTTTCACGCTTTCATCTTCAATAAATGGATAGAACATACCCATCGCGTTGCTGCCGCCGCCAATGCAGGCTACAACAGCATCCGGGAGGCGCCCTTCTTTTTCCTGCAGCTGTTTTTTTGTTTCCTGCCCAATGACCGCCTGGAAATCGCGCACAATCTGCGGGAATGGATGCGGACCCAGCACGGAGCCCATAATATAGTGGGTATCTTCAACATTCGTTACCCAGTAGCGAAGCGCTTCATTAACAGCGTCTTTCAGCGTGCCGCTTCCCTGGGAAACACTTTCAACGCGCGCGCCAAGAAGCTCCATTCGGAACACATTCAGCTCCTGGCGGCGGATGTCTTCTTCCCCCATAAAAATGACGCACTCGAGGTTTAAAAGCGCACATACAGTTGCTGTTGCGACTCCGTGCTGGCCGGCACCGGTTTCGGCTACGACTTTTTTCTTGCCCATTCTTACAGCAAGCAAAGCTTGTCCGATCGTGTTATTGATTTTGTGGGCGCCTGTATGATTTAAATCTTCCCGCTTCAAATAAATTTTCGCGCCGCCTGCTGCTTTCGTTAGATTTTCGGCAAAATAAAGCGGATTTTCACGTCCGACATAATCGGTTAAATAGCGGTTCAGCTCGGATAAAAATGCTTCGTCTTTCATCGCTGACTGATAAGCTTCCTCTAATTCTTTTACGGCACGCATGAGGGATTCCGGTACGTACCGGCCTCCATATTCTCCAAAATGCCCTTTTTCGTCCGGCTGATTATATACTTTACTCATGATTGATGGGCTCCTTTCGCACGCTCTACAAATTGAAATATTTTTGTTTCATCTTTTCGTCCATCGGTTTCGACCCCGCTTGATATATCAACCGCAAATGGACCAACCGACTGGACCGCTTCCTCAATATTATCAGGATGCAGACCGCCTGCCAAAATCAAGCGGGATTTATCTACACCTGGATTTTCTAAAACGGACCAGTCAAACGTCCGGCCGCTTCCACCCCGGAACGCAGCGGGCGGGCTGTCGACTAAAATATAGTCGGCCGGGAAGGCAAACATTTCTTCAAAGGAAAGATCGTCTTTGACAGAAAAAGCTTTAATGACGGGCACCGGCATCCGGCGCGCAAATTGGGCTGTTTCATCGCCATGCAGCTGTACATAATCAAGTCCAACTTCTTCAACAATCGAGCGAATCGTTTTTTCAGATTCATTGACAAAAACGCCAACTTTCTTTACATCCGAGCCTACTGCTTCTGCAAGCTGGCGTGCGAATTCGGAAGGAATTTTCCGGCTGCTTTCCGCAAAAACAAAGCCGATCATATCCGCTCCCGCTTCCCTGGCCCAGCTCGCCGCTTCAAAGGATTGAATGCCGCAAATTTTTACGTTCATTTACAGCCCCACCTTCAGTGAGCGAACCGTTTCCCCAACATTACCCGCTCTCATTAATGTTTCCCCCACAAGCAGAGCACGTGCCCCCGCTTCTTTCATACGGACGGCATCATCCGCTGTCTGAATACCGCTTTCGGAAACAAAAAAGGCGTTTTCCCGTCCATATGAACGCAGCAGCCGCTCTGTCACGGCCAAATCAATATCGAATGTTTTTAAATTCCGGTTGTTAATCCCAATCAAGTTTGCGCCAAGGCGGAGTGCCCGTTCCATTTCCGCTTCATCGTGTACTTCCACAAGCACATCAAGCGATTTTTCCTTTGCGTGTGTGTACAGACGCTTCATGTCTTCGTCTTCAAGCGCCGCTGCAATTAATAGAATAATATCCCCGCCTGATGCAAAAGCACGGTCGATCTGGATCGGGTCAATGATAAAGTCTTTGTTCAGCACAGGAATCTCAATTCTTGTTTTTACCGCTTCTAAATCGTTCATCGTTCCTTTGAAAAAGGGAGTATCCGTTAAAACCGATACAGCATCTGCACCGTTTTCGGCATAAATAGATGCTTGCTGGACAGGATCCACACCGATATTGATATCCCCTTTTGAAGGCGATGCCCTTTTTACTTCCGCGATCAGTGCCATTGTCTTGGAAGCGGCAATTCGTTCATAAAACGAAACCGGTTTCCGGTCCGCCGAGTAAGACAGACCGGCTGTTTTCAGCAGGGTCACTTCTTCTCTTTTTTTATCAATAATTTTATCTAAAATGGTTGTCATCCGAATACCGCTTCTTTCTGTCTGGATTTCGAGTAATTAACAAGGTAGTTCAGCTTCGAGAGTGCAGCACCCGAGTCAATGCTTTCTCTTGCCATATCTACGCCTTCTTTCACCGTTTTCGCTTTTCCGCAGGCAAACAATCCAATGCCGGCATTGAGGAGAACCGTATCCCGGCAGGCACCCTGTTCTTCCCCTTCTAAAATACGCTTTAAAATTTGTGCATTTTCAACTGCTTCGCCGCCTTTAATTTCATCGAGTGAATAAGCAGGCAGGCCGACAGATTCCGGTGTAATAATCATTTTGTTTACCTCGCCGCCCTCAAGCACAACCAGATGGTTTTCCCCTGCTAAAGACGCTTCGTCCATGTAGCCGGCACCATTCAGCACAACGGCTCGCTTGCGTCCAAGCCGGTTTAACACATCTGCCATCATCTCAAGCATATCACGACGGTAAATACCGAGCAGCTGTGAATCGAGCTGAACCGGATTGGTTAACGGTCCGATCAAATTAAAAATAGTTGGGATTTTCAAATCGCGCCGCACCTTCATAATCCGTTTCATTTTCGGATGAACATGCGGGGCAAACAAAAACGTAATCCCGTTTTCATCTAAAAGTTTATCAGTTTCACCCGCTACAAAGTCCAGTGACACGCCGAGGTGCTCAAGCACGTCGGCACTTCCGGTTTTGCTCGATACACTCCGGTTGCCGTGTTTCGCGACTGTGACGCCCGCACCGGCCAGTACAAAAGCAGAAGTCGTCGAAATATTAAAACTTTGAGAGCCGTCGCCTCCCGTTCCGCAGTTGTCCATGACGTTTTTCCAGGCAGTGCGGGTGGATACCGCGTTTTGGCGAAGCACATGCACCAGTGCCGCAATTTCATCGACCGTTTCGCCTTTTGCTTTCAGCGCCATTAAAAATGCAGCGATTTCACTGTCAGAAATATCTTCCTGTAAAATTTCTTCAACCGCATCCGTCATTTCATCAAATGAAAGAGACTGGCCTTCTGCAAGCTTCAATAAATACTTTTTCATATTTTTCTCTTTCCGGTAAGAACGGAAAAATTCAGCAATCAGCTCGTCCCCGGTCTCCGTACCGATTGATTCCGGATGGAACTGCAGGCCAAATACCGGATATTCCTTGTGGCGGAGCGCCATAATTTCATTGTCATCGACCGATTCTGCGATCACTTCAAGCTTTGAGCTGAGCGTTTTCGGATCCGCGACTAAAGAATGGTAGCGCATGACTGGAACCGGGCCCTGTACAGCTGCAAACAACCCTTTTCCTTCATGGCGGACCATCGAGAGCTTGCCGTGTTTAATTGTTTTTGCCTGAATAATATCCGTTCCAAATGCGGCCGCAATCGCCTGGTGTCCAAGGCAGATGCCGAGTATTGGAATGCGGTGGTAAAAAGCATGAACTACATCAATGGAGATGCCCGCTTCTTCCGGTGTGCCAGGTCCAGGAGAAATGACGATCGCTTCCGGCTCAAGAGCTTCAATTTCATCAATCGTTATTTCATCGTTTCGCACAACCCGGACGTTTTTGCCGATCCGGCTGATTTGCTGATACAGGTTATAAGTAAAAGAGTCATAATTATCAATCAATAAAATCATTTTTGCACCTCCAGTAATGCTTTTGCTTTATGCATGGTTTCTTCGTATTCGGTTTCCGGCACTGAATCGTATACAATTCCTGCGCCAGCCTGTACATGCGCTTTGCCGTCTTTAATCACCATCGTACGGATCGCCAGCGCAAAGTCCATGCTGCCGGTTGCGGATAAATAGCCGACTGCACCCGAGTAAACGCCTCGTTTTACCGGCTCCAAATCGTTAATAATCTGCATGGCGCGGATTTTCGGTGCACCGGATACAGTTCCGGCAGGCAGGCAGGCGGTTAGGGCATCAAGCGGATGATAGTCTTCTTTTAATTCGCCCGATACTTCAGAGACGATATGCATGACGTGCTTATATCTTTCAATCTTCATATATTTATCGAGTGTAACAGAACCAATTTCAGAAATTTTTCCTACATCGTTACGGCCGAGGTCCACAAGCATACGGTGCTCGGCGATTTCTTTTTCATCTGCGAGCAGCTCCTCTGCCAGGCGCGCATCTTCTTCCGGCGAGCTGCCGCGCGGGCGTGTGCCGGCAATTGGATTGGTTGTAACCGTCCGGCCGCTTACCTTTACAAGGCTTTCTGGCGATGTTCCAAGAACGGTATAGCCTTCAAAATCAATATAAAACATATACGGCGACGGATTAGACGTCCGCAGACGGCGGTAAAGCGTAAATGGATCGCCTTCGAACGGAGAAGATAAGCGCTGGGAAAGAACGACCTGGAAAATATCTCCGCGAATGATATGCTCCTTCGCCCGCTCAACCATTTGGCAGAAGGTATTCCGCTCAAGGCTCGAGCGGAACATAAGTGCCTGTGTTTCCTGCCCGCTATCCGGCTTTTGGCCGGTATGAATATCATTGTAAATCGTCTCGATCGCCGTTTCCATTTCTTCTTCTGTCCGGCCGCCGAACAAGTCAACTGCAACAATCGTTACACGCTGCATCAAGTGATCGTAAACGACGAATGTATCGTAAAACAGCATGTGCACATCCGGCATGCCGAGCTCATCTGTGAGCGGCTTGCCAATTTTTTCCTCAAAGAAAACCGTATCATAGCCAATGTAGCCGGCTGCTCCCCCGAAGAATGGGAACGGATATGGCTGCTCTTCCTGAACAGGCATAATAGACTTGAGCTTGTCCATAAATTTGCCCGACCCGGTTTCTTTTGTTCCATCTTTTTTGCTCAATTCATATCCGGCTGCATCCGCTTTGAACTCGGCGATTGGATCTACTGCAATAAAAGAGTAGCGCCCGCTTTCTTCATGTTTAGCTGATGATTCAAACAGCATTTTTTGGGAGCCGGAAAGCAGACGGTAAATAGAGATCGGTGTAATCATATCCCCTTCGATTTCTTTTAGTTTGTAGGCTAGCGTTGTTTGTAAATTCATCTTCCATTCTCCTCTCAAGGCATAAAAAAACTCCATAGATGATCATCATCTATGGAGGACGGTTTCCCGCGGTGCCACCTCTCGTTGAAGCAAATGCTTCCCCTTAAAATCCGGTTAACGGCCGGCTGCCGGGCGCTCTACTTTCTCGTTCAAGCTGCCACTCACGGACCCATTCAAGCAGAGGCTTCGTACCGGTTTCCACCATCCCGGCTCTCTTTAACGCGCTTGTCTGCTTTACTTTTTCCGATCAACGTATTTTTATATACAAAAAGGCCCCCTCATCACTAAAAGGACGGGGAGCCGTGGTACCACCTTTATTGGCCGCAAACTGCAGCCCACTTTAACAGCAGAATTCATTTCTGCCTGTTCCTTGTAACGTAAGACGGACGCCGGAGCCTACTCATTATGTTCGGTCCGGAGCTCAGAAGCCCATTCACACTGTTTCCCGCACCGGCTTGCACCAACCGCCGGCTCTCTTTAGCATTTCACAGCGCTACTCTTCTTCTTCAACGCTTTGTTATTTGACTGATTATTATCATAATACAATCAATTTAAAATATCAACCCTTTCGGAAAGGATTTTTCCATTCCATGAGAGCTGCACAGTTTTTGGATTCCTCATCATCCAGGTAATCGTGCAGAACGCCGATGGGCACGCGGCCGGCACGCATTAAAAACGTAACGACTGTGTCATAAATCTCTCCGGAGATGACCTTTTGTAGATACTGCTCTGGAGTGAGCGTATTTGCATAAAGATGATAGCCGGGCATCCGTCCGCCGCCAAGCAGCCGTTCAAGATTTAAGTGAACAACGGTTTGGTACATGGCCTCGACCATTTTTTTCGCGAGGCCCAGCTTTCGAAAAGCCGGCTTGACGCAAATATCGACCACATACAGCGTATTGCCGTCTGGATTATGATTACGGATATATCCATTGTCCGTTACCTTTTCCCATGAATGTGTATCGCCGGGCTCGTATTGAATGATCAATGCGGTCATCGAACCGGCTATCTCTCCTTCGATTTCGACACAAAGTGCTCCTTCCGGAAACAGGTCAACATGATTTTGCAATTGCCCGGTATTCCACCATAGCTCCGGCGGGAATGGCGGCGGAAAAGCCGCCCTTTGCACATCAAGCAATCCATTAAAGTCCTGCTTCGTATAATTACGGAGAATGGCTTTTATCGGCTTTTTATCCTGAAACGCAAAATATTCCTGGTAATAGGTCAATCCTGATCCCACCAATCTGGATATAGGTCTGTCCGCCGGTCACGCCATGTGGTAACGGACCCTCTTTTGCGCACTTCGTACAAAAGCGCTAAATCCAGATCAGCTGTAATAATCATATCATCATTCATAATCCCTTCTGCGACAATGCCGCCCGGCGGGAATGGAATGTCGTTCGGTGAAATCACGACCGCCTGCCCGACATTCGACCGCATTAAGTCAACCGTTGGCAGTGAGCCGACCGTGCCGGCGCCGACCACATAAATTTGGTTTTCAACTGCCCGGGCGTGGCTCGTATAGCGGACACGGTGAAAACCGTGCATGTCATCTGTACAAGACGGGCAAAAAATCACATCTGCACCTTTTGCTTTTGCCATGCGGACCACTTCAGGAAATTCAATATCATAGCAGGTCAGGATGGCAATGGTTCCTTTTTCCGTTTCGAAAATGCGGAACGTCTCGCCCTGCTGCATATTCCAGCCTTCTACTTCGGCCGGTGTAATATGCAATTTCGACTGCATTTGATACGATCCGTCCGGATAAAACAAATACGCCGTATTTTGAATGCCGCCTTTCCATTCTGTTACATGCGTGCCGCCGATAATGTGGACGTCATATTCTTTGGCAAAACCTGAAAACAGCCGCTCATACCTTTCTGTAAACAGCGGCAGATCGGTAATTTGGAGCGCTTCACCCGTTTTCTCATCGCCGATGGACAAAAGCTGTGTTGTAAAGAACTCCGGAAACAGGATAAATTCTGCTTCAAATTCCATCGCCGTTTTTATGTAGTGTTCGCATTGTTTTGCGAATTCATCAAATGAATCAATAGTGTGCAGGTGATACTGCACGGCTGATACTCTCATTTTCATGCTCATCGCCCCTTTCATCTTTTTCTACGGTAGTAGAAATGGGCGTTTTTTGCAAGAAAAAAGACGGCTCGAAAGCCGTCACAAGTCGGATGTTCAATTCATACTCATAAGAGGGGGTTAATGAGAATGAATATCAATTTCAATTATAAAGTGTTTTGCGAAAATGTCAACTCCTTTATCTGCCCTTTTTCATGCAAAAAAACCGGCGGAACGCTCCGCCGGTTTTTACTGCCACACTGGGCCATTTGCTTCTACATTTAACTGTAAAACATCACAATCTGAAAACTGCTCCCGGAATGCCGCCGCAATGCTTTCACCTTTGCCGCGCGGGGCAAGTGTCAGCACGGTTGGGCCTGCACCGCTGATCACCGTTGCATAAGCATCCAATGATTTTGCCAGTGTACGTGCCGGATGAAATTCTTTAATGAGTGCAGCACGGTACGGCTCATGAAAAACATCACGCTCCATCATGCGTCCTGCTGTTTCATAATCATGCTGCATAAAAGCCGCAACAAGCATATTGGAAACCGCACTCGCTAAAACCGCATCTTTCCGGCTGAACGAATCAGGCAGCGCATTACGGGCATCCTCGGTTTTCAGCTCATACGGCGGCACAAGTGCAACCAGGTCTACATCTGGTGCAGGAAGTGTCAATAGTTCGGCATGCCCGCCAAGAGACACGCCGCATACCATTCCGCCAAACAAAGACGCACCAATATTATCAGGATGCCCTTCAAATTGATCGCCAATGTTTAATTTTTCTTCATCTGATAATCCCAGGTTTGCAAAACGGTCTGCAATCTCAATACCTGCCGCAATCGCTGCTGCGCTGCTTCCAAGCCCGCGTGCAAGCGGAATCTCACTTTTCAGCACGGCTTCTACCGGCGTCATCTCGACGCCGCGCAGGGCGGCTGTTTTCTTCGCTACAACCGCAATTAAATGGCGGTCATCTTCCGGAAGACCGGCAAGCAGATCGGATTCGTGGGAGAATGCCCACTCCTCCGCCTGCTTGACGTCCACCGTTAAATAAAGGTTAAAAGCCAGGCCGATCGAGTCAAATCCAGGCCCTAAATTGGCCGTTGATGCCGGCACTTTCAAAGAGCCGGAAGACATCATGCCTCGACCACTCCACGGATAAAGCTGAACACCGCTTCTTCATTGTTTGGCAGAACTGTTGGTTTTTTCTCGATTTGAGAAATCGCTGTTTGCGGATCTTTCAAGCCGTTTCCAGTCAGTACAGCGACAATGTTTGCTCCCTGTTCGATTTCACCTGATTTTACGTGTTTGATGATACCAGCGATAGAAGCATTTGAAGCCGGCTCAGCGAAAATTCCTTCTTCGCGTGTCATCATTTCATACGCTTCTAGGATTTCTGCATCTGTTACAAAATCGATTTTACCGCCAGACTCATCACGCGCTGCTTCTGCAAATTTCCAGCTGGCCGGGTTGCCGATACGGATTGCCGTTGCGACTGTTTCCGGCTGTGCAATGGGTGCACCCTGAACGATCGCTGCCGCTCCTTCGGCTTCAAATCCGTGCATGCGTGGAAGGCCTGTGCCGAATTTTTCATTGTATTCTTTAAAGCCTTTCCAGTATGCCGTAATATTGCCGGCATTTCCAACTGGAATCGCTAAAACGTCTGGTGCTTGTCCCAGCTGGTCGCATACTTCAAACGCAGCTGTTTTTTGCCCTTCGATCCGGTATGGGTTTACTGAATTCACAAGAGTGATCGGTGATTTTTCACTGATATTGCGGACCATCGCCAGTGCTTCATCAAAGTTTCCTTCAATCGCAACAATTTCTGCTCCGTACATCATGGCCTGCGCTAATTTACCAAGAGCAATTTTGCCCTCTGGAATCACTACGATTGTTTTCATTCCAGCGCGGGATGCATAAGCAGCTGCGGCCGCTGAGGTATTCCCTGTTGACGCGCAGATGACCGTGTTGCTTCCTTCTTCTTTTGCTTTGGCGACAGCCATAACCATACCGCGGTCTTTAAAGGAGCCGGTCGGATTGGCACCTTCTACTTTAACATGAATGTTCACACCTAATTTTTTAGAAATGTTCACAAGTGGAATAAGCGGTGTGTTTCCTTCCATTAATGAAAGTGCCGGTGTATTTTCGGTAACCGGTAAGAATTCTTTGTACTGATGTAATAAACCTTCCCATTTTGCCATGATTATGCTCCTTCTCCTTCAACGCGGTAGAAACTTTCAATTGAACGAACAACCGCCAAATCTTTAATTTGTTCTTGCATTTTTTGATAGCTTTCATGTGATGCTTTATGTGTCACAATTACAATTTCAGCTACACCTTCTTCTTCAAGCGGCAGCTGAAGAATTTTTTCGAAGCTGATGCCGTTGGCTGAAAACAGCTTTGTAAGCTCAGAAAACGCGCCCACTTCATCCTGCACATGAAGACGAATAAAGTATTTCGCAAATTTTTCTTCTGATGATTTCAGCTGCTTTTCAAATTGCGGTACGGTAATGCTTTTTCCGTTTACACCAAGTCTCATGTTGGTAATAACGGCAACCAGGTCACTTACGATTGATGTTGCTGTTGGAAGTCCGCCGGCTCCTGGTCCGTAGAACATCGTTTCACCGACCGCATCTCCGTATACGTAAACAGCATTAAATTCATCATTTACTGATGCGAGCGGGTGATTGTTTGATAGAAACGTTGGCTGAACGCTCACTTCAGCTCCGCCATTTTGCTGATCTGCATATCCAATTAACTTCATTGTATAGCCGAGTGTCTGGCCGTGCTTTAAATCGCTGTCTGATACTTTTGAAATGCCGCTCACATCTACGTCTTCAAGTTCAATATCCATTGAGAAAGCAAGGCGTGCCAGAATCGCCATTTTACGTGCAGCATCAAGCCCTTCTACGTCAGAAGTCGGATCTGCTTCTGCAAAGCCAAGATCCTGTGCTTCTTGAAGTGCGGCTTCGTATGACATGCCTTCTTTGTTCATTTTCGTCAGGATAAAGTTCGTTGTCCCGTTCACGATTCCCATCATCGTTCTAATTTTATCGGAAGCAAGTCCGTCTGCAAGACCGCGGATAATAGGAATACCGCCGGCTACGCTTGCTTCGTAGTAAAAGTCACAGCCGTTTTCAGCCGCTGCTTTCATCAGCTCTGAACCGTACAGCGCGACAAGGTCTTTGTTGGCCGTGACCACGTGTTTTTTCTGATGAAATGCATCAAGCAGCAATTTTCTTGTTTCATCTACGCCGCCCATTACTTCCACGATCACATCTACGTCAGGATCGTTAATCACTTCATATGGATCAAGTGTGAGGGACTCTTTTGGCAATTCTACTTCACGCTTTTTCTCTACGTTTTTAACCAATACTTTTGTTACTTCAACCGAGCAGCCAACGCGGTGAGCAAGCTGCTCCTGATGATCCTGAATCATCTTGACAACACCTGTGCCGACTGTTCCAAGACCGAGTAACCCTACTTTTACATTCTCCTTCATCCTAAACGTCACCTCAACTATGTATTTTTCTGATGTACATTTGTTTTTGTATAGTAGACATTATATCGGTCTTTTGGGTGGAATACAACCCTCTCTTTTGGAAATTAAACAGAATTATTTTTTTAATAAAACAATATTTTCATACAATTCTTATATTATAGAAAACAACCGCTCGTTTCAAGCGGTTGTCGTGTTTTTCGGCGAGGCGCTTTTTATATCTACTGCAATCGAGAGCGGACATGGTCCGCAATTCGCAAAGCGGGCATTCTCTATCGTCACATAATCAGCTCTGTTGTCGCCGCCAAAAACTTTCAGCGCAGCCCCGGCCGTCGCAAAATCACGCATCTCTATATCCCGAATATGCACATATTTTGCTTTATATTGAATACCCGCGATAGGCAGATTCTTATAATCATAAGCCGGATCACCGATCGCGCGCAGCCCGTTTACCACCACATGACGGTAAGCGGACACAGTCAAAACACGCGGCTTTGATACAGTATACAGCTCTGTGTAAACAGGCCGAATGGACACGATCCGTGTGGCAGTGATAAAGCGGGCTGTTTTTGAATCCGGATCTTCCGCTGTATGATGGCCGATATGCCGGAAATTGTATGACCGGTTATCGTTTTCAGACAGGTGGCCGATAATATGAACATTCGCTGCTGCTGAACTGGTTGCATGGGCTTTAATTTCAACGCCGCCGAAGCAGCGGGCCGACACATTATTAATGAGCCAGACGGTGCGTGATCCGTCGTCGACTTCAAAGCCATTCGAATTGGAAACGCCTTTTTTATGACTTCGTCCCGACGGGTCACACATAAAACAATTAGAGATTAAAATATAATCACTGTGGTGTGTTGTAACCCCATCATCCCCAAAGCCAGAACCCGTACATCCGTCAATCCAGACAAAACGGCTGCCGCCCCGGGCACGGTGCCCGTCTCCTGAATAATCGTATAACGTTGAAGACACATCATAGCAGTGAAGGCCGGGATTGATGGCGTCACAGTTTCGTATCCAGCCGTAGGCCACATTTGCAAAGGTTACGCAGCTTGAGCGGTTATTGCCGCTTGCTGATTTTTCATCCGGATGCAGCCGTTCAAGCGACCAGTCGAGCGTCATGCCTTCTATTAATATGTGATGATTGCCTTTTACATGATTTTCATTTGTGATCACAAAGCTTCTTTTTGGCGCCGTATCCCGCAGCTTTAAAATCGTTTTGCCTGCCCCCGCTCCCTTGACGATGGTGTTAGACGGCACATGCAGTTCATCCACGATGTACGTGCCTTCTGAGAGTTTAACCGTTTTGCCTCCTCCGGCAAGAGCTGCCTGAATGTCTTCTCCCGGCTTTACGTAAACGGTATGGGCGGCCCGTTCTTCAAGTACCTGGTATTCCCGGTCTAATACTGGCTTCCAGTCCGGATAAGCGCCTGTTTCATCAACAAGCGTGTGATGCAGCTTCAGCGGCTCTTCACCTCTGGTCCATAACCGTTTGAGCCGGTCAAACAGCGACCTTCTTTCTTCAACTGGCTTCCACTTTGCTGCTGAAGCGAAAAAAAGCGCATCTGTTTCCTGGACAGCTTCCGACAGTGGAACACCGTTTTTAAAATAAGAGTCAATAAGCTGGGCATTCATTCTTGGATCATGGTTTTTTTTAAGAGGCATTTCTTTTGTCCTTTCTATTTGAATTTTGCACATTATGTTATTAGAAAAAATCAAATGTAAAGGTTCGTTCTTCAAATGGCTGCCCCGGTGTAAAGGTCCGTTCTGTCCAAACGGCCCTCTTGCGGCTGTTTACTTCAAGAACGGTGGAGCAGCGTGTGCCGTAGTGGGCACTTTCAATAAAAATAGAAGACAGCAGCCGTTCCCACTCGGGAGATACGCCGGTATTTGGAAGGTCTTCGTCTGCTGCCGTCCTTCCATCCTGCAGCATCGAAAACAGCTTCTCTCTGCTGTCCATTGATTGGGCCATTTTTTTCTTGATTCTTACGATTTTCGGCCACGGTGTATTTAAAAAAGCATTGCTGATCGCATGAATTCCCGGCGGCAGCCGAAATGGACGGCTTCCGGAGCGGCTGCTGTACACCCATAATGCTTCAGCCGTACCGGCAATCACATTAAAACCCGGATAACGATTTTTTTCCCGGTCGAGTTCTTTCAAAAACAATTCTGTTTCCAGATTGCTTTCTAGAAACGAACGGACAATATAGCCGCGTGACTGCTTTTCTCCTCCTTCTTCCCCCGGGTCGCGGTAATTGGTGAGTGCGCAAAAGTGCCCGGTTTTAGAAATCCCCATCCAGGCCCCGCCCCTTTCTACATCACGGCCGGCCAATATAGGCGCTTCTTCCCACCAGTGAGAAGGCAGGGCAGGCCGCTCCCAAAACTCATCCCGGTTTGCTGCTACAACGAGTGGTTTATCCGTGTTCACCTGGTGAGCAATGGCAATTAAACACATGCACTTTCCTCATTTCCTTTTTCTTCATTATACGCAGGAGTGTTACGATAGAACAAACAAGGAAAGAAACGGATGTAAACGGCATGTTTAAATTTGTGACGCCCGAAGTGATTTTTGGAAGCGGACTTGCGGCAACAGACCGCGGCGTTGTGGATGCCGGCTGGACGGAGCCTGTAATAACGGGCTGTCAGAACGCAGGACTTGCAGCTTTTTTTTGATGAGGTATCTGTAAATCCAGCCGATGCCGAATCGGCAGCCTGTGCCCGTGTTTATAAAGAACACGGGTGTGCTGCCATTATGTGCGCAGGCGGCGGAAGTCCGATTGATATGGGAAAAGCAGCCGCCGCTCTTGTAACAAATGGAGGGCATATTCGGGGTTATGAGGGAGTGGACCGTATCCTCCATCCTCTTCCCCCGCTCGTAATGATACCGACAACTGCGGGTTCCGGATCAGAAGTTTCCCGGTTTTCGGTCATTGTGGACAGTAAACGCCAGAAAAAATTTTGCATGCGGTATCACTGGCCCGGCAATATGCGCGAGCTTGTGAATCTTCTGCAGCGTTTGGCGGCGCTTTATCCAGAGGAGCCGTTTGCTACGCCGGAGATGCTGGTGCAAAAAATGACAGAAACGCTTTTCCCAAAAAGAATGACTGCAACGCCCCAGCCGTCATTTGATCAGAAATGGCGCCGGTTTTCCGGTTACATAGCCGATTTATATACAGGAAACGAGGCCATTTCGCTTGATGAACGGATACAGGAAATGAAAGGGATGGAAAAAAGAGCGGCGAAGCGTTTATTCAAAAAACACTCCGGGAAACGGCCGGAAGCCGCGTAAAGACCGCTGAACGGCTCGGTATTTCCAAACGGAAAATCCGCTGCTATTTAAATGAAACGTAACATGGTCAATGGCTCAGCAGCCAAAATCCAAAAAGCCTCCTTTCTATGGAGGCTTCAATTGTGTAGACAAAGTCTTTCGTTTTTTAAAAAGAGCCGATAAGTGAAGCTGCGGGGTCTTCCGACTCACTGTACTTCCTGTAGGAGTCTTCGTCCGGCCGGCTTCCCCATGTGTTTTAAAAGAGCAGCAAAGAGGGTATCCACATATTCTTCTTGCCGCTTTGGTGATTGTATCTGTCAGACTGTACAGTTTTGTCCAACCGCATAGGCAGCGGGTGTGCAGCGAAGACTCCTATGGGACGAGCGGGCCTGCTGAGACCGGCTGGGCAGCTGTGCTGCAAAGATGGGCTCAGCGCCTGCCCCATGGAAAGCGAAGCTGCACGCCCGCTGCCTTATCGGCTCTTGTCTCAACCGCCTACACTTCTTGCATGAAAAAGAAAGAGAAATATGAAACTTCTAGAGGCTTTTTCGGTTATTGATTCAGTTCACGCTTCTCTTCTTCTGTAAATACACGTGACCTTGTCAGAAACCTTTTTCCTTCCGGTCCTTCAAGAGAAAACATGCCTCCCCGCCCGTCTACAACGTCGATAATAAGCTGGGTATGTTTCCAATATTCATACTGGGCTTCACTAATATAAAAAGGTGCCCCGCCAATTTCGCCAAGCTTCTTATCCGCATCACCCGTTATAAACTCCCCGTCCGGGTAGCACATCGGCGAGCTGCCGTCGCAGCACCCGCCAGACTGATGAAACATAAGCGGTCCGTGTTTTTTCCTCAATTGATCTATTAAAGCCAGAGCAGCCGGTGTTGCGGTAACGCGGTCAACCATCCTGTTTTCCCTCCTACGAAAGAAACGCCGCCGCTAAAGCGGCAGCGCCTTTTTGATTTAAAAGAATCCAAGGGCATCTTCTGAGTAGCTGACAAGCAGGTTTTTCGTCTGCTGGTAATGATTCAGCATCATCAAATGATTTTCACGGCCGATGCCGGACATCTTATAGCCGCCAAATGCCGCATGTGCCGGGTACTGGTGGTAACAGTTTGTCCAAACGCGGCCCGCTTGGATGTTTCTCCCAAACCGGTATGCCCGGTTTTGATGGCGGGACCAAACGCCGGCACCCAGTCCGTACAATGTATCATTAGCGATTTCAAGCGCCTCTGCTTCATCTTTAAACGTTGTCACCGATACAACAGGCCCAAAAATTTCTTCTTGGAATATGCGCATTTTGTTGCTGCCTTTAAAAACAGTCGGTTTAATATAATAGCCGTTTTCTAGTCCCTCGACCGTATTTCGCTCACCGCCTGTCAGGCACTCAGCACCTTCCTGCTTGCCGATATCCAGGTAAGAAAGGATTTTTTCCATCTGCTCGTTTGAAGCCTGTGCCCCCATCATCGTATCCGTATCCAGCGGGTTGCCTGTTTTAATTTCATTCACCCGCTTGATGACCCGCTCCATAAACTGGTCATAAATGCTTTCATGAACGAGCGCACGGGATGGGCATGTACATACTTCTCCCTGATTGAGCGCAAACATGACAAAGCCTTCAACCGCTTTGTTTAAAAATGCATCATCTTTTTCCATAATGTCTTCAAAGAAAATATTCGGTGATTTCCCGCCGAGTTCTAGTGTGACCGGAATCAAGTTTTGCGATGCATACTGCATAATCAAGCGTCCGGTTGTTGTCTCGCCGGTAAAAGCAATTTTAGCAATCCGTTTGTTCGAGGCCAGCGGTTTTCCGGCTTCAAGTCCAAAGCCGTTGACAATGTTTACGACTCCAGGCGGAAGCAGATCTTCAATCAGCTCCATGAATACAAGAATAGACGCTGGAGTCTGTTCAGCCGGCTTTAAGACTACACAGTTTCCGGCAGCAAGAGCCGGTGCAAGCTTCCACACACCCATGAGGAGCGGAAAATTCCACGGAATAATCTGTCCGACTACACCAAGCGGCTCATGGAAATGATACGCAACGGTGTCATTGTCAATTTGTGACAAGGACCCTTCCTGAGCCCGGATTGCTCCGGCAAAGTAACGGAAGTGGTCAATGGCCAGCGGCAAATCGGCATTTAATGTTTCACGAACCGCTTTTCCGTTGTCCCATGTTTCCGCAACCGCCAGCATTTCCAAGTTTTCTTCAAGACGATCGGCAATTTTATTTAAAATGTTGGCACGCTCGGCCGCCGACGTTTTCCCCCACGCATCTTTTGCGGCATGGGCGGCATCCAAAGCCAGCTCAATATCCTCAGCCTGAGAGCGGGCGACTTCACAAAATACTTCACCTGTAACAGGCGTGATATTTTCAAAGTACTGGCCGCCGAGCGGCGCTGTCCACTCTCCATTAATATAATTCTCGTATCTTTGCTTGAATGTAACCTTTGATCCTTCCTGCCCTGGATTTGCGTAAATCATATACCCTTCCCCCTTTGAATGATGGAAACTGTTATATAAAACGCTTACATTTCCAAAATAACGGTTCCCTACTTGAATGTCAACCGAGACGCTTACAAAGTCAGCACAATGCGGCCGTGAATTTTCCTTGTGTCATTTTATCGAATACGGTATTAATTTCATCAAGCGGCGCCGTTTCCACCTGCGCTCTTACTTTACCGCGTGCCGCAAAATCCAGTGCTTCCTTCATGCCGAAACGTGTTCCGACAATGGAGCCTTTCACAGATACGCCATTTAAAACGGTATTGAAAATGGGAATTGGCAATTCATCCTTTGGAAGGCCGATGACAACAAGTGTGCCCCCGCGTTTCACAGAACGGTATGCCTGCTCAAATGCTTTTTTCGTCACCGCTATACTGATGGCCGCCTCCCACTTTCTTCTGTTTAATTGGTCATTTGTTTCTTTTATTGCAAGTACTGTGCCAACAATGAAAATACTGACATTAAAGGGAGTTGCTTGGGTTTCAGCTGATTTTTCGGCTCATTCAGCCAAAAAATTGGCTCTTATAAACAAAAAAACGGCTTTCTCAACGAGGAGAAAGCCGGCGGGCCAGCCGATATTCGGTAAAATGAAACAGCATAATCCAAAAAAACAGCCAGGCAGCGCCTATGGAGAAGCCGCCCACTACGTCACTTGGATAATGAACACCGAGATAAATGCGCGATAAGCCGATTAAAAAAATCATAGAGCCGGCCGCAAGCGCTGATACGGTTTTTTGCCACTTTCCGTGTAAAAGCCGAAACAGCATAAAAGAAAGCGCCCCGTAGAAAATAAAAGATCCCATAGAATGACCGCTTGGAAAACTGTAGCCGCCCTGTTCAATCAACGGCAGAATATCCGGCCGCTGGCGCTGAAACAGCCCTTTTAAAAAATGATTAAACGCGCCGCCAAGGCCGTTTACCAGAACAAAAAACAGCGCCCATCCATACCGTTTGCGGAAAACGAGAAAAAGTGAAATAACCCCGGTTGCCACGGTGAAAAACATGACGGAACCAAGATTGGTTAAAAAGATCATCCGCGCTGTCCGGCCTTCGTTGATCCAGGACTGCACCTCGTTGATAATTTTCGTGTCAAACGCCGCCACTTCATTTCTTTGAAGGGCCTCGACCACTTCGAAAAATCCCCACGTAAACAGGACGAGGAACAGTACAAGTGAGCCGTAATAAGCATAGGCGCGCCGGTTTTTTTGCTGCAATCGCAATCTTCCTTTCTTAGCTGTAAAGGTTTTTCACTCCGTGCCCGTTCAAAAAATCCAGAAAGCCTTCCTGGATTAAAAAACGGTTGAAGCCAGATACGATTTTACTTCCTCGCGTAATTGCTCATAGGCGTTTTGTTCAGCAAACGCCTCCTGGTTATGAACGGTGAAATGAGCCGGCGTATCAAGGTCAATGCTGATTGTACCGCCGAACATATACGTGCCGTTTCCGATTAAATCAATAGAGTACTGCCCGTCTTCATGCACATGCACTTCGCAGCGGACTTTTCCCCCGTTGTTATATACATCAATAGGCGTTTCCATTTCATTTAAACCGAGCTGGCATGTGGTCAGCGTAGAAGCGGACATCGCTGTACCGCATGCATTGGTGAAGCCGACGCCGCGCTCAAACGTCCGCACATACAGCGTTCCTTTTTGGATTGGATACACAAAGCTGACATTTACACCATCTGGCGTAATATCGTTTTTCCCGTTCAGCATTTCTGAAATCCGTTTTTGCTCATCTGAAGCAATAAGCTCCCGGTCTGCCACAACAATTAAGTGAGGGTTCGGTACGGCAAGCGCGGAGAACCGGATAGAATCAGACAGTTCAGGCACCACTTCATCAAACAAACGTTCTTTTCCGATCGTCATTGGTAAATCCGCAAGATTAAACAGGACCGGTGAAATTTGAACACGGTACGCCGGCACGCCTTCATAAATATCGCCGTCCCGCTTCACATAAAGGTCGGCCTTATTTGTCTCAACGACAATCTCATTTTCCCCAAGTTTATCCAGCACGTACCGTCCATGCAAACGAAGCCCGTTGCCGCACATAGACGCTTCCGAACCGTCACTGTTGAAAATACGCATTTTCGCATCGGCATGCGCGCTTTCCATCACAAATACAATTCCGTCCGCTCCAATGCCCTTTTCCCGGTCGCAAAGCGCTAAAGCAAGATCGCGGCGGTTCTCTTCTGTAAATGTATATGCATTCGTCCACTCATCGATCAAAATAAAATCATTTCCCGACCCGTGGCCTTTAATATACGAAATCTCCAACATAACTCCCTCTTTCACAGCTGATTTGTTGTTTAGTATAGCAGATTTGAAGCCATTGGTGTTGCATTTTGAAAGGGTTTGTTCCATTTTTAACAAAAGAAAAAACCCGCCTCCTGCAGGCGGGTTTTTAGTGAACAATTGTATTCATTAGGAAAAGCACCGCGATAATATACATCGAAACAGGCACTTCGCGGAATCGCCCGCGGGTCACTTTTAAAATAGGATACAGAATGAAGCCAGCCGCAATACCGTCTGCAATGCTTGAGGTAAGCGGTATGATGGCGATAATCGCCAAGGCTGGAATCGATTCAGTCCAGTCTGAAACGGGCAGGCGGCGGATATTCATCGCCATCAGCGTACCGATAATCATCAAAATCGGGGCAACTGCAGAGCCCGGTACCATATTTAGGTATGGCGCTGCGATAAAAGCGAGCGGAAACAAGAGGCCTGCCGTCAGCGGCACTAAACCTGTCCGTCCGCCGGATGCGATCGGCGCTGCGCTCTCCACAGCTGATACATTCGCGCTTGATCCGGCCAGCCCGCTTGCCAGAACAGAAGCAGCATTGGCCTGGATGGCACGCTTGAATTTTTCCGGCTGCCGGGCCAAATTCAAATGCCCGTGCACAAGCCCGATGTTTTCAAACACCAGCACCATCGTCAACGAAAAAACCGCTGGTATAAAAACGAACGGGGACAGGCCTTGAATCGTCCAGGCACCCCATACTTCCCCATAGCTTTTGATTCCAACACTGCCCGATGATTCCGGGAGACTGCCGAACAGCCAGGCAATGCCGGTTCCGGCTGCAATCACCCAGATGAATGTTCCCGGCACCTTGCGCCAATAAAGAATGACGGCTACAAGAAGCGTTAAGAGAGCAGCCCAGGAAAATCCGGCTTTCTCTACGCCGATTACAATCAGAAATAAACCGAGGCCAATCGTGATCGCTTCTTTTAAGGATGCAGGCACCACGCTGTTTAACTTGGCGGCAAGCGGCGTAAATGTCACGACGGCAAATAAAAGGCCCGATGTAACGGTAACGCCAAGTGCCTGCTGCCAAGTCATGCCCATCTCCTGGACAAACGTGTATGTGAACATGGCATTAATCCCCATGCCCGGCACGATAATGATCGGGGCATTTGCCCAGAGCGCCATAATCAAGCACCCTGCAGCCGCTGACACGATTGTTGCGGCAGCAGCAGCCTCAAATGGCATGCCTGCTTCAGATAAAATGAGCCCATTCACTGCGATAATGTAAATAACGGTTAAAAAGCCCGTTACACCCGCAGACCATTCCTTCGCGAAGGTTGTTCCGTGCTCGCGAAGCTTAAAAATTCCTCCATTCATTGTTAAAACCTGCTTACTGTGAAGCGCCCTCTCCCTACCCGCTGTGCTGTCAGACGAACGTCTGGCAGCCAGCCACAGAGGCCATTATATCACGCCTCAAATGAGCGGAGCAAGTTCGCCATTTCAATAGCTGACATCGCTGAATCCCAGCCTTTATTGCCCGCTTTTGTACCGGCGCGTTCAATCGCCTGCTCAATCGTATCTGTTGTTAAAAGCCCAAAGATTACAGGTACTCCCGTTTGCATGCCAGCCTGGGCAGTTCCTTTTGCTGCTTCATTGCAGACATAATCAAAGTGAGCAGTGGCTCCGCGAATAACAGCACCCAGTGTAATGACAGCGTCATACTTTCCGCTTTCCGCCATTTTTTTTGCAACGAGCGGCAATTCAAATGCCCCCGGCACCCAGGCGATATCAATGTCGTCTGCGTCTACACCATGGCGGATAAACCCATCTTCTGCTCCTGCGATAAGTTTGCTTGTAATAAATTCATTAAAACGGCCGGCAACGATGCCTACTTTCAATCCTGCTCCAATTAAATGTCCTTCAAATGTTTTTCCCATTATTTATTCCCCTCTTCTACATGTAATAAATGGCCAAGCTTTGAGATTTTCGTTTTTAAATAACTGCGGTTATCATCATTGGCCGGCATTTCAATCGGCACACGCTCGACAATATCGAGACCGTACCCGTTTAAGCCGGTAACTTTGCGCGGGTTGTTTGTTAACAGCCGCATTTTGGAAATGCCAAGGTCACGCAAAATCTGGGCGCCAATGCCGTAATCACGCAGATCATCTTTAAATCCGAGTTTTACGTTTGCTTCGACCGTGTCGTAGCCCTGCTCCTGAAGCTCGTATGCTTTCAGCTTGTTAATCAGCCCGATACCCCGGCCTTCCTGACGCATATAAAGCAGTACGCCGCGGCCTTCTTCTTCGATTTGTGCAAGGGCAGCATGAAGCTGCGGCCCGCAGTCGCAGCGGTGTGAGCCGAAGATATCGCCTGTCAGGCATTCTGAATGAACACGGACAAGCACGGGCTCCTCACCAGAAATATCTCCTTTTACAAGCGCTACATGATCCTGGCCTGTTAAATCTTCCTCATAGCCAACCGCGCGGAACTGTCCAAAATCCGTTGGAAGCTGAATATCCGCTTCGCGGCGGACAAGCGTTTCACGACCGCGGCGGTAAGCAACAAGCTGCTCAATCGTAATAATCTTCAGGCCGAATTTTTCCGCCATTACTTCAAGCTCCGGCATGCGGGCCATCGTTCCATCATCATTCATCACTTCGCATATCACACCAGCCGGCTTGTATCCGGCAAGCTTGGCAAGGTCTACGGCAGCTTCGGTATGGCCGGTTCTGCGCAGCACACCGCCTGACTTGGCAATCAGCGGGAAAATATGTCCCGGCCGTTTAAAGTCAGCAGGCACAGCCGCATCGTCTACAATCGCTTTTACGGTATCCGCCCGTTCAAAGGCACTGATGCCGGTTGTCGTATTGATATGGTCCACACTCACTGTAAACGCCGTTCCATGGCTGTCCGTGTTGCGTTCCACCATAGAGTGGAACTGAAGCCGGTTCGCAATTTGTTCTTCAACCGGCACGCAAATAAGGCCGCGGCCCTCTTTTGCCATAAAATTAATCATGGCACCGTCCACAAGGTCGGCGATGCCGACAAGGTCGCCCTCGTTTTCACGGTCTTCATCGTCCACTACAATGATGACTTTACCTTCTTTTAAATCCGCAATTGCTTCTTCAATTGTCGAAAACATGGATATTCCTCCTTACAAATAACCGTTCTCTTTTAATAAATCCATCGTAATGCCGCGTTTCGGCGCTTCTTTTTTCTCCAGCATACTGCCGACATATTTCGCGAGCATGTCGCACTCAATATTCACAGGATCACCCACACTTTTAGAAGCTAAAATGGTCTCGTCCTGTGTGTGCGGGATAAGAGATACGGTAATCCCTTCGTCTGTCACCCCAAAAAGCGTTAAAGAAGTACCATCCAGAGCGACGGAGCCTTTATACAAAAAGTAGCGGCTCAGCTCTTCTGGATACGAGATCGTCACGTACAGGGCATTTTCTTCGTGCTTCTTTGAGACAATATGACCGACGCCATCTACATGTCCGGAGACGAAATGTCCGCCAAACCGGCCATTAGCCGCCATCGCCCTCTCTAAATTCACACGCGCTCCCGGCGTAAGAGCAGCAAGAGCGGTAGATATAAAGGTTTCAGGCATTACATCAGCGGTAAAGTGAGTTTTTGTAAAAGTCGTAACGGTTAAACAAACACCGCTGACTGAAATACTGTCGCCAAGGTGAACATCCTCCAGCACTTTTTTGGCAGCAATGGTAAGCTGCAGCGACCGGCCTCCGCGCACAATTCGTTCGACTGTGCCAAGTTCTTCTATAATTCCTGTAAACATAGGATCACCTTTTTTCCATGACAATTTTCAAGTCCGGCCCTACTTGCTCCATTGAAACAAAAGCAAGGTCGAGTGCTTCATCCATCGACGATCCGCCCAATCCTCCAAAAGAAGATGGAGCCGATTTGCCGCCGATCAGCTTTGGCGCCATATACATAATGAGCCGGTTGAACGCACCGATGTCTAAAAAGGAGGCGTTCATTTCAGCACCTGCTTCTACAAACAGTGTCATAATGTTCATTTTGCCGAGCTCATCCAGCACCGCATCAATCGACATATGAGGCAGGCGGATCACCGTAACCCCTTCATCTTCTAATGCACGCTGTTTTTTTGTCTGGGCATCGGACGCACAGAAAATAATTGTTTTTGCTTCTTTGTTTTGAACAATGTGAAAATCAAGCGGAACGCGCAAATGCGTATCCAGTAAAATTCGAATCGGGTTTTTTCCTCCCTGGGGCAGTCGGGAAGTCAAGAGCGGGTTGTCAAGCAGAACCGTGCCGATACCTGTTAGGATGGCATCATGACGGCTTCTGAGAAGGTGTACGTCTTCTCTGGCGGCTTCACTTGTGATCCAGCGGCTGTGCCCGGTATGGGCAGCCGTTTTGCCGTCGGCGGTAACAGCAGTTTTAATCGTCACATAAGGCCGTTTTGTTTGGATAAAATGAAAAAATGGTGTTAATACTTCAAGTGCCCGTTGTTCACAAACGCCAGTTTCAACTTCAATACCAGCTTCCTGAAGCTTTTGAATACCCTTGCCGCCTACAAGCGGATTGGGGTCAACCGCAGCAATAAACACACGGCGCAAACCTTTTTCAATAATAAGATCTGCACAGGGCGGTGTTTTGCCAAAATGAGCACACGGTTCAAGTGTTACATAAATATCTGCTCCCTGTGCCGCCTCACCCGCCTGCATGAGCGCATTCACTTCTGCATGAGCTTCTCCTGCTTTCAGGTGAGCACCCATTCCGAGAATTCGGCCGTCTTTGACGACAACTGCGCCCACAGGAGGGTTTGGTGATGTTTGGTAAGCCGCGCTTTCGGCGAGCGAAAGAGCAAGATTCATATATTGTTCTTTATTCACGAGAATAGCCATCCTCCTTAATCAAAATACCGCCTGTACACAAGAAAAGCGCAGGGCGCCTGCTTATCGGCTCATAAGGAGCAAAAGCTAAAACGCAGCATCATGCTGCAACGCTTTTGTGATCCACATCGTGTGGACCTCCGATGGCGCCTGGAGCTAGACAAAATAAGCCCCGCATTGACAGTCAATACGGGGCTTTTAGCATCAAGAAATAAACGTTTCCCTTCCAAAAAATCAGAAAACGTACACTGTCCTTTCCTCCCATCCAGACTTTCACTGTCGGCTCCGGAATCACACCAGATCCACCGCATGCACATGATGCGGGTCACGGACTGAGGGCCTCAATGCCCAACACCGCCGGTCGGGAGTTGCACCCTGCCCCGGAAAGGTTTATTCGAATGTTGTTACCATTATGAACTTTGTTTCAATATACTGTCAAGCAGCTGATTCCTGTTTTTTAAACCAAAGCGCTAAAATGACCATGATAATAAGGGGAATAACCTGCGGCAGCATCGTTTCAAGCGCCGGGTATAAGCCAATTACATCAATAAACGCCACAGCAGGAGCTGTATGAGTATCAATGACCCCTGCAGCCTGACGAGAATGAATGCTTTTACCTAAAATGTTAAAGGCCCATACAATAGATTAACAGCGCTGCGCGTGTGAAAAAAAGACGCACCGGCGGCAAGTGCCCCTGCCCTCATATCCGGCGCCATGCCGGCATAAAAATAATCGTTTCCGCACCCTCTCTAAATACCGATAAAAAGCTGATAAACGCAAAGGACAGGATGCTTCCTGACGCTGCGGCTTTTCCCATCGGCTGCTCCACAAAAGCGTTCCACTTTGCAATATTCGATTTTCCATGCAGCCAGATGCCAGCCCCAATCGTCATTAGAGCAGCGGCAATGCCCGTCAGCCCTTTCATCATTGCCCTGCCAGCCGGCATAAGTAAAGCGTCCGCATCGGTTGCTGCCGATGCACTTTGCATCTCTATTCCGCATATAATAACGAAAACAACAGCCACTTTAAGAAAATAACGTTTCACCGGGCCAGCCTCCCTTTTTCACACCAGGCAGGCAAATATGGCATTCCTTCGTTGGATCCGCCGCCTATTCATTGAGCTTATCGCTATTTGCCAGGCGTGTTTCAATGGCATGAATTGCTTTCGAATGCTCCGCTGAAAACTCATAAACAAAAGCCCTGCGGTCAAAGCTGCCTGTTTTTGGATCCAATCAATCCGCGTACGGATACGACCGGCGCAAAATATTGATGATGCTTTTGTTTCCATGCGCAAGCGCTGTATGGGAATTCGGCGGTATTTGCTTTTGGCCTGTTTCGTCTCTTTTAGAAAGATCAGCTTTTCAAATTCGTTTTTCCCTCCCGGCGGGCCACCGCTTGAGCGGCGGCGCCCAAATGCCGCTTCCTGTTCTTTCGATGTTGTCCGGGCCCACACTTCGATAAACATCTGTACACGGCACACAACCATATAGGTGTCTCCAGCCGTCTGCTGCCTCTGTATCTTCAGGCGGCATAGGTGCATTTTCAGCCGGCCGATCAATTTCACTGCGTCCATTTGAGCAGCGGCAGCCGTCCATTCTTTTAAAAGAGCGATCACTTCTGCCCGCTCTGTTGTGGTTAAGGTTTGGGGCAGGCGCTGTAATGCCCGCCTGGTGTGTTCCTTAAAAGGGCACTGTGCCTATGCTTTTTTCTGATTGTTGGGCAGAGTATATATGTCATCGGATTTTAATTCGATTTCAGTCGACGGCGCTTCGTCTTTTTTCTTCAGTCTCGGCTGCAGCAGGGAAAAGATTTTTTCCGCTCCCTCTACATTTGCTGCAAAATCATACAAATCCATATGTGAATACCGGTCTTCTTCATCTGTTACTTTTGGTGTCGGCACTTCATTCAATAAATCGACGGCTCCTGTAATGAAAAGAACCGGCGTTGCTTCAACCGTTTCCACTTTTGCATGAAGCAGCTTCGTGTTATCAATCAGCTGCTGGTGTATGATGCGCATCCTTTGGTCGTACCGCCAGCCTGCAGTCCTTTTTCAATCCGGTGATAACCTGCCAGGCCGGTTTCGGGAACATCACCTTCATTCTCATCTGTTTTCGGATCAGTATCGCCAGGCACTTCGGCAATCGGACCCGCACATTCTTAGTGCATACGAGCCGGTGCATATTGGATTTTCCTATCATTACAGGGTAATGAAAACCATTTTCAATTAAAATTTAAAATCGTGTCGAAAAAATTTTAAATTTGCGTTTAAAATCTATTTTCAAATGGGTAAAAATTTTATATGATGTGATTAACGACGACATTTTAATGCTAGTTGTGTTGGGAAGGCAAATGGTGCGCCACCGGTTTCTTCTATCGGTTCTAATGGGTTCGATTCCCATCCCGGAATTTTTTTATGGACAGGCTGCAGTTGTGACGGTCTTGTTTGTTTTTTAAAAAATTTCGAGGGTGGATCGGGACACGTATGAACCGCTATGCCCTCGTTGTGTAAAACAGAGGAGGGAAAGAAAATGTTGAAGAAACGCGATGTTCATGAAAGTCATGTTTTATTTGATTTGATGACGCACCCGGATGTGTTCCCTTTTGTGCGCCAAAAAGTCCACTCATACGAGGAGTTTGTGTTTGCCACCAAGCAAACGATTGAAGCAGAAGAACGGGGTGAACTGATTTCGCGGACGATTCTTGACGAATGGGGCAGCCCAATCGGCACAATCAACTTGTATGATATTGAAAACGGCGCCGGCTTTCTCGGCACGTGGCTCGGCAAGCCTTATCACGGGAAAGGCTACAATGCACCGGCCAAAGAAGAGTTTTTCAGAGAGCTGTTTTATGAAATGGGCATTGAATCGGTTTATATGTCCATTCGCAAAGTCAATATCCGCTCGCGCAAAGCGGCAGAAAAACTGCCTTATGTTGTTTTGGCTAATGAAACACGGCCCGATGTGTATGCTAAATTAAATCAAAACGAAGCTGTATTCGATTTATATGAAGTACCGAAAGACCTCTTCACGCTTTATTTAATGCGTAACGATCAGGAAAACGAACAGGCAATGGAAGCGTAACAAACAATTCCAATTATCCTCGTCCACATACTCCTTCACTAGTAAAGCGTTGAGTTTTAACCGTGACGCTCATTCAACTGAGACAATTTAAAATCCCAAAAAAAGCCGGCTGCATCAGCAGCCGGCTTTTTATCGTTCTTTTTCCGTTTCTTTAAACAGATAAATCCTTGTTTCATACGGACGCAGCTCAAAAGGCTTCTCCAGGAATGATGCGTCGTCCTCCACCGTATAATTGGATAAAAGCAGGTGACCGGGCAGGCCGCTTATCTGCTCCCTGTCTACTGCAAAAGAAACCGGCTTTTTGCCAAAATGACTAATGACAAGCAGTACTTCGCCTCCTCCTGTCCGCGTATAAGCAAAAACAGACGGATGATCCGGCGCCATTAAATCAAAGGTTCCTTCGGTCACAACCGGTTCTGTTTTCCGAATGTGAATCAGTTTATGGTAAAACCAGAAAACCGATTCCGGGTCGTCCAAATTCTGCTGTACATTCACACTTAAATAGTTATCATTAACCTTAATCCACGGTTCTCCCTCCGTAAAGCCGGCATGTTTCCCGTCATTCCACTGCATGGGCGTTCTTGCCTGGTCACGGCTTCTTTTATTTAAGTCGGCCAGCACGCTTTCTTTGTCCTCGTCTTGTTCATAATGCCGCTGGTGAAATTCGGTAATGGACTTGCTGTCCCGAAACTCGTTTATTCCTTCAAAATCTGCATTTATCATGCCGATTTCTTCTCCCTGGTAAATATAAGGCGTTCCTTTCATCATATGTAGTGTCGCGGCCAGCATTTTAGCAGATGCTGCACGGTGCCCGCTGTCGTCCCCAAAACGCGTAACAATGCGCGGCTCATCGTGATTGCACCAAAACAGCGTATTCCAGCCCTTTTCCCCCAAGGTTTTCTGCCATTTTTCCATTACTTTTTTTAACTGGACCACATTTATTTTTACATCGGATTCCGGGCCTGCCTCTTCCACCTGCAGGTGGTCAAAGGAAAACACCATATTCACTTCGCGCCGGTCCGGGTCGGTATACAAGAGCGCTTCTTCCGGCGTAGCCGAGCCGCTTTCTCCAACCGTCATGATGCCGTATTTTGAAAAAACGGCTTCATTTAAGTGATGGATGTACGGATGCGCCCCTTCATCTTTAATGATTTCAAAATGAGGATTTGCTTCTTTGTCTACATATTGTTCGTATGACGGCAGCGATTTTTTTTTGTTAATGTGGCCAAGCTGGTCGATCCGAAATCCAGAGACGCCTTTTCGGATCCAGAAAATCATCATTTCTTTTACTTCATGGATGACATCCGGGTTTTCCCAGTTTAAATCCACCTGCCGCCGGCTGTTCATATGCAGATAATACTCACCCGTTTTTTCATCAAATTCCCATGCACTTGTATTGTAGGTAGACACCCAGTCGGACGGCGGGCCATCGGGGGTGCCGGGGCGCCAATGATAAAAATCCCGAAACCGGCTCGTTTTCGACTTTTTCGCATCTAAAAACCAGCGATGCTGATCTGATGTGTGATTGTAGACAATGTCTAAAATTACTTTCAGCCCGCGGCGATTTGCTTCAAAAATCAATGCCTCCATGTCTGTCATCGTGCCATAGTCTTCCGATATAGCCCGGTGATCTGATACATCATATCCATAGTCGACATTCGGCGACTGGTACACCGGTGAAAGCCAAATCGCATCCACCCCCAGCTTTTTCATATAATCCAGCCTCGAGATGATGCCCTGTAAATCACCAATCCCATCTCCGTTACTGTCTTGAAAACTCCGGGGGTATATGTGGTAAATGACTGCCCTTTTCCACCATTCGTTTGCCAAGCTGTTTCCCTCCTGCGCTTACTTGTTTAGTAGAAACGTTCCCTTTCCATTCTTTTCTAAACGCATATGCAGCGCATTGCCAGGCGGGATGACAAGTTCGGCAGGCAAAGTCATTTCTTCCTTTTCTTTTAAAAAGCTTTCATAAAGATAAGCGTCCCCTGCTGAAACCAGAGCGTGCATTTTATTGCCCGCCCCTTTACGCATATGGGTGAAAGCATTTTTAAGAAAGATAACAATCCTGTTCTTCGTTAATATATGAATGCCTATGTGTTCCAAATCCATCTTTCCGATTCTCAGTAATGGGTTTTGCAACATTTAATGAAAAGGCGCATTCAATCCGCTTAGCGTAACCACCCGGGCTTCCCCCGTCCGAATGGGTCGTGCCTCATGTATAGTAAATGAAAGCCTTTTACATCAACATTCATTATTTTGCCGCCTGCGTGCGGTTTTCGTCAAAAACCTTGTATGTATGCCTCTTGACTGTAATAGAACAGCGGTAGCCAGGCCCCCGATTCCAGCACCGATCACAATTGCTTTTTTTACCTGACGTCCTCCTTTACTATTGCCGCCCTTATACATTAGAATGGAAGTATCTTGTACGATAAAGGAGTTTTAGCCAATGGAATCAAGAAGAAACATGTTTTTTTCGTATAAAAAAGATCCTGAAAAACTGCCTGATATTGAAAAGCTGATTACACTTGCTGAAGAACAGGGATTTGTCGTAGTAGATGATTACAAAGAAGCCAATATTATTGTGGGGGTTGGCGGCGACGGAGCGTTTTTGCAGGCGGTCCGCAAATCCGGATTTCGTGATGACTGCTTATACGTCGGTGTAACAGACGAAGTGGAAGCAAGCTTGTATTGTGATTTTCACATTCACGATACGGAGAAAATGATCGAAGCAATTCAAACGGCTGGAGTAGAAGTGCGCCGCTATCCAGTGATAGATGTGCATATCGACGGTGAATCCCATTTTAAATGCTTGAACGAGCTGTCGGTTCGCTCTTCCATTATTAAAACATTAGTCATGGACGTACATATTGATGACCTTCACTTTGAAACGTTCCGCGGTGACGGCATTGTTGTTTCTACACCAACGGGAAGCACAGCTTACAACCGGTCCTTAAACGGAGCTGTTGTAGACCCTCGCATTCCATGTATGCAGGTGAATGAAATGGCATCTCTAAACAATAACCAATTCCGTACGCTCGGTTCATCATTTATCTTACACAGCGACCGCAAGCTGACGCTGAGCATCGTACAAGACGGCAATAACTACCCGGTTATTGGCCTAGACAATGAAGCGCTCAGCATCCAAAACATCCAAAACATAGAAGTAGAAATGACCGGCAGCATTATTAAAACGGTTAAATTAAAAAACAATTCATTCTGGCATAAAGTACAGCGCACATTCCTTTAATCAAAAACGGATCCCATAAAGGATCCGTTTTTAATGGCTTGTCCATCCGCTACTTGTTCGCAATGGAAGAAAGGGTCTCATACTCTGACTTCTTGGCGGGAGGCGGATTGTTTCTGCCCGCTTTATCTCCTTTTTGAATCGACTGGCTGAGCAGGCTTTGAAGGCCGATGGCAAAGGTTAATTCCACTTTAGGGCTGAGCGTCCCGCCCATTTCAATCACATCATTTAATTCTTCAATCTTATCTACCATAATATCCCTTATGAATTGAATGTCTTCTTTCATCTCCATTCCCGTCCCCTCTCCTCTTAAAAAACATTTGCTTCTCATGATCAAATGTATGCGGCTTGTCCCTTTTATATGCAAACAAAGTAAAAAGGCTTCTTTTTTCACGCGCCAAAAAGCCCTCTTAGAAAAGAAATCTAAGAAGGGCTGCTGGCTTTATGATTTTGTATGCCTTGTCCAAATTCGGTCTTTATTGGTTGTGTCCGGAAAATCATCGCCTGCTTTCAGCTCGATTTTTTGAGGATTGGTGACCGACGAACCTGTTTCACCGATTTCAATGTAAACACCATTGTTCGGCGCTTTTTGTCCCGGCTTAAATTGGTTGTTTTGTGACAATGCCCTTTTCCTCCTCTTTTCTTATGGTTAGCTTCTGCCTTTTCGCCCCAATTTTGAATTGCGGTTTGCCCCTTTCATCGGGTCCTCCCCGCGGGCAAATTCAACGGAATAATCGGTTTCTTCAACGTTTTTCTTTGGTGTTTTCGCATATTTTTCCACCGCGTCTTTTGTGGCTTTCCGCTTCATAATCTCTCTCCTTTCGCCTTGCCAGCAATCATCGACAGTTTCCCCGGATTTGTGCTTTGTATACACGTTCGGCCGATTCCAGCGTTTTAAAAAGCGCTTTTAGCGTACACGATCCATACAAAAGTGAAGTACAGGCAAATGTAAAAAACACAAATCAAAAACGTGCTGGATTAATGGCTAATGAATAAATGAAAGCGAAGAATAACTAAAAAAAGAACGCCTATTTAGGCGTTCTCAGTGTGCAGCAAAAGTCTTTCGCTTTAAAAAAGAGCCAATAAGCCGAGCCTGCCGGACTTCGCACCCCTTAGGGCAGCGTGGAAGATCCACAGGCAAAAATGAATAGACATTTTCTCTTTTTTAAACAGAAAGATTGCGACCTTATTCGCTCTTATATCATCTTGCCGCAAGCCACCTGGCGGCGGGAGAGGCGCGCAGACTCCTATGGGCTCAGCACCTGCCCCGTGGAAAGCAGAGCTGCCTGGACGCCGCCGATCCTATTCATGTGCACGGTCATCCATATCATTTGTCTACAGTCTGAAAAAATGCTTATTCAGGCTTTCTTTTTTTCCCTGTTTGTATACAGTGTCTATTATATTAAATTCACTTTTCTCACTTTCCAGTCGGATTTTTCCAGTGATTGAAAAATCTGATCGGCAGGCAAAGGCTTGGTGATGAAATACCCCTGGGCTGTATCGCATTCAAACTCCCGAAGCTTTTCTAGTATTTCCTCGTTTTCTACTCCTTCTGCGGTTACCCTTAACGAGAGGTTATGCGCTAGATGGATAATGGATTTAACAATAATCATATCGTTCCCATCATGCATCATATCCATTACAAATGATTTATCGACTTTAATTTCATTAACAGGCAAATGCTTTAGGTAAGCTAAAGAAGAATAGCCGGTGCCAAAATCATCGATAGACAGCACTACCCCCATATGATGTAATTGTGTCAGTACCTGCATCGCTCTCTCAGGGTTCGTCATAATAATGCTTTCTGTAATTTCAAGAGTAAAACATTGAGGAGGCACTTGATAGTTATCTAAAACTGCTTTGAGCTTTTCCGGAAGCCCTTCATCCTGCAGATTGCGGGCAGAGAGGTTGACGGAAACAGTGATATTTAATCCATTATCCAGCCATTGTCGAATTTGGCAAGCAGCCTGGTCAAACACATCAAGGGTCAGCGAATGAATTAATCCCGTTTGCTCTGCCAGCGGAATAAATTCGTCAGGAAAAATCAATCCTAATTTCGGGTGCTTCCATCGAACAAGCGCCTCCACCCCCACTACCATATTCAATTTAATATCCACTTTAGCTTGATAGTGCAGCTGCAGCTCTTTATTTTGAATAGCAGAGCCCAATTCCCCCATCAGCATCACTTGATTCAAATTCGATTGCTGCTGTTGATCGTCCGTATAAAAAGAATAGCCGCTGCCGCTTGTTTTAGCTGTATACATAGCGATGTCTGCTTTACGGAACAAGGTTTCTTCATCAATCCCATGTTCAGGAAACAGGGCAATCCCTGCACTGTAATGAACGGTAAGAGGTTTTCCTCCAATCATAAATGGCTGAGATAAAACGCGCTGGATACGCTGAATAACTGCCATTACGTTTTCCTTTGCCGCATCCTTCACCAGCAGGGCAAACTCATCACCGCCAAGCCGGGCCACAATGCCCCCGGTGCTGCTTACATGCCGGAGGCAGTATCCTACTTCTTTTAAAAGCTGGTCGCCCATATGGTGGCCAAGCGTATCATTAATCGTTTTAAACTGGTCCAAGTCCAATAAGATGAGGGCGAACGATGGTTCTTCCGCACAATGCCCCTCAACCATTTCTTTTAAACATTTGTATAAAAAATACCGATTGGGCAAGTTTGTTAAAGAATCGTGTGTAGCCTGGTATTCTAATTTTGCCACTTGCTCTTTTCTTTCCGTAATGTCACGCAGGGCACAAACAAAAATTCGCTCTTTTCCCTGCTCCACATATGCCTGCGCCACTTGCAATTCAGTTGAAAAAGTGCTGCTGTCGCGTTTCTTCCCCTTTTTTTCAACTAATTTTTCTGTTTGTCTGTATCCCTCCGCTTGAAAAAACGGCAGGAGCATCTCAATCGGCTGACCTGCCAGTTTCATCCCTTCATACTGAAAAATCTGGTGGGCGGCAGGATTTGCCATAATAATTTTTCCTTTTTCATTAAAAACAATAATGGCATCTAAATGGGTTTCGCTGATTACTTCATACAGGGACTTTGTTTTTTCCAATTCTTTAGCCAGAGACGAAAGCTCCATATGGGCTTGCTGCAATTCCTCATTTTTCTTTTTCAGCAATTTCTGGCTTTGATAAATATCCACAAACCGGCTGACTTTAGCCCGGAGTGTTTCCGGTTCAAACGGTTTAAACATATAATCAATGGCACCCACAGAGTAGCCCGTATAAACATGTTCGACCTCTTTGTTAATAGCCGTCACAAAAATAATGGGAATATGCTTCGTTTTCTCCCGCATTTTAATAATTTTGGCTGTTTCAAAGCCATTTATCCCGGGCATTTGCACATCCAGCAAAATAGCGGCGTATTCTTCCTTTAATAACAGCTTTAAGGCTTCTTCTCCTGAATACGCACTCACAAGCTCATAAGAATCATTTTCTAAAACAGATTCCAAGGCAAATAAATTTTCTGGACGATCATCAACTAATAAAATTTTGCTTTTCTTATCCATGTTAAATTCCCTACCTTCTTGTCTGCATTCACCTTATTTTTCGATAGATCTTTTCTTGAACATCCACGTCCTCATACTGCTTTGCATGTTTTGTAAAGCGGATGCTTTCTTTGTTTCCCAGGCCTAAAAATCCGAAAGGGCTTAAGCTGTTGTAAAACAAATCGTGAACCTCCTCCTGGAGCGTCCGGTTAAAATAAATTAAAACATTCCGGCACAAAATAAGGTGAAATTCATTAAAAGACTTGTCTGTTACCAAATTGTGCTGGGCAAACACAAGGCATTCTCTAATCCGCGGATGAAACACTGCTTCGTTGGATTTCACCGTATAGTACTCAGAAAATGCCCGTTTGCCGCCTGCTTTAATATAGTTATCTGTGTTATCTTTCATTGTTTTCAGTGAAAACAGCCCTTCTGCAGCTTGCTTTAAGACGCGGGCATTCATATCTGTGGCATAGATTCTAGACTTTTCCAGCAAACCCTCTTCCTCTAACAAAATAGCCAGCGAATAAACTTCCTCGCCGGTCGAGCATCCCGCCACCCAAATGCGGATAAAAGGATAGGTCCGAAGCAGCGGCATCACGTTTTCACGCATAGAAAGAAAAAATAATGGATCGCGGAACATCTCTGTCACATTGATGGAAAAATCATAAAACAGCCGGTTCATACAGGACGGATCATGAATCACTTTTTCTTGAAGCGCCGCGATACCCGCCAGTTTTTCTGCGGCAATTCGATGCCAGGTACGCCGTTTGATCGATGGATAAGAATAATTCCGGAAATCATATCCGTATCTTCGAAAAATCGCTTCTAACAAAAGCTCTATTTCAAGCTTTTCTATTTCTTCATGCCTCATGCTGCTTTTCACCCTGTCCGTACAGCCAAACTTTTAACAGCGAAATGAGCTGTTCCGGGTTGATCGGCTTCGCTATATAATCCGATGCTCCGGCTTCTATGCATTTTTCCCGGTCATCCTTCATCGCTTTGGCCGTTAAAGCGATCATTGGCAGTGACCGCCAGTTTATTTTTCGGCGGATATGCTGCATCGTTTCATATCCGTCCATTTCCGGCATCATAATATCTATTAAAATCAAGTCAAATGACATGCCTTCTTCCAGCAGCCGGAGAGCTTCCTTCCCGTTTTCTGCAAAAGTCACATTCATATCGTGATCTTCTAAAATGCTCGATACAGCAAACAAATTGCGAACGTCATCATCTACTAGTAAAACCTTTTTCTTCTTTAACACATTGTCTGTTATGGAAGCTGCGGCAGATGCTGCTTTCTGCGGCAGGGAATCCGCCGGCAGCTGAAAGATAGCTGCCGTTTCTTGAAGAAGTCTTTCAGGCGACATTGTGTCTTTGATAATAATCGTGTTTGTATACTTGTTTAAATGTATTTCTTCTTTTATCGTGACCTCCCTGCCTGTATGAATGATCATATGGGCAGGCTTGAAGGCCGGCTGTTTTTCCAGTTGCTGAAGAAGGTCAAGCCCTGAGACATCGGCAAGCTGCAAATCTAAAATCATGCAGTCAAAACGATGCGCTGCTAAGGACTGCATCGCGTCTGCTCCCGTTCCCGCTGTATAAATATCAATTGGATAAACGCTCATCAGCTCTTTTATGCTCATCCTCTGCCCCTCTTCATCCTCTACAATGAGAAGCTTTTTTCTTAACGGGTCGTCCTGTTCCTTTTCCGGGGTCCCAGCCGGTTTTTCCCTTACCGGCGCAGCCGCTTCAGCTGCGGATGCCAGCTGTCCCTCGGCCATTAACCATGATGCAGGTGCTTGAACGGTTTGGACCTGATTTGCTTCTTCATACGGCAAAGACAAACGGAATGTGCTTCCTTTTCCTTCTTCGCTTTCTACATGAATTTCTCCAGAAAGAAGGCGGGCCAGCTCAAGGCTGATGGATAATCCAAGGCCTGTGCCTCCATATTTGCGGCTTGTCGTGCCGTCTACCTGCTGAAAAGCCTCGAAAATTAACGATAGCTTGTCTTTAGGGATCCCGATTCCTGAATCACTGACGATAAACGAGATATGGCCATCCTCCCGTTTGATGTTTACTGTTACATGTCCCTTCCCGGTAAACTTCAAGGCGTTGCTGATCAAATTGTTTAATACTTGATGCAGACGCATAGAATCTGTGAATATGTGGGCAGGAACGTTTTCTTCTACTACTACTTTAAAATCAATTTCTTTCTGTTCAGCCATAAAAGAAAACTTGGCATGAAGCGCTTCAGCCACTTGGACGAGGGAAACTGGTTGCGCATCTGTTTCAATTTTCCCTGATTCAATCTTGGCTAAATCCAGAATTTCATTGATTAAATGCAGGAGATCCTTGCCCGAAGAGTGGATCGTACGGGCAAATTCCAGCTGCTTTTCTGTCAGGTTGCGCTGTGGATTATCAAGCAGCAGCTGGGATAAAATAAGCAAACTGTTTAACGGCGTCCGCAATTCATGAGACATGTTGGCTAAAAATTCTGACTTGTATTTTGAGCTCAGGGCAAGCTGCTCTGCTTTTTGCTCCAAATCCGCCTTCGCCATTTCCACTTCTCTGTTTTTCTGTTCATATTTGCTGTTTTGTTCTTCCAGGTCTGTATTCATATACTCGAGTTCCTGCTGCTGTTGCTGAAGAGATTCTTCCGACGCTTTTAATTCCATTGCCTGCGCTTCTAGTTCTTCATTTAGCTTCCGCAGTTCTTCCTGCTGCACTTGCAGCTCTTCCGTTTGAACCTGCAGTTCTTCTGTCATTACTTGGGATTCTTCAAGAAGTTTGGCTAATTGCGTTCTGCTGTAAATGCTGTCCAGAATGATTCCAAGCGCCTGCGCGGTTTCCGTCAGCAAGGCCTGCTGAATGGCGGTAAAACCATCGAAAGAAGCAATCTCTGCCACCCCCCACAGTTTTCCTTCAAACGTGACGGGAAGAGCCATAATGGAAAGAGGAGCCGACTCCCCAAGCCCTGACCGGATTGTAATATAGTCAGATGGCACTTTTTTCAGCAGAATGGGCTGCTGTTCAAGAGCGCATTGACCGATTATGCCTTCGCCAACTGAAAACCGATTCTCCATATGCTTTCTTTCATTAAAAGCATAAGAGCCGGCCAGCTGCAGATCCTCCTGCCCCTCCTCTTTTAAATAAAATACTCCTTGAACTCCCCCAACAAGCGGCGTAATGGTTTGGATATAGGTATTGGCTACAGGGAAAACAGACTCCATCCCCTGCAGTTTCGTCGCGATTTCAGCCAGGTTGGCTTTTAACCATCCTTGCTTTTCAATTTCCTGTACATGTTCCTCCAGTGATTGAGCCATTGTATTAAACGCTTTGGCTGCATCGCCAATTTCATCTTTGCGTTTCAGGTGAATTCTCGTTGAGAGACCGGCTTTTCCATCCACAAAGCTCAACATGACATTTGAGACATGTTTTAATCCGCCTGTAAGCGTACGCTGCATCCAGATCAGAAATCCAAGCACGACGATGAAAGCGGACAGGCTAAGATAGCCTATGTAACGTAAAGCCTTGTTGTATTCATTTAAAGACGCATTCAATTTTTCTTCCATTCCTGCTTCGTATAAATCATTCAACTCGTTAATATTTTCAAAAAAGCTTTTTTCGATCTGCGCTCCTGTTCCTGCTAGATAACCCGAAGCCTCCGCCATTCTGCCAGCTTTAACATCCAATATGATTTGGTCGCTCAGGCCAATAAAAGATACATAGTTCTTTTCAAGGTTTTCAGCGGCAGCTTTTGTATCATTCTTTGTCGTAATAGCAGCCAATTCGGATAGGTTTGTATCCATTTTTCTTTGCGTGTCCTCGATTTCATTTATGAGCTGCTCTTTTGCGGCAGAAGAATCAACGAGAAGCAGATCACGCATAGATTTTGCAATGGTGTTGCCTTCACTTCGAATCGTGGTCGTTAAATCGAGTTTCCTGTACTGGCTGCCGGATAAATCGTGCAGTGTATCCTTAAACTGAAAAAACTGCCCAAAGCCTAATAAAACAATGATACTGACAAAAACAAGCCCTATACTAAACCCTGTCCATAGTTTCGTCCCAATTTTCAACGATTCTCTACTCCTTGCTGGTATGAATTTAAACGAAGCCGGCTTTGTAAAGATTCATAAAAGTCAGAATGCAAAAAAAGCTTCCTAAAAAGATTAGGAAGCGTCAATAAATAAAGAGTTTTATCTGCTATAAGCATGATACGATACCCTGTTGACTTCAATAATCCAATCCTTTTCGGTAACCGGCTGTCATAGTTTAAAACGTTAGACCCTTGGCTTTGCGTCCTTGCCTTTCGGAAAGTTTGCCTTTATCGGAGATTTCTGTTCTATTGCTCATTTACAGCAAATCGCACACACACGATACAATTGTATTGTGAGCATTATATCATATTTTCCTGAAACCTTCCCATTAAATAGGAATATTTATTTATTCTCCAACTGCATGTGAAAATAAAAAGAAAATGTCCGGGTGAAAAACATAGAGGAATCCATTGGGTAATCCATAACAAAAAGCAGACAAAACCGAAAGAAGGCCGCCGGCGCATAAACACCAACGGCCTTCCGATAGAATTTTGTTCAAGAGGATCTGATGATGAGCCGTTTAAAAAGTAAACGGAAGAATCTTCATCCCTGATAATGATTCTTTGAAGAAAACGAGGATGTTTTACCCAGCAGTGATAAAAAGCAGGAAGCTGCTAATCAAGATTTTTCTTTCATAGCAATCTTTGTGTTTATAAAACCTTTTCATCCACACATCATTTTAGTCTGCGGCCATTCTCATTCATATTTCAGATAAAAAGCGCTTAAAAGCACCATCATCTTTTCTCTCACTAAAGCATGTGTTTCTTTATCTCTTTTGCTTCGGCCTTCGGCTGTCTTGTTCAAAATATTTTAAAAGTCTCTCTTTCTTTTTCATCCGCCTTTCTGTATATTTTCATTTTTAAAAACGTTTTCTGATGCATCCTGCACATATTGCTTCCTTTAGTATCGGCCCCGCCTACGCCAAATACCGTGATGGCCACGCGTGCCATCCAACCCAAGTTCTACTATAAAAGAAAGCGTTTACATAATCAATCTTTTTCGGTCGTCAAATAACGACAACCATATGATTCTATTTCTTTTTGCCCGAAATAGCACAAAGCGCCTGCTTGTCTACCATTCCGTTTTATGGCCCCACCTGCATATGTACACAACTACAAGTAAGAGAGAAATGAAAAAACCCCTCCTACCTTTTGAAAAGGCATGAAGGGGAAAACAATGCGTTTATTTTCTTTTTGCCCTGGCCAGATAACGTTCTTCCGATGCCTGGAAAGAATGCTCAATTTCCTCAAGTGTACGCCCTTTTGTTTCCGGTACAAACCGCTTAATAAATAAAAGTGATAAAACACCGAGTCCAACAAAAACGAAGAACGTATTCGATAAACCAAATGCATCAAACAAAACTGGAAACAGCAGTCCCACAAGGAAATTCATCATGAAAAGACAAAAAACAGTAATCCCCATTGCCAGCCCTCTCAGATGAAGCGGGAAGATTTCCGACTGCATCAGCCAGGTTACCGGAGAAACAGCTGCCTGTTGGAAAGCAAGGAAAACAACGGTGAGACCAAGGATGATGTACGGCAGCATGCTGCTGTCTTTCAGCACAATAGACAAGATCCCGATTAACAGCAGGGATGTACTCGTGCCCGCCATGCCGGTAAACAGCATTGGGCGCCTTCCTACTTTATCAAGCAGCGCAATACCCACAAAGGTCGCCAATACAGAAATCACACCGTTGGCGATATTGCCGACCAAAGCCGCTTCTGTTGAAAATCCTGCGTCTTTTAAAATTTCGGTTCCGTAATACATAATCGAATTGACGCCCGTTAACTGCTGAATCATTGCAATCCCGATTCCAATCAAAACGAGTCTGCGGACGTAAGGCAGCTTCAAATCTTTAAAAGTCGCTTTTTTGATTTTGCCCTCTTCCTGAATCGTATGTTCAATGTCATTAAATTCCGTTTTCGCCCGCTGCGCTTCCCGAATTTTTTTTAGTACATTCAATGCCTCAACTGATCTTCCTTTTGAAGCGAGCCAGCGCGGGCTCTCCGGAACCATCAGCATCCCGATCCACAGCACCACCGCCGGTAAGGTCGCAATAACAAGCATATATCTCCAGACATGAGCAAGTTCACCGAAAGAATTGGCTAAAACGGCATTAAATATGTATGCAAGCAATTGGCCTGTAACAATCATCAACTCGTTCTGGGTGACGACTCTCCCCCTGCGTTCAGCAGGTGCCATTTCCGCTAAAAAAGCGGGGACGGTAACCGAAGTGGCTCCAACAGCGAGACCCAATACGATCCGGCAAAAAACCATTATTTCCACGTTTGGTGCAACGGCGCAGCCGATTGTAGCAAGTAAAAAAACAAACGCAACACTTAAAATGGTTTTCCGTCTTCCTTTTTTATCAGACATCCTTCCGCCAAATATGGCTCCAAACGCGGCTCCAAGAAGCAGTGAGCTGGTCACAAGTCCTTGTGTAAACGGCGTTAAATTCAACTGGTCTTCCCTGGACATAAAAGGAAGTGCTCCATTCACCACGCCTGTATCGTATCCGTACAAAAGACCGCCGAATGTTGAAATGAGCGTAATGAGCTTTAAGTAAGCTTTTTGAGATAAAGACTGTTTTTTCTGCGGCACTTCCGTTTCGACAGGAGCTCCATCCGCAGACATAAGCCTTCCTGTACCATTTTCTTTCGTTGTTTTCATTTTATCCCCTCTCCCTTTCATGATCGTTATGGTTTATATGTACCTAGTTGCAAAGAAGTGCAGGAGGTAAAACTACATCTACCTCCCTTTTTACTTGTATAAACATGTCCAAAATGAAAAAGAATCAATTAAATCGCTTACATTTATAAATAAGAAAAAAGGCCCTTTAAAAAGGGACTTTACGGCAAAAAAACAGGAAGCTAACACTTCTTAGCTTCCGCCCTGCTCTTTTTTCTGCGCTTCTTCCGCCGCTTTCTTAATGGCTTCCTCCATTTTTGCTTTATACAAAGGACTAGCCAGCGTTTCCTCTATGACGCCTTGAAGATATTTTCTGAATTCCTGGCTTTTCATCGCTGTCTGCATCGTTTTCTGCATTTCAGGGTCTTTCATAACATCGATCAGCATTTTTTGATAATCAGGGTCCTTCATCAGCTCTTTGAGGAGTGCTTCATGTTCCTTTTTCATGCTTTTGGCAAACGTTTCGGCAAATTTGGGATCTTCAAAGGCTTTTTGCCAGAACTCCTTGCCTTTATCAGATGTTAACGTCGTTTGAACCGTTTCCTTGATCACTTTTTCATCCATGATCACTTCCCGCCGGACTTCTTTGTCTTTTATCGCTTCCTGCAGTGCTTTTTTTCCTTCGTCTGTTTTTAATATATCCACAACCATTTTTTTCGTTTCTTCATAGTCGAGTTGATGGGCCTCTTCATTTTGATTGGCACAGCCGGCAGCCAGTATGACCACAACCGATAATAACGTCATCCTAAGAAGTACATATTTCTTCATCTTGCCCAGCTCCTTTCGCTTTACAGTCCGCTCTTTATATTTTGAATGAGCCGGGCGAATGTATACGCGGAAAATGCTGGCGCCGCAAAAAGCCCCTTCCTTTTGTGTGGCGATTTGCTTTACAAATAAAAGGGGCTGAATGAGTATGTTCAAAAAGGCGGACGGAATACCAGCTAACTGAAGCACGCCGCGAGTGGCCGCGACCTTCGCGTTCATCAGAATAGCTTTTTTAAAATGATTTTACCTTTTGATTTTCTTTTGGCTTCTCGGCTTTATGGTGCATAATTTCGATCAAATTATCCCTATAATATTTATGCAGTCTCAATCATCACCGGTCCAATTTAATTTGATGCTGTTCCTTTTTCGCTTTCTTATCTTCATAGGTATTTTTATCAGCTTCCGCAAATAACATGTCCATTTGTCCTATAGAATGGCCGCTAACTGCATACCCAATCGACATGTTGAGTTTTACGTCTTTTTTATTTATATTATATTCTTTTATTTTTTCAGGAAGCTTTTTACAAAGGCTCCACCCTGTGCTTGATCTGTATTTACTAAAATGACAGCGAACTCGTCCCCGCCAGCCAACCCCTGAAATAACAGCACTCTCCACGAAATATGACTTTAGTAATTTAGCGGTTTCTTTTATTAAAACCCCGCCTTTTTTATGGCTATCGTTATCATTCAAATATTGTAATTCATCCAAGGCACGTCAAATAATGCCTGCGGATATATCTATATCTTCAAAAACAGTTTAAACCTAGGTAATTATCGTTACAAACTTAAACACTTCTTCATAAGTTATTAAAGAAAGGAGTGATTAAAGAATGTCTTCCTCTTCACAAGAAGATCAAAATATTGAGCAACAAGAGAAAGGGTGTGACTGCTGCTGCATCCCCGGACTCGAGAGTGAATTAAGAAAATTAGAAAGTCAGGTTATTTCTGTCATAACGAAAAGTGATATTGAATTTACCGGCAGATTAATAAGAGTGGATTCCTATATCCTTGTACTCAAAGATATAGATGAACCTACTCCTACATTCATTTATATTTCGTTGTGTGAAATTAGTGCCTTTATCTTTATAACACCGCTTAATTCTTAATTTAGCAGGTTGAGGTCGGGTTAATATTTTCCGGCTTCTTTACATTTATCCGGGCTTTAACCCTAAAGTTAGCCGGTTCTTCCTCCCCCGCAAGCACTGGATTTTATTCGCCGAGTACATAATGTTCCATCGCCTTATTCAGCAAGCTGTTGAAAAAGCCTGGCAGCTTACGGTACGCTTCTTTTTTTGGGCATCACAGACATATATAAAGCGGACCAGGTGATGTTTTCAACGTCAGTCTTTTCGATTGTCAACAGTGCAGAATATGCCTTATACACGCTAAACAAATGACTGACGAGCGCCTGGCCGCCCTTCGATTGCAGGCGCGGCGAAGCACCGTCTACTCCGGGCTCCTCTCCGGCGGCTTTATCCATGTTCATACTATGGCCTGTAAATGTCATTTATTGTTTATTTTCTCATCACAGCGGGTAAAAATAACATGCAGCGATATGTTAACATCTTGGATACCTCATTAATCGTTGCCCCATATCTAGCTGGGTTTTGCTGCGGAGCTTCCGTAGCTTTTTTTATGTATTTGGTTTAACTTCTCGTCGCAGCGGGTAAAGGATTAAACATGGCAACCCTGCCACCTCCTAGTTTCTCTACATATGTGTTACGATTTGCTGCGGATTTTCCGTGGCCTTTTTTTGTATAGCGTCCGCTGAGCTTTATTTCACAAATTTCACATTTGCTGTTTATCGTTCTGGAGATCGGGTAACAATAAGCAAGGTTCTTACCACCTATCCTTCATCACTCATCTGACTTTTGCTGCGGAGTCGCGTCCGCAGCTTTTTTTGTATGCGGTTTATTTTATTGCCAAAACGGGTAACGATACACATCGTTTTCGCACCAACTAATGACCCCCCTATTTCTTACTGCTGTGGATTTATCCCCGCGGCTTTTTTTGCGCGATTAACGACGCTGCTTCTGTAAACAAACGCTGACTATCTTTGTACATAAAATGGTCCAGCATCCGATCAAGCGTACTGTTATAATATCCAGCTACATTCCGGATCTACCTCATCTTCATCATCCTTACAGCTGCCCATAACGCTTCCCACCCTGCATGTTCAACGGCTGCCTGCTCGAATACTCCGTACTTAGCCAGCAGCCTAGAATATGTTTTATACACACCATATAGCCGCCTGGCAAGTGCCGCCTGGTTATCTCCGATTGCTGTCATAGCTCTTTACATTTACAGTAATTTGGACGCCACATTGAACACATATATTCCGGTCTCGTTTCCGCTGGGTTTACCACGTAAACACTATAGCCTGTAAACGTCAGCTGGCTCGTGCAGTTCTTTTTCGTAGGATCGATTCACTTGTCCATGAAAGGCTGTCTAGTCTCTGGCAAAATGTTTTAAAGGTGTATCCATTTCCATTTCTGCTTTGCTGCCGGTAATTTACGCAGCTCACAATATAATTTTTTATATAAGCTCTGTTACATGCTGCTGTTGATTTTCTTGTTGAATAAACGGGCAGATTCACTGAATAAAGCTCCCGACATCTGAATATTACAATACAACGATCATTCAAAAAACAGAGGTGTTGTAATTGAGGATATTGGTTACAGGTGCAACAGGACAACTGGGTTCAGCTTTGCTAAATCAACTTAAGGGTTCTGGTTATACAGTTAAAATAACTTCGAGAAGAAAACCTGAAGAAATAGGAGATTTCGATTGGGTTTATAGCGATTTATTGTCTTGTAAAGGTATAGAAGAAGCCGTAAAGGATGTAGATGTCATTATTCATGCAGCAACAAGCCCGATTAAAAATTCAAAAAGCGTTGAGGTTTCAGGTTTTAAGGAATTTTTAAGAAGGATTCCACACATACAACATTTTATTTATCCATCAATTGTTGGCATAGATGAAATACCACTCAATTATTATAAGCTAAAATATGAAGCAGAAGGTTTATTAAAGAATAGTTCTATCCCTTATACAATTGTACGTGCAACTCAGTTCCATCACTTTGTTGAAAATTCATTTTTATCAAAACCTTTTTTTAAAAGATATATTGTCCCTGGAAATATTAAATGTCAAAGTGTCGATGTAAGTGAATTTGCCAGTCATTTAATAGATTTAGTGGATAAAGGTCCACAAGGAAGAGCGAATGATTTTGGCGGACCGGATATAATGACATTAAGAGAAATGGCTGAACTGAAAATCAAAGTAAATCATGAAACAAATAAAATTTTAAGCATTTCCCTGCCAGGAAAGCTATATAGATCTTTCCTCGATGGAAAAAATACTAATACTGTTCAAAAAGCAGGGAAAATTACATTCGAAGAATATTTAAGTAATAAGATAGAGTGAGGATGTTTTATGTGTAAGGTTGTTGAGGCTTTTCCTAATAATGGTGAAGAAATGCACTTAAATGAACAGAGTCTTCAGTTAAAGAAGAGGTAAACAAGGAGATAAAAAAACAGTCCTTTTTCTTTTGGTCAACGATCAACACTATCGTTTAACGGGCTTTATATAAAAAGAACTAACTCCTTAAAAGAGTCAGCTCCGTATTTCAACAACTTTATGGATTGTATAGTGCCCTACACCGGATTGGTTATCCAGCCTGTCCATTGCGATTTCTTTGGCTTTAGCTGCGGTTTCTTCTACGACCTCAATAGTTTTTAAATCTAACGGTATTTTTTCATAGTATTGAACTTTGTAATTGGGCATTTTTGTCCCTCCTTTTTTAAGGATATTACCACAATCCACCACAACGAAACATTACGTGATGTAACACTGCGCTGCTCCATTTTGGCGATCCAGATATACGATGAGGTCCATAAACGCCAGCCGGCTTTTACAAGTGAATTCCAAAAATGCGGCTGCAAGGTGCATAAGTGTGATCAGCAAAAAGAGATGCCTTGCCAGGGCACCTCTTCTTAAGCAGACTATCGTCTTGACATTTCATTTTTTGGCAAGCAGCAATGCTTTGTGGGATATATATTTCTCGGATGCCTTTTGTTTTTGCGCGTCAAAATCAGTTTTAAAAACAGCCGTTACGTGTTCATTCAAATCAAGTGCAGCGGCCCGATCCAGCCAGATAGGGCTCTTAAAAAAGGCATCGAATGCCACATCGTCTACGTCATGCTTTTTCATATACGTGAAGATGCATTTCATTAATTGCTTTTTTCCGCTGGATTTCAGTGTATCCTCGTGCAGATACCGTTCTTCGGGTGTTTTGTTTGATTTGTACGCCGCATGAACATCCAGCTTTCCGTGAAGATAGCGAAACACCTTTAAGGTATTCATCGAATCATCTAAGCTGTTGTGTGCCTGCCCGTCTGCCTCGATTTGGAACACCTCCATGGTTTTAGTCAGGCTGGGGGTGTTGCCGTTAAAGGTATCATACAGGCCAAACTGAAGAATCGGCAATATGTCAATATAGGTGGACAGGTTCAGAGAAGGAAGCCGGTAACGTTGGCATTCCTTTTCCAAGAACCGATAATCTTCTTTCCCCCATGTCACAAAACAAGATTCCTCCGTGCCAAGAAACGCCTTAAACTTCTTTAATACATCCGGAAAAGTCGGGGCGGAAGACACAGCCCGCTCCGTGATGCCTGTTAGTTTTTTCGTAAACGATGTTAACCGTTCTGCCGGCTTCACCAGGGATGAAAAGACATCGACCACGTCCAATGTAGCGGGTGACACTTTCAGAGCCGAGATTTCGATAATTTCTTCCAGGTGGTGCGGATTCCATTTGGACGCATTCCATTCAATATCAAGTACGATGTAATTCACAGTATCCTGCCTCTCTCATTGTCTATTTCTCATTATACAGCCATTTGAGAAAAGAAACAGAGAAAAATGAGTGAACAAAATAAAGCGTCTGATATCCGGTCTCGTGGCAGCGTGTGTATTTGCCGAAGCCGCGGAAACATGGAAAATCCTTATGGGTGCGATTCTCTCCTTCAGCTTCCACACGGCTATACTCTTTCCCCTGCTCCTTATCGATTGTCCACTGTCTTGTATACAGGCCACGATCCATCATACACAAGGAAATGAGATATTTTATAAAATGGAGTCTTTTATGTTCTTTTTTTGGAACCTACTTATGAAGTTCGTATTTTTGTTTTTTCCATCGTTTAAATTTTTTACAGGACTGAGTGTTTCATATTGTTCTTTAATTGTGTCATCAAGAACATGTGAATCAATTAGGATCGTTTAGCTTCTCTAAAAGGGCTCATGTTTTTTGGGAGACCGGCAATGATCCTGTACAAACTGTTTTTTGTTTCATTGAAAGTAATGGAACCATTTTGAACATTAACTTCTTGTTTTTTCAGCGCCAATACCATCCATCATCCATTAACCAATTTTTCTTATTATAAAGAAATGAATTTGATTGCAGTCATTAGTGCAGAATTCGATTTTTTGCTCTTAACAAAATCGAAAAAAACAGATTAATATACGTTTTCTTCCATTTCCCGTCATTCCCGTTCGCATTTGCAGCTAATTCTTGTATTTCTTTAAAATACTGATTACTCCAGTCTTCAACCATTCCTTTAATCAAGGCGTCCTTGCCCGGAAAATGATATAACCATCCTCCTTTGCTTAAGCCGTTTTTTTCAACAGCTTCCAATGTCAATTGTGTAACGCCTTCTTCCATCACAATCGTTGATGCAGCACTGAAAATGCTTCCTTTTTTGCGGAAATTTTAGATTCGGACATCATTACCCATAAATTTAATAACCTGACTATACCGTTTGGCCGGTTTCTCCAAATTAAATAATTCCTCCTTGATTTTGGGCGGCAGCCTGCAGCAGGGCGGGGGCAAGTCCCTGCATGGTGCAGATCAATAAAGCAAACTGCGTTATTTACCGTCTTTTTCCTCAAATGTAATTAATTTTTAAAGTTATTTTTCGTTACATTTGAAAAATATGTAATATAATTGTAATAATGTATTTTTTAAATTTTAAAAAGATAAAGGCAAACCATTCAAAAGATTGGGACGCAAAGCTACAGGTCTAAGGTTTTAAACTATGATGGCTGGGTTGCAGAATCATAGGAGTGATATATTTGTTGATGAAAAAGTTATTCAAAAACCTATTTGTAGTGTTAACATCATTTGCACTGGGCGTAAGTATTCTATCCACGAAAGCGGAAGCTGGTAATGAAAAAAACAATGACCTTATCATAGTCAACAAAGCTTATAATAAGATGGTGTTTATAAACGATGGGTTTATTGAAATGGTTGCACCAGTAGGAACAGGCCGCACATGGGAGCTCACCCCTGTCGGGCAGTTTAAAGTGGTGAATATGGTCAAAAATAGACCTTATTACAAAAAAAATATCCCTGGTGGTTCACCAAATAATCCTCTTGGCGCACGATGGATTGGCTTCAGCGTGCCGGGAAATTGGGGAACTGAAACAGGAAATGTATTTGCCCTTCACGGAACCAATCAACCGGCCTCTATCGGTGGTTACGTTAGTTCTGGATGTATCAGAATGTATAACAGCGACATTATTAAGCTATATGATAAAGTCGCTAACGGAACACCTGTGACAATCACTTATTCATACAAATCATTCCAAGAATTAGCAAAAATATATGGCTATTCGATAAAGGGTTTTAGATAATTCTAGAGCGACTTAGGTTTAAGCCGCTCTTTTTATGTGTTCTTCCCTTGTTTTTGGGCGGCAGCTGGCTGGGGGTGTGGAGGCGAGCCCCCCGCATTGCGTAGATGAATAAGGCAAAAGGGATTTATTATGACTGGCGGTATACTGGCCGCAGCAAGCTCTTTCCCGATGCTCCTCTATGCAAACTGCCGCTTTAAAATTGTCTCTTTCTTTATCAACCTGCCAGTAAATGGTTTGATGTTCCAAATCCATTTCGCATAATAATGTACTTGGATGCATGAGAGATGAAGACAGAGAGGGCCTTTGTACAGCAGATGGTATTACTGCATTTGTAAAACGGTACCAGTCCTTTCAGTTATGGCACTGAAATGAACTGCATAGCCTTTTAAAGCCATTTCCGCCTGCGTTGGGACTCTTTGGAGTTGTCTTACGCAAGTATACGCGGTGCCTTCATGCCGGAAGTTTCTGCGCTGATCCCAACGATCAAGCTGTATACAGGATACGCCGGCGGCCTCCGCAATTTCTGAACGGTTTAGCCAGTGGTTACGGTCACGTTTTCGGTCATAATACGGCTTCAACATCAGCTCCATGGCAAGGTAATGCCGTTCCTCCAGCGGCGGCACCTGCGAGGGCTGATTGCTGCGTTTTTTTACGTTTTGTCGTACGTATAATACTTCCAGTTTAAATTATTGTTCTCTTTCATAGAAAAAGATGATCAGAGGAGACAACCGCTCAATCCAATACGTATATCTGTTCATATCCTATAACATAGATTCAATTATTATAGATCAATTCAATGAAATTGATTTATATAATTGCTTCACTACTTTTCTATAAAAGAGGTGAAATAGTATGGGTTTCTTCGGTGGTTACGGCTACGGTGGTTACGACGGCGGCGGTTACGGCGGCGGCTACGGAGGCTGCGGTTGCAGTGGCGGTTCTAGCGGCGGCTACGGCTATGGCTTTGCACTGATTGTAGTGTTGTTCATTCTTTTAATTATCATCGGCGCTTCATTCAAAGGCGGCTACGGCAAGTGCTAAGTTAAAGGATCCAGCGCCATTTCAGCGACTCCCCCCCCGGAGTTCTCAAGCGCTTAGAAATGGCATTTTTGTCGCTGCGGAGCTTTCCGCGGCTTTTTTTTATATGGATTGCTAAACACTGTGGCAGCCGCCCTCAACGGCTTTAATATAAAGCATATACTAAATGTATCTCCAGTTGCGATTCAAGCGGTCACTTCACTAGACCGCTTTTTTTTATGTGTTCGGCCAGCCGTCCTGGTCTTTATCCGGATCCCAGCCGTATTTCTCACGCAGTACCTTCTCAAACGCCTCCTTAACAAACATAGTTTTAAAGCCTTGGCCTTTAGCCTTTGATAATTTGTTTATGGCGTCGTTCATATCGTTTTTCTTATAGCGTGTACGTGCTGCAAGATTCGTTCCGATTCTATGGGCTATATACCAGCCAAATAAACGGATGATGAGTGCCTGGCTGCCTCCCAAACAAACTCTTTAAATCTGCGTGAAATGAAAGGAATGGCAAAGCACAATATCCACGTACACACCGCAGTCTATAGGCATCAACTGGCTTTTATAGTTGCTTCTTAATAGATTCGAGCCATCGTCAGGCTTTTTGCGGCTGTAAGGCGTATAGCAACCAGAACAAAAAAGAGATGCCATATTAAGACACCTCTTTCACGCAAATGACCGTAGTCGCATCCTGCAATATTTTTTGTTTTCCTGGCCACACATTTGGTCACCTTTCATCCAATTTTCGCGCGGCCATCCTCTTCCCTTTCTCCTTACCGGCTATCCACCGTCTCTGGATACAGGGCAGGTTCATCATGCGGTATTCCGCCATTTTCCCGTGTTTCGTGCCAGGCTTCCCGTAGTTCGTGTACGGATGAATGGATCCTGTTACATGCCTTTTTTATTTATTTTTAAGTATTGCTCGATTCTATTCATCGCTTCATTCAACTTTTCCATCGAATAAGCAAAGGAGATACGTAGCCGATCCGATCCTCCTTTTGTAAAAACGGTACTGGGCAGAAGACCTACTTTCGCTTGCTCTAACAGTTCCATGCTGAATGCGTAGGAATCATGATGAAATCTTGTTATACTCGGAAATGCATAAAACGTGCCATCAGGGACCATTGTATCGAATCCCAGGGCATTTAATCGTTTACACAGGTAATCTCTCCGTTTTTGATATTCACGTTTCATTTGTTCCACTTCTTTTTCTCCGTGATTGAGGGCATAGGCAGCGGCTTCTTGCGAGATAGAAGAGATACTTGTATTGAGGTATTCATGAACTTTAAACAGTTCATTGGTGATATAGGAAGGGGCAAGCGTATATCCGATTCTCCATCCCGTCATCGCATGAGACTTGGACACTCCATTAATCACAATTACTTTTTCTCTTATAGAGGGAAATGAAGCGATGGATTGATGAGGCTGATCAAAAACCAATTCACTGTACAATTCATCTGAAATGACGAAAACATGATGTTTTTCGATGACTTTCGCCAAATCCATTAACTCATCTTTTGTTAGGATGGCACCTGTTGGATTAGAAGGGGATGTTAGAATGATTGCTTTCGTTTTAGGTGTAATGGCTTGCTCCAGTTGTTCTTTTGTTAACTTAAAACGAGTACCGCTAACATCAATAGGCACGAGCATACCGCCGCACAACTTTATAACGGGCTCATACCCTGGATAAGCGGGTGTTGCAAGGATCACTTCATCACCCGGTGACAAAAGGGTTTTCAATGTAAGAAAAACGGCTTCTGTTGTCCCATTCGTGACAATAATTTCCGTGTCGGGATTATACGATAAATGGTATCTCCGTTCCATAAATGATGATACTGCTTTTCGCAGTACAGATTCCCCCGCCGTTGGTGCATAAAACGTGCGGTTGTTGTCTATGGCAGCCTTCCCTGCTTCTTTTACTAAAAAGGGCGTTTGAAAATCAGGTTCGCCTATTGTTAGTGCCACAACATCATCATATGCTTTAATGATTTCAGACATTTTTATGATCCCGGAAATTTCGAGTGACTGCACGTCTTTATTGAATAAATTTTTCATAAAACCCACTCACTCGCTTTCGAATTATTCCGTATTTAAAAAAAGAAAAATAAGCCCTTTGAGTGAAAAAAATAGTAAACATAAACAAATCTTGTTTTGTCCATTTTCATCTCCGTAAAACGACTCCATGGATTTCCCTTGTGCTTTGCCTGGATAAATCCGATGCTGGCACCATTCCGGCACTCTTTCCATCTCTCTCCAAAAGCATTTTTGTTTCTTCTTATTATATTATTTTTATATTTATTGGTTTAAAACCATAAACGTCAACTTACATCACGACGGCAGGCACAAGTCTATCGTGCCATTTTATCCATTTCTAAAATATACTTTTTTTCAAAAACCGAAACCGTATAAACTGCCCTGTATCTTAGTAAAAGCTTGTTCACAAAAATATTTGTTTATAAAAAAGACATCCCCAACTGGAGACACCTCTTTTTTACGTATATGACGCGGCCACATTTCAGCCAATTTCGTATAACCACGCTCATACCCGCACCTCTTACCGGTTATCAACGTTTCCGGATACAGGAACTGTTCGTGCTGACTCTTTATAACCGTGTCAAATACGTGAGAATAAATCATTGTCGTTTGAATATCACGATGCCCGAGAATCTTCTGCAATACCCCCATCAAGCCTCCACGTTCCAAAAACATTTTAGATGCTGTATGCCTGAATAAGTGAGGATAAATTCTTCGTTTAACCCCTGCCTTTTCGGCAATGTCTCTTAGCTGCTTTCGCACTGTGCCGCTCACCAGCGGTTTTCCCGTATTCGTTAAAAAGATATACTTAAAATCAAATTCCTCTGTTTCAGGGATAAACTGTTCAAGCAAATCCAATGTTCTAGTTGTAATCGCCTGGCATCTGCAATGGTAAAGTTAGAAACAAGCTTTCTGTTGGAAAAGCGGCATTCAAGGTCATTAAACAGCTTCTGACCGCTCTCCAGCGTGTGCTTTGATAGATTCTCAAGCTTCTTCATTCTTGTAACAGCCTCTCTGGCTTTTTCAACCGACAGTGTTTCCTGAGCCTGTGTTTTTCGTTTCTTTTTTACCAATGAAAAAACCCTCTTAGTGTGTAATGGTTTCAACACATAAGAGGGTTTTAAAGTGACATTCAGGTCATGGTTTATTTCACCAAATGTTCTATCCAAAAGCTCATTTCCTGACTTGTCACCATAACCAGTCATTCACGTAAAACGCTGCTGCAGCGCCTTACACACCAGCTAAACGGGAAACGTCACGCGCAATCATGACTTCTTCGTTCGTTGGAATAACGATGACTTTAACTGGTGAGTGCGGGTAGCTGATAAACTGCTCTTTACCGCCTGTATTGTTCAGTGCTGGATCCCAGTAAACGCCCATAAACTCAAGGCCATTCAAAATACGGGCGCGTAGTATTAATGTTATGGACGATTAGCCAATTATCACATCCAAAGCCCTTCAGATGTGTATTCACCTGTATAATACCGCAAATCAGTTATGGTTTCATGCTATTTTGGTTCAATATTCTTTTTAATTCATTACTGGTCAACTGTCACTTTAAACGCCCGTCTAAATTTATTCGGATGTACCCAGTTTCCGCCTTTCGTGCATACGACTAAGTCACATGGAAGATACTTATCTCCCAGCACTGCTCGCTCACGAAGGACACACTCACGATGTGCTCTCAGGCTGCTCAGTAGAGCGTCAGGGACATAGACAACTCTTAGAGTGTTATAGCTTAACAGACCAAATGACTTCATAAAAAAAGCAGCCCTTTTATTTTCTTAAAAGGCTGCTTTAAAAACTTAGCTCAGCTATCTTTGTTTGCTTGTTTGATTGGTTTATTCTTTTGGTTTTTTATTAACATCATTAATAATAATGCTCTCTTCACTTCTGCTTTTTTGCTGACCTTCCTCTTGAATGCTAGATGTGCTCTCTCCAAAGCTCAATCTGTTGATGGGATTGATTCGATTTCCATTAAGCTCAAAAACTGTCCATAGCGTACCTGGAGTGTTTTGGGGCACACTAAATGTCTCTACTCTTCCATCTGAAAAAATCACTCTCACTTTTGCTCTTGAACTTGAGAGTCCCGTGCTTTCTCTTGTATTAGATTTATTTGTGTAATCATGTACCGAATATCTATAGGTACCGCTTGTTTGATTATAAATAGTGGTTGTTTCTGGTCCATACGAGTCGAGATCATCTACATCCAGCTCTGCAAGCGTTGCTCCAGACAACTGCTGTTGTTTATTTGAATAATAAACGTGAAAACGTTCTGCTGAATTTGGTATTGGCCCAGTTAAATGGGAATCTAAATCTGATGGCGATTCACCCCATTCTAAGACAATCCTAACTTCGCCGTCCGGTAAAACCGGGGAAACAGATGCATTTTGATTTTCCTTTATCTGTCCATTCCCTAGAGATACAACGTTTATCGTTTCCGTAAAAAAGCCCTCTCCAGCAATTTCTAAAACATAATTACCGCCTGGCAAGTCCATAGAATAATTACCTGAAGAATCTGTAGAGCTAGACCCTACAACTTCTCCCGGGCGATCTTTTGTGCCATTTCGGAAGGTTAAAGTCAAATCTTCCTGTCCTCTGCCTGTTAAAGCATTTGTAATTTTGCCGGTTATCTTACCTAAACCTTCAGAACCAATTTTAAGCTTATACGCATCCCCACTGCTCCCATTTATGAAAAGGAAATATGTTTCGTCCGGTTTTAAGTTTGAAATATCTAACTCCATTTTTTCATCTTCAGTAGTGAAGTCATGTGGTTGAATAATCATATTTCCATCTTTATCCTCAATTCTGATGTTCAAGGAATCTTCCATTGTCTCCGGTTTAATTGGGGAAATAATTAACTTATCAAAGCTTGTTACTTCGTTTGGAAGTTTAAATTTGTAGCCTTTTCTTCCATCTAATTCACCCGGCTTTTTTGCAAGAAAAATATCTAACGGTACATTGTAAGTAAAGGGTAACTCCATGAATAAACTATCTTCTGGGTTTTGATTTGGACGATACCAAACATCAAAGTCTGATTTCCACAAATCTCTAATAATAGCCGATTCATTGTAATCAATTTCATTCATCTCCGCTAGGCTTAAATACGCTCTTGGGGAATAAAAATGTCCTATGCCATGCCAGTGTACGCGTTCATCTAACCAACTATCTGGTTCTCCTAGAGGTTTTTTTATGTGATCAATCGGAAAAAGTATATCTGTACCTAAATGTTCTCTCCATCCTCCGGTAAAATCGTAATTTATCCAAATATTATCTATTTTCTCTCTATATGATTGTTTGCCTTTATTCTTCCATTGCTCAGGTTTTAAGTAGTTATTATCTACTTCGTCTTCCGGTTTCTCAAAACCTGGAGCATTGAAGGTCACAGCTTTTTTAAACTGATTATCTTCAGATATTTCCAATTGTTCTGCTGCTACCCGTTGCGCTAACCACCCACCAAGAGAGTGCCCTGTAAGGAAGATATCCGGTTGTGAATCTTGTGAATATTCTTCCTCTATTTCCTGATAAAATTCGATAGCTTGTGTTATTTGTTTACTATTTTCATGACCCCAATTCGCCCACCCATTTGTTTTTATCCAATCCCCAAACCAATCTCCAGGGTCCCGTAACGGTTTGGCTACTGAAATAGATCCCCTGTAAGCAATAACAATTTTTGAATTATCAGGACTTTGAAATGCCGCAGCATAAAATCCAGACTTCCCTTTCCGGGTATCCAATACCTTCCAAAAGTAAATTTCATTGAGGCTAACTGTTGAGTCTATTCCAGTAATGTAGAAACGATCTTGTTCTGAGGTGTTTCTGTCATGCTCGATTAAATTTTCCCGAGTTTTATCTGAATAGTTTTCCCACTTTTTCTGCAGCGTTGTGGAAATAGGATACTCGATATTCCCTTCTAAATGCTCTCTTCCCATAGCCTTGTAGATTGTCGGCTGATTATGATCGACTTTATGGAAATCTAAATAAACGAGATCTGCAAATTTCAATAATTTTCTTTCGGATATGGCAGGATCTGCAATAAAGTTTTGTGAACCTCTAGTTTCCTCAGGAGCTATTTGAAATTTCTTTATGATTGGCTGCTTTAAATTTTTCCCGTTTTTCGTCTTCACCGATTTTGTTATATAGATGGTGTATTCCTGTCCCGGTGCATATCCGCCTTCTACCGGTAAAATTTTTACAGATTTTCCGTCTACAGCTGGTACAAGGTCGTTTTCAATCCGTACATTTCCTTCCATGACATAAACACTGTTTCGTTGGATACTTTCCGGGTCTACGGCCTGGTTAAATGTAATTGTCCACTCTTTTCTTCTATCAACCGTTACGGCTTCTTCCGAACCGGGCAAAGAAGCAAATTGTGAAACTGGATTCTCAGCAAACTCCACTGATTTCTCTGAGATTGGAAGATTCTTAATTTCGGTCATTGAAGAAATTTCATTCTGCGAAATGTCGAGCATACTTAAACTCTCCATATTCTGCAAAGGGGACAAATCCTTTACCTTGTTGGCCTCTAGATCCAGCCATTCTAACTCGGTTAAATTGGAAATACCGTTTAAATTAGTAATGTCATTCGAACTGATTGTTAATTCTGTTACTTTTTTAAGATTTTCAAGTGGACGAAGATCTGTAATTTTATTTGAGCCAAGGTCTAATTTGATTAAGTCAGTCATTTCACTTATTGGGCTTAAATCTGTTAGGTTGTTTCCTAACAACTCTAGTTCTTCCAAAGCGGTCAGTGTTTTAATAGGTATAAGACTTTCTATTTGGTTTTGATCTACGTTTAATGATCGCAAATTTACAGCCTGCTCAAGTCCTGTTAAGTCCCTGATTCCCTGTTTAACGGCCACCAGAGTGGACAGCTTAGACAAATCTCCTTTATTCAATGGGCCATCGGTTTTTTCAATCTCTGCACGGATTGCACTTTCAAGATTGGCATCCGGAATATTGACAGGTGTTTCATCATTCCCCATAACAATAGCTTTCCGTTCAATTAAAGCAGCTGCCACATTTGCCGATGCTTGATCTGTAAAAATATTGATCGGATTTGCAAAAACAGACAGTTCATTGATCTTCGTCAATTCACCTAAGGCCTGAATACTATCAATATTGTTTTTATCAAGTGACAGTTTTTCTAGGTTTGTTAATGCACGCAATGCTGAGATATCACTGATTGTGTTGTCGTTTAAAGAAAGTTCTTTTAAACTTGTCTTGTTATGTAAAATGCTGATATCACTGATTTGATTGCCAGAGAGGTCTAAGTATTCTAGCGCATTTAAATTTTCTAACGCCTGCAGGTCTTCCACCTTGTTTCCATTAATAGTGAGTGCTTTCAGCTTCTGAAAATTACGGATTGGTGTTAAATCTGTAATATCGTTTCCACCCAAATGAAGGATTTCAAGGTTTACGGCCGGTTCAAGCCCTTTTAAGCTGCTTATACTGGTGTCTTGGGCTGAAATCCCTGTCAGACTTTCTAAATCCTCCACCGTAAGCGGATCAGATGGTTTATTAAGCTGTGCACGAATAATCCATTCTAAATAGGGGTCTTCAATTACCACAGCTTCCGCCTGAATATCAGCACTAGGTGTCTCCCTTTCATTCGCAGCAACGAACTGTGGAAAAAGAGAACCAATCAACAAAAGAATCATAAAAACATTCAACCCTTTAAATAACCTATCCATGACATCCTCCTATATACTTTTGTCTAATCTTCCTACTTACACTTACTTTATTCATATTTCGTTTTTACTACTCCCCTTCTTTTTACTACTTCCTTAAATCTTTATTTTATTTGAACTATAACTTATTCCACACAAATGTTCCAAATCCTTCATCTTTATAGATCGTTTTACAAAAACAAATAAAATACACTTTGAATTTTCACGACTATTTTCTGATAATGAAAAATACAGTTGGCACCATGTTAAGGGTAGCTTTCTCTTATAATAAAATCTGTCTTTCATCTTGTGTTATATTTATATGAAATAAGAAGGGGCTTTACAGAACAATCGAAAAAGCCGGACTAGTCATTAGGGACTGACCCCATAGAGTGAGGCAAATAAAAACACCTTTAAGTTGAAAACGGGTATGGGGACTGACCCCGTTTTTGAGACAGGGATCAAAACACCTTTAAGCAGCCAGCTGCCGATACTTGACCGGCGGCTGGT
>NZ_JAKGCR010000049.1 GCF_022668875.1 Domibacillus sp. PGB-M46 | reverse complement strand
CCACCAGCTGTATAAAGAAAAAGGGCTCGGTGCACGCGATGATGCACTCGCTATGCAGTATTTGATTCCAGGATGGACGTTTGATCCGAAACGCCCTTGCTTCGTTCGTTAATTGTATACAACAAGCGCTCTTGCTTTAAAAGGAGCGCTTTTTCTTTTGAATTCGTTCTTTCTCCTCCTATCATGCACAAATAAGTGGCACTATTGTGCAATTCGTCTTACAATAAGATTACATAGATAAAGGCAGAGAAAAGAGGTTACACCATGGAGGAATCATCTAAAAAGCTGGGTGTTCAATCCGTTCACCGCAGCACCCTTTCCAAACAAGTAGTTGAACAAATTGTGCAGCTGCTTGTCAGCGGTCAAATGAAAGCGGGAGACAAGCTTCCGCCCGAGATGGAGCTGATGGAAGAACTTGGTGTCAGCAGACCGGTCCTTCGGGAAGCACTCAGTGCTCTTGAAACACTCGGCGTTATTACCCGAAAAACACGGGAAGGGACTTTTTTCAACAATAAAGTCGGCACTCATCCTTTCTCTGTTATGCTGGCGCTGGCAACCGATAACTTACCCGCTATCATTGAAGCGCGCATGGCTTTGGAGTTAGGGCTTGTAACTATGGCCGCCGAGAAAATTACGGACGAGCAGCTGGAAAAGCTAAGAAAAACGATTGATACCATTGCGAACAGTGAGGATAATGACTATGGCGAAGCGGATAAGGAATTTCATCACATTATAGCTTTAAGCGCTAACAACCCTATTGTTGAAGGGATGATTGATTCTCTTCTGATCACCCACAACAAAGTTAACAGCTTGATTCAAGTGAGGGAGCGGGAACGTACGGTAGAGTACCATAAAGCCATTTACGCGGCCCTCGAGGCACGCGATCCACAGGACGCCTTCTTACAAATGTACAAGCATCTTGATTTTGTCCGTCAAAAAGTCCTTCAATATTCCTCAGCGAATGACGAATAAAAAGCCTTGAAGCCGTAGGGGACTGACCCCCATTTTTGAGACAGGGATCAAAACACCTTTAAGCAGCCAGCTGCCGGTACTTGACCGGTGGCTGGTTGTTTAGTTTCGCTTGAATACGGATATGGTTATAATAGTGAATATAGGTTTCGACAGTTTGCTCTACGATGGCCGTCGTAGTGCTTTCTAACTTGTCGAGATAGAACGTTTCAGACTTTAGCGAGGAATGAAACGATTCGATGGAGGCATTATCAGCGGGTGTCCCTTTTCGGGACATGCTCATGATCATGCCTTTTTCTTTGACTGCCTGCTGATAAGCGGGAGATGTGTAAACAGATCCCTGGTCGCTGTGCAGGATGCACCCTTCCGGCAGGGAGAGAAGCTGCGAAAGGGTGCCGAGCACAAAATTTGTATCCTGGCACCCTCCAATAGAATAGGCAATAATCTCGCCGTTAAATAAATCCTGGATACTTGAAAGATACAGCTGTTTCTGACCAAAAGGCAAGTATGTAATGTCTGTGACGAGCTTTTGAAGAGGCTGATCTGCCTGGAAATCACCTTTCAATAGACTATCGGTAATATGACAAGGCTGTCCTGTCTGCCTGCGTTTCTTTACTTTCACCCGGCACTGCCAGCCGTACTTCTGCATCACACGCTGTACCGCTTTATGGTTAATCGACATCTCCCGTTTTAATAAGGCTGTGATTTTACGATAGCCATATCGAAACTTATGGTTCCGGCACAACGTGCCGATTTTTCGTTCAATGGCCTGCTTGGATGTTTCTTCCCGGCTCTGTCTTCTCCAGCGATAGTAAGTGGATCTAGCAATACCAAGATGCCGGCATATTTCCCTGACGGGCAAGCTGTTTTTGAGTTCTTCCACTAATTCTACGGCTGTTTCCGGTACCACTTCCTCTCCAATTCCTCGTACTTTTTTAAAACTTCAATCTGCTGTTTGAGGTACCGGTTTTCTGCCTTCAGTTTTTCTGTTTCGCTTTTGTCTTCAGGATCTTTTCCGAAGGAATACTGCTTGCCCACTGGCTGTTCAAACCGATGAAGTTCACCTGCTTTGTACCATTTCATCCATGTTTTAAGCTGCGTCTTGTTTCGGATATTTAATTCTTTTAAGACTTCTTTGACCGGCACTCCAGCTAATCTCATTTTTACAGCTTTCATTTTTACTTCTGCTGGATAACTGACTCTTGTACCCATAGAAAAAAACACCTCCAAGTTGGCTTTTTAGGTAATTACATACCCGTTTTTCAACTTAAAGGTGTTTTTATTTGTCTCACTCTATGGGGTCAGTCCCGTATGGCTTCAAGGCTTTTACTTTTACACTTCGGAATCTCCCAATAAGGTTTTTTTGTTTTTCATACCTGCGACAATGCTAAGAGCGATAGCCAAAACGGACAGTGCCATCAGCGTGCCCGAAATCGGACGAGTAAAAATCTCCATGAAGTTTCCATTATACAGTCCAAGTGTCTGAAGCAGCGACTCTTCCATCATTTTTCCTAGAATAAACACGAGCGCAATAGGAGCTACCGGAATGTCTGCTTTTTTCAGCACATAACCAAGCAGTCCAAAAACAAGCAGTCCGCCGACATCCCAAAGGCTGTTGCTGATCGAATATGTTCCGACGATGGAAACAGCAATAATAATCGGAAACAGCATGTTAAATGGGATGCTTGCTATTTTAGCCCAAAACTTCGCCAAAGGAAGATTCATAAAAAGCAAAAGCAGGTTCCCGATAAACATGCTTGCAATAACCGCCCATACAAAGTCAGCATGCCGGACAAACAGCGTTGGGCCTGGCTGCAGGCCATGAAGGACAAAAGCTCCTAACAAAACAGCCATTGTCGCTGAGCTTGGAATCCCTAGCAAAAATAATGGAATCAAAGCTCCTCCTGTAAAGGAATTGTTGGCCGTTTCAGGCCCTGCCACCCCTTCAATCGCTCCTTTTCCAAAACGAGACGGGTCTTTTGCCAGTCTTTTCTCCATTGAATAAGACAACAAAGATGGAACAACGGAACTGATCCCCGGAATTAACCCTAAGAAAAAGCCAAGAACGGTTCCCCGACCGATGGACATAGCAGAGGGGCGGATTTCCTGGCGGTTTGGAAGCAGCCCTTTGACTTTTGGCGGCTTTTCAGGCTTTTTCATTTGCTGCTCGAGGCCTAACAAGATTTCTGATAAGCCAAATAACCCCATAGCAATCGTCACAAAATCAAACCCATCAATCAAAAAAGCCTGGCCAAATGAGAAGCGAATATCGCCTGAGCTTGGCGCAATTCCGAACATGGCCAGCACAAGCCCGATCAAAACAGCCAGTACACCACGGATGATGGATTTTCCGGCTAAGCCGACAACCATTGTCATTCCAAACAGAATAAGAGCAAAATACTCAGGCGGCCCAAAAGAAAGAGCAAATTTTACAAGATGAGGCGCAACAAGGGCAACCCCTATGATGGCAACAACGCCACCTACAAACGAGCCAATGGCAGAAATACCAAGCGCCACACCGGCACGGCCTTTTTGGGCCATCGGGTAACCATCCAGGCTTGTAACAACCGATGCCGCTTCTCCGGGAACATTTACAAGAACTGTTGTAATCGTTCCGCCATACATAGAGCCGTAAAAAATACCGGACAGCATAATGATCGCCGAAATGGGATCCATCGCAAATGTTAACGGAATCAGAAGGGCCGTCCCGGCACTTGGACCAAGTCCCGGCAAAATGCCCACAATCATGCCAACGGAAACGCCTGCCAGGCAGTATAAAATATTCTGCCACGATAATGCGATTTCAAAGCCGTTCATTAATAATTGAACTGTCTCCATAAAGCCTCCTCCTTACCATCCCAACATATTCGTCGGCAGCGGAATATCCAAAATAAGGTTGAATACGACATATAACACAATTGTGACGGAAGCTGCTGTGCTAAGCGATATTTTCCATTTAAAATCAGGCATAAGAAGAATAAGCATCACGATAATACTGGAGACGATATAGCCGAGAAAAGGTGAAATAAGAATAAACAAAAAGATGGACAGTACTACTTTTAATACACCAACCAAAGCTGCGCCTTTTGGCAGTACTTCTGAGAACATAATCTTGTTGTTTTTCCGCAGTGAATCCAATATAAACAAAATAGAAAACAATCCCATCAGCCCGCTCAGCCAAAGCGGAAACAAGCCCGGTCCCGGACCATACTCCCCGTAATACGGGTATTTCAGCGACTCACGAACCATAAAAAGTGAAAAGAGCAAAAGAGAGATGCCTACCCATACACCGTAATTTTTCACGTTTATCCACTCCCCGCCAGATAATAGTAGAATAAGTACCCGTCTCTAAATAGAGACGGGTACGCGGTACACTTACCAGCCAAGCAAATCTTTTAAGCCTTCAATGTCTTTTACATCCTGTTCAAGCAGCGCTCTGTAATCCTCTGCATTGTAATAGCCGACCTGCGTGCCGATCTCTTCCATTTTCTTTTCATGATCAGCATTTGTTACCGCTTTCTCAAAAGCGGTTTCGAGTACTTCCATCGTTTCTTCATCCATCCCTTTTGGTGCAACCAGCCCTCTTGTTGATTGAGAAATCACTTGCTCAAATCCTTCTTCTTCAACTGTTGGAACATCCGGAAGGAAAGACGATCTTTCTTCTGCTGTCACAGCGGCTACTTTCAATTGTTTTTCCAGGTGCATCGGATATGCTTCACCTACACTCGTTACAAGAACGTCAACGTGTCCGCCTAAAAAAGCCGCTCTAGACTTGGCGGTGCCGTCAAACTGGATCGCTTTAAATTTGGTGCCAAGTGCTTCATTTAATTTCAAAGTCACCAGGTGGTCATCTCCTGCTACCCCTGTGGCCGTTGTTGTTACTTCGTGGTCCTTCGCATATTCAACCAGTTCTTTAAAGTTTGAAAAGCGTTTATCATCTACCCGTATCGCAACCGCTCCCGGGTCCACAACATGATTGCCGATCATCTCGAAGCTGTCAAGGTCCACCTGCTTTTCCATTGTAGGATTAACCAATCCACTGGCCAGGTTTGGAGAATTTAAAAACCCGATTGTATACCCATCCGGCTTAGCCGCAGCAATTGCATTCCATCCTACCCAGCCGCTTCCGCCGGGCTGATTAACAATGGTTACCGTTTCCCCGAGCTCTTCTTCTAAAAATGGCTGAAGCGTTCTGGCTGTTGTATCAGTCCCTCCCCCAGCATCATAAGCGACAATGATGCTGATCGGCTTTTTAGGAAAATCACTTTTGCCTGCTGATGAAGCTGTTGAACCCGTTTCTTCTGCTCCGGAACAGGCAGACAAAGCACCCGCCATCATAATCGACGATACCATCAATGAAAAACGTTTTTTCATTCCACTTCCTCCTCTGTTTTAATAAATAGTTATAGATGGCTTCTTAGCGGTCTAGGTGCAGAGGGTCACAATGATGCAAATGAAGAAGCGTTATCCCCAAAATTCATTCAAAGCCGTAAGCATCGCTTTTATATAGCCGATGGAATAAGCAAATCCGATGCTGGATGAACTCCATCCTACATTGGAATGTGACCACTTAGCATCTGTATCGGGTGCATCTCCTGCCATAATCGGAACATGGTCAGGATTGAGGCACCCTTCATACCCAACCTTTTTTAGCTCCAGCAAAATTTTAAACATATTCAGATCACCATCATCAAGCAGGGCTTCTTCAAATGCTTTCGCAGTGGCAAGGCTGCCTCTTACATTTCTGAAGTGAATAAGAAACAATCTTCCTTTGCGGCCATAATGATTAATCTCATCAATGACAAGCGGGCTTCCGCCTTCTTCCGCTCTCGTTCCAACGCAGTAAATATAGCCGACATTTTTGTTTGGATATTCATCAATGATCCGGTGATACCCAAGACCGCCAAACGGACTGTCCGGATGCGGTGAATCAGATGGATGCATGCCGACTTTAACGCCGTAATCCTGCGCAGCAGGAACAATTTCTTTATAAACCTCGTTAAATTTCTTTCTCCATCTTGTACTTTCTTCAAGCGTCGGTGTTGCTGCTTTTTCCTTTGTAAAGCTTAAGCTTTCTCCACGAGAAATCGCTCCGCCCCGCTGAATGGCCTGATAAGGAGTAGACAAGCCATAAAATACATCTCCCGCAAAGCGCTGCCGAACGATGTTAATCCCTGCTTCTCCAAATACTTTTACAGCGTTCACAGAATGCTCGATCTCAAACTCACTGCCTGGCTTTTCAATCATAAAATCTTCCGAGATATTTGGCAGGGTAACACGGTTGATGTCGAGTCCCCACGAACGAATTCTTTTCCTTTGCTTTAATAAAGCATCCAGATCTGGATACCCCTGCTCCTTCACGCCTGGAAACGAAGCACCATTGCCGAAATCAATATAATCGACGCCAAGCTGGCTCATTTGCTTTAAATCTGTATCTGAAAGATCAAAGAAGTTAGTTGTAACCGAAATATTCATTCGTTCTCCTCCTCTATCCGTTTGCTGGAAAGGTTCCCATTATATTGACGGGCACAGTAAATCTCCAATTAATAAACCGCTTACATATTTTCACTTGTACTTTCTTTACCTTCAAGTATCAGAAAGCTTTTAATGGCTTTTTGCCGAACATAATTAAGGTGATGATACATAGCTGCGTAGGCAGCCAGAGAATCGCGTTTTTCAAGCGCATGATAAATATCAAGGTGCTGCTGTATCGTTTCTTTTAAATTTCTTTCTTCCAGCGGTATCTTTTTTAAAATCTGGCGATGAAATTGCTGCAATGGATGAACCAATCCATTAAATAAAGCATTGTTTGCACTGAGCGCAATAATTCTGTGAAATTCTTTGTCTTCTTCGGAAGAATCTTCAGTAGGCAGTTCCTTCATGCGATCAATCGTCGCTTTTAGTTTTTTCAAATCGGCATTGGTTATTTTCTCAGCAGCCAATGTCACTAATCCAAGCTCCAGCGCTACCCTGATTTCGGTAATGGAAAGTAGGTCTCTCGAAGAAAGCGCTAACATAATCGAGAAAGGCTCACTCCCAATTTTGTCCGCAAAGAAGGTCCCATGCCTGGTATGGCGATGAATAAGGCCGATCACCTCCAAGGAAGTTAAGGCCTCTCTAATCACAGGCCGGCTCACTTTACAGATTTCCATAAGTTCTACTTCTGAAGGAAGCCGCTCTCCTGGACGAAGATGTCCTTCAATAAGCAAATTGATAATTTCATCGATGACTTGTTTCGATAACGTTTTTCGAGTCACTGATTTAATTTGAAGCTTTACACTGTCTCCTTCACCCATGACACTCCCTCCCAACTATTCCGAATAGTCTTACAATAAATAATTTTCTGTGATTATTGTAAGACAAATTAATTTAACTGTCAATTGGATAAATGAAATTATTTTTTTCATGCTGAACGGTGGAAATACTTCGTAAGCTTCTTTGTTTTTTTTTGCGCACAAAAAAACACTGCTCAAAAATGAAACAGTGTTCTGAACGGGTGTATATAAGGTGATAATGGCAATTATATACCTCTTTTTAACCAAAATGACTAGATGGTTCTTCTTTTAAACTCCACACAGTCTTGGTTTCTTTTCCATTTAAAGACAAAACGGCTGGCGGAAGTGAGATTCTAATCGTCGTTCCTTTGTTTACTTCACTTGCAATGCGCATATCTCCCTTATGATTTTCAATAATTTTCAAACAGGTCATCAGTCCAAGCCCTGTTCCCTTTTCTTTTGTCGTATAAAAAGGTTCTCCAAGTGTCGGAATACGTTCTTCTGGAATTCCTATTCCCTGGTCTTTAAAAGAAAGGGTGATATAACCATCTTCGCTTTTGTGAGCCCCAACCTCGATAACACCCCCGCCTGGCATAGCTTCAATCGCATTTTTCAATACATTGATAAATACTTGCTTCAGCTGATTTTCTTCACAAACGATTTGAGGAAGCTGCATACTGTATGAAAGATTTATTTGTACATTTTCCATCATTGCTTGTGAATTAATGAGAGAAACTACATCATCCAGCAGCGGTTGGATATTCATTTTTTTAAATTTCACTTCATTTGGCTTGGCCAGTACTAAAAATTCACCAATAATGGCATTGATGCGTTCCAATTCGGCTAATACAATCTCTAAAAAATCTTTATGCTGACTTGTTTCAGAATGAACCAGCTGGATAAATCCTTTAATAGAGGTAAGCGGGTTTCGGATTTCATGGGCAATCCCTGCTGCCAGCTGCCCAACTACTGCTAGTTTCTCAGATTTTTGCAAAAGAGATTCCGTTTGCTCTCTTTTACACGTAATATCCTTGCCAATATATAATGTTGCTTCTTTTCCTTCGAATATAATTTGTAACGAAGAGAATTCAAAATAAATCTGTTTTAAATTTAAACACGTAAGCTTGCACACCGCGTTTACGAGCGGACGTTGGGGCTGTTTAGGGATCGCTTTGTTATTTTGTATCTTTTCTAAATAGCCTTCTTCAATAAAATCTACAATAGAACGGCCGACAAGATCCCTTTTTTGTTGGGCTCCCAACATATTCTCGGCTGCCTTATTTGCATATAAAATAATGTTATTTCGCTGTATAACAACTGATTCAGGAAGCAATTCAATTAACAGCTTATAATTTTCTTCACTTTGCTTTCTTCTTAACTGATCAAGTTTTAACTTGTCATATTGCAGGCCGACAAACCAGGCGATTGAGGTGGCGACAACCAGGTCATACATTTCTTTTTCAAATGTAGAATTAAAAAAGATTAACTGAATGAAAGTAAAGCATAAGGAAGTGCTAATTAAAATTATTCGGCCAGTCTTTTTCATGGGAACTCCCCTTTTAAACAGATTAAAAACGAAAGCATTTCATAAGCTACCCGCCACATACTTGCCAACCTTTTCGAAAAGTGAAGGGTACTCCAATCTCAAGGTCTCGATGTGAGAACAGTATATTCCTATATTGCTATAAACGCAGTTAAATGCCTATATTTTTTCTTCGACAAATATCGATCATTTTGTTCGTTCTGACTGTTTTTGTTGTAGTTTGATATGCTAGTGAATGAAAACAAATATACTTACAAAAAAAGAAAAGAACACTTAAAGTTCTTTCCTTCAAAAAATAAAATAAACACCTCTTATATGTATATAAAAAGTAACGCCGACATAATGGAAATTAGCTGGTGTTTTCTGGTAACCATTGTCCATACATGGGATTGAATGTACCATATGCTCTGAACACACCATTTTTATAAAACGGCATAAACCCGTATCGTTCAAGCCAGCGATACGCACTTTTCCTTTTTTCATCATCAAATACAACAAATAAATACTCATTTGGTTTTAAGCGATATCTGAATTCGAGAATAATATCCAAAGCTTTTTTCAGCCCTTCAAGACCGACTTTCCCGGTTGCTTTTTCTTTTGCACCTTTCGGATTTCGATTCTTCCATCTGTTCGCTTTCTTCCTCGAATCCGTTATGATAACGGCCGCATTCCAAACGTATACGACTCGATCAGAAACAAATTCTTTTTCACGCCAGAAATAAACATGCAGCCACTGGCCATTACTGAGTCTTACCTGATACCGTACCTGGCTTTTTCGTCTTTTTACTAAATCACGCATGTTTTACAGCTCCTTTGAAGAGGGGAGAATGTTTTTATATTTTCATCTTTCTTATTCATTCCCTCTTTTCTTCCCTGCATGCTAACTCAGTCTCTAATTTCTTCATTAAACAAAAAAGACAACCTGATTTCTCAAGTTGTCTTGTCTTGCCAGGCGGCGTCCTGCTCTCACAGGGGGAAACCCCCAACTACCATCGGCGCTGAAGAGCTTAACGGCCGTGTTCGGGATG
>NZ_JAKGCR010000048.1 GCF_022668875.1 Domibacillus sp. PGB-M46 | reverse complement strand
GCCCATTCTGTTCACCTCTTTAGGTAGTTTTTTTTCAATAAAAAAAGAGTGAAGCCCAATAGCCACACTCTTTCAAATGGAGGTGTACCTCCTTATATTCAGGTTTGGGACATGGTATGCCGATACAGGCTATTTCTGAAAATAATTTGTAGCACACAATAAACCAATTCAGTCACAGCCAGGACTGTTGCTGCAAGTTCAAACAGCTTCGTTAAATCCCTCTTTTTATGATCTCATTTACAATTTCCGATACGGTACGCTTCTCTCGAATGGCTTTAATCTTTAGTTCATCATGAAGCTGTTCCTCAATTTCGTAAGTAACCTTCTTCATAGAGGGTTTACTATTTTCTTTTATGTCTGGATTTCCAACTTCTTTACCTTCTTCTTTATTTTCTTCTTTAACAGAAAGTTGGAAAGTTGGTTTCCTTGCAGCCTTGGGTGGTACGTAATCATAAATAGATTTTTCTAACACTGCCGGATCGCCCTCATACAGCCATCCCCTTTTACCACTACGGATAAAACAGCCGGCGTGCTTCAAGGCTTCTCTTGCTGGCTTTTCACCAATGGTAAGATGTTCTTTAGCTACATCTGCTAGTTTCTTGCTTTGGGTTAACTCCAAAACTTCACCGATTTTCATAAGATCACCTCAGCTATTATTTTTACTACTTTTTCTATATATCCTCGGCGATCTCCTTTAACTATTTTAAAGCCTATACGAAGTGCGGCCGGAATGTCTATTCTTTTAAATCTTGACTACTTTTAACTTTTTCAACCTTCAAGCCATTTTCGAAATAAACGATTTCTGTATCCTTTAATTCTTTCAGTTCAATTGTTTTGAAATTTGGCGTTATGGACTCATTTTCAACATCTAAACGTGCAACAACTACTAAATCTTTGAAATAAGCAACTGCCACATACGGATCTCCCGTTTCTTGATTTATAATCATGTACTCTGATTTTTCTGATGCAACATATGTCCCAACTTTAAATACGATCACAAATAACGCTGCTATTAAAGCTAAGACTACAAGTCGAAGAGTCATCTGGAACAATTGTTTAAAGAGAAGATATCCAAAATCCTGAAGGTATCTGCGGAAATTCTTAAACATGCGTAAAACCTCTATGGTAATTTGTGCACGGTCATTTTCCATAACCTTTAAAGTTTCGATAAAAAGTAAAAATTGTGCTTTTGTATTCTTCCAGAATATAAAAGATATTATCAAAACTAGAAAAACACCAATCAGAGGTGGGGTAATTGTATTTTTATTTAAATCAATGAACTCTTTGGGTAAATTATAGTAATCTTGATAACCCATTTGATAAATATAAGTGATTGCATAACTAAAAGCAGTGAGAACTACTACTATGATAGCTGCATCAATCTTCGAAAATTTTTCCACAGGAGTCAATCCTCTTTCGTTTAGAAATCCCATACATATGTGATTAAAGTGAATAGGCACATATGGCAGGTACTAATCCATTTGATCTGAACAAAAGTTGAGATCAATACAGGTTATTTTTTAAATGAGTTTTAAATTGTGTCCAAAGTTGTGAACGTAATGAACCTTACAGCCACAAGGGATACAGCGTTTTACAATAATTTACCTAAATATTTTTTTGTGCCCAACCAGTATTTAACCCCAATCCCGCACCCTAGTATTTAAGAAAATAACGAAAACAACTTTTCAAAAAAGATCAACTGCTAAAAACATGCTGGTATCAGCAATAAAACATTGAGTTAATTTGTTCAATGATTGCACTGAATGAACAAGGTGAATGAAGTGGCGTAAGTTGGCATTGTTCTTCTTTATTCCGTGTTAGCAGCACAACAGCATAATACATAACTTCCCTCTTTTAATGACTTTCTCCGGCTATTATCTGAGGGAGTTTTTTTATGTCTTTTTTCAGCTAAAAACTTCTAACGGTAAACCATTATAAATCTCGTCAAACTGCTGTTTAATCACGCCTTTAAAATAAGCAATAGGATTCCTCACAATGCCCTTTTTCAGCTTCCCAATCATCTGCTTAAATCCATGTATAGCTGTATGTAAAATCGTTTCCTCGCCCAAATAACGGCTGATATGGTATGTATCAATTTTAACCATCTTCCAGTATTCTTCTATGGTTCTAGCATCGTCAAAAAACGGTTTAACAGCTTGTGTGAACTCTTTCGGTACATAATCACTTACAAAAGAATGATCCAACACAGGAACATTACCTAACATGTCTATACGTTTTTTTAATTCTTTTTTCTTGCTGGTTTCAAAATCATTAGTTTCCTTGCCCATTTTTTGCTGTTCTCTCTTACTCTCACAAGGCTTTTCGGCTTCCTTGCAATACGTCAATTTTTCCTTTTTCAATACAGCAATTGTGTTAAAAACATACACATTATGCCCCTTGCCGCCTTTTGATTTAACAGTGTTTTTCACAGTCAGAATTCCTAACTGTTTCGCCTTTTTCAACATACGTTCAAAGGTGGATCTGCTGATACCATAACCGTTTGCTTTTGCATTGATAGCCTTCAATAACGTACCGATCTTAGCATTAGCCACGCCCGTAAACTTGGCAGCATAACGAACCAGCCGTTTAAATGCCACCAGTTCGCCCTTAGTGAAGTCTTTCTTGTGGTCAGCCAGGAACATTTCTATATTGTTGTTGAAGTCCTTTAGGCTTTTAAACTGGCTGTATTCTGCAAAGTTTTCTATTCTTCCTGATCTCATCATTTCTCTATCTCCTATTCAAGAACAAGAAAAAGACACTACTTCCCTAAAAATGAATACAGGGAAACAGCGTCTTTTAAATGTTTTCAATAGAAGAATCAACATTTTTTCTTGAAACTAACAGGATTATACACTAAAATAAGTGGTACTAATATTGTTAGTTACAAAGAACTTCGACAGGTGTTTTCCCTACTGCGAATAGGGGGAACGGCTTATGAGTGTGGGGACACTACATAAGCACGTTGAGGTTCTTTTTCTATGTCCGTTCATTTAATTAACCTAATTTTAGTCTTGTTGGAGGCACTTAGCAACAAAAAAATGACAGTTTCCTAAGCTGTTACGGTATATCGTAATAGTTAACTAGCAGGAAAAAATCTCCTTTTGTCGAATTTAGCAGGTAAAAGTGGAGAGGTCTGTGACTAATATGGAAATGTTCAGGAATAAGGTTTATTGCAGAAGTTGTACGAATGATACACATCACGCTATTTTATCCAAACATAGCATTGACGATGGAGACGAGGAAGGTTACTTTCATATGACCGAAGTCTATATTATTGGTCAATGTATGGGGTGTGAAACCATTACATTTATTAAAGAGTACGATGATTCAACTATGCACTTTTATAACTCGGAGGAAGATGAAGTCATTCATCTGGACGATATTCAGATTTTCCCTCCCAAACCATTGACTAAAAAAGGGAACCATTATGAAATGGTAAACTTTCAACACTTACCTGAATTATTAGCGACATTATATAAACAGGTGGTAGCAAATTACGAATTAAAACACTATTTACTTGCTGCTGCTGGTTTAAGAATGATTATAGAAGGTATATGCAATGATCTTTCCATAGAAGATGGATACGTAATAGATGATGATACAGGGGAATTGGCACTCAATAAAAATGGGGAAAAAATAAGAAGACGGAACCTTAATGGAAGAATAAATGGTCTTTATGAACAAAGGATCTTAACCGAAGGTCAAACAGCAATCTTACACATAATTAGAAAGTTGGGTAATCAAACAGTCCATAAGTTGAACGATCCATCACGTAAAATTATAAAAGACAGCTTGGAAATTGTTGAACATACTTTTAGAAACATTTACGAGTTAAAGAAATATGATTCCTTAAAAAAGAAATATTTCACAGCCCAGGCACCCGAATAAAGGGTTCTTTTTTGTTGTTCTAATTTGTAGCCGTTTGCTGATTTAAGAGGGGAAAAGGTTTGTGTAATTTTGGGCAAATATTGCTTCCTCACTTGTTTCAGATACCAGCTTCCAAAACTTTTTTATGCCCTATTCCAATAGCAGAGAGGGTTCTTTATTTCCCCCGAAATAACGGGCCGCTGCTTCTCTAAAATCAATGCACAACACCTCTCTTTATAGCTGATCCAACACTATTGAAAAGAATTTGAAGCAAAAAAAAGACTGGATAACCAGCCTTATAAGACAAAACTCTTTAGGTTGTTTTCGATCTGTTCATCAGTGATTCCAATATATTTCAAAGTGATCTGTGGGTGTGAATGATTTAATATCAGCTGTAATTCCGCCACGTCTTTAAACTGTTTGTAATGCCAGTAACCAAATGTTTTTCTCATGGTATGTGTTCCGATACCGTCGGGAATATCCACCATTCCAGCAGCCTTGTTTAGCTGTCTGTACGCTTGTATTCTACTTATAGGCTTGTCCCCCTTGCGACTAGGAAACAGCCACTCAGTACCCTTTAAGGACGATAGGTAGGTGTTTAATTCATCATAAATATTAGCAAGATGAATTTCACGCTTCTTTTCTGTCTTCCCTTCCTTAACACTAATTTTCTTCTTCCCTTTAATATCACTGATCTTTAAATTCAATAAATCACTAACCCGTAAACCAGTGTTGATACCTATTAAGAAAAGTATGTAATCACGTTCTGAACAGTGGCGTTTTAAAGACCATTTCATATCATTTAGTTTTTCTAATGATCTAATCGGCTGCACGTCTTTGATTTCTGCTTCTTTCTTGCTTTTCTTTGCTGTCATAATAGCACCCTCTTTTAAATTCAGTAAAATCAACGTTTTGAATGTAACATATTTATTTCGCTTTCTTATGATATCACAATTCCGGATAATTTCCAGTGTTTAAAGCGAAATGAATGTAACTTTTTATGTATTATGTTACTTTTGCATATTCAATATTCATTACTATTACTATCGTGCAACTTCATGCTTAAATGGAGGTTAGAGGGAAGAAGGGAGAGAGAAAAGTGAAAGTAACAGAAATAACAGGTATTGAAAATGATCAAACAACTAATTATTCAATAATTTGGTTTGTGGTTGAAGAATATCCTGATAAAGTAATCGGACTAAAAAGCTTTCCTAATGCAATGTTTAAAAAAGATTACATAGTTTTTAAAAGTGAAATGGATTATTATAAACAAGTTGAAATGGTAGAAGAACTAGAAAACGAGATCGCTGCTATTAAAGAAGGTATAGGGTGTATAATTCACACACAGCCTGATCTTCGAGTGAAATTACTCCATAAATCAGATGAGTTCTTATAATTATAATGGAACGCTGTTTCTTAAAATGAGGGAACAGCGTTTACTTTTTAATAACAAAAAGACTTCCGAAACGGAAGCCTGCAAATTGCCATATATTATTTGTTTTCATCAAGAAGAAATAATTGCATTTGATTAGCAGTATGTCCGGACCCATTTGAAGGATCTACGACAACAGGCTTTTTAGCATTTCCATCCTTGCCCTTTTTAAGAATAGGTGCATCATCATGTAGTCCATCATGTTCTATTGGTATTATTTCTAAAAATCCTTTATCTATTTTTAAACTCTGCCACAAAGTAAAATAGGGCTTTAACTCTTCATAATTACCGATACGATCTGTTAGGTAAGGGTACATCCGCTTTGTGGGTACAATTAAAATTCCAGCTGTTATGTATCCATTTAAAAGCATAACTGCCATTTTATTAAGGGCACGGTGGCTGGAAGAGATATTACCTGTTTCCCATTCAACAGCAAACAACTTATTATCCGCCGTTCTACAAACATCTAGGCCGCCTGGTTTGGCTATTTTCATTGAGACTAATTTACCAACGAGTTGATCATCTGGTTCAGAAGTTTCACAATCGCTATAAAGAAGATATTCTTGTGTATTTCCTTTACGATCTTTAATAACTACCTTTTCTTCCTCTCTGCTAAACGATACAACGTGTCCATAAATAAGATCCTTACTCTTCCCCACGTTTTTGAGAGTTGAAATTTTAGTTATACGTTCTGCTTCGGAGGCAATAGAAGGAAACTCCTTTTGCCAACCTAGTTTTAATAAGTTCTCAATAAAGGGTTCTTTAATGGTTGTTACGCCATTTCCACCTTGCTTTTTTCCGTCTTTATAGACTGCTTTGCTTTCAGGGTTAAAATAGAAACCATCAGGTTTAAATGGCGATCTTAGATTTAAAATAGATTTTACAACTTGTTCTCGTAGAGGTTCAATAAACTCTTTTCTTTCTTTTTCTTCTAGTTTGTCAATTAGTGTTATCCCTGTTTTTATCTGCATTTGATCTTCTTATCCCCTTTGTTTTCACCTTTGTCGCACTTAGTCTATTGCAGTAAAATCAAGTAAGTCTTTTGGCTTTACTCCAAGTGCGTTAGCTATTCTTTCAATGTTGTCCAAAGAGACATTTCTGAGTCCTCTTTCAATATCCGATATATACGTTCTATGTAATCCGCAAGAAAAAGCGAGTTCTTCTTGTGAAATACCTAGTGAAAGCCTTTTTTGACGAATCACTTTCCCAAATAACAACCTAATGTTGTCAACCACAGACAGTTCCTCCTATTACCGGTAATTGACACTGATTTGATCCAAATGATAAAATCATGTAGTCTATGAGTCTACAGACTATGAGTTACATGAGGTGTGTGAATATGCGTTTTTTCACTGTTTTTGATGTAGTTGAAAATAAAGCCAAGCAGTTAGGTCATACAGAAAAAGAAATGTATGACTTTTTTAAGAAGTTAAAAGTTAAGAAAAAGGATTTGCTTATTTACAAAGACAACGGAATCATTCCATATGAAGAAAACATTTTGAGTGGAATTCTTAGCTATTTAGAAATGTCAAAAGTGGAATTAGAATTAACATTAGGGCGAGTCCCTTCCGGGTTTGATGAAGCATTCTTGAAGAACACAAAAGAGATAGCAAAGTTGCTTGAAGAAAGTATGAAAAAAGAAGAAGCAGCAGAAGGGAACTCTCAAAAAGCACTTCAACCGCCCCCTTTTTATTCCTCAAAGCTTGGGAATTTATACAATGGTGATTGCCTGGAATTATTCAAAGTGGTTCCTGACGCAAGTGTAGATTGTATATTTGCTGATCCTCCCTTTAATCTTGATAAGGAGTATGATGAAGGGGTTAGCGATAAAATCTCTTTTAGCGGGTACTTAGACTGGTATTTCAAATGGATTGATGAATGTGTAAGAGTCTTAAAGCCAGGCGGTTCTTTATTCATTTACAATATTCCTAAATGGAACACTTACCTTTCAGAGTATTTGTATGGAAAAATGAATTTTAGAAATTGGATAGCGGTTGACATGAAAGCCAGCCTTCCAATTCAAAATAAACTTTACCCGGCACATTACAGCTTGTTGTATTACGTTAAAGGTGAAAAACCAAAAACGTTTAACCCGCAAAGGATTCCATTACAGACTTGTCCGCATTGTGGTAAAGAAATAAAAGATTATGGTGGCTACAAGAATAAAATGAATCCAAATGGCGTTACAGTTTCAGACGTCTGGTCTGATATTTTCCCTGTTAGACATAAGAACTCCAAGAATAGAAAGTTCAATGAACTGTCTGTTAAGCTGCTTGATCGAGTAATAAGCATGAGTACAAACGAGGGGGATGTTGTATTAGATCCATTTGGAGGCAGTGGTACAACATTTGCTGTCAGCGAACTACTGGGAAGAAAGTGGATTGGTTTTGAGTTAGGAAATTGTGAAATTATCAAAGAAAGATTAGAGAACAAAGACAAGGATAAAGCTTTATTTGAAAAAGTCTATGAAGAAAAAAACAAGCTTTTCCCGGATAAAGTTAAAGAACTACGTAAGAAAAATGGTTTATGGCTAGCCGAAGATTTTCAGAAAGGCAGTCTAGATGAAAATAATGCTGAGGATGATAAAAAAGCCGAAAAAGCTGTTGAAGAAAATGAAAGTGACGAACAGAATATCCAAACGGAGTTAAAACTTTCATGATTAAACAAGTTAGTTAAAATAGATAAATTTAAGATAGGTGTATTAGCATTGTATTCATGCTGGTACATCTTTTTTTATAGCTGTATGTGAAGGCCGCAGCAGGAACCATTCTTCCCTTTTTAACATGGTAAGATGAGTATGTTCATTTATTTAAAATAGAAAGGGGGGGGAATTAGTGAGATTACTGTTTTGGTTCAAAAAAAGAAAAAAAGAAAATTTAATGGATAAAGAACTTCAAGAACAGCTAAATAGAATTATGAACATCTGTTTAGCACCGAAAGATCAGCTACCTTTGTATTCAAAGGATAGGGATATATTAAAGAAAAGATTACGTGTAATCAATGGAGGAAAATTAGATCCTAAGTAAGATACTTAAATGTATAGAGAACTTTACCTTTTAATCCTGCCGTTATCCGGTTAGGGTCTTTTTTTTATTTACTATTACATGCTTCTTCTTCACTCTGTACTCATAAATTATGATTTTTTACACTAACCAAACAAAAAAATAAGCACCATAAAGGTGCTTATACAAATTCTAAATTTTCCACGTCTACTATGGTGCATGGATTAGCCGTTTTATAACTAATCTTTTTGCCTTTTAACTCACTAGGTATTTCCTCTAACTCAAATGCAACTCGCTTTTCTTCAATTTGATCTCTTCCGTAACTTAACACCTTATACACTTCCAAGATCTCGCCTTTGTAAACAGCCATTAACTCTTCCTGATTATATAGTCGGTCAAGACTAATTCTCCAAGCCCTTCTTACACGATCCCTTAATCCCTCTTTAGAGTTTGGCACTTCGCTTACTTTAATAACTATCATCATCATCAACTCACTTTCTTTGTTTATTCTTTAGTTATTCTTTTTACATTCTTATTGTATTCTTTTTACATTCTTTTTGCAACAAAAATATACTGTCGAGGTATTTACTGCCAAAATTAAGAGGTGGCGGCCTAACACAAGTGCCTCTCAAAAGCACACCGGTAACTAAAGGTGTATATAGCCTTCACACAGCCTCACACGCACGTACTAACGAAGGGTTAGCCTTGTCCCTTCCATCCCTCAATAAAGCCCCCAGGCAGCCCATACAGCCTTCATAACGGCAGGGGAGGGAATAGGAAGGGAAGGTATATAAGACACTAACAAGCAGCAAGACGCATTAACAGGGCAATGAGAGAAGCAAGGAAGAAGGAAAGAAGAAAAGAACAAAACAATGATTAGACACCGGTGGCTGGCGGAAGTGGATCAATTCCCTTTTACGGAATTACTGGAAGCCCCTACCACGGGGTCAGGGTATGTATATATAGCCGATCTGGCATCCGAAAAATACAAACATCGGTTTAAAAACTTTTTGTCACAATCTTATGTGGAATCAGTGCTTGTGAGGGCGATTTTAACGCATTTAACTTTGCCTTGGCATACGGTTACCCTGCTAGATTCCTTATACAGCAAGGGGTACACCAGCTTTTTGCCTTTTTCAGTGCCTCATTTCCCTAAAAATTTTTTCGCGGTGTTTTTCATAACCTTTTTAGGCACAAAAAAAAAGAGAGGAACTAAGCTGTCATTAGCTTAATCCCTCTTAAGTTCACCAGCATAACCAGTGATAATTATCTTTTCATTCTGTTTTTCCAGCTGTTGCTGCCGTTCTTGTTCAAGCCATTTTTGCTTTTCGTTTAATTGAACAAAGTGCTTTACCGTCCCAATATTGACGTGCAATCTTTTAGCTATAATCCCCGGCTGTACGCCCTCATTGATTAGCTGGTCTAACTGTTCCCAAAGGTTAACCTCAGCCTTATTTTCGTTTTTAATCTTACCCAACTTCTTTAGCCACCTTTATTTTATCGTTAAAAATTGCCGTTACGAGGTAAACCAGCACGTGCCCGGTCAACAGCTAGTTTGGTTTGCTGCTTAATAAACTCTTCACGTGCCTTCTCTTGAAATTCCCGGTTCTTGCGTTCGATGTCCATACGTTCTTGCATAGCTTGACGCACAGCTTCATCATCAATGTATTTACTCTTCTTTTGTTCGTAAACAGTCATGTTGCTGTCCATTGGAACAATGTTCTCATTACGTCTTAGCTGATCCACTGCTGTACCCAATGCCATACGTACTGTTAAAGGCAAGGATTTGATTTGTTCGTGTGCGGCCTCATCGCCATGTGCCAATGCTTTGATAAGTTCAGGGTTAAAATTTGTCATTGTTGTCTCCACCTTTTGATTATTATTTGTAGCCTTTTTTGGCTTTCTCATAAAGAATTTCACGTATACTGCTAATCTCTACATTGCTTACACGTAACTTTTGGCAGGCTGTTTTAAAGCGATCCTGATAAACGGGAGTAAAAGCAAGCTGTCCATTTTCGATCCGGGAAAGCACTGTGAAATCAACGCCCATAATTTCAGCAAATTCTTTCTGACTTTTATTTCTTAGGAAACGGATCTGACGGACATATTTATAAGACAATTCATCCTTTTGGTTGTACGGCAATTTGCCCATTCTGTTCACCTCTTTAGGTAGTTTTTTTTCAATAAAAAAAGAGTGAAGCCCAATAGCCACACTCTTTCAAA
>NZ_JAKGCR010000047.1 GCF_022668875.1 Domibacillus sp. PGB-M46 | reverse complement strand
CTACTAGGATCCGTAAAATCCTGACTACGAATGGGTGTCTTTAGAGAACCCATTTGTAGTCAGGATTTTTTTATTGTTTTCTAAGAAATAAGGAAATAATTAAGAAAAAACCTATTTAGGAGTGTTCAAAATGGATAATGTATTTGATTATGAGGATATTCAGTTAATTCCAGCAAAATCGATTGTAAACAGCCGGTCTGAATGCGATACAAGTGTTACGTTTGGCAGCCGGACATTTAAGCTGCCTGTTGTGCCTGCTAATATGCAGACGATTATTGACGAAAAGATTGCTGTTTACCTGGCGGAAAATAATTATTTTTACATTATGCACCGTTTCCAGCCTGAGAAGCGGCTCGATTTTGTGAAAGACATGCAATCCCGCGGCTTATATGCCTCTATTAGTGTCGGGGTTAAAGAAGAAGAATACACGTTTATCACAAACCTGGCAGAAGAAAATCTTACACCTGAATATATTACGATCGATATCGCACACGGACATGCCAATTCGGTCATCAATATGATTCAGCATATTAAGAAGCACCTGCCTGGAAGCTTTGTAATTGCCGGGAACGTCGGAACACCTGAAGCGGTGCGCGAGTTAGAACATGCGGGCGCGGATGCGACAAAAGTGGGCATTGGACCTGGAAAGGTATGCATTACAAAAATTAAAACTGGATTTGGAACAGGCGGCTGGCAGTTAGCTGCACTGAGATGGTGTGCAAAAGCAGCGAGCAAGCCGATTATTGCAGACGGCGGTATCCGTACACACGGGGATATTGCTAAATCTGTCCGGTTTGGCGCATCAATGGTGATGATTGGCTCCCTGTTTGCCGGACATGAAGAATCTCCTGGAGAAACAGTTGTCCAAGATGGAAAGATGTATAAAGAATACTTTGGATCAGCTTCTGAGTTTCAAAAAGGGGAAAGAAAAAATGTCGAAGGTAAAAAAATGCATGTAGAATACAAAGGTGCGCTGCAGGATACATTAACGGAAATGGAGCAGGACCTTCAGTCTTCTATTTCTTATGCAGGCGGAAACAAGCTGTCGGCAATCCGCAATGTAGATTATGTAATTGTGAAGAATTCCATTTTCAACGGTGACAAAGTCTATTAAAGCTGTTTAAAAAATAAAGGCCAGCCAGGCTGCTCGGCTGGCCTTTTATTTTATTCTTTCTGCAATCTCTACTATCTTTTAGTTACAGTGGCCGTCTGCTGAACACTTCATAATGCCTTCCTTATCAATTTGAGTCGTTACATGGTGCAGTTCAAATTCGTCATGAAGCAGCTTTTTCGCTTTAAACAAAACATCCTGCCCATCTTCATCTCGGCTTACAACCAGATGGCAGCTGAGCGCTGGAAAGTCAGACATGATAGACCACACATGCAAGTCATGGACTTCTTTTACTTCACTCAGCATATGTCCCGCATCCGACAACAGTGCCAGACTGTTCGTTAAAAATCCGCCTATTACCTCTATGATCGTATAAGAAGTAATTAAGAAGAACGACCATTTTAGAGCCGTTTTATTGCTGCTTCCGTGATGATGCCCATGATGCCGTGATCCTGTTCTTGCTGCAGCGGAATTTCTCTCTTTTTAGCCGATTCATTTATACCCTTACATTGCAGGCAATCATTTTTAGAATGAAAGAACGAACATCTTCTTTTATGAAGGAATTACTATTTCATTACATTCCTGTATATGTTCAGCTATATACCTGGCATCTTCCCCTACGCCTTGAAGAAGAGCCGAACCGCGCCGGACCTGCCAGGGCAGGCCTAAAAAATATAACCCTTTCATTGGTGTAATGCCTCTTTGATGAACAGGGTGTCCCTTGTCATTGAGTACACCTTTTACTTTCAGCCATGCATAATCCGAAACAAATCCTGTAGACCAGATAATATTTTGTACCTCAATTGTAGAACCATCCTGAAATTGTATAACCGTTCCCCTCGCCCCGGTCGTTCTGCTCTTTTGTACCACTGCTCCGCTTATCAATGCATGCTTTAATTCTGAGCCAAAAATAGGATCGCCGCTGCTGCGAATCTTTCTTGCCACCCATGAATCACTTGGAGCATCTAATACTCCTGTTTTATCAAGCCACCAAAAAATACTCCTCTTTCCTATTTTCAGCGGTAAAAATCGTAACTTTTGGCTGACAGATAAGTATGTTTTTCTTGTCTTAGACAGTTCTACTGCGATTTGAGCCCCGCTGTTGCCGCCGCCTACTACTAGCACATTCCCCTCAGACAAACCAGCCGGATTCTTGTACTGGGAAGAATGCATCTGGAGAACGTCTGTTGAAAGCTTTTGGGCAAAATTCGGGATGAAAGGTGTCTGGAAAGGACCCGAAGCAATGATAAGACTGCTTGCTTCATACGTCTGGCCATTTGTTTGGATACGAAAGCAATCCCGTTCCTTCCATACACTCTCCACTTCTGTCTGCAGGTGAACTGGAAAGTGGAATTGTTCCGCATAATGTTTCAAGTAAAAAGCCATTTCATTCTTTGCAGGAAAACCATGTGGGTCGCCCTTTAGCGGCAGTCCGGGCAGGGCGCTGTACATTCTCGGTGTGAATAAGGTTAACGAATCATATCTGCTTCTCCACACGCCCCCAATATCCTCACTTCGATCTAAAAGGATAAAGGGCTGATCGAGTCTCTTTAAATGATACGCCATTGCGAGTCCTGCCTGCCCTGCACCAATAATGACTGTGTTATACATCCAACCGGCTCCTTTTCTTTCGTACACCTTCATCATTTTTTAGTTAAACATTCAAACAATGGTTTGAACGTTTAGATGCTTCTATTATAATCAAATTTTGGATAAACATGAATATTAAACTATATATGAGAATGTTTTTGAAAGCAAAAATTCCACTAGAGCCCATCAGTCTCTTGGTGGAATATTCACAAATTTGTTTCTTTAATAAATTAAAAATTTGTTGCTGTTTGGTTATGATTTTTAATGTTTTCTTTAGATTTTTTACCCGGCTTTAGAACAGACAGCCCCATCGGCAGCAAAGAAACAAGCCCAATAACTCCAATTGTAAACAATGCCCTGTGATGGTAGGCATCAGTTTCGACGCCATGATCACGATTGACATTAAAAAAACAATAACAGGATAAACAAGGCTGCTTTTTTCACCTGCACTATGAAGATAAATATGACCTGCTTGAACAAATTAGCCATGCTTATTTAAAAGAATTGATGGAGGTGCTGAACATTTCTGCAGATTTTATATTACCTTTTATCTCCTCTGCTTATATTGGAGGCGTAAAGGGCGGCTGAGTGAAGATACCCGGTATTCTCCGGAGTATGTGGCAGAAGTCATTACGAAATGTCCGATAAACGCGATTGGCTACAAAATCAATTTCAAAGAAGAAGATTCGGATTAATGGGTAAGCCAGCTGTAGATTGATGTGTTTTAGGAGCTTATTTTATTTACAATGCATAACTTAAAAATGCACCCCAATGGTTAGTTGTGTCTAACTTTTGGGGTGCGCTTCAATTCCATTTGCTGTTTAAGTTTGTCCATCTCTTGTATTCGCCGGGCAATATGCTTTTTTAAGTCCTCCAGCTCTATCATTTTACTTTTCAGTAATGTTTTTCGTTTACTGAGATTTCCGTTCTCAATTAACTCCTTAATGGCTGTTAAAGACATATCACAGCTTTTTAAAATATTAATTTTATTGATAATCTGAATTTTCTCACGGCCATAATATCGATAATTTGTTGAAGGATCAGTGTAAGATGGCTTTAGCAGGCCAATATCACTGTAATAACGCAATGTTTTAACAGAGGTACCGCATAACTTGGAAAATTCACCTATCGAATACATGTTATTCTCCTTTCAGATAGGACATCTTGTGTTTAGATTGAATGCTTCTTTCCATTTCTCCCCAAAAGAACTCAATCAAAATCTTTGCAATGCGTATCAGTATTTGTCAGTAAATTTACCCATATTCTCACTTTATCTAAACCATTTGTCCATAACAATAGTTATTTTCTTGTATTATTGGCCAAAACTCCTCCCATTTACAAAATAACTAGGCGGGGATTTATACTGGTTTAAAATCGTTAGAGATTGATCACAAGTATTTTACGAGAAAGAAATCCAGAAGCCAAAATCAAAAACGGATTTTTGCTTTTTTCAGTTAGTTTGCCTTGTAGACCACTACATGGAAAATTATACAAAATAAGAAAGTGAAGTGTCAGCTTGATTAAAAAGAGTGAGGTTTTTAATTTAACAAAGAAACTAAAAACCTCACTCTCTTCAAATCTCGCTCATAACGGAGAAGGTTTATCGTATAACCTGTTCTCGCAGTTGGCTAATGGAATAAAGACCTTCTTTTTCATGCAGCTTTCGCATTTCAATACTGCCTACTTTTGTAGCGGCATCATACTCACCAAGCACAGTGTCCATCATAATAAAAACTGCCTGATCGTACGCCATATTTTCTGCATTATACCCATTGATGAAAAACCTAAGATCCACCAATTCTGCTTCTGGGTCATACAGATAATCGAAATATACGTCTTCATCCGTCAGTGTCAGCCCGTCAATCGAAACATGGCAGCCCTCCTCGGACGGCTGGCGAAAAGCAAGAATGTCGAAACCATTCAGATTTGGGGCTTGATCCACTAATCCATTGACAACAGGAAATAATTCTTCCACACCGTCTGCACTGATAATCAATTCCCTTTTTCCGTTTATCAGATCCGCACTAAATTCAAATGCAAGATCCTTGTGCACCTTGCGCAATTTTTTCTCAAGCTGGCTAAACAATGGCTCATAATTTTCTTCAGACAACTGGTAATAGTCCTGTTGTACTTCCTTAAACCATTGCCAAAACAATGCTGCCTGATCTTTTTTCTGAAACAGTCTTTTAATAGGCATTGTCCCTCACCCTTTCCACTATTTATATTTCATCGTAATGTAAGTTCTCGAACGATACTTCCCATCAACTGTTTTTCCTGCTTTACCTTCAGGCCGGCAGCTTGTATATTCTCTATTGTTTTTCGATTAATATTAGCGCCCCACATCCTGACAATAATAGGATTTATAATATCCATCAGCTTGCCAAGAACAACATGTTCACTACGCATGTGTTCAAGCATCAACACTTTGCCACCAGGCTTTAACACTCTCTTTATTTCTTTTAATTCCTGAACCGGATCAGGTACTGAACAAAAAACACATGCTGTAACGACGGTATCAAAGGATGCATCAGGAAAATCTATCTCTTCTGCATCCATCTCCATTAGTTTAACAGGAACCGGGGCTTTTTCTGCTTCTTCTTTGGCCAGCTTTATCATTTTAGAACTGAAATCAATCCCTGTTACATAGGTTACCGCAGAAGGATAAAAAGGGAGATTCGCACCTGTGCCAATCCCAACCTCCAGTACCTCTCCTTCTGCCTTTGCAAGCATTTCTTTGCGCCACGAGGGACGGACCATTTTATCCATCGTGTTAAACACCGGAGCAATTCGATTGTATCGTCTTTTGATCGTTTCTGTTTGTTTAGACATACTGAGCCTCTCCTATCTAGATCGCTTTGTTAAGAGATTAAAAACAACATATAAAACACTTACTGCAAATTCAAAGGTTCTCCTGCAAAATGGACAAAGAACCGGGTAGAAATGAGGGAAATACCTTATTAAAGAACAGCATCCTATGTATATTCAACCATGTTCTCCTGGGCAAAGCCGCAAACTTCCACTTTCAGGGTGACTTCTCATTCTGCACCTGTCTGAACAATCTTACTCATTTTTTGACATAAACATATTCTCTGGCTTTAAATCGTTCATTCTCCATAGTCATTTCCCTTTTCTCGGTTGACATATCGAAAAAAATCGATATACAATAGTAAGCATGGAACCAATCGATGTATTTAAGGCGTTATCAAATGAAACCCGACTTAACATTTTACACTGGTTAAAGGAACCAGAGAAGCACTTCCCTAAACAAGGCGCTCACCTGCCAAAGGAGGTTAGTATCAAAGGGGGAGTATGTGTAGGGGATATTCAAGAAAAAGCCAAAGCTTCTCAATCTACCGTTTCCCATTACTTAAACATGATGCAGAAAGCGGGCCTGCTTGAATCAGTTCGTTATGGTCAATGGACCTATTATAGACGAAATGAAGAAGCCATTCATCAGTTAGCTGAATATTTTAAAACAGAAATTTGAGTTGATTGATTTCTGTTTTTTTTTACAACGTACTATATCGATTATTCTAGATATATAATTATAAAGGTATTAAGAGGGAGGGATTTATCTCATGCGTTACTTCGCATATATACTAGCGTTATTAGCAGGATCAGCCCTTAGCTTTGAAGGAGCTATCTATGCTGAACTAGGGAAAACAATAGGACAGCTCGAAACTAGCTTTTATAACTTCTTTATGGGTTCAATCATCATGGGATTATTATGGTTATTCTTTGGAAAAGGTAAACTTTCATATGCGGTGGAAGCACCTAAATGGTCCATACTAGGAGGCGTTTTGGGAGTTGTATATTTGACATCTATCGTGATTAGTGTTCCATTTGTTGGTGTTGGAATCACCATGGTTGCAGTCATTATTGGTCAATTGGTAATGAGTATGGTTATTGAACATTATGGCTGGCTTGGCAGCAAAAAAACCAGAATCAATAAAGAAAAAATATTTGCCGTTATTTCAATGATTATGGCGCTTATTTTAATAAACTAGGAGGCTTAAAAATGGGTATATTTATGATTCTATTCACCTTATTAGGAGGTATTACGTTAAGCGCCCAATCGTCTATCAATGGAACACTTAGTCGAAAAGCCGGAACAATAGAAACGACATTTTTGACCTTTATCACTGGATCTATGTTTCTTGCCATTTTTATTCTGTTTTTTGGTCAAGGAAATGTACTTGGAATACTGGAAGCACCCAAATGGCAATTAAGTGCCGCCTTTTTAGGTACGATGTATTTGCTTCTCACTGTCATGGCTGTTCCAAAAATTGGGGTCATTGCAACTAATATTGCTGGTATTATTGGTCAGCTTGTCATTGGTATGCTTATTGATCATTTTGGCTGGTTTGGCAGTTTAGTCATATCTTTTGATTTGAAGCGCTCTTTTGCCTTACTCTTTATGGTCATTGCTCTTTATTTTATCTACAAAGGAAATAAACGCTCCAGTAAAGAAAGCTGTGCATAACAAGTTTGAATAATGAAAAACGCTGCAAACCATAAAAAAGGAGCAGCGTTTTTTATAAGATCAATATATCTTTATTCATCTAAATTTTTCATTCGTCGAACAAAAAAACGAGCCGTATTTTTAACGAAGCCCTTTTCTAAAGTCCTTTATGCTTCGCAGGACAGATCTCCCCCCCATCCTCTTCTAAGGTCACTGGCCCCTTACACACCATTTCCCTATTTCAGTTCTTTGTTTATAGTCCCACTTTTTCACCTTAATACTTCATTCCATTCTAAACAGAATGGGGCTATACCTGTTTGAATCTGTTTATGCTTAAAAAAATAACGTTTTTCTCTGTATTAGTAATTTTGAGTAGTAATTTAACCTTAATTCGGCTTAGAAAAAATATAACCAGCCATGTATTCAAGTTAAAAGAAAAATGGCCGATAAAACTAGTAGCAAAGCCTTGGTTAGCATTATATATTTTGTCTAACTCATCATTATTTTATAGTCATTTAGGGGGGAAAACATGAGGATGAAAAAGACAGCAAGAAAAGAGTTGTCTCAAAAAGGAAATCGCTTGTTCGCTGGATCTCTTAAAAATAAGCTGATTTTATCTTTTGCATTGATTTTGATTATTCCAAGCTTAATTATTGGCTCTCTTTCTTATGTGAAAGCAAAAAAGAGTATCCAGGAAGAGATTACAAACAGTGCAGAAACCAATGTTCAGTTACTTAGTGATGTATTAGATACTGCTTTCAAAGCAAAAATGGAGCAAACTAATTTTTTAGCAAGCCGGATAAGCAAGGAGCTGTTTAAAGATCCATCTTATAAAAATCTTCATAATCAACTTGCCGGCTTTTATAACACAACTGAAGGACTGCTTTCTGTTTATGTTGGCACAACAGACGGGACTTTTGTAATGGAACCGGCCCTTGGTTCTCCGGAAGGTTATGATCCGAGAGAAAGAGGTTGGTACAAACAGGCGATGGAACACAAAGGAGAAGCGATCATTACCTCTCCCTACCCAGATGCTTCGACCGGAAAAATGGTTGTAACAATTGCTTCGGCCCTTCAAGACGGAAGTGGAGTTGTTGGATTCGATCTTGAAATTAACAGTTTGGGCGAAATTGTTTCACAGGCCTCTATTGGGCAAAAAGGATACCCATTTATCATGGACGGAGATCAAAAGGTTGTTTTCCACCCGAGCGCAAAACCGGGTGAAACATTAGACAGCCAGATTAGCGGTCCATTATTCGCCTCCAATGAAGGGCATTTTGAATACGAATTTGAAGGTATTGCGAAGGACATGGTTTTCCTGACCAATCCAACGACCGGCTGGAAAGTGGCAGGAACAATGGAAGTATCCGAATTTACCGATGCCTCTCAATCGATATGGAACAGTGCTTTATTGACTTTAGCCCTTTCCCTTATTGCTGGAAGTTTGTTTGTATTTTTTGTTCTTCGTTCTATTCTCCGTCCTATCAGCCGTTTAATGACAGTAACTGAAAAAGTAAGCAACGGAGATTTAACAGAACGTGTAGATGTAAAAACAAAGGATGAGATTGGACAACTGGGGACAAGCTTTAACCAAATGATTGATTCTCTCCGCAGTGTTCTCATGAAGATTAATGATTCTTCCCAGCATTTAGCAGCATCTACCCAGCAGCTATCAGCTGGCTCTGAATACACAGCCCAGACAACAAAAGAAGTAGCCGATGCTATTCAGGAAGTTGCATCAGGTTCGGAATCTCAAATGACCAGTACAGAAGAATCCGCAAAAGCGACCGAGGAAATTGCGAGAGGAATTCAGTATATTGCTGAAGGATCTAATATGGTTTCGGAATCTTCCGTTACTGCATCTCAAAATGCTCAAAAAGGAAATGAAGCACTTGAACAAGTCACAGCACAAATGAAGCTTATCGCTGAAACGGTAAACGGAAGTGTAGGGACGGTTAAACTTCTGGAAGAACATTCTCAGGAAATTGGAAAAATCACAGATGTCATTACACAAATTGCCGATCAAACAAATCTTCTGGCGTTAAATGCTGCAATTGAAGCAGCAAGAGCTGGCGAACAGGGAAAAGGGTTTGCGGTTGTAGCGGAAGAAGTGCGGAAGCTAGCGGAAGAGTCCAAAAAATCAGCGAACCAGATTTCTAACTTGATTAATACCATTCAAACAGACACTGCTAAAGCGGTGACTTCGATGGAAAAAGGAAAATCGGAGGTTGAAAGCGGTTATGGTGTGGTTATAACTGCAGGAAAAGCTTTCGAGCAGATTCTTGGGTCTGTTCAAAAAGTAACGGAACAAATACAAGAAGTTTCAGCTACTTCCCAAGAGATTTCTGCGAGTGCTGAAGAAGTCACTGCATCGGTTGAAGAAGTTTCCAGCATCGCCAGCGAAACAGCAGCCAGTGCGAATCAAGTGGCTGTTTCCGCCGAAGTTCAGCTGCATTCCATTGAAGAGATTACAAGGTCTATTCATGAATTAAGCAAACTTGCAACCGACTTACAAGAAACAGTGAACGAATTTAAAATGTGAGAAATAGTTTAATGAAAACATACAGCAAAGGTGAAATCTGCTCAGGAAATATTTATTACCTCAGCAGCCAAGCAAAAAAGCGCTGTTCCTTGAAAATAAGGAACAGCGCTTTTCTTTTGCTCACTTCTCTCTTTAGCTAACAACCTGGTTATTAAAAAGAAATCTTTGAAATTCTCCAACTGCTTGGTGTAAACTCTAACTTTTTGTAGGCACACCCGTTTAACGTCCTACTTCACTTTCACCTTAAATTTGGGATACTTCTACTGTTCCCCTATTTCATCAAGATTGTTTGACCTAAAGTTATCGAGCAATGCACGCACTTCATCTGTTGACTCTGTGCTCATTAATTGATTTCTTAATTCACTTGCTCCTCGAAATCCTTTGACATATATCTTAAAAAAGCGATGAAGAGCCTTGAACGGACGCAGCTCTAAACCTGAATATTTATCATGAAGATCCATATGCAGGCTTAAGAGATCAAGCAATTCCTTACTGCTATGATCTTTCGGCTGCTTTTCGAAGGCAAATGGATTATTGAAAATACCACGCCCAATCATAACCCCATCAACACCGTATTGATGTGCAAGCTTTAAGCCAGTTTGACGGTCAGGGATATCCCCATTAATTGTCAAGAGTGTATCTGGTGCCACCTGGTCACGAAGTTTCTTAATCTCCGGGATTAGTTCCCAATGAGCAGCTACTTTGCTCATTTCCTGTCTCGTACGCAGATGAATGGAAAGATTCGCAATGTCTTGTTTCAATATGTGTGTGAGCCAGTCATGCCATTCATCTATATCTGAGAATCCAAGCCTTGTCTTTACACTTACGGGCAATCCTCCTGCTTTTGATGCTTGTATTAAATCTGCTGCAACTTCTGGGCGTCGGATGAGGCCACTTCCCTTTCCGTGTTGTGTTACATTAGGTACAGGACAGCCCATATTGATATCCACTCCTCTAAACCCGAGTTTCGCCATACCAATACTCATTTGCCGAAAGTATTCAGGCTTATCCCCCCATATATGAGCTACAATCGGTTGTTCATCCTCTGTAAAAGTCAAACGCCCACGCACACTTTTGTTCCCCTCTGGATGACAATAACTTTCCGTATTTGTAAACTCTGTAAAAAACACATCCGGTCTGGCTGCTTCACTCACTACATGGCGAAAAACAACATCCGTCACTTCTTCCATTGGTGCCAGTATAAAAAAAGGTCGTGGTAAATCACGCCAAAAATTATCTTTCATATTCAAATTCAAATCCTTTCATTCATTATGGGATACCAGAGTGGGATACCAGAGCAAACCCTTGTCCCAAAATTAAAAAGCAAAATGTCTCTGCTTCTTTTACACTTATACCATGCTTAAGCACTTTTTATCAAACTGATCGGAAATGTTTATTTTAATATCACAATCTCTGTATAACCAAAATAATCTCTTGCTAAAATCCACTCCATCAACCAACAAAACATAAAAAAAACCCTAAACGTTTTACCTGCATCATTATTAGCAGGTACAGTGTTTACATCATCCATTTTTCCAAGTGTTTGCAGAGAGACTGTCAATCCTGTATCTGCAATAGAGTCACCGTTACAGGAAGGAGCAACGCCATTCACTGATGCAAATGGGACAATCTACGAAGAGGCTGTAATGTTCCTTTATGACAATTTGGATATTATAAACATTTGGAGTAGAACATCCAATTAAGCGAGCAGATGTTACTGTTATTATGTACAAACACTCGGCACTTAATGGCCAGATCAATGTCTCTGAAACGAATTTCAAATATGTACCGGCCCGTCCAGCTCAAGCTGTGGCAGCTCTTAAAGATGGAATTCTCAACGGCAAGTCGGATGTGTGCTTTGGAGCTGAAAACAACACTATACGGGATGAAGCAGCCATTCTTCTTTTCAACTTATTTGGCGAAGAGCCGCTTGGTGGTGCTTTTGGAAATGACGCATCGAGTAAATTCACATTTGTAACAGTCCGTTATGCAGCACCTGTAAACTTGCTTGCCTATTTTCCTAAAAATAGTTCTTTCAAATACAAAAACACCACCCGAATAAAATCCAAGCGACGTTTATCTATATAAGAGGAGGTGCCTGTGCAGCACCCGCCTTTCCCTTATAGGTTTTCCAAAAACCAAGTTCTCTTTCATGGAAGATGCTCCCGTAATAAAAAGGACAGCCTAGGCTGTCCTTTTTATGTTTGCCTGGCGGCGTCCTGCTCTCACAGGGGGAAACCCCCAACTACCATCGGCGCTGAAGAGCTTAACGGCCGTGTT
>NZ_JAKGCR010000046.1 GCF_022668875.1 Domibacillus sp. PGB-M46 | reverse complement strand
GCTTCTTTCACTTCAGTCTATTTAAGATTAGTCATAAAACCGTTGGAATACGGGGTTAGCCTGATTACTGGGGGTCGGAGATCCTCTTGCCCGGGAATCCCCCACTTCAACCGTCAGGTAAGTGGGTGGTAGTTCAAACATACTTCCTTTAGATTTGTACGCATTCCTGGCAGCAAATATCGTTGCACTTTTTCACGAAAGCGGCGCAAATAGCGGCGCAAATCTTGCAATGTTGTTGAGCGAACTGGCTGCTGCGGGCCATCAAAGAGGCAGCCTGCCAGCAAACTGGAGCACAACTCTGCAGTATTTAGGTGCCGTTTTTTTGCTTTACCATCTGTATCTTCAGGCAAGTGTTTGTATATTCTTCTCACGCCATGGCCCATTTTAACCATTCCTCCATCAGTGTTTTCATTTGCAGCCGCTGAATGTTATAAGAAACAAGATTCATGTTAATTAGGTATGGTTTCCTTGGCATTTGATAATGACAAGGCAAACTCTGTTTTCTCGTAACCCTCTTCCCGGGGATTATGCTGCGAATTACTCTTCTGCTTTTCCTTCTACAGCTGCATCCTCTGTGCTAACATCTTCCCCAAAAGCCGGCTTTAATGTTTCATCGTATGCTTTGTGGAAGAATTTGAAATTTCCTGTCCTGGCTGAAGCGTTTCTACACCTTCGATTTCAACTGTTTCCGGATATTTGAGACCTAATCCCGTGTTAAGGCATACAACATGCTCATCTGCCTGGATCCACCCTTGTTCACACAAAATCCTCGCTGCGGCAAAGGTTGCTGCTCCTTCTGGGCAGACGAAGTTTCCTTCTAATGACGCTGCTTGTTTTTGCGCCTTCAATATTTCCTCTTCCGAAATGGCAATCGCACAGCCTTCTGTTTCATAAAGCCCTTCAAGAACTAAGAAATCGCCTATAGCTTTAGGGACATTAATGCCAAATGCGCATGTTGCTGAATCTTCAAAGAATTGCGATTCTTTTTCGCCTTTTTTCCATGCTTCCACAATGGGCGCACAGCCTTTTGCTTGAACGGCTACTAAGCGGGGAAGTTTCCCGTCTTCAACCCAGCCCAGCTGCTGTAATTCAAGAATGGCCTTGTAAATTCCAATGATGCCTACTCCGCCGCCTGTTGGATACAAAATAACATTTGGAACTTTCCAGCCAAACTGTTCGACAATCTCGTAGCCCATTGTCTTTTTGCCTTCAATACGGTATGGCTCTTTCAGTGTAGAGGCATCGTATACTCTGTGGCTTTGAACTAAATGGCCAACAACCTTGCCTGCATCACTAATCAAGCCATTGATAAGATGCAGGTCTCCACCCGCAATATAAACCTCTTTACGCGTAATGTGCGGGGCATCCAAAGGCATAACAATTGTGGCTTTAATGTTTGCTTTTGCCGCATACAGAGCCCAGGCCGCACCTGCATTGCCGTTTGTCGGCATGGCTAAATGTTTTACACCCAGCTCTTTTGCCTTTGAAATGCCGACACTCGCCCCCCTTGTTTTAAAAGAACCTGTTGGAATGACACCTTCATCTTTTATGTATAAATGGTTTAACCCATATTCTGCTCCTAATGACGGGAGCTTTTCAAGCGGTGTCATCCCTTCACCGAGTGTAACAACGTTCTCCTTTTCATGAACAGGCAGCAGCTCATGATACCGCCATAAGCTGTTTGGGCGATTTGTAATCTCTTCACGTAACACGTTTGCTTTCACTTTTTCTAAATCATAGCGCACTAATAATGGTGAGCCGCACTTGCATAATTGCTGTATCTTTTTTTCCTCATATACTTCGCCGCATTTTGGGCACTCCAAGTGTGAAACGTAGCTGTAATTTTTCATTTTCCCCCTCCTAAAAAATAAAAGACCACAATTAAGCTCCTGTGTAGAAAGAGAAGAATTGTAGTCTTTGGTGATCCAATTGACAAATATCTTTATTATATTAACAATACTTAATTATATTTTTCGGATAAGTGAATTATGATTAAAAACCTATCCCTTTTTATTAAGTAAGATATTTCGGGTTTTCTTTTTTCAGATTGCAGACAAAGTGGTTCTCAAGTCTGCAATTTGGAACCTCTGTTATGCGTTTAAATAGAGCGATTCAGGCTGACAGTAGTGGCTTCCACAGCCCGCCGGCTAACCTTTTAAGATTTACGAAGATAAAAGTAAATATCGCCTGTATCAATAAATCCCCCAGTCCGATGACGGGTTTGGCCCGTGCTTTTCTTTAGCAGCCGCAAAGTTCCGCTCCATCGTTTCTTTGCGTTTAGCACATATATCATATTCAGCGATGTGTGTGCAGTCGGCCTCTTCCAGATAGTACGTATGCCGATATATGCCGATGAACCAGTTTTTCTGACTGTTTATAGGTGATTCAATATCAATGGTATAACGAAGCCTTTAATGAATATTGATTTTTGTTTATCTTCCTGCTTCATCCGCTGGATCATTTTTCATTTACGGCAGGGACACAACTTTTTCCTTCCTCCAAATCCCTTCTAAGGATCTAATATAAAATATTTCTTCTATACGGGAGTTACGCAGCTCATGCTCTAGGACGGCTCTTACTTTTAAATCTTCCCACAATTCTAACAGATGAAGGTAACTTAAAGATTCGGTGATGATAATGATCCTTCCATCAAACGCTTTCCATTTTAAATACATCATCAAATCCTGAATATCGCCTTTTAGTACATAAATGTAGATAGGGTTGTTTTGAACAAATACCGATCCCACGAACGGTTCTGACGCTGGAAAGATCCGTGAATCAGGAAAGTACTCATAAAGCTGAAAAAATAAAAGCCGTTTTAACACCTCTTCCACTTTATACTTCAGCCAGTAGTTATTTTGGTAACCAGGTACACCGGCTACTGCAGCTCCATTTACACCCAGTGTATATACAGGAATTACCCGGTTGTTTTTCTTCATATTATGCCGAACCAGCTTTTTCTCCGCTGTCATTTTCTTTTTTCTTTTCTTATCCAGGGAAAATAACCGGGAGAGCTGCAGCCCGCCGATTACACCAATGCAGGCAAGTGCTTCTAATGCCCGTTTTTCCTTAGCTGATTCTTGATTAATACGTTGGGATGGTGTGGCGTGCTTCGGCACTTTGGTCCACTGCAGGTTTCATTCATGTTCTAAAGAAAAAGGACTTTTATTCATCTCGGGTTCTCCTTATAAGACACGGGTAATACGGGAGCGGATTTGCTCTTTCTTTACGTCCGTTTCAAGCACCCGCACGAGAACCCGTTCTCCTTTGTGGACGTCCTGGAACTTTAAATGGCGTGACAGGCAGTCTACACCCGGCTCTAAATTAACGAAGACCCCATACTCACGCACACCAGACACTGTTCCCACGTATTCATTTCCCTTCTGGTATCGGCCGGCACAGGACGGCCACGGATTACCCTCTGCTTCTTTCGCACTGACTTTTACTTTGGCGTTTTCTTTATCAATCTCCATTACCTTTACGCTTAAGTGGTCACCAAGTTTTACTTTATCTGTTAAGTTATCAATCCAGCCGTAGGAAATGTCTTCAATCGGAATCCTCACTTCAATCCCGCCAATATCTGCCCGCACCTGTGTCTGATTCACATGGCTGACAACCGCAACAATCGTATCGCCCGGCTCAATTCTTTTAAGCGTGATGGACGCAGCCTGTTCAACCGCCGCTTTTCGGGAAGCGGTGAAGATGCTTGCATCCCGGTCATAGTTCAGGACTTTAAACAGCACGGCTTGTCCTGTCATGCTGCGCAGCTGGCGTATGGTTTCAACACCCGTAAGCTCCATTGGAATGTAGCCGCGGATGCTGCCGACTGAAACGACTGCACACTGTTTATCCAGCTGCTTTTCAATGCCTATGATCGGCGCCTGCAAAATCGTCTGGTTTTGATAAGCGCCGAACACTTTCTTCCAGTTTTCATCGACTTCTGTTGCCTGCACCTTTGACGGGTCAAATCCTTCAATCAGTACCTGTGTGAGATTTTCTGCTGCCATGCTTGCTCACTCCTTTTTATTGTTAGGGTTAGAGACAACACATTAATCCCAGAATCCATCAGATGACTGCGGCGGTATAAACTCTTTTTTTCTCTGTACAGTATCTGTTTTCGATTTAGTCGTTTCTCCCGAGGGCTTTTCATTTTTCGCGTTTTTAGGCTGCTCCTCATTTTGTGTGGGAGCAGCTTGTAGTATATTCGGCTGTTTCTCTTCAGCCGATTTTTCCGTACTGTTTTTTTCTTTCTCCGACTCAGTCTCTTCTTCTAACACTGTGAGCATGTCATGCGGACAAACGATCCTTCTGCAGGCACTAGCTCTTCATGAACCACCGATTGAATCGGCTTGGGCAGTGCAGGTACCGGCTGCGCTCTCTTCCTGTGTTTTTTCTTTAATAGGTTCAGAAGCGCTGACAGCCATGATCTCTTTTCTTCCCATTCTCTCTTTTCTTTCCAGTCACGCGGCACAAAGTTCCCTTTTGCCAGTTCGGGCGGCTGAGGTGTTCCGTCTTGCAGGAGCTTGTGGACAAAATGAAAACGAGGAAGCCCATCCATTAAGTCTGTGTAATAGAAGCGGTACTCCTCGTTTTCAGTGTCCCGATATGATTCTGGAAAGAATTTTGGGACAAGTATTCGGTTTTTGAAAGTGCTCTGCCGCCTGATCACTCGGTTCCGGCCAAACTCTTCCGCGAACTCTTTTGCATCTCCGGCAGACAGCCCGCCAAACGTAATTTTGTTACGGCACGAAGTTAAAATGGCCTGCTTCATCGCTTTTGGACCGATTTTTCCAGCTTCTACTTCCAGCTGGCCAAGTGACTGCATAGCGAAAATACCGGATACCCGGTATTCTGCTGCGAGCGACAGGAACATTTCTACATCTGGGTTAATGAAACGGTTGTATTCATCGACAATCAGAAAATGCGGGATGCGGGTCTGTTCTGTGCCGGGTCGCCGGAATGTGCCGTTTTGTAAATGCATAATGATAAACTGGCCAAATGCGTCACCCGCTTTTCGCAGTTTACCAAGTGCCGTATTTACTGCAAGAACCCCGCCTTCCTCAAAATGCCGGTCAATATTAATATCACTTTTGCCCGTCATAATTCGCTTTAGTGATTCATTGCTTGTGATGTTTTCTAGCTGGGCACGGAGCCCGATCACAAACTGCCGGTATTTCTCGCGCATGCTGCCAAGCAGCTCCGATTCGAAAAAGTGGACGAGATCGGTCAGTCCATCCCGACTTTTCAACTCTTTCACTTTTTTCTCCAGCTCTTTTTCATCCCGCAGCGTATTCATCACATCGATAATATCCATCTTGTCGCCATGCAGGGCTTTCAGCAGTTTGGTCACATTCCGAGCCGAGAGTTCCTGCACGGTTGCAAAAAAAGCATCCTGTTTTCCGAAAAGCCCTTTTAATACAACCACGGTTGCTTCCGCCACATCATCCATACCGCCTTCCATTGGGTTAAAACCATGACTGTCAGGCAGCTCTGGATCAATATGGGTGCACGAGATGTCCATTTCCATGCACATTTCATTCACCATCCGCGCGACATCGCCTTTGGGCTCTACCACCGATAATCCCAAAGGGATGCCCCGCCTTTTTTGAAGCAAAAGCTGGTAGATCATCGGCTTTAAAATGGTAGCCGTCTTCCCGGAACGGGTGGGCCCCACAACCAACATATGTGTAAAACAGTCGCTTCCCTGCCAGGTAATCGAGAGTCCGATCGGAATCGCCTCCTTTTACATTGATTATTTCACGTGAACGGATTCACCAAGAACAACTGTGACGGTCTTTTCTGCTGCTTTTCTGTTAAATAACTGCCTGGCACTGTTATTCTTCTCTCTTTTAGCCGTACGCTGGATACTGCGCTTTTTATGTGTTGCCCGGGAAATAAAATGAATGGTGTTCAATACTAATGCGCCTGTACCAAGAAGAATCATAGAAATTTTCATCATGCCGGCAGCGGAGAAGAAAGTTTCAAATGTCCAGATTTCATAGATCCAGGCTCCAGCCGTCTGCACTAAAAACAGGGACAGGGAGAGAAGCAGTAATGACGTTCTTTTTCTGCTTTCTGTACGCCGCAAGACCGCTGCCATATACACAGTTCCCAGCATAACTGTGATAATCAAAAGGGCCTTGGAAGAGGGAATGTACCATTCTTGGTACATCCCAATGAATCCGGTGGCTGCCGCGGCAGCAATGACAAATAAAAAAGCCGTTTGCTTCATTCACGGTTCATGCGCAGTTTGCGCTTCTCCACTTCTATGACAAAGATCAATTCATCCTTCATGATCTCTTTCATGAGTCCGTACATTCTTCTCTGGGATGTGCGCGGCATAGCAGAAATTTCATCATGCAGCAGATGGCCATTGTCAATCAGTCCGGTTATGGTCTGGAATTCAGGCAGCAAACTCATACGTTTATTCCCCCTATGATTTCATCATGCCGGCGGCTTGGATTTCATTTGGATGGACCTCTTCGTAGTCAAGATGGTGAACGTCCTTGAGCAGTTCCTGGTGAAACTCCTTCATATGTGTCAGTATCAAAATTCGCCTCTGATCCTGGTCAAATGTTTCTTTACGGTACCGCTTCAGGCTGTAAACTTTCATCAAATCTGTATCAAGCAGGCTGACCAGATACTTTTCTTCTCCGTTATGTTCTACAAGCCGGTCAAATGATGAATAAAGCGGCGGCTTCTCTGAAAGCGGTGTGATGTTATGTTCCGACAGTATATTCAGCATATTTCGCTCATCAGCCATAAACTGAAGGTATGTTTTACCGAATGTATAGGGCACAACTTTCAAAGGGCCGCCTGTAATGAGTTCTTTTCCCGGGTTCGCTGCCTCTGAAATAAAGTCCCTGAAGGAAGCCTGTCCTTTTGTGAAAATGATAAAGTGGTGCATGGCAGATTCTTTGATTTCTCTCACTACTTTCATGATGTACTTCGGAAGCGAGCGGCTCATGAAAATATAAAAACCATACTCCGTTCCATCGGGTCCGACCCGTAAATATTATTTCCCCGGTTAAGTCCGTACATGGATTTGATTTCTCGGCTGTCCCGCATTGTCCATCCAAAAGGGGCAAGGTCAATCATCAGCCCAAAAAAGAAGAAATAGAAAATAGCTTTTAAGCGGATCGGCCTTCCCAACTGGAGGCCAAACAGATGATAAATTTTCCGGTCGAACTTTAAAAAGTTATTGATCACATATAAGGGTACCCGGTTCACCCTATCCCCTTCTTTCCGAGTTTCTTCTATATATAATTATGCTCCTATATTGAGCTGTCCGCTGAGCCATTCTGATAAGTTAAGCAGTACCTCTGGGTTCACCACAAAGATGCCGATAAATGCAAGCCCAATCAGGCTGCCAATCATCGTCAGCCACGCGCGTTTATATGCCGCGGCTAAAAGGACAATAAACAGCACAAACAAAAGGATGTACTGCACCTGCTCGGAAAACCATTGAAAAATTCCTTCTAAGCTCATTGCTTATCTCCCTCACTTTCATTCATGGCGGACACGACAAAACGCTCACCATCTTTTTTAACGGTCAGCTCATAGTCCGTATGAAACTGCATCTCTGATTCCGGATCCTGCATGATGACTTCACTCTGCACAATATATTGGCCTTTCTTCTGGCCTTCGTATATGTCTGCCGAGGCTATCTTTACAAACTCCATTGATTTATTCAGACCGGCAATATGGGTGCTATCATCTAAAATATAAGCAAGCTTATCCGTTGAATCTTCGGTGTAGCTTTTGAAAAACGTATCGAGAAAGCGGCGGACTGTTGTTGTTTCAGGTGATGAAGAAGCTTTTTGAAGTCCTGTTGCTTTCTCTACTTTTACAGTTGTTTTCTCTTCCATATGAGTAAACTTCGGCAGTTCATAGACACCATATGAGCGCCCATCGTAAGCTACGGGAACGACAAAATACTTTGAAATAGATTTTGTTTCGAGCTTACCTTTTGTTTCACGTGAAACTTCGACATTTACATAAAACGTAACAAGGGCCTTGTCGTTGCCTCTTTCTTCTACCCGTTTAACTACAGATCCTTTATAAGGTGAATTCCATGTTACTTTTTCCACGTTGAGGCCAGCCTACGGATCCAGCCCTTCAGCCAGGAATGGACTTAGCCTTTCTTCACGTTCTTTCTTTTCTTCCTCACTATTTCCCCAATTAAAATAGTGCGCGGTAAAACTTTCTGCAAACTGAACAGCTTCTGGCTTTACCGCTGGATTTTCCAAATGTTCAACCGTCGTTGCTTTAGGTGCAGTGGTTTTTTCCGTCTTTTAAAATAGCGTGGCAGCGTCGGTTAAAAACATAAAGCTGAACAGCACCCAATAAGCAGCAGTTCCTGCTCTTCTCGCCATGTCCAGTCTAGGCGAAAAATTATATCAATGCAGGGTTAGAAAGGGGCTGTCGCAAACCCAGGTTGCAAACTTATTAGGTTTTTCAACTTCCAGCATGTCTGGCTACGAGAAAAATGTAAGGAAACCGACCAATGCAAAGCTCGCTCGTTTTGCAGAATTATATGAGGTGCCGATTGCCTTCCGCCTGTACTTGTGGGATGAATCCAGTGAGTCCAGCCGTTATAAAGGTGTGTATCGAATCTTTTTAGACAAGCGTCTCGAAACCTGTAAGCAATGGCGTGAGTTTGCACATCAGTTATGCTGTGTACTGAAAAAAGCAGGGGATCAATTAGAAGTTCCTCCCCTATGCCGTGTCCTGACTCAAATTAGCACTAACTATTTTACCTGCCACTTTTGTATACCGACTTTTATGCTCAAAAGGTTACCGCTGCCATCTGAAAAACAGGAGTCAGTCGCTTATATGTCCAAGGTGTTTAATGTGGAGGCGGAATTAGCGGAAAAAAGGATAAATCAGTGGATGTAATAAGTACCACGGTATTCTTAATTAAATCATCTCATAAGAACTTCTGCTTATTATGGGTTATCTAAAGCGGGGTTCTTTTTTGTTGTCTTCTAAACAGTGATCTGCAAATTAAGCTACAAGTGGTGAAGCATTTTAAATTTTTCAGATGAGGTTAACCAATTTATTAGCAAACTGGGTTTGCAGGTGTATTAAAAAACGGTTCCAAAACCTGTGTCTAAACTTATGTCCGCACTTGTAGATGCATTTACGCCTGTATTCAGATCTACATCTGAACATAAGTTTAAACTTGTACGTAAACAAAGTTTGAAATTTCAGTATAGAGACGAAAGTCAAAACGCGGGCTTTTAAAAAGAGAAGGCGGGGAAAAAGCTTCAACAAAAAGTTAGTGCCGCATTCCCTTCGGATTTTTCTATTTATTGTGTGTTAGACATTAAGGTCTTTATTCTCTTTTGGGAAAAATAATAGACAAACATTGGAGTGGAAAAGTCTAGATACTAAGTGGTGGCGAATGGGAATTTTTATGTTTCCTTTGTAGCAGGGCTTAATCATTTTACAATGGATTCCTGCTCATAATCTATATCACATGAGTGTACCTAATCAAAAGTATACTTTTGATTAGGTACACTTTTTGTTATGTATACTTTTTATTATATATACCTATAATTGCAGTCGGAAGTAGAGAGTACGTTAAACCTCGTTCGGAATAACAGGGCAGACACCGATGAAGTTAGAGCAAGGTTTTTCATATCTCTGACAGAAATGCACCATCAAATTGTGCAGCAATTAGTTGGAGAGAGTCACATTGCAATTATATTTTATAGTGAATCATTTGTTATTCATCTTTATTTCTATTGTATGCTTAACGACAGAATTTGTATTCATAGCAACTACACTCTCTCTTTTGCTGTATTCTCTTTACTGCTTTTTCGTTAGCAGTTATTCCTACTCTATAAGAAAACAAATAGATTCCAAAAGGACAATCCAATATCTCACAGCAATCTTTAAAGGTTTTGTATGGGTTTTCTGAAAGACAGCAGTAAGGATGGTTGGAGTGGGGGTGTTCTCGCCGAAGATGATAAAAAAGAAAGATTTCATAAATAGCCCGGTCAAGAACATGGCACTGAGCATTTCTAAAAATGAAACCTTTATCTTTAATACGAATAAGCTAAATTAGCTGAGGAAAAAGGAGAGATTCATTTTGCGCATTGAACCTTGGAGAAATGTAAAGTTGGACCATATTATCGATTTTTCACAACGTGCGGAAAAACTACTGGTAAACCTGGGAGATACAATGACAACTGTCGGCCAAAACATAGCATTAGAACAAGCGATCAATGAACAAGGGACAAGTAGCAAGAAGAAAGCAGATTTTTCGCTTGCTTTACAGCGTGCTGGAAACTTATCAGTTACTTTAGGAGAATTGCTAAAGTCTGTTAACCAAACATTTGGTGTGGAGAAGGCTAGATACTAGGTGGCCAGAAATAGGGAAGGTACTTATGTAGAATTATCATAATCAAAAGTATACTTTTGCTTAGGTATACTTTTGCTTAGGTACACTTTTGTTTACTATGTATTAGTGCTTTCCTATTGAAAAAAGACATACAAAAAGCATGATTTCAAAAAGGAATCATGCTTTTTTAGAACTCAGATGCAGCTGAAAGGACATTTAGCTTTAGATAATCCGATCTTTTAAAAAGATCGCTTACCAAATTTTAATTTCTCGAGTGGACTTCTCGCCAAAACAAGCTTACCAATTGCAGCTGCCTGATTAGCGTGAATTAAACGAAAAATACGAAGAAAAACCGCAGGCAGAAAGTTACTCTGGTAAACAAGATATCGAGATTCCCATTCAGGCTGGAATTTATTTTTGTATTGGTAAAGCCCTTTAAAGTTGTAAAAGTGATTAACTTTATCAAAAATGATCTGGCCCACAGTCTCATACATTCCACTTTGATCGGGGTCTTTCATATTGGCTAAAGGAGAGATACCCATACTGCACCATTCATACCCATTTTCTTTACACCAGTTGAAGATAGAGATAAATAAAAAGTCCATAGTTGCATTTGGGCTTTTTTCAGGCTGGTAACGCATCAAATCGATGACAAGTGTACGATCGATTTTCGGCTGATTGTATGCAAGCGTAGCAAAAGCAATTATGTCTCCATCTTGGTTTTTGGTAACAGCAACGGGGAATCTGGCTACATAGTCATCGTGAAAATAGCTGACTGAAAACCCTTTCTCTTTTCTGCTCCCTAACCAGGCATTTGAAACTTCCTTTATTTCTTCCAGCAGTTCTTTTGCGTGAGGCGGAGATAAAACAGAAAATTGATAACCTTCCCGTTCAAACTTGTTTCGGCAGGTACGCAGCCGTTTCCGAGTGTTTCCCGAAAGCGAAAAACCCGGCAGATAAACTTTCGCTTCTTCTCCTATTTTAAGAGAAGCATACCCCAGTTCCCGATAAGCCATCATATAGCGGGCTGATACCTGATAAAAGACGGGGTTCATATTTACTTGCCGACAATATTCGTGAAATTCATGAATAGCTCTAACAATGAAAGATTCTTTCCCAATAGGATCTCCCAGCACAACAAATGTATTGCCTGCCTTTTGATAAATAATCAAAACTTGCTTTTGTTGTGACCAATAAAAGCGTTTGTCGTTCAAAAAACTTAAGTGGGATGCATGATTTCCACCGTTTCTTTGTAAAAATAACCACACTTCATTCAGGTCATTTTCATATTCAAGAAGCATAATAGGAAAAATCCCTCCAAATCATTATTATGAATGCCGACCTTGTCCTGGATGTGCAACACTGTCTTTTTCGTTCTTTAACGAAAGTTTCAATAAAAACTCTGTCTCTTCTCCATACTAACTTTTTGCCTCCACATTGTCTTGAAGAAGTTTGACAATTTCATGAACGATGATAACAACTAAATCGGTTTCTATCATTTCTCTTGATCGCGACTTCTCAACACGATGAAATCGATCGAAGACAAATGAAAGATGCTTCTCCTCTTAAATAAAGTCGCTCCTTAAATCAATGTAACCCGATTCGTCTCCAAATTCATCTTTGCAAATCTTTTCTTATTTATTGATCCACATGGGCTAATAAACAAGAAAGGGGCTCATGTTAATCAGCAGCTAACCAGGGACCTCTTGTGTGTTTGTCATGCAAATATTTAATGGTGAATCATTTTGTATTCATCATCATTTTTATTGTATATTTGGTCATTGATTTTGTATTCGCATCAACTACATTATCTTCTTTGATATATTCACTTGTATACGTTGGATGTAGTTCTACTGTTTTTTGTAGAAGTTATTCCGTGCCCGATGAAAAGAATAATAGGCTTCATTAATGGAAAGAGCCCAACCATTACAATTTTCTTTAAATGATCATAGAGATTTTGTAGAAGCCAGACCGTAAGAAGAATGGTTAAAGGCTTTTATCTTTTTTGTTTCTTATACACTGTTTCAGATCCCTCTATTATCCCTGTTTTTGTCACCATGCGTACTAGTATATTCACATAACGACAAGTGTAATTTTATGCATACAAAATCATACAGACGAATACAGTAAAAAAGCCTAAGCGGACAGCGTCAACAAAAGACACTAATATTCATGAATAATAGAGAAAATTTAATCAATGAAAAACTGGAAATCACCGGTTTTAACAAGTGCTTCTTAGATTTTTACACCATAGAAATGGGAGGTTGAGAAATAAAAAATAAAAAGTACCAATGATCTTTTTTAAACCTATAGGTTATAGGTGTATATATTTACAGT
>NZ_JAKGCR010000045.1 GCF_022668875.1 Domibacillus sp. PGB-M46 | reverse complement strand
TCTATACCTAATTATACCATTTTGACACTGGAGCGTTCAAGGAAAAAGAATGACTGAAAAAGCAGCGATTCATCCCCTACTTAGAAAGCTTGAAGTGGGGGTGTTCTCGCCGAAAATGATAAATATGATTCACCGTCTCATTGGTAACTGGCCAGCATCAACCTTATATATATATCGGTATATTTTTGCGCATTTACATTTCAAGAAATGCATCGTTGTTATTTTGAATTCCATTAGTCACGGATTCAAGCTGCTATTGAATTCAAAAATATGCAATTGAAGCAATTGTATCAAATCGGAAAGTCAGTGAAGAGAGGAGGCTGACAGCGGGCGAAAAACGGCAGCCTTTTTCTTGTTTCATGAAGAGAACTGTCTTTCTTTAAAAAAAATTTGTTGATTAAGAGGATATGAAAATAAGTTTATTAATTTTATTAAATTTTTTAGGATTTTGTCGATAACTTTATAAGTATTATTGTAGTCAATGTCGTTATGAGTCAGGAATGTTATGACAAGCCTAAAGGGTTGGTAATAAATATAATAAAATGAGGTGTCTGTCTTGAGGTGGTTCTACAATTTGGGAACATCGGCAAAGCTAGTTTCGGCGTTTATCGTAATGGCGGTTACCGTCGGATTAGTTGGAATCTATGGGTTAATCAACTTAGGGAAAGTGAATGAGCAGCTTGATTTTATGTACGAAGAGCGGGTTGTTCCAATTAGTGATATAGGGAGTGCAGAAACAAATTATCAACGTATTCGGGTAAGCATCCGGGATATGGTGTTTGTAGCGAAAACTTCGGAAGAAAAGAAAAAGTTCGCGGATGCCATTAAGGAAATCCAGGGTGAAATTGAGGCGAGCATTGAAAAATATGAAAGTACGTATGTAATAGAATCAGAACAGCAGCTGCTTGACCAATTCCATCCTGCCTTGGAAGAATACTACAACTACTTAGCAGCAGCTCAAGAATATGCTTATGCAAATGACACGGCTGCCTACCTTAAATTAGCACCCGCATTTAAGGCTTCGGGTGATGAAGTACAGTCTATTCTAAAGGAATTGATAGAACTAAATAAAGAGCTTGGTCAGCAATCGAGTGAAGAAGCAGCTGCGTTAGAAAATTCTGCCCGCACCATTACAATAGCGGTCATTATTTTTGCGGTACTCTTTAGTGTAGGAATTGGGTATCTCCTCGCTCGAATGATTTCAAAACCATTAAATAACGTGGTGTCTTTAGTAGAAAATGTGTCGAAGGGTGATTTAACGGAAACTACCGACATTGATACAAAGGACGAGATTGGCCTATTAGCGAATTCAGTCAATAATATGGTATTAAGTTTGAGAAAAACAGTAGGAAATATCTCAGCATCCGCTGAAAATGTAGCTGCATCCTCACAAGAAATATCTGCCACAACAGAAGAAATTGCAAGCAGTGCTTCTAGCCAGGCAAATGATGCTCAAACGATCACTGAGTTATTCCGAGACATTGCTTCAAGTTCAGAAAGCCAGGCTGAAGATGCACAAGCTATGAAAGAACGGTTTAAAGAATTAAATGATGCGATTGAGTCGATTGCAAAGAGTGCCGAAGAGACGGCTGATCTTTCTGATGGAATGCTGCGGGTGTCGAAAGAAGCCGGGCAGGTGGTCCAAACCTCTATGGAAGGTATGAACAAGGTAAGTGAACAAATGACGATTTTAGAAGCAGAAGCAAATAAAATCGGAAGTATTATTAATGTGATTAATGACATTGCCAACCAAACGAACCTTCTTGCATTAAATGCAGCAATAGAAGCAGCACGTGCAGGAGAACAGGGAAAAGGATTTGCAGTAGTCGCTGATGAAGTCCGGAAGCTGGCTGAACAAAGCAGCAGTGCAACCAAAGAGATCGTGGATATCATTCATGGCATCCAAAGCCATACGAAGCAAACAGTGGAATACGTAAATGATGGAGTAGGGGCGACGAATGAGACGGAGAAGGCATTTGCGTATATCTCTGAGATGGTGAATGAAGCTGCAGGAAAAGTAAATGAGATTGCGGCTGCCAGTGACCAGCAGTCTGCACAATCAGATGAAGTCATGCGATCGATTGAAAGCATAGCGTCTGCGAGTGAACAACAATCGGCTCAAATAGGTACAGTCATGAAGTCAGTCGAAAGTATTGCAGGAGCCAGCGAAGAAGCCGCGGCAGCAAGTGAAGAAACAGCGGCAACCTCTCAATCCCTTGCAAATCTGGCAGAGGATCTGAATCATTCTGTTTCTATTTTTAAAGTCAAATAATCCAGCTGGTCTAATTAGATCGTGATCAATAAAAAATCGAGAAGCCCTGACTTTTTTGGAGTTGGGGCTTTTATATTAAAGACAACTCGCTTTTGGAACCTTGGTTTATTTCAGGTATGGAAAAAAGGCGACTTGAAATACGTCGCAAAAGTGCAGGTGGCTAGGTCTACTGGGTCTGCTTGGTCTTGCTGGTTCTAGAACAAAAGTCAAAAGAGAAATGAAAAAATGATCATCCATGAGCATCCACACAAGAAGGTTATTAAAGTTTATGAAGGATTATCTATGGGAATAAAGCTACTAGCAAAAAATAATGATTGTGAAAGTATCACTTCTTAGTCGAAGTGACAGATAGGAGGGTGTATAAATGGAGGAAGGGATAACATATTCTTTAGAGGTTAACGGCAAAGACACTCGCAATTCCTTTAATTATGAGACGATGAGTGAAGCGAGCGAAGCTTACGCATTTCTTTCTAGAAAATTTATTGAGCATAGGATAAATAATAAAAGTTCTGTAACTTCTGATGAGGAGCTTGTACAACTAACCATTAGTGATATGTTCATTGGAACTTTTCCAAACAACACTGCTCCATCGATTGTTCCAGAAGACTGGTTCAATAAAAATATATATGAAGAAATGTTAGAAGCTGCTAGGGATTATTATGAAAAAACAAATGAACTGGCGGCAGATTAAGACACTCAAAAAAGGAGTGTTTTTTTCTTTGCTCCAAAACAAATCATTAAAGGAGGCTGGTGGTGATGTGACGTGGCGAGGCCAAGAAATCCGAAGCGTGATGAAGCATTTCAGCTTTGGCTAAATAGCAAGGGTAAGATTAAGCTTATCGAAATTGCGGCTACATTAGAGGTATCCAATCCGCAGATTCGAAACAAGACGGATCCGAACACTGATCTGCTGAACATTATGTAAGATATGCGCGATATGCTTGAGGAGCTCGAGTCATGTCCTGCAGGTGAGCAGGTGAACTATCATTGTGTGCTTTCTCCTGTGGTGAATGTGGATGTACTTGGATTAAGCAAGGAAGGGAAATGAAAAATAGATACTTTTCTTCCATTAGGTTAAAATAATGATTAAGTTAACAGACAATTTTCGACAAGGTGTAGGAGGAATAAAGGTGCACAGAAATAAAGAGCTGGGCGAGTTTCTAATAGAAAGAGCCTGGGAAGTCACTGAGGAATGGTATAAATCCTTAGATAAAAGTGAATCGTTTGGAGTTTATTCCAGTACTAATTCTGAAGATGTTAAATTATTAAAAACACAAAATTATGAATTCCATCGTCGTTTTTTCCAATTGTTTATTGAAGAAGAAGCCAAGTTCAAAGAGGGGCTTGAGGAATGGCTGATTTATTTAGCGGATGACGCGCACCATTTAGCAACGCCTGTTCATTTTATAGTGAGAGAATTTTTTAGCGTGCGAAACCAGTACTTAAAGTTAATAAAAGAGTTTGTTTCTTTAAACGAGGGAAAATATTCCGAAGAGATTATTGAGCTATGGAATCAACAAATCATAGACGTCATGGATGATGTGGTAACCTGGTTTATGGAAAAGCATCACAAAGCTTCAACGATGAGGTTGAAAGGCCAACAAGAAATGATTAATGAATTAAGCTCACCCGTCATCAGTCTTAATAATAATATGGGATTATTGCCGTTAGTAGGTGATATTGATACAGCACGAGCAAAGTTAATACTCGAAAACACTTTGGAACAATGTTCTGAAAAAAGATTAAACCACCTTCTTATCGATCTATCGGGTGTCGTTATGGTTGATACGATGGTAGCCCATCAGATCTTTCAATTAATCGATGCGCTGAGTTTAATTGGAGTAAAAACGACTTTGTCAGGAATTCGTCCAGAAATAGCACAAACTGCTGTTCAGCTGGGGCTTAGCTTTGATAATGTATCGATTACATCTACGCTTTCTAATGCTATAAGTACTTATACTATCAAGGGTTAACAGCTTTGATTATTTAGCTGACAAATGTATATTAGTCGAAAAAGATATTACTAAGTGAAGACCGACCAAGTCGGTCTTTTTCTTTTGGCCTAAAGTAATCAAGCTCAGCTGATCAGTCAGCACCAATGTTTTAATAGGAAGTAAAATTCTTTATCAACAAAGAAGAAGAGGCATAGCAGCTCGTGTATGGCTTTGTTTGTGAGCGAACGTAGATAATGCTCATGCTGATTTTAATGCAGATGTCGATGAAGTGACTGTATCGTATATCCCATCTGCAGATTTCACGGTGGGGGAGCAAACGATCACAAAAGGTTCCTGGATCATAATCACAAAAGCATCCGATGAGATTTGAGAAGAGAGTGAACCTCTCCATCAAAGATTTTGATGGAGAGGTTCACTATAATACACTTCGATACTATGAACATGGACAAGCCAGGTTTGATTTTCTAATTGAGGGTTGTATGTTTTTTCAACAAATATCTTAACATAATCTTCTACCAAAGAAGCGATTTCACCAATAAGTAAATACGGATAAGAAGGCATCAGTATAAATGCCTTGTATCCGATTCCTGCCCTAAAATGATCTGACAGTACGGTATCGTGGGCAACCTTATGAGAATTTAAACCGGAAAATCTAGACAGCATTCTTTTATCCTTCCTTTCTTATTGACCCAAAGTGAGCGGAAATTCGGCGTTATAACCAAAATGTAGGGTCGATTGAACGGTGTGGTTCCACAAAAAACTAAACAATGAAGAATATATGTTATAAGTCGATTTAATATTCTTTGTATCCCTATAAAGAGATATATTCATGATAAGGCTGTAAGAACCAGCATAATATACTAGCCACTGTTCCCCTAGGTCTTTTAGTTGCTGTTCTTTTTTCAGCATTACAGAGAGTAGAAAACAAAAAAAGCCCCGATTTTGTTTGATCGGGGTTACTCCTTGGCTCGGTAATTTCGGTCCATTCCTCTAAGTTAATTGCTTTCTTTTGCCTTTGGGGATTAAAATCACGATATTGTACAAGTAACAACTCCGTTCCGTACCTCAACAAATAACAGCCCGGCTCGTTTTTATTCTCGTATATCCTCATGAACTTCCCCCTTTAAACAAATGTATTGTACATCCATACTTTATTATAGTAGAAACATAGTGGTAAATATAGTTATATTAACCACAAAATGTATATTCAGGCATGTGATTTTCAGGGGATTCAGTATTATCCAATTCCTTCATTGGGGTTATAAATATTTCTTTGCTATGTCTTTAAACGGGTCTCCTTTAATAACTCGTTCACCAGGACGCTGCCAACCAAGCCCCGCAATACAAGTGGACAATACTGTTTATTTGTGTAACTCCCATGTGATCAGCCTCCTGTGTTTCTTCCTGACATCGTGGGCACATTATAATAATCTTCACCTTTTTTATGCAATCAGCTCCTTTGCACACAAGATAACAGGAACCCTTTTCGTTTGTAGAAGTGCAATAAATCTATCCATTTCCAGCTGTGTTATGGATCGCCATAATAGCTCTTACTTAATGCAGATTCTAGGGATGAATATATCCATATGAAAATAGGTGATTTACGGAAAATATTTAATCGCATTTTTAATTTGTACAAAATACATAGTTACGAGAAGCTTATTTACTATATGCTTTTTAAAAAAAGACAAATTGTGCTAAACTTCTACCAAACAAACCGTATTGTAGCGCTACATGGAAAAGTTGCCTTTTATTTTTAAAATCATTTTCTGAGAGGCTGAAATGGGGTTGCAGAATGAACGTCGCTAAGATGCTTCTTTTTCTTTTCATTTATTTGTTTGCGTTTTATACATGGCTTTTTATTTCCTGGGAAAATGAATGGACTCGTTTTTTAGGAGCAAACCTTCTTTCGTTGGCAGGAAGCGCAGTTAGCTTCGCTGTTCTGTTCAAAACATATCGTGTTCTTTCACAAAAATACAGGTGCTTTTGGCTTTTATTAAGCATAAGTGCCTTATTTTATTTTGCAGGATATAGCGTATGTTTCTATTATCAAACGATTCTATCTGTTGCGATGCCATACCCAGGCTGGGCAGATTACATGTGGCTGACGGCTTACTTCTTTGCTTTGGCTGCTTTCCTATATGCCATCATATTGAGAGGTATCTCCGTATCGGTTAAACCGCTCTTTTTTAATTTGGTGCTCTTTATGGTGGTAGTTATTACACTTAGCCTGCAGTATATAGTCGAACCTATGTTTATAGAAGCAGGTTACACTACTACATCTACTTTTGTATCAATTGCGTATCCACTGTTAGATTTATGTGTTTTAGTCGCAATAATGATCTGCTACTATCTTGCAAGTTCTCGTTATGAACGAATTTTGATGGTGTTTTGTGGGACTGGATTCGTAGTGCAACTCGCTACGGATTTGATTTATGTTTACTGGGGCGGAGATAGTTTCGCTGATATGGGAACTTTCCTGGATCCACTTTGGCAAATTAATTTGTTGTTACAAGGAACGGCAGGATTATATGCCCAAAAGCACCTTAAGGAAGTTAAAATTGACTTATCGTTTTATAAGACAGTAAATTATAGCGTCTTGCCTTATATAGGGACTATGTTTCTTTTGACATTGATTGTTTATGAAAACTATGCAGACATGGATATTTTGCTAAAGGGCTGCATAATCGCACTTCTATTAATTATCCTGCGTCAGTTTGTTATCATGAAGAAAAATAAACAACTAATGGACGAATATAAGCATTTAGCGTATCACGATCCTCTTACGGGTTTAGGTAACCGCGCTAAATTCAAAGAAGATATAGGTGAAATATGCGGGCATTCTTCCGCCGATAACAAGGCAGCGCTCTTATTGATTGATTTAGACCGGTTTAAAGGAATAAATGACACTTTAGGGCATCAAGCAGGTGACTGTTTGCTAAAGGAGCTTTCTGAAAAGCTGGAAGGTGAAATAACAGAAAAGGGGACAGTTTATCGGATTGGTGGAGATGAGTTTTTGGTTTTGCTTCCGAAAATTGGCTCCACTTCCGATGCTCTTGTTATAGCGGAAGGGATTCTTGCAAATTCCCAACAACCGCTTTCTGTTCAAGGGAATGAATTTGTTGTAACACCAAGTATTGGTATCAGTATTTATCCGGAACATGGCCAGGATACTGAAACACTATTTCGAAATGCGGATGCAGCCATGTATCGGGCAAAAGAAAAAGGTAAAAATAATTATCAGGTATACAATTCGGCTTTGAATGACCTGTTACATGAAAGAATGCAGATCGAAATAGGTTTAAGAAGAGCCGTTGAAGAAAATGGATTTACTCTTTATTACCAGCCTAAAGTGGATTTGTATAGTAAGAAGATTGTTGGCATGGAAGCATTGATCAGATGGAAACATCCGGAATGGGGCCTCGTTCCACCATTTAAATTTATTTCCATAGCTGAAGAGACTGGGCAAATTATTTCGATTGGTGAATGGGTGTTGAGGGAAGCATGCAAACAAACAAAGAGATGGCAAGTGGAAGGTCTTCCGTTAATTGGAGTTTCAGTTAATGTATCTGTTCAGCAGCTCGAGCAGAATAACTTTATTCAAACGGTTACTGATATTTTAAAAGAAACGAATTTAAGTGCTCGTTTTCTTGAGTTGGAAATAACGGAGAGTGTAATACAAGATTTAAAGAGGTCTACAGAAATACTTCAAGACTTGAGGGAAATGGGTGTCCGAACATCCATTGATGATTTTGGTACAGGCTATTCTTCACTTAGCGTCATAAAGACTTTGCCAATTAATGTGATTAAGATAGACAAGTCGTTTATTGATGATCTGGATAATCCGGCTAATCAAGATTTGTTGAAAGCTATTATTTGGATAGGCAAGAGCCTGGGCCTGCAGGTTATTGTGGAAGGGGTTGAAGAAGAACAGCAGATGAATATGCTTCTTGAATATAATTGCCAGTTTGCACAAGGTTATCTTTTCGGAAAGCCGATGCCTCGGGAGGAGTTCGGAAAATTACTCTCTGGCCAGCAGAGAGATATATAGCTAAAGAATAGCCCCATGAGCTTTATTGGCTTAAGAGGGCTATTTCATTTGAAGAAGATGCTGCTTTTTTATTGCATTATAGGCCAGAAGACTCCATCAAATGGCGCAGCAATTAGTTGGAGAGGTTCACGATAAGATTACGATAAATCAATCAGCAAATTTAATTGTTATAATGTCCTTGAGCCAGTGAAAGCTGTCTGTCAGCAATAAACCGCTATTTTTTGGTGGGATAGAGGTAACAATCTTTTTGCCTTCTACATAAGGAAGTCCAAACGTATTTACTTGTAGCTCAATCAATCGCTGCTCAAGATAAGACTCCGTTACAACTTGCTGCATCTCTTCTAATGGCTGCAGTTGATCAAAAGGAAAAATTGTCGCTGCACGGCTAGTCCTATTTTTAAAAATCTGAAACTTTAGGTAAAATAATTCTGATGGTCGTTCCTTTACCCGGCTGACTGTTAACTTCTATACTGCCATCATGATTTTCGATAATTCTTTTACACATCATAAGGCCTAAGCCGGTCCCCTTCTCTTTCGTTGTATAGAAAGGCTCAAACAGTCTTTTTTGCCTTTCCTGTGAAATGCCATCTCCTTGATCAGCAATTTCTATTAAGAAGTCATTTTCATTTACATTTTTAAGAGAAACCACTATTTTCTGTTGACGACCGCTCGTTGCCTCAATAGCATTTTGTATCACATTTATTAAAACTTGCGTGAGTTGATTAGGGTCGCAGCGGGTGGTGAAAGTCAAATCACTATCTATCAATTCCACAATTTGTATATCTTTAAGAATCGCTTGAGGTTTCATAAATTCTATAACATAAGAAACTAAAGAATGGATATTTACATTTCTAATTTCCATATTTTCTTTTGGCTTAGCTATAAACATGAAATCATTGACGATGGTATTGATTCGTTTTAATTCCTGAAGTGCTATTTCAAGATAAGTATCCGTTATTTCATCATTTGAGCGTTCCTGAATCATCTGGACGAAGCCCGTGATAGACGTTAACGGATTTCGAATTTCATGTGCAATTCCGGCCGCCAACTCACCGATTAATGAAAGCTTTTCTAGTTCCTGAATCTTTAATACACTGTTTCGGTACTCTGTGATTTCAAAAACTGTGCCAGTTACTTCAACGACTTCGGAATTTATGATTATAGGAGTTAAGGAGGCAACGTAGTGAAAACCATTTAAACTTCCTTCTAAGCTGAAAATATTTCCATTCCATGCGGTTTCATAACAATAACGGGCCTCATTCAATTGGTCCCCAGATAAAAAACCAGATAAAGGTTTCCCAACAACAGATGAAGATGAAAGACCCAGCTTTTTTAGAAAAGAGCCTTCGCTGAACGTATGGATAAAATCATTATCTTTCTTTACAAATTTAAATACAAATCCATTTTGAATGGGGACACGGTGTTTATGTTGAATTTTACTGTTAAAAACGTGTTTAATTTCTTTATCGTTGTTATGATCCATATGTAGCACCTTCTGACTAATTAGTGATGAGAAACTCGAATCTTTGCAATCCGAAAAATGTATTTAAATTATACAATATATTAAAATATCTTTCTTTAAATAGTTGGAATATTTTAAAAATTATTCGAACAAAAAATTAGCGCCTAACCCCTTCAAAATCTTCGATTTAGTGGGGGTTAGGCACTGAGGTCGTGACTCTCCTTGTTCTTCTATGTATTTTTTTATTACATCGCTTGCTGCTTCAAATCAAAAAAGAAGCTGGAAGAAATCTGCACTTCTGGTCTCACTATCAGCTTCAAACGTTTATTGAATACAAAGAAAAAATGGCTGGTATTGGAGTCGAGTACGTGAATCCACATCACACTTCTCAAACGTGTAAATGTGGCCATGTAGACAAAAAGAATCGAAAAAGACACACTTTTTCGTGTGTCAAATGCCAGTATACACTTCATGCCGATGCCAACGCGTCCATTAATATTTCAAAAGCCATCAGTGGCCTTTCAAAAAAGAAAAACAAGCAAGCAGCTTAACCTAGTCCTGTAGTAAGAGCAGGACCGCCTGTAAGGTACATGTATGCCGAAAGCATATAAAACGAAGCAGGGCGGGCTGATGACACCGCCCCTAGCTGAAGGCGAGTTCTAAACAGAAATGGACTGGGAACGCGTTCGCACTTCAGAATCCCACCCGTCCCACCGCAAGGTGAAGGGCTTGCGGCTTTAGCCGTGGGAGTGTCAAAAAAAAGAAGGCTCGTCTGGTTTTATAGCTTCTTCAGCCGGCAGGAGAGAATGTTCAGCGACTGGAAGGATAATGGAGAAGCGTGTACCATTGCCTGGCTGACTGTCAACGTGTATCGTACCATCCATGGATTTCACGACACTGTAAACGACCATTGTTCCGAGTCCGGTGCCTATATCTTTTGTGGAAAAAAAAGGGTTACCCAGGCGATCAACCTGCTCCTTATTCATTCCGATTCCTGAATCTGCTACAGTAACCATGGCATTATCTTCAACCCGGTCAAGCCTAAGTTTTAGCTTTCCGCCTTTGGGCATTGCCTCGATTCCATTTTTCATGATATTGATCAGGCACTGATGAACTTTTTCCTTCTCACCAGCAATATAAATATTTTGTTCCAAACTCATTTCCATTTCTACATTATTCATGATAGCGTAAGGCTCAGTCATATTTTTAAGGTTCGTGAGTTCTTTATGGAGATCCAATAGCTCAATATTCTCTAATGAAGGTTTTGCAAAAGTAAGATAATCAGTAATGATACCCTCTGCTTTCTCTAAAGACTCTAGTGCGGTTTTAATGTATTCATCTTTATCTTGTTCTGCAAGACCGGGTTCACGCAGCAGCTGAACAAATCCTTTTGTGACAGTTAAAGGGTTTCTGACTTCATGGGAAATACTTGCGGCTAGTGTACTAACGGTCTTTAGCTTTTCAAACTTGTTTATCTCTTTTGTCAGAATGGCATCTTTTCTTGATTTTTCATTCAAAAATACAAAGAGCATAATTCCAACCGTTTGAATAACTTGAGTACATAGGATAAATACAAAGAGGTCAAGAGTAAAATCATCAGGCCTAATCTTAAGTACGAGGACTATTCTGACTATTAGTCCAAAAAGAGAAGCTAGTGAGGCAAGGTATAATTTATTTTTAATGCTATGAATCTCATGAAACCTCGGAATCAAATACCATAACGAAACAAACAGTAAGAAATAGACAGCGACAATCGTTTCAAAATGAGGCAGGTCTAAATAAAAGCGGTAAGCCAGCAAAGTAAAAAGTAAAGAAAGGGCAACCCTGCGTCCTCCGTATAATGCACCAATGATAAAAGGAGCTTGCCGGAAATCGGTCAAAAAGCCGGGAGAGAGTGTGATAGGGAATGTCATACATAGAATAATAGATATACCAGAAACGAGAGCAATGATAAATTCACTGGTTAATTTACCCGTTTTTGATTCAATGAATTTAAAATAAATGGAAAAACAGAAGTAAGTTAAAAAAATGTTTAATAGAAAGGTTTGTATGTTATCAACCAAGGTATGCAAGTTATCAACTCCCTGCCATGATCCATTTATTTAATTCTTATATAAAATAGCTTGTAATGCTGCTAAGGAGAAGGAGATCAATTTGCTTTTTGAAAAGTTTCTATTTTTAGCGTAACCAGGTTTCTATAATGGTGTTATTTCCCCTCATTTTCCTATAAAAAAGGACGAGATTCTATACAATTTGGTCGACAAATCCCGACAGAACCTTTCTTTTAAAATTAAGCATTGTTAAAGAACGTTGTTATTTTCTTAAACAAGTTAGAAAACGGACTGTTATACTCATGAGTAAGAAGGAAGCTATTCGCAGAGGAGACAAAAATGTTTGAGATAAAAACCTTTTTAGAGAAGCATGATTATGACCGTACCAATTTGTATTTTTTAAGCATCCAAGGGAGAGATACATTGGCTTGGATGAGTCATCAAAGCTAAAGGAATACTTTGGCCATAAGGATTTTACTCTTGAGTATAGTGAACCTCTCCACCTAGATCAAAGATTTTGATAGAGCATCCCTTATCTTGAATACAGTGCAGTATCAGCGGGTTAAGCTTCCTGCGGAAGCCCGGATGCATGATGGAGACTAATGAACGAAGACAAGGTCTGTGATGTCCTTACTGTTAGCTCAGGAACTTTTGCCTGAAGTGACAACCATTTCGTTTCCGAAGTGGGTTTTTGAAAAGCCCGAATGAAATAAAGGGCTCCGATGTTATAAGAAGCGGGCGGCGCTAATTTTTTGTTCAAAATGAGTTCAAAGCTCTATGCGGTGCTTTTTAAAGGTGTGTATCTCAATTTGCTGGAAGGGGAAATGGGGAAAGAAAAAAGTTAGTAGTAAATATTTTTGGAAAAAGTATTGATTTTAAGTTTTAAGGGTGGTATTATTTTATAGCTGTCGTTAGTGCAGGTTATTCCGCAGTAGCTCAGTGGTAGAGCAATCGGCTGTTAACCGATCGGTCGCAAGTTCGAGTCTTGCCTGCGGAGC
>NZ_JAKGCR010000044.1 GCF_022668875.1 Domibacillus sp. PGB-M46 | reverse complement strand
CGAACACGGCCGTTAAGCTCTTCAGCGCCGATGGTAGTTGGGGGTTTCCCCCTGTGAGAGCAGGACGCCGCCTGGCACGCTAAGACAACTTGAGAAATCGGGTTGTCTTTTTTGTTGTAATTTTTGAAGAACAAGCTAAAATAAAACAGAAGAATGCCTCTGCGACACTGAATATGGGAAATATTGTTTCCCTGCCGCGTGAAAAAATGTTTGCTTTAACGTTCGGATTTAAGTGTGAAAATTCCAAAAAATCTAACTTATAAAGCGAGCCTTGACATTATACCCGTTCAATTGATAACCTACTAATAATATTTTTCGGTCAGGGAGGCTTAATTATGTGGGAAGATAAGTTCAAAAAAGAAGGTTTAACGTTTGATGATGTATTGCTTGTTCCAGCTAAATCCGAGGTGCTTCCAAAAGACGTATCTCTAAAGGTGGAATTAACACCTACCTTGAAACTGAACATCCCAATGATCAGTGCAGGGATGGATACTGTAACAGAAGGCGATATGGCTATTGCAATGGCCCGTCAAGGCGGCTTAGGAATCATTCATAAAAACATGAGTATTGAGCAGCAAGCTGAGCAGGTAGACAAAGTAAAACGCTCTGAAAGCGGCGTTATCACCGACCCATTCTTTTTAACACCTGAACATCAAGTGTTTGATGCCGAGCACCTAATGGGCAAATATCGCATTTCTGGTGTGCCAATTGTAAACAATCAAGAAGAGCAAAAGCTTGTTGGCATCCTGACAAACCGTGACCTTCGCTTTATCCAGGACTACTCCATTTTAATTACAGACGTAATGACGAAGGAAAACCTGGTGACAGCTCCAGTAGGAACTACACTGGATGAAGCAGAAAAAATTCTTCAAAAACACAAAATTGAAAAGCTTCCACTTATTGACAAAGACGGCGTTTTAAAAGGCCTTATCACGATTAAAGATATTGAAAAAGTAATCGAGTTCCCGAACTCGGCAAAAGACGCGCAGGGACGCCTTTTAGCAGGCGCTGCTGTTGGAGTAACAGGAGACACGATGAAGCGTGTTGAAATGCTTGTTAAGTCCCAGGTAGACGTAATTGTTGTCGATACGGCACACGGCCACTCAGCAGGCGTAATCAACACCGTAAAAGAAATCCGCGCTGCTTATCCTGACTTAAACATTATCGCTGGAAATGTTGCTACAGCTGAAGCAACACGTGAGCTGTTCGAAGCGGGCGTAGATGTTGTAAAAGTAGGAATCGGTCCAGGCTCTATCTGTACAACGCGTGTTGTAGCCGGTGTAGGCGTACCACAAATTACAGCTGTATACGATTGTGCAACAGAAGCGCGTAAGCACGGCAAAGCGATCATTGCCGATGGCGGCATTAAGTACTCCGGTGACATCGTTAAAGCCATTGCAGCCGGCGGCTCTGCAGTTATGCTTGGCAGCTTGCTTGCGGGTACATCAGAAAGCCCTGGTGAAACAGAAATCTTCCAAGGACGCCGCTTCAAGGTATACCGTGGTATGGGTTCTGTAAGTGCGATGGAAAAAGGCTCAAAAGATCGTTACTTCCAGGAGGATGCAAAGAAATTTGTTCCAGAAGGTATCGAGGGACGTATTCCTTACAAAGGTCCACTATCTGACACATTGTATCAGTTAACAGGCGGCCTTCGTTCAGGTATGGGCTACTGCGGTACAAAGGATATCGTAGCACTCCGTGAAGAAAGCCAGTTTGTTCGTATGACGGGTGCGGGTCTTCGTGAAAGCCATCCGCACGATGTGCAAATTACAAAAGAAGCACCTAACTATTCTCTATAAAAACACGTATAAAGCCTGTCCATTGCCGGACAGGCTTTTTTTCTTCTTTATAAAACAAGTTATCTAGGTCGTTTCTCGTCTATTTTTCTCCTGAATGTGTATGGTACAATAACGAAAGTGTTGCATAATAAATGGAGGGTTTTGAGTGTGAGAAAAAGAAATGGGTATCGGATCAGTGCCGTTGTATTGAGTATTTTGTTGTTCTTTGGATTATTTTCTCCGGGAGCGTTAAAGGCAGATGCCGCATTTGATGTTAATGCAGGTGCAGCCATTTTGGTTGATGGAGAAACAGGACAGATTTTGTTTGAAAAAAATAGCAACCAGCAGCTCGGTGTAGCAAGTATGTCGAAAATGATGACAGAATATCTGCTGCTTGAGGCTGTTAAAAAAGGAAAAGTAAGCTTGGATGATACGTATCAGGTATCGGAGTATGTATATCAAGTGTCACAGGATCGCAGCTTGTCGAATGTACCGCTTCGTGCGGACGAAACATACCAAATCCGTGAACTCTATGAAGCGATGACCATTTATTCAGCCAATGCGGCAACAATCGCGATTGCAGAAAAAATTGCCGGTTCAGAAGCGGAATTCGTTAAGTTAATGAACAAAAAAGCAAAAGAACTCGGAATGGAAAAAGCAAAATTCGTCAATGCGACGGGATTAAACAATAAAGACTTAAAAGGCCATCATACGACTGGTGGACCGACCGAGGAAAACATGATGACAGCCCGGGATGTGGCGACACTTGCTTACCTGCTGGTGAACGATTATCCGGAGGTTCTTGAAACAGCGGGAATTCCGAAAAAGAAATTCCGTGAGGGAACTGACGATGAAATTGCAATGGAAAATTGGAACTGGATGCTTCCGTCCCTTGTTTTTGAATATGAGGGCATGACAGGGTTAAAAACGGGAACAACAGATTTCGCCGGATATTGCTTTACTGGAACAGCTGAACGCGACGGCCAAAAGTTAATCGGTGTTGTGATGGATGCAACGGATGACAAAGGCGAGGGGACGTACAACGCTCGTTTTACCGAAATGAAAAAGCTGATGGATTATGGCTTCACTCAATTTGAGCGTAAAGAAATTGCAGCAGCCGGAAGCACTGTAAAAGGAGCTGAAACGGTACCTGTTCAAAAAGGAAAAGAGAAGGAAGTAAAGCTTGAAACAGCTTCCGATCTGTCTGTTTTAGTGCCAAAAGCTTCAAACACGAAATATAAAACAGGTATAACGTTAAATGGTTCGGATTTGGATAAAAATAACGAGCTGGTTGCCCCGGTTAAAAAGGGTAAAGTGGTTGGTTTTGTTGAAGTTCAGGATGAAAAAGGAGAGGCTGTTCCTTTCCTAAAAGCAGGCGGTCAGACAAAAGTGCAAACTGCCGAAAACGTTGAGAAAGCGAATTGGTTTGTTTTATCAATGCGGGCAGTTGGCGGCGGAATCGCAAACGGCTGGCACTGGCTGATAGATACGATAACTGGTTGGTTTTAATAAAAATCACCTTCTGCTATTGACAGAAGGTGATTTTTCGTGTTTATTAGGATTTAAGTATTTTACAAAAAATCAGACCTTTCTGATCAATATAGGAGGAATATCAAATGAATACAGGTACAGACCGTGTAAAACGTGGAATGGCAGAAATGCAAAAAGGCGGCGTAATTATGGACGTCGTAAATGCGGAGCAGGCAAAAATTGCAGAAGAAGCAGGCGCAGTTGCAGTTATGGCGCTTGAGCGCGTTCCTTCTGATATTCGTAAAGCAGGCGGCGTTGCCCGTATGGCAGATCCCCGTATTGTAGAAGAAGTGATGAACGCTGTTACGATTCCGGTTATGGCGAAAGCGCGTATTGGCCACATTGTAGAAGCACGTGTGCTTGAAGCAATGGGTGTTGATTACTTGGATGAAAGTGAAGTGTTAACGCCGGCAGACGAAGAATACCACTTGCTGAAAAGCGATTTTACTGTTCCGTTCGTTTGCGGATGCCGTGATATCGGTGAAGCAGCACGCCGTATCGGTGAAGGTGCTTCCATGCTCCGCACAAAAGGCGAGCCGGGAACAGGAAACATCGTAGAAGCCGTGCGCCATATGCGCAAAGTAAATGCACAAGTGCGTAAGCTCGTTCATATGAACGAAGATGAAATTATGACAGAAGCAAAAATTCACGGCGCTCCTTTTGAAGTATTAATGCAAATTAAAAAAGAAGGACGTCTTCCGGTTGTCAACTTCGCAGCAGGCGGTATTGCAACACCAGCGGACGCAGCACTGATGATGGAGCTCGGTGCAGACGGTGTATTCGTTGGATCTGGTATTTTCAAATCAGAAAACCCGGCGAAATTTGCCCGTGCGATCGTGGAAGCAACCACTCATTACCAGGACTACAAATTGATTGCCGAACTTTCGAAAGAGCTTGGTGAGCCGATGAAAGGCCTTGAAATTGCCGGTATCGCAGCAGCTGACCGTATGCAGGAGCGCGGCTGGTAATGACAAAGATCGGTGTACTGGGCCTGCAGGGTGCCGTTCGTGAGCATGTTCGTTCAATAGAGGAAAGCGGAGCAGAGGCTGTAGTGGTAAAATGGCCGGAGCAGCTGGATGAGCTGGATGGGCTGATTTTGCCCGGCGGTGAAAGTACAACAATGCGCCGCTTAATGGACCGCTACGGTTTTATGGAGCCGCTGCGGGCATTTGGGGAATCAGGGCGTCCAATGTTTGGGACGTGCGCAGGCCTTATTTTACTCGCTGGCGAAGTGGCTGGGTATGATGAGCCGCATCTTGGCTTAATGGATATCAAGGTTGAACGAAACTCATTTGGCCGTCAAAAAGAAAGCTTCGAAGCAAACCTTGTCATTAAAGGCGTGGCAGACGATTACAATGCTGTTTTTATTCGGGCGCCGCATATCGTCTCAGCAGGTGAAAGAACAGAAATATTGGCAGAATGCGACGGGCGGATTGTCGCTGCCCGCAACGGCCAATATCTCGGCTGCTCTTTTCATCCGGAATTGACGGATGACCATCGCATTACCGCTTACTTTGTCAAGATGGCGGAGCAGGCAAAAGCGTCACTTGCGCATTCATAAAAAATGTAGTACATTGAATGCAAATCGAATAGTGAAACGCGATGAAGGAAGTCAGTAGCTTGATACTTCTTCTTAAAGAGAGCCGGTGGGTGGTGCGAACCGGTGTAGAAGCCAGGTGAATCCGTTCTGGAGCGGGATGCTGAACACGAAGAGTAGGCATTGACCGGCGCAGGCCGTTAAAACGTTGTTTGAGAGGAAAGCTGTATGGCTTTCAATCAGGGTGGTAACGCGGAATCAAACTTCCGTCCCTTTCCATAGGGGCGGAAGTTTTTTTATTTTTTAAAGGAGGAATTGCATATGCTGGATATGAAATATTTGCGGACTCATTTTGCAGAAGTGAAAGAACGCCTGAAGTTCCGGGGCGAGGATATGAGCGCATTTGAAGATTTTGAAGAACTGGAGAAAAAGCGCCGTGAGCTGCTTGGCCAGACAGAAGAGCTGAAGAGCAAACGCAACACAGTATCACAGGAGGTTGCTCGTTTAAAAAAAGAAAAACAGGATGCGGATGCACTTATTAAAGAAATGCGTGAAGTTGGCGAAAAAATTAAAGAGCTTGATACGGAGCTTCGGGAAACAGAAGAAAAACTGGAGCAGCTGATGCTGCGGATGCCGAACATCCCGCATGAAAGTGTCCCGGCAGGCGATTCTGAAGAAGATAATGTGGAAATTCGTAAATGGGGAAGCGTGCCGGAATTTAGCTTTGAAGCAAAGCCGCATTGGGATTTAGCGACCGATTTGGATATCCTTGATTTCGAACGTGCCGGCAAAGTAACAGGCAGCCGCTTTACTTTCTATAAAGGGGCGGGTTCAAAGCTTGAACGTGCTCTTATCAGCTTTATGCTGGATTTGCACACGGAAGAGCATGGCTACACAGAAATGATGCCGCCGTACATGGTAAACCGGGGAAGCATGACGGGGACAGGGCAGCTGCCAAAGTTTGAAGAGGATGCTTTCCGGATTGAAGCAGAAGATTACTTCCTCATTCCGACAGCGGAAGTGCCGGTGACAAACTATCATCGCGATGAAATTTTAAATGGTGAGGACCTGCCGATCGCTTATGCAGCATACAGCGCATGCTTTCGTTCTGAAGCAGGATCTGCCGGCCGTGACACACGCGGTTTAATTCGCCAGCATCAATTCAACAAAGTAGAAATGGTTCGTTTTGTAAAGCCTGAAGATTCTTATGCAGAGCTTGAAAAGCTGACGGGTCATGCGGAAAAAGTACTGCAGCTGCTCGGTCTTCCTTACCGTGTACTTGACATGTGTTCTGCAGACCTCGGGTTTACTGCAGCGAAAAAGTACGATATTGAAGTATGGCTGCCAAGCTACAATGAATATAAAGAAATTTCTTCCTGCTCAAACTTTGAAGGCTTCCAGGCGCGCCGGGCGAATATCCGTTTCCGCCGCGAGAAAAATGGCAAGCCCGAGCATGTGCATACACTAAATGGATCAGGTCTTGCAATTGGCCGTACAGTGGCAGCTCTTTTAGAGAACTACCAGCAGGAAGACGGAAGCATTCTAATTCCAGAAGTGCTGCGTCCATATATGGGTGGTAAAGAAAAAATCGAAAGAAAATAAGGGGAATCGTGTTGACAGAATAATTTACCCTATGATAAATTAATTCTTGTCGACACGATGGAGGAATACCCAAGTCCGGCTGAAGGGATCGGTCTTGAAAACCGACAGGCGGGTCAAACCGCGCAGGGGTTCGAATCCCCTTTCCTCCTCCATTTTTAACATAAGTGCATAATTGGAGATATGAACGCCCATCTGATTCGTCAGATGGGCGTTCTTTTTATATTTTAACGATCGTAAACCGATCAGAAAGCAGCAGCCAGTTTTGTGGGAAGGAAAAACCGATTTTCCAATAAGCGATGCCACGCAGTCCGAGCTCTCTGATGAGTGAGAATTTTGCATCGACCGAGCGTGCATCTTCAAACCAAGTTTTATGAGCACGTCCTTCTTCGTCTGTGTAGTCAATAAAAGGAGCCTGTGCCGTGAAATCATAACGGACGGAAGCGTTATAACGCGCCGCACGCCGTAGTGCTTCCTGCGGGCTGACCGCCCTTGCAAACGGATTTCCTGGCCTGTATGGAAGTGTCCAGTCATATCCGTACAAATTCTGGCCCATGACAATTTTTGAAGCAGGCATTTCCGTTACGGCATACGTAAGGACGTTACGGACAGGTCCAATCGGTGAAACGGCCATTGGCGGACCTCCGCTGTATCCCCATTCATAGGTCATAAGGACGGAGAAATCCACAATTTCTCCGTGCGCTTTGTAATCATGCGCTTCATACCACTGCCCCTGCTGGGTGGCGCTTGTTTTAGGCGCAAGAGCGGTTGAAACTGTTTTGCCTTCGCGGTGAAATCGTTCCACTGCCCGGCGGAGAAACTGGTTGTATGCTTCCCTGTCCTCAGGCCGCAAATATTCAAAATCAAAATGAATATCCCTGAAATTTGTTTGGGCGGCAATCCGGCTGATATTGTTTAAAAAGGTTTCCTGTACAGCTGTATCGTTCAGCAGTACGCGGGCAAGCTCTCCACTGAACTGTCCTTCTTCTAAATTGGTAATGTCCATCATGAGCACGGTGCCATGTTGTTCAGCAATTGTTGCGATGGGGCGAACGGCCGGTTCTGTCAAAGATCCATCCCGCCTTGCATTGTAGCTGACCGGAGCAAAGTAACTGAGATGGGGGGCCGCTTCCCGGGCTTGGTTGAGAATAGTGCTTGAATAACCGGCCGCAGAAGGCTCGACATAAGCAAGAGACTCAATTTGTTTTTTTGGAGGCGATGGAATACGCAGCCGACGTCCGATTTGAAGCGGAGCAGTTGGCGACAAACCGTTGAGACGAACAATTTCTTCAACGGTCACTCCATACTGCCTTGATATTTTCCATAAGCTGTCTCCGGCGACCACAGTGTGGAACCTTCCTGCAATAGGGATCACTAGCGCCTGTCCGACCACAAGATGTGGCAGAGTCGCAAGCTGGTTTGCGTCGCTGATTGCGTCTACGGTTGTCCCGTACCGCCGTGCAATCTGAAATAATGTATCGCCGCTTTTTACAACATAAATGTCCATACGCCGTTCCTCCTCTCTATACTAAGTGTACAGAGAGGAAACGCGTCTTATGACAACAGTTGGATCAAATCATTTGACGGGCGCACATCTGCGCTAAGAACTGTTTCCATCATTTCAAGTGCATATTCGTTGAATTTCTTTTCCTCCGATGCAATGGCATCCTTTGGAACGTAAATGTTAAACTCGCGCATATAAGCGTCGTTTGCAGTAAAGAAAACACAAATGTTTCCGGCTACGCCTGTTACGGCTACCGAATCTACGCCTAGGTCATGCAGCAGTGTATGGAGAGCGGTACCGTAAAAAGCGGAATGCTTTGGCTTGATTAAAAAGTAATCTTCGTCGCTCGGCTTCATTTGCTGTATAATAGGAGCGCTTATTTCATTAAATGCGTGGTCTGTAATCAGCGCAATATCCGCTTTCCAAAGTCCATAGTGGTCATTTATATAAATAACCGGCCATTCTTTTTGATGGAAATGATCTTTCAACTGCAAAATCGGTTCGATCGTTTCTTTTGTAAAGCCGGCCAGTTGTTTTCCTTTTGGAAATTGAAAATCGTTAATCATGTCAACAACTAGAAGTGCACATTTTTTGGTCATAACTGTTCCTCCTTCACTTCTATATGTACTACCCTTATTTCTGCAGAAAGGAGCATGAAAGTGGACGAATTTTTTATGAAGCTGGCAATTGAGGAAGCAAAAAAAGCCGAGCGCCTCGGTGAAGTGCCGATCGGGGCGGTAATTGTGAAAGACAATAAAGTCATTGCATCGGGATACAATTTGAGGGAAACGACTCAAAACGCGGTTACCCATGCAGAGCTTTTAGCCATTCAACGCGCTTGTGAAGCAACAGAAGGCTGGAGGCTGGAAGGGACGACGCTTTACGTTACACTGGAGCCGTGTCCGATGTGCAGTGGCGCCATTTTATTGTCTCGTGTAGAGCGGGTGGTTTACGGAGCAGCAGATCCGAAAGCCGGCTGCGCCGGTACACTGATGAATCTGCTTGAAGATGACCGTTTTAACCATCGCTGCGAAGTGGTGCCCGGTGTGTTGGAAGAAGAATGCGGCATGATCCTGACGCAGTTTTTTCGGAATATCCGGCAAAGGAAAAAGGAACAAAAAAAGCAGCAACAGAGTAAATAGTTTCCACATTGCTTTTTTTGACTCAAGGTAGTATAATAGATCTTGCCGTGCTAAGTGGGGAGGTAGCGGTGCCCTGTATCCGCAATCCGCTCTAGCGGGACTGAATTCCTTCTCGAGGCTGTTTAATTGTGGGGTCTGCCTTTTGTAAGTGGCGTTGACGTTCGGGTCCTGCGCAATGGGAACCCATGAACCATGTCAGGTCCGGAAGGAAGCAGCATTAAGTGGACTCTCTCATGTGCCGCGGGGCAGCCTGGGCTGAGCTAACTGCTCAAGTAACGCCTGTGATTGGCAGTCGACAGAAGGTGCACGGTATTACATAATAAACATAAACAAGGCGTCCGGTTTGCCGGGCGTCTTTTTGCTTTCATTGGAATAGAAAAGGTGTGCTCGTTCGTTTATAATAAAACAAGAAAGATGAAGGGGGTACAGAATGAGCTATCAGGCATTATACCGTGTATGGCGGCCGCAGAACTTTGCGGATGTCGTTGGGCAGGAGCACATAACGAAAACGCTTCAGAACGCTCTCCTTCAAGACAAGATCTCACATGCTTATCTTTTTTCAGGCCCGCGTGGAACCGGAAAAACAAGTGCGGCGAAGATTTTAGCTAAAGCGGTAAACTGTGAGAACGGTCCTTCAGCAGAACCGTGCAATGAATGTGCATCCTGCCGGGGAATTTCAGATGGATCCATTCAGGATGTAATTGAAATTGACGCAGCTTCGAACAATGGTGTAGATGAAATTCGCGATATTCGCGACAAAGTAAAGTACGCACCCGGCTCTGTCCGGTTTAAAGTATATATTATTGATGAAGTGCACATGCTTTCAACCGGCGCGTTTAACGCTTTATTAAAAACGCTTGAAGAACCGCCGGCGCATGTGATCTTTATTTTGGCGACAACGGAACCGCACAAAATTCCTCTCACGATTATTTCCCGCTGCCAGCGGTTTGATTTTAAGCGAATTACGGCTCAGGCGATTACCGGGCGCATGACGCTTATCTTAAATGAAACCGGAACAGCGTTTGATGAACCGGCACTGCCGATCATTGCCCGGGCGGCGGAAGGCGGAATGCGTGACGCCCTTAGTCTGCTCGATCAAGCGGTTTCTTACAGCCGCGGCCGTTTAACAGAAGAAGATGCTCTAACAGTAACCGGGACAGTCGGGCAGGAGATGCTTCAGGGCATCGCTGCGGCCGTTTTTAATCAAAACGCCGCTGAAGCCGTTCAAACACTGAACAAACTGCTTATGGAAGGAAAAGATCCGGCTCGATTTACAGAGGATTTAATTTTATATTTCCGTGATATGCTGCTTTTAAAAATGGCGCCGGAACTTGAAGAATCGTTAGAGCGCACAATGGCGGAAGAAGCATTTACAGAACTTGCCGGCCGGGTGTCTGAAGCGGCTATTTATGAATATATCGCCATTTTAAATAAAGCGCAGCAGGATATGAAGTTCACCAATCATGCGCGTATTTATCTTGAAGTGGCCCTCGTGAAAATGAGCCGTCTTCACGTGAAAGCAGAGTCGGCTGCCTCCGGCCCGGAAATCGCCGGCCTGCTTGAAAAAATAAACCGGCTTGAGCAGGAAGTGCAGGAGCTGAAAAAACGTCCGGCCGGCTCAATAGAAACGGAAGCACCGAAGCCGTCTGCAAAGAAAATGTCACGCCCGAGCAATCAATTTAAAGTCGCCGTTCCGCAGATTGAAAAAGTACTTTCAGAAGCAACCAAGCAGGATATTCAAAATATTAAAAGCCGCTGGGGCAATATGATTGGCTACTTGAATGAACGGCAAATGCGCTCTCAGGCAGCTCTTTTAAATGATGCAGAACCTGTCGCTGCGTCTGCAGACTCATTTGTGTTAAAATTTAAATACGAAATTCATTGTCAAATGGCCTCTGATAATAAAGCGTTTATGGATTCCATTTCGACGATTTTAAATGAATTAACCGGCAAGCCATATCGGCCGCTTGTTGTGCCGGAAGAAGCGTGGCTCGACATTCGCCGCTCTTTTGTGAAAAAGCAAAAAGAAGAAGGCATTATGGCACCACCAGGTGAGGAAACAGAAGCGGATGTGCCGGAAGAGGAAGAAGATCCTCTCGTGTCAAAAGCGCTTGAGCTTGTTGGAGAAGAATTTCTTGAAATCAAAGACTAATTTAATTGGAGGATGATGAACATGATGCGTGGCGGAGGAATGGGCAACATGCAGAATATGATGAAGCAGATGCAGAAAATGCAAAAGCAGATGCAGCAGGCGCAGGAAGAACTGGCGGAAAAACAATTTGAAGGAACAGCAGGAGGCGGCATGGTGAAAGTCAGCATGTCCGGCCAAAAACAAGTAACCGATGTTCAAATCAAGGAAGAGGTTGTAGATCCGGATGATATCGAAATGCTTCAGGATCTTGTTCTTGCAGCAGTAAATGACGCGCTGAAAAAAGTAGACGATGAAACGAACCAGACGATGGGACAGTTTACGAAAGGGATGAACCTTCCTTTCTAAAGAGGAGGAATTATACATGTATTATCCCGAACCTATAACGAAGCTGATTGACAGCTTCATGAAATTGCCGGGCATCGGGCCGAAAACAGCGGCTCGTCTGGCTTTTTTTGTGCTAAACATGAAAGAAGAAGATGTGCTTGAATTCGGGAAAGCACTTGTGAATGCCAAACGTGACCTTGGCTATTGTTCAGTATGCGGCCATATTACCGATCAAGATCCATGTTCCATTTGTAAAGATGAGCGCCGTGATCGAAGTATTGTCTGCGTCGTACAGGACCCGAAAGACGTCATTGCGATGGAGAAAATGAAGGAATACAATGGCTTGTACCATGTTCTTCATGGCGCTATCTCTCCAATGGAAGGAATCGGGCCGGAAGATATCAACGTACCGGACTTAGTGAAACGGCTTCAGGATGAAACCATTAAAGAAGTCATTTTAGCGACCAATCCGAATATCGAAGGAGAAGCAACGGCGATGTATATCTCCAGGCTGCTAAAACCATCTGGTATCCGGACGACCCGCATTGCTCATGGCCTTCCAGTCGGCGGTGATCTTGAATATGCCGATGAAGTGACTTTGTCTAAGGCGATTGAGGGACGCCGGGAGCTATAAGGAGGAAAGCATCTATGTTTTTTCGCAAAAAACAAAGCATGCGCAGTATATATGATGATAAATTAATCAGCTTAATGAGCCAGGCAAGAACAGATTGGTTTAAAAATCGCGACCTGCTTCGTCTTAGCTTTGAACAAAACAATGAGCTCGAAGCTCAAACAAAAGCCGCTCAAGCGAAATATTTCTTTTTGTTTCGCGAAGCGAAAAAGCGGCAAATTCGCATAAAAGAATAATTCTCTTCTATATATAGAAGAGGAGCGTGAAAAAATGCGAAAATTGAGCGGGATTCTGATGATGATTTTTAAGAAAACGGTGATAGGTGCTTTTCTTTTATACGTGATCAATGTATGTATACAAGAGACGGATCTGTATATTGTGATAAATCCATTTACTGCTTTTTTAGCCGGTTTCCTCGGGCTGCCAGGAGTTCTCTCTCTGGCAGCTATTTATTATTTTGTTTTCCCGTAAAAAATATTAAAAATTTATTGACGTGAAAGAGATGATCTGGTATATTAATAAAGTTGCTGCTGAAAAGCAATCAGCAAGAAATAAACAAGTTAAAAATCATATTGACAAATCGCATCAGGCAATGATATGATTTTATAGTTGTCGCAGAGATGACATAAACGAATTGAACATTGAACATTGAAAACTGAACAAAATCAATAAAAACGTCAACGTTTTAAATTTTTATCTTCCATTAAAAACACC
>NZ_JAKGCR010000043.1 GCF_022668875.1 Domibacillus sp. PGB-M46 | reverse complement strand
GTATCGCCTGTGCCTGTTGTGCCCGTTGATGTATTGCCTGTGCTTGTCGTGCCTGTTGATGTATTGCCTGTGCTTGTTGTGCCCGTTGATGTATCGCCTGTGCCTGTTGTGCCCGTTGATGTATTGCCTGTGCTTGTCGTGCCTGTTGATGTATTGCCTGTGCTTGTCGTGCCCGTTGATGTATCGCCCGTGCTTGTTGTGCCCGTTGATGTATCGCCTGTGCCTGTTGATGTATTGCCTGTGCTTGTTGTGCCCGTTGATGTATCACCTGTGCCTGTATGTTTCTTTTTCTTCTTTCCAGACATTTACCATCTCTCCTTTATATTCATGTTCGGAATACATTCTATTCAAAAAGACGTTAAAATGAACAGAAAGGTTGCTTCTCCAGCAATTTTTTAAAAATTTCTTTTTTGAGCATATAAAGAAGTGTTAAACGATAAAAATCGAACGTAGTATTCAGGATAGAAAATTAATAATGGTTTTAAGGAGGGCCCGTACTGAATGGAAATCATCATTAGAAAATCTTGTTATGCCCAGGAAAAAACCCTTATGTTAAAACATAAGGGTTAAGGAAAAGTGATTACCGGTGCTGTTGCCTGTCGTCTGGTTTTTCTTTTTATCTTTGCTGGATAGCCACTCTTATGCTTATAGAAAAACACCTCCAAGTTGGTTTTTTAGATAATTACATACCTGTTTCCCAACTTAAAGATGTTTTTATTTGTCTCACTTTATAAGGTCAGTTCCTCATTCAAGGTTTTACGCTTTTTATTTTCTTTATGATTTAAAAAGCCTCTAAAAACTCATAATTAAATTTTATTTTTATCAGGATGTGTTAACCTTTCTATCCTATAAGGCGCGCTAAGAGTAACGCTTTCTTGAATAAGGATTTATTTAGAGAGTTTCCATAGGTTCTTTGAACTTTTGGAAACCCTCTTTTTTATCCAGCAGTTTATTTTTTACAATTTTTATTTAGGCATGTTCTCTTACCAAACAAACAAGCCAACAAACATGGCACTCAAAAGTGAAACCGCAATTCCGCTCACTAAAAGCTTCCACACGTTTTTTCCAATGATCCGGGATTTTTCATCACCCATGATTGAACTGATTGTTCCATAAATCATCCCGACCGTGCTAAAGTTTGCAAAAGAGGTTAAAAACGTTGTCGCTACTGCAACCGTATGAGGCTGCAAAGAATGGAGATTTTTTTGCAGGTCCATCATGGCTACAAATTCATTTGTAGCAAGCTTGATTCCCATAAGCTGAGCAACGTACATCGCATCATGGCCGGACAGGCCGAGAAGAAAAGCAAACGGACTGAAAATAACTGAGAAGATCTTTTGGACAGTCAGTCCTTCTATCAAAAATCCTAAGATGCCGTTTAAGCAGGCCGTTAACGCAACATAGCCGATCACCATTGCCAAAATTACGATCACCATTCGCATCCCGACAAGCATACTATTCGAAATGGTCGAGAAAAAATCGGTTCGTTCTTTTTTCGAAGGAACATAAACAATGTCTTCCTCCTGGCTCACCTCTACCGGGTTTAAAATGCTCGCAAGCAGTAAAGCATTCAAGCAGTTTAAAGGAATCGCCGCAAAAACATATTCTCCTGGAACCATACTTAAATAAGCTCCGATAATTGATCCGCTGATACTGCTCATGCTCATAATGCCAAAGGTAAGCAGGCGATTCTCGTTCAGTACAGAAAGCTGCTGCCGGATCACAGCCAGGGCTTCCGTATTTCCGAGAAACATCATTTGGAGTGAAAAAAAGCTTTCGAGTTTAGGCAGTCCTGACACCCTGGAAATTACCCAGCCTACTTTATCAATAATCCATGTCAGGATACCGAAGTAGCCAAGAATGTCGAAAAAGGCCACGATAAAAATAATGGGCATTAACGCACTAAAGAAAAAATCAACTGTAGGATTTGCCATCACGGACGGAAAAGCAAAAGAAATCCCCTCGTTTGCACAGTCTATGAGAAAAGTAAAAAACGAAGCAATTTTGTCAATGACCCATGCTCCGATTTTCGTTCCAAGCATAAACCAGGTAATGAGCAGTTCCACAATGATTAAAGCAGCAATGGAACGCCACTTTACCTGTTTCTTGTTGGGAGAACAAAGAAATACCAGGCCAAAAACCACTAGAATCCCAACAATATTTAATAAAAAAAACACACTAACAACTCCCTATATAGGATTCCCCGTACAAGCAAGCCCTTCGTTTCACCGACAGCCACAGGCCGAAGCATGAAAAAAAGAGTTGCGGAAATCCCATTGCCGAATACAGTGAGCCACAAAGACCCCGTATAAAAGGAATCATCGGTGTGTTTTCTCTTCGTTTAATCATACTTCCCTGTAGTCCGGCATTTATGGCTGCCGGGTAGAAACTATCAGACCATTTCACTGATATTATACAAGGATCATTTTTTAGACCTGCTCATTTTATAACAAACGATAGAAAGCGACAATGTTTTCAGCAGAAGTTGCAATCATTTTACAACTATCAATACTTAGAACATTCAGTATAAAAGGAACGAATGAGAAGCTTGATGGAGAATGACCCTCTCATAAGATTTTCAAGCGTTAAAGGATACATCATTAAAAATGTGGTTTAAAATGACTGAGTCATGTAAAGGATGGAGGTTATTTGTTATTCTAGTACATATGCAAATCAGGCAGTTTAGGAGTGGATAAAACCATGAACAAAAAAGACATCGCACATATTCGGAAACAATTCAAAGCAGATAATGATTTACTTAAAATCTTTGACATTTTTAATGTGTATATTATGAAGGAATCAAGCGACGTTTATCACCATCAAAGCCAGCCTTTTGAAATGCTTGACCAGGATCAGCAGGAGTTATTTATGAATAACTTCAAAAAACTACTCGCCGGCCAATTGGATGAGAAGCTTTTTGAGCTAAAGTTTCAACGGGAAGCAGAACATAACAGCCAGCTTATTTTGCATCAAGGCTTACTAAGCGCTGATGTAGAAGGCTGGAAAGAGCAGATGCTTCAAATCGTTGGCAAAATGCTTGCACTTCGGCAGTATGAGAAGGATATTGTCGTCACATTTATTCGCGGAGAGTATTTCAAGCCAATGAAACGCCGTAATCAAGAAGCTGAAGAAAGCGAACGGGACACTGTTTATTCGCATCCGTTTATTTTATGCAGTATCAATAACACACAAGAGCCGAAAAAAGAACTGCTTTTTGACTATGTTGAAAAAGAGTTCAAATATCACTTTGTCCTTGATCCTATTATCAACCTTAATACCCCCCTTTCAGGCTTTCTGTTTCCCTGCTTCACCGATAATGCAGCAGATGTTAATCATATTCTTTATTCAGCAGGCAAGGTGCATGAACCCGATCATTCGTTTATTGAGGATGTATTAAACGGGGAAGAAACGATGACGGCAAAAGATGATAAAATCGTTTTTGAAGAAATCATTAAAGATGTAACCGGAGATCAGCTGAGCACATCTACACTTTCTAATGTGTACGAGGAGATTAACCGCATGATCGAAGAAAATGAAGAGGAAGAACCGCCAAAATTAGATTCTAAAGACGTAGAACGGGTTTTAAAGATGAGCGGCCTTAAAGACATTAATTCGGAAAAAATTGAATCAGCCTACCAAAAAATAATCGATGATGGCAAGTATGAGATCAAAGCCAGCAGCATCCTGCCAAAATATACATCAAAATCCATTAAAATCAGCACGAAAGCAGCGAACATATCAATCAGCCCACAGGATTTAGGCTATGTAAAACAAATTCTTTTTAACGGTAAACGCTACCTCATGATCGAAGTCGAAGAAGATACTGTGATCGAAGGCTTTACAATGATTCCAGAAGCTCTGGGCGGTGACATAGAACAATAATAGATAAATGTGCCAGGTGCCCTCAATCTTCGGGGTACCTGACAAGCATATAGGACGGGCCTAAAACTTCCTAGAATAGGAAGTATTGGACCCGTCCTTTATGTATAAAACTATAAATTGCCGCTCCATGCTAAGGAAAATAAAAAAGCTCCTTATCAGTTGATCAACTGATAAGGAGCTCCGGTTAAAAATGTAGAGTTAGTAAGTGGTGGGCCTCACTCTTACCTTACTAACAAATCTTATCGATCAAGGGTTTGAGGGGCAGATTACATCATGCCGCCCATTCCACCCATACCGCCCATGTCAGGCATGCCCATGCCGCCGCCTTCTTCTGGCTTGTCTGCTACAACTGCTTCTGTTGTTAGGAACAGAGCTGCTACAGACGCTGCGTTTTGAAGAGCATAGCGTGTTACTTTTGTTGGGTCTACGATACCCGTTTCGATCATGTTTACCCACTCGCCTGTTGCTGCGTTGAAGCCAACGCCGACTTCTTCGCGCTTCAAGCGGTCTACGATAACAGAACCTTCAAGGCCTGCGTTGCGTGCGATTTGACGAAGCGGCTCTTCTAGTGCACGAAGAACGATTCTTACACCTGTTGCTACGTCGCCTTCGCCCTCTACTTCAGCTACTTTGTTGTATACGTTGACAAGGGCTGTACCACCACCGGATACGATCCCTTCTTCAACTGCTGCGCGCGTTGCGTTCAACGCGTCTTCAATGCGAAGTTTGCGCTCTTTTAGTTCTGTTTCAGTCGCAGCACCGACTTTGATTACGGCTACGCCGCCCGCTAGTTTTGCAAGACGCTCCTGCAATTTTTCACGGTCGAATTCAGAAGTTGTTTCTTCTAATTGTGCACGGATTTGGCTTACGCGGCCGCCGATGTTTTGAGAATCGCCAGCGCCTTCAACGATTGTTGTGTTTTCTTTTGTAACGACTACTTTCGCTGCGCGGCCAAGTTGTGTAATGTTTGTTGTTTTCAGGTCAAGGCCAAGCTCTTCTGTGATCACTTCGCCGCCTGTCAGGATCGCAATATCTTCAAGCATAGCTTTACGGCGGTCACCGAAGCCTGGTGCTTTAACTGCTACTGCGTTGAATGTACCGCGCAGTTTGTTTACAACAAGTGTTGCAAGTGCTTCGCCTTCTACGTCTTCAGAGATCAATAGAAGAGGCTTGCTTTGTTGAACAACCTGCTCAAGCACTGGAAGGATTTCCTGGATGCTTGTGATTTTTTTATCTGTGATTAAGATGTATGGGTTGTCTAAAACAGCTTCCATTTTATCAGAATCTGTGATCATGTAAGGAGATGCATAACCACGGTCAAACTGCATACCTTCTACTACATCAAGCTCTGTTGTGAAGCCTTTTGATTCTTCGATTGTGATAACGCCGTCGTTTCCAACGCGCTCCATCGCTTCTGCGATCAATTGGCCTACTTCTTCGTCAGCAGAGGAAATCGCTGCTACTTGTGCAATTGATTCTTTGCCTTCGATTTGTTTGGAGATGTTTTGAAGCTCTGTTACAGCTGCTGCTACCGCTTTGTCCATTCCTTTGCGGATGCCGACTGGGTTAGCGCCTGCTGTTACGTTTTTAAGACCTTCACGGATCATCGCTTGCGCTAGAACCGTTGCAGTTGTTGTACCGTCACCGGCTACATCATTTGTTTTGCTTGCTACTTCTGCTACAAGCTTCGCACCCATGTTTTCAAACGCGTCTTCAAGCTCGATTTCTTTCGCGATTGTGACACCGTCGTTTGTAATAAGTGGAGAACCGAATTTTTTCTCCAATACAACGTTGCGTCCTTTTGGTCCAAGCGTTACTTTTACCGCATCTGCAAGCTTGTCTACACCAGCAAGCATTGCGCGGCGCGCGTCTTCACTGAATTTAATGTCTTTAGCCATGTTAAAAGTGCCTCCTTTAAATGATGGTTCTATTAGTCGTTCATTTTGAATGTTAAATTAAGCCGCTTTTTACGGATTGTTAGCCAATTACAGCTAAAATGTCATTTTCGCGGAGCAATAAGTAGTCGTTTCCTTCAAACTTTACCTCTGTTCCTGCGTATTTTGAGAAGATAATGCGGTCGCCTTCAGCAACTTCAAGTGCTACACGCTCTCCGCTGTCAAGCACACGTCCTGTACCCACGGCCACAACTTTTCCTTCCTGTGGCTTTTCTTTTGCCGAATCTGGAAGTACAATTCCGCTGGCTGTTTTTTCTTCAGATTCTACTAGCTCAATTACTACGCGGTCACCTAGTGGTTTTAACAAGTGAAACCCTCCTCAAAAATGGTTGAATATATTTTTATTAGCACTCTACTCTAATGAGTGCTAACACAATTATTATAATAAAGGATGCCCTATCCTCTTTGCAAGCAGAAAGCGGAAAAATTTTCAGACTCCTTATTTGAAGCGGCTTTCGTTCAATAGTACAATAAAAAGAAGAACGCCGGACATTGCGTTTTTTCTATCAGTAAAGGGGTTTTTTTGTGAAAAAAGAATACGGGTTCATTTTGATTACGTACATTGTCATGCAGCTTTCCGCTTTTGTCGGCCAGCCGCTTCTGTACGAGGCAGGACTCATTGCGGGAGTAGAGCCCGACCGCCTGAAAGCGCTTGTCCCAGGTTACTGGACGGTGATCGCATTTGCGCTGGCAACGGCGATTGTGCTGCTTATTTTATGGCGTTCTACGTATCGAAACTCCATTGAACGTCAGGCACCTGTTCCTCCTGGCTCCGCAATGGTTTGGGCTATAATTGGCGTATTTATGGCCTTTGCTGCCCAGTATGCGGCCATCATGGTTGAAACGTTTCTTCTCGGCATCGAGCCGGGATCGCAAAACACACAGGATATTATTGAGCTTGTCCAGGGACTGCCGGTTGTTGTCCTGGCCGTAGCGGTATTTGGACCGATTTTAGAAGAAATTGTATTTCGTAAAATCATTTTCGGCTCGCTTTACAACCGGATGCCGTTTTTCTTCGCGGCTTTAATCAGTTCGCTTATTTTCTCTGTCGCGCATATGGAGCTGGAGCACACAATATTATATGCGGCAATGGGTTTTACATTCGCTTTTCTTTATGTAAAAACAAAACGAATTATCGTGCCGATTGTCGCGCACGTGTCGATGAATACATTTGTTGTGCTGATGCAGTATGTGTTTGCGGATGACCTTCAGGAAATGATTCGCAAAGCAGAGCAGATGGAGCAGCTGTCCCAATCGATCAATTGGTGGTAAGGGGGAAATCGCGTGCAGTCTTATTTAACAAGAGGCATTTTTTTTAGTGTCCTTGGTGCTTTTTTTGTTCTTTTTGCCATTCAGGATGTAAATGCAAATGGGTTTGGTCCCTTTACATACCTGCTGATTCTGCTGGCTACTATGGATATTGGCACAGGCATCCGCCTTATCTTTACCCATATAAAACGGCAAAAAAGCCAAAAATAAAATCCGTCCAGGTTACTGGGCGGATTTTTCTTCGTTTTCTGCTTCTGCGGTGAGGGCTTCTGCCTGCTGCGCTTTTTTGAAGCCGATTTTTGAGATCCATACACTCACTTCATAAAGCACAAAAAGTGGTACGCTCACTATGGCAAACGACATAATATCAGGCGGAGTAATGAGCGCCGCGATAATCAGCAGGACAAAATAAGCGTAGCGCCGAATCTGTCCTAACAGCTGTGGAGTGACAATGCCAAGCCTTGTTAAAAACAAGGTAATGACCGGCAGCTGAAAAAGGAATCCAAACGGAATCGTTGTTTGAAATAAAAAGTGAAAATATTCATTGATGCCGATTACCTGTTCAATATTCAAATCGCCAGACAGCTTCATCATAAAATGAATAATGTAGGGAAACAACACAAAATAGGAAAACGAAAGACCGCCAAGAAACAGCAGTATCGACGCCGGAATATAGCTGAGCGTAACCCGGCGCTCCCGTTCATGGAGGCCTGGACTGACGAATGCCCACAGCTGATATAAAAGAACCGGCGAAGTTAACACAACTCCAATCACAAAAGCCATTTGAAAATAAATTTTCAGCGGATCGGTTACACGAAACGCATTCATCGTTAAGGCAGCCGCTTCATCTGCATGCTGTAAATACTGGATGATCGGCTTGGCCAAAAACAGCCCGCCGATTGCCGCAATAAAAAAGAAAACAATCACAATGATGAGGCGCTTTCGCACTTCCTCTAAATGTTCATATATCGTCATGTCCTGCTGGCTCATTTGTCTATCATCCTAACATTACTTGGACTCTTTTTTGTCCTCTGTCCGCTCTTCATCATCGGCCAGTCCTTTTGTTGAGTTTTTAAACTCACGAAGTGTATCCCCTGCTGCCCGTCCAAGCTCCGGGAGCTTTTTCGGCCCGAAAATCAAAAGTGCTGCCGCGCCAATCACAACCATGCTTCCAATCCCTGGCATTGGCATCCGCCTCCTTTTTCCTAATCATAACTGATTTAATAACGCAATACCATGATCATTTTTCGACAGATTCATCCGGATAGTTTTTTAGGAAATAAACGAGCGATTGCAGCTCAACCGCCAGGTCAATGTGATGCACCCGAATCTCGGGCGGCACATTTAGTCTTGCGGGTGTAAAGTTTAAAATCCCTTTAATATCTGCTTTTACCAGCCGGTCCGTAATGGACTGGGCCGCAGCCTGCGGAATCGTTAAAATCGCGACTGGCACTTCCAAGTCAGATAATACCCTTTCTAATTCATCCATATGATGAATGGGCACGTCTCCAATTTTTTGATTGACCTTGCTCTCTTCAACATCAAAAGCCACCAGGATCTTTGTATTGTTGTTTTTTAAGAAGTTATAATTTAAAAACGCTGTTCCTAAATTTCCAACACCAATAAGCGCTACATTGGTCACTTCATCCTGATCAAGGGTTTTGCGGAAAAAAGACAGCAGATAGCTTACATTATATCCATATCCTTTTTTGCCAAGTGCGCCAAAGTATGAAAAATCGCGGCGGATTGTCGCCGAGTCTACTTTCACTGCTTCACTCAGCTCTGCCGATGATACCCGCTGTTTTCCGGAAGAATGCAGGTTTTGAATAAATCGATAATATAAAGGCAGGCGCTTTGCCGTCGCCTGAGGTATTTTCATCGAATCGTTGTTCATTTTTTTCCCTCCAAGTTGGTACCGCTTCCATGTTTGTTTTCTTTTCTTAATACAATCATAAATCTTTGTAGCGTTTTTCACAAGAACCGCTTCTTTTTCATTGCCCAGGGCGCTGAGCTCAAGTAAAGTGGAAGGTGAGGTGAAAAACAATGATTCTTCTACAAGTACAGCAGCTTTCGAAATATTATGGAGCTGAACTGATTTTATCTAATATTAAGCTTGAAGTGCAGACAGGCGACCGCATTGCTCTTGTTGGACGTAACGGAGCCGGCAAATCGACTCTGCTGAAAACGATTGCCGGACAGCTTTCTTATGAAGAGGGCGCCATTATGAAGCCAAAAGACGTAACCATCGGCTACCTGGCACAAGATACCGGGCTTGAATCGAACTTATCCATTTGGGATGAAATGAACAGCGTATTTGACGGCCTGCGCGAAGTGGAACAAAAGCTGCGGGCACTTGAAGCCAGCATGGCCGATCCTGATGTGTATGAGAACCCCGCCCGCTACAACCAGGTCATGACTGCTTACGATAGCCTGCAAAATGAATTTAAGGAAGCAGGCGGCTATCAATACGAGGCTGATCTCCGGTCGGTCCTTCACGGATTTCGTTTTCACGATTATGACTATGATACCTGCATTTCCACGCTGAGCGGCGGACAAAAAACACGCCTCGCCCTTGCCAAGCTTCTTTTAACAAAGCCGGATATTTTAATTCTCGATGAACCGACCAACCACCTTGATATCGAGACGCTCTCCTGGCTTGAAAATTATCTGCAAAGCTATTCTGGTGCGATTTTAATTGTCTCGCATGACCGCTACTTCCTCGATAAAACCGTTAATCAGGTATATGAAGTATCCCGTCATAAAATCCGCCGTTTTACTGGTAACTACAGCAAATACTTAACCCAGAAAGCCGAGCAGTTTGAACGGGAAATGAAGCAATATGAAAAACAGCAGGAAGAAGCGGCAAAGCTGGAGGAGTTTATTCAGCGAAACATCGCACGTGCCTCTACTACAAAACGAGCACAAAGCCGGCGCAAGCAGCTTGACCGCATGGAAATGCTGGCTCGGCCGGACGGAGACGAAAAGCCGCCGGGCATGCTGTTTGATATCGATCGTCAGAGCGGCAGCGAAGTACTGCATGTAGACCATGTATCGATAGGCTACAATGGTGAAAAAATTGGCGCAGATTTGTCTTTTTCCGTTACACGCGGCGATAGCATTGCCCTTGTCGGTCCAAATGGAGCCGGCAAGTCGACCCTGCTCAAATCCATTACCGGTGCTCTTCCGCTGATTGGCGGCGATATTCGTCATGGAGCCGGAGTGGAAATCGGCTACTATGATCAGGAGCAATCCCATTTGAACCGGGCTAAAACCGTGCTGTCTGAACTGTGGGATGACTATCCGGGCACACCGGAAAAAGAAATCCGTTCGATACTTGGCACGTTTCTGTTCTCAGGAGATGACGTCTTAAAGCCAGTAGCTGCTCTTAGCGGAGGCGAAAAAGCGCGCCTTGCGCTGGCCAAGCTGACGATGCAAAGGGCCAATTTCTTAATTCTCGATGAGCCGACGAACCATTTGGACCTTGATAGTAAAGAAGTGCTTGAAAACGCCTTGATCGATTATCCGGGCACTCTTTTATTCGTGTCTCATGACCGGTATTTTATTAACCGGATTGCTACAAAAGTGATTGAGCTCGACAAAGAGGGCGTAACCGTCTATTTGGGTGACTACGATTATTATGTAGAGAAAAAAAATGAGCTTGAGGAGCTCGCTGCGCTTGAAGCGGATGAAAAAACAGTCGCAAAAGCAAAGCCGGCATCAGCGGATTCTTATAAAACAGATAAAGAACAGCGTAAAAAAGAACGGCAGCGAGCGCGGCGGATTGAAGAAATCGAAACAGAAATTGCCGCTCAAGAAGAAAAAGTAACGGAAGCAGAAGAATTGCTTTGTCTGCCTGAAGTATATGAAGATCACGAAAAATCGCTGGAGCTGCAGCAGCAGCTTGATCGGGCAAACGAAGCAATTGAACAGCTTATGACAGAATGGGAAGAATTACAATCCGAGTAAAGAAGAGGCTATCCACAGCCTCTTTTCTTTTTATCCACATAAAAACAGCGAATACTCTGTTTATTGCAAAGGTTTCCACAGGTTTATCCACATTACCCACAGGATGTGGATGAATTTATCCCCTTTATGCACAAAAAAGAGGCATTCCAGCCAGAATGCCTCTTTTTTAAAAAGCTTCAATATCCAAGCCGGGATGACCATTCATATCCATCCCATCTCGTTTTCCCTGCTCGAATAAAATCGTGCCTGCCGCTGCAATCATCGCCGCGTTATCTGTACATAAAAATAGTGGAGGAATCACAAGCTCAATGCTTTTAAAATCAGCAAAAGCGTTTTCTAAAGAAGTGCGAAGCCCTTTATTGGCTGCAACGCCTCCAGACAATAGCACTTGTTTTACTCCATACTCTTTAGCAGCACGGATCGTTTTTTCGGTTAATACATCGACAACACTTGCTTGAAAGCTTGCCGCCAGGTTTTCCGGAACAATCTCTTCCCCACGCTGCTCTGCATTATGAACCGTATTAATAACCGCTGATTTTAAACCGCTGAAGCTGAAATCGTAAGAACCCTCTTCAAGCCGGACACGCGGAAGCTTATACGTATCTTCTCCCTGAGCCGCAAGCCGATCAATATGGGGACCCCCTGGATAAGGCAGGTTCAGTGTACGTGCTACTTTATCGTATGCTTCACCCGCTGCATCGTCACGTGTTTCACCAATGACTTCAAATGATCCATGTTCCTTCATATAAACAAGCTCCGTATGTCCGCCTGAGACGACGAGAGACAGGAGTGGAAACGCCATTTCCTTCACCAGGCGATTCGCGTAAATATGTCCTGCAATATGGTGGACACCAATAAGCGGCAGGTTGTGGGCAAAAGCGATTGCCTTTGCAGCATTTACGCCAATTAATAGAGCACCTACAAGGCCTGGACCTTTCGTCACAGCGATTGCATCCATAGCTTTAAACGTCAGACCTGCCTGTTCAAGTGTTTCGTTCAGTACAGCGATGATTTGTTCTACATGATGGCGGGAAGCAATTTCAGGCACAACACCGCCAAACCGCTTGTGGCTTTCAATCTGAGAAGAAACAACATTCGCCACAATTTCTGTGCCATTTTTTACAATGGCTGCCGCTGTTTCATCACAGCTCGTTTCAATTCCAAAAACATATGTGTTTTTTTCCATTATAAATTCACCCACATTACTAAAGCATCTTCCTGGTTGTCGGTATAATATTGCTTCCGGATTCCACCCGGCTGCAAACCGAACTGTTTATACAATGTCATTGCTGCGGTATTGCTGACGCGAACCTCAAGTGAAAGAACAGCTCCACCGTACTCCCTTGCTTTTTGGATCATAAAACCAAGCAGTTTTTTTCCATATCCTTTTCCACGAAATTGAGGCAAAATCGCGATATTGGTAATCTGCACTTGATCGTAAACAAGCCACATTCCGCAATAGCCGATAACAAGGCCTTCTTGTTCAACCGTATAATAATGAGCATAATCATTTAGTGCAATTTCTCTTTCAAAGGCTTCTTTTGGCCAGGGAAGGGAAAAGCTTGCCTGCTCTACTTCGAGCACAGCTGGAATATCTTCTATTACCATTGGGCGGATTACTGCATCACTCACGGCCTGCCGCCTTCTTTTCATTTGCCTCAATCCACTTAGCTTCTGCTTCAGCAAGACGCGCATAATTTGGTACAACCTCTGTCGGGTTGCTTTCCACAGCTGCCCCGAGCGCTAAAAGAGCAGCCGGGCGGGTATAAGGAACGGCTCTTCCGGCAAATACAGCCTGCTCACCCATTTGTTCAGCAATTATTTTCTCATGAATTTTACTTTCCTGCCCCACAAATAAAACCGGCTCCTTTTGAAGAAGCAGCTCTGTGCACCATTCCGCCACCGAAACATTCCGATCTTCCAAAACGGGCTGAACCGCGCCATTTGATAAGCGGTATAAGCCAGTGAAAATGCGTCCACGCCGCGCATCAAAAACCGGGCAGACAAGTTTATCTGCCACGGGAGCTGAAGCAGCCAGTGAAGCGAGACCAGAAACGGCAGCCAGCGGAATATTTAATGTCCAGGCCAGCGTTTTGGCGATCGTTACACCAATACGGACTCCTGTATACGAGCCCGGACCATTTGTTACAATAATCTTTTCCAAATCTTCCGGCTTTATGTCTGCTTCATTCATTAACGTTTGAATAGCAGGCATTACCCGGATAGAATGATTCTTTTTCACATTTGTTACCTGTTCTGCCAGAATGACGTCGCCATCCGCGAGGCCGATCGACAGCGTATAAGTAGAGGTATCAATCGCTAATGTTTTCAAATGTTTTCACCTTCTCAAGAATGCGGGCATATCGATCCCCATTCACTGTTAATTGTACTTTTCGCTGCCCTTCTACACCAGTGTGGAAGAGATTGATCTGTATGTACTCTTCCGGAAGCTGGTCCGCAATTAAATGGGCCCATTCCACGACCGTAATGCCATTACCATAGAAGTATTCATCAAAGCCCAGATCTTCTGATTCTTCCCCTAGCCGGTAAACGTCCATATGGTAAAGGGGATAAGTGCCTTCGTATTCTTTAATGATGGTAAAGGTTGGACTGTTTACATTTTTCGTAACACCTAATGCTTTTGCCAAATTTTGTGTAAATGTTGTTTTTCCCGCTCCTAAGTCGCCTTCAAGCAGCAAGACGTCGCCTGGACGAAGCGTATCAGCCAGCGCACTGGCAAATGCGCTCATTTCTTCCAAATTGTTTAACTTCCATGTATAAGAAGATGTCATATGTCCGCCTTCTTTCCTCGAAAAAAAACCTTAGGATAATGATGATCCTAAGGTTTCTGATTGTATCTTTATTATATCGAATAATTGCGTATTCTAAAAGAAAATGGCGGTCCGGACGGGACTCGAACCCGCGACCTCCTGCGTGACAGGCAGGCATTCTAACCAACTGAACTACCG
>NZ_JAKGCR010000042.1 GCF_022668875.1 Domibacillus sp. PGB-M46 | reverse complement strand
ACACGGCCGTTAAGCTCTTCAGCGCCGATGGTAGTTGGGGGTTTCCCCCTGCGAGAGCAGGACGCCGCCTGGCAAGACAAGACAACTTGAGAAATCAAGTTGTCTTTTTTGTTTTCGAAAAATATGTACTTTTTTGTTTGATCATTTTGTTGGCGAGTTTTCGCTTTCTATGTAGATAACTCGCTTTGATAAAATGGAAATCACCACTTTTCATTTGGAAAAAACGAGTTGTAAAGACAAACAAAGCTTTCAGTAGAAGTGTCTGTTCCCTGATAGTCTAAATGAAAATACTTGTACCAATAAGGAGCGGGTTGGTTAAATATAAATATTTAATTTTTTCAACTGCCCGTCTGTCATTATCACGGTTATGCTCATCCTCATATGCTGGATAGCTTTTTGTTCACCCTCTAGCCCTTTTCTTTTAAAAAGAAAGGAGTAATTTAAAAAAGAATGTTGTGAAAATCCTTTTCAAGGGCAAGCTATTCCCAATTCACATCTCATGAAGGGGTCGTGTCTGTGGGAAGAGGAGACAAGCGAAGAAAAAAGCGAAACAAAGGACGGTTTATATTAGGTTTCTTTTTGGTAGTACTCCTGGTTGGAGCAGGTTTGGCGTTTACGGTCTACCAGTCCCTTCAAAATACATTGGACGGGGAAGTGCTGCATTCAAACAAGCGGACGGAAGATGTCTCACTACAGAAAAAAGAAGCGTTTACCGTTCTTTTGCTTGGTGTGGATGAGCGCAAAGGGGATGTAGGCCGGTCGGATACCGTGCTGTTTTTGTCCGTAAACGGGGACAATAATACAGCGAAAATACTAAGCATTCCACGGGATACACGAGTAAAGATTATAGGAAAAGGAACAAAAGATAAAATCAACCACGCCTATGCATTTGGTGGTGTGAAAATGGCCGTGGAAACAGTGGAAAATTTTCTAGATATGCCGATCGATTATTATGTGGAAATGAATATGGAAGGCATGAAAGAACTTGTAGATGCTGTTGGCGGTGTGGAAGTGCAAAATGATTCCGCCTTTTCTTACGGAGGCGATCATTTTGTGGAAGGGCATATTACATTAAGCGGATCTGAAGCATTGAACTATATACGGATGCGTAAGGAAGATCCAAATGGTGACTTCGGCAGACAGGCACGGCAGCGTCAAGTAATGGAAGGCATCTTGGACAAAGGGAGTGACCCGGCTGTCATTTTGCAATTAACAGATGTCATGAAGGCGATTGGGGACAATGTTGAAACGAATTTATCGATCAGCGACATGCTCGCGATTCAAAAGAATTACACATCGGCTCGTAACCATATCCAAACCGTTACCATGGACGGTACTAGTACAAAAATTAGCGGCGTTTACTATTATGTGGTGGAGGATGAAGAAGTTGCACGTGTATCAAATGAGTTTAAAGAACATTTGAATTTGAAATAAAGAATCAGTTTGAAAAAACTGATTCTTTATTTCAATTAAGAAAGAAACTACATAAAATTCATGAGGATGAACGCTTTTTTATTTATACTGTGCATAAGCATAGCCACTCTACAGGGCAGGCCATGTTTTAAATCATTAAGAAGAATGACTTTTTGGATACTTCTCGCTCAGCATAGCAAGAAAGACCATAGAAAACGATGATATATCAAGTTTTTCCATGCTGTTTTTCCAATATTTTGAATACTATTTTTCATTATTGGTAATAGTAGTGGAAAGGAAAAAGCCATGCGAGGAGTGAAAAGCTATTGAATATAAATGATTATAAAATGATAGTAGTGGATAATGCAGCAGAGCTTAAAGACCGGATTACTTGTACGATTTTTATTATGGATGAAGAAAACACCAATGTGCTGTACACAGAAGGATTCCATGTGAAAACAAAAGAAGATAGAGACACATACGCTGAAAAAGTCAAATGGCGTTTTCTTCGCTGTATCTAAGCTTCCTTCTGTAGAAAGCGCTTTTACATAAATGTTACTTCAGGCAGCGAAATCCAGAAAGTGAAAAAAGCAATTTTCCTTTATAAAATAAGAGAAATCATTTTTACAAAGTTAAATTTTTTAACGATAGGGCATAAACGGTTTTAGCGAAATATTTATTTTGGCGTCTTTTGGGTCCTCGGCTGATAAGCCGTGCGTTTTGCAGTAAAATTCAGCTATTCATCAGCTGCCGCTTCGTGTTTTCTGTGTATTTTTTTAATTTTACACGCCGATTGTTTAAACGGTGGCTGCTTCGATAATAGATCTACAAAATCAGCTGTTAATTCATTGGCGGCTTCTTTTTTTCATCTGCAAAATGAAATGGGATAAACGCAAGGCCTGGCTGTAGAGCGTCACCCATTCTTACAGACACTTCCATCCATCCGCTCGGTGAAAAAAGGTGAACCAGCTCCCCAGGTATAAGCGGGTGCTTTTGGGCGTCTTCTGTGTGAATTTCCACATTCCATGCTGAGTAGCCATATGCAGATAAGGGGAACGTCCCGTTCTCGTTCGTGTATGCCAGTGCCAAACAAGCTGCCCAGTTGTCGGCCATAACGTAAATTCCTCATTTGGCTGTTCTGCCGGCGGAAGATAGTGGGTAGGGTGAAGAATGGCCCGTACATTTGCTTTTTTATCTTTAAACTTTTTTGTGTTAAGGATCGTTCTACAAATTAGTCCGATCCATAGCTTTGTGTGTAATCTGTATTTGTAGCAAACTAAAAGTCTGTATACAGTAATGGGGTACAAGGAAGTCTTCACTCAGTACAGGACAGCGCCGTTTAATGTGTTTCTCCAGTCTTTCATACGCCATCACGCTTAAACCACAAAGCCGTCCTTTTGAAATCTAAAGATGGCTGAAATGATCGGTTTTTCTGAGAAACTCCTCTGTATGAACTAAAACGTTTGAAAATCAGCACTGTTATGTCTTCATCTTTTTGCTTTCTTTCTTTATGGCTGTCATTCTACTGTTTCCTTTTTTATTCATGTTAGGTGTTCGCATATGCGCGTATTAGATTGTGGAGCTTGTCTTTTGCATTGGCACTGCATACCCCGCCGTGATAACAGATGACGGTATCAATTTCAAGATCTGAAAGTTTATCAAGTGAGCGATAAGCCATTTCTATATCTAATGTTGTGTGTTCGATGGGTCCACGTGATGTGCCTTCCGAACAAACAAGGGTATCTCCTGCAATTAGTATTAGTACCTTACTTTGTTTTATATAAAGGCAAAGGTAGCCAGGTGTATGGCTGGGCGTGTGAATGATGCGAATTCCACCGCAGTAAGGGCAGGGCTGGCTTTGGCTATTCAGCATGTAGCTCTTTCGTTGGTATTTGACGTCCCGGGTATGGCCTGGCTTTTTTTCGCTTTTAGTCCGCTTGCCCTGCCTCTTGACTTTATTTACATACGACTCAGCCGGCTGCTTCCGGTCGCGCTTGCTCACTTTGTGATGGACTTGCAGCTTGTGGTCCAGTTAGCACTGATGACGCAATAAGTGTGCTTAAAAGAAGATATGGTATCCTTTGAAGAAGCAGGCTGAAGCTGGTATGGCTTGAAAATAAATCATTTGAACCGAAAAGCTTGGCGCCCATTTAAGGGAGAGGACCTTAAATGAAGACCCTCTCTGGAAAGTAGCACGTTGAGCTTTAAAAAGGGAAAAAATGCGGAATCAATTTACCTTTGATCAGGGTACATAGTATTGCTGAAAAAATGAATACTACAGTTGAAAGTTAAAAGGGGTGATATTTATGGCCATGTGTCCTTTATGTAACTCATTAGCAGTATTAGAAATTAATTGTCCAAAATGTAATACTCAATTAGATGATTCAGGCAAGGTATCAGATTTTCTAGACCCGTACGGTCATTATAATGACGAAGAGACGGTAAAAATGGGTGATGGCTACCCCAACACAGCGAAAGATCAGATTTGTCCTCATTTAATGGTCTGTAACGAGTGCGGGTATGATGTGGTGAAGTTCATCCAGGAAAAATAACGGATTAGAATTGCTGGGATCCGCCAATACGTGAGGGTAAATGATTGAGTGCAGGAATGGTGAAAATAGTGCTAAGCAATTGACCCCATTAGATAAGTTTTGGTAAAGCTGTTAAGGGGTGAGATTAACCTGATTGAAGAGCCGGAAGAAGTTGAAAAGCTTTTGGGTGGTGAAATTAAGCTGGCCAGCTGCCATGTATAATCAACAGTTGGCTGCCCTGAAGGTAGTTTGGACCTTATCTTAAATGGCGGCCAATTCCGCCATTTGAGGTTGAGGTTTTTAATTTATTTTGTCCTGAGAAAAGGTTGAAAGATATAACAGAATTCTTCTGGAGCGAGTATCATTATTTTTTTACCACAAAATCAAGCAAGTGATCATATTCAATAGGAATTTTGTACAATAAATCAAATGTTTTATGATCAATAACGAGCAGGTTTCCTTGTTCTTCAGGAGAACCTGGCTTTGTGGCTTTTTAAATTTTAATAATGACATTAAATTAATCTGTCTATCTCTTTTCGCATGGCATCCCACTTTGCTTTATGTTTGGCTTTTGGAACGGAATAGTGTTTCTCGTATTTGCACATCCGGCAAGAACAGTGGATTTCACCTTTGCTTAATGTCCCGCGCGCAGGCATCCATTGGTCTTCCCTTAGTTGGACTTCCTTCAGGATAGAGCATTTCTTTTGAATGATTCTTTCCCGCTGGTGACGGGTGTACGCTTTGGATCGGTTTTTCATGTAGATCAGCTCCCTTGAAATATCCAGGCTTGCAAGGTGCTTCAAGGAATACTGTGGCACACCTTACAAGCATGGACTTAAGCTGATCAAATTGATTGATCTTTTCATATCCTTCTTCCTTTCATAGTGTCACAGTTCGCAGGATCCGGACACGGAAAAAACAGCCAGAGGAGGGGCTCTGACTGCAGAATGACTTCGATCCTTAGGAGTTGGATTTAAAATTAACAGAATAATCAGCAGTGTGTCCGTTATGTACAGGATGAAGGAAGGGCTAACCTGCTTCCTTCTTCCCGTATGAAGTATATGTTTTGTTTTGATTAGTAATGCAAAAAAGCCAGGCGGGAACCTGGCTGGGGGAATGGTTTTACTCATGGGAATTGGATTCCGAACGAACAATGCTAGTATAGGCCATTAAAGAAAAATTTATACAAAAAAGCTGAGAACGAGTCCACGGCTCTTGAAATATTACTCGCACTTCTATTTTAACAGGCCAGGGGCTTTTCATCTATGAAAGACATTAAAATTGATCCTTCTACAATGAAGCTGGAATTGGATATAATGGAAATAACGAAAGCATGTGTGGTTGTGATTTGTGATGGGAATGTAAAGATCAGAGAGCTGCCTCCATATGGGGAATACAAGATCGCCACGCACCAGGCGAAACCTTGAAAGTAAATATTTCGTTTGCTGGATTTAGAACGTTGATAACAGCGGGAGAAAATAGAATCAAAAATACATTCGGTTCTTTTATAGCAGCAGAGTTCACACTTGCTTACTGAATAAATTTTTAGTTTGTAATGTTCATGCTTGCAAATATCCTACAAAGAAGGAAGCGCTCATTGATGCTGGTGGGTGCTTTTTCTTTATGCTGAAATACGGCTTAAGCAGAGAAAAGAACATAGACGGTGAGAGAATGGGGGAAGCCAAAAATCGAAAGAGGAAAAGTAAACAGAGTGAGACATCCGTGAGCTGATGGTTCCAAAAAGACCCGCCTGTAAACAGGTGAAAGGTCGGATTAGGCAGAAATAAAACAGAAACTAGGTGTAACATAGCAAAGGTAGTAAAACTGTTTAATGGGCAGGGGCGCTCTAGCTGTATTTCATATATGTAAATAAAGGTATTTGACTTCTTTTGTGGTATGGTAAGGCAAAGGAGGTAGACAATGAAAACATATAGACTGACTTTTGTTTTTTCATCTGGAAAAGAACTTGTTCAAGAAGTAAAGGCCGATTCGCCCGAAAATGCATTAAGGTCCATAAAAGATGGAGAAGTTTACACGTTTGTTGATAAAGACGACGCGCTCATCCAAGCAAATATGGAGAATGTCGATTATGTAAAAGTGAAGGAATATTAATATAGCAGAATTCAAGCATCCTACGGGATGCTATTTTTATGTTCAAACACGCAAAGTAATGTTGAAGAGGAAAATTAGCTTCTTTTGTCGAATGTAAGGGGAAAGGAGATGTTCTTATAAAAATTAAAGTCAGTTATTATACCTTAGACTGTGATGGGATGCCAGAAGGACGTCAACTTTACGAACGAGTAGAGATTGATCCAGGCTCAAGTGAAAGTGTAAGTGCGTTGGTTAAGGAAGCATTGATCAAAAAGCTGGCTACGAATAAAGACAAATCAAAAATTATGAGTATGACATGAATTTTAATTTCGTTTTTTATAGGCATCCTGAGGGATGTTTTTTTCTTTGCTTAAAACAATCTCGGAGGTGTTGGTATGGTGAAGCGGAAAACTGGGATGATATCAAAACAGAGTGGGAAACAACCAAGATCACGCTTGCTGCATTAGCAGAAAATCATGATCTAAAACTAGGTATCCTAAAAAACCGTGAAGGCTGGTTGAGAGATCTAACGAAAAAGGTTGCAACCATCAAGTAAAGGGATGCGACCAGGAAAAAGGGTGCGCCTATTGGTAGTTCTAATGGCAAGGAAAATCGGGGAAATAAACACGCATCTCCTCCGAAACGAAACTTTAATGCTCTGAAACATGGCTTTTACGCAAGGTATCTTCCAGAAGAGTTTTTTAAAAATAATGGATGAAGTGAGACAGGCAGATTCGATTGATTTAATTTGGGATCAAATAGTTATTTAATATACGGCTATCATCCGTGCTCAAAGAATAATGGGGGTTTCCAGTGGTAACAATAATCATCTAGAAGAAGAATCAGGAAGCAGTTGGAGAGATGCTGGAGGCAGTGAGTCACACAAAGTGTCCTTTGCTTATGAACAGTAAACAGTATTATGCCTATTTAAGCGCGTAATCTCGGGCTATGGAAGAGCGTCGCAACCCGTTCGTTTGATGAACAGGCACATATTCACGGCGAGCGTTGATTAAAGCTTGAAGGGATGCCAAACCGCTATTGCCAAGTCGAAAGCCGAGGTAGAGAAGCTGACCAGCAATAACGATGATGATCCAACTGGAAATTGTCATTAAAAGAAAAGGTGAGGTTATATGACCGCGATTGAAAAAGAAGAAAATCCACACTTTGATGATTTCCTTATTGAATGGTCTACAAAATTTCACTTTCTTGTCGGCGGCTACGGTTCTGGCAAAAGCTATCATATTACATTGAAAACCATTTTAAAGCTCTTGTTTGAAAAATGAACAGCTCTTTTTGTGTGTGAAGTATACGACACACGGGAATTTCACTTTTTCTTTGCTGAAAGAACTGGTCATTGATTTGGAGCTTGATGGCCGAGTTAAATGCATGGGTCTCCTATGCAGATCCGCTTCCCCTTGTACAGATTCTTCCTCAAGTTCTTCGAAAGAATGGTCATAAACATTCAAAACCATTTGTGGAGTATCCCAGATAGAATGAAAAATAGAAATGATTTATTAAGAAGGAGCTTGTCACCTAACAAGACGTCTAAAAGCTGCTTGTAAAGGTGTATACCATGGAGAATCAACATATATACACATATACAAGTAAATGTAAGAAGGGAAATCAGCTGCCGAATTGGGGAGAAGGAATGCTGCGGGAAGTGAAAGACAGGCAAGACAGCGCTATTGGGCTAGTTGGGGAGGGGTGCCCCTCTTCTTATCCCATCTGTAAGCTTTGTATTCCAAGGAGTCACGCTTGCTGGCCTCCTTTAATCCAGACACTTCTGGCATCAAATCACGATGATGTTACCAGTTAAGGATATGTATGCTTTGTAGTTCGGAATTTGGAAGCGGAAATTCATTGCGAGCGTTATATGTGGGTTTGTGAACATAAATCAGCACCACCTTAAAAAATATTATCATATGTTTGTGACTTAGAATGAATAAATTCAGATAAAAAGAGAAATAAAGAAAGTAAGAAAACTGGAGGTGAAAGCTTTGTTAAAAATTGGAGATTGGAAAGCAGTCAAAATTGGTGGTATGACAGCCGTTGGATATGTAAGCAACATCATTAATTTTAGCTGGCACAGTCAACGAGTTGAGTTAACAAAAGTGATTTGGGTTAAGGACAATAAATACCTTTTAAAAAAACCATCACCAGGCATCTTCACAGAAGAGCAGCTGGAGCCGATCGGCGATTTTTGGGACAAGCACCAGGATAAATCAACATTAATTGACCTAGCTTTAAAAACAGGTGACAAAGAATGGTTCAAAGAACTGACGGGAGAAAAACAGAAATGTCATACCGTAGAGCAGTAATTAAGCAGCAATGGACCCCGGAAGAAGTGGAAGCATATTGCAGAAAATTTGAAGCGAAACGCCCGGCATACGTAAGAGAAGCTGATAAACGGGTAGGTAGTAGGTTTTCTTCAAGAGGAAAACGGTTGATCAATTCAAAAGGGAACTTGAGTAAAGCCCAGTATGAAAAGTTTGTTTCAAAAGGATTAAGCGATGAGCATATTTTAGCGAAGTATGAGAATTTAACACAGGAAATACTGGATGTAGAAAAGAAACGATGGAAAATTCAATAAAACTGAGAAACATTTCTCCCGGGTTATCAAGCTTGTACCACAGGGGGGTGGATGGCTTGATCATACTTATTATCCTTTACTATGGATACGCTGGTGGTAAAAAACACCCAGTGTTGTTCTGGCTGTACAGCTTTATGGATTATCGAATGAGAAAATCAGCGTTTTTACATGCCAAATATGTTGGAAAAGTTCAGGGAGTTGTATAAAAAATAAAAAAAGCGCCAGAAGCGCTTTAATAAAAGTATGTATCTTTCTCTTTAAGTTTAGGGCTAATGTTTTGTGACTGTTTATACTCGAGTGTTGAAAACCTTTCAGATTTTATTAGTCTCAAAATAATTGGATAAATAAGAATGAGCTCTAAAATCGTTAGAAATATCCACAAAGTCAATTCGTTTGAAGACATATAAAGAAAACCTCCACAAAATAAATATTGTGATTTTATCAAAATTAAAATACCCAGTTTAGTGAAAAATAAACGATTTTTTATGCGGAAAATGAGAACTAAAATAGCGTGTTTTCAGGAATAAAACTTTGATTAGAATGGAAGAGGAGTAAATAAAAAAAGCCATGTCGCGGAGCAGTCGCTAAACAGCAATGAACATCAGAAGAGATACAAGCTTATTGTAAAGGAAAGTTTGAATCAAAAAGGCTGATTTAAGTGAAAAAAGCGGGCCAGGATAATGCTTTTCGTTTTTCAAAAAACAGTGAATGAAAAAGAAATAACCGACCCAATAAGCAACAATGCGAGTGTGCCTAAACAAGATCCTGCTGAAGCAAGAAATGGATTAAGGGTTATCCTTAGCTGCCATCTGGCTGGCTGCATGAAGCAAAGAAGCGGTGGGGATTTTTATAAAAACAGTCCAGACTGAAGGAAAGGCAATGAGTTGAGGTTCCCATAGGAATCAATTAACTTATTACTATTTATAAAAAATTTGAACAAAAAAAGACTGTATTATTTAATACAGTCAACCGTATATCAAATAGGGAGCTAAAGAAGGAAGCGGGGGAACAGCTGAAAAGCCGGACTAACTCAAAAATGTTTTACATACTAGTGTTGGACACTTAGCAGTATCCGCCACCACCATATTCGCCTCCAACATAAGAGACACCGATAATGATTAAAAGAATAAACAAAACAACAATTAGTGCAAAGCCAGATCCGTACCCACCATTGTTTTCACAGCTCACGATTATCACCTCCCACTTTTACATAGTATGGGGGAGGTTAAGGAAAGACTGTATAAATGACCATATTATAACAAAAAGTTTTATTTTTAGAAAAGCAAAAGGTGATAATACGAATTCGACAGGATATAAAGGCTTACGAAAAAAGATCTTTTCTTTTTATATAAAATAAAACATGTTTTTTAAGAAAAGTATGAAGATGAATTTATTAATGGATAAATGAGATGGTTTTTATTGCGAAATTAACAATGTGCAAAATTCAAATAATGAAATCAAAATAGCATTTAACGCATGGTGAGACACAACTCCTTCAAAATAACCTCTTGTTACACTATTAGGCCATTAATGGTGAAAAAATAAAGACTGACAAATATAATCCTCGGACCTCTTCAGCTACATTAAAGATTTTGATGGAGCATTTTAATTTGCTTTGAATGTAGTACAGCCTTTATAGGTTTGGCTTCCTTCGAAAGGCAGGTGCATAACGATGACAACAAACAAAAACAAGGTTTAAGGTATCCTCATAATATTCATAGAACTACCGGAAATAAAGCTGGTGCAAATTCTTCCGTGCCAGATTGTTATTGTACTTTATATCATCTGAAAAATGGTGGCTCATTCTAGGGTAAACTTTTCCCAAATGGAAAGAGAACCAAGTTAATTATTGAACATTTAATGGAAGATGTCGAAATTTGGCGGAAACTAAAATCGTTTACAGTGAAGGTAACCCTTTGTTTTCAAAGGAATTTATTATAAAGTTATCATGGGAAATATTTCTTTATAAGAAAATCTTAAGGTGTGATGATTTGGAATTAAAATACACTCAATTGTGTAATTTGCTGGGTGGAAGAATACCTTCATTGGATAATCTGCTGTTTTTTCGGCTTCTTTTTTTGATATCTTTTTGTGCCACTATATTAATTACAAATTGGATAAGTGAATTTAATTCTTTGTACATTTTAACTGTTATTTTTTTAGGGCTTGGTTTTTCAGAGAAATCACGACTTTTTATATTCTTTTCTTGTTGCTCTGTAGTTTTTACTCGTACTTTTTTAAATGACGAGTTTGTCAATATTACAGCTGTTTTGGTCCGCCTTTGTGTTTATTTGGCTGTGACGTTTATTTCATCTGAGGTTATAAAAAAATATTATGAAATAAAGCACCATCAGACTGAGCTGGTTTTTACTTTGGCCAAGTCGTTGGATTTACGGGATTCATATACAGCAAATCATTCCGAAAAAGCAGCGGACTATGCCTTGAAAATTGCAAAGGAAATGGAATTACCTAAAAAACAGTGTGAGGCAATTTATATCGGGGGCTTATTACATGACATTGGCAAAATTGGTGTTCCAGAAGTTGTTTTGTTGAAGCCTTCAAGGTTAACGGATGATGAATTTGAATTCATTAAACTGCACCCAACAATAGGATACGAAACACTAAAGCATATTTCCGATTTCAAAAGAAACGGTGTTCTCGACATGGTGTTGTATCATCATGAGCGATACGATGGAAATGGGTATCCCCACGGTTTGAAAAAAGAAGAGATCCCCCTGGCAGCACGCATTTTGGCTGTCGCAGATTCTTTTGATGCCATGACAACAAAGCGGGTCTACAAACCAATCATGGATTTAAACTATGCAATGGGGGAGATTGAAAAGAATATAGGGAGTCAGTTCGATCCTCAAGCTGCAAAAGCGTTTCTAGCCATTTTGGAAAGAGAGGGAATGGGGATATTTGAGAAGAAACAGCCTGGTTTTCGAAAAATTATATAATTTAAGTTGTATTAGTCCCATTACTTATGCGGCTTTTTTATCCCCTGATCCTTAAATCGATTTTGCTAACGGGTCAAATAGGCGACCTCTTTGAAGAGGGGTTCGAGTATGGAAACGAAGATTACGAATTAGAGGGTTCTAGCGGATCAGAAGCCATTTTTGATTTTTTCAACGGCAGCCGATGGTTGGGTGGAATGAATATTCCTTTAAAAAGCCAAGCTTTGATTAATCAAAGCTTGGTTTTCCTCTTTATCTTAACGTCTGCCTTCTCATCCACTGTGTAGCAATCCATTTTTCTCCCCTGATAACGGGTGCTCCACCGTGCAAGGTAAGTTCGTTTATGCTTTTATCGTTATAAAAGTATTCAAAGTAGACCGCCATTCCTTTTTGTGGAGAAACAGAAAAATTAAGTTTAGGGAAAAAGGTTTCTCCGCCTTGTTCTACATCGTTTAAGTACAAAACGAGGGTACTGATTCTATTGTTTTTCGCTGCAGCACTTGTTGGGGCAAAAAAATCAAAATGCGCTTTGTACTCTTGGCCGGGAGTATATTTTAAAACGTGAAGGCCATCTCCATGTTCAATGGGTATATTCATAATCGAGGACAGTCTTTTTTCAACTTTTTTAATGATATCGCTTTCACTTCCTTGGAAAAACATTCCGCTGCTTGTCCTCATTTCATTTACTTCATGTGAAGCCCCAATTTTTGATCGCTGCATTTTGTCTTTTGACAAGTTGATCAGCTCGTTGCATTCTTCATCGCTCAATACATTTCCTAAAACGACAATGAGCGGTTCCTCAAATCGTGCAACGATCTTAATTTCTCTATCTTCGGTTTGAATAAGATTTCCTGTGTGGCTAAAAATGGTTTGTTCTTTTATGGTTGCTTGGTTATTATCCATGATCACCGTTCAACAGCCCCTTAAAAAGTTAATATTTACTTTAGTGATAGGTATTTGGATAAGCGTTTACTATAAGAATTATATCATGAATTTAGTTTGAATGATTGATTTAGTATAATGAGAACAATATAAACCTTTTATTTCCAATTAAGTGAAAAATGGTGAAAAGGATGCAAAGCTTACTTTAAAAGAAGGAGATTGTTTCTTGTTTGGGAGAGTAGTGCTAAAGGAATACATAAAAAAAATCCCTTAAAGGGATTTTATCAAATGAATCAGGAATCCTGCTTATAAAAAGTGATAAATTCCTGGATAGAATGTAGAATTCCCTCAGCTTGAATGGTAAAAAGCGATAAAGCCGATAAAGAGAAAAAAGCTACAGGGATTAAGCGAAGCCAGTGCATTTTTATCCCCTCCATTTCTAGGTAATGGAAGGATCATACTTCTGAACTTTAAACTTATCAAGTTTAAAGAATCAACATCGGTTGTGTTCTTTTACTTACGATGGGAACACCTTGCTATAGCAGATTATAAAAACGGGTAAACCTATATAATGCTTTGGCTGCCTGCTCAGTATGAAGGGATCCGACGAAAGAGGCTGTAAATCAAATCATTTTTTACTAGGGGATAAAATCTAATTGAGCAATTTATCAATCACGGTTGCTGCTTCTTCAATACTTTTATACTGCTTAATTGACTGGGTTTCATAAAGTGTCAACTGGATGATAGAAGTATCTTTTAAGCAGCAAACTGAAGCAATTGGCTGCTCATCCTTTTCGAAAGTATGGGTAATATTGATGGTGTTAAAAGAACACAATGTTTCTAGCAAATCCTGCAGGCTATTTAATGACAATGTTAATTCTCCTCTCTAGTTCTAACCTTCGCAAAAGCACAAGGAAAGAGGCTGGTGAAAGTCTAAGTTGATTAATGATCGTTGCATTTTTAATCGGATAAGTGTTTGCTTATTCAAAATGCATATACCCCTTTTTCGAAGAATTTATGACTATAAACAAAAAAATTAAAAAATGACCAAAGAGGTAAACCTTAATATATCCTTCAAGGCAAATAAATAAATGTAATACAGATTCTCTTGCTCATACATCCATGTTTGTTTTTAAAAGGAAGTAAATTTCCGCGCGAGGACACAAATAAACACAGTGGGCCCAATGAACTCACTGAAAAACCAATTCGTTACGGGAGCTAAATGAAAAGCTAACCATACTAACATATGCCATAAAACAACAGGATAGACCAATAAATAGAGATTTAATCCGAAGGGAGAATAATTAAATGAATTTTCATTTTGAGCTGTAATGATATCATGGATCAATCTTTTTGAACTACCACCCACTTACCTGACGGTTGAAGTGGGGGATTCCTGGGCAAGAGGATCTTCGACCCCCAGTAATCAGGCTAACCCCGTATTCCAACGGTTTTATGACCAAGCTTAACTAGACTGAAGTGAAAGAAGTCGAAGGGCTTCTTTTTTAATATTCAGGCTCGCATTTAGGTCCCGGTCGTGACACACACCGCAGGACGGGCATTCCCACACCCGGACAGAGAGACTTTTTACATCCTTATGCTGGTGGCCACACCCGGAACAGAGCTGGCTTGATGGGAAGAACGGATCGACTTTTA
>NZ_JAKGCR010000041.1 GCF_022668875.1 Domibacillus sp. PGB-M46 | reverse complement strand
GCATTGATTTATTATTTGTTTTTAAAAGTATTGATTACTTTTTTCTCTGTATGTAATTAAACATATTTATGTAACAGTAAGGCAAAGGGAGAAAAAAGAGCATATATCCTATGAAACAAAAGAAATGGCAATTTCACCTGAGAGGAAAAGCTGTTTTTTTATAAGATGTTATAAACGGTTCTGCCCAGCTTGAAACACTGCTGTAGAGGGCGGCATATATAATGGAAGAAACCCGGATTAAAATGAAGGAGAATGAATAAAAAAACATGAATATTTCGGATTGCTACACAACAAAAGAAGCGGCTGAACGCCTTGGGAAATCAGCCGTTACGATCGGTCACTATATACGAACTGGAAAACTGACACCTGTAGAGGATCTTTGGGGCGGACACCGGGGGCATTTATTTGAAAAAAGCGCGGTGGATCAGCTAAAAGAGGAGCTCGATCAGGAACAGCCGAACGGAATGATGACAGGAGAAGCTGCTGCTTATTTAGGTGTAACGAGAGCCACACTGCAATCTTACCTCCAAGAGCAGCTTATTTCTTTCGAAAAAACGACCTGGCGCAGCCGGGAAGTTGTAACCATCAAAAAAGTCGACTTGGATTTGTTTCAAGAAACGCATAAAGAGCGCCTTGTAGAAGACCGCCTTAAGCAGCGCTTGTTTTATGACCGTAAAAAGCAGATGGCTTTTTACCAGCGCTTTTCTTCCAGCACGATTCAGGAAGCACGCCTCACTTGGAACGCTCAGAAAGAATGGATGTTTTTCATCCAGGATACTGGCGCCCAGCTATCATTTGAAGAAGGCATTTATAAGCATGATCTAACCCCGGACTACACACTTTCTTTTGGCAAACGGACTGGAACGCCCGGCTACGCAAAGCTGTCGCTGCCTTTACAGCTGTCCTTTACCCGACAGTTTCTGGATCTTTTATACGAGCAGTTTGACTTATCCAATGTTTATATGGATATACGGCAGGAAGAAAACATTATCATCCTTTACGTTAAGGATATGCTATTAAATGCAGTGGAAAATGCGGAAATACTTGGCCATTTTTTAGAAAGTAACATAGAAGAGGGCTTTGCAGCAGCCAATAACAGCCAAATCCGGCTCGAATCGGCCGAAAAAAGCCTATCTATTTACCTGCCGGCTGATATTAAAAAGAAAATCAAGCAGGCAGCAACAGAACAAGGAACAACCATGCAGGAGATCTCTAAAAGAATTATTATGGATTACTTTAAATAGTTAAATTGGTATGTGAAGTTTATAAGAAAGAGCTGAAAAATCTCGGTATAGTAAGGTTTTATGGCACCTTACTTTAATTTACACTTTGTAGTTTCCTGTAGGCTCCCCCATTTATTTGTGAGAGAATGCGGGGTGACATTTAAAAATTTTTGGCAGGCGCTATAGTCCACTAAAGAGTCCCTTGGGGAGTGCAAACAAAAGCCCTGGCTAATGCTGGAGCTTTTACTGTTATACCGCCGCTTCCTCTTTAAAGGGTACAGTTAGAAAAATGCGGCTTTACAACGTTAAGTAAATTCTAACCAAAAAAGTTGAATTCTTTACCGTACAGGAATTCAACTTTTTTGGTTGTCTTGTTAAAGGAAAGCCCCAGTTAATGTAGGAATATAAAGGTCTACATATTGATTAAGTCGGTACCATATGAATTGTCGATTGCACAAAGCCATTCACCTTGTGAATTTTTCTTAAACACATATGTTGCCCTTCTATCCATTGAAAATTCCGATTCATTTTTATCGGCATCAAGTAGCGTTTGGGAAATAACTAATGCGGTGTCTCCAGTTTCTAAAATAATCATTTCCCCCTGGGTTGGGACAAGACTGTTATTAAAATATTTCGCAATCTTAACAAATGCTTCTTTTATTTCCTCTTTACCTCGTGCAATCATTCCAGGCTTTACAACCAAGATTGCATCATCAGTGTAGTAACTCATAAGCGTATCAAAATCTTCCTGCTTTATTGCAATGTCACACTTTTTGATAAACTCCTTTAATTCGTGTTCCATAGTCTACCTCTCCTTATCATAATTAATCTGTATATATTCTCCAGTTAAAACTCAATATCCTTCTTAAACTCAACTGCACCGTTAGCTTAATAAGAAAACCATAATACTTTACCCCTAATTGTTATAGTCCCTGTTCTCAAACATTGGCTTATGGTCTAACAATAAAAACCCGTATCGGACTTTTTCCAATACGGGTCTCTTTTAATTTCACTTTTACTCTTACCGGTTATCGAAAAAATAAAATTAAGAAGCTCTTCGTGATTATGACTGTTTATTATTTTTTTGATTTCTCTAATTCACCTTCAAAATAACTGCTTTCATAACTTGGATTATCATACAATATCAAATATTCTTGATAATCTTTTATCGTCCTTTTATCCTCTATCTGGATAGTTATTCCCTTCCAGCTTTTTATTCGTTTTGAATGTATTGGTTTTTTACACCAGTTTCACTATTTTTTCATTCTTTACTTATTTGATAAACTGCTCCACTCCTAACTTATATTGAAAAATATCTGTTCCTTTTTTATGCAATCTTACTAGTATTTGGGTTCCACAATCGGCATAACGAGTTTTTCGAAAATAAATTTTTCCCTGATCTTGTTTAGCTACTTTTTCATTTTTTCTATAGTTATTTACTTTTTTACCGTCAGCACCAGCCACTCCAACTATTGTAGCTACTTCTTTCCAGTTTGCTTTAACAAACTTCCCAGCTTGCGGCCGGTGAATTATAACTGTATCAACTATTGCTTTCATCGGAATTTTTTCCTTTATTTTCCTACTCGGATAGTATTTGCTGAAAATATTTCTACTATGCTGGTTCCATTTGTTAACCGCCAATTTTTAACCAAATAAAAAAGACCAGAAAAATTGGTCTTTTTTGTATGTCTTCTTAACCTAATGCATTATGAATTACGACATACCTTCTTCGATTGTTTCAACAAGAATAAACAGAAAATGATAGATGAGGCCTAAAGCATCGCCCAAAGACATCTCTTCCTTAAATCCTTCTACACTATTCAAGGAAAAATTGACATCCCATAGTCCATCATCTTGGTTGAACATTAAACTGTATGTTCCAACCCCTCCTTGGAGTTCATTATTTAAGTAAGCCTTTAATACATTCCCCATTTTCTTCTGGAATTTCAAGCCGAACAAGGCATTGTATGTTCCGAATACATCATCGACTTCCAATGAAAGTGTCTCAACTCCAATTAATTCAAACCATGAAGATTCAACGTAAAGGAATTCGCTTTTATTGATTTTTAGGTATTCAAGGGGTTGTAATAAAAAGGCAGCTGATTCTTCCGAAATCAACTCTTCGTTTTCTTTATTACAGCGCTCGATATAAGCGTCAGCAAAGCGAGTAATATTTTCTTTCTCTACTATAGTAAAATCTTTTATCAAGTGATGCCTTTCTGCATATTCCTTTTCCTCTTTAAACAATTCAACCTTAGTCTCCCTTAAAGCTTTTGATATGTATATTTCCATTTGTTTTTTTAACATGGTGAGTGTCCTCCTAGTGTCTTTTTATACCTGTTTCATTCAATCATAGCATATAAACCACGGTTAAAATATCTGTAACCGTGCAGGATTATTCCGGCATATTTAAAACTTCTAGTTACCATAGTCACAATACCTATTAGGATGTCAAGAACTACGAATACAGTTTTAACAAAACGCTAATTTTTTCACATCCCTTATTAATTAATAGTACGCCAGCGTATCACAGAAAAAACCGGGCTTTAACAGAGCCTTGTTTTAAGAAATTATTTTATCCGAACTGGATTTAATGTAGTCTCTTACATTCCTTTTATATACAAATGTTTTATAATTTTACTAATATGGGTATTACGATCATAGGGAGGGAGTATAATGAATTATACCCAAGGCGCTTTTTGTGACTTACTTGCTCGCATTGATAACCTTCGCCATTTAATGATCGTTGCTGGGCAGCAATACGGCCTCAATAGCCCAGAAACGTTACGTTATAGCGAACAATTAGATGATCTTATATTTCAGTACCAACTTCAAAATAGGTGATTTACTTTAAAGCTGTATAACTTTCCGGCTTTTTTATTTATTTATGAAAATATAGTTTCTTTTTGTTCCAATTGGGTATATATACCCTTATAACAGAAGGGTGAAGGGCTAAAGATGTGGAAAAAGCGAAAGAAAGTATCGATTCTTTATTCCTGGAAATAGAAAGGATTCGTGAATTACTAAACGACGCCATTCGATCATATGGAATCTCCAGCGAAGAAGCATTATATTACAGTGAAGAATTGAATAAACTGATTATTCATGTTCAGCTTCACAATCGAAAAACTTCTTGCTATACATAACCTACGTGCCAAATTACGCAGCCAGAGCTTTTCTGGCTGTCTTTTTCATTACTTACCATTGCAAAACATATATTATTTTCGGAAAGAAGGAAGCAGGTTAGTCCTTCCTTCTCCTGTACATAGTTAACACACTATTGATTTCAAATCCAACTCCAAAAGAACGAAACCGTTTCTGTAGTCAAGTTCCATCTTATCTTGAATTTTTTGTGATTATTTTTTCTTCGCTCATGATGTTACAGTCAGGTATGGGGCGGGGGTGGGAATACCAGCGATTTCCTAAAATCAGATTTCATCAATAAGCTGCCTTCGGGTGGCATTTCTATGATTCATGATGCACTCGTCTATGGTATGCACTTTGTGTTTATCCTTTTGTTTTTTATCGGGATAGCAAATTTTGTTGTTACTCTATTTTCACCTTCACACAAAAAGGTAATGGATCAGCAAAAGCAGGTTCAACACTAGACGTTAAGCCGCCATTTGCGGCCGCTTTCGCTATCTAATTGCTAGAAAATACGTAGACATATTGTAAGAGTAAGAAGAAACATACTTTTTAGTTTTCTTAAGATGAGAAGAAGCTGGGTGATTTACTCAACAGTACGTCCGTATTGTATAACTTTATTACCTTGGCTAACACAATAAAGCGATCTTTTCTTTACTGAAAGATCGCTTTATTGATTATTTGACGCCGATTACTACGCTACGCTTATCGCATTAGAGCAAATTGCCGCCATCTGGTTCGGTGTCGATATACTGGTCTCCCATGGGTGCCTGATTCCTGTAACTGCTATCTGCGGTGTTGACCCGTTGGATCTCACGAGAAGAAATCTGGCGTCCATAGTGATCGGATTAGTCGTCACAACCATTGTTGCAATGTTTTTAATATAAACTCCTATAAAACCTGCCCCTCATTCAGCAAGGATACGTTTACTCAAATGAAAAAAAGAGAACTCTAAGCAGTTCCCTCTCTATAATTATTTCCATTAACTGCTCAGCTCGGAACTTAGCTCATTTACTTGACTTAAATACGTTATGACTCTTTGTTCTCTTGTTTCATCATAAAACAATTGATTTCGATACCAAACAGAAAAGTCCTTATCGTTCTTACTGGAGTTGCATTCGGTACAAGCTGGAATAATATTTCTCTTATCAAAGCCGCCGCCTTTCGAAAACGGAATAACGTGTTCGAAGGTTAATTTATTTCTTTTTCCGCAATACGCACACTCATTGTCAAAGTAATGGACGGCTTTCTCCCATTCAGAATCTGTTAAAGAAAAATCCCCACGTTCTCGGTGCCTTCTCTCTTGCGCCTCTTTTGCTCCATTCTGCATTCTCTTTTGCTTTGCTGCAGCATATTTGTATAACTCCTGAACGTCGATCAGTTCTTCGAAGCCGGTCAGCTTTTCCTTAGGATGGATCATCGAAATAAAATACGCCGCTTTTTCTTTTTCATAATTATCATTCGCTTCTAAGTACAGAACAACGAATACTTCAACCATTTGTTCAACAGTTACAACCGCGTTTTTTTCACCTAAGGTGGCATAATAATGACTGATGAACGACTTTTGCTTTTCTGTTAAGTTCATTTCACCTCACCTGCCTTTAAGTTATTTTTACAAATACAATTAGCACTTATTCGTTTTTTTAAATTCCCGCTTGAAAATGTATCCTCACCTGTATTAACTCGTTATACAATCTCGGTTATGCCTGTACAATAAAACATTTATATATAACCCCCTCTGTGGCGAATCACCGAAAAAAGCATTCGGTAAAATGCTTCTTGTTTACTGCGTATATACTCAATAGGATTTGCAGGCCAAAAAACGGATTTATGTTTCCATTTTTTATAAAAAATGCCCTCCACTAAAACTTCTGCTTAAATAAAAAAGTAGGCGAAAGAAACCTTATTCATCTTCTTGTGGCACATTTGGGGGCTCAATTGTCTTATCTGTAAAAAGTGTCTTACTTGCATAAAATCCACCTTATCTACTTCAAGCCAGGCAATAGCTTCTGAATCGAATTATCTAGAATATTATTAACTCTAAAGTTTTTACCTCATTCGAAACCTGTCCCTTTATGAGACAGGTTTTTTTCTTTTATGCTGATTCTGCTTAATAAAAACTTATCTAAAGCAGAAAAATGGCAGGAATTTACTTATAAGGTCTGTCATCTATTAAGACACTCAGGCAATCAACCGTGCTGCCCTTCCCTTTTCTCCGGCTGCAAGAGTGGCAAGCTAAGATATTCACCCATCACTTTTGCATGCCGATTTTTATGCTTGAACAATTGAATCTGCCTTTTGATAAACGGTTGGCCGTTAATAAAGCGGCAAAGCTATTTAATGTGGAGTATTCTCTTACGGAAGAGCGCCTTGCTTTATGGGAGATTCAAATGACGGGCGTTATGTATGGAAAGTCCCTTTCTCTTTTATACTGTAGGATTTTTCGACAAACAAGAATAGAATCTGTTCTTTTAAGAGATAAAAAGCACCAAAACAGTTGGCTTCTATTCCTCTTATTTACAAATTTATATTGTTTTAGATTTGATGATATATTATAATCGATTTTCGAAAATAATTTGTAATTCCCAGTGAGAAAGGCAGTGTTTTCATTGTTAAGTCAGCTAGAACAAAAGTTTTATCAATTACGTCATAATTTTAATCTTATTTTTATCGCTCTTATTGCTTTTATCATGTTCTCTCACGGCAGCCAAAAGTTATTTGGCTGGTTTGGCGGAAATGGTATTGAAAAAACAGCTCTTTTATTTGAAAGTCTCGGCTTGGCACCAGGAGAACCATTAGTTATCCTAGCCGGTACACTAGAGCTTATTTTTGCGGCAGGTTTATTATTTCCTAAAACCCGTGTTTTTTCTGGCTTAGGGATAATAGTTTTTATACTATTTGCTGGACTAAGATCCTATGGTTCAAACTGGTTTCTTTTCGGTGGTTACGGCTGGGAATTTGCCTTTTTATTAATCATTTCTCTTCTAGTTTCCATTTCATCCACGACTAAGAAAGTTTCGTCTTAACATAACATTCATTGAGTCTACATATAAAGAACAATATTAAAAAAGCTGAGCCATAAAATAGCTCAGCTTTTTCATATCTTTCTTCTACAAGCGAAGTTTTTGACTTGGAACATGCTAGCTTTAGTTAATTTGTTGAAAGAAGAAAAAATTTTTGCTTTTAAAAAATTATTTAAACCTGTCGCTGCGTCCCTCTGTTTGTCTCACTACTCTCTGGCTCATTTACATCGATATTTTTAACGATCTGTCGTCTCAAACTGCTGAAGCTGCACTGCCAAAAACGGCAGCCAAAATAACCCCTGAACCGTTTCTGTTTTTTACTTAGCTTTTTTTATATCATAAATCGGAATTTTAATGGTAAAAACTGTTCCTTTATACGGAGTACTGGAAACAGAAAGATTCCCTCCGTGTAACTCAATAATTTTTTTTGACAGCGACAATCCCAAACCGGTTCCGGTGTCCTTTGTGGAGAAAAAAGGGTCAAAAATATATTTCAACTGTTGGTCATCTATTCCAATCCCATTATCTTTGAATTGAAAAATAATACTATTCTTTTCTTGCGTGCAGACTAAACTAATCTCCAGGTCATTACTTCCTTTAGATTCCACTGCGTTATTAAATAAATTTATAAATACTTGAATGAGTTCACTTTGATTTATAAGAATAAGCGTACCTTCTAAATCCTCACTAACGCTTACAACTAGGTTCACTTTCTTAAGAAGAGCTTCACTGTCCAAAAGCCTCTTAAAATGCGCTACTAAATCACTTACCAGCTTAGGTTCCTTTGTCATCGGCGATGGCTTCGAAACCAATAAGAAGTCGTTTATAATTTTATTTGCCCTGTCTAACTCTGGTATTAACAGTGTACGAAATAAGTTAGGATCTACCTCTAGCTCTCCTTGTCCCAACAGCTGCAAATATCCGCGTACTGTCGTTAATGGATTTCTAACTTCATGAGCAATACTTGCTGATATTTGTCCGATCATATTCATTTTCTCTGCCTCTTTTAAATGGTTTAAGAAATGAAAAAAACCAACGACCCTCAGTATATTGCCATTATCATCATATATTATTCTAGTATTGATAATTCCGTAGTTCGAGTCTAAAATCTCTGTGTTATAAAATTCTTTCCCGGTATTCAGTGTTTCTAGCAGTTTAATGTCCTTTTCCTCTATTTTTAACAAGTAAGAAATGTTCTTACCAATTACGTTTTCTTTCGTTTCATTTAAATCAATTAACGTTTGTGCGTTACAAAGTGTAATAATTCCATTTCTATCGATAAAAACAATGTGATGGGGTACTACATCTAGGAGTGGTTGTAAAAATGTTTCCAGCTGCTCAAATTTATATCCAATCGACGGATAAACTAAATCGCTTTTTTTAGTATCTTCTACATTAACTTCCTTCATAACAATAGATCTGTCATTTTTATTTTTGAGAATTCTGATATTTGTTTTTTTATCAATATAATCTATATCTACAGGGAGCTCTGTGACTAATCGTTTATACAGCTCTAATTCTTCTTGAATTGACTCAAGTTTATTAAAGTTTCCTTTATACTTAGACACATATTTCAACTCCACTTCTCGATCTCTTTTGATGGGTAAACTAAAAAATTATTTATCACTTAACTGCAGTTGCATACATTGTAGGTATTGCTTTATTATTTTACCCACCCTAAAAGTTTTAATTCAAAAAAACACTTACATAAAAGCAGAAATACTACATTATACCGTATTTTCCTGTAGATAATTTATCTGATTTCAGACAGGTTTTTCTTTTATGGCGACCAGGATAAATGAAAACTTATCTAAAGCAGAACAATGGCAAGAATTTGCTCATAAGGTTTGTCATCTATTAAGACACTCACTCAGGTAATTAACCGTATCACCCTTCACTTTTGCATGCCGGCATTTATGCTTGAGCAATTGGATCTGCCTTTTGATAAACGGCTGGCCGTCAATAAAGCTGCGGAACTTTTTAATGTTAAACAATCTTTCGCGAAGAGCGGATGATTTTGTTTTCATCTCAACTTTAAGCGGAGAACCATGCGCAGATTTGTGTTACTGCACTGCTTTAAGAAGATTTGTGAGAAAACGGGGTTAAAACACATTGCGCCATACACAGGCCACTCTTTTAATTAGTCAACGGATTCCTGTTAAGGCCATTTCGGATCGTCTGGGTAATACTCCGCAAATGATTTAGATGTTTACGGCCATTCAGCCAAAAAAATTGAAGAAGACTCTATACAAGCTTTTGGAAACCTAATGAATATGTAATTGGGGGAGCTTTTTAAAAAAGTTCCCTCTACCTCTTGATACAAAGAGATTCCGGAACATGTTATGGATTACTTTAAATAACGAGGTGAAAGAAAAAGATCCCTAAAAAACGGCTTTCTATTAAAAAAGCCGTTTTTTATATATATTTTCCTTTGCTGTTCCCTTTTTAAGTTTACATAATAAATTTATTGTTAATAACAATCAGATGGTTTCATACAAAAAAACACCTTTACGCAAAAATAACGTAAAGGTGTTTTGATCTTTCATACTCTACCGGCTTTGTGACATTGAAAGAATTATTTATTTTGCCTGATGATTTCATACGGTGAGTTTATACCGCTCTTCTTCCTGGCTTGCTCTGCTCTTTTTCCTGCTTCGTTCTAGTAAACAAGCTGATAATATATCCGCCAAGTCCGCCTGCAATCGCAGGGAAGATCCAGCCCAGCCCGATTCCATAAAGCGGAAGATAATTTGTGAAAAAAGCATCGATAGCTGAGATATTCAAGCCAGCTCCTTTTAAACCATCCATAATACTCACTAAAAAGGTTAACAACATGCTGCCTTGATACACATGGGCATGTCCTTTAAATAAAGGATGAAGAAACGTCAAAGCGATCAAGACGATCGCTAATGGATAAAGAACTGTCAATACTGGTACAGAAATTGAAATTAACTGAGCCAGACCAATATTAGCGATAACTGCACTAAATACACATAGTACTACGGCAATCGTTTTATACGGGATGTTCGGAAACAGTTTGTGGAAATAAGCAGAACAAGCTGTGATCAGTCCTACACTTGTTGTTAAACAAGCAACCGTAATCATTAAACCTAACAACACTCCGCCGTATGTTCCGAAGTAGTAATCCGAGACACTTGCCAAAACTGCTCCGCCATTATCTAGACGTCCGACACCCGTTACACTGGCAGCACCCATATAAGATAGAGCTGTATAGATCGCTGCAAGAATAACAGCGGCGATTCCAACCGCTTTTAAACAAACGGTTAAAATATCTTTTCTTGTTTTTGCACCTTTTTCTTTGATTGCATTAATAATGATAATACCAAATACAAAGGATGCAAGTGTATCCATTGTCAGGTACCCTTCCTGGAATCCATTGAAAAAGGCATTCGTTTGATACTTTTCTGCAGGCGCCTGCAGCTTGCCGATTGGGTTAAAGCATGCAACTACTACTAAAATCCCGATAAATGTGATTTTGATTGGTGTAAGGAATTTTCCGACAATATCGACAATTTTCGCTGGATTTAAAGAAAAAAAGCATGTGATGCTATAAAAGATCACTGTGAAAATCAACAAAGGCACAAACGTTGAATTTTCTGACAAAAAGGGTTTTACGCCAATCTCAAAAGAAACACTGCCTGTCCGTGGAATTGCGAACAAAGGACCAATTGCCAAATAAAGAACGGTTGTAAAAACGAGACCGAAAATAGGATGAACGCGGCTCGCTAAGGATTGTAAATCCTCTTTTCCAGAAAAACCAAATGCCATAACCCCTATTAAAGGAAGCCCTACTCCGGTTACTAAAAATCCGGCAGTTGCTATCCAGACATTTGTCCCTGCTGACTGGCCAAGCATAGCCGGGAAAATCAAATTTCCTGCCCCAAAAAATAAAGCAAACAGCATCAAGCCGATTACTACTATAAATGAAAATGGTATTTTGTTTGACACTTAAAAAGCCTCCTGTTGTTACTCTTGTTGTCACAAACCATCCCCTATCATACATCAATTAAATGAAAAGTGTAAGAGTTTCGTAAATATCCAGAAAATTAAATTAATATTATATTAAAATACCTTTTTTTAACTATTTCTTAAAAATTTTACAACCACTTGTATTCTCTTACACATAATAAATACCCCTGCTCTTTTAAGTGATCAGGGGTAGGGTCAAGAAAAATAACATATCGATACAGTCATGTTGGATTTCCTTTTATATGCTTTGTTTTATGGGGTAGAAAGAAATTTTTCAAGTGAATCCAATGCTTTTTCCTCATCGCTCCCCTCAGCAATAAGCTTCACTTCAGTTCCCGGAGTCAATGCCGCAGCCATAACACCCATGATACTTTTAGCGGCAATCACTTTTTCATTACGGATCAGGGTGATGTTACTGTTGAATGTATTCGCTTTTTCAACGAATTGAGCAGCAGGTTTTGATTGAAGTCCTTCTTTTAGTCCGATTTTAACGTTTCTTTCTAACATCGTGCAGCCCAGCCTTTCACATTATATTTTAAAATCTGAAAACGCTTTCTAGATTATTTCCATTTTATCTTATTTTTATACCTTTTCGGAATAGGCAAAGTGCCTAAAGAATTTTCCGCTTCTTTGTGCAAAGCGTACAGTTCTATACGGAATTAAAGCGTTTCCATATTTTTGTTCAAGTTTAAATGTTGTATGATTGGTTGTTGAAACAAGTAAGTAATTCTCCTGATTCAATATGCCAATAAGAATGGCCGCATTAGCAAAAAAACTCTGGCGCGGTTATGTTCATTTCTCTAGCCACCGTCCCCTATCCCTCCTCTTTATTTGTTTTTTATTTTAGCATCAACTTCTGAAAAAGGGAAATTTTTACCTTTGATTTTGTGGATTTTTAATGATGACCCAAAGAAACAAAGTAAAATCCACGGCCTGTACCAGCAAGATAAGACATACTAACAAATATTATTTGGTTTCCCTCTTTATTCGGAAGAATACATATATACAAGTATTTATATATATGTGTATACAACTAAATATAATTTCAAGAAAATATTTTTTTCTTTATTCCGGGCTAAAATAAAGTGAAAAGCAGCTCGTCCTCTTAAAAAGTGACGAGCTGCTTTGTTTATGACTGGTCTGGATAATGATAAATGTTTAGTTTATCACCTTTTAAGGTCGCTAATAAAACGTCTGCTGCCTTTGATTCATTATGAGCTTTTAACTGGCTGTTGAGCCACGCTTCATCTTTACCGCTTTTCTTCAATTCCTCATGGTCTATTTCCCCTTCTTTGATTACGGCCCGTGATAAAGACAGCGGCTTTACAGCCAGCTTCATATCAGCCGGAGTGACGGGTGCATGCTCCGGATGAAGGAAAAAGGAAATCGTTCCGTTCGGTTCCCAAATTGCATGTGAAACTTTCTGGATATCTTCAATTTGGCTTTTTCGCAGCTCAGCCAATAAAATATCAATAGAAATTCTTGCTTTTCTTAAGTTTTGATACCTAATTTTCCCCTGCTCAATCAGCGGATAAGGAGAGGGATCAAGCAGGCGCTGGAATCTTTTCCACTTTAAACCCAAATAAGTGCCCGCAACATACAAAACCACCAACACGACCATAGTGATCATAGAGCCTTTTAATCCTAAATGTTGGTCCGATAAAGGGTGAGCTAAAATATTCCCAATTAAAATGGCCATTACAAAATCAAGCAGCCTTAGCTGCGCCATCGACCGCTGGCCCATTATTTTTGCAGCCAAAAGTAAAAACAAAAAAGCAACAAGCGCTCTTAAAATCCATTGAATGGTTGAAAGAGACTCCTGGGCATGAAAAAAATCCACAAGGTTCACTTCCCCTGTCTTAACTTTGTTAAATGAATACCTTTAGCATTCCCTATTCGTGTAAATTTATGATCACAGATAGTCCAAACAGTGCTTTGTCTGTTCTCCAACAAACCCGTTTTACGCTTCTCTCAATCCCGATTCTCTATTCGACCATAGGATCTGTAAAAGCTATAATTGGACAACGTATTCCTTTACATGCAAAAAGAGCGGCGGAGCATTTCAGTATAGGCCTTTGAAGTATTCTATTCGAGTTTATATAACTGGCTGCAAAAAGAGCAAGGACTTACTGAGGTACAGGCGAAAGCAATCATAGAAGGTTCCCATATGCACGATGATGTTGTATAAGCCTGCGGGCTCTTTTTTTTGCTCACTTTCTTTATTTTGATTTACTTGTAAGTGGAGAGGTGTTTGATTGGGTTATTACTTGTTTTCTTGATTTTTTATTGAATTTTGCACATTGTTAATTATGTACTAAAATGGAACCGCATTTCACTTCTGACTTTTTCACTGCTCTAAGTGGAGACCTGGATGATGATCGCTTATTTCATATTAGATTTCCCATCATATTTTTGTTTTGCGATCCAATAAGCTTCCGCTATAACTATTCGAACCTTTGTATCCGTTTTTCTTCCTAACTATATCCTTCTTTCTGAAAAACTATCATGCCCTGTTGCCTAATTAATATTTTCCAAGACAAAATTCGACAAACTATTCACGTTTCTCTTGGTACAATACTCTTCGGTAAACCAAAAGAAAAACATATAAAAAGGAAAGAAAGCTGGTCAAGCGAGAGGAGCTACTAACATTGAAAGTACTGAAATCTGCACATGACCCAGACTTATACTGTCTGTGGAACAATATTGGAAGAGAAGTAACTGAAGCTGTGGCTTATGATCGAATTATGAAAAGTATCGTAGATGAAGACGATTGGGATCCAGGTATCTTTAAGTGGGTCAGCGATAATAATTTTAATTTTGAGGAATGGCAAGAGATTGTAGTTTCACCAATTACATATACTCATCATGGATGACCGGCTTCTGCTGGTCTTTTTTTAATATTTTAAAATAAACAGGAGAAAAGTATCCTGCTATAAGCCGGATAAATTATTTTTGTTCGGCCTGTATAAGACCCTTTGAACTTGTCCATAATATGCCTATGAGACCCCCCATTTTCTCATACGATAATTCATCACACTGTACAGCCAGAGATCGATCTGGCTTTTTTTTGCATATTTTTCATTAAATGTGGGAAATAATCAGTATCAAGGCGTTAAATAGTTCCCCTACCGTTAACGCACTTGATGCTCCTTTTAGCCTTAGAGCTTGAAAAGCTCCAAGGCTTTTTTTATAGTACTTTATCTGACGGGCTACTATAGTTATACTGTTGATCTGTAAATGTCATGTTTCTTTAGTCAAACACCCCTCACTTGGCTGTCTTCTTACACCGATTTTCCTAAAGGAGCTTTATTATGATCTAACGTTTAGCTTGAAAACGTTTTTGAATCATTTTTATCATCTTCGGCGAGAACACCCCCACTTCAAGCTTGCTAAGTGGGGGATGAATCGCTGCTCTTTCAGTCATTCT
>NZ_JAKGCR010000040.1 GCF_022668875.1 Domibacillus sp. PGB-M46 | reverse complement strand
GTTCAAGGAAAAAGAATGACTGAAAAAGCAGCGATTCATCCCCCACTTAGCAAGCTTGAAGTGGGGGTGTTCTCGCCGAAAATGATAAAAGGAAGACGATGAACATGTACGCAAGGGTGTTGGAGCCGAGTTGCTTTTCTATTTCTACGCAGCTGCCTGCACTGCCATGAAGCTATATCGCCTGCAAAGGCCTTCCATATGAATCTGAACTCAGCGCCGAACCCCCTAGCCAAAATAGGGGTTTGCAAAATAAATACCACTAAACGAATAGAGTAGGGTTACTTTTTTATGAGGCTGCCCTGCTCTATTTTTTTATGAGAGAGAAAAAGCTCGGTTTTGTTGAATTACTGAAATTTGTATCTTACAAAATACACGTTTGCAAATAAGATTTGTTACGAGCAGGAGTTTGGCTCTTACATAATGAAAGTACACATAAATAAGTTGAATGAAGGAACGTATGTGCTATAATAGAACTAATGTTTCTATTTTTAATTGTTAACTATCTATTTTAAATAACCGCATTAAAGGAAATACTCATAGATGTTAACGATGACACCTTTGCTTTTCATGTAAAGGGGTTACGTTTTTACGCGAGGTGATTAGTGATGGGTAAACCAAAGATCTGGACAGAAGAAGAGGATCAATTTTTAAAAGAAAATCTTTGCAAAATGACGCTTGAAGCCATTGGACAGTGTTTAGGCGGACGCAGCAAAGAGTCAGTGAATAAGCGGGTCATGAGGTTAAAGCTTCGCTCCGGGGAAACGCGCCAGCGAAAGCCCTGGTGTGCTGAAGAAGACTCATTTCTTATAAAAAATCTAAACAATATGAAGAACGTGGAAATTGCTGAGCAGCTTGGCAGGCCTGTAAACTCTGTTTCTACTCGTCTTAAAGTTTTGAAGCTGCAAAGAGAGAATCCGCTGCGCAGATGGACGGCAGAGGAAGATGATTACATGATCGAGCGGTATGGGAAACAGCCCATTTCGTTTATTGCCAAAAAACTGAAAAGAACAACGGGAGCGGTGGAAGGAAGATTGAACCGTCTTGGTATTTACGGTGGCAGGTCTAATAATGGTGATCTCACAACGTATCATTTGGCTGAAGCGCTCAAAGTGGACATTCATACTGTTTACAATTGGATTCAGAAATATGGCATGCCTTGCTACCAGGCAACTGTTAAAACACGTGTGTTTACGATGATCGAAGTAAGGGAATTTTGGAAATGGGCGGAGGAAAACAAAGAGCGGATCAACTGGTGCCGCGTTTCTAAAAATACCTTGGTTCCTGAGCCGGAATGGGTCCAGCAGCAAAGGCACTACGACTTCATTCATCGCCCTCAAAAAGAAAACCACAGCTGGACTGCTGAAGAAGATGCAAAGATTTGGCACATGTATTATTCGCAAAGGTATACACAAAAACAAATTGGAGAAATCATGGGCCGCTCTGCAAGGAGTATTCAGAGCCGTTTGGATCGATTAAGAAGGGCAAAAAAAGCGAGCTAATCAAAAGGAAGGCAGATATAGACCTTGTGGCGTATTTAGGGATTGTCATTTGATTAAGCCTCTTGAATATAAAAACTGAAAAGAAATTGCCTGAAAAGCTCTGAATTTTTAGAACAGGAATGAAATAAAGGTTTATACTGAGGAGTCAGTATTATATTTAATTTTAGTATTAGAGGTGAAGAATATGAAACTTATTGCTATTGATTTAGATGGCACCTTGCTATCCCCGGAAATGGAGATTACGAAAGAAAATGTTGAGGCACTGCGAAAAGCACAGAGCCAGGGGAATATTGTAATGATCTGCTCCGGCCGAGCCCCGGAAGATATTCAACAAATCCTTAAAAAATACGAGATTTCATGCCCTTTGGCAGGAAGCAATGGAACGGTTGTACAAGTTAATGAAAGTGTTTTGGAAAGTATTTCGATGGACAGAAAAGATATTATAAAGATTGCAGAGAAACTAGACGAGGATAGGGTTCCATATCGGATTTATACCAACCATGGAATTTATGTACCCGCAGACTGGTCGGAACGAGTAGCGTTTGCTGTGAAAAAGGATCAGATTAAAGTTGAAGGACTTCCGGATGAAGTTTATAGGAGGATCACTGAACAACCACAGAAATCTAGTCTCATTAACTATTTTAATCACTATAGTGAATTGTTTAATGAGAAAGATTTAACAGTTCAGAAATTCTTTGTACTGACATTAAACAGCAGCATAAAAACAGTATTAACTACTTATCTGGCTGAAATCTCAAGTATTGCCGTCACTTCTTCAGGCCCTTTGAATATTGAAGTGATGGACCAAAATGGAAATAAAGGAAATGCTCTGAAAAGAGTGGCTGAATATTACGGTATTCCTCTGCATGATACGATGGCCATTGGAGACAACTTTAACGACATTCCAATGCTTGAATTGGCCGGTCTCTCAATTGCAATGGGAAACGGAGATCCTCTAGTAAAAGAGATGTGCGATACGGTTACTTATTCAAACGATAAAAACGGTGTGGCCCATGCAATAGATCGATACATATTGAGTGAGTAAAAATCTCTGATCAGCTACCATTGAATAAAAATGAGCGCCGCATTCTTCTTCAAAATCTTCAATTTAGTTGGGGAGGCGCTAAAGTCTTTATTCTCCCTGTTCTTCTATATATTTTTTGATCACATCGATTGTGGCTCCACCTATCGTTAAAATCATATAGCTTCGGCTCCAAAAACAGGTATTCCAGTAAAATAGAAAAAGTTCCAGGCGACTCCTACGTATCACAACAAATAAAGATAATAATTGGAATGGAAGCATAGAAGATATTACACACCCTCAAAGAAGTAAACCAATGTTTTCAAGGTAATAAAGCACATAAAAATAAAAAATAAAAGCAGCTGACTGCCAAAAGACAATGGGAAATGATAAAATGTCTGTACAGGAAATAATAGTAAATACACCCGATATTTAGATGTGGAATGAGAGTGAATTCAAAAAGAAGCGCCACTAACAAACTAAGAGTTAGTGGCGCTTTAAGTATTCGAACATTCACGAAGAAGTTTGTATTTACTATTTCAGGATGCCTGTTACGCGAAACGATAGTAAATCAGCAGGAATGTTGAAAGAACAAATAAAAAGTTAAGGAAAACAAAGATAAACTGATCTAGTTTTGTTTTATGCAATTTGATAGGCGGGTTGTAAAAAGATACACCTTCGATAATGAAAATAATCAAGATCACATGAATCATAAAATGGCCGATAATTTCCGTAAAGCCGAACAGCATCGTTGTCATAATGAAAATAACGGTGACAACGAGCCCAACAACCCGGTTTAAAATACCGACGACAAGCAGGTAGCCGACAATGAATTCAATAAAAGCAGCCATTACGATAAACATAGCCGGATCAAATCCGAACGTTGGCACGTGGTGAGCTGAAACGATATCAAGTGTCATTGTGGGATACACCCATTTTTCAACCGCAACCCAGCATAAAGAAAGCCCGGTTCCCAAATACAAAAGAGGGAAGCCTTTTTCTTCAAATCGTGTTTTTCCGATAAGCAATACAGCAATAATAGCAAGGTAAAATCCATAATCAAGCATATGAAAAATGCCGTTGTGTACAGTCACATAACTAAATAATCCCAGCAGAATGAGGGCACCCACCTTTGTGGCCGCATGGTGGGGGATGCAAAGAAAGACAATCGCTGCCCATACAAAAACGGCTGTGGCCGTTTGTTCAATATGAAACTCGGGAGCGAAAATTGTTCCGTTTATCACTTGTATGATTAAAGCAGCCGCAGTGCCGTATTTCAGTAAATACCGTGAATACTTGCGAAATCCAGACAACGTCTTATCCCATTTTTGAACAATCGTCCAATTTGTTGTTTTAGGAATCACAAGGGTTAATAAGCCAAGCAATACAGCAATGACAATTGCCAAGGTTAAAAAGAAGGGAGATAAAATATGCTCAATCGTTTCTTTTTGCGGGTCTAATTTTGTGAACCATTTCACATGAGCTTCTGTAAAAAGAGGCGTCATGGCGACAGCAGCTGCGAGCAAGAAAGCAATTATTTTTTTCATTGGAACATTCTCCTCGTATTTATAGTAAATATATAGTTAATATACAACAGAACAGCCTATCGGCAACATATCAATCGTGACATTTATGTGAATTTATTCACAATGTGGCTTTAAGTTTTTTTAATCGAGGGAAAACAATTCGAATTGCTTCGCTGGCCGTCCTGCTATAATGGTTAACAGTAAAAGATAAGTGATCGAAAAAGACATGTAATCCAGCAGGCTGAACAAAAGTTAGCGCCCCATTCCCTTTCAAAATCTTCAATTTGGTGGGGGAGAAGCGCTAATTTTTGTTTAAGAAAAGGGATACTCCATCAAAATCTTTGATTTAAGTGGAGAGGTTCACGTTATTTAACCAGTTTTATCAGCCAGTCTTTAAAATCAATCAATCGTTGATGTTTAGGTGCCTGATCTGTTCCTGCGACGATCAGAGGAACGACAGAATCTACTTTATGCAAGGAGCCGTGCGCTGCTCCTCCCGCATGATTCGGACTGTTTTTTTCAACAAATTCATAACCCGGTTTGGCATCAATAATGATATACCGGCCTTCGTGTGAGCGAAGGGCTCCATCTAATCTTGCAAGGGCATCTGGGTAGTCACCATAGCTGATTTCATTTTGTTCATTAATAGATAAATCTAAAAGGGCAGGATCTCCGCTCAGCGTCCAGGATTGTCCGTAAGAATCTGTGTATGGGCCGTCAGGGGAAAAAGTAAAAGGCGTATCGGATTTTGATGATATTACATAACCTACCTCTCCCTTTTTCCAGGCAATGAAGCCAATCCTGGAATCGGCTCTTAACCTTGCTGAAATATCAGAAATCTTAATCGTTTCATCCTGTAGATAAACGTACGCCATGCGCTCATTAACAGCTAAAGCAATTTCCTTGTTAGACGGCTGGTCCGGTGTCCAAAGAGTGTATGGATTCAATAACTTGGTTAAATCAATCAGCGCCTTGCTGCGATCACTTATCACAGCAGATTGCGCACTGTCTCCCTGTACAATCCAGATCATCTTTTGAACCGCCTCTTCCCATGATGGATAGGCATTCAAAATCATCTGCAGCTGCTTATCCACTTCTTCAATACCTTTCTGTTCCATTGGTCCGTTTTTGTGAACCTGATGGTCCAAATCGGCGAAGTAGACCAGCGTAAAAGGCGGAAGCTGATTTTTTTCGATAAAGTATTTCAGTTCATTTGCCGAAAAATGATCGTTTACACCCGCAGCTTTCCATATACGATTAGAACCATCATTTTCCTGGTTGTATTGTGTCAAGCTTCCTAGGGACAGAAGAGAAGGACCATTTACTTCCAAATTGCGTGGCAGCAGATTCATGCCGGTGAAAAGTTTTGGAATGTTTAGGCGATGAACTTGATTGCCACGATAGATCAGTCCGTTAATAGAAGCAGACTGGATTTCGCTTTTTGCCAGCTCTTCATAAATGGTGAGGACATGCCGGCTTAAGTGGGCCTTGTTTAAGTGAATTAAGCTGTCTGTTAATATTTGCTTTGCGCCAATATCTAAAAATTCGATTTTTCCAGGACCATAATTAATGACTCGGTTTTCGTCCTTTTTGAGCCAGACAAGGCCAGGAACTTTATGATCATTGGCGTATGTACCCGTTAATAAGGTACTGTCGATTGTGACAGACATGGTAGGGTAAGAACTGACCACCTCAGGATAGTATTGGCCATGTTTCATTAAGAATTCAAATGCAGGTGCTTTTCCTTCTTCTATTGCTTTTTGTAAGGGCTGATCCATCAAGGAGTCAATGACAAATAGAACTACGGGTTTGGAAGATGTCCTGATGGAAACGTTATGCAGACCTTTTGTGGGCGTTCTCAGTAAATACCAGCTCAGGCCAGTGATCATGAAGATGAAAAGAATAACCGATGTGATAATTTTAAGCATCATGACTTCACCCTTTTCTTTACATTGTGATTAGTATGCATAGAAAGAGAAAGGTGAATACATCATTGGAAAATCAAAAAGCTTATAAATATGGCCTGTTTGAAAGTAATATCTATAAGCTCATCTGTTTTAATTTAATTTTTAGTACCCAGCTTGGTTTTATTTTGTTTCATACGGTTCACGTTATGATTGGACAACTAATAGTTTTTTAACAAGTTATCTTAACCTTGTTGGTAAGAGTGTCATTTTTGCCAGCGCTGGATAAAGTGATTATAGTTAATGCTTATAAAGTTGCTAACCGTAAAGGATATTCTTACACTATAAGTATAATAAGCAATTTTAAGGATGGTTAAGGATGCCGAAAACGATAGTAGAGAAACTGAACCTAAAAAAATATGAAAAAGCGGCAGTATTAAACTTGCCAGATGGGGCAGACTATTTAACAGAGTTACACAATTATGATACAGAGCTAGCCAGCAGCAAATATGACCTTATCTTTGCCTTTGTGTTAGATATGGAGTCTTTAAAAGCAACCGTAAACAAGGTAATCGGAGAAAATTATTTAAATAAAAACGGATATATATTCTTGGCTTATCCAAAAAAGGGGAATAAAGTGTATCCAGCATTTATTCATCGAGATGAGTTGATGGATGGGCTGGGAGCAGGTGAAAATGGTTACCTTGGGACCAGTGACATTAAATTTGCACGTATGGTTGGGCTAGATGATGTGTTTACGGTTGTCGGTCTGAAAGAAGAATCCCGTAATACAAAGAGCACTTCTATAAAAGCCAGTCAATGCGTAGACGATTATATCGAAATGATTCCAAATGTGGAAAAGGATTTGCAAGATACTCCAGAATTGCTTGCTTTCTTTCAATCACTCACTCCAGGATACCGTAAAGATTGGGCTCGTTATGTGTATAGTGCTAAACAGGAGGCCACCAAAGCAAAGCGGCGCGAGGAAATGATCATGATACTAGGAGCAGGTTACAAGAGCCGGGACCTATATCGTAGAAATAAATCTTAATAGTCATGTTATATCTGATTTCACTTTAGAGACTAGATATCAAAAAAGGAGACTATCCCCTGGTCGTTATCAATGACTTGGGGACAGTCTCTATTTTTTCGGAGATCATATTACAGAGTAAAAATCCAAGGTCTTCTCTTATAATCATCGCGGTCATCCCGGCGGTGTCTGCGGTCGCGATCGCGATCATCCCTGCGGTCTCTGTCATCATCGCGGTCATCCCGGCGGTGTCCGCGGTCGTGGTCGCGATCATCCCTGCGGTCTCTGTCATCATCGCGGTCATCCCGGCGGTGTCTGCGGTCGTGGTCGCGATCATCTCTGCGGTCTCTGTCATCATCGCGGTCATCCCGGCGGTGTTTGCGGTCGTGGTCGCGATTAAACCAAACGCCGGAATAGTCATTATCGTCGTAGCATCTATAGCCCATAAAAAACCCCCCTCTCTTTCTTAAACTGGCAGGATCAAAATGAACCCTGCCCTATATCATATGATTTTCCACACTCACTGGTATAGTTTGTGCTACTAGTTTGGATGAAAGAAAATAACTTTCACTGTGAAAAAGTGTTCTCGGCTGTCAAAAGAACACACTCAACAAGCTGCCAGCTTATCGGCAGCTTGTTAGGGTGAAGATTAGGAGTGGTTAAATGGCATTGCGCGAAGGAGAAAGAGGGAGAGTAACCTGGCCGTGGATCCTCTTTTTCTTTACAAGAATAAAGAAATGGATGTTTAAGCAGCCTGGCTGGAGACTTTTTTTAGTTTAACAATCATTTTAGATTCAATATACGAGTCGAAGTCCGATATTATAAGTGTGCATATGGGAAAAACTTAAAATGTTCGGGGGAGGAAAAGAATGAAAATAAAAACACGGCTCATTACAACAGTTTCCATTCTTGTTGTGGCAATTCTGCTGTTAGGAAGTTTTGCCGTTTATGTTTTAAATGCAGGGGCAGATAGAAATGCCTCGCTGCAGGATAAGATGGAGATGCAAAAAATAATGATTGGGATTCAGTACCGTCTGGCCGGATTATCAAACGATGAGAGGGCATTTATCATAACGGGTGACCCTCAATTTGTAGAAGGCATGGAAGAAAAAGCGGCTGATATACATAAAAAAATAGAACAAATTAAAAGTCTTAGCCAAGAAGAGAAATACAAAAAAAAGATCAGTGAGATTGAAGGAAACTTCAATAATATCTGGAAAATAAATCAACAAGTGATTAGTACTTATCAAGAAGATTCTAAAGGAGCAAAAAACCTTCACTTTGGGGAAGAACGAACGCTAAGAAAAGAAGTATTAGACCCGTCAATAGATGAATTTGTCGAAGCTCTTGATAAAGATGTGTCGGATACAGGCTCTTTAAACGAGCGCGTTACAACTGCAAGTACAGTAGCTTTTCTCGTACTGGCTGCTGCTGCCTCAATAATTGGCATATCTTTAAGCTTTATGCTTTTAAGGTCTATTTTAATTCCGCTGCGGGCTTTAAACCGCCAGTTAGAGGAAATTGCCACAGGGGATGCTGACTTAACGAAGCATATGGAAGTTTCAGGCCAAAATGAATTTGGTCATCTGGCCAAATCTTTTAATACCTTTGTAGAATCCTTAAAACTCATGATTACTCAAATTAGAGAATCATCTGAACAAGTAGCTGCTTCATCACAGGAGCTGTCAGCTGGTGCTGAACAATCAAAAGTCACTTCGGAACATATTTCTGCAACCATGCAGTCGGTAACGCAGAATTATAGAGAGCAAAGCCAGCTGACCGTAAGCAGTCTGAATGCGGTAACAGATTCATTAAACAGTATTGTTTCAGTATCTTCAAACACGTCAAGAGTGGCAGAAGTATCGTCCACAATGAAAGAGCAAGCCGAAAGCGGTGCACATTCAGTAAAAGAAATGCTTGAACAGATGAAATCTATCAATCAATCTGTCGATATGGCAGATAAAGGAATCGGTTCACTTGTGTCCAGCGCCACAATGATCAAAGAAATCTCAACCCTTATTACAGATATATCTGGTCAGACAAATTTACTCGCACTCAATGCCGCTATTGAGGCGGCTAGAGCCGGAGAGCACGGCAAAGGATTTGCTGTTGTGGCAGAAGAGGTGAGGAAATTAGCGGATCAGACAAGCCAATCTGCACACCATATCCATACGCTTGTTTCCACGATTCAAAATGAATCTAACGAAACCATTCACAGCATTCGGCTTGTTAGGGAAAATGTAAACTCGGGGATTCATCTTTCTAGAGAAACGGTGACGAGCTTTGATGAGATTTTATATTTAATCGAACAGGTAACCGTGCAGGTTCAGGAAGTGGCAGCCGCGACTCAGTTTATTACGAATGGATTTGAAGAAATTCAAAAAACGATTGAAGTCATAGCTGATGGCTCTCAGGAAACACTGGCCAGTACTGAAACGGCAGCCGCAGCTAGTGAGCAGCAATTAGCTTCTATAGAAGAGGTTTCACATGCTGCCCATTCATTGTCTAGATTAGCTGAGGAATTGCAGGCGATGATTTCAAGATTTAAGGCTTAAGTTAAAAACATGCCCCGAAGGAATGCTTCAGGGCATGTTTTTATTTTGGGGTGTAAGGATGTCCTAGTTTTAATGAAAAAATGACAGGAGAAGGTATGGCTGCTGCGAAGGCGGGCGAAAGACACGTGCAGATTTTGAAGAAAGTTTGACCAAAAATCCCGATGATATACATAATTTAAGTATAAATTGAATCGTTTTAAGTTTTATGGAGCATTTCTTTGTAATGAGGAATGCTCTTTTTTCTTGCTCAAAATTAAAGGAATATATACGTTACAATAAAAATATAATACAAAGGAATAATAATTTATTGTAAAACGATAAATGTTGTATTAAAATCAAATAAACAATAAATAGGTGAGGTGTTTTTTATGAAACGAGGGTCAACACTCTTTTTAAAAATAGCTGTTATTCTTATGGGAATTCCAGTTCTTGCTTTGTGTCTATTTTTGTTGCCTCAAATAGCGAATGAAGCAAATGAAGCAGCAGAAAGAGGCGCAGATGTGGCTTTTGTGGTATATGGCATTTTAATGGTTATGTATGTATCGACGGTACCGTTTTACATTGCTCTTTATCAAGCTTTTAAACTTTTGAGTTATATTGACAAGAATAAAGCTTTCTCGAAATTATCTGTAAGGGCTCTAAAGAATATAAAAAACTGTGCCATTATAATCAGTGGCTTGTATGTGTTAGCCCTGCCATTAGTCTATATCATGGCAGAGATAGATGACGCACCGGGTCTCGTATTAATTGGAATGGTCCCTATCTTCGCTTCAACGGTAATTGCAGTGTTTGCGGCAGTTCTTCAAAGGCTTTTACAGGAAGCCATCGATATAAAATCAGAGAATGACTTAATCGTCTGAGGTGAAAAACATGGCAATTATAATCAATATTGATGTGATGCTGGCTAAAAGGAAAATGAGCGTAACAGAACTTTCGGAGAGGGTTGGAATCACGATGGCTAACCTTTCAATATTGAAAAATGGAAAAGCAAAAGCCATTCGGTTTTCAACTTTAGAGGCCATTTGCAAAGCTTTGGAATGCCAGCCTGGTGATATTCTAGAATACCGAAATGATGAATGAAGACACCCAGGGTAAATAAAGTGGGTTACTATTACTATATTCAGAAAAAGCCTTTGCAGGCACAAAGCACGCGGGCACTAAAGCAACTCATTCGTTTTGGGTGGGAGCAGGCCCTATCGTGTTTATTTCCGGTCGTTATTTTTGTCTCCCTGGCTTTTACACAAATCATGCCACTTCCCTTCCTGCCCCGGTATGACTGGCTGCTCATCATCTGCCTTCTCATGCAGTGGTGGATGGTGCGTTCTGGGCTTGAAACACGGGATGAACTAAGGGTAATCACATTGTTTCACCTGATTGGACTTGCTCTTGAACTTTTCAAGGTATATATGGGCTCCTGGTCTTATCCAGAGGAAGGATACTTTAAAATTTTTGGAGTGCCTTTGTACAGCGGCTTCATGTACGCGAGTGTAGCGAGTTATCTTTGCCAGGCGTGGAGGAGGCTTAAGGTTGAACTGGTTAAGTGGCCGCCGTTTCTGATCGTTGTATCACTTGCAGCTGCAATTTATATGAATTTTTTCATCCATCATTATTGGATAGACGTTCGTTGGTGGTTATCTGGACTTGTCATTATCGTCTTTTGGCAATCATGGGTCGTATACGAGATTGGGGGAACTCGTTACCGTATGCCAATCGCGCTTTCTTTTGTGCTCATTGGATTTTTTATATGGATAGCCGAAAACATCGCAACGTTTTTTGGAGCTTGGGAATACCCAAACCAAACTGATGCATGGAGTCTCGTTCATTTAGGAAAGGTGAGTTCATGGCTCTTACTAGTCATTGTCAGCTTCCTTATAGTAGCGACGTTAAAGCAGGTTAAGGGGAAAATTCCACCACGATAGATACTGGCCCATTTTATAACTGTTAGGAATCCTTTTTAGTTTGAAGTTCTTCAGGTGTACAGAATTTTCAATAAGACAAGGCGAGTCACAGGTGTCTTTATGATAAATTGCTTAATTAAAGTGAGAAGGCAGTAAAAAAGAGCGGCATGGGAGCCGCTCTTTTTTTATTCAATCATTTTAAATTCCGTTGACAAAACAAGGGACAGTGACTCATTTTGTACATCTTTAGCGTTTGCAAGGGAGTTCACCACTCGATAATCCCCTGCTGTAAGCGGCTCTTTATAGAGCTTTGAATCAAGTGAGATGCTGTCTGACACCGCCTGATTAAACCTTAAAAGGCTGGCGACAGAAGGCAGGGGAATGAAGTCATCTGTATGCTCTACAGTAACCCATTTATTATTCACTCTTTTCTGAAGAGTGCCCGGTGTAAAGTAGTATGATTCAGAAGTGATGCTCGATAACGTAATCTCCACACTCTTATCGGCGGATAGGTCATAAACCTCTTTACCTGTTTTGATGGATACACCTGATTCATATGGCAGGTACTCATTGTCTTCTTCGGATAATACTTCTTTTACTGCCTGAGCTACAATATCATTGCTCTTCGGCGTTAAATGAATGCCTACTTTTTCGTCGATCAGCCCGCTTTTGATGATTGCTGCATCTGTTTCAGCACCTACTTCATCAATTAAGAGATCGTAAACATCGACAAGCGGAACAGATTGATCCCTGGCTACTTCACGGATCACGTCATTGTAGCTGTCGATCCATTTACGCAAGCCGCCTTTACCAGTGTATTTGCTTGCAATGTTAGGGTGCTTGGCTAACTGGGATGTATAATAGGTCTCTTCTACAGCGGGTGGATTGGTCATTAAGATCACCTGTGCGTTTCTCGCTCTGAGCTGGGATATCATGCTTGTCAGGTTCTGTTTAAATGTCTCTTTGCTGACTTGCGGCTGAGCACCATTAGGCGGTATGAGCGCATCGTTTATGCCAAACATGATAGAAACGATACCAGGATTTAAATCCAGCACTTCTGTTTTAAAACGCTTCATACCTTGTTCTGTCGTATTGCCGCTGTATCCCGCATTATATACATCTGCCTCCATATCCTGGCTGTAAAGGGCAGCTACCTGGTCTGTCCATTTACGGTCCTGGTACTCCGGATAATCCGCTTGAAAGTAGGAGCCGGATGTATTGCTGTCTCCAAAAGCGATAAATCCAGGCCTCTCTTCATTGAATAACGACTGCTGGTATTGATAGGCTCTGTGTATCAATAACGCCAGTGCGCCTCTTGTAATAGAAGCACTCGAGCCGTATGATGTTTTCGTTATTCCTGCTATGATGCCTGCATCTGTTAAGGCGCGTACAGCTCCTTCATATCTTGTTCCTTTAACGTCCGTAAATGGAGTCGGCTCATTATTGGTATCCATTGAATATTTAAGCGCATTGTAAATTATAATAGCGGCTTCGCCTCTTGTAATGTTAGAGCCAGAACCAAACTCCGTAGGGGTTTTGCCGTTGACAACACCTGCCGCCTTCAGCGCTGAGACATAGGGAGCTGCCCGCTCTGGCACATCTGTAAATCCGGATTTTGGCGGGTTTGGATACTTGGCGTCAAGGCCCATGTATTTGCCGAGTATCACAGCCGCATCTACACGCTTAACTGGCTGATTAATTCCAAAAGTTAAATCGGGAAATCCGTTTATTATTCCGCTTTCATAGAGAAAGGCAACAGCTTCTTCGTATCTTGTTCCTTCTGTATCCGTAAACGATACGGATGCTGCTTTCGCATTCAGTGGCGACAAATTGTTTTCTGTAGCTGCCTGCGCATTTTCTGCAAATGCTGGCGAAAGGGAAGAAGTAAGCACTGTCCCTGCTACAAGTGATGCAGCTAAAACATTCAATGGCTTTTTCATGGTTTTTTTCTCCTGTTATGTCATTTAATAGATTCATTATAACAAAATATTGTCCGATTACTCATGGATTATTTTTTCTAGAACATTAAAATCTATTGGGTTTTTCCTAGGGATCCATCAAAAAAGCAAAAAAAAGACGAGTTAAACTCGTCTTTTTTCATCTGCCGGATTATCCAGTACCGGTTACTTATGCCGTTATATCTTTTAAAGCTGTCCAGTTCTTTTGCTTAAGCGTCCTGCCAGTGGCGCGACAATAATACCGGCTACGACAACTTGGAGAACGTTTCCTGGGATAGAGCCGAATGGCTGAATCCAGTTACCGTAAAGAATCACTTCAGCAAAATAGTAGCCTACGATTTTGATCACCAGTGCAGCAGCTACTGCTAATGCAAAGACAACGATTCTTTTGCCGGGTACTTTTTCTGCTATGAGACCGGCTACAAAGCCCATGGCACCTACAATAACGAATGTAAACGGTGACCAGATGGCCCAGCCAGAAAGAACATCAAACAAGCCCATCCCGAAGGCGCCTGCAATTGCGCCTGTTTTTCTGCCGTAAAGGAAGGCTGCTAGAAAAAGAGGTACGTTACCTAGGTGGATAAGGCCTCCGTTACCCATGATCGGGAGCTTTATGTTAATGAACATTGTGGCTACCAGGGTTAACGCGACAAAAAGAGCATTGATCACTAAAACTTTTGTTTTAGTTGTTTCTTTGGATAATGATGATGTATACATATGATAACCTCTTTCTTGTTGTAGAATTTTATCTTACTACTAATCTGTCAAATAATAAATACTTAATATTCTATTTATTCGTTCGGACAGGCATGGAATGCTGGTAACAGTGTCATGGAGTACCAGCGTGAAGTTTCCTATGCTGCATTCTCATATGAAGAATTAATCTTTGATCCTTTTCCATACCTTTTTCTTCGTTATATTTAATTAGAAAGGTTATGTACTTGCATTGATGGAATAGATAATGACATTTTTTATTATCAATTCTATGATTATAGTAAGACTGGAAGATGGTTCCAGTCCAGAATCCCGCAATTTGAACAGGTGTTGTTTAAAGCTAAAAAAAGAAATAAAATCAAGTTTCCGTTATAAGAACATCATTTTCAATCCACTCTTCCAGCAAGTTGTTAAAAAGCAGAGGATTTGCTAAAGGAAAGCCGTGACCTATTTCGGGAAGGATTATACTTTTACAATTTGGGTTGCTTTTCAAAATTTCCCTCATGGAGTCTTTCATGATTTTTTTCTCTTTCTCTCCTACGGTAACGACTATTTTGCTGCGTGCGTCCTTAAAGGTTTGTGGTGTTTTAAATGACATGTTTTCGTTCATAATTCGGGAAAATGTATCCTTGCTGATTTGACGGCTCTCTTGATAATAAATATTAAAGTAGTCTTCATTGATATACATAGATTTTGCTTGAATGTTAGAAAAAGCTTTAAGCTTTACAAAAGGAAAGGCAAACCGCATAGACTTGATTAGCATGTTCGCGAAAGGTATAGGTTTCACTAAAGCACTATTAATCATGGCGAAATCAATCAGCTTTGGCTTTTTACTGAGTATGGTGATTAACACTTGAGCTCCTAACGAGAAACCGACTGCAATAACAGGTTTGCCTTTACCTGCTTCCTCAATCAATGTAATGATTTCCTCAGCAGCTCCGTTTATGGTAAAGGGTGTTCCGCTTTTGCTGTTTCCCTGTTCGGGCATATCTGGAACTAAACAATGGAATTTTGAAGAAAAGTATTCAACTTGTTTATCCCACATCCATCCACTAACCCCGCCGCCGTGAATAAAGACCATGAGCGCAGAGCTTTTATCTCCATACTCCTTATAGTGCATGCTCATTTCACCCCCATTTTTTTACTTGTATCAATAATAATGCAAAAAATGTACAAGTCCCTTTCCTAGTGCCGAAGCAATAATCTATACGGAAAAGCTTTTCAAACATTCATTTGCCAGACAAGGTCTTTTATTCATTGAATAGGGAGGAGGCCTTTTTCTGTGTGGCTGTCGCATGAGTATACTTCTATCCCTATAATTTAATCGTCTGAAAGATGGGTATATCCCCGTATTTAAATAAAAGGATAACGAAGAACTACGGTGGTTCTAGCTTAAAGCTATAACAAGAAATAGATTTTATGTGTTATCCTGTGCGTATTTTTCCATGTTACATTTATCTCACATCAATAAGACAAAAGAAAAGCAGTCTCATCCAGGGGAGAACAGTCTTTAAATACCCCAATAAAGAACGTTTTCCATAAAACAAGAGGAAAGAAGGAATTCAAATGACAAAAACAGCGGTTAAAGCGCCATTTAGAGCAGATCACGTAGGAAGCTTGCTTCGTCCTCAATCAATTCATGATGCGAGAAAGAAATTCGCAGATGGTGCGATTACAGCTGAACAATTGCACGCCGTGGAAACAGAAGAAATCAGAAGAATCGTGGACAAACAAATTGAAGTCGGCCTTCAAGCGGTAACGGACGGCGAATTCCGCCGAAGATTTTGGCATACGGATTTCATGGAGCAACTGAACGGTGTAGAAGGGTATGTTCCTGACCATGGATATAAATTTGAAGGTGTAGAAACGGAAGCGTATGATGTGCGTGTGACGGGCAAGGTATCTTTTAATCCTAATCATCCTCATCTTAAAGATTTTATCGAATTTAAAGAAATCGTGGATGACCGTGCAGTTGCCAAAATCACACTTCCAAGTCCAAATCAATTTTTTAATGCCGGTATCCGCAACGAAGACATTTATCCGGAGATTGAAGATTTCGCAAAAGATATTATTCAAACCTATCGCGATGCAATTGGCGCATTTTATAATGCGGGCTGCCGTTACCTGCAGCTGGATGATGTGTATATTGCAGGGCTTTGTGCACCGGAACTTCCATTTGCGAAAAGTGATTTGGAAAGAGCAAAATTGATTGACCTTGCTTTGCGTGTGGTAAACGGAGTGCTTGAAGGCAAACCAGAAGACTTAACAGTCACCACTCACCTTTGCCGCGGAAACTATCAATCTGCCTGGGCTTTCGAAGGTCCGTATGACCGGATTGCTCCGAGTTTCTTTGCGAAAGAAAAAGTAGACGGCTTTTTCTTAGAATATGATGATGAGCGTTCCGGTAACTTCAAGCCACTAGAACATATTCCAGCAGGCGGACCACAAGTCGTGCTGGGAGTGTTTACTTCTAAAAACGGCGAATTAGAAGATAAAGAAGCAGTCAAAGCTCGTGTACAGGAAGCAGCCAAGTATGTTCCACTTGAACAAATTTGCATCAGCCCGCAATGTGGATTTGCTTCCACACACCATGGCAATAAATTAACAGAAGAACAGCAATGGGCAAAATTAAAATTTATTGTGGATGTGGCAAAAGAAATTTGGGGATAAAATAGAAACAAGCTGTTGTGAGGTGCTAGCCAAAAAAACGGATCTATTCTTTTAAAAGAATAGATCCGTTTTTTTGCATAAAGAACTAAAGAGAAAGGGGGATAGAAAAGTGAGAAAATAAGATGGAAAAACTTCAGTCGTTTTGGAATCGGATCGTCCGTCCAGCGGGATTCTATCAAAATTAGATCCTTAAAAGGGAAGAAAGGCAGCCAGTCTGCCTTGAAAGTGGTTCATCAGAAATGCAGGCAGATGAAGAGAACTTAGTAACTTTATACAGGGTAGACGGGGATTCTTTAAATGGGGTATCTTCTAAAATAAAGGGAAGAAAAACACAAAGAAGGATTTTCGAAATAAAATTTTAAAAATGTGTTGACTCTATTAAATGATGGTGTTATTATTTAATAGCTGTCGCTGATACAGACTATTCCGCAGTAGCTCAGTGGTAGAGCAATCGGCTGTTAACCGATCGGTCGCCAGTTCGAGTCTTGCCTGCGGAGCCAATTCAAACAATATAAAATGGCCCCTTGGTCAAGCGGTTAAGACACCGCCCTTTCACGGCGGTAACACGGGTTCGAATCCCGTAGGGGTCACCATT
>NZ_JAKGCR010000003.1 GCF_022668875.1 Domibacillus sp. PGB-M46 | reverse complement strand
CTATATTACAGTGATAAAAGTAATACTTAAATAACAAGGAGGCAATATTTTGAAAAAAGTTATTTTATATATATTTGTGTATATTTTTAGTTTACTAATATTAAGTGAACCCGCTTCCGCAAAAATGTTGGATTTAAAGATTATTAACGATCCTCATAAAACATGGACTGTTCATTTCAATTCAGAAATCTCTTTTGAACCCGCATACAAAAACTATATTTATATTGAGGGTCCTTCCGGCACTCAACATCCGGTTGCACTAGAAAAGTCAATAGATTCAAAATCAGTTATGCTCGTTCCAGAGTCTCCTTTTTTTATTAATACCCCTTACCGGGTCATTGTGACAAATAACGTTATGTCAAAGTCCGGCAAGACCTTATCTGAAAAAACATCGATGCTATTTAAATTGCAAGGGGTGCATATTTCTTCGGTGGAAGCCGTTCTAAACCCAATCGTTACTAATATTGTAGCGACCGGAACAGGATCGGTTCATTCGATGACGGCTTCTATTAACGGCTCTGATGAAACAACGCTGCATGCCGGTATGTCCAAGCAATTTTCACGTGGCTTCCAGGGGCTGATGGACAAAGATGTCTTGAGGATTCGGGCCTACAACCTGCATGGAGATCTTTTAGAAGAACAGCACTATCAAATTATGGAACAGTAGGTGGCACAATGAAGCGAAAAATCTCGATTGTATTTTTATTTCTTCTGAGCTTTTCTCTTGTTTACCAAATGGCTTTTGCAGACGCTTTTCCCGGCATTGTCACAGGAAGCACGGTTGGCAGCACCGGCACCGGTACCGTGACGGTTACCAATGCGCCGCCCGGTTCCACACTGAAGCTTTATACCGAATCGGGAATGCTTCGAAAATCACAGCTGAATGCAGGGGCAGCAACTGTTTTCAATGACACGCTCCCCGGACGCTACTATGTGACATCTACAACCCTAAATGAAGAAGGCGAAGCGGTCGTCTCTGACCCGTCCAGCATTGTGAATGTAAGTCCAGCTGCTGTCGTCATTACATCTGAACGTGGATCTTCACAAATTAAAGTCACTGGCGGCGTTCCAGGCGCAACATTTACGCTTTACAACGAAACGCTGATTGGATTTGTGCCAAGGAAGTTGACTGCTGATGTAAGTGGCCAGCAGACCTTTACCGATGTGCCGGTTGGAAAAAACTATCGTGTTACCCAAACGGTTAATGGTGCAGAAAGTGCTTTTTCTGTTGATCTCGTCGATATTTTGCCAAATAAGCTGACCGCCATCGCAGAGAGCGACAGCGGAACATCCAATAATCTAGGCTCTCTTCGCGTGAACGGCGGGATGCTTGGCTATACAGTGGAATTGTATAAAACAACCGACCGTGAAACACCTTTTAAAACATTCGATTTTTCCACTTCAACCAGCTATGTATTTACAGGCCTGCCTGCCGGTAAATATGTGGCGGTTCAAGTTAAAAACGGGCTGATGAGTCTTGATTCCAATGAAGTAACGATTAAAGACGAGCAGGCTCCTGTGGTCACACTGACAGGGGCAAGCCAGATGCGCATCATTTATCCGGCAAGTTATATAGAGCCGGGCGTTACGGCAGCTGACAATGACGGGATGCCGGTTCAGGTCACAAGCGATGCTAATGAAGTGATCCCATCTCCTTCTATCCCGGGTGTATATAAAATTACATATACAGCGCGGGATACTGTCGGGAATGAATCTACTGCCGAGCGTGTGGTGACGATTGCTCCGAATGTAGTGACATTGAGCCCAGTGCACACAAGCCCAAATATTCCGGCTGATTCCACTGGCGAAATTACCGTTAACCAAGTTATTCCTGGCGCTTTCCTTTATTTGTACAAAGACACAGGGGACAGTGCGGAAGACAACCTGATTCAAACAATTACAAATACAAATGCGGAAACTTATGAAATCATTAACGTTCCGGTTGGTGAGCAGTATTATGTAATCCAGGAATTTAACGGCGTGAAAAGTGACCCGTCCAAGCGGATCGATGTTTTAGATAAAACACCGCCCGTTCTTTCATTAAATGGAGATGCTTCCATTACGCTAACGGCCGGGGAAAAATACACCGAATACGGTGCTTCTCCTACTGACAATATTGATAAGAGCGATCAGTTAAACGTAGTAACGAGTGGTTCTGTTGATATTCAAAAGCCAGGCATTTACACGATTACGTATCACGTAACAGATGCGGCAGGCAACAAGGCAAAGCCGATTACCAGAACCATTACGGTTAAGCCAGGCGCGGTTACTGCCATCGGAAGTTCAGCCGACATCGGCGAAATCGGTGTTAAGGGAGCTATGCCAGGAACTGTCGGCATTTTGACGACATTGTCTCTTTACCAATTGAATGATGAAGAAGATAAGTGGAATAAGGTCGACGAAGCCCAGCTAATGCCTGGCGAAACAACCCATGTATTTAAACCGTTTGGGCCGGGTAAGTATTATGTAACGCAAACAATCAATGGCCAGGTCAGCATCGAATCCAACATTGTGGATGTAATTGATACTGACCGTCCGGTGATTACCTTAATTGGGCCGGAAAAGCTGTTCTTTTCTTGGAATGAGTCGAAAGATCTTTACTATAACGGCGAGACACATGTATTCTCGGACCCTGGCGCATCAGCTGTCGATTATCTGGATGGCGATCTATCACAAAAGGTGACAGCATCCATTTCACCAGACGCGCCTTCATGCGGCAAGTTATGTGTAACCATTCCGCATCCAGGCACATATACATTGACTTACAATGTAATGGCTTCACGAGGTGCAGCAGCGGATGAGAAAAAACGTGTGCTGACGATTGCTCCGCCTAAGCCGCAAAAGTTGTCCAGCTATACAGGCGAAAGCACATTAACCGTTTCAGGGCTTTATGAGCATGAAACAGCGGTTGTTACCCTTTATAATGCTTATGACCAGAAAATGGATTCTAAAGCAGTAAAGCAAGCAGGTTCGGCAACGTTCAGCGATGTGCCAGCAGGGCTTGGATACTATGTAACGCAGAAAATCAACGGTATTGAAAGTGCGCCGTCCAACCCGGCAAATGTCAGTTTGCATCCTGAGGCTGACCCAACGAAATTCATCGGGTTTTCTGCTTTCTCTTTTCCTTCCATTCAAGCTGTTGGGGTTATTGACCATAAGGAAGGAACGATTCATGTTACAGTTCCGGCAAAAACGAATGTCACAAAGATGAAGGCCTCTTTTTCCGGTATTCAAGGAAATGAACAGATTACAGTGAAGGAGGAAGCACAAATAAGCGGCACTTCTGTGCAGGACTTTTCAAAGCCGCTTATCTATAAAGTTTACTCACATGACGGATCTTCTGCCAAAATGTATACCGTTACGGTGAAAATAGAGGAAATGCCTGCTGAGCCTGAAAAACCGGTTGTTCTTTGGCCAGATGCCTTGAAAAAGAAAATTGATTTAACCACTAACAAACAGGCGTTTACTGTTGCTCCTTCTGAACGTAACGCAGCGATAGAACACGGGGTCAGCTTTGAAAGCAGCAATAATGTGTTCCTCCATGTACCTCCTGCTGTTGTCACAGAAAGCACGGCGCCTATTTTAACAGCAAGAAACATGTCACAAATGGACGCCACAGTAGACAGTGACCCAGTCTGGAAAAATGATCTTTCCCAGCTGATTCAGATCCAATGGCAGGGCAGTCTCGTACAGCCAATTGAAGTACAGCTGCCAAATCCGTCCGGCCATGCATTTGTTCGCCTTGTGCGGGAGGATGGAAAACTATATGCGATTGAGCAGCCAAGCGAGAAAACGGAAAAAACGTTTGTCGGGCTCGTCAGCCAGCCAGGGACGTATGCCCTACTTCCAGCGATCACCCCGCCAAAATGGATTGAAAGCGGCACAGACCGCTATATGATGAACAATGCTCCATCAGGTACGTCTCTTTTCTATACAGATAAGAGCCTGCATGTTTCATTTGAGCGCAGCGCCCGTGTGCGCGACGCTGCTTCCTATGTATTTGACGCCCAGCCGTCTGTTTTAAGCAGCTGGCAGTCATATGTAAACGGAAAAGAAATTGAAGGAGCTGATTTATACGCAGTAGCAGTGCGTGATCAAATTATTAGCCGCCCGCAGCCGGTTCCAATGATTTCTGCTTTTGAATGGGCAGTTGATGAATATCCCCTTGTTCCTGTGTCAAAAATGTGGGCTATCCAATTCAGCTACCCGGTTGACCGAAAGCTCCTGTTTAATGATGTTATCTATATAACAGAGAATGGAGCGGGCAAGCGTGTGCCAGCTACGCTTCATATCAGTTTAGACGGTAAAATGGTAAATGTCGCGCCAAAAGAGCCATACAAACCCGGCGTATTGTATACGCTATGGATTGATAAGCAAATTGAAGGCGGCTCTAAGTCAAAGCATTTCCTATCTAAGCCGGTTAAGCTGACATTCATGACTAAATAAAGCAAAAAAGAGGCTTCTGCGGAGGCCTCTTTTCTGTTTGCAACAAGCTGATTAGATACAGACTAATCAGTGCATTAGCCGGGTCATTCTATAAAGTAATTGATAAAATGCAGTTTACTTATCTACTATGGTCCCCGTCCTATTGGGCAAAATATTTATTCACAAAAAAGGGTCCCGCTGTGTACTAAACTGTACCAGCGGGACCCTTTTATTTTTATAAGCCAATTGTAAATTTCATTTGAATTGGCTCTTTTAGTGCGGAACCGGTTGTTGTTTGAACACCTTTTTCAATGAAAATATAGTAGCTGGCACCGGCTGCATAGCGGAAGCCGTCAGCAAGCCTGATTTCAATTGTCCGTCCATCAGCAGAAGGCCAGATAGAAATCGGCACTTTCACTCCAGACTGGTTCATTACGTATACATTCTCTGAATGAAGTGTTGCTTTGTTGAGAGGCTGGTTAAATTTAACCTTCCATACTTTATTCGGGATAACCCCTGTCGGAAGTTCACCCAATGGCGGCTTAAACTCCCGGTAGCCGGCTTTTGGATAAGAAATGTTTATACCACCCGAATCGGATACTTTTACGGTAACCGTTGCTGTTTTGCCGCCGTCCTCTGTTGCACAGATAATAACTGCTGTGCCATTGGAAACGGCGGTGATTTTGCCCGTTTCATCAATATTGGCTACTGAGGGCTTACTGGAGCTCCAGTTGACATTTTTGTTTGTCGCATTTGACGGACTAACAACTGCTTTTACATATTCTTGTTCTCCAACAATAAGCGGCAAGTCGGGGCCTTTATTTAAGGATACTCCTGTTACCGGAACTTTCAATGGCAGCAGGGCTGAAATCGCAAACTGGTTGCGTGAATCACCAGTGACGGAATCGGTTTTCAAATTCGGATTAAGTGGATCGTTTCTTTTTTCATTATATGGACTTGTACCGGCGTCCCTCACAATAAAGGAGTAGTAGTATTCACCCGGCTCAAGCGTTTTGGTCAGTGTCCACGTATTATTTGGCTGCTTTTCAAGCGGAATTTCATCCCAGCCGCTGAAATTGCCGGCCACTGCTACATATTCTGTTCTTGCATCAAGCTCTAACAGACTATGGGGCTGATCATGACTGCTATAAGAAAAGGTCACCGTTTTCCCGTCAATAACCGGGCCTTCCGTTGCATAAATGGGAACGTTCAGTACACTGAATGAGCTGCCGAATTCATTGATTGTCTTGTTTCGGTTTAACGGATCCGTTGTCCATATGCCATTTACCATAAAGCCGTAATTATAGTCCCCTGGCTTCATCGTTACCTGAAGTTCCCATACATTCGGGCTGACTTCTTCAAGCGGGAGATCCACCCAGTCGTTAAAGCTTCCGCTTACTTTCACTGAACCTGTGCTGCTGTCGCCAAAGTAGCGGAACAGTACCTGGCTGCCCTGCACAAACGGAAATGCAGAAGCTTTTTTAACATTACTTATCCCGTGAACCTGTTTAAAAACAGGAAGATTTGTGTTGGGGTCGGAAGATGCCTTGTTCCACAGCCAAACGGTTCCATCTTCACGGGCAGCAATTGTAAAGCTGTCCGATCCGCCTCCTCCGCCTAATGCAACGGCATTCTCAACTCCTTTTACTTGAATCGGTGTTGAACGGCTTGTCCCTATCCCGGATGTATTACGTCCCCATGTCCAGACAGTTCCATCCTCTTTCAGCACAGCTGTATGGTTATCGCCGGCTGAAACTTCGGTAACGCCTTTCATGCCTTGTACTTGAATCGGCATGAGTTTCATTTCCTTGCCGCCGTCACCAAGCTGGCCATAGGAATTGGATCCCCATGCCCAAACAGCTGTGCGATCCTGCTTTAAAGCAAGCGTATGGTTGTCGCCCGCCGCTATTTCGGTAATACCGATTAAGCCTGGCACCTGCTGCGGTCTACTGTTTACATCCTTTGTCTCGCTGTTGCCAAGCTGGCCGGTTGTATTGCGGCCCCATGCCCATACCGTTCCATCACGCTTTAAAGCAACAGAATGCTCTGCACCGGCTGCCACTGCCACAACATCGGTGATACCTGCAACTTTTTCAGGCTTAGGCACATTCCCGGTCATGGCATCTTTGCCAGCCTGGCCATAGGCATTGCGGCCCCATGCCCAAACATTACCCTGCTCATCCACGGCAAGCGTATGCTGGTCTCCTGCTGCAATCGCAATAATTGCCGGCAGTCCTCCAACAGCTTTTGGATTGGCATCTCGATAAGCAAAGGAAGAATGGCCGAGCTGCCCTTCATCGTTGCGGCCCCACGTCCAAACAAGCCCATCTGCGTCTAAGACAACTGTATGGTGTCCTCCGGCGGCGACTGACTTAGCATTTAGAAATCGGTTGCCATCCGGCTTTTTTACTTGAAGCGGCGCTGCAAAGTTTAGCGCCGGCAGCGTCTGGGCACCCATCTGGCCATATTGGTTATCGCCCCAGCTCCAAACACTTCCGTCTTCCTTTAAAACGACAAAGTGTCCCTTTCCTGCTTCCATTACTTTTTCATGATGAATGGGTCCATACGCTTCTGCTGTGTAACTAGAAAATAGAAACACTGGCAGCAGCAGCAGGACAATCAAGATATTATATTTTCTTTTTATCCATGCAGCCATTTTATCTCACCACCATTTCTATTACCCTTCTACAAGAATCGGAACTGTTACATTGTAAACTGCTTTGTTATTTACGCCCTGCAGCACGATCGTTCCAGTGAACGGGAGTCCCTCTATCGGAAGGCCTTCGAGTTTTAATGTGTTTTTTTCATTGTCCCAATGCATGATTACGGAGCTGTCAAAGCTGTGGCCGATCACCTGCCATGCAGTGCCTGATGGAATCGGGTTTCCTTCACCGTCAACCTGGACAGAAAGGGCTTTTCCGATCTGGGCCCATCCATCGGGTGTATTATTCAGTTCAGCCGGATAGGTCCATTCCATTGGTGGAATGGTAATTACATTCTCTTCTCCGTCTGGAAATTCAATGCTGCCTGTGTAAGACGCAATCGTAGCGCCTTTCCCTGTGACTGTCAGCGTTTTTCCTTCTTCTACTGTCAGCGCACCGATTTTTGTCCCTTGATTTACATCAAGCGTTGTTGTTTGGGCGCTATGAACGGCTTCGTATTCTCCTTCAAGCGTAACGGCTGCTGTGCCATTCAGCTTAACAAATGGAATTGGAGTCGAAGTTACAATACGGATTGGCATACTATTAGCTGTTTCAATCCCGTTTGATGAAGCAAAATTGTACAAATGAACCGACTTGTTGTTGGCACTGATAATTTTTGTTGCCGGATCGTTTGTTGTCCCGTTTACAGTAGTTTGTTCAAGGATAGCGGTTCCGCCCTCGCCAATATCCAAAGAAAGGTCCCCATTTACGGTCACATGGTTTAAACGGACAGAAATCCCATTGCCTTTCAGCTCTACTTTACCCTTGATTTCCGCTGGACCCTCAATCGTGACGGATCTGCCTACTGTAAGAGCCTGTCCATTAAGGTCAACATTGTTCACTAAATGAATCTTTTCCAGTTTGTCGTTAGCAAGCGCCATTTTCAGTTGCTCTACATCTTTGACACTGACAGATTTTTTTGCGGCGGCATATGTAATGCCGAGTGTATCAAGCTGGCTAACCGGTATATGGGTTACAATGTTTTCAAGCAACGTCTTATCAGCCATTAAATCATACAATGAATAGGCCTGCCCAAAAATTTCTGGTGAAACAGTGACGTAGTCATTAATAATGTAGTCTTTTTTCGGGTCTGCGACCTTCAAACGAAACTTTCTTTCTTCGAGAAAGCGCCCATACTCGTTATATGTACGCAGCGTAAATTCAGAAGCGGTTTCGCTTTGATTATCCGTAATCTGATTAATACCAGCTTGTCCCATTGAAAAGCCTTCTATATCTTCGCGGCGCATTATGTCCCGGCTGTACTGACTTCCAAACAATGTGCCAAATTCCACCTTTAAGCGTGCTGCTTCCTCATCGGCATAAATATCAATGTTAGAAAGCGCCGGACCGATTTGGTCAGGGATGACGCCCTGGTAGCGATGGATCGTTTCAATTCCAGTAATAAACACTTTTGGTACATGCACATATACATCACGGGGCGCATTATACTTAAAAACATTATTATTGATAATAGAAGCATCTGTATCAATAAAGGTTGACTTAAAACCTGGTAAAATATCATAAATATTGAAGGCAATGCGATACTCTTCCAACTGGTCAAAACGAGTTGTTTCTTTGTCAATGATGATTTCATAGGCCCATTTTTCTGGATTTGTATAGTCTACTAACTCCATGTTTTTAAACAGAATGGTGATAACATTGCCCGACTGCGTAATATCTTTAATAATATTTAACCGTTCCGTACCGTCTTTTTGCACAACATAAAGAGGGCTTGTTTCCGGCGAGGCAGGATCGAATAAGTCTCTACTATCAACTTTTTTATCACCATTCGTATCTTTCAGCTCAATCGTTTTGTCGAGCGTAATTTTCACTTTATTCATTGAGCTAATTCCATTGAAGAGCTCGGTTTCTTTTTCAAATGTATACTCATATGGCTTCGTAGCTGCCTCGGTATCAGGGGCGGCAGACAGCACAGCCCCTGATACCAGCGCAAACGCGAACATACGCTTAAGCAATGTGTTCATTTTATTCCCCCGTGTTACTGGATAACGAGCTTTTGAGATTTTGTTTCAAGCAGGTTCCCATATTTATCGTAAAGCTGGATGATGACTGGATTTCCTTTCGTAAACGCGGCGCTGGCAAGGCTGTACTGGCCGGCTCCTTCATAATGGGCTGGGATGCCATTAATCGTCACACTATACACTTCAGGATTTACGTCAACAATCACGGTGTAAATATTGAGCATTTGGAAGTAACCGAACGACGTATTTTTCAAATAGTTTTCGTCTACAACATGTACTGTAGCCTGAACCATAAAACCAGTATCACCAATCAGGCCTTTTGCTGTTACTTCTCCTAAAACAGTTGTATCCACTTCATTCCAATGGACTGTTTCTTTACCGATTGACTTATCTTTATATGTGACAGTTACTTCTGCTGGAAGATTCGGCTTTTCTCCACGCTTTACGTTTATTGGATACAGCTTTTCGACCGAAGCGATATAGGAGTCAACCACTCCAATGGTGAAAGATCGCTCTGCTGTATCACCGACGGCGTCTGTTACTTCTATGGTAAACGTGTTTGTGCCGGCTTTTGTGGGCAGGCCAATGATTTCACCCGTTTGTTCATTTAACTTTAAGCCGTAAGGTATCGTTCCTGACCGCTTTTTAAATGTATAAGGTGCCCTGCCATGGCGTGCTTCGACTTTTTCATAGTATTCACTTTTCAAAACGCCGTTTGGCAGCTCCTTAGCAGCCAAAGCAAGAAACGTCAGCCGCTTGCCTGTTGAAAAATCAAGTACTTGCATCGCATCCTGCTGCGTTAAAATTCCGTCTGCATCAACGTCCGCTGATAAAAATGCTTCTTTTTCTGTAATAAAGTTTCCGTTAATATGCTGAAGAATCCGCATAGCGCCTGTAGCAGTGACTTTGCTGTTACCCACTACATCGCCAATGGGCATTTTATTTTTAATTTCTCCATCGAGCTCTTTCACGGCTACATCCGCATTATAACGGCCTTTGACTGACACCGCAGACAAATCCAGTGTGACAGCTTTTCCCGGTGTAAAAGAGTCGGACAAGTTATACGTTATATAGCCAATAACAGCCTGGCCGCCTTTGATTTGCTGTGCATCAGGGCTCTCTGAGTAAAAATCGATGACCAGCTTTGAATCTTCCACATTACTGATTGTTCGAAATAAATTATTAGTAAACTGCTTTGAAGGCGTAAATTGAGCTGTTTCTACGCTAACCGTGTTCTCGGGAAGAGTAATCTCTGCGTGTCCAGACATTAGATAAGTAATATTTCGAATCGTTACCGGCACAACGGCTTGATCGCTGGTGGAGCGTACCTCTCCCACTTCCATCAGCGTCTCTGTTGCGGCCCCTGCTGAATTAATTGTATAAAAGGAAGCTGCCGCAATTATGGAAGCTGCCGCTGCTTTTAACCACTTTTTAGCCATCTTCTCTCTCCTTACTCTACCGTAAACTCATATTTAATCGGATTCTTCAATTGCTTTCCATCCTGTCCGCGTATCTGATCAGAAATAGTGATTGTATAAGTTCCACTTGCATATGGCACTTTTGGCACGATATTAAACGATGTTTTATCTGACACTTGTACATTCACATCAATTAGCTTTCCATATTTATTAGTAACCCAGACATTGTGCTTGTTGACCGTTGCCGGATGAACCGCATTGTTCAGCCGTACGATCCATTCTTTATTGTTTTTCACTTTTGAATCACGCTTTTGCTCGCTCCCTGGAAACGGTTTTACTTCGCCATCAAATGTCTTGACTGCCAGCGTCGACAAATCGGCTTTATATAGCTCTGCATCTTCAATATTGACCGCTGTTTTTTCAATGGTCTTGGCAAGACGCGCCTGGAATGTTAGTAACGTACCTTTCTGCAACTCTCCTTCCGCCTTTGCCCATGTTGCTTCAATCGTTCCCGGAGAAGCACTGTTGATTGAAGTTAGGTAGCCATCAAGCTCACTGCCTGCTTCTGTTTTTGAAATCGTTAACGCTGTATCGTCATAGGAAAGCTTAATGGAGCCGCCCGCACTTTCTTCGGCACCTTCTACATATACAGTCACCGTTACGACTTTCCCTTTCGTACCTTCATAGGCAGTTGTAGCCCCAATAACAGATTCTGCTTCAGCCGCTTCTGTAAGTATGGACGGCTGCACAATAGAAAGCGCCATAAGGCCAGCGATCATTTTCCCCATTGTTAATTTTTTCATATTTTCAGGCACATGATTACCGTGCCATCCTCCTTCCGATATATTCTCATCTTTGTTATTTATCGGCTAATTTCTGAAAAACTGAAGAAAAATGTCTATAAGTTCTTAATTTGATCGCTTATAATCGGACTAAGTAAAAATTACTTGTACGGAGAGTGACAGTTATGGTCAAAAGAATTATAGCCCTTGTTTTATCTATACCTTTATTACTAATTAATGTTTCACTTCCTTCTTCAAAGGCTGAAATTCCAGATTTACAGGCAGTGATTGAAAAAGAAAAAGCAACGGCTGCAGTAAAACAAAAACAAATTCTAGTTCTGTATGATGAAAAAGTTAGCCGTATTAAGAAAAAAAACATTCGTTCCTCTGTTTCTTCTTCAGTATCCAGTCTTAAAGCAATCAGCCCGACAACGGATGTTCTTACTCTTTCCAACCAAAAGCATATTTCTCAAGTCGTTAAAGAGCTGAAAAAAGAAAAGCATATCAAAGCGGTTGAAGCCAATACAATTTTGCGGTCTGTTTATTCTACTAATGATGCTATGCTTCAGGAGCAATGGTGGATCAGGGCCATCGAGGCGCCTAAAGCATGGCTCCATAAGGATGCTCAAAAGAAAGATGTCGTTGTCGCTGTAATTGACTCTGGGGTTAACCTGAATCATGAAGATTTAAAAAATCAAATTGTGCCAGGTGCCTATGACTTTTATAATGAAACGTCCGAAATAAACGATCTTACTGGTCACGGTACAATGGTTGCTGGCACGGTAGCAGCTCAAACAAACAATGAAATAGGCATTGCCGGTTCAGCCGGCGAGTTCAATGTGAAAATTTTGCCGATCCGTGCTTCTGACTATGAAGGTTCTTTTTATTTAACCGATACGGTTCAAGCCATCAATTATGCGGTTGAACAAAACGCCGATATTATTAATTTAAGTCTTGGCGGAAGCAATTACTCTGCTATTGAAAATGCAGCTATTCAGCGTGCTGTTGAAGCTGGTATTATTGTCGTTGCCGCTGCAGGAAATGGAGCTGATGAGGGTAATGCTGTTTCCTATCCTGCTTCTTATGAAAATGTAATTTCAGTTGGAGCTGTTGATTCCAATAAAGAAAGATCATTTTTCTCGACTCATAATCAATATGTAGATGTTGCTGCACCTGGATCGGCCATCTTGACGACTTCTTCAGATGGGAAATATGAAACGGCGGACGGCACATCATTTGCTTCACCGATCACTGCCGGTATTTTAGCTATGGCAAAAAGTATTTATCCAGCGCTTTCATCTGAGGACGCTGTTAAATTAATACGTGCTTCGACAGAAGATCTTGGTCCTGCCGGCTTTGACAACGAATATGGATATGGACTAATAAATGCGGAGCTTGCCGTTAAAAATGCTCTTGATTATGCAGCACCTAAGCATGTAACTGGCCTTTCATTAGACAAGCAGCAAATTTATTTAAATTTAGATGTACATGCAAATCAAGAAATTTTGAAAACAGCATTAAATTCTCCCACTAAACCTGAAGGGGCGCTCATTAAAAGCCAGCCCTTAAAAAATAATGTTTACTATGAAGAAGAACCAAATAATGAACAAGCAACGGCTAATACAATTTCTGCTGCTGGAACCGCCTTTGGCTCCATTACAGAAACGTTTGATGATACGGACTATTATCGCTTTACTATTGAGGAGAACGGCTTATTTGTTTTAACGGGCGGCTGGACTAGTGAAAACACGGTTGGAAAAGGGTGGGAAGAGGACCTGGCATTTGACTTATTTACCGAAGACCTTTCTCCTGTTACTTACAGCTATCATTCCGGGCCGGAGGATTCTTTTCAATATTTAGGGTATCCGTTGGAGGCAGGTACTTATTATTTAACCGCTTATCAGCTATCCGATTATCAGCATCTATATACAGATGAGTGGTATCAATTCAGCACAGAAATGCTGTATGAAAAGCCAGCAGCAGCTTTAACTATGCTGACCAAAAAGCTGTTTATGAAAAAAGGTGAAATGACGCAGGCTGAAGCAGTGCTGACTCCTACGGACGAAGAGCATAATTTCGAATGGTCTTCAAGCAACCCTGCAGTCGCGGCTGTTGATGACAAAGGCTTGATTTTCGCACAAAATGCAGGTAAAGCGATAATCACGGCCTCCTGGAACGGACAGACCGTTTCGTCCGTTGTGAAGATAACGGCAGAAACCAAAAAACCGACTGAGGCCTTATTTGAAACAATTCTTCCAGAAAATGCAGATAACCAAACGCTACAATGGTCCAGCAGCAATCCAAAAGTAGCTTCTGTTGACTCAAACGGAATTGTAACGGGAGTTAGCAGCGGAACTGCCGTTATTAAAGCAGTTACGGAAGATGGCGGTTTTACCGCTTCAACAAACGTTAATGTGACAGGTACCCTGCCTCCGATTATCTGGACAGACTTTGAAGCCCAGAACGTTGATAAAACTAAAACATTTACTATAACTTTTAATTATGAAATTGATCCGGCTTCTTTAGATACAAACTCCATTTTTGCAGCAAGTGATCCTTCTGGTATACATCTAATCGATTCTTTTACAGCATCAGTGAATCCTGCAAACAAAAAACAAGTACTGGTTTCTCCTAAAACGGAATGGGATACCGGTGACTATTATTTATTTATTAAAGATAAAATTAAAAGTACGAACGGTAAGGTTCACAAAAATCTTGTGCGGATGAAATTTATCGTGAAATAAACTAAAAGCTGCGCCAGCCGAGGAAGAAATTCTCCTGTAGCGCAGCTTTTTATGTTTTGTATAAGTAAGGCGCGGCGCCCTTTGCCCTTATTCGAGTTCTCATGCAGAAATTTCCCATAGGCATTGTAGGTAATATGAATATTTATAAAGCATTTGATTTCATCATCTAGAATTCTAACTAAAGGAATGATAAAATAATGGATAAAATAAGAAATGCAGGGAGGAAATAGTTTGAGGAAAATAGTAACGCTAGTTCTAACAGCTGCATTGCTGCTGCCGAATGCTTCATCTGGATTCGCGGCGGACTCGCTGCCTGTTAAAGTACAGAATGCAGAAACTACTATTACGTTGAAAAAGCAGCAAGAAGAAGAAAAGGCACTAGACTACATAGAAATTATGAAAGAAGAGTACACAATCATTGAAGGAGGAGATCTTGGTAAGTGGGATATCGACATCGCAGCGTATTACAAAGACGGCTCGCACGAATATGTTGATTATGAAAAGGCAGCTTTCACTTCTTCAGATGAAACAATTTTCACAGTAGAGGAATATCACCTAGGCGGCCAATCCGCAGGTGAAGCCGTTTTAACTGTAGAATACAAAGGAGCAAAAACGTCAGTCCCGATTAAGGTTATTGAAAAAAAGGTTGACGTCGTTCTTCAGCTTCCTGATGATGTTCAAGCGGAACATCTTTCTTTATGGGAGTTGAATTATCAAGAAGAAAATGATTATTATGGATACATGAGTATTCAAACAGAAGCGGATTCTGAAAAAAATGAATTGGAAATTTACGGAATAGACTGGACAGCAAAAGGTCCGTTCATCGGATTCTTCACGGAAGGTAATCGTCTTTATAAATTTGTCATCAATGGGGAAGACCGCGGAAAAGCTGTTCAAGTTGCTGTTGAAGAAGAAGAGTATACAAAATTAGAATTAAATCTTCCAAACACAACTGGAAATATTGTTTTAAACACCATTTATTTGAGTTACTTTGATGAAAATAATACGAGAATGCCTGCTGCTGCTTTTCACCATATTACAAAAGAAAATGACGTCCTTTACGTGCCAAAAGGGGCATACTCTATGCAGATTACCGCAACAGAAGAAGGAAATGTATACAACTTATTAACAGACAAATTAAACTTCGAAAACCAGGACGAAACGGTCCTATTTAATAAAGAAGATATCGCAAAGTTAACACTAAACCTTGACTTTGGTGCCAGCGCTAGTGTGGATAACTTAGCACTATGCAGCTTTCAATTTATCGACTCCTGCTACCACATTTACTATGATGGTGCAGAAAAGCTAGAAAATCTATATGCAAGTAAAGCCACATACAATTTTCATCAATTTAATGTGAAGGTTGACGAAGAATGGACGTACGAATTCCGAAAAGAAAACATCGATGTTTCAGTGGATCAAACGATTCATATCGGCGGGAACCTGACCACTACCCTTAAGTTTAACCAAGATACCTATAATGGTGGTCAGTATGTTCAAATGTACGGCCAAAATGAATTGCTTGAAATAACAGATGAGTACGGGAATCACCTGACAAATGTACGAAAGAATGATGAAAATATCTCGGGGATCTTAACATTTAAAAACGCCAAAGAAGAATATGAGGTTGAGGTACCAAACCTTTCTTATCCGATGATCAAACTGCCGAATGCAGAAGGAACATTTACAGTTTCTTTTTCATTCAAGGAAGGATCAAGCCAGCCGAAAAAGCCTGATGTATCCGGTGAGTGGGAAGTCTGGAAGAAAAATGACAGGGTTGTAGCGGCTGATTACAAGTGGACAATTGGCTTCAATAAAGAGCTAAAAGCCTCAAGTGTAAATGGAGAAAGTATTTTTGTTGTAAACGAAGATGGATACAAGGTCGAAGGAATTAACGTAAGCCTGGCGGAAGATAAAGAAAAGGTATATGTTTCCGCTCCTGCCGGTACAGGCTATGAATCCGGTAAGAAATACACGCTTTACATCAGCGATGGAGTTCAGACAGAAAAAGGAAGCAAGCTGGGTAAAAGAACAAAAATGACTTTTACAGTCGAGTAACAAAAAAGCTGCGCCACAGGAAATCTTTTCCTTCCGGCGCAGCTTTTTCTCTATTTTAGTACGCAACTTTCTTCAAGCATAGGAATGACAGGTCTACCTTAAGGAATTAAGCTCCACGCGTAAACTTTACTATTCTTTAATTTTTTATTCGTTTCACTCTTAATTTGATCATTTATAACTAGATAATATGTTTCGCTTATCGAGTAACTAGAAAGTGGCACGGTTTTGACGGCTCTTTTATCTGTTTGAACTTCAACATTTGTCTTTTTTAATACGCCTTGCTGATTAACAATGTAAATTGCCCGGTTTGTAACGCTACCTTTGTCGAGATTCATATTGAAATGAGTGATCCAGGGCTTAGTATGGTTGGAAACTTTTTCGCCATCCACATTTTGTTGTGTCTCTATTATACTTTGTATTTCATTATCAAATTTTTGCGCTTCTATTACATTTATTTTTGAAAATCGATTACCTTCTATTGGCGTAGACGTTCGCTTCATTAATTCCCTAATATGATCTTGGTCCGTCTGTCCTGTATACGCCATTAAAGTTGCTGCCGCTTTCGTAACAAAACCGCTTGCCATGCTGGTTCCACCCATCGAACGATATACTCCTCCGGGATAAGTGCTCCAAATTGCTGTTCCAGGAGCCAAAAAATCAAGTCCATCACCATACTGTGAGAAAGAAGTTATTTTTTCCAACGCATCGTATGCACCTACTCCTATAACCTCTTCGGCTGAATTAGAAGGTTATTTTTTAGTTTACTAGGAACGGCATATAGATTCCTTTTTTAAGCGTTTTTCCTGACAAGGCAGCTGTATCTTTTTCAATTACTACATAATACTTTTCACCCTTCGTGAAGGTTCCGCTATTTTTTAAACGGATGTAATTTCCGTTTTCGATTACTGCTTGAATAAATGAAACCTTTCCACCGTTTTTGTCTACGATATAAACATTTTCATTATTAACGAATTTACTGTTAAGCGGCATGTTAAATTGTATTTTCCATTCTTTATTAGCTAATATGGTTTCTTTTTGGGCCCAAAGTGAATACTTTGCTTCATCAACGATGAGTTCATTGCTAATTTTTATATTCTTTTGCGTTCCATCCTGCAATGAATAATACAAGTATTGACCATTTATATAAAGATTCATGGAATACTCTTTATTTAATTCCGTTTGCCCACTTCCATCTGTTTGGATCTTCGTCAAACGAGCGCCATTGGAGAAATTGCTGAAATAAACTGTATCTTTCAGAGCAGTGATAAAATAAGCATGGCTATCTGATAGTTTTTTCTTGGCGCGCGATTCCACATTCATCTTATATAATTTATTATTATCATTTTTGTTATTGTAATAAACTTCTCCATTAGCTGTGTATGCTTCTGTCATTTCATGCATAAACGAAAAGTCTGTGCTTGTTGCTGCTGGAAGCCCTGCTTGTTCCCATTCGTGGTCTTTTGCCAATTGGTCAGCTGTTACAAGAAAATAATTATATTGAACCTGGCTTGGACGGTTTGGTGTCGGATCGTTCCATGTTGTATCAAGGTAGTACCATTGTCCACCTATATTTACAATATTCCAGGCGTGCCCAATCCCGCCAGCTGTACCGGTTATATATTGATTTTCAATTCCTAGTTCATTTAAAAGGCGGTAAGCAAGAAGTGCGTATCCTTGGCATACTGCTTTTTGTTCTTTTAAAATGGCGTATACTGTATGGGGACTAGCAACTGTATCATTGCTATATGCTGTATTTAAAACAACATAGTCATTAACCGCTTTTACTTTTTCCTCTTCTGTGAAGGCAGCCTGTTTTATTGTATCCGCAATCCTCTTTACCTCTTTGTCTACGTATAATTCCTGTTCCGCATTCGTCAAATAGGTCATATTAAATGTAATTGTTACATTATTGGTATACCCGTAAGAACTGTATCCGTATTTTGAAAGGGTACCATAAGCGTATTGATCACTTTCAAATATTTCCTGAAAGGCTGATGCTATTGTTTCTGTTAACATGCTTGTATTACCTGTATAGGAAATTGAAAAAGAGGTATTGTAACTTTTCATTTCTTCATAAAGAATTGTTTTTAATTCCTCTTTCGTTTGAGCTTTACCAGCTTGATCGGAAATAGAAGCCGTACGATAAATCTGTTCCTTTTCTACTTGGACATTTTCATTTTGCCAGCTGCCATAGTCCGATATTCTCATAGTTTCAGCAACTGCCGGTTCAATAAATAGAATACTACTTAATACAAACATGACAATGAACTTGAATAGTAGCATATTACTCATATCCTTTCATAAAACAAGCGATAAAAAAAGAGAGCTGATGAGCGCTCCCTCTTTCATTACTGAATGGCAAATGTCATAGAAACCGTTGTATTTAACGAATTTCCGAAAAGATCTTTAAGGTCTTCCGTCACTAATAAATGGTACGAACCTTTTGTATATCCACCAGCAGGTGCTTTAATCGTGATCGATCTTTTATCGGAAGAAACCGTCGGCGTAACGGCTATACGCGTTTCCCCATCTTTTACGATATAAATAGAGCCTTTAACCGTATCCGGATCCACTTGTTTGCTTAATTGAATGGTCCAGGCTTTTGTTGGAGCAACAGCTGCTTTTTTTATTGTTTTCCCCCACGAGCTGCTTGGGCTTGGAAAAATCGTGGCGTACGGAATGCTATACTGCTTAAAAAACTGATTATAGAAAACTTGGTATCCCGCTTCAGTTGGGTGAATATCGTTTGCGTTTAGCAAGTAAGCACGTTCATTTAGCTGGAAAATTGGCGCAACTTCCACAAAGTTGATTTGACGTGTTGTTGCAACAGACTTCAAACTGTTATTAAACAGATTAAAAGCTAATCTTAAATTGTCTTTTGTTACTCCTTCCGCATAATGAGGAAGTGGAAAATAATAACCAAATAAATAAATTTTCGCTTTTGGATTTAATGCCTGAATTTGAGAAACAGCTTGATCCACATTCGTTTTTACTTTTGTAATTAAGTTTATAGCTTCATTGCTAGAAAGAGTGCCTGGCTGCTTTGCTACTTGAATAAAATCATTAGCGCCTATAGAAATCGTCACCAGTTCGGCCTCTTTAATCGATTCTTGAACACTCGCCAGCTTCAGTTTATCCAATAATTGACCTGTCGTTTGACCGGAAGCAGCATAATTTTTATTAAAGGTATCAAGTACACCTTCTGAAGCAAGTTTTGTCCCGATCATGTCCGTATATCCATTACCAAATGTGCCATCGTGCATTTGGCCTACTGCAATTGAGTCCCCTAATGCCACATAATCCAATTTGTACTCAGCTGCTGATGCACTAGAGACAGGTCCTAGAGAAAGAGCCAGTCCTGCAGACAACAAAACAGATAATATTTTTTTCAAATCTCGTCTCCCTTTCTAATCTAAGTCTCCTATTACTATAACTTATTTTACCAATATTTTATAGAAAAAATAAAATAAAAACCGTTTCAGATTGGCTGAAACGGCTAAAAAAACTATTCGATAGAAATGACTTCTAAAGGTACAGATTCATCACCAGGGTTAGATAGAATAGGTGTATAGTCACTATTGAAACCAGTAACTTCCTGATATTGACTCACTACGCTTGAACTAAGGGCTGTGCTATTCTGAAAGGCTTTCGTAGACGGATCAGAATCATTTTTATATTTATACAGATTAGTAGCATAATCCACTAGAGAAACAAACTTTCCCCCTGAGCTGATAGAAACCAAAGCACCGGACTTTACAATAGAAGACTTCCCATAATAAAGCTGCGTAGCATAATCCACAAGTGACATATTGTAAACAGTTCCATTAGAAGAAACAGCTACTTTTTCTATGCTTATAGCCGCATAGCTATTACTAGGAATAGCAACCGTAATTGAAGCAACAGTCAATGCAAAGGCACTAGATGCTGCAAGCTTTCGGGATACTCTATTCATGATATACCCTCCTAAAATACTACTAGTAAGCCGCTTTACAAGCGGCTTACTAGTTTTAGTTTAAATTTAGTTTGCAGATTTCAATGAAGCAACTGCATTATTAATTTCAGCTTTTGTGTAGCCTTGAACTGCGATTGCTGCAAACTCGTTGTTTTCAGCTTGATACGTCAATTCAATGTTATCTTTGTTTGGTACAGCTAAAACAATTGTTGAAGAAGTTGTAGCTTTCAATTTCTGTTGTGCGTTAGAAAAAGGAATCGTTACATTGAAAACTGTGTTTGGCACCACGTCTTGATATTGAACACCCAAATCACTTGCAGTAACTGGTTCCGGGTTTTGTACCGGCGGCTGGTTTTCAGCAGGTGCATCTACTTGCACGTTAGCTGCAAATTCAGTTTGGCCAGTAATCGTAAGACCCGTTGCAGATTTAAGATCTTTAGAGATATTAAGAACGTTAGAACCATTTACTAGGTTATCGCCAGCAAGCGTAATGCGAACTTTTTCATAACCATTTGTAGTATTAGCGTCAGCATCTTCAAGAGTTGCTACTGAACCTTTTGGAAGTGCTTGACCATTCAACGTGTAGTTAGAAAGGTTCAATGCATTCGCAGTATTTCCAGTATATTGAACACCAGAAGTGAATTCGACGATAACTTGGTCTTTCTCTGTACCATTTGTATAGAAATCTACAGCCGGAGTTCCGTTAGCTTTTGTATCAACTTTAAAGTCAACTACTGCCGCTGGAGATTTTTCAACTGTAAAGTTTTGTGTCAATGTTGAAGCCGCGTTACCCACATCATCTGTTACGTTACGAACAACTAGCTGCCATGAAGTAGCATAATCGCTAGTGTCTACAAGAGTTTGCAACGTTTGAGACGCATTTACAACAAGAGAAGACTCTTTCTTATCTCCATATGCTGTAACAGTTCCAGGAACAGTAACTTTTTTGCCGTCTTTGTCTGTTCCAATAAACTCAACAACGATATTTGGAATATCTTTAGTTGCATTGTTTTGTTCTTGAAGAACAGAAGGAGTTGTTGGCTCTCCAGTAATGTTTGCACCTTTTACAGGCTCACTGAACGGCACCAACCATTGACCTTTGTAGTCTCCAGACGCAATTACAGATGGCTGACCAGTTAGCGTAGGGCTTACTGTATCAGGCGTTGTTAATGGTGAACCAGAGTATGACAAGTCAATTTCTTGTTTCACGTTTTTCTTATCATTTGCCGGATTATTGACTACATCTTTCTCAATTACAGCACGGAATTTGTGATTATAATAGTTGTCGTTTAGAGCACTGTTGTCTGCAAGCGCTGCTGCTGCAAAGATTTTCGTCCAGTCTTGTTTTAATTCATACAAGTATTCAACACCTGGAACAACTTCTGTAACAGTGATTACATCGGAAACCGATACACCCGCTGGTAGAAGTGTTTTAAGTGAAACCCAATCTTCTACGCCTTCACGAGGGTCATATACTTGGAAATCAACTTCTTCTAGTGGTTTATCGAAGTTTTCAACCATTGTATTGAATTGTAAACGCATTTGCTCTGGAGATTCAACTGTAATGTTTGCTGCAGGAATAACATTGTTTGCTGCTACAGTAAAGTCGAAAATCTGGTTTGTTGAAATGTTAGCCGGATCAGTCAAGCCAGCGAAATCTTTGATCCCAGAAAGCTGGATAGAGTGATCGCCTGGTTTGATGAAGCTGTTAGTTGTAACAGTTAATACGTTGCGCTTATCTGCACCTGTTACAGCATTATAATCACCTGTTGAAACAGATTTGATTCCAACTAGTCCACCATCGATTTTAACCTGTGAAGGATCAACGTTTGCAATTGATTCAGAGAATGTTACTTCAAGTTGGTTGTAAGCCACTTGTTGTACAGATGTTGCTTCAGGCTGACGCGCATCTGTCAAGATGAATGACTTTTCAATTGTTTGACCTTTTGAAGTTAACTGAGTTACATCTACTTCTTTGTTATCTGTCAAGTAGTCTGATTTCGCAAGCAATACTTGAATTGCTTTTGAGTTTCCTTCTACTGGAAGGTAACCAACGATTGCTTTATCTTCATTGTTTTGAGTCACTTCCACTTTGTTATAAAGCGGGCTTGTTGTATCAAGGAATGATGCAGGTGTTACGTTTTCATTAAAGTAAACTGTTACACGGTCCGCTTGGTTAGACTCTGCACCAGTGATTTCTACTTGGCTTGTTACTGAACCCGATACAGGAACAAATTTCACTGTCTGAGCAGCGATCAGCTTACCGATTTGGTCAGCCCACTCTGAATCTGGAGCAGTTTCAATTAGTTTTGCTGTAACAACAGAAGTCAATTCTTTTTGACTGAATTCTGAAGTTAAAAGAACAGTTGCAACACCGTCTTTTACAGTTACACGTGTGTTTGCAAGTGAACCGTGTGAAGCGTCGAATTGAAGAACGATGTCATCTGCATCAACGTCAACTTGACCTGTTTCGTTATCAATGATTTTAGCTGTGATAACTGTGTTATCCGCGCCATTTGCATCAAGAGACGCATCTTTAGAAGACAATTGAAGAGTGTAACCAGGAACTTGTCCTTCTCCTGGACCTTCAAGTTTTTCTAATTTATAAAGAAAGAGTGCAAGCTCACCACGAGTGATCGGGTCTGCTGTACCGAAAGATGTAGTTGTTTTACCGTTTGTAATGTTGTTGTCAACAAGCTTTTCAACTGCTTCAGCATAACGGGAAGACACATCGGTGAATTTTGATTGAGTCTCGCCTTTTGTTTTAAGACCGTATGCATTTGCAAGCATGATTGCCGCTTCACCACGAGTGATGCTGTCAGCAGCACCGAAGTTTGTAGTCGTTTTACCGTTGATGACGCCTGCATGTTTCAATGCATCAACATAAAGACGCGCACGGTCAGGTACATCTGTGAAAGAAGAAAGTGGTGCATTTTCAATCACTTCTGGATCCAATGTTGCACGTGCTACCATTACAGCAACGTCAACACGCTTGATGTTGTTTTGTGTGCCGTATTTTGTAGGCGTTTCACCGATTGTAATTTTTTGACCCACAAGGTAGTCAACTGCTTCTTTATAACGTTCAGGTACATCTGTAAAGTTTTCAGAAGCACCTTGTGTTGGAGCTGCTAATGCAGGTGTTACTGCAGTGGCAACAAGAGTAGCTGTTGCAGCTGTCGCAACAAATTTGCGATGAGACTTTGGTTGGTAAGCCATGTAATAAGTTCCTCCCGTTTTGTGTGGTTGTGGTTTTTTTATGAAATCAAACAGCTTGAAGCTGATTGTTCCGTATAATATCGCTTGGAGTTTTTTCCTGTTTTTCTCACAGAATGAAACGTTATGTATCGCAAGGAGAATTTAACAGGTTTGTAACTCAAGTAACATTCTATCAAACAAGAAAGTTTTTTCAAGCCGTTTTTCATTATTTCCATAATTTATTCAAAAAGTAATATTTGATAAACTTTTGTAAAAACAATGAAAATATATTGTCGAATAAACCCAAATTGTTTCATAGCTTATTCATTATATACCATATGCTAGGTAAAATTAAAGTTTTTTCCCCGAGAGGATTTGTCATTTTTGTTGCATATCTCCTGCAAAGCTAGGCAGGATATGGGCTGAGAGATTACAGCGATATTACATTTCTCTTGGGCTTTTGCATATGGTTTCTTCGTTATTATCGGCTCGTTTTTATTATTGTTTAGTTATATTTTGAAACATAGGAAAAAAGCTGTTCCGCTCGGCTCATGCCTTGCAAACGCAGTTTTTTTCCATAAATAAGCCCACGAGTTAATATTTACATATAGGGGACTTCCCCTCCCTGTAACCACGTCAAGCAGGCTATCCATTAATTACCCATCAACCCGGGCAAACTGCCGCTCAGCAGACCATCCAGCAGGTGCCAACGCCAATAAGCAAGTCTTCTGTTACTAAAATCGTTTCCAGCTTACCCGTAGATACCTTGATCACCCGATGTGTCTTTGGCGTAATAGTAATGGTGCTGCCCGCCGTTAAACCGCCCAACAGACGGCTAATAAACACTTCATATCCAAAGGCAGGGATATTTACAAAGAAATAACCTGAGCATTACGTAAAGATGACAATTGCCTAACAGTATATTACCTTCTGTTATGGAATAATTAACCTCCATTATACAAAATAATCCATTATTACCTGTTTATTGAGAAGTTTTATCCGTTATTTTGCTGGAATTCTGGTTTTTATCTCTACAAATCCAGTAAACATCACCATTTGTTTAGTTAATACGCTAACAAGAAAAAGCTTCCTTTTTTCTGTTTTTTTAGGTTTTCGCTAAACACTTCATAAATATTGTCTCTATATTATTGTTCCATTTTGTCCGCACAAAAAAACCTTTATCCGGCCTTCCGGATAAAGGTTTTTATAATTGATTAAAAATAGAAATCAGCTTTGGCTGAACAGCCAATTCTTCGTATTCGAGCGCCGTCTGATACGCAGCTTCAGCGACCCGGTCGCGCTCCGCCTGCTGCAGGTCGTCAAACGCGAGAAGGGCTTCTTTCAGCTCTTCCGGGTTGCCGGGCTCGAACAGCCAGCTGTTTTCACCCGGCTTTACGTAATCTAAAATGCCGCCGATCGCGCTGGCGATAATCGGCGTGCGGCACGCCATCGCCTCCAGGCCGACAAGGCCGAGGCTTTCACCTTTACGCGTGGTCGGAAACACAAAGGCTTCCACGGCATTGTACACATTGGCAAGGCCGGATTGCTTCATTAATGGGTAGTGGATGACCACATCCCCAATGCCAAGCTCGGCCACAAGCTCTTTAAAAGCCGCTTCGTCCTTACCGGAGCCGACTGCGATAAATTTCGTTCCGTGATCCGGCTTTTCATCTACATACCGCTTAATGGCATGCAAGTAGTGATCCCAGCCTTTGCCGACGTCCAAACGGCCGACATAGCCGATGTAGCGGTAAGACGGATCTAGTTCAAGCTCAGCCAATGCCTGTGCCCGCTCCTTCGGATGAAACACGTCTTTGTTCACGCCGCCGGACGGGAAAACAGCCACCGGTGTCTGCACGCCGTACTTTTCTTTTACAAGTGACTCATAATAGTGGGACGGCGTAATGATCAGCGCAGACTGCTCAAGCAGCTGCTTCACGTACGGCTGGTATTTTTCCTGGGACGGCACTTCCGGCACCACGTCGCTTCCGTGCACGTTCGTCACAATGCGGATCGACGGCTTTAACCGCTTTAAAAGCAGTAGCGGCAGCGCATTGTGCGACGCATAGTGCACGTAGATAGCATCATAGCGGCCGGACATACCCTGACGTACGAGGTTCGCATAATACGATGCGTAGCCAATAGCTTTTGCCGCTTTTGATGTCTTTTTTTCAAGCACAACCCGGTCAACTTCAAAGCCGCCGTTTTTCAGGATGCGCTCGGTGTTTTGCACGAACACGCCGTAGCTTGGAAACTGGGCATTCGGGTACATGTTCGCGGCCAGCAAAATACGCTTCATTTCCGGTACTCCCGCAGTTTTTGTTCCATATAATCAAGCAGTCCTTCCCGAAGGTCCGGACGCTGGAGGGCGAATTCAATCGTCGTTTCCACAAAGCCCTGCTTTTCACCGACATCATAGCGGTTACCATCAATTTCATAGCCGTATACAGACTGGATCGTATTCAGCTTTTCGATTGCGTCCGTCAGCTGGATTTCTCCGCCTGCACCGATTTCAAGCTCGCTCAAGTAATTGAAAATTTCCGGCGTAAACACGTAGCGGCCGATAATTGCCATATTAGACGGTGCTGTGCCCTGCTTCGGCTTTTCCACAAACTTGTTTACTTTGTAGCGGCGGCCGGCCTGTTCAGACGGGTCGATAATGCCGTAGCGGTGCGTCTCAGACGGCGGCACTTCCATCACGCCGATCACAGATGATCCGGTTTCTTCGTACTGCTCGATCATCTGCCCGAGGCACGGTTTGTCCGCCTGGACGATATCGTCCCCTAACAGCACGGCAAACGGCTCGTCACCGATAAACTTGCGTGCCGTCCAGACGGCATGGCCAAGGCCAAGCGGCGCTTTTTGGCGGATGTAGTGAATATCGACTTTGCCAGAGTCCTTTACTTCCTGCAGCAGCTCGAACTTTTGCTTTTCTTCCAGCGTGTGCTCGAGAAGCGGCGCGGAGTCGAAATGATCCTCGATGGCACGCTTGTCTTTGCCGGTTACGATAATAATATCTTCAATGCCGGATGCGATTGCTTCATCAACGATATATTGAATGGTCGGCTTGTCGACAATCGGCAGCATTTCTTTCGGCATCGCTTTAGTTGCCGGCAGGAAGCGGGTGCCGAGTCCCGCTGCCGGAATAATGGCTTTGCGTACTTTTTTCATGACGAACTCTCCCTTTAGTTTTTCGAATCGCCGAGCACGTACACGTCAAAGCCAGCCGATTCCCACGTCGCGCGGTCAATGCAGTTTTTCGTGTCGATGACGATTTTGTTTTTCATATTCGAAAGTGTTGTCGGGTAAATCTCTTTAAATTTATTATGGTTGGTCAGGATCAGGATCGCCGATGCATCCTGCAGTGCTTCTTCCTGCGACTGCACCTGCTCCGGAATGTTGTTTTCTTTAATATGCGGGTCATATGCGCTCAGCTCGATGCCGCGTTCGCGCAGTGCTTCAATCACATCCATTGACGGGCTTTCGCGCATATCATCAATGTTGCCTTTGAAGGCAAGGCCAAATACTGCCACTTTCGGATCTTTAATGCCTTTTGCGTCCAAAATACTCGCTGTCATTTGAGCTGTGTAGCCTGGCATGCCGTCATTTGTCTTACGCGCAAGGTGAATCATTTGAGCAGTTTCCGGCGCAAGCTCGACTAAGAACCACGGATCAACCGCGATGCAGTGGCCGCCGACACCCGGTCCCGGCTCATGCACGTTTACGCGCGGATGGTAGTTGGCCAGCTTAATCGCTTCCCAAATGTTAACGCCGAGCGTCTCTGCCAGTTTTGCCAGCTCGTTCGCAAAGGCAATGTTAATGTCACGGTATGTGTTTTCCATGACTTTTACAAGTTCTGCCGTTGTGGCATCGGTTTCGTGCATCTGCCCTTTTACAAACGATTTGTACAGCTCTTTTGTCTGGCGGGCTGATTCCGGCGTGTAGCCGCCGATGATCCGGTCGTTTGACACAAGCTCTTCAAACACGCGGCCAGGGATAACGCGTTCCGGTGAGTGAGAAACAAACAATTCTGTGCCGATCTCAAAGCCTGACTTCACAAGCTCCGGTATCATCACATCCTGCACTGTACGAGGCGGAACCGTTGATTCTAAAATCACCAGGTTGCCTTTTTCAAGGTATGGCACAACAGAAGCGGTCGCTTCACGTACATATTCCAGGTTCGCCGTTTTGTCCGGCATAATCGGAGATGGTACGGCAATGATAAAGACGTCTGCTTTGCGCGGCTTTGTAGAAGCCGAGAACAAACCTGCATCGATCGCTTTTTCCAGGCGCTCCTGCAAGCCGTTTTCTTCAATATGCAATTGCTTTTCGTTAATCATATTGACTGCTTTTTCATTTACATCTACGCCATAAACCGTATGGCCGTGGTTCGCAAACATAACCGCTGTCGGAAGCCCAATATAGCCTAGGCCGACAACACAGATTGATTTTTTCATGACTTATCTCCCTTTAGTTATTAACACGCGCACTAAAAAGCGCGGTAAATTCATTTGGCGTTTGATTCGTTTCGGATCAGATCCAAGACGGTACAGCCATTCAAGCCCGACTCTGCGGAATGCGGCAGGTGCGCGCTTGACCATTCCCGAGAACACGTCAAAGCTTCCGCCGACGCCTTGAAACACAAGAACATTCGGCAGGTTCGGCATATTGCGCTGAATCCACAGCTCCTGCTTCGGGCTGCCAAGAGCCACAAATAGCAGGCGCGCACCGCTTTCGCGAATGCGGCGCACTAGGGCTTCTTCATCTTTTTCGTAGCCGTTCGTGTATCCCGCAACGACAATTCCCGGGTTTGTTTTCTTTATATTTTCGATCGCTTTTGTGACGACTTCTTCCTTCGCTCCATAAAAATAAACCGGATGTCCTTCTTCTGCGGCAAAGCGAAGCAGGCGGGCCATCATGTCCACACCGGTTACACGCGATGAGATGCGTCCTCCCTTTAATTTAGACGCAAGGAGAATGCCGACGCCGTCCGCGATTTGAAACGTGGACGAATTGATCAGCTGCTTTACCTGATCATTTTGATTTGCGGCAATCACTTTTTCCGGATTGACCGCGATAATCGTCGACTGCTGCTGCTTCTCCATACGCTCGCGGAGGGATGCGATAATTTGGTCATATGTTAAAGGCGAGACATCCACGCCAAGATATGTTTCCTTCATTCTCTTACCAGCCTCTATTCCGTTTGCTTTCAATTTTCTTAGTATAGCAGATTTTCGGAAAGGGTGCATCCCGTTGAATGAACCGGTTTTTTGTCGAATAAAGGGCATCCCTTCTTTTTCTGGCAGGGAATTAGGACTTTTCGGTCGATTTTCGATTCAGCCCGCGCCGCTTCAAGAAACATTTTACTCTACACGTTACAAGTGATAGAATTTTACAAGATATATTCTCGAGGAGGAAGAACCTTTGAAAATTGTGATTTCCGGCTTCTACGGCCTTGGCAACACAGGCGATGAAGCGATTTTAAAGTCGATTGTCGATAATCTTCGTACAGAGCTCGACAATCCCGATATTACGGTGTTTTCTCTGTCACCTGACAAAACAGCGAAAGAGCATAACGTAAAGTCTTTTTACCGCGGCTGGCGTCATGACAACAAAGAAAAAGTCAAAGCGCTCCGTAAAGCCGATCTGCTCATTTCCGGCGGCGGCGGTCTGCTTCAGGATTCGTATCCGACGAAGTTTTTATTCGGCCCGCTTCCTTATTATTTGCTTATTGTCTTTTTGGCTAAACTCTGCGGGGCAAAAGTCATGTTTTTCTCCCAGGGTATTGGACCGGTTACTTCAACATGGGGCAAAATTTTAATGAAGGTATTCGCAAACATGGCGGACTTTGTAACGGTGCGCGACCGGTATTCAAAAGATTATCTTCATTCATTAGGCGTTAACCGCCCGGAATCTGTTGTGACGGCTGATATCGTATTTGCGTTTCAGTCGGAGGAAGAAGATATTGCGTACAACACTCTTCCATTAAAAGGCGATGAGAAAATTGTAGCCGTAACGGTGCGTCCTTGGTTTGACCATCCAGACTATATTGAAAAAATGGCTTATGTGCTTGATGAGCTGATTGAACGCCGCGGCGTTACACCAGTATTCGTGCCGATGGAAGGAAAATACGATGTGCCGGCTTCTGAAGATGTAATGTCTAAAATGAAGCATGCGGACAAAACGATGATGCTTGGTTCCCATTTTTCACCGGAGGAATTTTTAAACTTTATCCGCCGTTCGGATTTAACGTTCGGCCTGCGTTTGCACGCGCTTATTTTCGCTGCGCTGTCAAACGTGCCGCATCTTGGCCTCAGCTACGATAAAAAAGTGGAAAGCTTCCTGAAGCGCTCCGGCATGTGGGATTACTCATTCCGCCTTGGCGAAATCGACCAGGAAAAAATGCTCGAAAACGCGCTGTACCTGCTTGACCATAAAGAAGAGGCACAGGCGCTTATCGCGCCAAACGTAGTCGAGCTTCGCCGCGAAGCGTTACGGAATTTAGACTTGTTAAAAGAAAAGTTCGGATCTAAAAGGAGATCATAAACGTGAAAATTTTACTTGCTACTTCGTATGATTACCCGCACCTTGGCGGATTGTCGACGCATATGGCGACATTGAAAATCGGCCTTGAAGCACGCGGCCATGAGGTTGATACACTGTCTTTCAGCGATGTGCCGAAATGGAAGCGTGACTTTATCGCACGCGGCCCGTCATTTCTTTTAAATAAAGTGTCTCTTGGCGCCGGCTACGTGTGGACGTTAGAGCGCCGCCAGGCTTTTTTAGAAGAAATGCTGAAGCGCCCGGACTGCCCGAAGTATGATATTGTCAATGCGCAGGATGTATTCGCGACACGCGCTTCTATTCATGCAGGCTTGCCGACTGTTACAACCGTTCACGGCTACTTAACGTATGAAGGGATTTCCAAAGGCTCGGTCGCAGAGGGCTCGAAGCACGCGGACAAGCTGATGGAAGTTGAGCGCGAAGGCTACCGGAAAACACGCGCAGTCATTACGGTAGATACCCGTATTAAAAATTACGTAAAAAAAGAAGCCGGCATTGATGGAACGGCGATCCGCAACTTCATTAACGTCGATGACTTTAAGCCGGATTCCGAGAACAAAGCGGCTTACCGCCAGAAACACGGCGTGGATGCAACAGCGCCTGTTTTCTTCGTACCGCGCCGTTTAACAAAGAAAAACGGTGTTATTTATCCGATTCTTTCGTTCCCGCCGGTACTGGAGAAATACCCGAACGCTCAGCTTATTTTTGCCGGGACCGGTGAAGCGATGGACGAAATGAAGCGCCTGATCGCAGAGCGCGGCATTGAGAAAAACGTGCACTTGCTCGGTGCCGTCGATCACAGTGTCATTAAAGAATATTACGCATTGGCTGACGTGGTGCTTGTACCGAGCGTATTCTCGGCCGGTGTAGAAGAAGCCACTTCGATTTCGGCTCTTGAAGCGATGGGCTCCGGCTCACCGTTGATCGCCTGCGCGGTCGGCGGATTAAAAGAAATCGTGAACCACGGTGTCGATGGACTTCTCGTTGAAGAGAAAAACGTTGAAGAACTATCCGATGCCATGATTGAATTGCTGGATCATCCGGAAAAAGGCGCCCGGTACGCGGCGGCTGCCCGGAAAAAAATTGAAGATGAGTACTCACATACGGCAGCTGCCGAGAAATATGAGTCGATTTATAAAGCTTCCCTTTAATAGGGGAGCTTTTTTTGTGTCTGGGCCTGAAAAATTTTTTTCTGGGCCGGATTTTCATCGTCCATGGGCCGGAATCCTTCTTTTCCGGCCCAAATGTTTATTTTCCGGCCCAAGCGCCGCCAACCCACAAAAAAACAGCCAGGGAGGAGTCCCTGGCTGTACGATCATTCTTATTTCATCCACTCAGTGTGGAATGTACCTTCTTTGTCAATACGCTTGTACGTGTGGGCACCGAAGTAGTCACGCTGCGCTTGAATCAAGTTCGCAGGCAGTGTTTCTGTGCGGTAGCTGTCGTAGTATGCTACAGCGCTCGCGAAAGATGGAACCGGGATACCGGCTTCGATCGCAAGAGACACGACTTTACGAAGCGACGTCTGGTAATTTTGAACAATATCTTTGAAGTATTCGTCGAGCAGCAGGTTTGGAAGCTCTGCGTTGCGGTCGAATGCTTCTTTGATTTTTTGAAGGAACTGCGCACGGATGATGCAGCCGCCGCGGAAAATCATCGCGATGTCGCCGTAGCGAAGGTTCCATTCGTATTCTTCTGATGCAGCTTTCATTTGGGCAAAGCCCTGTGCGTAAGAACAGATTTTGCTCATGTAAAGCGCCTGGCGGACCGCTTCGATCAATTCTTTCTTTTGATCTGAATCCACTTCTTTTGGAGAAGGACCGCTCAGCTGCTTGCTTGCTTCTACGCGCTCTTCTTTAAGGGCAGAAATAAAGCGTGCGAAAACAGATTCTGTGATGATTGGAAGCGGAACGCCAAGGTCAAGCGCGTTTTGGCTCGTCCATTTGCCTGTTCCTTTTTGGCCGGCTGCGTCTAAAATCACGTCTACAAGCGCCTTGCCTGTTTCGTCATCTTTCTTCGTGAAGATATCCGCTGTGATTTCGATCAGGTAGCTGTCAAGCTCGCCTTTGTTCCACTCAGCAAATGTGTCAGCCAGTTCTTCTGTTGACAGGCCGATTACATGCTTCAAGATAAAGTATGCTTCTGAGATCAGCTGCATATCGCCGTACTCGATGCCGTTGTGCACCATTTTTACATAATGGCCGGCACCGTCTGGACCGATGTATGTAGTACATGCTTCACCGTCTACTTTTGCTGCGATCGCTTCAAAGATTGGGCGGACAAGCTCAAATGCTTCACGCTGGCCGCCTGGCATGATAGAAGGCCCTTTTAGCGCTCCTTCTTCACCGCCGGATACGCCTGTGCCGACAAAGTTAAAGCCAAGGCCGGCAAGCTCTTTGTTGCGGCGTACCGTGTCCTGGAAGAACGTGTTTCCGCCATCGATGATGATATCGCCTTTGTCCAGGTATGGCTTCAAAGAATCAATCGTTGCATCTGTTGCTGCACCTGCTTTTACCATAAGCAAAATTTTGCGCGGTTTTTCAAGTGAGTTGACAAATTCTTCTACGCTGTATGCGCCTTTGAAGTTTTTGCCCTGCGCTTCTTCCTGAAGGAAAGCGGTCGTTTTATCTGCAGAACGGTTAAATACTGCTACTGAGTAGCCTCTGCTTTCGATATTAAGCGCCAGGTTTTTACCCATTACGGCAAGACCGATCACGCCAATTTGCTGTTTTGTCATAAAGAAATCCATCCTTTCTTTTTTCCCCTTAATTAAGCATTATAGCGAAAGTTATTTTGAATTTAAATACTGTTCTTTACTTTCAATCAATTTCTGCAAAATAGGACTCGGTTTTCCACCCAACTCTTTCCAATTTTTCTCGTGGCGGCGCAGGTCGTAAAGCGTCAGCAATTCATAGTCGCCGCCGTCGAATGTGCCGTCTCTGTTAATCTGATACCAAAGGTCGCCATTCGGCCGAATCCATTTTCCGCCGGTTGACTCGACTGCCTGGCGAATATTGCGGGCTGCCAATAAATACTTTTTTTCTTTCGTTTCTTTGTATGCTTTGATAAACATATTCGCTTCGCCGAGTGAGTGGTTGAGCGAAGCATGGATAAACTGTTTACCCTGCTGCGGCGAGTAGTAATCAGCCGGATAGTAGCCCTTCTCCGCAGGCACTATGTTATCAATACTGATTAATTTGAGCAAATAATCGCTATAATCCGTGAGTGCAGCTTCGAGCTCAGGCACCCCGAGCTCCTTGCCGATCCGGTGCAGATAAAGCGCGATCAGCTCATTATGGCGGGTATCAACATAGGGCGCGGTAATATTATACTTCTGCTTCAGCCACGTGCTTGTAAATTCGGTTTTCCAGATGACGTCATTACGCGATGCACGGTACGTCCACAGATTTGCCGCAGACTGCACGGTTAAATCGTAAAAATAACGGTCCTGGTCTCTAAAAAAACGGTCAATTGCTTCTTTTTCGACCATTGTGCCTAAATAAAGACCGTAGCCGTCTTTTGTAAAAGGTTCAACAGACCAGGGCAGCTTTTTCATCGGCCCGTCTACCGCAAACCAGTTGTTTACTTCTTTATAGTGTTCTTTTTGAAACGTAATCCAGTCATTTAAATGGCTGCTTTCGTCAAAAAGCGGATGTTCGGCCAGCAAAAACCACTGGTCGGCCATTTGGTCCCGTTCCGACGTTAATTCAAACTGAACCCCTTTTTTGGAATAAGTGACGGTGTTTTTTTCGGCAAGCAGCTCGTGCAGCCGGCTTTCCCGTCCGCTCCCGTACAATTCTGTCAATTCTTTTGATGTAAACGAGTGGCTCATCACAAGCTCGTTCATAAACTCGTGATCCTTCGTGTAGCGGAGAAGCCCTACAGGCGGCTTGGTCGGATCGACACCGGTGACTTTATTATGCTCACGCACCGGCATGTCCTTCGTCCAGTCTACCATATAATAATCGTCCGCACCCGGAATCGAGATTGTTGCTTTTATCGTCCCTTTCCCGCTTAGCCGTGTCATTACAAAACGGTCGCCGTTATTCAGCTTGCGCACCCGGACGGTAATATTCGCCGACTGAGCGTCCAATTTATAAACCGTGTCTTTGTAAAGCGAGTCAAGTCCCTCTGGCTGAAATTCCTGCTCTAGCTGAAGCCCTTCTGCTTCCAATACGAGCATCCGGCTGCCGAGCGGAATTTCCGCCCTGTCTGCCGGCTCTTCTTCCTTCGTTTCTGTACAGCCAGCCATAATGATCACAGCCAGCAAAAGAAGTAGCGCCTTTCTCACGACAACGCTCCTTTATTTCGCTTCACCAGGCTAAGCAGCTTGCGGAATCCTTCCTTATAAAAAAGGAACAGCCCGGCCACATAAAGGACAGCACCGATTGGGACAAGAATCACCAGCTGCCAGAGAGAGTACAAATCCTCCATAAACGGGCGAACGAAATAAAGCGGTACCGCCATAAACGCTGTTACAAGGGCTGTCCGGATTAACAGCCCGATCAGGCGGGCAGGCTCTGACTTGTCAAAGTCTTTGTATACAAATACAGTACAGGTTGTTAAGTAATAAAGAGACACAATAGAGGTGGTCAGTGCCAGACCCGGGTAACCGAACGGTCCGATAAACAGCCAGTTCAGCAGGGCGTTAATCGCGATGGTAAATACACTGATACGGAAAACGGTTTTTGTTTTCCCCTGTGCATACAACGCTTTGGCGACAATATACTGCATCCCCTGCGTCACAATCGTCGGCAAATAATACACAAGCGCCACGTATGTACGATGTGTATCTGCTGAGGTGAATTTCCCCCGTTCAAAAATAAAAGACAAAACCTGCTCCCCTGCAACCCAAAGACCAGCCGCAATCGGCGCCAGCGTGAGCAGTGAAATTTGCATGCCGCTGAAAAATGTGTTTTGAAACCGCGGACGGTCATCGATCTGTTCAGCCAGCAGCGTAAAGATAATCACCGCAATCGTTGTGGCATAAATCGTATGCGGAATCGAAGAAAGTAGCTGGGCATTGTTTAAATATGTAACTGGTCCTTCCCCAATGCCGGAAGCAAAGCTTTTATTCACAAATACGTTAATCTGTCCGACAACCGAGCTGAGAATGGCCGGTGCCAGCAGCACAAGAAAGGAATGCTGAAATTCTTTGTCTCCGGACAGTACCGGCCTCCATCGATAATCGGTTCGTAACAAATAATAAAATTGAACGAAAATACCCAAAATGGTTCCGGCCATAAAGCCGTATGCAAGACTGGCAATACCCCACTGATCGGCAAAAAGCAGTGCGAATGAAACGCCAAACACGGTCTGCAGAAGCTTTGCCACCTGTGAGGGAACAAAAATACGCCGTCCCTGTAAATAGGAGTCTAAGATACTCGTTAACGCGATAAAAGACATAAATACAAAGAAAAACCGCGTGATCGAAATGGCTGTTTCCGCCGTTGCTTCGGTCATGTTTCCGTAAATAAGCGGCACGAACCAGGGCGCGAACAGGTAGCCCAGAATAGAGATCAATATAAATAGAAGAAACGTGACATTCATAATAGCACTGGCCGTCCGGTCCGTACGTTCTGGATTGGCCTGCCTGTTTTTCACATACATCGGCAGGAACACGTTATTAAACCCTCCGGCAATCATGGCAATTGCCAGTGTAATAAAAGAGAATGCAAGCAAGTATCCATCGGTTTGGCTGCTGACACCGAATTTGTACGCCATAATACTTTCACGCACAAATCCGGACAGCTTGACAATAAGCGCAAAAAGGGCAAGCCACAGCGCTGTTTTTTTCAAAGACATAGTCGTCGTACACCCCAGTTTTCTATTAAATTTCCCCGTTTATTTTACCCCATTTCCTTGCTTTATGCGACAATCTGCCAAAACGTCCCAGAAAGAAACAGTGTAAGATAAACTAACAAAAAGCGAGATTGTTCCTTATTCATGCTTTATATTTAAGATACATTCTTCATACATCTTATTTCGAAAGGAGTTTTCTAGATGAAAATGATCACTTTCTTATACGGATTTTTAGCCCATGGAGACGCAGACAAAGAGGTGGCCCATCACTTGACGGATTCCTTTACTGGAATTGAATCCTACTGGATGCCCCCTTCTCAATAACGGACTGATAAGGAAAGCCCGCTTCAGGCAATGGCCTGAGCGGGCTTTTTCATTTTGCAATCGGCAGTATATTCACTTCGCTTCGCTGAAGATATCCGAATGTACGGGTTGGAACATCAGAGATTACCTGCATCCAGTCGCTTGTCTGGGTAATCGTAACAGGCATTCTCGTTAAATTATAAGTGTACACCGCACTTCCGCCCGCACTGATGCGTACAGGAACGCCCGCTTTGTTTGTAAAAGCGAGAGTGTAACGGCCGAAGTCTTTGCCGCCCATTTCCTTGTCAACGCTGTACATATGTCCTGCCAGCTTCGCCCCCCAGTATGGATCGGACGCATACTTGACGTTTATACCATTTGATTTGTTACCTGGTGCTGCGCCGTATGCACGCCAGTCATTTGGCGTAAAGTAGCCGCCGCGCCAGTCACCGGCCGTACCTTTAAAGTAGGCGTCAACAAGGTGGACAACGCCTTCTTCCACCGTCCGGAACGCTTTTCCTCCGCTTGGATCAGCGTCATACACGGCAATACCGAAAAGATTGTTTAAGCGTTGTGCTTTGTCGCTCATTCCGTAGTCACTTTCATGAATCGCCATGCTGACAATTAAAAGCGCATTTACATGGTACTGGCTTTCTATCTTTTTAGCGATCGTGCCAAGGCCAATCAGCTTGCTTTTCGTTGTGGCATTCTGGTATTTTGCAAGACCGGTAGCCTGACGCTCCGCGAGCGCTTTTTTAATATAGCTGTCCAGCTGTGCGGCCGTGTAGCTCGTTGCAGAGCGGCCGGATAAGAACTGGAAGTATTGATAAGCTCGTCCGACAGACGTTCCGCTGGCATTATAAAACGAAATGCCATCCCAGCTGTAATACTTTGAGCCTGCCTGCATAAAAGAAGGAGCCGGCCCGGCCGTATAGTAAACGGTATTGTTTGTATCGATATTATAAATATGATGAACAAGCATACCGCCGGAAACAGCATAATAGCCTCTTCCCTTCGCACCTTCATATGGCACAAGGCGGGCATCTGCTTGTTTCATATAATAATATTCTCCGCCGAGATACACTTTTACATAGGAATCGGTTGATGTAATATATTGCAGCTCAGTGGAAATCCCGCTGCTTCCGATCGCCGAGGCGGTTACATATGTTTTAGCGTTTGTGAGTGCCGGGTCTGTGTACAGGGAAACCGTTGTTGCATTGCTTGCAGGCTTGGCAAAAACAAGACCCGCATAGTTCTTCATGTAAATAATTTTCCCGTCCTTTAGGACAAGCTCAGAACTGCTTTTGGTCATCGCCTGTTTAGCGAGGTCAAACGATTCGTATGGCATCGGAGCGCGTGTAATCGTTCCGCTGCTGTCAATATTGGCTGTTTGATAATTTTTTGCAGGCGGCTCCGGCAAGTCGCCTGCAAGCAGGCGGTAAATAAACGCAGCGGCCTGGTCACGGCGTGCGTTATCTTCCGGGCCAAAGCGGCCGTCTCCATAACCGGAAATAATGCCGAGGTTGACGCTTTTCCCGATTGCAATCCGGTGTGCGGAGCTTAAGTTATCGATGTCGGTGAAATCAGGCTGCACATACACGGCTTCTTTTTTCAAATAATCGAGGGCATTGCTGATCATCAGTGCCATGTCTTTACGGGTAATCGTCATCTTCGGAGAGAAGCTGCCATTCGACCCGCCATTGACAATGCCAGCCGCTGCTGCAGCGTAAATGTAAGGAGCCAGCTTTGAAGATGGCGCAACGTCATTAAACATAGCCGGTCCAGCTGGCAATTCGAGGGCACGGGCTAAAAATGTGGCAAACTCCTCACGTGTTACGCTGTTTGCAGGCTTGTATGTACCATCTTCATATCCGCTCATCACGCCAGCAGCAATGACCGCGCGGATTTCTTTTTCAAGAGTAATGCCGGTTACATCATCCGCAGCCTGCACCCCACTGTTTAAGAATGGCAAAAGTGGGAATATTAATACAAGTGCCATCACAATTGAAACTGCTTTTTTCATCCTAGATTGAAACTCCCTTCAATAGTTGGTGGCCTTTTATTGCCTATCTTTCTATTATATAGAAAAACAGCCCCGGCGTAAGGGTCCGGGGCTGTTGATTTGCTTTCTTATTGAGCGTTCGTTGCATTATAGATTGCAACGGTAAACGCTTCGCGTGTTGCAAGATGTGTTCCGTAAAACTTATCGCCTTGGAAAAGGCCTGTTTTATCGATTGAAGCCATTGTTACAATGCCCTCGTACGCCCAGTGATCGGCACGAATATCAGAATATCTAACGCTTGCAGCTGCCGTTTGTGACATTTGCAAGTCGAATGCGCGCTGGATAATAGCGGCCATTTCGTTACGTGTCATTTCCGCTTCCGGACGGAACGTTTTATCGTCAAATCCAGTGATGATGCCTGCTTCACGAATTGCGGCAATATCATAAGCGAAACGATATGTTTTCGGTACATCTGTAAAGTGGCTCATGACCTCTGGCTTCAAGCCAAGTATGCGGTTCATGATCGCCGCTGCCTGTCCGCGTGTTACTTTTGCGTCCGGGCGGAATGTGTAATCTTCAAATCCGTTGATGACTTCTTTATCTGTCAGCGTTTTGATCGCTGTGTATGTTGCATCTGTTGTTGGTACATCTGTAAACCAAGATGGAACAACTGGTTCTTTCACGACGCGTTTTGCACCTGCGTATTTTGGTCCCCAGTATGTGTTGCTCAGGGAAACAAGCGCAATTCCCTGGCTTGATGTTGCATTCAATACCATATTTCCGCCGGCATACACACCTACGTGTGAAATCCCTGCTTTATATGTGTTAGCGAAGAATACAAGATCGCCTACCTGCAAATCGCTTTTTGAAACTGCTGTGCCAACGTTGTATTGCTGTTCTGCCGTTCTTGGCAGTGAAATGTTTGCTGCGTTGCGATAAATATATTGAGTAAAGCCGGAACAATCAAATCCACTTGGTGTTGTTCCTCCAAAGACGTAAGGGACACCCATAAACTTTTTACCATAAGCCACGATCGATTCTCCAACAGACGCCGCTTCCGTTTTAAACGATGTCAGCGGTGAAAGAGTCAAAAGCATGACCGCGGCAAGTAAAGCCGTTATTGCTTTTTTACACCTGTTCACTTCAAACCTCCAGTTTTTCTCTTTCTATCATTTCTCTCTCGTGTTTTTCTCACTGAAGCTATTGTAGCAAATTTAAACCCAAAAATAGGTTACGTTTCTATTACATTCAAATATCATTTCATTACATTGCTAGAACGGGGTTTTTGTTGGTTTTTAACCATAAAATAGGACAATAAACGTTATTTATCCTGTATTTATTTTGTTCTTTTTGTGATTGTGTAATATTGAAATGATTCTGAAATAAAACTGAAAATTCAGCGAAAAAAACAGCATCCGTCGTAAAATGATGGATGCTGTTTCGTTTATCGCAATTCATTGTTGATTGCACGTGCTAGAAATGTCGCAAACTGCGCACGGTTCATATGGGTATGCGGACGGAATGTACCGTCTTCATAACCGCCGGCAATGCCTGCTGCCGCTACCCCGTTAATATATTGATAGCCGGTAATGCTTGCCGTAATATCTTTTAACGTACCCGTCGAAGCCGGGTTGATCTGATAGGCTTTTGAAATCAAGATGGCCATTTCAGCCCGTGTGACCAGCTGGCCCGGACGGAAAGATCCATCTCCAAAGCCCGTTGTAATACCTGCGTCTGCTAAGCTTTGAATATAGCCAGATGAGCTCACATTTGCTGTTACATCTTTAAACGATGTCTCACGCTGGGTGCCGTTTAAACCAAGGGATTTCCCGATTAGAATTGCTGCTTCCCCGCGTGTAATATTGGATTCCGGCTTAATAGTGCCATCCGTAAAGCCTGTCATAATTCCTTCGTGGTTCAAGTACGTTACGTAACGGTCATACCATTTAGAAGAAAGCAAATCTTGAATTTTCGGAGACGCAATCGCTGCCTTTAATGTTATAAACGATGTTTCGTCTTCCGCTCCGTTTACAACCGGATGGAAATAGTAGCTGACTGTGCCTGCTGAAGCGTAGTCTGTCCACTCTGCTGCCGTTTTGTTTTTGCCGACTAGCTGGTCACCGCGGTATACATTGTACGTACCGAAACGGGCAACAAGGCCGCTTGTATCAACAGTCAGCTTTCCTTTACTATCCGTTGTATAAGGAAGTTCAATACCGTGATTAATTGGATTCTTATCCGCCTGTACAAGACCGAAGCCGAAATAACGGTCGCGGCCGGCTGCTCCTAAGTCCTTCGCGTTTTTCTGCAGCAGGAGGCGAAGCTGTTTGTTTGTCATTTCAGGATACTTTTCTTTGTATAAAGCGGCCATGCCGGATACGTACGGAGCCGCCATAGAGGTACCGCTGGATGTTGTGTAATCGGAATCCGGATACGTGCTGTAAATTTTCACGCCAGGTGCGGTTAACTCAATTTCTTTACCAAGCGAAGACCGGCTGTCTATTTTGTCATACTCATCAATCGATGATACCGCAATAACACTATCAAACTTCGCTGGATACTCAACCGATGAATCATTTCCTGAAACAGGCGGCCCGGTATTTCCGGCTGCTCCTACAATTAAAATGCCGGCATTATATGCTTTTTGCATTACTTCTTCCATCGCCAATTCATAAACAGGTGACGTAATACTGATATTTAAAATATTCAGCTTCTGCTTAATCGCCCATTCTACTCCGGCAATCAATGTGCTTGTGGACCCTTCGCCGCGCTCATCGAGCACTTTAATGGCATACAGGCTCGCCGCCGGGGCCACCCCGATTGTGCCGAACGTATTATTATTGGCTGCAATAATACCCGCTACATGTGTGCCATGCCCGGCATTGTCATTATAAGAGTCCGGACATCCGGCGGGATCCACAATGGTCATTGTACATGTGCCGCCGACCACTCTTTTCTGCAAATCCGGGTGGCGTGTGTCAATACCTGAATCCAATACGCCAATTTTTACACCGGCTCCTTTTAGCGTAGAAGGCACCATATTTTTCACGCCTACTTTTTCGTAACCGTAAGAAATTGTTTGTGCAGATGACTGAACCGGCATATCATAAGAAACCGATTCAACCTCCGGTGACATTTGGAGTGCTTTTCTCTGCGCCTCGCTTATAGTAATTGATGCGGCCGGGATTTCTTGAAATATGTAGTCAACCGATTCAGAGAATTGTTCCAAAAGCTCTTTATCTACCTGGCTTTTAAATAGAATAACGGCCTGCCTGCCGTCCTGGACCGCCGCTTTAGGAGCGGATGGTGTGTGAAAAAATAAAAATAAAGCTGTAAAAATCAGAGCAGGTAGTTTTATAGCCTTCATATTGGTCACCTCTTTCTTCAAAACTAAAATAAAAAGAGAGGCCCTGTTTGGGATCCCCTCTTTATTGTACACGGCGTGTATCGAATATTCTATTTATACATTGGCCTATTTTATTACTTATAAAGCGACGTTACATTGTAACCTTTTGCTTTGTAATAGTCCAAAATACCGTTATAAATTGCTTTAGACATCACGTTCAGCCAGTAATCTGACTTCAGTTTGTCGTTGTCGGTTTTGTTTGTAATAAAACCAAGCTCAAGCAATGCAGCCGGTACTGTGTTATTTTTCAACACATAGTAGCTCGCTGTTTTCACGCCGCGGTTGTTTAAATTCCACGCAGCGATCATGCGGCTTTGGATTTTTGTCGCAAGCAGCTTGCTGTCCGCTGCGTTTTGGCTGTTTGATGCAGCCGAGTAAAAGGTTTCTGTACCAGATGCGCTTGGAGAAGCGGCATTGGCATGAATGCTGACGAAAATATCGCCATTATTTTTGTTTGCAAATGCGGCACGGTTCGCCAGTGTGATAAATGTATCTGTCGAACGCGTCATTTTCACATTAAATGGTGTGTCTTTAAGCAGGTTGTTTACTTTCAAGCCTGTTGTAAGCACTACGTCTGCTTCATGCAGGCCAAATCCAATGGCACCAGGATCACTGCCGCCGTGGCCCGGATCCAAGATGATCGTTTGTTCAGCCAGACGCGGGTCGGCTGTCGTAGCACTTGTTGTTTCTGTGCTACGCAGATAATAAGAGTTTACAAAACCAACAATGGTGCCGGAGCGGACGTACGTCCAGTTTCCGACTGAATGAGCTGCTGATACACGTGCATCTTTCGCCAGTTTTCCAACTGATGCGTATGCTGTTGATGGACCTGAACGAACATTAAGATCGCCCGTGTTTGTCCACATCGTTGTTTTAAATTCGTCTGTTTGAACAGTACGGAAAGTTGGGGCGATGGCCCGTGCAAGAAATACTGCAAAGTCCACCCGTTTAATTTCATAAGACGCACCAAACGAACCGTCTGCCGTTCCATCTGCAATACCACGGGACATCAAGGCTTGTGCCGCACCGGATAAAGTACCGCCGAATGAATAGCCGAATGCTTTCGAAAGCATAACCGCCATTTCACCGCGTGTTACTTGTTTATATGGTAAAAACCGTCCCCCGTCATAACCGGACAGAATGCCTTTTTCCACAGCTGACTGAATATAACCTGAAGCGAAATTGCCTGAACCGACATCAACAAATTTTGTTTCACGTTTTGTGCCATTAAGCTGAAGTGCCCGCCCGATAAAAGCAGCTGCTTCGGCCCGTGTGACCGTTTTTTCTGAATCAAAAGTTGTTGCAGACGACCCGTTGGCAATTCCCCCTTCCGCCAGATAATTGACTTCTTTTGACGCCCGGTATGGAACATCCACGAAGCCTGCTGCGCTGGCATTTTTTCCAAAATCAAACAGAGGAACCGTCAAAATAAACGCTAATACGACAAAGAAAAACCTTTTCTTCACCTTTCTGCCTCCTTTCTTAAAATTTACCACCTAAGTCTAGCACAGAAAATATAATCTAAAAACATCTCTTTTTTAATATTTCGTGACGAATCGCTATTTTATTAGTTTTATCCTAAAAATGTAATTTTTCTGTAATAGTTGTTACATTGAGGAAACACTAGAACCTATGTTCCTTATCCTTGCCTAACCAGGACGGTTTCGTGCTATAATGAAGGAATCTTACAGAATCGAAAGGGTGCCATCTATTTTGACGAAGGCGAAATCGCTGTTTACTGATTCATCTTCCCCAAAGCGGGCAGATTTGCTTTCCATTCCGGGTGTGATGCGGGCTTCCGATTTAAAGCCGGCTCCTTCAAGCGGAACCTCTGCCGGCGAATGGAAGGAATTTGTGCTGTCTGCTTTTCGGACCCGTCTTTCAGCCCAAACAATAAAGGCCGAGCCGTACCAGACAGAGTATGCGGCAAAGGAGCTTTACCAGGCGCTTCTCAAAAAAACACCCTCAGATCGGGAATGGGCTGTTCTTTTTCGTTTGTTTGCGGCGTTTTATTCCTTCTCGGCGCTGGCGGACCAGCTGGACGAAGCGTCCCTCGCACTGGAAGTGGCAGAACGGGCTGCTTATGATGTGCTGTTTTATTTTGTCGATGAAGCCTATGACGCTGCAAAAATGACCGGCAGTGCCCTGCCGTTTGCTTTTGAATCGTATATTGAACAGCTGCGCCAGGATGCAGGGCGTCTGCTCGGTTTTCCTTTTGAGCAGTTTCCGGCAGCACGGCTTGATATTTACCGCTTGTTATGGGAATCCCTTTTTACGAGAACCGAGTGGCGGACGGCAGAGCTTGAGCGGATCGCTCCGGCACCCGGCAGCAGTACGGTACAGCATGCCGCTTATTTGCATCAGCTGTATCTGCTTGGTGACATGGAGCAGTTTATCGCCCAATCGGCTTCTGCCCCGGCAGACATTTTCCCATATTTTCTCCACTGGCTGCAGGCGTCAAAAAGATCCAGCCGTTTTATAGCTGTTCTTCGTGGTGCCGCTTCCCTTGCGCGGGACGGCCTGCTTACGATTGAAAATGAATACAGCCGGCGCTTGTTTGTCCGGCAGCTGATCCGCCTTGTCGAGGAGGATGAGGCGTCCGAGCTTTCCCCTCTTTTAGTAAAGGAGCTGTACACCTCTTTGCTGCCGTTTAGCTACGTGTCGCTCAGCTACTTTTTGATTGGCCGCGGCGACTATGCCGAATGGGTGGACTTGCAGCTGCTCATTGCTGCCGATATTACAGATCTTGACCGGGCCGGCTTAAAAAGCGTCGTAAAAGAAGCGCCCGAGCTGGCACTTCCTCTTCTTCATCATGGAATTAGAGGTTTTATTGCTGAAAGAAACCGGTCTTCTTATAAAAAAGCCGTCCGGTTTATGAAACGGATGCGCACGATTTATAAAAAACTAAAACAAACGGACGAATTTGACCGCTGGCTGGATTGGATCCTTGGTGAAACAAAGCGGCTGCGGGCGTTTCAGGAAGAATGCAGAAAAGGCGGGCTGTTGGATGATTAATCTTAAAACGGTTCATCTTGTTACACAATTTGAACAAGGCTTTTTTTATTTGCGGGCAATGGATGCGAACGGTGCGCCATTGCCTTTTGATTCTTGGACGCGTCTCCTGTTCGGCGGACACGCGGAAAGCTTTTACGGAACAAAACTGACCATTGGCCAACAAGACGGAGAGCCGGCTGTCCGGCTGACGCCGTTTGAATGGGCGTCTCTTTTTAAAGCGGAGCATTTCAACCGGTTTGCCCGCTTTGAGTGGGATGAAGCAGGCCATTTCAGCCTTGCATGCGCCCCCATTCTTTATGAAGCCGTTTTTGACGTGATGCCTTCTTTTCAGGAGGATGGCGTGCAATGGACTGTGCCGGAAGAGGTATACGATGAATTTGCCGAATCGTTTTGGCGGGAACCCATTTATGGCGAAAGCCGCCAGTCGTTTGTAGAGCGGATTTTCCCCGATCTTGCCTCGGAGGCACACCCGAATATAACAGCGGTAACCGATGCGGTCGGCACCCGGCTGACGATGGATGAACTGAACCGTTATTTTGACGCGGAACGGCTGAAGGAGTACCTGGCCGACGGAGAGCCGGCTGCCTTCGAACCGGGACTGCGATTATCCGAGCCGCAGTCCGATGACGGAAGCTGGACGCTTGAGATGATCTTACTGCGCAGGAAGCCATCTGAAAAAGTGTATGAGCTAAACAAAAAATTGCCTAAATCAGCAGAACCGTTTTTGGAAGCTGCGCAGGAAGAGCTTCGACGCTGGCTTCGTCTGTTTCCGGAGCTTGATGATGAGGGTGAATTAAAACATTTCTTATCCGAGGAAGAAGCGATCACTTTTTTAACCGACCGTGGTGAAAAACTCACTGCCCTCGGTATACCGGTGCTGCTGCCTCCCTGGTGGGAATCTGTACGCTCGGCGGCTGTTTCCGTTGCCGCCGACGTGCGGGACAGTAATAAGCAGTCCTTTGTCGGCATGAACGCTATTTTGGATTTTGATTTTAAAGTGGCGCTTGGCGGCGCAGAAATGACAGAAGAAGAATTTTTAGCACTTGCTGAAGCCGGCTCGCGCCTTGTGAAAGCGAACGGCCGCTGGGTTCATCTGGATCCGGATGTGATCCGAAAAATTAAAACACTGATGGAACGCGCCAAACAGGAAGGCTTAACTGTGGTGGATGTGCTGAATCAGGAATTTGCGGATCCGGATGATGCAGCGCGTGTGCACATTCGCCTTAACCGATCGCTTCAAGCGATGGTAGACCGGCTTAAAAGCGGTGCGGATATCCCTCTCCTTTCGCCGCCGAAAAAGCTGCATGGAGAATTACGTCCGTATCAGCTGGCTGGTATGAGCTGGCTGCTTTTCCTGAGGGAATGCGGTTTTGGTGCCTGCCTTGCAGATGATATGGGACTCGGGAAAACGGTTCAGCTTATTTCCTATTTGCTGCATGTGGAAAAAAGAGAGCGCCCGGAAACACCTGCCCTGATTATTTGCCCGACATCTGTTCTGGGCAACTGGCAGCGTGAGCTTGACGCCTTCGCACCCGATTTATCGGTGATGCTTTACTATGGAAAAGACAGGCCGCGCGGTGAAGCATTTTCGGAAAGCATCGCAAATGCGGACGTTGTCCTGACCACGTACGGACTTGTTCACTCTGATTTTGACACACTGGAAAAAATAGAATGGAATACGGTGGCACTGGATGAAGCGCAAAACATTAAAAATGCCGGCACCAAACAGTCACGTGCTGTCCGGAAGCTGAGAAGCCGCCACGCCATAGCCCTGACCGGCACACCAATGGAAAACCGCTTATCTGAGCTATGGACGATTTTTGACTTTACAAACCGGGGCTGGCTCGGCACTCTGGCACAGTTTCAAAAAACATACATGGCACCGATTGAAAAAGAACATGATGCCGGGCGGGTGGCCGCTTTACAAGCAAAAATCCGGCCGTTTCTGCTGCGGCGGACGAAAACAGATCCGGAAGCGGCACTGGGCCTGCCGGACAAAGTCGAGCAAAAAGAATACTGCCCTCTTTCAAAAGAGCAGGCTGTTTTATATGAACAAGCTGTTCGTGAAACGATGGATCAAATCGGCCAGCTGACCGCTTTTGAACGCCGGGGCCTGATTCTCCGTCTGCTTAATCAATTAAAACAGCTGTGCAGCCATCCGGCTCTTTACTTAAAAGAAGACGACCCGAAAGATGTGCAGGAACGCGCTTCGAAAATGGAGAAGCTGATGGAGCTTGCCGGTAATATTCATGAACAAGGAGAAGCCTGCCTGATTTTCACGCAGTATATCGGAATGGGGGAAATGATTCAGCGGGAGCTGTCCGGGGCATTTGGCATTCATGTTCCATTCTTAAACGGAGCTACGCCAAAGCAGGAGCGGGATAAGCTTGTGACACAGTTTCAAAACGGAGAATTTCCTTTCTTCCTTCTTTCTTTAAAAGCTGGAGGCACAGGATTGAATTTAACAGCGGCCAATCATGTGATTCATTACGACCGCTGGTGGAATCCGGCTGTTGAAAACCAGGCAACCGACCGGGCTTACCGAATTGGGCAAAGCCGGTTTGTCCACGTTCATAAATTTATCACGACCGGCACGATTGAAGAAAAAATTGACGCCATGATTGAATCAAAGCAGGCGGCAAGCAGCGAAATTATTCAAAGCGGTGCTTTTATTGCCAGCATGACCGATCGGGAGCTTGCGGAATTGTTTACTTTAGATAAGAACCCCGCCCTGCGCTAGAGGAATGGCAGGCGGGGTACGCGGCGGGCGCCGTTATGGGGATGTGAGGGATCTGGGGCAGCCAAGACGGGCTGCCCTTTACTTTTGCTGCTGCTGTTCTAATCTTTGAATTCGTTCTTCAAGCTGATAAATAATGGCTTTTGCTTTGCCCAGCTGAAAAATCACATCTTCGATTACACGTTCAACTTGTTCGGTCATGGTTCACCTCTAAATTAACGGTACAGTTTGAATAACGCCGGGCGATTCACCCGTCTGCGTGTCAGCCTGCTTTTTACTGAGAAAACGAATCGCCTGGACAATTACTTCCGTTACATAAATGGTTTTACCGCTTGAGTCTTTATAGCTGCGTGTTTGAATCGAACCGAGTACAGCAACCAAAGAACCTTTTTCACTGTATTTGGCTGCCGTTTGGGCCAGGCGCCCCCAGACTGTGCAGTAAATAAAATCGGTGTCTGTTTCGCCTTTTGCATTTCGATATGGCCGGTTGACTGCAATCGTTGTCTGTAAAAGCGGTGTGCCATCTGTTGTATGTTTCACCTCTGGATGCTTTGTCAGCCTGCCGACAAGCGTCACTTGATTTATCAGCTCGCTCCCCTCCTTCCATTGGGCTGGCTTTAGCATAAAGGAAAAACATGGGTTTTAACAAAGGTTGTTTCCTTTATGTTCTTCCCATTTTCAGGTTAATTATGGGAATTATTTTCTTTCCTGTTTGATTGAAGGCGATCCCTTTTGGTCAAAAAATGATTTTTCGTTTAATTCTTGTTATACTTTCTTTAATAAATCGCTTTCTTGAGAGGAGCGTGAACGACTTGAAAACCTTTAAAGTAGCAGCCTTTTTTTTCGAAAAAAAGGGAGAGCTGACTCCAGTCCCGCTTCAGGATGGCCTCATTATTAACCGTGAAGATGAACAGCGCTCATGGCTGATTGAGCTGTTTTTACAAGAAGAAGATGTACAGCTGGTCCGTACTTTCGAACAGGATGAGCAGCTGACAGCACGTGTCGCCATTTCACATCGCGGCAATGACCCGGCGATGTTTACCGTATCGATCCGTTCCTTCGAGCTTTTAAAGGACGGTACAAGTATTTTATTTGATGCACAGCTGCGCCAGATGCGAAACGAATACGCCAAGCAGGTTCTTCGTTCTCTTGTAGAAGAAGGCCTTTCCGGAGAAAAGCTGCTTGAGGCGTTTACAGAAGCTCTCCACAGCCGTCCTAAAGTAGAGCAATAAAAAAACGCCTCCCTTTTAAGGGAAAGCGTTCAATCAATGAATAATATCCGACCGGAGTCCGTCCTGGCCAGTTTGAAGCGTCTGCTGAAGCAGCTGGATAATATAAGAGATATCCTGTTTTGTGTATGACTGCACCGGCAGATTTTCATCATACACCTCGGCATACAGCAGCGAAGCCAGTGCTAAGTCCTGCTCATCGGCCGGGCTTAGCCCTTCGGCTTTTTTTTTTCGTATTCATTTAAAAAATCAATATAAAAACGGGCTTCCGCTTTACATGAGAAATCGTAATCGGTTCCAAGCTTTTCCTGCTGTGCATTCAATGTCTCAATTTGCTCGGCTGTTGGTTCTTCCGAGAAAATTTTTGCCACGACTTGATTGATTTTACCAGCCAGCTCTTCATGAAACCGCGGATCGTTTTTCACATCGTCCGGCACATCATGATACCAGGAAGCATGCTTATGAATATAGCTCTGCCATTCCTTCATGAAATCAGCGGGGCTATAGGCTTCTTCCTCCCACATGATATTGGCCATATATTGTTCAAACGCCGTTGTAATGGAACGGGTAATGCTAATTTTAATACCGTGTGATAAACCACTTAAGATGGACATTGCCAATAGGTACCTCCTAGAAATAGCCTCATTGACTTCTTTAGAATAATAACTCTTATACTCTATCATACTTTTGAACCGGTGACAAAATTTTTTGTTCATAAAAGAAGCATCGGAGACGCTGGCACCCGATGCTTCCCTTTAATTATTGGTTGTTGTTGCCTTCTCCGTTATCTTCCAGTTGATCCTGGCCTTCATCAATGTTTTCTTGCAGCTCCTGCTCGCCTTGATCCACACCTTCTTCTACGTCCTGTTCACCTTGATCTACGCCTTCTTCTACATCCTGCTCGCCTTCATTCACATCTTCCTCTATATCCTGTTCGCCATCCATCACGTCATTTTGCGTATCGGTGCCATTATCCTGCTGTTCCTGCTGATCTTCCTGCTGCTCTTCCTCATCCTGGCCGCCGCCGCACCCAGCTAAAATCATCGTCGCAAGCAAAGAACTGCCCACCAATTTAAATAACTTTGCATTCATGTAAAAAAGCCCCTTTCATTCCTGTAGAATTGATCCACTTACGTGACGTATTGTTTCCCGCAATTGGTCAAAATATCCGTTTTTTTATAAAAGGGACGCAAGTATAAAATAAAAAACGGTGCTGCCATATATAAAATGGCAGCACCGCTCAGTTGGTAGACAAAGTAAAAAAGCAGGCTGAATGAAAACGCCTGCTCTTCTAGGAACGAAGCCGACTTGGAAGCGGAGTGACCTTTTTCGGGTCATGAGCATTCACAGCCGGCAAGTGACACCGAAATCGGGCGTTTGCCATTAGCCTGGGCACCGCTTTCTTCTATTCCAAAGCAAACATTAAGTCTGCTTCACAAACAAGCTCGCCGTCTACTGTCGCTGTGGCTTTTGCTTTTCCAATCGAGCCGCGCAGGCGTGTCATCTCCACCTCAAGGCGAAGCTGATCGCCCGGTACAACCTGCCGTTTAAACCGGCAGTTGTCGATGCCGGCGAAAAAAGCAAGACGGCCTTTGTTTTCTTCTTTTTTCAGCATCGCGACTGCACCTACCTGCGCCAGTGCTTCTACGATTAATACGCCCGGCATAACCGGATAGTCCGGAAAATGACCATTAAAAAATTCTTCATTAGCAGTCACGTTTTTAATGCCGACCGCACGCTTTCCTTCCTCGACCTCAAGGATCCGGTCTACAAGCAGAAACGGATAGCGATGCGGAATTATTTCTTTAATTTCACGAATATCCATACTAGCACCCACCTTAAAAAAGACTGTTTACGACTACGTCATATAAATTCATCCACGTGTCCCATTTAAATACGTCGATCGGGTTTCCACTCCCGATAATACTGTATCCAATCAGCGCACCGATAATGGCAGTCAGGACAATGAAAAACAATGACAAAACAAATCTGCCAAGGGGGGTGAGGCGGGTTTGTTTCTTCCGCTTCAATCCATTTGTCACAATTAATCCTTCCCCTTTATCTGACCCCATTAATTAAGCCAAGCATTTGATCAGCGATTGAAATCGCCTTTGACTGGAATTGATAAGAGCGCTGGGAAATCATCAGGTCGCTCATTTCCTTTGAAAAGTCAACATTGGACATTTCAAGGGCCCCTGTTTGAATACCCGCCTGCTGGCGCTCAGCCGCATTCAAATTACGCAGAATTTGATTTTCGGCTGTGGCCGGGTTCTCCGGCAGCACAAGCAGATTTTGGGACGCCCTCTCTAAAAATTGCGGCTTGTCTACTTGAACGAGCCCAACCAGGGCCCCTGCCTGGTTTTCCATTTCATCCTCAGGCAGCACAATCGGGTTATCCCGTTCATCAAGCACGGGATATCCTTCCGAGGTAACGAGCATCACATTGCCTCCGCCAGCCGGGGTCACAGAAAGCGAGCCGTCTCGTGTGTAATGTACGCGGTTGTTGCCCTGCTCATCCTCTACCAGCACTTTAAAAAACTGATTCGGCTTGGATAGGGCCATATCCAATGTGCGCCCTGTCTGCTGCAGCGTGCCCTGCGTTCCAACCATCTGCGCCTGCGCCATCCGGGCACCGACCCCAAGACGGAGGCCAGGTGGCGTCAGTCTTCCTGCGTCTTCGCTTTGAGGTTCCATATTATTGGCCTGCTGATGAATCAAATCGGCAAACGTGGCTTCGCTTCGTTTGTATCCTGCTGTATTGATGTTCGCGATGTTATTGCTCGTTACGTCCATCTTTTTTTGAAGCTGTGACATCGTATTCACCGCATTGATCATAGTTCTGTTCATTCTGCGTTCTCCTTTACGTTACGCGCCCGATTTCGTTCGCCGCTTTTTCCATGCTGCGGTCGTAAGCAGCCAGCACCTTCTGGTTTGCTTCAAATGAACGGTAAGCTGTCATCATATCGGTCATCGTTCGAGCTGTATCCGTATTTGATCCTTCTAGAGCCGCCTGCTGAATAGAAAACACGGCATCCTCGTTCTCGAACGCATTTGGAAGAGCTGCTCCGTCAATCCGGTACAGGCCGTCTCCCTCTTTCATTAAATCATTTGGGTTTTCGGCATAGGCAACACCGATTTGTGCTACCCGCTGTCCATTTTCCGTGATTCGGCCTGAGCTGTCTACCTCAAATTGATCAGAAGACAGCTGAATACGGCGTCCTTCTGTATCTTGTACGTAGAACCCGGAGGCTGTTGTTAAGTATCCTTCCAAATCCAGTGTGAAGTTTCCATTTCTTGTATAGCGCGGTTCACCGGCCCCGTTTTGGACGGCAAAGAAAACAGACTCTCCCTGCAAAGCAAGATCTGTTTTCAGTCCTGTTTCCCGAACGTCACCCTGACGGAAATTTGGCATTGTTTCTTGTAAGTAGACGCCAGTATTGAGCGCGCCAATTTGCGGCTCAAGCGGCACATTTAATTTATTTTCGACCGGTATAGATGTTTTATCCATCCGCTTTAAAAGCATTTCCGGAAAAGCTCTTACACTCGTCTGGTCTGCTTTGTAGCCCGGTGTGTTCGCATTTGACATGTTGTTCGTTAAAATTTCAGTGCGCCGCTGCTGGGCAATCATGCCTGAGGCAGCAGTGTAAAACCCTTTAAACAACTTTTTCACCTCAATTTTTTTAGCAATAGATGCCGTCTTCATTATACAATGGCACCTCCTGCATTAACAGAAAATAATAAGAAAAATAGACAGTTTGAGGGAAAATAAATAAAGCTGCTTATAAAAAGCAGCTTTATTTGTTCATATTTTTCTTTTTTTGGAAGAAATCCGGTCCATGCTCTCAAGCATAACACCTGTGCCGATGGCTACACAGTCCATTGGATTCTCAGCCACAAATACTGGTACCTTTAATTCGTCCGCCATTAATTGGTCGATGCCGTGCAAAAGGGCTCCGCCGCCTGTCAGCATCACACCGCGGTCGATAATATCAGCAGACAATTCAGGAGGTGTCTGCTCAAGCACATTTTTAGAGGCCTGGACAATTTGCGTAACAGATTCACGCAATGCCCCTTCAATTTCTGTAGAAGTAATCGTTAAAATTTTCGGCAGTCCTGTCATAATGTCACGCCCGCGAATTTCCATTTCTTCACTACGCGAACCTGGATATACCGTTCCGACGTTGATTTTAATCGCTTCTGCTGTCCGCTCACCAATCAAGAGCTTGTACTGCTTTTTCACATAGTTCATAATGTCAGCGTCAAATGTGTTGCCAGCCACTTTAATCGATTCAGCTGTAACGATCGCACCCAGCGACAAAACTGCTACGTCCGTCGTACCGCCGCCGATATCGATTACCATGTTCCCGCTCGGCTCAAAAATATCCATGCCGGCGCCAACAGCCGCCACCTTCGGTTCTTCTTCCAGATAAACAGTTTTTCCCCCGCTTTTTTCTGCTGCTTCACGAATGGCTTTTTGCTCTACTGCCGTAATTTGCGTCGGGCAGCAAATTAAAATACGCGGCTTTGATAGAAAGCCTTTTACATTTAGTTTATTAATAAAGTGCTTCAGCATCGATTCCGTTACATCAAAATCGGCAATGACTCCATCGCGAAGCGGACGAATCGCTACGATATTGCCCGGTGTCCGGCCGACCATTTGATAAGCTTCTTCTCCTACTGCAAGCACTTTATTTGTGCTTCGGTCCAGTGCGACAACAGATGGCTCGTTTAGGACGATCCCTTGTCCTTTTACGTGAATCAAAACGTTAGCTGTGCCAAGATCAATTCCGATATCCCTTGATAACATGCTTTATTCCCCCTGAATATGCTTTATCTATGCTTATATGAAAGTAGCTTTTTTGCTCCAAATATCTATTTTACCATATATTTAGGAAAGTATGGGCAATGAATATCCGTTTTTGACCATGAAAAAAGGACGCTCTTTTGAAATAGAGACGTCCTTTTTAGTATTAGGTTTCAACAATCAGAACATTTGAATGTCAGTTCCCAATTTGTGCTGTGTGAGCCCAGACAGGCCAGTTCCACTTTTGCTTCATCTTGACTCCAGCAGCCAGTCTCGAAGTCATAAGTATCATCAGCTGTGCGTTCAAGAATACCGCTGCTGATGCCGCTGATGTCCGTCGAGCTTGCATGGACTGCTTTCGCTTTTGCTTCATCTTAGCTTCAGCAGCCAGCTCCCAAAGTCATATTGACATTGAGTGTTAAACAGACCGCTTCCACTTTTGTTTAGTCGCTTCTCCTCCCCGCAGGTGCCGGACAGATTTATGATAGTGCAAAATATGCTCGACACGAGCGGACAGCTCCGGGTTTACATTCGGCAGCCGTTCCGTTAGATCTTTATGGACGGTGCTTTTTGAAATGCCGAATTCCTTTGCAATGTCCCGGACCGTTTTGTTTGTTTCCACGATATATTTCCCGGCCTTCAGCGCTCTTTCTTTGATGTATTCGCGCACGCACACGCCTCCTTCAGCGGAAACGGGATGAGTGGTGTCGAATGGTTCGGCCATAGGTTTCATCGAATGAAAGTAGACCCATTTCTTTTTACTAACAGTATGCGCATTCCCTGGGAAATATTCATTTCCATTCACTGACGGCCTTTCCATAGAGCGCGGATGGATTTATCAGGTCGCCATCTTTGGTCATTTCAAAGTGAACGTGAATACCCGCTGATTCGTTGAGAATGCTGCGTCCGGCCTCGCCAATTTTTTGTCCCTGGCTGACCTTGTCATCTTTTTTCACTTGAATATCCTTGATCGATTGGAATGTGCTAACTGCTCCATTGCCATGGTCAATTTCAATGTAATTCCCAAGGAATGCATCTTCCCGTACATCCGTAACTGTTCCGGAAAGCGGTGCGGATACGGCAAAGGTTTTTCCATTTTCAAGCGCATAGTCTACACCCGTACTTTCGTAGTAGGTGTCGTTAAATACAACAAGCGCTTCTTCCTGCTGGGCTGCTTTTGCTTTTGAATCATAAAAAGCGGTTTTCGCAATCGCTCCTTCCACAACCGGCATGATCATTTGTTCCGTCTCGACAGTGCCATTTACGCTTTCTGCCGGCTGATCAAACACGGCCGCATCCTCTTTCTTTTCAGGCTTCATTACTTCGTAAAACATAAGACTTGAAATCAATAAAATAGCACAAGCAAGATAAATCACAGGCAGTGCCCGCCGCTTCATAAAGAAGTCTTTTAATTTTGGGGGGAGTGTTTTTTTGCCGCCCTCTTTCATAGTTATCACCTCGACAACCATTTTGGACAGGCAGATGTTTTTTTATACACTTATGCCATAAAATTCCCTAAATCGTACGAAAAACGCCACAATCATAAAGGTTCTCACTGCGTTGGAATGGTAAAATCAAAGAGGGGGATGGAGGTGTGGAAGTGAAAAAAGGAATTCGGTTTTTAATCACGGGACTGCCTGTTTTATATATGATTGCGATTTGGATCATGTCAGGGCTTCCGCACGATACAATTATGGATTTACCGAATAATAAAGTAGACTTATTTATAAAAGAATCACTTCACCTTGTTGAATTTGCCATTTTGTACGGCCTGATTGTGCTTGCTCTTTTAGCAAATGGAAAGCTGACGCCGCTTACGAGCCTGGCTGCAGCCATGTTTGCTTCTTTTTACGGACTGACTGACGAAATTCATCAAGCATTCGTACCATACCGGTCGGCTACGCTTATTGATGCAGTCAAAGACGTAATCGGTGTTACGATTGCGTTTTTAGCCGTTAATTATTTTTATTTCGAGCGCAAATCACGTATCGGCCGCTGGCTGGCTGGCTTCGGTGAATGGACACGTCCGCAGTAAATGCGGACGTGTTTTTTCGTTTATTTTAAGAAAGATTGAATATCTGTTATTTGAGCACCCGGATAATAATGGGCCGTAATGTCCTTGTACTTTTTCCCTTCTTTTGCCATTCCGTTAGCTCCGTATTGGCTCATCCCCACTCCGTGTCCATATCCTTTCGTTGCTACGATCACATCGCTCCCTTTAACCGTCATGTTAAAGTCCGCAGAAGGCAGGCCAAGGGCTTCTCTTATTTCCCGGCCTGTAAATGATTGGCCGTCAATCAAAATGCTGCCGATACGCCCGCCAGTTGTTTTATCCATTACCGTACCGACTTCCCCCGATGAAGGCAGAGACACATCCAGCTTTTCCTCTACTTCTTGTTTGGTCAGAACGAGTTCTTGTTCAAAATTAGGGGCAGATTCATCCCATGGACTCGCGACACTGATTAAATAGGGGGCTGCTGACTGCCAGTATTCTTCAGCGTTTTCCGTCTGTCCATTGCCAGAGGAAAAAAACGCGGCTGTAATTGGTTGTCCATCATAAACGAGTACTTCCCCTTTTGTTTCATCTGCAGCCTCTTCAATCTTCGCTTTGTTTTTCTTAAAATCGGCTCCCCACATTTTTTTCTGGTCATCTTCATCTTTAAATACCTGGTCATCTACGGTATCCGTTACGTCCTGCCCTTTCAGCGTTTCCGTTAAAATAAAGGTACGCGCAGCGACAGCCTGGGCTTTTAACGCTTCTTTCTCAAAAGAAGCCGGCATTTCTGCTGCTACTACTCCTGCCACATACTCCTCAAGCGGAACAGATTCAGTTTTTTGCGTGTCGGACCGAATAACCTCTACAGTCGGTTCTTTCTCCTCCTTCTTTGGCGCCGTCTTTTGTCCGTCCGTCAGCCACAGGCCGGCAGCCGGAATCGCAATAGCTGTAATGACGATCAGTAAAAAAGCGAAAAACGGCTTTTTCAACAAATTTCCCTCCTTGCTGTATAAAAAGGGATATGCACGACTATAATGATTAATGACCGAACATAAAAAACCGCCTGCATCTGCAGACGGTTTTCATAAAAGTAGGAATAAAGATAAATTCAGCTTTTCACCGCGACTGGTGTTTCTGCTGCTTCTGATACGCGCTCGATATCCGCACCAAGCGCCGCAAGCTTGCCATGGAAATTCACATATCCACGATCAAGATGCTTTAGTTCTGTAACGCGTGTATAGCCGTCAGCCACAAGACCTGCGATAATCAATGCCGCCGCAGCACGTAAGTCTGTTGCAGCTACTTCCGCTCCCTGTAAATCAGATGGACCGTCAATGATAACGGAACGGCCTTCAATTTTTGCATTTGCATTCATACGGCGGAATTCTTCCACATGCATAAAGCGATTTTCAAAGACTGTTTCGGTAATGACGCCTGTTCCTTCTGCTTTCAGCATAAGAGCCATCATTTGAGATTGCATGTCTGTTGGGAAGCCAGGATGCGGCATCGTTTTAATATCGACCGATTTCATTTTTTCAGGACCGATTACACGAATGCCATTGCTTTCTTCAATAACTTGGACGCCCATCTCACGCATTTTAGCAATCAATGAAGACATATGCTCTGCCACAGCACCTTCAATCAGCACGTTTCCGCCTGTGATCGCTGCCGCTGTCATAAAAGTACCTGCCTCAATACGGTCTGGAATGATGGCGTGGTCTGCACCAGTCAAGACATCAACGCCTTCAATCCGAATGGTTTCTGTACCGGCACCGATTACTTTGCCGCCCATTTTGTTGATCAAGTTTGCAAGATCCACGATTTCCGGCTCTTTCGCCGCGTTCTCAAGGATCGTTGTCCCTTCTGCCAGCGCAGCAGCTGTCATAATGTTTTCAGTTGCGCCAACGCTTGGGAAATCCAAATAGATTTTTGCGCCTTTTAAGCGTCCATCTGTTTCAGCATCGATAAAACCGTTTTCTACCTTAACACGGGCGCCCATTGCTTCAAACCCTTTTAAGTGCTGATCGATGGGACGCGAACCAATGGCACAGCCGCCCGGCAGTGCCACACGTGCTTTCCCATTTCGTGCTAAAAGTGCGCCCATCACTAGGACAGAGGCACGCATTTTACGAACGTATTCGAATGGCGCTTCAATAAGAAGTTCTTTTGTCGCATCAACGGTTACGGTATTGTTTTCAAACGTGACTTCGCAATTTAAATGGCGTAGTACTTCATTAATTGTATATACATCGGATAAAGTAGGTACGTCACGAATGACACACTTTCCTTCTCCTGCAAGCATAGTTGCTGCGATGACCGGCAGCACCGAATTTTTTGCTCCTTCAACTTTGACGGTACCGTTCAACTGACGGCCGCCGCGGACGATAATTTTGTCCAAACTGTTCCCCTCCGCGTCCTTTTCTATTATACATATTCAAATCAGTGGACTGACGTGCCAGTCCTGTCCAATGTCTTTTCGTAACTTCGACAAAACTTCTTAAAGTTTACCATTCAAATTGTTTGTTTAACAAGGGAAATTCCTCACAATTTGTAGAGACTTTGTGAAAAATTTCAAAAGAGGCGCCTTTTTTTGTTTTCCCGCCTAATGAGAGAACAAACCTAAATTGCTTGTTTTTTCACAAATTGCCTTCATCCAATTTAAATGATTTTCCCCAAAAAGGCAAGTATCCTACGTATACCCGGGCTTAAAACAGTAAAGGAAGCTGGCGGGCCCATTGCAGGTAGTTTAAAAAGAAGCTGCTGACGGCAGATCCGATCGCAATGGAAAGCAGCAAATACAGCATTCGTGCCCTTGCCACCTGGTTTTTGCGAAAAAGCTGGTCAAGCCGGAGCGACTGCAGCGCCCAAAATGACAAGCCGATGCAAAAAAGGCTGAGAAACATACTGAACAGTGCTTCCTGTCCAAATGATTCAATCATATGATTTCTCCTTAATTTAATATATTGTGATTGTATATAAGAGGTGATAGAAGCCTGCAACGCGAATGATTCGCCATCATTTGAAAGCTGCTCTAACGAGGTATGTGCTGCGTAATGCAGGCGCAGCTCAAAAAGCCGTAACACTTTTCTTTCCTATAATAAGAAAAAAGCTGTCACAATCGCCAGGCGACGGACAGCTTTTTTCTTATAAATTACCTTGAGAAGCGTTGATGCGGTTTATCGCACGTCTCAATGCCAATTCGGCACGTTTAAAATCGACGTTATCCTGGTTGTCTTGAAGCCGCTGCTCAGCACGACGCTGGGCTTCTTGTGCACGGGAAAGGTCGATATTTTCCGCTTTTTCAGCAGCCTGCGCTAATATCGTTACCTGATCCGGACGAACTTCGAGAAAGCCGCCGCTGATAGCGACCAATTCCGATTGCTTGCCGCCTGTTACTAACCGGACTACACCGATTTGTAAGGGAGCGACCATCGGGACGTGGCCGGCCATGATACCGAGGTCACCGCTTTGTGCTCTTGCACTAAGGAGTTCAACCGTTGTATCGAGGACCGGACCGTCAGGAGTGACGATATTGACGTTAAATGTCTTCATAACTTAACCTCCTGATCCCTATATTAAACGTTTGCACCCATTTCTTGTGCTTTTGCCACTACTTCTTCAATGCCGCCGACTAAACGGAACGCATCTTCAGGAAGATTATCATGTTTACCATCTAGAATTTCACGGAATCCACGTACTGTATCTTTTACTTGTACGTAAGAACCTTTTTGTCCTGTAAACTGCTCTGCCACGTGGAAGTTTTGAGAAAGGAAGAATTGAATACGGCGCGCACGCGCAACAGTCAATTTATCATCCTCTGACAACTCATCCATACCGAGGATTGCAATGATATCCTGTAATTCTCTGTAGCGCTGCAATGTTTGCTGTACAGCACGAGCTACTGAGTAGTGCTCTTCACCAACGATTTCCGGTGAAAGGGCGCGTGATGTAGAAGCAAGCGGATCTACCGCAGGGTAAATACCCATCTCAGAAAGTTTACGCTCAAGGTTTGTTGTTGCATCCAAGTGAGCGAATGTTGTTGCCGGAGCCGGATCCGTGTAGTCATCGGCTGGGACATAAATCGCCTGGATAGACGTAACGGAACCAACGTTTGTTGATGTAATACGCTCTTGAAGCTGACCCATTTCTGTTGCCAGTGTTGGCTGGTAACCTACCGCAGATGGAAGGCGTCCAAGAAGGGCTGATACTTCAGAGCCTGCTTGAGTGAAACGGAAAATGTTATCGATGAAGAACAGTACGTCCTGTCCTTGTTCGTCACGGAAATGTTCCGCCATTGTCAGACCCGTCAAAGCTACACGCATACGTGCGCCCGGCGGCTCGTTCATTTGGCCGAAAACCATCGCTGTTTTTGAAATAACGCCTGAATCGCTCATTTCGTGGAAAAGGTCATTTCCTTCACGTGTACGCTCACCAACACCGGCGAATACGGAAATACCGCCGTGCTCTTGAGCGATGTTGTTGATCAGTTCCTGAATAAGTACCGTTTTACCTACACCGGCACCACCGAACAAACCGATTTTACCACCTTTGATGTAAGGCGCAAGAAGGTCAACAACTTTAATTCCTGTTTCTAGAATCTCAACTTCTGTTGAAAGCTGGTCAAAAGTAGGCGCCTGGCGGTGAATCGCATCGCGGCGTGCTCCTTCTTCGACTGGCTTCTCATCGATTGGTTCACCAAGGACGTTGAATACACGTCCAAGCGTCACATCTCCAACCGGTACCGAAATCGCGCTTCCTGTATCAATTACTTCCTGGTTACGCTGAAGGCCATCTGTTGATGCCATCGCGATCGCACGAACAGAATCGTCGCCAAGATGCGTAGCGACTTCTAACGTAAGCTCCGTACCGGCTTCAGAACCGATTTGAACTTTTAAGGCGTTATAAATGGCAGGAAGTTGACCGTTTTCGAATTTAACGTCAACAACCGGACCCATAACTTGAAGAACGCGTCCTTTGTTCATCTTTTTCCCTCCTGTTTGGTTAGCTTCATTCTATATCGGGACGTAAACCGCCCGTTTTTAATCTACTCGAGTGCTGCTGCCCCGCCGACAATTTCCGTAATTTCCTGGGTAATAGCGGCTTGACGCGCACGGTTGTATTGAAGTGTCAATGTGCGGATGAGCTCTTTCGCATTATCGGTTGCATTCTGCATGGCCGTCATACGCGCTGCGTGCTCACTCGCTTTTCCGTCAAGAAGTGCTCCATAAATCAAGCTTTCTGCATACTGAGGAAGCAAGACTTCAAGAATCTCTTCTGCGGAAGGTTCAAATTCATATGAAGAAAGACGTCCGCCAGATGCTTGAATATCTGTCAGCGGCAATACTTTCTTAGCCGTTACATCCTGCTGGATTGCATTGACGAAATGGCTGTAGTACATATAAAGCTCGTCATAAGCTCCCTCTGAGAAAAGATCGACTGTTTTTCGGACGATCTCTTTTACATCCGCAAAAGACGGCTGATCTGGAAGACCCGTAACGCTTTCAATGGCGTCGATGCCCCGGATGCGGAAGAAATCCCGTCCGACACGCCCGATCGCAATGACTACGTACTCGTCTTTTGATGTATGACGTTCTTGAATACGTTTATAAACAGAACGCAAAATACTGCTGTTATAAGCTCCCGCCAAACCACGGTCCGATGTAATAACAAGGTACCCGGTTTTTTTAACGGGGCGGGAGACAAGCATCGGATGTTTTACATCTTTACTGCCGAGCGCAATTGACGCAACCACTTCCTGAATTTTATCCATATACGGAACAAATGACTTCGCATTCATTTCTGCACGGTTTAATTTAGAAGCAGATACCATTTGCATGGCTTTCGTAATCTGACTCGTCTTTTTTGTCGATGTAATACGTGTTTGTATATCGCGTAACGATGCCACTTTCTCTCACCACCCTTTTGTGTTTGATAACGCAGGAAGGGGCGGACGTCCGATGAGACGGTACCGCCCTTCTTCTGCTCTTATTCGGATTTCACAAACGATTTTTTAAACTCGTTGATTGCTGCTTTCAACTCGTCATCAGACGGAAGTTCTTTCGTTGTGCGAATATGATCATACACATTCGTGTGGTTTTTATCGAGCCAGTGCAGTAATTCGTCTTCGAAACGAGTGATATCAGAAACCGGAATATCATCAAGATGGCCGCGTGTTAATGCATAAAGAATAACAACCTGGCGCTCAACTTTAAGCGGTTTGTTCAAATCCTGTTTCAATACTTCAACTGTACGTGCACCGCGGTTTAGTTTTGATTGCGTAATCGCATCAAGATCTGAACCAAACTGGGCAAATGCTTCAAGCTCACGGTACGCAGCAAGGTCTAGACGCAGTGTACCTGCTACCTTTTTCATTGCCTTGATCTGCGCTGAACCACCAACACGTGATACAGAAAGACCCGCGTTAATCGCCGGACGAACACCCGAGAAGAACAAGTCAGACTGCAGGAAGATCTGTCCGTCTGTGATAGAGATAACGTTCGTTGGAATGTAAGCAGAAATATCTCCCGCCTGTGTTTCAACGAATGGAAGTGCTGTAATAGAACCTGCACCAAGTTCATCATTCAACTTCGCTGCACGCTCAAGCAGGCGTGAATGCAAGTAGAATACGTCACCAGGATATGCTTCGCGGCCTGGAGGACGGCGAAGAAGAAGGGAAAGTTCACGGTATGCAGCCGCTTGTTTTGAAAGATCATCATATACGATCAAAACGTGCTTGCCGTTGAACATAAAGTCTTCTGCCATAGAAACGCCTGTGTATGGCGCAAGGAACAACATCGGAGCTGGTGAAGACGCAGATGCCGTTACAACGATTGTGTAATCAAGTGCACCATGTTTGCGAAGAGTTTCCACCGCATTACGAACTGTTGATTCTTTTTGACCAATCGCAACATAGATACAAACCATATCCTGGTCACGCTGGTTTAAGATTGTATCGATCGCAACCGTTGTTTTACCTGTTTGACGGTCACCGATGATTAATTCACGCTGTCCGCGGCCGATTGGTACAAGCGCATCAATCGCTTTGATACCTGTTTGAAGCGGCTCATGAACAGATTTACGAGCCATAACGCCTGTTGCCGGGCTTTCGATTGGACGTGTTTTTGTTGTGTTGATTGGACCAAGACCGTCGACTGGCTGGCCAAGGGAGTTTACAACGCGGCCGATTAGCTCTTCGCCAACCGGAACTTCCATGATGCGGCCTGTGCGGCGCACTTCATCGCCTTCTTTGATGCCTGTGTAAGGACCAAGAATAATAATACCTACGTTGTTTTCTTCCAGGTTTTGAGCCATACCCATAACGCCGTTTGAGAACTCAAGAAGCTCCCCTGCCATAACGTTGTCGAGGCCATGAGCACGTGCGATACCGTCCCCAACCTGGATGACAGTACCGACGTCGCTAACTGTAATATCGGTCTGGAAGTTTTCAATTTGCTTTTTTATCAGCGCACTGATTTCTTCAGCTTTGATGCTCATGCATGTCACCCCTCAATTTCTTTTTGTAAAATGTATTTTGCTTCTGATTTCGTTTATAAATTCGTCGTTAATTGCTTTTGAAGACGATCTAGCTTGCCTTGCAGTGTTCCATCAAAAATACGGTTCCCAATTCGAACTTTTAATCCGCCCAAAACATTGGAATCAACAATATTTTCAATCGTTAACGTTTGTTTGCCAACTTTACGGGCAAACGTTTGAGACACACTTGCTGCCTCTGCTTCTGTTAACGGCCGTGCCGAGTACACAGTGGCCTCTGCCATGCCGCGTTCTTCATTAGAAAGCTGAATAAACTCTTCACATACTGTCCCAATCTCATCGGCGCGACGGCGCTCAACAAGGAGCTTCAGTGTGTTCAAAACCGCTGTTGATGCGTGAGCGGCCAGTGTGTTTACAAGTGCCTGCTTGTCTGCCAGCGATAAATTCGGTGACTCGAGTGCTTTGGCAACCTCACCGTTTTCTTCGATGACTTCTTTTACAATGCGCACTTCCTGATCAAATTTTGCTACCTGATTGTTTTCTTTTGCCAGTTCAAAAAGCGCGATCGCGTAGCGTTTTGCCGCTCCGGATTTACTCATCGCTCTTCGCCTGCCTCTTTAATAAGATAGTCGTTGATCATTTTTTCCTGATCTGCTTCTGAAAGATCTTTTTCAATCACTTTCGATGCGATCATTACTGAAAGTGAAGCTACTTGCTCACGAAGCGTGCTCATTGCTTTGTCACGCTCCTGTGCGATTTCAAGCTTCGCCATTTCTTTTAAGCGTTCAGATTCAGCACGAGCTGCAGCCAAAATGTCGGCTTTTTGTTCTTCTGCTAATTTCTTGGCGTTTTCAATCGTGTTTTGTGCTTCAAGGCGGGCTGATTTAGCTTCCGCACGTGTTTGTTCTAATAATTGATTCGCTTCTGTACGGCTTTTTTCTGCTGCATCAATTTCAGATGAGATTAAGTCCGCACGCTCCTGCATAATGCCCATTAACGGAGCCCATGCAAATTTTTTCAGCAATGCGAGCAAGATAATGAACATGATTAACTGGAAAAAGATATCACCAGTGTTTAATCCGCCACCTGCTCCAAGTACAAATGAATTTGTCGTCACGATTTTCACTCCCTTCAACAGCTTCATCCCCGAATGGGAAAAATATGTTCCTTTTTTACATAAAGGAATGGCGAAGGCTCGCATTTAGAATGTGATCTTCGCCATTCAAAAGGCCAGCCGGAATTCATGCCGGGGCTTTTCATATCCTTTATCTGCCTAACTTTAGGTGAATGACTGTCCTCTCTGCCGGAAGCCGGATCACGATCCGGGCAGAAAATCATTCACCAATGTTTAATTGTCGTTATAAAACCGGCTTCTTGGGTATAACTAGATAAAGGCATGTGCGTCCATTTGTCAAAACCGCTTCGAAAGCGTGTTTATTACTGAGCGCTTGCCATGAATGCAATAACAACGGCGATGATAGGAATCGCCTCAACAAGGGCAATACCGATGAACATGATTGTTTGAAGAGTGCTGCGCGCTTCTGGCTGACGAGCTACCCCTTCAATTGTTTTTGATACGATAAGACCGTTACCTACACCGGCTCCAACGGCCGCTAAACCAACTGCAATTGCTGCTGCTAAAAAACCCATTGTAATGTTTCCTCCTTATTATTAAAAGCTTGATTTACCTGGAAAAGATTTATTTCCAAGCAGCTAGATATATTAATGGTCATGACTCACTTTGTGCGAGATGTAAACCATCGTTAACATAGTAAAGATAAATGCCTGGATTGAGCCAACGAAAAGCGAGAAGCCCTGCCATGCAAGTGTTGGCAGAATGGCTGCTAAATGGCCTCCAACTCCAACCGCCAGGGAAGCTGACAGTAATGAAAGAAGGATTTCACCAGCGTAAATATTTCCGTAAAGCCGCAGACCCAATGTCAGCGTGTTTGCAAATTCTTCAATCAACTTCAGCGGAAGCATAAACCACATTGGACGGAAAAAGTCCTTGCCGTATTCAGAGATTCCTTTCATACGGACTGCATAATAATGTGTAAGTGCGACCACCATAACTGCAAGTGTCATCGTCACGGCCGGATCGGCTGTTGGCGACTTCCACCATAAGTGATTGTCATAAACGATTGAAAATGGAAGACCGAGCATATTGGAAACAAAGATATACATAATCAATGTAATTCCAAGAACGTGAAACCGGCCGCCTGTTTTCCAATCCATATTGCTTTTGATGATTCCTTTAACAAAATCCATAACCCACTCGATAAAGTTTTGCATTCCTGCCGGCCTTAGGGCCAACGTGCGAGTTGAGATCACCGCGAGCAAAAACACTATCACACTGGCAATTGTAATCATTAATACGTTCGCCAGATTGAAGGTCATTGTCAATCCACCAAATAAAGGAAGATCGTATAATGGAGCTTCGTGATGCAAATTATTTCACCTCTTTCCGGATCATACGTTTTATAAAGTGCTGGATTACAAAATCTATCATAATCACTGCATAAGCAGTCATTAATCCCACAATAGTACTGATCATATGAAACTGTTCGGGGTTTCGGAGGGCAATAATCGCGGCTAATGCAGCGGTGGCGATTCGTGTTGACGTGCCAAGCCGCGGCGGTTTTAAGTCGTTATCGACTGCTTTGTTAAAGCGCAGCATCCGCCTGGAGATGAGCCAGTGATTGCACATACTGAGTATCGTGCCGAGAATCAAACCGGCAAAAACACTTTGTGCTGATGTAAAGCCCCATCCGAGAACAAAAATAGACAAAAGGTAAAACAGATACATTCTTTGTCTTCTAATAGATTGCTGGAGTTCGGACATAAATGGCTAGTCTCCTGAATTGAAATAATGAAGGGTACGGAACATTGCATAAACGCCTGCAAAAAGGCCTGCCAGCAGTCCGACAATTAAAAAGAGGGGCATAGTACTCAACCGTTTATCAAGAGCAAGGCCCCCGAAAATGCCAATTAGCATAGAGCCAGCAAGCTGGGTAAGTATGGTGGTGTAAATGGCTATGGATCGGAATGGCGTTTTGTTGTTCATCCCGCACCTCGCTGATTCGGTAAATTGGCGAAAAAAGAACCAGAAAAAAAACGGTTACACTATGTATAAAACCCATTGTCCTTACCCTTTGTTAGCATACAATAGGGCTTTTTCAATGTCAATGTGTTGGGAACGAAAACTCAAGTTATCATGTACATATTTCACAAAATGCTCATACTTTTTTCATTTTTTTCCGAACGTTTATATAGAATAGAAAAAAGTCGTCCGCTATTTGCGACGACTTTTCTCTTCTTATTTTACTTCAAACCGTTCCGGCTTGTTTGGATCCACTCCAAAATAATAGCGAATTGCATCACAAATGCGCCGTGATGCTTCCCCGTCTCCATATGGATTAGAAGCTTTGGACATTTTGTCGTATGCTTGCTGATCCGTTAACAGCTCGGAAGCAAGAGAGTAAATCGTTTCTTCTTCTGTGCCGGCAAGTTTCAGCGTTCCCGCTTCAATCCCTTCCGGACGCTCTGTTGTATCACGCAGTACAAGAACCGGTACACCAAGTGAAGGGGCTTCTTCCTGCACGCCGCCCGAATCTGTCAGGATGATATGGGCGCGTTCAGCAAAGTTGTGGAAATCAATCACATCAAGCGGTTCAATCAAGTGAATGCGCGGATCATTTCCTAAAATAGAATCCGCTGTTTCACGCACAACCGGATTTAAATGAACCGGATAAACAACTTGAATGCCTTCGTGATCCTCTACAAGACGCTTGATGGCACGGAACATGTTTTTCATCGGTTCGCCCAGATTTTCGCGGCGGTGCGCTGTCATTAACACAAGCCGGTCATCGCCCAGCTTCTCAAGCACCTCATGCGTATACTCTTCTTTAACCGTTGTTTTCAGCGCATCGATTGCTGTATTGCCTGTTACGAAAATAGACTCCGGCTTTTTATTTTCATTTAATAAGTTTTGTTCAGACTGTGCCGTCGGTGAAAAATGAAGATCCGCCATTACACCTGTCAGCTGGCGATTCATTTCTTCAGGGAACGGTGAATACTTATTCCATGTACGAAGACCCGCTTCCACATGACCCACTGCAATTTGATTGTAAAAAGCAGCAAGTCCGGCTACAAACGTGGTCGTTGTATCACCGTGAACGAGTACGATATCCGGCTGGACTTCTTTCATGACTCCATCAAGTCCTTCAAGTCCGCGCGTCGTTACATCGATCAGCGTCTGGCGGTCTTTCATAATATTCAAATCGTAATCCGGTGTAATATTGAAAATGTTCAGCACCTGATCGAGCATTTGGCGGTGCTGGGCTGTTACCGTAACAATGGCTTCAAATTCGTCTGGACGCTTTTTCAGTTCCAAAACGAGCGGGGCCATTTTGATCGCTTCCGGCCGCGTGCCGAAAATCGTCATTACTTTAATTGGGCGATCCATTCTCTCCACCTGCTTTTCTTTATTTTGTTCCGAATAAACGGTCACCGGCATCGCCGAGACCCGGCACAATGTAGCCTTTTTCGTTCAATTTTTCATCCAGTGATGCAATGTAAATGTCTACGTCCGGGTGTGCTTCTTTTAAAAGCTCTACCCCTTCCGGAGCGGCAATCAGGCACATAAATTTAATATTTTTTGCGCCGCGCTTTTTCAAGGAACGAATGGCTTCAATAGCAGAGCCGCCTGTTGCAAGCATCGGATCTACCACGATAAAATCGCGATCCTCTACATCAGATGGCAGCTTTACATAATATTCAACCGGCTGAAGCGTTTCCGGATCACGGTATAAACCGACATGGCCTACTTTTGCAGCAGGGATCAGCTTAAGTACACCGTCTACCATTCCAATACCTGCACGCAAAATCGGCACAATACCAAGCTTTTTACCGGCAAGCACCATCGCTTTTGCATCACAAACCGGTGTTTGCACCGTTACTTCTTCAAGCGGCAGATCCCGTGTAATTTCAAATGCCATCAGTGTGGCCACTTCATCTGTTAGTTCACGAAAATCTTTCGTGCCCGTGTTTTTATCACGAATCATTGTCAGCTTATGTTGAATAAGCGGATGATCGAATACATAAACTTTTCCCATCAAGTTCACTCCTCGTTTATACGGTCATACAAAATCATTCCTATTTTACTTCAAAAGTAAAGGGCGGGCAACCGAGGGGACAGGGCGCTTCTTTGAAACATAAAAAACTGCCGGCATCTGCCGGCAGTTTTTGTTTGATTATGCTTCTTGGTAAAGTGAGTATTTTGATGTTAAATCAGCAACGCGTTCTGCTGACTCTTTCAACACTGCTTCATCTTCATGATTTTTCAATGTTTTTGCAATGATTGAAGCCACTTCATCCATTGCAGCAAGATCGAATCCACGTGATGTAACCGCTGCTGTACCGATACGGATACCACTTGTTACAAATGGGCTTTCCGGATCGTATGGAATCGTGTTTTTGTTTACCGTAATGCCCACTTCATCAAGCACTGCTTCTGCTACTTTTCCTGTTAAGCCAAGGGAACGAAGATCGATCAAAAGAAGGTGGTTATCTGTTCCGCCTGACACGATATCGATTCCTTCTGCTTTCAAGCCTTCTGCAAGACGGCTTGCGTTGTCAATGATGTTTTGCGCATACGTTTTGAAATCATCCTGAAGTGCTTCTTTAAATGCAACAGCTTTTGCAGCGATGACGTGCATAAGCGGGCCGCCTTGAATACCAGGGAAGATTGATTTATCAAACTTTTTACCAAACTCTTCTGTTGACAAAATCATACCGCCGCGTGGACCGCGAAGCGTTTTGTGTGTTGTCGTCGTTACAAAGTGAGCGTAAGGAACTGGGTTTTGGTGAAGGCCTGCTGCCACAAGGCCGGCAATGTGTGCCATATCGACCATTAAGTAAGCGCCCACTTCATCTGCGATTTCACGGAATTTAGCAAAGTCAATTGCACGCGGGTACGCACTTGCACCAGCAACAATCAATTTCGGCTTGTGCTCAAGTGCTTTTTGGCGAACATCTTCATAATCGATTACTTGCTCTTCTTTTGTTACGCCGTATTCAATGAAGTTGTACTGAACGCCGCTGAAGTTAACCGGGCTTCCGTGTGTTAAGTGGCCGCCATGAGATAAATTCATGCCAAGAACCGTATCGCCTGCTTCTAATACTGCAAAGTAAACACCCATGTTTGCCTGTGCACCTGAATGCGGCTGAACGTTTACATATTCTGCACCAAAAAGTTCTTTTGCACGATCACGTGCCAAGTCTTCTACCACATCCACGTGCTCGCAGCCGCCATAGTAGCGTTTGCCTGGGTAGCCTTCTGCGTATTTATTCGTTAAAACCGAACCTTGTGCTTCCATTACTGCTTCTGATACAAAGTTTTCTGAAGCAATCAGTTCAATCTTTGTCTGCTGGCGTTTCAGTTCATCCTGAATTGCTGCAAATACAGCCGGGTCCTGCGCTTGAATTTTGCTCATCGTTGTTCCCCTTCCCAATCTATAAAATAGTTCATGCGAGTTGTCCTTAAAATCCTCTTTCATAATAACATGTTTCCCGAATCTTTCAACCGCATTTTTTGTTTTTTTACGCTTTTTCGTTTAAAAATGAGCTTTTTCTTTTTGAAAACGAGCTCATTTCTTAACATTCTGTTCCGTCGAAATCATTTACATTCGTTTTTTCATATACCGCTCTCGGCCCGCCGATCAATTTAGGACGTGTTCTGGCCATGGTGACATGCGCAGCGCCGACTGAATTTCCCGACGTCCGGACCGGCACGGCTACATGTTTTAAGTGCATGCCGATCAATGTATCGCCAATATCAATTCCACCGTCCGCTTTAACGAATTCAACGAGTACACAGTTTTTTTGCCGGTAGGCATAAGCAGCCATGGCTCCGCCCGCAGTCCGTACCGGTACAGCTGCTACTTCTTCATAGCCGAATCGCTGTGCCGCTTCCCATTCCATTACGACTGCTCTATTTAAATGCTCACAGCATTGAAAAGCTAAATGAACACCTGTTTTTTCCGCGAAGGCCTGCAGCACCTCATAAAGAGCAGCTGCCGTCTCATCTGTACCGGCTGTACCGATCCGGCCGCCGGCTACTTCCGATGTAGAACAGCCTACAATAAACAGCTGTCCTTTTTGAAATTGAGCTTGTTCCTGCAGCTCTGAAAGAAGGGACTCGAGTTCCTGTTTCCAAACCGTAAGCCGATCCATTACTGTCCGCTTCTTTCTTCATATTCGGCAATTTTGCCGATCCGCGTGGCATGGCGTCCGGCTTCAAAATCAGTTGTCAGCCACATTTGGGCAATTTCCCGTGCAAGCCCCGGTCCAATCACACGCTCGCCCATTGCAATTAAATTTGTATCGTTATGCTGGCGTGTCAGCTTAGCGCTGTATACATCATGCACAAGCGCGCAGCGGGCCCCTTTTACTTTATTGGCTGCAATGGACATCCCAATGCCTGTTCCGCAAATTAAAATGCCGCGGTCAAATTCACCTGCGGCGACTTTTTCCGCTACTGGAAGAGCGTAGTCTGGATAATCAACGGATGTGGCACACTCACAGCCAAAATCCTCATATTCAATGCCGAGTTCTTCCATTAGTGTTTTGATTTCTTCGCGAATATTGATTCCGCCATGATCTGATGCGATGGCTACCTTCATATCCAAGACTCCTCTCAAGCTTTTTTGTTTTATTTTCTCATACTTCGCAGGGAAACTACAGTTTAAAACGTGTAATGACAGACTTAAGCGCAGCCGCCTGCTCCTCCAGCTTTTGGCTGATGCTGCCGATTTCATGAATCAAATCTGACTGCATTTGTGCCGCATGGGTCACTTCATTTGCTCCGGCAGAGGTTTCTTCAGCAATGACAGCCACCTCTTGGGACTGGTGCGCAGTTTGTTCAATTTTGCCCATCTGCCGATCGACAAGCGCAGAAATTCCCTCGACTTCGGCAGCCATACTCATAATCGCTGCGCCAATTTGGCCAACCGCTTCCTGAGCCGACGCCCCTTTTTGAACCCCTTCTTCTGCCGCCTTCGCCTGATCCGTAATTTTCTGAACAACATGATCGACTTCAAGCTGAATCTGCTTTACAAGGTCAGAAATGCTTTTGACCGCTGTGGCACTTTCATCTGCAAGCTTGCGGACTTCGTCTGCTACTACAGCAAATCCTTTTCCATGTTCCCCGGCGCGTGCCGCTTCAATGGACGCATTGAGTGCCAATAGATTGGTTTGAGCAGCAATATCTCCTACCAGGCCGATCACGCTGCCGACCTTGCGGGCATTTTCTTCGAGCGACCGGACCGCTTCCAGCGATTCCATGTTGTTAGCCGCAAGCCCGTCCATTCCGGAGATAAGCAATTGAAATGTTTCTCTGCTTTTGTCCAGCCCGCCAACCATACTCTCCGCTTTTTGGGCGGACTCTCTCGCTTTCCTTTGTACATTTCCAGCAATTTCGGCTACTTCTTCCATTGCTTCTGCTGTTGCCTGTACAGCAAGAGCGGAACTTTCGGCACCGCTGGCAATTTCCTCTGCTGTTTGTGCCATGCTCCCAGCCTGATGCACCGCCTGGCCGCTGATCTGTGCGATATGGCCGACGCTTTCATCTGTAATAGCAAAGTTGCTTTCGATGCTTTGTACCATCATTCGTAAATTTGTAAGCATCTCGTTAAATGCTGAAGCGAGTGCACGAATTTCATCATCACTATTTGGAAGAGCGACTTTTTGTTCGATTCTTCCTGAAGCCGCCTCCCGAGCGGCTGCTTCAAGCCGGATAATCGGCTTTACAAAATAAGCCGCGGCAAAATAAGCTAACACAGCTGACCAAAAAATACCGAACGCAAGTGTAGCAATCGTAAAAGCCATTTCGTTTATATGCGAAAAGTAAGTCGGATAAATAAAATACATAAATAATGCACTGAAGGTATACGTAATAAGGGCAAGCAGCGTCACAAGCAGAACCAGTTTTTTTCGAACGCTGAATGAATACGCCTTTTTTTCTCTCATTTTTCGGATTCTCTCTCCAGCCATCTGCTTATGTAGTAATCAAGCTCTTCAAATGTTTTCCGGTACTCCGCGTCTGGACCGCCAAATGGATCGACTACGTCTCCGTCCGCTTCCTTCAGCGGTCTTACTTTATCCCGAAACTGCGGGAAATGAACGTCAATCAGCTGTTTATGTGACGATGTCATCGTCATGACAAGATCTGCCCATTTGAGCAGTTCTTCTGTGACTTGGGCGGCGGCGTGGTTGTGTGGAATCCCTTTTTCATTTAAAACAACAGTCGTTCCCCTTGAAGCAGGTGCGCCTGGACTCGCGTACAATCCAGCTGATTTCACTTCCCAGTCTGGCTTCTTTTGGCGTAAAATGGCTTCCGCCATTGGACTGCGGCATGTATTGCCTGTGCATACGAATAAAATTTTCATGGTGACCACCTTTGCATACGTTTTCTTTCATTATAATGGATTAAATTACAGTAAAATAGTCCTTTTCTATTTGAAAAGGACTTCATCATGTAAATATCCATTTTAACCCAATCAATAACAAAAACACACCTCCTGCTGCTTCTCCAACCTTTCCCGCTGCTGTACTAATCCGGCTGCTGAGCAGCAGGCCGGCCATAGTCATGACACCTGAGAATACACCAAAGCTCATCACCGCTATGGACTTATCCATCCCAAGCACACCAAGCGACAATCCCGTTGAAAAGCTGTCCATACTTACTCCGAAGGCAAACAGCATTATACCGATACCGGCCGGCTTTTCTTGTTCTTCCTGCCTGAAAAAGGAAAGCACCATCTGCAGACCGGTAATGACAAGAACCAGCCCGCCCGCTGAAAACAGAATATCCCCAAATCTTCCGTGCAGGAAGTTACCTGCTGTCATGCTGGCAGCAGGAAGGATCACATGCATAATACCGACTGCAGCACTCAGCTTGAGTTTGTCCCATAATCCCATACGTCTCATTCCAATAGCCAGGGCTGCACCAAATGCGTCTGCCGACAGTGCTAATGATAAAATAAAAATATCCATGCTTATCTATATGCCGGGCGGTGTTTTCTATAACCGGCGCCAGGGAGGAATCATAATGATAAACAAGCTCTCAGATTTACTTTTTTTGTATGCCAAACAATCTTTTAGCTGCTGTTGTATAGAACGCTGCTGCCCATGGTTATGCTCAAGGATAGAAAAACCTGATGTTGATTCCATTTTATTTGATGTATACTTCTCACACAGCAGACCGCTGAACAAGGCCTGCGCACCAAATGAAAAAAGCAGGCTGTCTGGTCAGCCTGCTTTTTTCATTTGATCCATTTATGTCCCGCTGCTTTTTCAAGCCTGTTCATAATGGCTGCACCGACGCCTTCTGTCGGAAACGCTTCGGCAATGATTATATCAACCGGCTTTTCATTAAATGCCCGGAGTGCCCCGTACAATTCCCTGGCAACCGAAGATAAGTCACCTCTGCTTCCACACGCAATAACAGCCTCCGCTTTGTACGAGGCTGCGTTTTCTGATGCGGCCAGCACGCCGACTTTTTTGCCTTCTTCCTTCCATTCATCTACTTTTTTCTGAATAGCTTGAGCCGTCCCTTCCATTATGTAAAGAGGTGCTTCAGGCGCATAATGTGTATATTTCATTCCCGGCGCCTTCGGGGCGTCTTCCTGTTTCTTTAAAACGGTATTTGTCTCCGCTTTTCCAGCTACTGCTTTAATATCCGCTTCGGTTACGCCGCCCGGCCGCAGAACAATCGGATAATCACCTGTGCAGTCAACGACAGTAGATTCCAATCCGACTCCTGTTTCACCTGCATCTACCACTCCGGCAATCCGTCCCTTTAAGTCATCGAGCACATGCTGAGCCGTGGTCGGGCTCGGTTTTCCTGAACGATTCGCGCTCGGCGCCGCCACTGGCACTCCTGCTTCTTTAATTAAAGCAAGCGCTGCTGGATGATTGGGCATTCGAAGAGCTACCGTATCGAGACCGGCTGTGACCCATTCAGACAGAACACCATCTTTTTTTGGAACAATTACTGTCAGTGGACCTGGCCAAAACGCCTCCATCAGCTTGCGTGCATAGGATGGAATAGAATGAGCTAGTTCGTCTACATCTTTTTTGGCCGCAATGTGGACAATAAGCGGATTATCAGATGGCCGCCCTTTTGCTTTAAAAATTTTTTCCACAGCGTTATCCAGTTTTACCTGTCCCCCCAGGCCATACACGGTTTCTGTAGGAAACGCGACTACCTCTCCTCTTCGGATAAGCTCGGCTGCTTCTTTTATTTGTGGATAATGTTGATGAATTTCCTCAAAGTTATCCACAAACCAGTATTTCGTCTCCATATTCGTCACCTTTGCTTTTTTTATTTACAAAATCTAAGAATACCCTACTTAATTCTATATATAAATCGACTTTCAGCTTTGTTATAAACAAAGTTATTCACAATATGTGTGTAACTTATCCCCGGTTGTGTATAACTGTGTGGATGACTGTGGATTTTCTTTTACTTTCTCACATAATAAATCCAGATCTTCTTGCATCGCAAGGGCTTTTTCTTTTTCTTTTGAGTTATCATCTTCTTTTAAATGATCCCATAACTCAATAACCGCCCATTTATATCCCGGATCTTCTTCTTTTTCTTCTGGAAAACAAAACGATGGATACAGTAAGCACCACCAGTTATCCCCACGTCCATCCCCAATGGTGACAACAAGCGATTCATAATCGCCCGGCGGATATACATAACGGCCATACTGCTTGGCAGGAAATGCTTCCTTGCCCAGCGAAACATCAACAGGTGCACCGCCCGCCGTCTTTACGGCGATTTCTTTCACTTCTTTTATATTTTCTCCGATCAAGGTACGCGCTTCCCCGGGTGAATGCGCATATGCCGCCCACTTGCTAATTTGCTCAGCAACCGCAAGGTGCACACGCTCTTTTCTTTCCTGCTCTGACCGGCTGTTGTCATGTGCAACAACCCTGATACGGATTGCCTCTTCTGGAATACCGCCCGCAGCGGGATCAGACGGGGCAAAATACATCATAAAGCAAACGGCAGCTGAAAGTCCATATACATATAGAATAAGAATTTTTGTTTTCATTTTATCATCCCTCCCGGCAATCAGTATCGCCGGAAAGGAATTATCTTAAACGTGCAAAAATACCATTCTATCTTTTTTATTAATATCATACATAATGCTTACTGTCCCATCTGGGAAAGCCGCCTGGAAAAGAGCGGCAACCTCTTCGGTTTGACCAGCACCCGTTTCCACGCCGACAATTCCTCCCGGCCTCATAACAAGCGGCAGCTGCTGGGCGAGCCTTCGGTACAAATCAAGCCCGTCTTCTCCACCAAACAATGCCATATGCGGCTCATGATCCACCACAACTGTGGATAATGTTTCCCGCTCCCAGACCGGAATGTATGGCGGGTTCGACAGCAGCACATCCACCAATAGTCCTTGCTTGATGATCGGTTCTGCCAGGTCGCCATGCCAAAACGTCACGTCCGCACCGAGAATATCGGCATTTTGGGCTGCCGTCTGCAATGCTTCCGGGGATAAATCCACCGCGTAGACAGAAGCATCCGGCCGTTCAGCTTTCATGGTTACGGCAATGGCACCGCTCCCTGTTCCAATATCGACAATGACCGGGCTCTTTATTTTTTTTATTTTTTCGATTGCATGATACACAAGCTCTTCTGTTTCGGGCCGCGGGATTAAAACATGGTTGTTTACAATAAACGACCGTCCATAAAACTCTTCCATGCCAATCAAATGCTGGACCGGCACTCCTTCTGCATGGCGTTCGACCATTTTTGAAAAAGCATCCCACTGCTCTGGTGTCAGTGGATCATGCATCCTCGCCAATAGAGCGGAGCGGCTTACACCCATTACATGCTTCATCAACAGTTCGCCCGCATTCGCATCGCGTCTGTGCTCGACTAAATAAGAAGAAGCCCATTTTAGGGCTTCATATATTTTTTGTTCCACTTATTAATCCTCCAGGTTTTCAAGACGGCTTGACTGATCTTCTACGATAAGAGCATCAATTACTTCTCCGACTTTGCCTTCAAGAATTTGATCAAGCTTTTGAATCGTCAACCCGATACGGTGATCGGTTACGCGGTTTTGCGGAAAATTGTACGTGCGGATCCGCTCCGAGCGGTCACCGGTACCTACGGCTGATTTGCGGACAGCGTCGTATTCTGCCTGCGCTTCTTTTTGAAACTTATCGTAAATACGTGCACGAAGAACTTTCATCGCTTTTTCTTTGTTTTTAATTTGTGATTTTTCATCCTGGCAGGAGACAACGATGCCAGTTGGCAAATGTGTCAGCCGGACAGCAGACATCGTCGTATTGACGGACTGGCCGCCCGGTCCGCTTGATGCGAATGTATCCACCCGGATGTCTTTATCGTGCACTTCCACTTCGACTTCTTCTGTTTCCGGCATAACCGCAACAGTCGCTGTAGACGTATGAATACGCCCGCCGGATTCTGTTTCTGGTACACGCTGTACCCTGTGGGCGCCGTTTTCGTACTTCAATTTAGAGTAAGCACCGCGGCCATTAATCATAAAAATAATTTCTTTGTAGCCGCCAACCCCGGTGGTACTCGCTTCGATCACATCAATTTTCCAATTGTTCGCTTCTGCATACCGTGAATACATCCGGTACAGATCGCCAGCAAACAGAGCCGCTTCATCGCCTCCAGCAGCGCCGCGAATTTCCATAATGACGTTTTTATCGTCATTTGGATCTTTCGGTATAAGCAAAATTTTCATCCGGTCTTCCAGATCAGAAAGCGTACCTTCCAGCTCGCTCATTTCTTCTTTAACCATTTCCCGCATTTCAGCATCAAGCTTGTCTTCAAGCATCGCTTTCGCATCGGCATATTGTTCTTTTGCTTCTTTGTATTGCCGGTATACTTCCACTGTTTCTTGAATATCTGATTGTTCTTTAGAATAATCGCGAAGCTTAGCCGGATCATTTACAATAGCCGGGTCACTAAGCAGTTCATTTAATTTTTCGTATCGGTCTTCTACTGCCTGCAATCGATCAAACATTGTCTACACCTCGTTTGTTAAAGCGGCGGGTTTTGATGGCATTTCCGACAAACTGGATAATAGGTATCGTTGCCGCCGATTTGAATTTGTTCTCCTGTATACACAGGCTTTCCTTCTTCATCCACGCGCAGATTCATCGTTGCTTTTCGCTCACAAAACCAGCAGATCGTTTTCATTTCTTCTACTTTATCCGCGTAAATAAGCATATACTGGCTTCCTTCAAACAGCTCGTTTTGAAAATCATTTTTCAAGCCGAATCCCATAACCGGAATGTTCAGTTCGTCCACAATCTGGGCGAGCTGCAGCACATGCTTCTTTGATAGAAACTGCACTTCATCTACCAGAATACATGATGGCGATGACGGATCTCTTCGCACCTCTTCAAATACGTTTGTATCCGCGAAGATCGGACGTGCCGGACGCCGCAGACCTACACGGCTTGAAATGTAGCCAACTTCATCCCGGGTATCGAGACCTGACGTAAACAAAAGCACGCCCTTATTTTGTTCTTCATAGTTATTGGCAACCTTTAAAATTTCAATCGATTTGCCGCTGTTCATCGCACCATATTTAAAAAAAAGCTGGGCCATCCTGCCTGTCCCTCCATTTTATCTAAGAAAAGCGTAAGGCGGCCGTTCAGGCCCGGCAGGCATAAGACGAACCGGCGAAGTGGCGCTCTTTGCCACATAGCCATGGCGGCTTATGACAGAGGGGCTGGCCGCCTGAAGCTAGACAGCATAAAAAATCTTACCTTTTCTTATTTTTACATACAAAAAAACAGGCAAGCAGTTTGCACTCCTTGCCTGTCCCTTTTATCATTATCTTGCTTGATCTTTAAGGCCGTATTTTTTGTTGAAGCGATCCACACGTCCGCCTGCGTCAGCAAATTTCTGACGACCAGTGTAGAATGGATGGCATTCAGAGCAAACCTCTACGCGGATCTCGTCTTTAACTGAACCAGTTTCAAACTCGTTACCGCATGCACATTTAACAAGTGCAGTTTTGTAGTTAGGATGAATTCCTGCTTGCATCTTTTTTCTCTCCTTCCGCCCTGAGTCATTCCGAAACAGAGTTAAATATAATTAGGTGTTAATCCTAATTATTTATTTCATTCACATAAATCACATTATATCAGGCACCCTCAAAAATTGCAATTAGATTACAGCATTTTTTTTGAAGAGCCATTTTTCTTTGTTTCAGCAAGCAGCTGGGCAATAAACTCCTCATTGCTTTTTGTCTGGCGAAGACGGCGCAATACTTTATCCGCCAAGTCTGGCGCATCTGACATTGTTTTACGAATTGCCCAGACCATATCAAGCTGTTCTTTGCCAATCAACAGCTCTTCTTTGCGCGTACCCGAACGGCGAATATCGATGGCCGGGAACACACGGCGCTCGGCAAGTGAACGGTCAAGGTGCAGTTCCATATTGCCCGTCCCTTTAAACTCTTCGTAAATCACATCATCCATACGCGAGCCCGTATCAACGAGAGCCGTAGCCAAAATCGTTAAGCTGCCGCCTTCCTCAATATTGCGCGCGGCACCAAAAAAGCGTTTTGGGCGGTGAAAAGCTGCCGGATCAATACCGCCGGATAAGGTACGGCCGCTCGGCGGAATCACAAGATTGTATGCACGAGCCAGGCGTGTAATAGAATCCATAAGGATGATGACATCCCGCTTATGCTCAACGAGACGCATGGCGCGTTCAAGTACAAGTTCTGCCACTTTAATGTGGTTTTCCGGCACCTCATCAAATGTCGAACTAACGACTTCAGCTTGCACCGAACGCTCGATATCCGTTACTTCTTCCGGGCGCTCATCAATAAGCAGGACAATCAGCTCTGCTTCCGGATGGTTGGCCGAGATCGAATTGGCAATTTCTTTTAACAGCATTGTTTTCCCGGCTTTCGGCGGTGCAACAATCAAGCCGCGCTGGCCAAACCCAACCGGCGAAACCAAATCCATAATCCGGGTAGACAAGTGTCTGGACTCAAGTTCAAGCTCGATTTGGCGGTCCGGGTAAAGCGGCGTGAGCGCTGGAAAATGAACCCGTTCCTTTGCTGTTTCCGGATCTTCTCCATTGACCGCTTCTACATGCAGAAGTCCGTAATACCGTTCATTCTCTTTTGGCGGACGAACTTTTCCGGATACTTTGTCCCCGTTTCGAAGATCAAAACGGCGAATTTGAGAAGCAGAAATATAAATATCTTCCGAGCTGGCTGAGTAGTTAATCGGACGAAGGAAGCCAAAGCCTTCCGACTGAATGATTTCAAGCACTCCTTCCATAAAGAAGAAGCCTTGCTGCTCAGCGCGCGCTTTTAGGATGGCAAAAATCAGTTCTTTTTTGGTGAGCTTGCTATAGTAGGAGATTTTGTACGTTTTGGCAAGTTCGTATAACTCTTTTAATTTTAAGCTTTCAAGATGATTGATTGTAAGTTCTTCCATTATGGCACCACACTTTATTAAATTGATTTGATAGAAGGGAGGGGTGACGATGAAGCATGATAAACAAGTGGGCAAATCAAACAAAACAGCGGAGAACCGGACCGGCTGCACCGCTGTGGGTATGCTTATGGTTTAATAACAAGGTTAGGTTTTTTGTGCAAGCTGTGACGTCCATCTACAAAACGGACCGTACCTGATTTCGCACGCATAACGACAGACTGTGTTTCTGCGTATTTGCCTTTAAATTGAACACCGCGCAGCAATTCACCGTCTGTTACACCGGTTGCCGCAAAAATAGCGTCATCGCCGCGGACAAGGTCTTCCATCCGAAGAACTTTATTTACGTCAAGACCCATTCTCATGCATCGTTCAAGCTCAGCATCAGACTGCGGCAGCAAACGTCCTTGAATTTCCCCGCCAAGTGCTTTCAATGCAACAGCAGAAATAACGCCTTCTGGTGCGCCGCCCGAACCAAATAAAATATCAACGCCTGTTTTATCAAACGCTGTATTAATCGCCGCAGCAACATCACCGTCATTGATTAGTTTAATACGAGCGCCGGCTTCGCGCAACTCGGCAATAATATGCTGATGGCGTTCGCGGTTCAAAATCGTGGCCACCACATCTTCAATATCTTTGTTTTTCGCTTTGGCAACAGCCCTTAGGTTGTCCGTCACAGAGGCGTTAATGTCGATCATACCGACGGCTTCAGGTCCGACGGCAATTTTATCCATGTACATATCAGGCGCGTTCAACAGGTTTCCGGCATCTGCTACTGCTAAAACAGCCAGGGCATTCCAGCCGCCGGCTGCAACAATATTTGTTCCTTCAAGAGGATCAACAGCTACATCCACGCGTGGTCCATAGCCGTTTCCAAGCTTCTCTCCAATATAAAGCATTGGGGCTTCATCCATTTCACCTTCACCGATCACGACTGTCCCTTTCATTGGGATCGTATCGAACACATCCCGCATTGCTGATGTTGCTGCACCATCCGCTTCGTCTTTCAGGCCACGGCCCATCCAGCGTGCTGATGCTTGTGCAGCCGCTTCTGTAACACGGACTAGTTCCATCGATAAACTTCTCTCCACTATTCTCCTGCCTCCCCCTGCGACGAACAAACAACGGCATTATGCTACATATTTATTTATATATTATAACACATTTACCAGTTGTTTCGCTTAATACTATGAACTTTTTACTTCACTGTACTCTTCTTCTGTCATTTCTTCCCGCCAAATATTAGCGCCGAGAGCTGTCAGCTTTTCAGTTAGCTTGCTGTACCCGCGGTCAATATGCTCGAGACCCGTTACTTCCGTAATGCCATCTGCCATTAAACCGGCTATCACAAGTGCTGCACCAGCGCGCAGATCGCTGGCTTTCACTTTTGCCCCTTGAAGCTGAACAGGACCGTTAATGATGGCAGAGCGTCCTTCCGTTTTCACATTGGCTCCCATACGGCGCAGCTCGTCAATATGCTTGAAACGCGCCGGATAAATCGTATCGGTTACAATAGCCGAACCTGATGCTTTTGTTAAAAGCGACGTGAACGGCTGCTGAAGATCAGTTGCAAACCCCGGATAAACAAGTGTTTTAATATCAACGGTTTTAAGGTTCTGGGCTTTTCCAACAAAAATGCGGTCTTCTCCGATTTCAATCGGCACATTCATTTCACGCAGCTTAGCCGTTAACGATTCCATATGCAGTGGAATAACATTATCGACAATGACGCCTTCTCCTGCCGCTGCTGCCATAATCATAAACGTACCGGCTTCAATACGGTCTGGAATAATGGAATGACGGCAGCCATGCAGACCCTCTACGCCATCAATACGAATCACATCTGTGCCGGCTCCTTTAATCTTTGCACCCATATTTGACAGAAGCGTTGCCACATCAATAATTTCCGGCTCTTTTGCCGCATTTTCGATAATCGTCTGGCCTTTGGCACGAACCGCTGCCAGCATGATATTAATGGTTGCCCCCACACTGACTACATCCAAATAAATTCTGGCACCGCGCAGTTCATTTGCGCGCAAATAAATCGCGCCTTGTTCATTTGTTACTTCGGCACCGAGTGCTTCAAACCCTTTAATATGCTGGTCAATCGGACGAGGGCCAAGATGGCAGCCCCCGGGCAAGCCAATGACCGCTTTATTAAAACGGCCAAGCATGGCACCCATTAAGTAATAAGAAGCACGGAGCTTTTTGACTTTTCCATTTGGCAGCGGCATAGCAGTCATGTTTGTCGGATCAATTCTCATTTCTCCATCTTCAAATGTAACCTCTCCGCCAACTTCCTCCAAAAGACCTTTTAACATATGAATATCGGATATATCCGGCAATCCATCGATTGTAATCGGAGATTCCGCCAAAATAGCAGCCGGTACAAGGGCAACGGCGCTGTTTTTTGCGCCGTCCACCTTTATTGTGCCTTTTAAAGAATGGCCGCCTTCAATCTTTAACTTTTCCATCATGTTGTACTCCCTTCTTTCTGCGTAAACGGAAAGCGGGAAAGCTTTCTTGGTAATCGTAGTTTAACCGATAAAAATGGTCTCATGTACAATTCTTACTTCGCTTTACGATTTTCCCAATCAGCCAGGAATCCTTCGATACCTTTATCCGTTAACGGGTGTTTAAACAGCTGCTCCAATACCTTGTAAGGAGTTGTCGCAATATGCGCCCCTTTTAGCGCTGCTGCTGTAATATGCTGTGGATGACGGATCGATGCTGCGATAATTTCTGTTTCGATGCCGTGGATGGCAAAAATATCTGCAATCGTCTCGATCAACTCAAGTCCATCCTGTCCGATATCATCTAAACGGCCAAGGAATGGTGAAACGTATGTAGCACCGGCACGCGCTGCCATCAACGCTTGGTTAGCACTAAAAATAAGTGTAACATTTGTTTTAATGCCTTCTTTAGCGAACACTGCGACCGCTTTCAAGCCTTCCGGCGTCATTGGTACTTTTACTGTAATGTTTGGCGCGATTTGAGCCAGTTCGCGGCCTTCTTTAATCATGCCTTCTGCATCAAGCGCAATAACTTCTGCACTTACTGAATCTGAAACAAGCTCCGTAATTTCACGAAGACGGTCATGGAATGGAATGGTTTCTTTTGCAACCAATGATGGATTTGTTGTAACGCCGGAGAGAATGCCCCAAGAATGTGCTTCGCGGATTTCATCGATGTTGGCTGTGTCAATAAAGAATTTCATTAAATATTCCCTCTTTTCAGTTCATTTTATAATATAAACAACAACCGCCTATTCGTTAAAAAAGGCGGTTCTTGTCGTTATTTGTTTTGTTATAAGCATGCAGAATTAAGGATCAAAGGCTAAATTCGCGACGTCCTGTCGCAACACCTTTGTAACCTACATCTTGTAGGCCCAAGGATCAAAGGCTAAATTTGCGACGTCCTGCCGCAACGCCTTTGTGACCTAGATCTTGTAGGCCTTACGCTTGGCCTGAAGAACCAAATTCGCGCATTTTACCGGCAACTGTCGCTTTAATTGCATCGCGAGCTGGTCCAAGGTATTTACGTGGATCGTACTCTTCTGGTTTTGCAGCAAGTACTTCACGAACTGCTTTTGCAGAAGCGATTTGGTTTTCTGTATTTACATTGATTTTAGCTGTTCCAAGAGAGATTGATCTTTCGATGTCTTTTGTTGGAATGCCTGTACCGCCATGAAGAACAAGTGGAAGACCTGTTGCATTTCCGATCGCTTCCATCTCAGCAAAGCCAAGGTTTGGCTCGCCTTTGTAAGGACCGTGAACAGAACCAAGTGCTGGTGCAAGGCAGTCGATGTTTGTGCGTTTTACAAGCTCTTCGCACTCTTTCGGATCTGCATAGATAACACCTTCAGCAACGACGTCGTCTTCTTGTCCGCCAACTGTGCCAAGTTCCGCTTCAACTGAAACACCTTTTGAATGTGCATATTCAACAACTTTAGAAGTTGTAGCAACGTTTTCTTCAAATGGATGGTGTGAAGCATCGATCATAACAGATGTAAATCCTGCATCGATCGCTTCTTTACATTTTTCAAAGCTTGAACCGTGGTCAAGGTGAATGGCAACAGGTACTGTCGTACCGTAGTCTTCCATTAATCCTTCTACCATTTTCACAACTGTTTTAAATCCGCCCATGTAGCGAGCCGCGCCTTCAGAAACACCAAGGATAACTGGTGATTTTTCTTCTTCAGCTGCTTGAAGAATCGCTTGAGTGAACTCAAGGTTGTTTAGGTTGAATTGGCCTACTGCGTATTTCTTTTCTTTCGCAGTATTTAACATTTCTTTCATTGATACTAATGGCATTTTGTTTCCTCCTCTAAGGGAAATGTTTGCTTCATGAAAAAAACCACATTAGTATCATATCAAATTCGTCTTTTTATTACCAACACAATTTACTTATTCCATTAAAGCGTTAAATGCTCTTTGATGGTTTGGCGGATATCATCAATATCAAATGGTTTCGGAACATGCATAATGGCGCCGATATTCTTTGCTTCCTGAATCATATCCAGTTCTCCGTAAGCCGTCATAATAATGGCCCGGATGTTTGGATTTTCTGCCTTCATCCGCTTTAAAATTTCAATGCCATCCATACCTGGGATTTTCATATCAAGCAGCACTAAATCCGGAACATTTTCTCTCGCCAGCTGAATTGCTTCCGGTCCATTTGCTGCCTGAAGAGTTTGATACCCTTCTTTTTTCAATACTTCATTCAACAAAATTCTGATTCCATATTGATCGTCCACTATAAGAATTGTTGCTGCCATTTTTATCTTCCTCCTAAATATAGCGCCTTCCGTTTTTATCCTTTTGTTTGTTACATTCGACAGAACCCTGCAAATTCCCTTTTTCATTTTACTTAAACAGGATGTTCTGGGTTCTCCGCTGCACACAGGACGTGTGCGTTTTTAGGAGAACTTACTTGAACCAGGACGTTCTGGGTTCTCCGTTGCACACAGGACGTGTGCGTTTTTAGGAGAACTTCACTATAATAAAGAAAACGAAAGAAGTGATTATGGTTGTCAAAAATGTTTACGACGCAGTTGAACGGGCTGCTGAAACGGATTAGTGAAAAAGAGGAATTCGCCATCGAAGACGCGGGACGCCTCCTGTCTCAAGGACTGCTTGGCGAAGGAACTATTTATATGAAGGGATTCGGCGAAATGGCTGCTCTTGAAGCAGAAGCGATTCATGGTGCCGAGAGGCTGCCTGACATCCGCAGGTGGACAGAGGATGCCCGCTTAGCCGAAGCAGATCGTGTGCTGATTGCCACCCGCTTTTCCGATGATGCGGAAGCTCTTGGCCTGGCCAAGGAACTGCAAAGCCGCAATATCCCGTTCGCGGCTATTGCCTCTAAACGGGAAGCAGCAGGCATTGAGGAAGCAGCAGACGTGTTTATTGATCTGCGCCTGACAAAAGGGCTGCTGCCTGACGAAGAAGGCGGCCGGACAGGATTTCCTTCGTCAATTGCCGGTTTGTACGTTTACTTCCTATTAAAAATGACGATCGAGGAAATGATGGCTGAATATGAGTGACAGTGCCCGGGCAGTTTAAAAAGAAAAACTTTATTTCCATCAGGTTTCAGTCATTACATATAAAAAAACAGGACCGGCGCAAAAGGCGGTCCTGTTTTTTTATTAGCTGTGTTCGATTGAAGCCCGTACGAATTCTCTAAATAACGGCTGTGGACGAGTTGGACGCGACGTAAATTCCGGATGGAATTGTGCAGCGACGAACCATGGATGATCCGCGATTTCTACAATTTCTACAAGACGTCCATCTGGGCTTGTACCGGAGAAAATAAAGCCTTCTTTCTCCATTTGCTCGCGGAATTCATTGTTAAACTCATAACGGTGGCGATGACGCTCGTATACAATTTCCTCATTGTAAGCCGCACGCGCCAGCGTTTCAGGTTTTAATTTACATGCGTAAAGACCTAGGCGAAGTGTGCCTCCAAGATCTTCGATGTCTTTTTGTTCAGGCAGAAGATCAATGATCGGATACGGTGTATTCGGCACAATTTCTGCTGAATGAGCATCTTTCAAGTTCAATACGTTGCGTGCATATTCAATTGATGCAAGCTGCATGCCAAGGCAGATACCGAAAAACGGCACTTTATTTTCACGTGCATAGCGAATCGCAGCCAATTTTCCATCGATACCGCGATCACCAAATCCGCCCGGAACAAGGATGCCTGCTGCACCTTCTAAGCGCTCTGCTGCATTTTCTTCTGTTAATTCAGCAGAGTTCACCCAGTCGATCTCGATATCTGTATCAAATTGATAACCAGCATGCTTAAGAGACTCGGCAACAGAAATGTAAGCATCCTGCAATTCAACATATTTTCCGACAAGGGCAATACGGGCTTTGTTCGGCAGGTTGCGTACTTTATCAACGAGCGCATTCCACTCGGTCATGTCCGCTTCATGGCATTGCATTTTCAGCAGGCGGCAAACAAGTTCGTCCATGTTTTGCTTTTGAAGCATAAGCGGCACTGCATAAAGCGTGTCAGCATCTGTCGCTTCAATAACCGCTTCTTTTGCGATATCACAAAACAGTGCAAGCTTATCTTTCATATCCTGTGAAATTGGCATTTCTGTCCGAACGACGATAATATTTGGCTGGATTCCTAGGCTGCGCAGCTCTTTTACGCTGTGCTGTGTCGGCTTTGTTTTCATTTCACCGGCTGCTTTTAAATACGGAATAAGCGTACAGTGAATGTACAATACGTTATCCTGGCCAACATCACTTTTAATTTGGCGAATCGCTTCTAAGAATGGGAGGGATTCAATATCACCGACCGTACCGCCGATTTCCGTAATGACCACATCCGCACCTGATTCTTTGCCAGCACGGAACACGCGTTCTTTAATTTCGTTCGTAATGTGCGGGATTACCTGAACCGTACCGCCAAGATATTCACCGCGGCGTTCTTTGCGGAGAACGGTTGAGTATACTTTCCCTGTTGTGATATTACTTAATTTTGTTAAGTTAATATCGATAAAGCGCTCGTAGTGGCCGAGGTCAAGATCCGTCTCTGCCCCGTCATCTGTAACAAACACTTCACCGTGCTGATACGGGCTCATCGTTCCCGGATCCACGTTAATGTATGGGTCAAATTTTTGAATGAATACCTTTAACCCACGATTCTTCAATAATCGGCCGAGAGATGCAGCCGTGATTCCTTTTCCAAGAGATGACACAACGCCGCCTGTTACGAAAATATATTTCGTCAAAATGAACGTCCTCCTTCAATGGTTATAATGCTCAAAAAAATACAAAAAACGCCCCACTTACTTCTCAGTAAGAGGAGCGTTATCGACTAAATTCTTCGTCTCGTAAAGAGCCCAAATAACATACTACAATTCACGAATGAAATAGTCAAGAGAAGATTCTGCTTTATTTATCGTCAAGGTCGTACTCGTCCTCGGCGCCTTCTTCTTCATCAAAGTCTTCTTCTTCATCGTCAATGTCTTCTTCGATATCAACGTCTAAATCATCTTCCAGATCATCATCTTCCAGATCGTCATCCAGATCAATATCTTCTTCTTCATCGTCAAAGTCTTCTTCTTCGAAATCGATCAGATCGTCTTCGTCTTCAAGAATGTCTTCTTCGAAATCATCTTCCACTGCTTTTTTGGCTTTTTTCTTGCGTGTTTTCACTGGTGCATTTGTTGTTTCTTCTTCCAGTTTTTCAACTGGATACCATGCACGAAGCCCCCAGCGGTTTTCACCGAGTGGCAAAAAGCTGCCGTCGATGTTTAAATCTGTGTAAAATTGAACCATACGGCCTTTTACTTCCTGCTCTGAAATTTCCAGATGCTTTTGAATTTCAGACAGTAAATCGTTAAATGCAACCGGCTCCCGCTTATCGGCAAGGATCAAATGCGCCAGTTCAAGAAATGACATTTCCTTTAATTCTTCTTTCGAATGTTGTTGCAAGCTCACCATCCGCACTTCCCTTCTCTATTTGCACGCCCAAAAAAGAGCAAAAACGTTTTTGGCATATTCTCCATTATAAACAAAAAGAAGACCTCTACGCTATATTTATGTGATGATTTCTGCTTTTTTTCCTGCAGGAGCGATGGACGGGCCCATTTGCTTGCGTTCACGGCGTTTTTTCGCTTTCCCTGTTATCTCCTCATACGCTTTATAGAAGAAGAAAAATGAAAGAAGCAGGAATGGCACAGCACCTAATTGTTTTATGTAAAGCCAATAAGAACCGACCGAAACTGCTGCGACGGTTACGCAGATAAGAAACTGTCTCACACTTTCCCACCCTTTCCTTCGACATTTTCCTACTCTATTATCTCTTCTTACTATAATAGGGATATGTAGGGAATGTAAATTTAATTATAATTATTCCCTTTTATCTGGATAAATAAAGCAGCTTTATCCGTATTTTCACCAAAAAAGAAACTTTTAGTACAAATATGCATCATTGTGACCAAATTTGCTTGAAATTGTTTCACCCGCAAAGCACCGGGTATACAAAAAACAGAACAGCAAAACATTAAATCTTTCAGGAGGTAACACTATCATGGAAAACAAAAACTTTATTGGCGTATACCATAATGAAACAGATTTATTAGCAAAAATTGATGAGCTTAGAGCAAATGGATATTCAGAAGAAGACATGTATATTACTGTAAAAGATAAAGATGCAGTATCAATGGTCAGAGGACGCACAAACGCTGAAATCGAAACAGCAGGCGGCTCTTGGGGAGATCGCTTTATGTCCTTCCTATCGGGTGTAGATCCAATTCGCGAAGGATTCCGTAACATGGGTCTTTCTGATGCAGAAGCAGACCGCTACTACAGCGAAATTGAAAATGGCGGCATGCTGCTTTATGTAGATCGTGATTACGGAACCCGCTATGGCAGCGATTATGATCCAAGCAGCACAGTAGGCCTTGCAAATGGCAACAGAGCAGACCTCGATGGAGAAACTTTGGATCCGATCGATTACGATGGCCTCGATTCAACAAGAACCGGCCATTCAACGACGGGCTTGACGGATACAAACCTAGGCGGCAACGCTACGTTTGATACAGACCGTACTTTAACAGACAACCTGAACGAGGAAGAAAAGCTTCGTCTTCATGAAGAGCGCTTAAATGTAAGCAAAGATCGTGTGCAAACAGGTGAAGTGCAAGTAGAAAAAGAAGTTGTAGAAGAAGAGCAGGTCATTGATGTGCCAGTTGAGCGTGAAGAAGTGTATGTAGAGCGCCGTCCAGTAACTGACAGCGATGCGTCTACATTTGGTGATCGTGCATTTGAAGAAGACACGGAAACAATCCGCGTTCCTGTAACGGAAGAGCGTGTTGAAGTAACGAAAAAACCGGTTGTAACCGAAGAAATCGTTGTCGGTAAACGAAAAGTAGAGGATACCGAAACAGTCCGTGACACCGTGCGCCGTGAAGAAGCGCACATTGACGAAGACGATGATGAAAGACTGCGTTCAGAACGTAAGCGCGGTTTACTATAAATAAAAAAAGGAAGCAGACTGATTAAAAAAACGTCTGCCTTTCCGGGAACGCGGCTGAATGGGAAACGGAGTGACCTTTTAGGGGTCACGAGCGTTCACAGCCAGCAAGTGACGCCGAAAGCAGGCGTTTGCTAACAGTCTGAGCCGTCCTCATTTGAGGGCGGCTTTTATTTCATATCCTTTTACACCTTCAAATAATAAGTTTATCTGCAGGTTAATGTATTCCTCCAGCTCAAAATTCTCCTGAAGCATGAAACGTCGGAAGCCCCACATTTGTCCCAGTACAAAAATGTTTTGTGCCAGTATACGAACATGGTCTTTATCCATATCGAGTACACCATTGTCAACACACCGCTGAATAAGCTTTTCCACCATCGCTGTCATTTCTTCTTCTTTTTCTAATACATATGGAAGGACATCCTTTGAAAGGGATTTTATCTCTTGATACAATACTTGAACTTCATCCTGCATCTCATCAATCACATAAAAGAAGTGGCTGATACCAAGCTTAAGATTTTCAAGTGTCCCCTGTTCAAGATCCATTTGCTCGATTCGGCTCTTTACTTGATCATAAATACTGTCGCACACAAGATACAGCACATCTTCTTTGGTCCGAATATATTCGTACAATGTTCCAATACTGAAGCCGGCTGCTTTTGCAATTTCACGGGTTGTCGTCCGATGAAAGCCTTTTTGCTTAAATAATTGCACAGAACCGCGGATCATCTCAGCCCGCCGTTTTTCAATCAGTTGTGTGTCTTTAACCGAAGTAGGTACCGGCCGTTTCGCTCGTTCCATCTTCACACCACCTTACGTTGATAAAAACCTGGAAATCACAAGACGCTGAATTTCCTGTGTCCCTTCATAAATTTGGGTAATTTTCGCATCACGCATAAAGCGCTCAACCGGATAATCTTTTGTATACCCGTAGCCTCCGAAAATTTGAACGGCTTCCGTCGTTACATACATAGCCGTATCACCAGCCATGAGCTTGGACATAGCCGATGCTTTTCCGTATGGAAGGCCTTCTGACTCCAGCCAGGCTGCTTGATAAGTCAGCAGTCTCGCCGCCTCAACAGAAGTTGCCATATCTGCGAGTTTAAACGAGATTCCCTGGTTAGCCATAATGGGTTTTCCAAACTGCCGGCGCTCTCTTGCATAGGAAAGTGCCGCATCCAGCGCTCCCTGTGCAATCCCGACCGCCTGGGCTGCAATGCCATTGCGGCCGCCGTCAAGCGTTTTCATCGCTATTTTAAAACCGCTTCCAATTTCACCTAATACATTTTCTACCGGAACGCGGCAATTGTCAAAGATAATTTCCGTGGTAGGGGACGAACGGATGCCCATTTTCTTTTCTTTTTTTCCAGTTGAAAATCCGTTAAATTGTTTTTCTACGATAAAAGCGGTCATCCCTTCCTCTGCTTTCGCAAAAACAATATATAAGTCAGCAACACCTCCGTTTGTAATAAAGACCTTGGAGCCATTTAAAACAAAAGAGGCGCCGTCACGGTGAGCTGTTGTTTTTAAGCTGGCCGCATCTGAACCGCTTCCGGGTTCCGTCAGTGCATAAGCACCTATTTTTTTCCCCTGGGCCAGCGGCTTTAAATATTTCTTTTTTTGCTCCTCTGTTCCAAATGCGTAAATCGGCCAGCTGGCCAGTGAGGTATGAGCCGACAGAGTAACACCTGTTGAAGCGCATACACGCGAGAGTTCTTCAATGGCCACACAGTAAGCAAGATAGTCACTGCCGATTCCTCCATATGCTTCCGGCCATGGGATTCCTGTTAAGCCGAGTTCCGCCATTTTGTGAAAAATCCCTGAATCAAAGCGCTCTTCTTCATCACGCTCGGCAGCAGACGGTGCAACTTCTTTTTCCGCAAAATCCCGCACCATTTTCCGGATCATGCTGTGCTCTTCTGACAATGTGAAGTTCATCTCCCCATCCCCTTTGCCAAATGCTTGCTGATCACCATTCGCTGAATTTCCGATGTTCCTTCGTAAATCTCCGTTACTTTGGCATCGCGGAAAAGCCGTTCTGCCGGCCCGTTTCCGGCAAGCTGGCTGATGCATTGGCTTGTGATGGCGACCGCTGCTTTTGAAGCAAAAAGCTTGGCCATAGAGGCTTCCCTTCCGCATGTCTGGCCGGCTGCACGTAAATACGCAGCCCGATAGACAAGCAGCCTGGCTGCCTCAACCGATACAGCCATATCAGCCAGCTCTATACCTGCACGGTTTTTCTTTGCATACTCAAAAGCTGCTTCTGCGATGCCGAGCGCCTGCGCTGCAATACCAATCCGTCCACCGTCCAAATTAGACATGGCAATATGAAAGCCTCTTCCTTCTTCTCCAAGTCTGTTTTGGAGCGGCAGACGCATGTCTTCAAAGGTAAGAGCCGTCGTTTTGGACCCGTGAAGACCCATTTTTTTCTCATCCTTGCCAATGAGAAAGCCAGGTGTACCTTTTTCGGCTATAAAAGCCGTAATACCGGCTTCCGACCTGGCAAAAATAACATATAAATCCGCTGCTCCGCCGTTTGTGACAAACAGCTTGGAACCATTTAAAACATAGGCATCTCCATCGCGGCGTGCTGTCGTTTTTAAAGAAGAGGCATCAGAGCCCGACGATGGCTCGGTTAAACAAAAAGCACCGAGCCATTTGCCGGAGGCGAGCTTTGGTATATACGTGTTCTTTTGTTCCTCCGTTCCAAAAGCCAGAATAGGGGCTGTGCCGACGGATGTATGAACCGACAAAATCACACCGGCCGCTGCGCTTACTTTTGACAGCTCGTGAACAGCCGTAATGTAGGAAACAAAATCAAGCCCGGCACCGCCATATTCTTTCGGCACCATCAGTCCCATCAGTCCATGCTCTGCCATTTTTTGAACGAGTGCATAAGGAAACTCGCCGGCTTCCATCTGTGGAACAAAGGTTGCCGCTATGTTTTCTGCAAAGTGCCGGGCCGCATTACGCGTTTTTTGCTGAACATCGGTCAGCTCAAGATTCATCCCTCCCGCCTCCTTTACTCGTATATATAAAACCCGCGCCCTGCTTTTTTACCGACCCAGCCAGCTTTTACATATTTCCGGAGCAGCGGGCATGGCCGGTATTTATCATCGCCAAAGCCTTCATGCAAAATCTCCATCACAGACAAACACGTGTCCAGCCCAATAAAATCCGCCAGCTCAATCGGCCCCATTGGATGATTCATACCAAGCTTCATGACATCATCAATGGCTTCTTTTGTGGCAGCTCCTTCATAAAGAGCATAAATCGCTTCATTGATCATTGGCATTAAAATCCGGTTAGATACAAACCCTGGAAAGTCATTGACTTCCACAGGTACTTTGCCAATCGTTCTAGCTACTTCCTCTACCTTCTTGTGGACTTCATCCGATGTAGCAAGCCCGCGAACAATTTCAACCAGTCTCATCACCGGCACCGGGTTCATAAAATGCATGCCAATCACGTTTTCCGGCCGATCCGTCGCCGCTGCGATTTCGGTAATCGGCAGAGAAGACGTATTAGAAGCCAAAATAGCATGGTCCTGGACGAGTTCATCCAGCTGCGAGAAAATCTCCCGCTTTACGTTCATATTCTCAACGACTGCTTCAATCACCATATCAGCCTCCGCTGCGTTGCCAAGAGAAGATGAGCCCTCCAGTCTGGCCAGAATATCCCCCTTCTCTTCCTCACTCATTCGCCTCTTTACCACTTGGCGGGCTAAATTTTTTCCGATTCTTTTCCAGCCCTCCTTCAAGTTCGCCTGGCTGATATCGTATAAAGCCACTTCATAGCCGGCCTGCGCACATACCTGTGCAATGCCTGCTCCCATTTGTCCGGCACCGATCACCATGATTTTTCTTACCTTCACCTGCGCCGTCCTCCTTTCATTAAGAAGCGCCCGCTTCTTTTTGTTGCCCTAGAACAGCCTTCTCCAGCAACTCAGCCACATCATAAGTGGCAACCGTCTCTTCTATTTCTTTTGCTTTCGTTCCATCATTGAGCATCGTTAAGCAGAACGGGCACCCCGAGCTGATTACAGATGGAGCCTGCTCTAGCGCTTGCTCCGTACGTGCCACATTAATGCGGTGGCCTGTATGCTCTTCCATCCACATCAAGCCTCCTCCTGCCCCGCAGCACATGCTGTTCTCCCGGCTGCGTTTCATTTCGACGAGCCGTACTCCGGGAATCGCAGCCAGGATATTCCGAGGCGGGTCATATACATCATTATACCGGCCAAGATAACAGGAATCATGGAAAGTGACTGTTTCGTTTACCGGATGCACCGGCTTCAACTTTCCTTCCCGTACAAGCGTATCTAACAGCTCGGTATGATGGTACACTTCCGCCTGAAATCCAAAATCCGGATATTCTCTTTTAAAGGCGTTATATGCGTGTGGATCGATCGTTACAATTTTTCGTATACCATGCTTCTCAAATTCGGCTATATTCGCAGCAGCGAGTTCCTGGAATAAAAATTCATTGCCGAGGCGCCGAGGCGTATCGCCCGAATTTTTTTCCTTGCTGCCTAAAATAGCAAAGGAAATGCCTGCTTCATTGAGCAGTCTTGCAAACGATAGGGCGATCTTCTGGCTTCGGCTGTCGAATGCACCCATAGAGCCGACCCAAAATAAATATTCCGGCTCCTCTCCCGCTTTTTGTGCTTCTTTCATTGTCGGAATGTAAACATCACTGCGCAGCTCCCGCCACTTTTCTTTGTCCTTCCGATTCAGTCCCCACGGGTTACCCTGCCGCTCGATATTTTGTATGGCCCGTTGTGCATCCGGGTTCATCTTTCCTTCTGTCAGTACCAGGTAGCGTCTCATATCAATAATTTTATCAACGTGTTCATTCATAACCGGGCACTGATCCTCACAATTCCGGCAGGTTGTACAGGCCCATAGCTCTTCTTCTGTGATGACGTCTCCAATCAGCTGCGGGCTGTATACAAAAGCCCCTTCAGCAATTTGATTGCCCTTTGTGTTGGAAAAAGCAAATGCCGGGACCCATGGCTGCTTTGAAGTAACCGCTGCTCCAGTAAAGGTCAGATGGTCCCGCAGCTTCACAATCAAGTCCATTGGTGACAGCATTTTACCTGTTCCGGTTGCCGGGCACATGGAAGTACAGCGGCCGCATTCTACACAGGCATACAAATCAAGCAGCTGTGCGCGGGTAAAGTCTTCTATTTTGCCTGCCCCGAAACTCTCCTGCGCCTCATCTTCAAAATCAATTTTACGAAGCGTCCCCGCCTGTTCGAGCCGGTGAATATACGTATTAACAGGGCCGGCAATCAAATGGGCGTGCTTTGACTGCGGCACATACACAAGAAAAGCGAGCAGCACCAGAAGATGCACCCACCACATCACATAAAACAGGCCAACGATGGCCGGCTGCGCAAGCCCGGCAAAAGGAATAGCAATGAGCGAGGCAATTGGCTCCGACCAGCCGAAACCGACGGCCTTTTCCTGCCAGAGAAGCCACATGCCGTTCCCTATTAAAACAGACAGCATAAGGGAACCGATAAAGACGAGCACAAGACCGCTTTTCCAGCCGCGCTTTAAGCGAACGAGCTTTTCAATGTAGCGGCGGTAGAATGCCCAGACGACGGCAGCGAGAATGACGAGCGTAACCACTTCCTGAAAAAACGTAAAAGAGCCGTAAAGCGGACCAAGCGGCAAATGGGCACCCGGCACCACCCCTTTTATAATAAAATCGAGCGCTCCAAGCTGTACAAGCAAAAAACCATAAAAAAACATCACGTGAATAGCCCCGCTTTTTCTATCTTTCAGCAGTTTTTTCTGGCCAAACACATGAACCATCATGTTTTTTAAACGTTCGTTTCTTTTAGAATGCCATTCTTCTTTCTTACCGAGCCGAATGAATGTGTAACGTGTTTTCAATAAATAAATGAACAAAAAGGTGGAGTAAGCGATTACAAATAGCGCCGCAGCCACATTCAGCCATAGCCATCCGTTCATCTTCATTCACGTCCCTTCCATTCCTTTTCTTTATCCTAATGTATGAATGAACATTCAGTCAATGCATAAAAAAGAAGAGCCTGTTCTTATTTTAAGAACAGGCTCTTTTATTTGTTACATCTTTTCCGGTGCTGATACACCGATCAGTTTCAATGCATTTTTCAATGTAATTTGTACAGCCTGCACAAGAGCAAGGCGTGCTTTGGACGCTTCTGCGTTTTCCTTGTCTACCACTTTATGGGCTCCGTAGAAACTGTGGAAGCCTGCCGCAAGATCATGCACATAGTTTGTAATGCGGTGCGGAATACGTTTTTCTGCCGCTTCGGCGACTACCTGCGGGAAGTCACCCAGTTTTTTCAGCAGGTCTACTTCTTTTTCAGACGTTAACAATGATACATTTGCTTCTGCCGATGCCGTTAAGCCTTGTTCAGCTGCCTGGCGCAAAATGCTGGAGATACGCGTGTATGCATACTGTGAGTAATAAACGGGGTTTTCATTAGACTGTGATACCGCAAGATCAAGGTCAAAGTCCATATGTGTATCGCCGCTGCGCATTGCAAAGAAGTAACGGACAGCATCCAGGCCGACTTCTTCTACCAGCTCACGCATCGTAACCGCTTTGCCTGTACGTTTGCTCATCTTCATTTTTTCGCCGTCTTTATACAGCTGCACCATTTGGATCACTTCTACTTCAAGCTGCTCCGGTTTCATGCCAAGTGCTTCAACGGCTGCTTTCATACGCGGAATGTAGCCATGGTGGTCGGCACCCCAGATGTTGATGACTTTGTCGAATCCACGCTCAAATTTATCACGGTGGTACGCAATATCCGGCGTTAAGTATGTGTATGAACCGTCCTGTTTGCGAAGAACACGGTCTTTATCATCGCCAAATGCTGTAGAACGGAACCAAAGTGCACCGTCTTCTTCGAATGTATGGCCATTTTGGTCAAGTGCTTTGAGCGCTTCGTCAATTTTGCCGTTTTCGTATAAAGAGGTTTCGGAGAACCACACATCAAATTTCACGCGGAAGTCCGCCAAGTCTTTTTGAAGCTTCGCCAGCTCCAGCTTTAAACCGTGAGCACGGAAAGCCTTGTAACGTTCATCTTCCGGCATATTGGCAAATTGATCGCCAAATTCTTCCGCCAGCTCTTTCCCGATATTGATAATATCCTTGCCATGGTAGCCGTCTTCCGGCATTTCTTTTTCAAGACCAAGCGCCTGGAAGTAACGGGCTTCAACAGACAAGGCCAGATTATGGATCTGGTTGCCGGCATCGTTAATATAATATTCACGCGTGACGTCATAACCAGCTGCATCTAATACATTGCACAGCGAATCGCCAACGGAAGCGCCGCGTGCGTGGCCCAGATGCAAATCACCCGTTGGATTAGCTGAAACAAATTCCACTTGAATTTTTTCGCCTTTGCCGGCATTGGATCTTCCGTATTCGTCTCCCGCTTTCAGCACAGACGGAACGAGATCCGTCAAATAGCTGTTATTCATGTAAAAGTTAATAAATCCGGGTCCGGCGATATCAATTTTCTCAACGGAACTCTTTGACAGGTCCATATTTTCCTGAATCGCTTCTGCAATTTGGCGTGGTGCTTTTTTGGCAATCCGCGCCAGCTGCATCGCCATGTTTGTCGAATAATCACCATGTGATTTATCTTTTGGTGTTTCAAGTAGGACAGCAGGAATTTCGCTCTCTGCGGCAAGTCCTGCTTTCAGGACAGCTTGTTTAATTTCTTCTTTGAGCTGTGCCTGCATTTGTTCTGCAATGTTCACAATTGTTCCTCCAGTTCATAGTGGATATTCATCGTATACGTGCCGACTGCATCGCCCTGCATAAGCAGGCTATATACTAACTCGGCTTGTCCGGTGCCCGCATCGTTCATGTTGTGGGTAAAGGTTTTGGTATCGGTTGTCAAAAGAAGCGTGCCGAACTGGCTTTCATATGAGCCGTTCAGCCGCTGCCCTTCTTCGAAAATCATCCGCATTTTCAAAGCACCGCTCCGCAGAATAAGCGCCCCTGCGTCTGCAAGCTTTACGATGGTGTGCACGACCCCCTCATCCTGCACTTCATCATATTTTAAAAATGTGGACCCCTCTTTTTTAAACAGCCGTCCAAACAGCGACAGCTCAAACGTTTCCTTTTCCCCTTCGTGCGCTACATCCGTCTTCACCCGGATTTTCACGGGCATCTGCTCATCTGCCACGCCGAATCACTTCCTTGTTGTAATGTGTGTTTATTTTAACACAGAAATCGTGCCGGCTAAACGTCTGTTTTTGGCAGCCCATTCGCCGTATCTGCTACACGTTGTAAACAAGCCGCCTTACCACAAACAAAAAAGTGTCCGGCAAGAAGCCGGACACACGTTTAAAAGAAACCGAGCAGCATTTCCCGAATCAGCTTCGATGCTGTATTCGCTGTTTGTTCAGAGTTATCGTAGATCGGCGCTACCTCAACAAGGTCCGCACCGATGACATTTACATCTGATCCCGCAATGGCATGAATGGATGCTAAAAGCTCTTTCGATGTAATACCGCCAGCGTCTACAGTTCCTGTACCTGGCGCATGAGCCGGATCCAGTACGTCGATGTCAATCGTTACATAAACCGGACGCCCCGCAAGCGTCGGCAGAATTTCTTTCAGCGGCTCCAGCACTTCAAATTTAGAAATGTGCATGCCGTTTTCTTTTGCCCACTGGAATTCTTCCTTCATACCGGAACGGATACCAAATGAGTATACATTTTTAGGACCGATATGCTCGGCAATTTTGCGAATTGGCGTAGAGTGTGACAAAGGCTCACCTTCGTACTCTTCGCGCAGATCGGTATGCGCGTCAAAATGAATGATCGCCAAATCCTTATACTTTTTCGCCGCTGCTTTCATAACTGGCCATGATACCAAGTGCTCGCCGCCCATACCAAGCGGCTTTTTGCCGGCTTCAAGCAGTCCATCAATATATTCCTCAATGATATCGAGGCTTCTTTGTGCGTTGCCAAATGGCAATGGAATGTCCCCTGCATCAAAATACGCAACTTCGTGCAGCTCACGATCTAAATAGGCGCTGTATTCTTCAAGCCCGATCGATACTTCGCGAATGCGGGCCGGGCCGAAGCGCGAACCTGGACGGTAGCTTACCGTCCAGTCCATCGGCATGCCATACAGCACGACATCACTGTCTTCAAATGATGTTTGCGTTCCAATAAATACATTTCCTGAATATGCTTCGTCAAATCTCATCTTATGTTAAATCCTGCACGAATTTTGGCAGCGCAAATGCCGCTTTGTGCAGCTCTTTCGTATAGTATTTTGTTTCGATATCGTGGAAACGGCTCTCTTCCACCTGAAGCGGATCGTGTTTTTTCGAGCCAATTGTAAAGCACCAAAGGCCGCTCGGATATGTTGGGATATTAGCTGTGTACAGACGTGTAATTGGGAAAATTTCTTTTACATCCGCCTGCACCTGACGGATAAGCTCTGCTTTAAACCAAGGATTGTCACACTGCGCCACAAAAATACCGTCTTCTTTCAATGCTTTAGAAATACCGGCATAAAAGCCTTTTGTAAATAAGTTAACAGCCGGGCCGACTGGCTCTGTTGAATCGACCATAATGACGTCATACTCATTTTCAGACTCTGCGATATGCATAAAGCCGTCGCCTACTTTTACTTCAACGCGAGGATCATCCAGGTCGCCTGCGATGTCAGGCAGATATACCTTCGAATACTCGATGACTTTGCCGTCGATTTCAGCAAGCGTTGCTTTTTCAACAGATGGGTGCTTTAGCACTTCGCGGATTACACCGCCGTCGCCGCCGCCAACAACCAATACATTTTTCGGGTTTGGATGTGTAAATAGTGGTACGTGTGCCACCATTTCGTGATAAACAAACTCATCACGCTGGCTCGTCATAACCATGCCGTCCAAAAACAGCATATTGCCCCACTCTTCTGTTTCCACCATTTCTAAATATTGAAAATCCGTTTGTTCTGTATGCAAAGTACGTTTCACTTTCATCGTGATGCCGTAGCTGCCTGTCTGCTTTTCGGTATACCATAGTTCACTCATGATACTGCCTCCTTCTTAATGATAAGGATATTACTTTATTCTCTTGGAGAATAAAGGCTAAACCCATAGCATCCTGCTAGGACGCCTTTATGACCTGCATCCCGCAGGCCTCAAGAAAAAAGTATAGAACAATTTGACGAAAAAGCATAGTGAATTTATATGAAGACGTTTAAAAATTCGCCATTTTTTTCATACTAATAAATAAGCAAGATACCTGGAGCTGGGCAAAATTTAAAATAAAGCTTTTTCATCTAAAGAAAAACGAGGTGATGCAGCATGAAAAAGTGGCTCATGGCGATACTTGTTTCAATCATCGGGGCCGTCATTGTCTTTTTTTACGCGTTGTATGCGGCCGGTCCCCCAGATATAACAGTGCCGCGTTCGACCCTTTTTTATGCGGCTGACGGAACAAAAGCCGCTGAAGCACATGGAGGAGAAAAGCGGTACTGGGTAAAGCTCGAAGATATCTCCCCTTATGTGATTGATGCGGTGATCTCCATTGAAGACAAGCAATTTTACAATCACTTTGGCCTGGATCCAAAGCGCATTGCCGGTGCCGCTTTGGCTGATATAAAAGCAGGGGCAAAAGTCCAAGGGGCAAGTACAATCACGCAGCAGTATGCGCGCAATATTTTTTTAACCCACGATAAAACGTGGACACGTAAAGCAAAAGAAGCCTGGCAGGCGCTTCGTCTTGAAGCGTTTTACTCAAAAGATGAGATTTTAGAAGGGTACTTGAATACCGTATATTTTGGGCATGGCGCTTACGGAATAGAAGCGGCCTCCCAATTTTATTACGGCAAGCCGGCCGCTGCCCTGAGTGTTTCCGAGGCAGCGCTTCTAGCCGGTATTCCAAAGGGGCCTTCAGTTTACTCTCCACTCATCTCACGAGAAAAATCTGAGCAGCGCCGCCGGCTTATTTTATCCGAAATGCATTTGTCTAAACATGAATATGAAAAAGCAGTAGCGGACGCCCCGCGGATCACCGGCGCTTTTGCCGATGACGAAAACAGTGCGCCTTACTTTATAGATGCCGTACGAGGTGAGCTTGAGTCACTTGGTTTTCGGGAGCAAAGCGGCTTGAAAGTGTATACAACCCTTCAGCCACGGCATCAAAAAGCAGCCGATCAAGCGATGGCAGACGGCATTGCGAGCGGCGCTTCCATTCAATCCGCCCTTGTTTCTATTGATCCGGACACCCATTATGTAACAGCCCTGTCCGGCGGGCGCAATTATCGGGAAAGTCCTTTTAACCGGGCTGTGCAGGCGTTCAGGCAGCCAGGATCCTTAATGAAGCCTTTTTTGTATTATGAAGCGCTTGGGCAGGGGATGACCCCTCTTACAAAAAGAAAGAGTGAGCCAACGACGTTTGAAGGAAATTATTCACCGAAAAATTTCAACAGCCAGTATGCGGAGCGTGCTGTGACAATGGCTGAAGCACTCGCCGTTTCCGACAATATTTATGCAGTCAAAACCAATATGCTGCTCGAACCGGAAACACTCGTGCAGACGATGGAAGAGTTTGGTGTTACCTCCAAGCTTCAAGCCGTTCCCTCTCTTGCACTCGGAACCTCCGGGATGACCGTTCTTGAAACAGCGAATGCCTACGCAACCATTGCATCGGGAGGCACATTTGCGAAGCCTGTCTTTATTACAAAAGTGGAAAGTATGGACGGAGAAGTGCTGTACCAGTATGACAAGCAGCAGGAACAGCGGCTTGATAGAAACAAAATGGCCGTACTGACACGGCTGATGACGGGGATGTTCGATAAAACGATGAGTGATTATGCCTCACCAACGGGAACGGTGATCGCTTCTTCCCTGACACGGCCTTACGCCGGCAAATCCGGGTCCACTCCTTATGATTACTGGATGGCAGGTTTTACGCCTTCACTTGTATCCGTCGTGTGGACCGGCTATGACAACGGAGCGGAAATCACGAAAACCGAAGACCGGTCACGGGCAAAAGTGATCTGGGCAAAGTTTATGGAAGAAGCTCATAAAGGACAGAATCCAAAGGAATTTACCTGGCCGCGCGAGCTGGTTGAAGTTGAAGTAGATATTAAAACGGGCACAGCCTGCAGCGGAGGGCACAAGCTTTTGTTTGAACCTGGCACCGAGCCAGAGACGAAATGTCCGAAAGATGAGAAGCATACAGAAGATATGCTGTATCCCGATCTGCCTGAATGGTTCCGATAATAAAAAAACCCGGGAATCCTCCCGGGTTTTTCTGCGTTTTGTATAGGTTGTTTAAGCTTCTGACACGGTTAAACCGTTTTTCAGCTCATCCGACGAAAGATCCCACATTTGTTCATTATGGCTGATGAGGAAATCGCGCAGTATAGTTTTGGAACGATCATCCATTACATCTACAATAATATGGCGCTTGAGCGATTTGTCCATCCGGTTAACATGCTCCGGCAGCGACTTGTATCCGCGCCGGATGTCGCGATTAACTGTCATTTCACATGCGGTTACCCCTGCATAATAAGGCCCTTCTTCTTTTCGGTCTACGGTTACCCAAACGAGCCAATAAGGTTTGGCATCCGGAACTTCTTCTTTTGTTTTTAAAAATTTAATGCCTTTTTCCACAGCACTCCGGGCATGCATCGCACCGATATCAATATGAGCCGATCCTTCTTCTACGTCAATAATGACCGGTGAAACCTCCTCTAAGCTGAGTGCACCTTTTCCAAATCCTTTATGCCCGTCGGTCGGATCGTTTTTAATGATATTAAAGCCGACTTTCTTTTTTTGTTCCATTGTTTATTAGCCCTCCTTACAAGAATACGCTAAAAATAGCATTAAAGCCTGCTAAAACAGCTGAAGTCAGCTGACTTAAAAATGGACTTACCGTATAATCTCCCAGCGGTGTAATGACTAAAATTAAAAACAGCAGTACACCATATTGTTCATACTGTGTCATTTTAACCCGCAGATTGGCCGGAGCCAAATCTTCTAAAATCCGGTAGCCATCCAGCGGCGGGAACGGAAGCAGGTTAAACACAAACAGAAGCACGTTCAAATACACCATCATATATAACAGCTGAAAAACAAACTCATTCGCATTTGCCCCGACCCCGTATAGAATACCCATGGCAATAAACGCAATTAAAAAATTGCTGAGCGGTCCGGCAAGCGATACAAGCACGCCGGCCAGCTTCGGGTTTTTAAAATGGCGGCGGTTTACCGGCACCGGCCGCGCCCAGCCAAACCCGGCAATAAGGATAAAAATAGTGCCGATCGGGTCCAAATGATGCACCGGGTTCAACGTAAGACGCCCTTGATTTTTGGCCGTATCATCCCCAAATTTGTACGCCGTATACGCATGAGCAAATTCATGTACCGTAAAAGCCACCAGCAGCGAGATGATTACAAACGGCAGCTGTTCCAATTCAAACGCCAAAAATTGTTCCAATCCGTTGTCCCCTTTACTTTCGATATAGTTCTAATATACTTTTGATCTTCCGTTTAGCTGTTCGGTTTGAAGATTCATCCCGGAGCAGATCAATAGGGAAATAAAGCTTGTGATCTGTACGCCGCTTGCCGGAGATCGCTTCGACGATATCAGAGCGCCCGGATAATTCCTGCAGCGTTTCCCCATCTTTCATCAATAGATAAATCGGCTGCCGTTCCGTTTCAATGCCCGGCCGGTAAAAGTCATACGGCAGGTCGGAGGAAGAATCATGAACGAGGTAATATTCCGGATCGATGCCTGCTTTTCGGAACAGCTCTTCCAGCTCTGCATATTTTTCCTGCTCGGCTTCCGGGTCAAATTCTACGTATTTAAATAAATTCCGGTTCATAAATCGGCTGCATAAATCCTGCAAAATAGCATCATCTTCATCCTGCCAGACGTGAAAATAAAACATAATGACGGACTCATCCAAATTCACATATTCTTCAAGCGAGCAGTCCCCGTCAAACAGGGAAATAAAGTGAACCGGCTTCTGTCGGAACGAATATCCCTGTTTATACAGCTGCTTTGCCCGCTGCAGGGTTTTAGAAAGCAGCACTTCGGCACTGCGCGTAACAGGATGGAAGTAAATCTGCCAGTACATTTGATAGCGGCTCATAATATAATCCTCTACCGCATGCATGCCGCTTAATTTAAACACAGCCTGCTCCTCGCGCGGACGAATCACCCGCAGAATGCGCTCCATATCAAAATGTCCGTAGCTTACACCCGTGTAATAGGCGTCACGCTGCAGATAATCCATACGGTCTGCGTCAATCTGGCTTGAAATCAAGCTGACTACCAGCTTATTCGGATATGTTTTGTTAATAACCGCTGCTACTTTTTCCGGGAAATCGTTGCTCACCCGCCGCAGCACCCGGTTAATATCCGTGTCACCGAGCACAATCTTTTTGGTATATTCTTCGTGATCGAGGCCAAACACTTTTTCAAAGGAATGAGAAAAAGGCCCATGCCCGACATCATGCAGCAGTGCTGCGCAAAGGCTGACCAGCCGTTCTTCCGGGTTCCATTCTGATCTGCCCCGAAAAATGTCATCAACCATTCGGCGGACAATTTCATAGACACCGAGAGAATGATTAAACCGGCTATGCTCCGCCCCATGAAAAGTAAAGTACGTCGTACCGAGCTGGCGAATTCGGCGCAGCCGCTGAAACTCTTTCGTGCCGATCAAATCCCAAATTACTACATCCCGCACATGAACATAGCGGTGAACCGGGTCTTTAAATACTTTCTCTTCTTTCAACTTCTGCTTCGCGTAGCTCACATGCGCGCCCCCCGTCTCTTTTTTGTTCATTATAACGGAAAAATCAATCATTATGGGAAAATTCGCATTGACAAATGCATATACTGCTAGCACATAGAAAAAAATCACCTTTTTTCGAAAGAAAAGGTGATTCACATTATGACTTTAATTTTTTCTGTATTTTCTCCATCAATTCATCTTCTGTCAATGCCGCAACTGGACGATTATTGACAAAAGCAAACGTTTTTTTTCGGCCAGGGCCGCAATAGGATTGGCATTTTACATCAATGGATGCATCCGGATCCAATTTTTCGAGCTTCGGAATCAGTGTTTTCAGATTCACTGCCTGGCAATCATCGCATACGCGAAATTCATTCGCCATATTAACTCTTCCTTTCCGTTTATTCATCCCGATATTTTACATGGAAAAAAGCATGTTTGCAAGCTTGCCGCGTATAAAAGAAATCCTATCTGGCAATCCTGTTCATAGAGACTATTTTCATAAGGAGAGATGATAAGATGAAAGTTCGTCAAGATGCCTGGTCAGAAGAAAACGATCTGCTGCTCGCCGAAACCGTTCTTCGTCACGTACGCGAAGGAAGCACGCAATTAAACGCATTTGAAGAAGTCGGCGACTTATTAAACCGCACATCAGCTGCCTGCGGATTCCGCTGGAACGCTGTTGTGCGCACCCAGTATGAAAAAGCACTCAGCCTCGCTAAAAAGCAGCGCAAGCAGCGCAGCCGTACCATCGAGAAAAAGACGCTGTATACGCCGCCGGCAGAAGGTTCGCAGGCGATCACACTGGCTGATGTGATCGGCTATTTGCAGAGTCTTGATTCTATCGATGCAGTTAAAGCAGAAAACGAGCGGCTGCGTGCCGAGAATGAGCAGCTGCAGTGCCGCTTGAATAAAATTGAACAGTCATCTGAAATTATGCAGGAAGACTATGAAACACTAATGAAAATCATGAACCGCGCCCGCAAGTTTGTCGCATTAGATGACGAAGAAGGCGCTGCGGTTACCTTTAAGATGGAACAAAACGGAAACCTGGAAAAAGTGGCAGAGTAATATTAAGCAAGAGCCCTGTCGTTTCGTTCGATCACACGCTGCAAATAACCGTCAAAGACATCTGCTTCAAATGAAGTCATAGAGCCGCTTTCAAGCGGACCGCCAAGTTCTTGCAGCGACTTTAAAAATCGTATGATGACATCTTGGATGGTGAGCGGTTTTCTGATCAGCTCTTCAAGTGAAGCCATCACCTCGGGCTGAATATCAGGGTACACCCATTTTGTCTGAGCCTGCCGCTTGGCTGCTTCGTAAAAAGAACGGACAACTGCGGCACGCTCTGAGCCGCTTCCATTTACACACAAGTAGATTTGAACGGCTACACCTTTTTTCAAGCGGCGCTGCGAAATACCAGCGAATTTCCTGCCGCCAATGCTAAGATCATAGCTTCCTGGACAATAGGATCCAACAATTTCATAGGCATCGATATCGGCCTCCGGAAACATATGGCGAACGAGTGTATACATCGCTTCATAGCCGCGGTCAATATCGATGCCTTTTTCCGTGTCCGGCACCAAAAGCGATAAGTTCAGTACACCTTCGTCCAAAAGCACCGCAAGCCCGCCTGAATTGCGGACAATGACCCGGTAGCCCTCGTTCTCAAGCACCTCCACCCCTTCCTTTAAATAAGGCAGCTTTGTATCTTGAATGCCAAGCACAATGGTGTCATGATGCACCCAGGCACGGGCCGTTGCAGGGCTTTGCCCGGCGCCAATCGCTGTTGCAAGGGCGTCATCGGCAGCAAATGAATGAATAGGGTTAAATCCTGGCCCGTAAGCGGATTGGTCGATAAACCGCCAAAGCGGACGGCGCAGAAGCGCTTCTGATTGATCCATAACGATTCTCCTTCACAAAATGTTCTTCTTTTACTGTAGCCTTCTGGCGGGAGTCGTTCAAGCTTTTTATGATATAGTAAGTAGGACTATACTACATAGGAGATGAAGAACATGAGTGAAGCAGCAAAAACGCTGGACGGCTGGTATTGCTTGCACGATTTCCGCTCGATTGACTGGGCAGCATGGAAAATGCTGTCAAGCAGTGAACGAGAAGGTGCTCTGGCCGAATTCCGCAAATTCTTATATAAACTGGAAGAAACACAGGAAATGAAAGCTGGCAGCCACTCCTTCTACAGCATTATTGGCCAAAAAGCTGATTTTATGCTGATGATTTTGCGCCCGACAATGGCAGAGCTGAATGTAATTGAAACAGAATTCAACAAGCTGAAAATTGCCGAATTTACCATCCCGGCGTATTCCTATGTATCCGTTGTCGAACTAAGCAACTACCTGTCTTCTGAGGAAGATCCGTACCAAAACCCGCAAATTCGCGCTCGTTTGTATCCGGAGCTTCCTAAAACAGAGTATGTATGCTTCTATCCAATGGATAAACGCCGCCAGGGTGAAGATAACTGGTACATGCTGCCAATGAAAGACCGCGGCAATTTAATGCGCAGCCACGGTATGATTGGCCGCCAGTATGCCGGCCTTGTGAAACAAATTATTACCGGTTCGGTTGGATTTGACGATTACGAATGGGGTGTCACGCTTTATGCGGATGATGTGCTTCAGTTTAAAAAGCTTATCTATGAGATGCGCTTTGATGAAGTAAGTGCCCGCTACGGCGAATTCGGTTCTTTCTTTGTCGGCCATTTGCTGACAGACGAAAAGTTTACACAAATGATGCATATCCAATAACCTTTTCAGACGGTGTCTTTCAGGCATCGTTTTTTTATGTGCATTTTTTGCCGGCACTCCCCTTTTATTGTATGGAACATAATGGTTAGAGTTTATGGATTCAGGCGTAAGCCCAGCACCGACTTTATGCGTTTTGCATAAAGTAAATCGGGAGGTGTTGATGTGGCTGTTGTTGCTCATACGGAAGAGGATGTAAAACTTCCGGCACGCTTGGCATGCTGATGGTTAGCAATGTCGGCGTAAACCGGACACGGTCTGGCTGTCTTGATTTCAAAGATATCCGCACGGTTTTTCAGTCACCCGGCGGCTTTGAAACAACACCGAAAAGCTATTTTTATCAAGGTGCCCGCCAGCAGAACATCGACCTGGCACGAAAAGTATTAAGAGGCGGCCGCTGCCATCCGGCTTCCAATGCCCTTGGTTTTTTGAGCCAGCCGACGGATGCCCTGCCCAGTGGTTTAACCAGCCGAATACAGGCCGATATAAATCCCACTGCTTTTTTAGTCCGCTTCGTTCTGTTTGTCCATCTGTTTACTAAATAAGGAGGCGTTTTTTTTCATGAATCCATTTCAGTATGTACCGGCCCAGGGACCGATGAATCAGGGAAGCATGAATCAAGGAAGTATGAACCAAACCGGGCCGCAGACACTGCCTCCAGTAGGTATGGGCCAAGGCCAAGGCCAAGGTATGGGCCAGGGCATGGGCCAGGGCATGGGTCAAGGCATGGGACCGGGTATGGGCCAGGGCATGGGGCCTGGTGGACCTGGCGGAGGAGCCGGCCTGCAGCAATTTGAAGAATCCTACATTGAAAATATTTTCCGCTTAAACCGCGGCAAAATGGTGACCGTGTATACAACGTTTGAAAACAATAAAGAATGGAATGCTAAAGTGTTCCGCGGCCGCATTGAAGCGGCCGGGCGCGACCACCTTATTTTAAGCAGCCCTTCAACCAACCAGCGCTTTTTAATTCCGCTTCTTTACCTTGATTATGCTGTCTTTGATGGGGAAATTGCTTACGAGTACCCGTTTAGTTAAAAAAGGGCGGCATGGAGGCCGCTCTTGTGAGAATGTAGACAAAGCAAGAAAACAGGCTGATTGAAAACGCCTGCTCTTCCAGGAGGGCCGCTTGCCCGGAAGCGAAGTGACCTCTTGGGTGAAGGTCATGAGCATTTACAGCCGGAAAGTGATGCCGAAAGCAGGCGATTGAGGTCAGCTTGAAAAGAGCGGCATGGAGGCCGCTTTTTTCCTACATATTTTTAACGGCTGCTACAATAAGCAGTACCCAGGCAGCAAGAAATGCCACGCCGCCAATCGGCGTAATCGCACCAAGCTTGCTGATGCCTGTAAGAACTAACACGAATAAGCTGCCGGAAAACAGCATGATTCCTGCAAACATAAGCCAGCCCGACCAGTTCAGTGCAGAGCTGCCCACAAACTGCCCCATTAAAAAGCCGACGATCATTAAACCGAGCGCATGAAACATTTGGTATTGAACCGCCGTTTTCCAAATGTCCAAATACTTCGCTTCTACTTTTCCTTCAAGCCCATGGGAGCCAAACGCGCCAAGCGCAACCGCTAAAAAGGCATGGACTGCCCCTAGAATAATAAATAATTTCATGATTCTGCTCCTTTAAAAATCAAAAATTGAATCTCCATTTGATCCGTCTTCTGTCGCGATCCGCTCTTTCTGGCCAACAATCTGCACAGGCTCCTGGACTGGCGGCGACATGATGGCTGGCGTAACAGAAGCCTGCTTCGGCGCAGGCATGTCCATTCCAGCTCCAATAAGCAAGTCGCACATCGACTTGATCGCATAAATATGCCGTTCCATTTCCCCTGGACCGGCGTTTCTTGCCGCAGCTATTTCCTGCTCCATTTTCTGCAGCACTTTCTCATGGGATACATTCACTTTTTAACACCTTCTTTCGGAGAAAATTGAAAACATGAATGGCCTGATGACCGTTTTACAACCACAGACGGCATCTGCTTTGTTTTAAATCCAAATGCCCGGCAGCCACGAGGAGCCTGCGCATCCCATGTGACAAAAAAATGCCGGCATTTCATACAATTCGGTTCCGCTTTCAACACGTCCCTTCCCCGTTTCACGTGAAACATCAGACTGCTGGAAATATACGCACGCTTTTTAAAGCAGATAGCCCGAAAAGAGCTGGGCTGCATAGTGAAAGGCTTTGCTTATAAAAGAACAGACGCTTCCAGACAGCCTGCTTTTTTGATTTCTTTGTTCTTTGAACAATTTATACGTTTGAATCGAGGCACCAATTAATCGGGCTTTCTCCCATAGAAGCGAGCGCTTCATTTGCCTTGGAGAATGGCCGGCTTCCGAAAAATCCGCGTGATGCTGATAATGGACTTGGATGAGGCGATTCAATAATAACATGCCTGTTTATGTCGATTAAGGCTTTTTTGCTTTGTGCTGGTCTTCCCCAAAGTAAAAATACAACCGGCTTCTCCCGCTCGCTGATAAGTCTGATTACCTGATCCGTAAACGTTTCCCACCCCTTGTTCCGATGAGAATTTGCTTTTCCCTCTCGAACAGTTAAAACCGTGTTTAACAGGAGAACTCCTTCATCTGCCCATTGTTTTAAATATCCATGATTCGGAACTTCACATCCAATATCTTCCTTAAGTTCCTTATACATATTTTTTAAGGATGGCGGCGGTTTAATGCCAGGCTGAACCGAAAAGCTTAAGCCGTGCGCCTGGTTCGGTCCATGATACGGGTCCTGGCCAAGAATGACGACCTTTACATTTTGGTACGGCGTAAAATGAAGGGCATTAAAAATATCATCCATATCAGGATGGATCACCTGTGTACTGTATTCTTCTTTTAAGAATGACCGCAGCTCCTGGTAATAAGGTTTTTCAAATTCACCTTCAAGCAGCGGTGCCCAGTCATTTGTTAAGATTTTTTTATTCATACGGCTCACCTCCTTCTTCATTATAAAGGAATGAGCCGCTGTTTAAAAATAAAGCGGGCGGGTATAAGAAAGCGAACGTGAAAACACGAGGAGGTCTTTCTGTGTATACCGCAAAAATTGTTCGAAACCATACAGAAGCGGCCAGTGCCGTAACGGCTTTTTCACAAGATGGATTTTCCAAAGAAGCGATTTATGTGTTTGCCCGCGATAAAGATGAATCTAAACAGTTAACCGACGCGACCAACAGCGGCTCAGTCGGCTTCAAGGAACAGGGCTTGTCCGGCACAGTCGCCAATGTATTTAAAAACCGCGGGGACGAGCTGCGTTCGAAGCTCCACAGCCTCGGAATGAGCGAATCCGAAGCAGCCGAGTACGAAGAACAGCTTGACCGGGGGCTTATTGCCGTCGTTGCGACAGATAAAAAACCGGAGGACCGAAGTCCGGCCAATTCCAACGATCAAAGCGTCCTTTAAAAAGGGCGTTTTTTCTTGTACATTTCTCTATTGTTTCTTAAACTAAAAGAAGTGTTAAAAAGGAGGAATTGCATCATGAAAAAAACATTAACCATTGCAGGATCAGATACAAGCGGCGGCGCTGGCATCCAAGCCGACTTGAAGACCTTCCAGGAGCACGGCACATATGGCATGACAGCCCTCACAACAATTGTCACAATGGACCCCGATAACGGCTGGAACCACGGTGTGTTTCCACTGGCGATCGACACGCTTCAGGCCCAGTTAAAAACAGCCATGTCCACTGGCATTGATGCGCTGAAAACAGGAATGCTTGCTACGCCTGAAATTATCGAAACAGCAGCAGCTTCTATTAAAGAGAACGATATCCAAAAAGTCGTCATCGACCCGGTTATGGTCTGCAAGGGCGAAGATGAAGTATTGAATCCGGAAGCAGCCGAAGCAACACGCGACTCCCTTCTTCCGCTTGCGACCGTTGTTACACCAAACTTATTTGAAGCATGGCAGCTTTCTGGTGTCGGCCCAATCCGCACAATTGATGATATGAAAGAAGCGGCTCAAAAAATTCATGCGCTTGGTGCAAAAAACGTAGTCGTTAAAGGCGGCAAGCAGCTGCAAAGCGAAAAAGCGGTTGACCTTTTCTATGATGGCCATGAATTTGAGCTGCTAGAAGGCGAAAAGCATAATACCACTTATAATCATGGTGCAGGCTGCACATTTGCGGCTGCTATTACGGCCAACCTGGCAAACGGGCTGGACGTAAAAACAGCAGTCCATAATGCGAAGGATTTCGTAAATGCAGCGATTAAACACGGCTGGAAACTGAACGAGTATGTAGGTCCTGTTATGCACGGTGCTTACAACCATAAATAACACATAAGAAAATCCCGCCTGCTTGGACGGGATTTTCTTTTTATTTAAAATACGTGATTTTCTCTTGAACCGGTGTCCGTTCTTTTGCTTGCGGCAATTCGTCGTAATAGCCGAATTGCAGCAAAGCCAAAATCCGCTCGCCTGGCTTTACGCCAAGCGCTGCACGAAACTTTGGTGCATCCAGCCAGGCTGGTGTTTTCCAGCATGTGCCGATGCCCTGCTCCCAGGCAAGCAGCTGGGTGTTTTGAATAAGGGCGCTTGCAGCCGAGAAATCTTCGAGCCGTTCTTTTTGGCGCGGATCCTCCGGCACAATGACAAATACAAAAGCGCCAGGCAGTGCAAAGCCGGCTGTTTTTTTCTTTAGCTCTTCTTCCGGAAGCAAATTCCATTTTGGGATTGTGCATTCTTTCAGCGTTTCCCGCATCGCTTGGAGTCCCTCTTCGGCTGCAACCACAAAGCGCCATGGCTCGCGGCAGCCATGATTTGGCGCCCATACCGCGTCCTCTAGTACAGCCGTAACATCGGAAAGCGCTACAGGCTTGCCGTTAAATTTCTTGATGGAACGGCGTTCACGAATAATATTTTTCAGCATATGTACCACCTCTATCTATTAGATTTCTTTTTTTATCATACTGAAAAAGCGGGATTTTCGCCATTCGAACTTTTTTTTAGTACAATAGGGCAAGAACGAAATTCGACGGGAGGGCAACGGACATGGAACCGATTTTACCTGAAAAGGTACAGGAGCTTATTAATACGTTTGCCGGCCAGGAAGTATACCTTCATATGGAAACGACAAACGGTGCTTACGCATCACATTTCAATGAAAAGTTTTTCTCTGCGGGTGCGTATATCCGCAATGCGAAGCTTACATATGAACATGGCAAAATTGTCGGCGATGGGCCGTTTCGTGTTGGGCTGAAGCTTGCAATTGGCTGGGTCTACGCAGAAGGATTAACTCATTATGGTTTTGATGAAAATGGGCACTTACTGATGGCTGGACATGATTTTGATGGAAAACTGGCAGTCGCTCTGCAGCTGGGCACAACGCCGTTTAAGTAACGAAAGGACTGAAGACGATGACCAAAACAATGGAAATTGAACAGGAGCGCCACGTCCTTGTCATCTTTCCTCACCCGGATGATGAGGCATTTGGTGTATCCGGCACGATCGCTGTTCATACTGGACGAAAAACACCGGTCACTTATGCCTGCTTAACACTCGGCGAAATGGGCCGCAATCTTGGCAATCCTCCTTTTGCTACTCGCGAGTCTCTTCCAGATGTTCGCAAGGCCGAGCTGCAAAAAGCAGCCGAAGCCATCGGCATTCAAGATTTGCGCATGATGGGCCTTCGTGATAAAACGTTAGAGTTTGAAGATGATCAAAAAATGATGAACCTCGTCACGGATTTGATTAATGAGCTGAATCCTTCCCTCATTATTACATTTTATCCGGGCTACTCTGTTCACCCGGATCATGAAGCAACCGCACGTGCGGTTGTAAGGGCGGTGCGCGCGATGGAAGAGAGCAAACGGCCGAAGCTTCACTGTGTGGCCTTTGCGAATAACACGCTTGAAGAAATCGGGCCGGCTGATATCCGTTACGACATCCGACACGTGTATGATAAAAAACTAGAAGCCATGAAAGCTCATATTTCCCAGACCATCTGGATGCTGAAAGATCTGGAAGCAAGCGTTGCCGAAGAAGGAAGCGAGCTGCATGACCGGTTTAACTACGAGCATTTCTGGACATATACATTCGATGAAAAAGATAAAGTAACCGAAATAAAAAGCTGATCTGCATTTGCAGACCAGCTTTTTTAATGCTCGTTTAAATAAGCAGGTTAAACAAGAGAGGATCACTGTTAATTTCCATATAAGGGAAGCCGTTTTCCTCCATCCGCTTAACAAGCGGTGCATAGTCCTCTTTATGTTTCAGCTCAATACCGACCAGAACAGGTCCTTCATCACGATTGGTGCGCTTTGTATATTCAAAGCGGGTAATATCGTCGTATTCACCCAGCACCTGATCCATAAACTTGCGGAGTGCCCCGGCACGCTGCGGGAAAGTGACGATAAAGTAATGCTTTAACCCTTCATAAATGAGCGAACGTTCTTTGATCTCCTGCATGCGCTCAATATCGTTATTGCCGCCGCTGATCACACAAACCACGTTCTTTCCTTTGATCTCGTCTTTATAAAAATCAAGGGCAGCAACAGGCAGCGCTCCTGCCGGCTCTGCTACGACTGCATTTTCATTATACAGCTGCAAGATCGTTGTGCATACTTTGCCTTCTGGAATAACGGAAATACCGTCGAGCACATCCATGCAAATATCCATTGTCAGGTCACCGACTTGTTTAACGGCCGCCCCGTCGACAAACGGATCGATTGTGTCCAGACGGGTTACCTGTCCGCTGTTCAAGGAAGCTCTCATGCCAGCTGCTCCCGCCGGTTCAACGCCAATCAGCTTCGTGGATGGGCTGATGCCTTTTAAATATGAGCCGACACCGGCTGCAAGGCCGCCACCGCCAATGGAACAAAACATGTAATCAACAGGTTCTTGCATATCGTTCAAGATTTCAACCGCCACGGTTCCCTGTCCGGCAATCGTCCGGTAGTCATCAAACGGATGAACAAACATTTTTTCTTCTTCTGTGCAGTAGGCCATTGCTGCAGCATACGAATCATCGAACGTATCTCCTGTCAGCACAACCGATACTTTATCTCCACCGAACCGTTTCACCTGCGATACTTTTTGACGCGGTGTTGTGGACGGCATAAAGATCTTTCCTTCAATGCCGAGGGCAAGGCAGGAATACGCAACGCCCTGCGCGTGGTTCCCGGCACTTGCGCATACTACGCCTTTTGCCCGCTCCTCCTCCGTCAAGCTTCGGATAAAGTTATACGCACCGCGCAGCTTAAAGGAGCGGACAATCTGTAAATCTTCACGCTTTAAATACACATTGCAGCCGTAACGGGCTGATAAAAGTTCATTTTTTTGAAGCGGTGTCTTGGTAACCACGTCTTTAAGCACCTGGTTTGCCACGACGATTTCTTCTACTGATACTTTAGACACGGTGAATTCTCCTTCTTATTGCGAATTGTATGAATTATTTTATCATTTGACCGCACTTCGTTCCAGTGCATCTTCAATCGCCTTGGCTACTCCGCTTTCTTCATTGCGGGACGTCTCAAACCGGGCTGCTTTTTTAATATTGGCGTCTGCGTTGCCCATCGCATATGAATATCCGACTCTCTCAAGCATAGACAGGTCATTATAGTTGTCTCCCACAGCGAGCGCATCTTCGAGCGAGAGTCCTTTAGAAGTCAGGTAATTCTCAAGCGTAATGCCTTTTTGCGCCTGTTCATTAGTAATTTCAAGGTTTTCGTTCCCAGATGAGCTGACAGCTATTCCGCCAATCCCATCGAGACGGTCCGCCGCCTGCTGCAGCAGCTCGCGGTCCATTGAAAACACGAAAAATTTATAAATGTGCTGGCTCGTGTCACGAATGATTTCTTCGTAATCATTCACTTGTTTAGCAAGGCCGTGCTCGATCCGCAGCTTAGCGCGTTCACGAATGTCTTCTACATTTGCGTCTGGATGTGCGGAAAGAACAATATCAATCAACAGCTCTACCGCTTTTTCTGCGTCGTCTGTGTACGTTGCTTGATTCGTATACACTTCAAAATAAACACCGACATCTTTTAAGCGGCGGTATAAATCGTATGCCAAATCATCTTCAATCGCCGTAAATTGAACGATTTCGCCCCCTGCATCCCGCACTTCTGCTCCGTTCACTGCAATAATCGGGCACTCGATCCCGGTTCCTTCTAGTGCAAAGCGGGCTTCTTTGTAAGAACGCCCTGTTGCAACAATGACTTCGATCCCAAGCTCCTGCGCTTTTTTCATGGCGGCTCGGTTTTCTTCACTCACTTCCATGTTCCCGTTTAATAGCGTTCCGTCCATATCTGTTGCGATGCTTGTAATCATTCGGGTCACCTTCTTTTTCATTTCATTCTTTCCTATTTTAACATGAAAATAGTTCGGAATCCGGAAAAATGCCGGGAGTATACAACGCAAGTATTGTAAGCGCAATCAAGATTCTGTATTTTATGAATATGTTCTGAAGCATAGATTTTTAAAATGGAATGAATTAAAATTGCACATGTTGAATCTTTATACGAAGAAAGGGTTTATATATGCGTAAATTTGGTTCCCTCTTGCAGTTTGTGATTCCATCTGCAATTGGGATTTTATTGTTTATGACTCCCGTGCCAATGGAAGATGGCATGACCATTCCGATTGCCGTTTTGTCAGCCTGGCTCCAGGATGCTCTTGGAGATGCCATTCCCAGTATTGTAATGGTGCTGATTGTGTTGTCTGCTTTGTTGACAGTCGTTGTTAAACTCGTTCGTCCGGCGTTTGTGCGCCATTCTGCTTTCTTGACCGCTCTTTTTGATATTTCGCCGTTTTGGCTGATTGTCCGCCTGGCCGGCGCTGTGTTTTCAGTGTTGACTTATTTTCGTCTTGGTTCTCAAGCCATTTGGTCGGACGCAACAGGTGGAACACTTCTGTTCAGCCTGCTGCCTGTTCTGTTTGCCGTCTTTTTATTTGCCGGCATCCTCCTGCCTCTTCTGCTTAATTTTGGCTTGCTTGAATTTGTCGGCTATTCCTTAACGAAAGTGATGCGGCCGCTCTTTTTGCTGCCTGGACGCTCTTCAGTGGACGCACTTGCTTCATGGCTTGGCGACGGGACGATTGGCGTTTTGCTGACAAGCAAGCAGTATGAAGAAGGATTTTACACAAAAAAAGAAGCGGCCATTATTGGAACCATGTTTTCAGTCGTCTCGATTACTTTTTGCCTTGTCGTCATCGGCCAGGTCGGCCTAGACCAGTATTTTGTTCCTTTTTACTTAACCGTTGTTTTAGCCGGAATTGCCTGCGCGATTATTATGCCGCGGATTCCGCCGCTTTCAAGAAAGCCCGATACCTTTGTAGATGGAACACCGCGTCGCGCTGATGATGAATCGATTCCATCCGGGTATACCTCTTTGTCATATGGATATGAACAGGCTGTGAAGCGGGCCGGCCAAAGCAAGCTGTCCGAAACTGCGGTTGATGGGGTAAAAAATGTGCTGGATATGTGGCTCGGTGTTATCCCGATTGTCATGGCCATCGGTACAACAGCTCTGGTTATTGCGGAATCAACGCCCGTTTTCCAATGGCTCGGCCTGCCGTTTATTCCTTTGCTTGAGCTTTTAAACATACCATTCGCCAAAGAAGCATCTGAAACGATTATGATCGGGTTTGCCGATATGTTTCTGCCAGCAATATTAGGCGAAAGCATCCAAAGCGAGCTGACACGGTTTGTAGTTGCAGCTCTATCTGTCTCACAGCTCATCTATATGTCAGAGGTAGGCGGACTGCTTCTCGGGACAAAAATTCCCGTTTCCTTTAAAGATTTGTTTCTTATCTTCATTATCCGCACGCTGATCTCTTTGCCGATTATTGCAGGAATTGCACACCTTTATTTTTAAAAAGCCGGAACTTACCGGCTTTTTTTTCGTATAATCGGGTAATGATATATGTTGCCTAGAAAGGAAGTGTCTCTTTTTGACAAACAAACTTTGGTTCCAAACAGGAATTGGCATTTTACTGGCGATGCTGATTATTTTTATGTTTCAGCAAATTCATGATGTCTTTAATCCTCTTATTATTATCGCCAAAACGATTTTTCTGCCTCTTTTGATTGGCGGGGTGCTTTTTTATTTAACAAGGCCGCTCCTCCACTTTCTTGAAGCAAGAAAGCTGCCGCGCTGGGCTTCGATTACATTCGTGCTTGTTGTGGTCGCGGCCGTATTCTGGCTGATTTATGCGATGATCGCGCCCGTTATCGGTGAACAGGCCGGTTCTTTAGCAAAAAACACACCGCAAATGATCGAGGAAGGCGAAAAATGGGTGGATTACCTGCTCAGTCACCGGGATGACCTGCCGCCCCAAGCGCAGGAATCAGTCGAAAGTACAATCACCAATGTTTCTAACAATCTAAATGAATGGACTGTTGGATTCGGCTCCTGGCTGTTAACGTTTCTTCAAAACTTTTTCCAAGCCTTATTCCTTTTAATCCTGGCTCCATTCTTCCTTGTATACATGCTGAAGGATCATGAAAAGTTTGCACCGTTTGTTGCCGGCTTTTTCAGCGGAGAACGAAGAACATGGATCCGCAAAACACTGCATGACTTGGATGTGACGCTTCGCTCTTACATTCAAGGACAGCTGTTGGTCAGCTTCCTTGTCGGCGTGATGCTCCTAATTGGATACTTAATTATCGATTTGAATTATGCCCTGCTGCTGGCGCTGTTCGGCATGATGACAAATGTGATTCCGTTCCTTGGCCCTTACTTGGCCGTTGTGCCAGCTATGTTTATCGCTCTTCTGCAGGAGCCGCAGATGGCCTTGTACGTAGCGATTATTATGCTCGTTGCCCAGCAGATTGAAAGCAACTTTATTTCACCAAACGTAATGGGCAAAGCGCTTGACGTTCATCCGCTTACCGTTATTACGGTTATTTTGGCGGCTGGAAACATCGCGGGCATCTGGGGCGTTATTCTAGCCATTCCGTTTTACGGCGTTATTAAAACAATTCTGTCTAACCTTTATCAAAAAAGAACCGAAATCCGTGAAGCGGCCGGAAAAGAAATTGATTAATACAACAAAACTGTTTCTTTGGAGGCAGTTTTTATTGTTAGCATGCGGACCGGATAATAAAAAGAAAACCCCTTTTTGAACGAAAGGGGTTTTCTTTTTTACTTTTGTACGAACCAAGTGTAAAATTACACGTAAGGAGTGGTGTTCGGTGAACAAAGAAGCGATAACAGCTATAGTCTCCTCTAAATTAAAGCTGATCCGCACAGAACGCGGATACACGCAGGATAAAATGGCTCATGTGATCGGCTTGTCTAAAAAAACACTTGTGCAAATTGAAAAAGAACGCTCCACTGCCGGCTGGACAACAGCGGCAGCGGTATGTGCACTGTTTCGGAATAGCGATATCCTTCAGTCTGCGCTCGGCGGTGACCCGGTTGAAATAGCCGAGCTTGCTGCGCACAAAACGATCTCACGGCCAAATGGCCAGGAAAAAACGATGGGCGGCCGCGTTTGGTGGCGTGAGTTAAGCAGTCAAAAAGGCATCCGCCTTCAGCAAAATGTGATCAGCGGCCACTACCGCGTGCTGGATGCTGAAGATTACCGGCTTTTCAGCACATACGATGCAGCCGAAGCAGAAGAGCATTTCCAAAATTATGTGAAAAGGAACGGGGACGAATAACCGTTTATTCGTCCTGCTCTTCACAATCAAAGCAAAACAGCTCTCCTTGTTCTTTTACCCCATTTAAAAATCCGTCCAGACAATAAATATCCTTGCCGCATACGATACATTGACCGACCCATTCTTTCAGGACCATCTCCCCCTTTAAATTCCATTATATCCCGCTATGTATCTTTCTGTTGAAATTATATATAATAAGGATTACTACTTTTGAAGGAAGCGAAGTGACCGTTTATGCGGAAGTGTGGACTGTTTTTAGCAGCGGCTCTTTTGATTTACGCCAGCTTTTTAACGCTTGAAAAAAGCGATCATGCAGTATCAGACAGCCAATTCACCGACCCGGTTTTGTTCGTTCATGGCTTTAAAGGAACTGCACGCTCCTTTAATACGATGATTGCCCGGTTTGAGCAAAGAGGCTGGGGAGAGCGGGCACTGACTATGAATGTCACGCGTACTGGCAGGCTTCTCGTCCGGGAAAGTCCTTTTTCTACAGAACGGCCTGCGCTTATTCAATTAATTATGGAAAACAACCGGGCTTCCTTTGAGGATACATCACGTGCAGTAGCTGCTGCTATGCAGGTACTGAAGAAGGAATACGGTATTGAACATATAAAGGTAGTCAGCCATTCAATGGGCGGCATTGTATCGGTGAAATTCTTGCAGGATTTATATGACCCTGCGCTTCATCCGGCAGTTGACCAATTAGTCACGATTGGCAGCCCCTTTAACGGCGTAGCCGGCGGACGATGGTTTACGCAAAACGAAGGCGAGGCGGTATACGACCTTATGCCCGGTTCGCCGGCTCTTGCTCAAATCACTGCCAACCATGCCCAGTTCCCAAAGGAAACACAAGTATTAAACATTGCCGGAACCGGTGATCAGGTGACGCTGCTTCAAAGTGCACTCAGCTTAAAAGCCATTGTTCCAAAAGACCAATATCAGCTCGACATCCTCTATGACACAACCGTTGATCATAGCGGCCTGCATGAAACACCTTTGGTCGACGAGAAGATCGGTGCTTTTTTTCATTATCAGTAAAGCAGCCTCTGCCGGGCTGCTTTTTTTATAAAAAAAACGGCTTCCCTCACAGGGAAACCGGTTTATTTATCTATATTATCCTTTAAATATATCGCTGTGTGCTTCACGGATACGCGCTAAAACGGCATCCACAGTGGCCTCAGCGTTTACGGGATATTCTTTCACTCGAGTAACGGAGCACGCGTCTCCTGTCTGGCACAATATTTTTACACATTCCGCTGTTTCTTCTTCGAGTTCATGCCATCCGCCCTCTTTGAAAAATGCACCTGACTTGGCCATTTTTTCATACTGTACAACATAGTTCTCTTTTACTTCTTCGGCAAAATAGCTTTTCACATCAAGAAGATTTTCAACGACCATCATGGTTATGGGTCAACTCCTGTTTCTTTGATGGCACTAGTATACGATGTTTTTTTTCAAAAAAGAACCGGCATTCGCATAAAAATCTCGTTATATACAATTTGGTAACACTTCGTTCACGAATTGTTCACAATTTCACAGAAGGAAGCGTTTACGGTCTCTGCCAGATTGCGAGGAGACAATTCTATTTGCGCTCCGATCCGGCCCGCACTCACGACAATAGACTCAAATTCTTCCGCCTGTGTATCTATAAAAGTTGGATAAAGCTTTTTCATTCCTACTGGCGAACAGCCTCCCCGTATGTATCCCGTTTGTTTCTGAATCTCTTTTACGGGAAGCATATCAACTTTTTTCTCACCTGCTGCGCGTGCTGCCCGCTTTAAATCAAGCTCCGCTTCGACCGGCACGACAAACACGAACAAGCCGCCTGCCCCTTCGGTAACCAGTGTTTTAAAAACGCGCCCCGGTTCAATGCCAATCTTATGGGCAACGGACACCCCGTCTATCTTCCCGTCTTTGTTATCGTATTCATGCATCTTATACTCAATGCCTGCTGCATCAAGCAGCCGCATTGCGTTTGTTTTTCCTTTTGCCACCATGCTTCCCCCTTTTTCTATGGTACACTTATTGTACTATAGTCAATGTGAAGAGGTGGAGCAAATGGACCAACTGACCGTTTCCGGCTTAATGGAAGTGATGAAAGAATTTTTTCCGCCGAATACGTCTGTTGCCGTGTCAAATCACGAAACATTTATTTATTACCAGCCGAGCCGCCTGATTGATTTGCATATTCGGGTAGGCGACCCGATCAAGCCGGGCAGTGTTACCCAGCAGGCTATCGAAGAAAAACACCAAGTGTCTACGTATATTGACAGCGATGTATATGGTATTCCCTACTATGCGATGAGTGTGCCGATTTTTCATAATCATGTGCTCACCGGTGCCGTCACAACCATCCATCCGGCCAAGCCATCTCCCATTTCACGCAATCTACTAACGATCAAGGCGGAAGACCGGTGGTATCCTATTCCGTACAGTGACGTTATGTATTTAGAATCTGAAGGACGCAAAACCCGCGTGCAGGCCCGGACAGGCAGCGGCTACCATAAACTCAATTTAACGGAGCTTGAATTTATGCTGCCAGATGATGCTTTTATCCGTGTGCACCGTTCTTATATTGTAAATGTGAACTTTATTCAGGAAATTCAGCCGGACTCGCATTCAACTTTTTTGCTGATTATGAAAGACCGCACTAAAATTCCCGTCACCCAGACGTATACGAGTGCTTTCCGCAAATCGCTCAATTATTAACAAACTTGATTCATGACGCGAAATTTCTCCTTCGCGTCTTTTTTGCGGTTTTTCGTTACAAACAGAATGAAAGCCCTTTCAAAAATTGCTACACTTACCAAAACAACCTGGGGGGTCGAATCACAGTGAAGGAACGTATTCGCATGGCAGAATTAAGAAACAGGATTGTGAGCGCCGATGAAGCCGCATCCTGGATTGAAGACGGGATGACATTGGGGTTAAGCGGATTTACACGAGCCGGGGATGCAAAAGCCGTGCCGATGTCTCTTGTAGAACGAGCTAAAACGGACCCATTTAAAGTCAATATTTTTACCGGTGCCTCCCTCGGCTTTGACTTAGATAAAATGATGGCAGAAGCCGGGATTATTCATAAACGCCTGCCCTTTCAAGCAGACCCAGTTATGCGAAAAGAAATCAATGAAGGGCATCTGCTTTTTGTGGACCAGCATTTATCCCATACGGCCGAATCCATCCGCAGCGGGGTTCTCGGACCAGTCGATTACGCGATTGTGGAAGCAATCGCTATTACAGAAGACGGACTTATTATCCCGGCAACCTCTGTCGGCAATTCCTCTATATTTGTTGATAGAGCGGAGAATGTCATTGTGGAGCTGAATAACGCCCAGCCGGCAGAACTCGAAGGCCTTCATGATATTTTCACTCCGAACGATCCGGGAAAACGCGGACCGATCGGGCTGACATCGATAGACGAGCGTATTGGAGAAATCGGTATTCGAGTTGATCCAGCAAAAATTAAAGGGATCGTTTTAACAAATGCACAGGACTCACCCTCTACGATTGTGCCGCCGGATGCGGAGACAGCACAAATGGCAGACCATTTAATGGCCTTTTTCCGTGGGGAAGTGAAAGCGGGACGCCTGACCAATGAACTCGCTCCTCTTCAGTCTGGCATTGGCTCGGTTGCCAATGCAGTAATGCACGGGCTGGTTAACTCGGAATTCGAAAACTTGGAAGTGTACTCAGAGGTGCTGCAGGATGCCGTATTCGATTTGTTTGACTGCGGTAAAATCCGCTTTGCTTCCGGCTGTTCAATCACTCTCTCAGAAAAAAAAATGCAGGATGTTTATTCAAACTTAGCAAGGTATCGGGATAAGCTTGTCCTTCGCCCACAGGAAATCTCTAATCATCCCGAGCTGATCCGCCGGCTTGGCCTGTTATCGATTAATACGGCGCTTGAAGCAGACATTTACGGAAATGTAAACTCTACCCATGTACTCGGTACAAAGATGATGAATGGCATTGGCGGGTCGGGCGATTTTGCCCGCAACTGCCGGACTGCCATTTTTATAACAAAATCAACCGCGAAGGGCGGCGCGGTTTCCAGTATCGTTCCGTTTGTTTCACACGTGGATCATACAGAACATGATGTGGATGTGATCGTTACAGAGCAAGGCTATGCCGACCTGCGCGGCCTCGCCCCGCGTGAACGCGTCCCCGTTATCATTGAAAATTGTGCCCATCCAGCTTATAAAGAGCAGCTGAGACGTTATTACGAGGAAGCACTACCGCGCGGCGGCCAGACACCGCACGTGCTTGAAAAAGCGCTCTCCTGGCATACCCGCCTTGCCGAGACAGGTTCGATGCTTGAACAAAGTTCTCTTTCCCTTTCGTAACGTCTGTCCAGCCGCTTTGGAAAACAACTTCCAAACTCCTGTCTCAAAACGATTTTCTTTAAAAGCGGCGTGACGTTAACTATATTCCTTAAGGAGCTGTTTTTAACGCAGCTCCTCTTTTCGTTATAAGTGGGACAAATACAGCTTATTCTTACGCTAAAACGGCCCGTTTTTTCTCCTGTTTAAAAATTCTACTTCACGTTAAAAATTTGCTGCTTTGTGTCAAAAAAATACGGTTTTATGTTCTTTGTGATGAAAGCACTTTCAAAATATTTTATACTTATAAATGTGAAGCCGCTTGAAGCGGCTCAATGTATAAAATACAATTCCATACTCTCTCTGATTTACTGTCAGAAAAAAGCGGCCCCGATGAAGGCCGCTTTTTTCGTCCTACTGCCCGCGGCGCTGCTCCGCGATTTTTTCTTTTGCTTTCGCTATTTCCTTTACAGGCGGCATTAAACTCACCACGATATCTCCCGCTTCTCCCCGAGGCGAGGCGTCGCGTGTGTAAAAAGCCAGCTTGCCGGAAGGCTTTACCAGGAACAAAAGCAGCGTATTTTCGTCCAGCTCTTTTAAATAGCTGTCGTAGCCGAAGCGTTCCGTCAGCTCTGTTTTTCGAAAAACGTAATCAGCCGCCCGGGATGTTAACGCCTGATAATGGGCAGATGAATCAAACAGCACTTTTCCGCCCACCGTTTTATTGAATTCTTTCGCTGTTTCTGTCCGCTCCGGTCCTGAAGCAATTTGGTACAAATTCACACGGCCCATCTCCGGAATAAAGGTAGAGCAGACGAGTGCGTTATACGCCTCATCGCTCGTTGCGGCAATCATGTACTCATACGGCGTCAGTTCAAGATGATATTCGGTGCTCTCCGATAAAATTTCACCGTGGTAAACCGGCAGATTAGCCTGCCGTGCCGCATGAAGCCGTTGCCATGAGTCGTCCGCCACAAGTACGGGAATATTTAAATCCTGCAATGTTTTACCGAGCTTTGCCGTAAAGGTATTGCCGCCAACAAGCAGGACGCCCGGCTTATCGGTTGAAGCCAAATGAAGCTTTTTAGCCAGCCAGCCGATTGAAAAGCCATGAGCTACAACAGTAGAAAACACAAGGGCAAACGTGAGCGGTGTCAGCAGTGAAGCATCCTCATACCCCGCTTCAAAAAGCGACTGGGCAAAGTAGCCGGACACCGTGAGTGCCACAATGCCGCGCGGCGCAATCCAGCCGACGAGCGTTTTTTCCCCATTTGTCATATCCGTCCCGATTGTAGAAAGCCAAATCGATAACGGGCGAACGACGAACAGCATGATCAGTACGAAAGCAATAATACGGAAATCAAAAATCTGCATCAGCGTTTCTCTTGTCAGGGATGCTGTCAGCATAATAAAAATGGTCGAAATAAGCAGGATAGAAATGTTTTCCTTGAAATGGCGCATGTCTTTAATAGAAGTAATGTGCATGTTCGCCATTACCATCCCCATCGCCGTTACCGCAAGCAGCCCCGTTTCATGCATCGTTTCATCAGCAATCGTAAAGCAGGCGATCACGACAACAAATACGGACGGAGACTTTAAGTATTCCGGCACACGCCCTTTTTCAAGCGCTTTGCCAAGACCAAGGCCAAATACTACGCCGAGTATTACCGCAAAGACGGAGCCGAACAAGAAATTAATAAACGTAGCGGCTGTTTCTTCTCCTGTAAAAAACTTAATAAGTTCAAATGCAAACAGTGCAAGAAGAGCGCCAAACGGGTCTACAACGATCCCTTCCCATTTCAATATGGCGGACGTGCGCGGCTTCAGCTTCGCCTGGCGCAGAAGCGGAAGAATAACAGTCGGGCCTGTGACAATAAACAAACCGCCAATCACAAACGAAACGGCCAGAGACAGCCCGGCTACATAATGCGCAGCCAGCGAGCCGGCGATCCAGGCGATAAAAGCACCTAATGTTACGATCCTGCGAATCGGCTGCCGAACCGTTTTAACCTCGCGGAAATCAAGATTTAAGCTGCCTTCAAATAAAATAATGGCAACCGCGGCGGAGATAATAGGACCAAACAAATCGCCAAATACATCTTTCGGGTTAAACCAGCCGGCCAGCGGGCCAATTAAAAGACCTGCCACCGACATGACCACAATCGCCGGAAGCCTATAGCGCCAAGCTGTCCATTGAGACGCGATTCCAACAACAAGTGTGATCATTATATAAAACAACAGAGAATCAAACATCACATCTCCCTTTCTTCCCATGTTTCTGTCCATACTACCGTGTTTGTTCCCATATTTCACGTCTGAGAAACCGGGCATACCCTCATCCGCTAAAATAAAAAAAATCGAAATATTTCTCATTCACTGACTGCAACCCTGATTGTACGCATGTAAATGTAAAAAAGCTGCCCTGAACAGGACAGCTTTTTCTTATTGAAACACAATGGTTTTGTTGCCGTGCACGATAATGCGATCTTCCAAATGCCACTTAACTGCCCGTGCCAGAACACGCCGTTCAATCGAGCGGCCGATTTTTTTCAAATCCGCCACATGATCGCGGTGATCTACACGTTCAATATCCTGTTCAATGATTGGCCCTTCATCTAAATCATTGGTTACATAGTGAGACGTCGCACCGATCAGCTTCACGCCACGGTTGTACGCACGCTCGTACGGACGCGCACCGATAAACGCCGGCAGAAACGAGTGATGAATGTTAATAATTTTGTTCGGATACTTCTCTACAAATTCTGGTGTTAAAATTTGCATGTAGCGTGCCAGTACGATGACATCGACCTTATGCTCTTCAATCAAGCGTGACTGTTCCTCTTCCACCTGCCGGCGAATGTCTTTGTTTGCCGGGATGTGATAGAACGGAATACCGAGCGATTCAACCATCCCCCGGGCTTCTTCGTGGTTTCCAGCTACGAAGGCGATATCCGTCGGCAGATCGCCGCTTTGCCATTCCCATAAAAGCTCCAGCAGGGCATGCGGTTCTTTTGAAACAAAAATGGCTGTTTTCTTCCGCTCGCTTCCGTATGCAAAGCGGAACTCCATACTAAAGTTCTCTGCAAGTGACGAGAATTCTTTTTCCATCGCATCCCGCTTGTCCATTAGTCCTTCGCAGTCAAATTCGAGCCGGATAAAAAAAGTGCCGCCTTGCGGATCACTCGTATACTGGCTTGACTCAATAATATTCGCACCCTGCTCAAACAAAAATTTTGAGAGCGCAGCGACAATTCCCGGCCCATCTGGACACTTTACAAGCAGGCGGCCCCGGTTTTCAGGACGGCTTTGTCCACTCGGTACGTTTTCGGGTGAATTTATATTTGCATTCATCATGTACACTCCAGTTTTTCAGTTTAATTTCAATTTCCTCATTATATACGATTCCGCCTGCTTTGAAAATATATTCAGCCGTTCGCCTCGATTCGTGCTATAGTAAAATAACAAATGACTTGTTATTGGAGGCAAAGCAATTGGAGAAACAAGAACAATGGTCGTCGAAGATCGGCTTTATTTTGTCCTCAGCCGGCGCGGCGATTGGGCTTGGGGCGATTTGGAAATTCCCTTATGTAACCGGCCAAAGCGGCGGCGGTGCTTTTTTGCTTTTATTCGTTATTTTCACTCTTTTAATCGGGCTTCCTATGCTGGTTTCAGAGTTTATTATTGGACGCGGTTCCGGCCGGGAAGCGGTTGGTGCTTATAAAAAATTAGCGCCGGATTCTTTTTGGACACTCACAGGTAAAATCGGCGTAGTCGGCTGCTTTTTACTGCTTTCTTTTTACAGCGTAGTCGGCGGCTGGGTACTCATTTATACCATCCGTGCTCTTTATGGCGGTGTCATCGGCAGCGGTGATCCCGGTGCCATGTTTGGCGCGATGACCCAAAATGGATGGCTGACGATTGGCGGCCACGCTCTTTTTATACTGCTGAACATTATTGTCATTGCAGCCGGTGTCCAAAAAGGCATTGAGTTTGCCAGCAAATATATGATGCCTCTTTTATTTATTTTCTTCATTATTTTAGTGATCCGCTCCTTAACACTCAACGGAGCGATGGAAGGCGTGGCATTTTTCTTGCAGCCGGACTTTTCGAAAATTAATGCAGAAGCTGTCTTATATGCACTTGGACATTCCTTTTTCTCACTAGCTGTCGGATTTTCCTGCATGGTCACCTACAGCTCGTATTTAGGTAAAGACGTGAGTATTCCCTCGTCTGCCGGTTCTGTGGCGATTATGAATATTTTTGTTTCCGTTTTAGCGGGACTTGCCATTTTCCCGGCCGTTTTTGCATTCGGCTTAGAGCCGACAGCTGGGCCTGGGCTTCTGTTCGTCGTACTGCCGGCTGTTTTTTCGCAAATGCCTTTTGGTGAATTGTTCTTATTTATGTTTTTACTGCTGTTTTTGTTTGCAACACTTACTTCTTCGTTCAGCCTGCTTGAAATTATCACCGCAGCTTTTACGAAAGGGGAAGCAGCATCACGTAAAAAGATTTCACTTATCTCCGGTATCATCGTTTTTCTGGCGGGCATTCCTGCGGCTCTATCCTTTAGTGCGTTCGCCGATATTTCCTACTTCGGCCGCAACATTTTTGATATGACCGATTATCTCGTCAGCAATATCCTTCTGCCGCTCGGCAACCTGCTGATCGCGCTGTTTATTGCCTGGCGGATGGATCAGGCGATTGTAAAAAGCGAGTACGAACTCAATGCCGGCCGCTTCGGATCTACGTACGCGTACTGGCTGCCGCTTATGCGCTGGATTGTGCCGATTACAATTGCGGTCGTATTTGTTTATACGATGAGCCAATTAAAAATGTAACCTAAAAAGCGTTCCCGAATCCAGAACTGATTCGTGAACGCTTTTTTTATTTTTCTTCTATTCGTACATGCCTGTTCATGCTTTAAAGTGCAGCGGCATATACTTCTTCCCTTGTACAACCTTGTACAGCCGCTGTTTGATCCGTTTCTTCCGCTGCCTTTTTCTCCTGCTTCTGCTCACGTTCCAGCATCTTTTGCCGCTGTTTGATTAAATCAGCCAGCGGGATCGGCTTCGGCAGCTGTCCTAAAATGGAGGAAGGCAGCTTTGTACCAGGAGCATATACAGCTAAAAAGGCATTCGCCATCTGCAGATAGCCTGCGCCGTTTGGATGTACATCGCCCGGGTTCGGCACATATTCCACTCCGTCCAGTCCAAAACGATCCGCCACCGGAACAAAGACGGCACCCGCTCTCTCCGCTTCTTGTTTAATGATCTGGTTAAGCAGGTTCAACTGCTCACTAACGGCCGGCTTGTGCTGGTCAAACACATGAGGATACGGGAAATAATAACCCATTGCATAGATATCCGCCTGCGGGTTCAGTGCTTTCATTTTCTCAAGCAGCACCGCATAGTTTTCCCTCACGCCATTTAAGGCAAAAGCAGCCGTTACTGCGTTAAAGGTAAGCAGCCCGCGCTTCGGATCATTTTGAATAAGCGGCAGCAGGTCATTCGCGCCCGCTGAAATGGTAATGAGGTCGGCCGACTGAATGGCTTTTTTCCCCGCTGCACTTTCCACCTGGCTGATCACCTGACTTACCGTGTAGCCGGGAATCGCCAGCTCCTTTGAATAAGAATCCGGCCGGATCGCAAGCGCAATCATATCTGCATACCCTGCTCCAATTTCCCGGTTCGGCGTCTGGCCCGCCGCAAGCGAATCACCAATTGCTATATAATGGATGGCCGCCGCCTGTCCAGGGCTGGCGATACTGCCGAAAACAAAAAAGAACAACAGCAAAGCCCGTCTGATCATACGCGCCACTTCCTTTACTCATTCTTCTCCTTATTGTATCAAAAGAATGAGCTTTTACGCTTGAACAAACTGTTTTATGCACCAGTCATTGTAAATGTAAAAGCGAGATCAATGCCGTGGATTTGTTTTTCTTGAAAATAAGCAACATAATAAATAACCGTATCGTCCACGTGATACACAATTCCGTCAAAAGAGTGAGCCAGAAGATAGTCTTTGGTAATCCGGCCAATCCATGCATGAACATGTTCCGGGCGAACAGCAGGCACCGCTCTTTCGGCATATTTCCACTCAAGTGCATCCCGTCTAAGATCTGTTTCTGTGTACCGGCAGTTAATAACCATAGGCCGATCCAGCTGGATGTCCTGCTTCAGCACGGCCGCACGGCTGCTTCCTTCGGTTTCCGCGTGACAAAATGCATAGTGGGCGGCAAGCTTTGCATCGCTGATTAAATAAAGGCCAGGACCAAAAATAGACCGCGCTTGAACGCCGTCTTCAAACTGCCGCCTTTCCATCCGCTCGTAACATTGAGTGGCGATTACACGTTTCGCTTCTCCAAAGCTCACTCCACGATAACCCATTCTTTTCATTCTCCCAGCCTCCATTTCACGCTTTATTGACCGGCAGGCAAACATTGAAGGTAAAATTGAGTTCAGCTTACCACATTCACCCAAATAGATTTCAGTTATTGGCAGAAAATCTCACTTTAAAATGAACAGAAAGCAATAAAAACCTGCCGCTCTTTCGTTTTGAAGGAGCGGCAGGTTTTTATTTGAGCTTCATTTTAGTATTTATCAAAATACTGCTGGATTTTCTTCGGATCGCTCGTTTTTGTTAAAGTTAACATTAACAAAATACGGGCTTTTTGTGGATTTAAGGAATCAGCAGAAACAAGGCCGTCTTTGTCGTCTGAAGGGCTGTGTGTGACAACTCCGCTGCCTGTGCGCGTAGAGCGGACAACCGCTACTCCTTCTTCTGTCGCATCTTTCACTCCTTCTCTTGCGATACTCGACATGGACCCATTACCAGAGCCTGCTACAACAAGTCCTTTGGCTCCTGCTTCCACAGCGGCATCAACCAAATATCTTCCTTCATTTTGGTAAGAATATAAGATATCTACTTGAGGAAGCTTTTCAATTTTTGAAATATCAAAAGCAGTCTGTGTAGTATGCTTCTTAGTCAAGATGGAGCTGAAATAAACACTTTCACCTGCAAAACCGCCTAAATAGCCCTGCTCTAAGGATTTAAATGTATCAAGGGCTGTTGTGTTTGTTTTTGTTATGTAACGCGCTGCACCAATTCGGTCGTTAAACGCAACCATAACGCCCTTTTTCTTCGCATATGGATTTGCCGCCAGCTTCACAGCATTATATAAATTCATCGGCCCATCAGCACTAATGGCCGTAGCCGGACGCATCGCACCGACCACCACGACCGGCTTTGTGCTTTTCACGACCAAATTAAGAAAATAAGCTGTTTCTTCTAATGTATCTGTCCCGTGTGTGACGACAATTCCATCCACATCATCGGACGCAAGCAGCGTATTAATACGCTTGCCAAGCTTCAATAAAATATCGTTGTTTATTTCCGGACTGCCGACATTGACAATCTGCTCTCCGCTCACATCAGCCAGCTTTTTCATTTCCGGAACAGCTTTGATCAAGGTCTCCACACCGAGTTCCCCGGCATTGTAATCCGTTGTATCCGTATTACTCGCAGAAGAGCCTGCGATCGTACCGCCGGTTGCTAAAATTTTCACGTTTGGCAGATCGGTGTCCGCACTCTTAACCGTTGTAGAAGCAGTTGTTGTGGCTGCCTGTACGGATAAACCCGTATAAACCCCTGCTCCTGGAGCTAATAAACAAACAGACATAACAGATGCACCTATCATTTTTTTAAGCTTCATCAAACCGTCTCCTTCCGCTGCTACGAATATATTGTACAATTTTCACTATATACGCTTTACACGTTTAATCATCCATTCATGTAATATTTTCTAACATAAATTTTATTTGTATTTTCGTTTTTCAAACAGAAAACAGCCTTTATCCGTATAAATAAAACGGATAAAGGCTGTTTTGAGATCTTTTACTGCGCACCTTCCATGAGAAAGCGGTCAGGGTCCGGCTGCACCCGCTTCTTCGTATGTGCCTCCGTATGAGTTTTTGCTTCCCCTTTTTGCTTCGACAATGAGCGTTCCAATGTATTTGCGTGCATCAGCTGTTAAAAGGTGCAGTTCCTTTCGTTCAATATGCCGTTCAAACTCGATAAAATCCCCTTCAAGCGTTTCTCTTACCGCGATAATCCGGTAGCCGTCATCGAGGAGTGCATCGATGGCTTCCTTTTCTTTTATAAACCCTTTGTAATCGGACATACTCCCTCACCCCTTTTTACAATTTTTCAATCGCAGCCGGCGGCAGTTCATCAGCTGCGGTTTCGCTTTCTGATGGAATAGTCCAGTCACGGCCGACCGTCACGCCAAGGTATTTGTCGTCACTTGGGTCTTCCAGCTCAGCTTGCTTGTATGAGCGGAACCACCAAAACTTCGCTAGTAAATAATATGCAGCGGCGCCGACCGCAAAGCCGACAAAAAACGAATAGGTTGAAAAAATGACGGCAAGCGTGCCGCCTATTACCCAGGAAATAATGCCGGCCCAGTTTACACCGTAATGATAGCGGTACTGCCCTTTCATTTCATACAAGTCCGGCACATTCACACGGCGCTTGCGGATCAAATAATAGTCTGCAAACAAAATGCCGACAATGGCGGAAAGCACCCCGCCGACAACGAGCAGAAACGGCATTAAAACGTTAAATAAGTTCCACGGCTGGGTGACCATACCGATCACGCCTGCTGCGATTACACCCGCATAAAATGGTACTTTCGGGCCGCCAATGTTTGAAAACACGGTGGCAGCCGGGACAAGATTGGCCGCTGTATTCGTGGACCACTGGGCAAAGACGATAAGCATCAGCAAAACGGCCAGCACAAGCCCGCTCGACGTTTCCTGCAAGGCGGCAACCGGATCATAGTTGCCTACTGCAATAAAAGCTACACCGCCAATCGCTACCACAAAGGTTTGCGTAAGCGGCATGGCAATTAAACTGCCGACCAGCACACTTTTATTGCGTTTGATCCAGTTCCGCTCAAATTGCGGCGCTTTAATAAAACGGGAAATCGAAGAAATATCGGCCGCCAGCGTCGACCAATACCCCATGTTCCCAAGAACCACAACCATAAAAGCATTAAACAGCAAACCGCCGGTAAGCGGGTTTTCCACCCAGGACCAAACATTTTTATCGGCCGCCGCCGCCTGGTCGGCAAGTGTGATATACATCCAGAGTGAAATTAAAATAATAATAGGCGCAGCTAAATCTGCAAATTTCTCAATCGATTTGATCCCAATAATCGTGTTGGCGACCTGCACCGCCACAAAAGCTAAAAAGCAGACGAACCAGTTGTCAAAGCCAAACATCACATTTAAAATACCGTTGATCGCCATAGCGCCGAAATACGTGTTGATTCCGAACCACATGGATGCGGCAATACCGCGGATCGCTGATGGGATATGTGTTCCGATTGTTCCAAACGGCGCCCGCATATAAACGGGAAAAGACAGCCCATGCTCGATCCCGATATCTGCAATAATGGAAATAAACAGGCCAATCAGCACACAGCCGATAAAAGAGGCGGCAAGCACCCATGAAAGCGGCATTTGTTCCACCGCCGCTCCGCCGATGGCAAAAGCAGCCAGCACAACCGCCATCCCAATCCACATAAGCGCAAAACCAAACGTCCCAATTTTACGGTCACGGTGAGCAACCGGCAGTAAATCCGGCGATTTTAAATAACGGCTGGGCTCTTTCATTTATGATTCCTCCTCTTTCATTGGATGATTATTGGGCAATGATCGCCTGACGCGCCTGCGTACTGTTATAGCGGCTTCTTTTAATGTACTGTCCGCTTCCCGGCTTGCCGGTAAATTCTCCTTCCCGAATGACAAATTCACCACGCGAGAGTACGGATATGGGCTCACCTGTTACTTTCATTCCTTCAAAGGCACTGTAATCGACGTTCATATGATGGGTTTCGGCAGAGATCACCCGCTCCTTGTTTGGATCAAAGATAACGATATCCGCATCGCTGCCGACTGCAATCGTGCCTTTTTGCGGGAACAGGCCGAATAGCTTTGCTGAACGGGTCGACACAAGATCAACAAACTGGTGAATGGAAATACGCCCTTTTTTCACTCCTTCCGAAAACAGCAGGCTGAATCGGTCTTCAATGATCGGGCCCCCGTTTGGAATTTTTGAGAAGTCATCCCGTCCGAGATCCTTCTGCCCATTAAAGTTAAAAGAACATTGGTCAGAGCCGATCGTTTGGAGCTGGCCATTTTTCAGTGCGTCCCACAGTACATCCTGATTCCACTTTTCACGGAGAGGCGGTGACCAGACGTATTTAGCGCCTTCAAAATCCGGCTTTTCTAAATCATGTTGATCGAGCAGCAAATATTGTGGACATGTTTCGCCCCAAACTTGAAAGCCTTTTTGGCGTGCCTCTGCAATTTTATGGGCAGCTTCCGCGCACGACACATGCACAACGTACAGCTGGGAATTTGCCAGGCCGGCCAGTGCGGCTGCACGTCCAGTTGCTTCTCCTTCTACTTCCGGCGGGCGTGTAAGCGCGTGGTAAATCGGTTCCGTATGCCCTTTTTCCAGGGCGTCGTTTACGAGGTAGTCGATCACATCACCGTTTTCCGCATGAACCATCACGAGAGCGCCGTACTCCTTTGCTGTGAGCAGCGTACGAAACAGCGTTGCATCATCTGCTTGAAACACATTTTTATATGCCATAAATACTTTGAAGGATGTAATACCTTCTTTTTCAATCACCTCTGGAATCTCCGCCAGCACCGTGTCATTGACTTCCCCAATCATCAGGTGGAAGCCGTAGTCAATGACGGCTTTATCCTTTGATTTCTCATGCCACGTACGGATCGCTTTTTGCAGCGGCTCCCCTTTGTTTGTAAGACAGAAGTCAATGATGGTCGTTGTGCCGCCGAATGCTGCTGCCATCGTCCCCGTTTCAAAATCATCTGCTGTGACTGTGCCGCCAAACGGCATGTCCAGATGTGTATGAGGATCAACACCGCCTGGGAACAGGTAAGCACCTTTTGCATCAATCACTTCATCTGCCGCTTCCTCCAGCGCAGTACCGATTTGGGTGATTTTTCCGTTTTCGATGAGCAGATCCGCTTCGTATTGATCCACTGCCGTTACAATGACGCCGTTTTTAATGATTTTTTTCATGCTTATCCGCTCCTTTTCTTTAAGCAATTGGCTGTTTAATGGCCGCCTGGCGTTCGTTCCAAGTCATTGGCGGGCCGCTTGGAATTTCCATCATGTCGATAGCGCCGTCCACCGGGCAGACAATGGAGCAAAGATTGCAGCCGACACAGTCCTCCTCACGAACCTGCAAATATTTGCTGCCATCTGAAGACGTCAGCATCTCGATACATTGATGTGCTGTATCTTCGCAGGCGATATGGCATTTATTACAGTTGATGCATGTATTGCGGTTGATATGGGCGACCACTTTGTAATTTAAGTCGAGATTGCCCCAGTCGGAGTAACGCGGAACGGTCCGGCCCATTAACTCTTCAACCGAAGCAAGTCCTTTGCTGTCGAGATAATTGCTTAAGCCGTCGATCATATCTTCGACAATGCTAAACCCGTGGTGCATTGCTGCTGTACATACTTGAACGCTGCCAGCACCCATTAAGATAAACTCGGCCGCATCTTTCCACGTGCCAATGCCGCCAATGCCCGAGATCGGAACGTTAATTTCCGGGCTGCGTGCACATTCCGCCACCATATTTAAAGCAATTGGCTTCACGGCCGGGCCGCAGTATCCGCCATGTGCTCCTTTTCCTGCCACGTGCGGAATCGTATTCCACGAATCAAGGTCCACACCGGCGAGGCTGTTGATTGTGTTAATCATGCTGATCGCATCCGCCCCGCCCTGTACAGCCGCCCAGGCAGTCGCCGTAATATCAGTAATGTTTGGTGTCAGCTTGACGATAACCGGAGTACGGGCGGCTTCCTTCGCCCACATCGTCTGCTTTTCCACCAGCTCCGGTACTTGTCCGGACGCCGCACCCATGCCGCGTTCCGCCATGCCATGCGGGCAGCCGAAGTTTAATTCGAGCCCGTCCACGCCGGCGGCTTCTACTTTTTTCACAATTTCATGCCACTTTTCCTGCTTCGGTTCAACCATCAAGGAAGCGATGACAGCATGATTGGGAAACCGTTTTTTCGTTTCGTAAATTTCTTTTAAATTTACTTCAAGCGGCCGGTCTGTAATGAGCTCGATATTGTTAAAGCCCGCCACACGCTGGCCATTAAAGTGTAGTGCCGCAAACCGGGAGGATGTATTAATAATCGGGGCACCGAGTGTTTTCCATACGGCGCCGCCCCAGCCGGCTTCAAACGCCCGCTGCACCTGGTAGCCGGAATTAGTCGGCGGTGCCGATGCCAGCCAAAACGGGTTAGGTGACTGAATCCCTGCAAAGTTTATACGTAAGTCTGCCATCTAAATCTCCTCCTTTTAAGATGTTTGCGCCATGCCAGGGCCGACAAGCTGTTTGTAAATCGAGTAAGCCGCCCGTTTTCCCTGTTCTGCTGCTGTAACGACCATCGCATCCCCCTGCCCGTCACCAAAAATCACATCTCCTGCCGCATACACTTTCGGATTAGAGGTCTGGAGTGTGTCCAGGTTCACTTTCACGGTCCCCCATTTATGAGTTAACCCAAACGCTTCAATCAAGCCGGTATAACGCTTCTGCCCAATCGCACGAATGACCGCGTCCGCTTCGACGGTAAACCCGGAACCCTCAACCGGTACGGGCCGGCGGCGGCCGGATTCATCAGCAGCGCCAAGCTCCATTCGGATACACGTTACGCCTTTAACTGCCCCCTTCTCATCCTGTACAATTCCAACCGGCTGTGTAAGCCAGCGGAACTCCACTCCTTCCTGCTTGGCAAATTCATACTCAAATTCATAGGCGGTCATTTCGGCTTCAGTTCGCCGATACAGCATTTTCACATCGGCGGCACCGAGCCGGACCGAGCATGTCGCTGCATCAATCGCCGTGTTGCCAGCGCCAATGACGACTACCTTCTTTCCGATCAAATGGGTATCCATTGGCGGTATTTTCGTCGATTCTACAAATTCAATCGCATCGTAAACGCCTTTGGCCCCTTCTCCCTGGATGCCGATAGGCGGAACACTGGCCATTCCAACCGCAAGCACCACAGCATCATAGCTCTCCAAAATGTCGTCCGGACTGATATCGCGACCCACAATGGTGTTTGTACGAATGGTAACGCCCAGGCTCTCCACCTGCTCGACCTCCCACATGGATACGCGCTGCGGAAGACGGAAAGATACAATGCCATAAGTATCAAGGCCGCCGGCTTTTTCCTTCGCTTCGAAAATGGTAACTTCAAATCCAAGGCGCGCCAGTTCACGTGCTGCGGACAATCCCGCCGGACCGCCGCCGATAATCGCGGCCGACTTTCCATTTTTCTCTCCTGCCTTAAACAGCTGCGCGTGATTATGTATCGCCCAGTTAGTGGCATGCCGCTGGAGGTTGCCGATCATAATTGGCTGTGACGCATGGTTAAGGACACAGGCACCTTCACATAATTCTTCTGTCGGACAAACACGCGCACAGCTTGCCCCGACCGGATTGGCTTCCATAATCACTTTGGCCGACCCTTTCAAATTGCCTGAAGCAATTTTTTTAATAAACGACGGAATGTTAATCGAGGTTGGACAAGCTGTAATACAAGGTGCGTCATAGCAATACAAGCAGCGATTTGCTTCACCCATTGCTTCCCTGGCCGTTAAATCAGGTTCAATTTCGAGAAAATTTTGAGACAGGTCCGTTAGTGAAACAGAACGGTTCTTCATTCGATTCATGTGCATCGTTCATTCCCCCCTTGCATGTTTTCTGTCTATTGATTATTTATTGATTGCATCTTAAAATATTTATACAGCAAACAAAAAATGCACACATCATTTTTGGTATATTTTCTGACAAACGAACTTTATTTTAGTGTAGGATGGAGAGAATACCAACGGAAGAAGTGACACATGTGAACAGGAACGAATTGGAGCAGCGAATCAATGAATATGAGTCTCAGCTTGAACAGCTTCGCTGCCAGCTGGCGGCTGTTTCCGAGCAGGAAGAAGAGCGTAAACAGTTCGTCTCATCCAAAGAAATCATCGAGCTCATCCGGCAGCACACGGGCCGTGAATTAAATATGTCTACAATCAAAAGATGGGCAGATGAAGGCTATCTTGGCGAGGTGCTGGATGAAAAGCAGGCATTCCCGGCGCTCCGCACAAAACAGGGCAAGAAGCGGTTTATCTATCCGAAAGAGAATGTGTATCATTTCTTGTTTGAAAAAGGCTATTTGGCCCCTGCTTTTGAGGTGCTCGACCAGGTATGGATTGGATCGGAGCGTGCGATGGTGATGGATTCCGTTCTTCAACAAGGGGAGTTCCATTATACAGTGCAGATAGAGTCAACCTTTACTATAAAAAAAGGGGTTAAAGAATCCTGCTTGCGAAGGGGAGGGGTGTAACGTGAAGGCCAAAATTTCCATTCAAAACACACGAGACAACCAGGAAAAAGCGCGGCTTATCCGGGATGAAAACCGTAACAGCGGGCATTCGCTGGCCATTTCTTTTTCAGAAGATGCCAAAGAGATCTTTTTTGAAGGCAGTATGATTCAAGTGCCGGACAGGGTTGCTTTTGGCGACATTACCGTGCTTGAAGGACAGGTAAAAAAACGCGAAGGCGGCTTTGATGTGCAGCAGGCCGACAAAGGAAAAACCGTCAACCTGCATTTAGATGCCGGCCTTGTTGCGGAACTGAATGAAATTCGCCAGCATGTGATGAGCAAAACCCAGCATGATATCATTTTAGAAATCTTTAAAAAAGGGCTCGATCACTATAAGTGATCGAGCCCTTTTTTCAGATCAAAGCAAGGATCGTTTCAAGCAGCACGTTCACGCCTCTTTCACAGTCTTCCCAGGACGTTAATTCGTCTTCATCATGGCTCTTCCCATTTACGCTCGGCACAAAAATCATCGCCGACGGAATGTAAGAAGCCATGAACTGCGCATCGTGCCCTGCTCCGCTCACCATCCGCTTATGAGAAAAACCGAGTGAAGCAGCCGACTGCTCAAAAGCATTGCAGAGCGCCGGCTCAAACCAGACCGTTTCACGTCCCCACAATTTTTGGACGTTCACATTGCATGCTGCTCTTTCGTCAGACCCCTGCATCTCCCAAATGATGTCCTCTACTTTTTGGATCATTTCTGCGGAAGTATGCCTTGCTTCCAATGAAAAAACCACTTTGTTTGGAATGACTGTATGAATGTTCGGCGACACGTTCATCCGTCCAATCGTATAAACGAGGTCATCACCAAGCCCAGCAAGCTTTTCTCTCGCTTCTTTGATCAAATCCACCGCCGCAAACAAGGCATCGCTGCGCATTGACATAGGCGTAGTGCCAGCGTGGTCCGATTCACCTGCTACTTCAATTTCATAACAGACCATACCGAGCACACATTCAACGATGCCAATCGACAGCTTCTCTCTTTCTAAAATCGGCCCCTGCTCAATATGTAATTCCAAGAAAGCTGCCGCTTCTTTCATCCTGTTTTCCACTTTGCCTTCATAACCAATCGATCGCAATGCTTCTCCAAACGTGATGCCTTCTACATCTTTTTTGGCCATCATTTCTTCTTTGTTAAACTTTCCGGAAAGTACACCGGAGGACATCATCGACGGTTCAAAGCGGGCGCCTTCCTCATTAGTCACATTCATGACGACAACCGGCACACTTGGCTTTACGCCGTTTTCTGTTAAAGTCCGCATGACTTCAATCCCCGCTGCTACACCGAGCACACCGTCAAAGCGTCCGCCTTTTTTAACAGAGTCAAGGTGAGAACCCATGACAACCGGCGGTTTGTTTTCACGGCCCGGGAGCATCCCATACATGTTGCCCATATCGTCCACCGATAAGGAAAGGCCCATCTCTTCACAGCATGTGCGAAAATGATTGCGTGCAAGGCGGTCTTCTTCCGATAAAGCGAGCCGTGTCACACCGTTTCGGGCTGTCCGGCCAAACCCAGCAAATGTCTCAAGTGATTCCTGGAGTCGCGCACCATTAATCTTTAGTTTTTGATCATTCATATTGCATCCACCTTTAAAAATATTTTTGAAAAATAATGCAATCAATAAATCATGTTTCTTATTATGGCACAGATAAAGGAAATTGAATAGATTATTTACAGAAAATTCTGTACAAGTAAATTAAAAAAAGGCCCTGTTAAAGGGCCTCAGTGTGTAGACAAAGTCTTTCGCTTTTAAAAAGAGCCGATAAGTGAAGCCGGTCGGACTTCGCGCCCCTTAGGGCAGTGCGGGAGCCTCCTCGGCTGCGCCTGCGGGGTCTCCGACTCACTGTACTTCCCGCAGGAGTCTTCGTCCGGCAGGCTTCACTAAGTGTTATTGAACATCAATAAGCACGGGCTGAATAGACATTTTCTCTTTTGTAAACAGAAAGATGCGACCTTACCTTATTAGCTTTGTGGAATCTTGTCGCAAGCCACTTGGCGGCGGGAGGGCAGCGCAGACTCCTATGGGACGTGCGGGCAGTTAAGACCGATGAAGCCTGCCAGGCGAAGTCGGACTCAATGCCTGCCCCATGGAAAACGGAGATGCCTGAACGCCACCGATCATCCCATTCATGTGCACGGTCATCCATATAATTTGTCGGCAGTCTCAGTTCCTGTTGAAGGGCCTGTGCTTTAAACTCGTTTCATAAATGCTTCGTAGATTTTTTTCGTTATGTCGCCTGGCTTTCCACTGCCAATCTTTTGGTCATCCGCAGTTGTAACCGGCACAATCTCAATCCCGGTACTCGTTAGGAACACTTCATCCGCTTTCAAAACAGCTTCAGGTGCAAATGTCTCCTCTTTTACAGGAATGCCAAGCTCTGCAGCGATATCAATCACAGCCATGCGCGTAATGCCGTGCAAAATATGCTTTGTCGCAGGCGGAGTAATTAATTCGCCTTCTTTGACGAGAAATAAATTAGAGCTTGATCCTTCTGTTACTACCCCATCGCGGACGAGCACTGCCTCAAATGCGCCCGCTTCAAACGCTTCCTGCTTCGCCAGGAGATTTGGCAAAAGATTGAGCGTTTTAATCCAGCAGTTTTGCCAGCGTTCGTCGGGCAAAAGCTTGATGCTGGCACCATTTTCCCGCAGTGTTTCATCCATCGCCCGGAATGGCTTGACCGTCATGGAAATCGACGCGGGCACATTTGGAAACAAGTGGTTGCGCGGAGCGATGCCGCGTGTCGCCTGCATGTATATATCGCAATCAGACAGCCCGCTTCTCTTGATCAAGCCGGCTGTAATCTCTTCAATATCTTCCCGTGAATGATCCAGATTCAGCCTGATCGCTTCAGCACTTTTAAAAAAGCGGTTCAGGTGCTCCTTCATCATAAAAGGACGTCCGCTATAAACACGAATATATTCATACACTCCGTCACCAAATTGATGTCCGCGTTCATCAATCGGCAGCACGGGATCATCTGAGTTTATAATTTTCCCGTTCAAATACCCAATTGCCATTTTATCCGCCTCACTTTAGTTTGTTTCCTTCATTATAGCTATTTTTTTGAAAAATTTACACAGTACCAGCTTCCTTCGCGCACGACCGTTTTAATCGATCTTAGCTGAAGTCCTGCTTCCTCTGCATCCCGGACAAGTTCATCCTTTCTTGGAAGCGGGTATAAATTTTCATGCGCTTCCATAAATGAATTAAACGCAGCTGAAAAGCGCTGTCCGCCCCGTTCCAGATAAAGAGGGGTAATCATAATAACGGTCCCGTTTTGGCTGATCAGCTTTGAGACACGCGCAAGCAGCTCTTTTCGCGCATCCTGTGAGTAGTAATGAAGAAGGTTATTCATCATGATCACATCAAAAAAACGGTCTGGCACTTCCCACGTATTGATATCTGCATAATAAAACCTTACTTTTCCCCCCAGGCTCTTCTTCCGGATTTTCTGGCGTGCTTCTTCAATGCATTCTTTACTGATGTCCACCCCAATGAAGGTTCCTTGTTTTATTTTATCAGCCAGCTTCATTAAATAGCCGCCCGTTCCGCAGCCAATATCCAGCACCCAGCGCGGTTTTTGTGCATTTATCTCCGACAGTACATGTCCAAATGCTCTTTTTTCAATTAAAGCGGAGGTGGCCGCAACTGTTTTGCCAAAATCCTCTCCGTTAAACCGCCCTTTTTGATTGGATGTGATCATTTGGGGATAGTTCATCAGGGAAGGCATATGCATTTCAAATAATTCTTTGAGCAGCTCACCAACCGAGTGATCACTTTCCTGTGAAAAAAACTTCAGCATTTTTTTAGAAGGAATAAGCCGGCCGCCGGCCTGTTTTAAATGACCCAGTACGATTCCTGTATCGGCCCAGGAACGCAGAAGCGTTTCTTCATAGCCGTAGTCTTCTGCAAGCGATTGAAGTGTCGCGCCGCCTGCAAGCTTATGAAACAAATCAAGCCGGTAGCCGACATATGCCTGCCATGTCGGCAAAAAGGGTTCATTTTTCTTCAGCCAGTTTCGTGCTTCCCACATTTTTTGATATTCAGCAATCATGTTACTTCCCCCTATTTTTCCATGGATAATTATCATCGTCTGTATATGGATGCTCTGCGCCGTTTGCACAAAGCGGCCCGCTTCGCTTCATCTCGTTGTATTCTTCTTTTTTAATAAGGAGTATCGTGCGCACCTGTAAATCAGGAAGAGGAAAAAATCCAGGAAAGAATGACCGCATACAATCATTTCGCCTTCTGTTATACTTTCAGATCGGGGAAATGTGGTGGTTAGAAAGCAATGATTATATGCTGTTTCAGTCCATCGAAGGCGCAGCGTTTCTTTCGGCAGCGATCATGTCGACGCCACCTTGTGCAAGCGGCATACCGAATAAAAGACCGGCTATACCATCGTCTGAAATACATATATTTGTTTTCACAAAGAGCCTTCCTTGTATAACTTTTGTTCACCGTTTTTACAATTGCTATTCCCTTAGGAAACGGTGTGAAAACATTTAAAAGCGGGAAAAGAAGGGAAAAAGGAGCTGAGATCATGAATCCGAAACTTGTAGATGTACGTGCAATTACGGTAGTGGGATTTGAAATGAGCGGTACAGAAGAAGAAATTGCTGCTATGCGCCCTGAATGGAAAAAACGGTTTCTAGAAACCGCCAGCCAGATTCCCTCTCAGACAGACGGCTACTTAATGGACATTTGCTTGAAGCGGGCTGGCCAGCTGTATACACACTGCATCGCTATGGAAGTGAGCCATATCGACATTATTCCGTCCGGCATGTCGAGTTTAACGATTCCGCCTGGTTCCTATGCCTTACTTGAGCTTGACGGACAAGAGAAAGATGTAAAAAACGGATTTCGTTCTATTTTGGCATGGGCACGTGAGCATCATATACGGCTTGATCCTAATGAATTTCGGATTCATGTAACCATACACGGCGAACAACATCATTTGTACTGGCGGCTGGCGAATAAACGCAGCGAAGCAGCTGAAGAAGCGGTTTAAATTGTTTGGAAGGAATTCTAACAGACTCGCTGACAATCCTTCTCCGCAAGTTCATACTGGACGTATGAACTTGCTCGGACGAGGAGGAATCACCGTTGACAGACGAAAATGTGGAACGAAAACCTTCTATTTATTTGCCCGGCTTAAGTCTGATTATTTTTTATGAGCTAAAAAGAAAAAAAACAGCGCCTGTTCTCCACTGAGAATAGGGCTGTTTTTTCTTTTACCAGTATCAGGCACGGTCTCGATCCAGCTCCAGTTACCGCCAGCCCGAAGGCTCACAAGATGTGAGCCACAAAGGCGTTGAAGCAGGATGCTGCATTTTAGCCTTTACTCTTTATAGCCAGCTCCTTATGCTTGTCGCTGATAACCAGGTACCAGGTCCTTCCGCTTTCTTATTATCCGAGCGCGACATCGAGCACCATCATCAGGGCAAAGCCGACCATAACACCCATTGTGGCAAGGTCTGTGTTGCGCGAGGATTCTGCTTCCGGAATCAGCTCTTCGACCACGACAAAAATCATGGCTCCTGCAGCAAAAGCAAGGGCGTATGGCAAAATAGGCTGAATAAACAGGACCGCCGCCGCTCCAATCACAGCTGAAATCGGCTCAACGAGCGCCGATGCCTGTCCGTAGTTAAATGCTTTTCGCCGTGACATCCCTTGTCCGCGAAGCGGCACGGACACCGCTGCTCCTTCCGGCATATTTTGAATGCCGACTCCAAAAGCAAGCGCCAGAGCAGCCGCTATAGTGGCTCCATCCATGTTCATCGAAGCCGCTCCAAATGCCACACCAATGGCAAGTCCTTCTGGAATATTATGAAGCGTAATCGCTAAAAATAAGAGCGTCGTTTTTTTCAATTGTGTAGACGGGCCTTCTCCTTTTTCCCGCCCGATATGCACATGCGGCACAACGACATCAAGCAGACGAATAAAAACGCCGCCCAGCAAAAAGCCGATTACTGGCGGCAGCCAGGCAATCTGTCCGCTTTTTTCGCTGAATTCAATGGCTGGTGCCAGCAGCGACCAAAAAGAAGCGGCAATCATCACACCTGCTGCAAATCCTAACATCATTTTCATGATGGATTCTTTAATATTACGAAAGAAAAACACGACCGCTGCACCAAGCGCTGTCATTCCCCAGCTGATCATGCCGCCGGCTAACGCCTGCAGCGCAGGATGCAGGCTGCTGAATGTTTCCATTGTTTTCACCACCTATTTGTTATTCTTTTTTCTTTTCCCCATTGTTTTGCAATTGACTCTCTTTTTTGCAAAAAAGAACAATTGTAGTACAGGGGCAACTTGTTAAGCCAGCGGCAATCATGTTGCCGTAGACCCACCCGAATGAGGGCTGGTATAGTATAAACACTAACTTTTCTGGAGGAACTACAGGTGGAAACAGCATACGAAGATTTAAAAAAAGGAGAACGCGGTGCATGGATCAGTATCGCAGCCTACTTATTCCTTTCCGCAGTAAAGCTGACCGTCGGCTGGATCGGCAATTCCGCAGCGCTGAAAGCAGATGGTTTAAATAACTCAACGGATATTATCGCTTCCGTCGCTATTTTGATCGGCCTGCGCATTGCCCGTAAACCGCCGGATGAAAATCACCGGTATGGCCACTTTCGTGCAGAAACGGTTGCTTCTCTTTTAGCCGCTTTTATTATGGCATCCGTTGCCATTCAAGTTTTGCTTTCGGCAGGACAATCCCTGTTTCAGGCGAATCATGAAACACCTGATATGTTCACCGCCTGGACAGCTTTAGGTGCTGCACTGGTCATGTATGGCGTTTACCTCTACAACAGGCGGCTTGCCAAAAAAATTAACAGCCAATCTATTTTAGCGGCTGCCCAGGATAACCGTTCAGATGCCCTTGTCAGCGTAGGAGCCTTTGTCGGGATTATCGGATCTCGCCTGGGTCTTGGCTGGCTTGATACGCTCACTGCTTTTGTAGTCGGCCTTATTATTTTAAAAACCGCCTGGGATATTTTTTCTGACGCATCTCTTGCCCTGACAGATGCATTTGACCTTAATGAATTAAAAGGGATGCAGAAAACTGTTGAAAAAGTACCAGGCGTCCGCGGTGTGCCGAGCATTAAAGCCCGCTCGCATGGAAACATTACGCTTGTGGACGTTGTTCTTCTTGTAGACCCGGATTTAAATGTAATCGAAAGCCATGATATTACCGAATATGTAGAGGAAGCCCTGCTGCAGGAGCATGGCATCCGCTTGACCCATATTCATATCGAACCAGACGGCCACAAATAAGTGTGCCGTCTTTTTAAGCGCAAAAAAGCGGCTGCTTCAAAAGCATACCGCCTGCGTTAAGAATGTTTAGACTGTTTGAGTACTTTTCTCGTTTCGTTTACATATTTAATGAGTCTGTACGGCTTGCTGATCACCCGCAGCGGCATACCGGAAACAAACTTGCTTAAGTCCTGCTTATATTCCTGTGTCATTCGTGAAGGCTTTGTTGAAATACGGTCGTACATTTCTTTATATAATTCTTTTTTCGCATCGATTTTCATGCCGGTCAGCCGATGGCATTCCTCGCATTCAATGCTTTGAATTTTATTGTTCACATACACAACCCGATGAATGGTTTCATCATGACAACGCGTGCAATAAAGGCCGGCTTCCATTTCGGAAATTTTCACTAAGCCTCACTCCTTCACACCTATTTCTTTACCTCTTTATTATATGCCAATCAGGGGGAGCGGTAAACCAAGCTGTTCAAAACAATTGAAGGGATGCCCCGATATACGGCAGCATCCCCTTTCGTTTCTTAAAAGCTCTGTGCTTGAAGCGAGCGCAGCTTCCAAATCGTTGACTCCCGCTCCTGTTCGATATCATCATACGTTAAAATGTCGCCTTTTTTCACTGCACGTTTTACGACCACATTCGGATCTACAAGTCCGATCGGGAAAGCATTGGCGGCTTTGGATTCTTCCTGGCTGTACAGCGTGCCGTATACCGTATATCCGCCGATGCCGTCAAGGCGGTCACCTGGCTGCAGATCTTTTTTCGCTGTTGCAACGGTTTCTGCCTGCAGGCCATGCCAAGGTGCGATGGTGGCTGACTGGTTTAAATAGGCCCGAGCCACTGAAAGCGGCGTTTCTAAGCTCGTTAAATGGTAAGGACGGAACAGAATATAATTTGGTCCCGGGCCCATTTTTAAGTACTGCATTTCATGGTTTACTTCTTCTTTTTCAGAAGAAATGATGGCAAAGACGCCCGGCGCAACGCCATTTACATAGTCGACAATCTTTTTGCTTTTTAAAATGCCGCCTTCTTCCTGCAGACGGAAAATATCCGGCAGCTCTTTCACCGTGCCTTCTGGGCCATGCATGCCTGGCTTATCCGGTAAAAATCCTGTTGCATTTGCGACCGCGTTCATTTCAACCATTGTTTTCGTTCCATCCTGGAAGGAAGCGAGCATTTTCGGGCTTGAGCCTTTTTCTTTTGCTTCTGCTGCCGCAGAATCCGGATTTGCTTCATAGTTTAATGGGTTGTTTTTTCCTTTTCCAAGAGCGACGATATCAAAGCCAAGTGCATCAGCAAAGTCATACAGCTCCATAATACAGCCTGGCTCATCACCAGCAGATCCTGTATAAACAACGCTGCTTGCTTCTGCCATTTGATGAAGCAATGGACCGACTGTAATATCCGCTTCTACATTCAGCATGACGATATGCTTTTTGTTCATAATCGTTTTCCAGGCAATTTCAGCACCAAGGTTCGGGATGCCTGTTGCATCTACAATAACATCAATGCCCGGCAGCGCGATCACCATAGACACATCGGTAGTGGCCACCACTTTGTTTTCTCTTAATGCTTTTTCTGCTGTTTCGATTTCTGTTGTGGTAACGATATGCTGCGGCTCCACACCGGCTGTCATGTACGCATTTTGAATAATATCTGTTTTCAAGTCGGCTGTAGCGGCTACACGCATGCCCTTCATGCTTTCAATTTGCGAAATCATGCCCCGTCCCATTTGGCCGCAGCCGATCAAGCCGACTTTAATTTCCTTTCCTTCTTTCTCAAGCTGCATCAGTTTTCGGTTAAGTCCCAGCATGTTTAGGCCCCCTCAGGCTTTTGAAATGTAATCGTTGTTGATACCGAGATGACCGGCATGTCTTTATCCTCTACACAAAGTGTTCCTGGCAGGTCTGCATGATCCGCTCCGTTAAACGTAATTGTGCAGTGGCCAAGCTCCGCAACCGTCTCGTTTACTTTATCCCCTACAAACGTCACCTTGTACGCCTGATCGCCAAAAGTCAGTATATCGCCCGCTTCAATCACACCTTCAAGCGGCGCAATGCTGTGCACAGCCGCGATGTCACGCAGGTCTTTCGGTGCGCTTTCATTAAAAATAATCAGCATTTTTTCTTCCGCAAACATCTCCATGTCTGCACCAAGCTCCGTAACAGTTGACTGATAAATCGTTTTCATTTTTACGCCTCCAAGTACACTCAAAGTGACCCCTCCTATTATTCGTATAAGCCAAAGCTAAAGAAGTATGCAATCACGACCGCAAGCGGTCCTGTAATTAAACGTGACATTAAAACAGCCGGCACCCCAACTTCTACTGTTTCCGGTTTTGCTTCCCCGAGTGTTAAGCCTACTGGCACAAAATCTGCGCCGACCTGCGGGTTAATCGCAAACAGGGCGGGAAGAGCGAGGTTTGGAGGAATATTCCCTTTGCCGATTTCCACCCCGACGAGTACACCAACGACCTGGGCAATCACGGCACCCGGCCCGAGCAGCGGCGACAGGATCGGCACGGCACAAATCACCGACAGAACGAGAAGTCCGAAGATATTGCCGGCAAGCGGCGATACAAAGTTGGCAATAATATCACCGATGCCTGTGTACAGGATAATCCCGATCAAGGTGCTGACAAGCGCCATAAATGGGATGATGTTTTTCAATACCTGCTCAATCGTTTCCCGTGCTGCCTGGTACAGCACCCCGATCACGCCGCCCATCGAACGGCCCAGCTTTTCGATAATGTTCTGCTTGCGCGGTTCACCGCTGCTGGTTTTCATCTGTGCGACTTTTTCGCGCGCTTCTGCTTTCAGCTGCTGGGCATTTTTCGGATGAGCCGCTGCGGTAACGGACGGTGCTGCCGCTCCATCTGCTGGCTGAATGTCCGGCTCTCTGACACCTGAAACAAAGTTGTCTTCTTTAATAAATTTCATTAATGGGCCGGATGGAGATGTGGGCGTCAGATTGATCGTCAGCACGCCCATCTTCGGATACACACCGCACCGTGCGGTACCGCCGCAGTCAATCAACACACAGGCCATTTCGTCTTTTTCGATCGATGTTTTAAAACCGTCAACGGCCTGTGCACCCGTTAAATCTGCAATGCGCTGGGCAACCGGGTGAATGCCTCCGCCAGTTACGGATACAACATACTTTTTCTGCTCATCCGGCTGGATGACAAGCGGCCCTCCCCATCCATTGCTGCCTTTAGTAATTTTGATTGCTTTATATGCCGGATTTACTGCTTGATTTTCAGACATCTGCTTCTCCCCCTCTCTTCATTAGTCCGTTACGGAGATCCCCTGGCGTTTCATCATCGCAATGGTAATACGTTCTGTTACAATCCCGCGGATTAAAATGACAATCATGCCGACAAGGAAAAACCGGATCGCCAGTGGTCCTGTAGACAAGCCAAGCGTCGTAATTCCCTGGGCAATTCCCATGTATACGAACAGCTCTGCCGCATTGGCGTGCGGGAAAAGTCCAGTGATTGGATGAACGAGTGAAACAGCTGAATCATAAAATGCCGGCTTCTGACGCTCCGGCAGGAACTTCCCAAATGTATAAGCCATCGGGTTTGTCAGGAAGAAGACGGCCAGCAGTGGAAACAGCGTATAGCGTAAAATAATATTTTTGGTTGTTTTACGGGCAAAGCGGTCAATCCGCTCTTCCCCAATAATTTTAATTAAAGCGTTTACAGCAAGAATTAAACAAATGAGTGTCGGAATGATACCGGTAAACATGCCCATAAAGGTTTCTCCACCTTTTTCGAACATCCCGATAAATCCTTCTGCAAATTTTACCAAAAAGTCCATCTTACATTCCCTCCTCTTTCTTGTATAATGAAAGTTAAACGGTTACAGCCGTATTCATTTGCTGTTTGATTTTATCAGTGGCCATTTCGAGCGACTTTTCCCATTGTTCATCCTGCAGTACGGAGATATGCTGACCTATAAACCGCTTACATTTTTTGAATTTAGCAAAAACCGTGACACCGCTCATCACCCGACATTCTTCAACAATCCCTTGTTCATTTGTAACAAGAATCAGCACGGTTCCGGAACCAAGTTTCTTTTTCTCAACACCAACACCTAAGTAACCGCTTTCTCTTCTGCTCATATGTTGAATCGTCATTCGATAATGCTTCATCTGACGCATGGTCAAATAAATTTGAAGCAGCCATAAAACGACAAATCCCGCAAGAAGATAACCCCACATTGAAGATCACTCCTTTACATTTGTTCTAATACGTTACCTTTGTAATGATTGTAGTCCATCCTCTGAATTAAAGTCAATAGTAATTCACGGATTTCACGAAAAAATTTTCAGACAAAAGGAAACAAGCTACTTTTACAACGGTTCAAACCTGTTGCAAAAATAGCTTGTTTCCTTTTTATCTGTTTCCTTGGTACGTTCTTCCGCCATCAAGAAGAAAAATTTGGCCATGAATATAATCCGCTTGAGCTGAACTGAGATACTGAACCCGTTCAGAGATATCGGACGGCCTGCCCAGTCTTCCAATTGGGATCTTACTCCTGACCGTTTGCTTTAACTCGTCCGTTGGATAAAGTGAGTCCAGCATCTGTGACTCAATGACTCTCGGGGCAATCACATTAATATTAATTCGGTGTTCTCCAAGCTCTTTCACAAGCGATCTCATAAGGCCAAATGCACCGCCTTTTGAGGCGTAATATTGAATGCCTCCTCCTGATCCTGTAATAGCAGAGCCAGAGCCGATAATAACGATTTTTCCTTTTTTTCTGCCCATCATATGCGGCGCGGCGGCTTTGATGCTGAAAAACAGGCCATGTAAATTAACGGCTATTGTTTTTTCCCATAAAGCCCAGTCTGTTTCTTCCAGATCCCCTTTTTTCGTTATGCCTGCCGAAAACACAAGCGTATCGATGCTTCCCATCTCATCGATAACCTGTTCGATCATTTCCGAGACGCTGGCCCATGAGCTGACATCTGCTTTAAATCCATGTACTTGATTTTGCTGGGTCATGTCTGTTAGAACTGACTGGTCAATGTCCGCTACGGCTGTACAGCATCCTTTTTCAGCAAAGTCCAAAGCAATCTGGCGTCCAATGCCTGCAGCACCTCCCCCCTGCCGTTCGAGCCATCCCCCCATAAACATCGTTAAGTAGACGATCTCGCTTTCTGGAATGGCCTCTCCAATCAGTTCTTCTAACGGCGCGATAGACTGCTTAATTAAAAAATGAAGTTCTCCAAATTCTGAATCGATTTTTTCGGCGTACTGGTTAGAAGTGGCCAGATGATACTTGATCCGGTAATAAGCCGGCTTCATATGACTAAAAATAAGCCGGGTTAAGTTTTCTTTTTCCTTTAGCTCAATGCAGGCATTTTTTTCAAACAAGTGCAAGGTGGTTTCTACTGCTTTTACGAGTTCAGGAAGATCTGTATCTGTCAGGACCTCATAGGAAGAAACATTGGATGCCAGGAGGTTTAAGGCGATAAGCAGCCGTTCTTCCCTTGGAATGGCCTCATCACCTTGCAAAAGCAGCTCTACCGCCTGATATTCTTTCGTATCTGACAGTTCCTCGTAATGGATACAAAATGCCGCATCAATTCGTTCAAATTGCTCAATTCTCTCCAGTGTAATCGCAAGGATGTAAGGAAGCTGCTTCATTTTTTCGTCGGTAAACGTTAAATTCAGCTGCTGTTCTACTTGCTCAAGCCATTGCTGAATATCCACTTTTCTTTGTTTATGAATTTCTTTGACACTTTCAAGAGCCCATTCTCCATGCTCTTTTTCAAGTATTCTTTGCACAAGATGAATCAGAAATTTTCTTTTTTGAATTTCACTTCCGATCATTTCGTACCCGCTCTGCCGGGAGTAACCTACTTCAAGACCGTGCGGCTGCAGCAGCGTTTGAGCCATTTCCAAATCATTTAAAATGGTATTCTTGCTTACACATAGAGCACTCGTAAAATGGATTAGCGACAATTCCTCCCTTTTGCTTAAAATCATAAGTAAGATGAGCTCTGCCCGTTCATTCTCAGAAAAAATGTACGGCTGCCCGGCAGCCTCTGCTTGGTGATCCATTTTGAAGTAGGAGCGGACTTCTGTTTGAATGATAAAAAATCCATTTTTTGCTCTTTCAATAACAGGCAAATTATTTGAGGTCAGCCAGCTGTTAATTTTGTTAATACTGTAACCGACCTGGTGCCGGCTCAGCCCGTACTTTTCCTCTAAATCCTTGTTTTTAACATGAGGATTGAAAACGAGGTCTTTTAACAATAAGCTGCTTCTTTGTCCAGATACATCAATATGACCTCCTTGCTTAATTACATGCTATCACGATTTACTTCGAAAATGTACGCGTTTTCATAACAGTTTTTATCCATCGCTTTGTACACAATTGTGCTGAAACAAAACAAATGAAAAAACTGCCAGAAACCTCCGGCAGCTTAAACAGCAATGATTTAGTTTAAAAGAGCTAATGCAGTTTGTTCATCGGTAATGAGCGTTTGTACGTAGCCGCCTTTCAGGGCCGCTTCGATGCTTTCCGCTTTGTAGGTTCCCTCAACAATGCCGATCACGTACGGAATGTTCTTTAAGTCTCTCAGCCGAAGGCCGATAATCCGCTTGTTTAATTCATGCTCAATCGGGACGCCATCCTGATCGAAAAAGCGGGAACCGATGTCTCCGATGGCGCCTGCTTTTTTCAGGCTTTGAATATCTGTTTCATGGATATAGCCGATGTCTTTCATCGTAGAGCCTTTGTGCGGGTTCCCGATTCCGACAATCGCTACCTCTACATTTTTTCCTTCTTCGAGCACCTGGGCAATGTCCTGCATTTGTATGAGCCGCTCGGTTAATTCGACTGATTCTACAATGGCAGGTGCGTACAAGTATGAGCAGGTACCGTTCATTTTTTTCGCCAGCTCGTACGCCAGCTGGTTGGCATGAATCTCCACACTTTTTGTTCCCATACCGCCGACAAGCGGCACAATATTCATATTCTCCCGCCGTTCAAATGGATATTCCTTTACAAATTCAGACAGCGTCGTCCCCCAGGAAATGCCGAGCCGCTCCACCTCTGTTTTTAAATGACGCGACACGTAATGAGCAGCAGCCTGCCCGACCGCACGGCGCACCATATCCGGTGTAAAACCGATTGATGGAACCACGACAGTATCTTGAAGACCGAACTTTTCTTCCAATCCTTTCTCCAGCTCTACCGTATGCACACTTTCGTCTTTTATGTACACTTCTACAATGCCAGCGTCCTTTGCCCGCTGCAGCATTTTAGAAATCACTGGACGGGACACCCCGACTTTTTTGGCAATCTGCTGCTGTGTCCAGCCTTCCGTATAATATAAATTCGCCACTTTCACAAGTTGACGGCGCTCTTCCCAGCTTAACATTGAAACCCCTCTTTTTGTTTATGTCATAGATAATGTTTTGGCAGGACGTAATACGTCTCTTTCTATTTTATTATAACAATTACACACAAAAATGAGAGCGTTTTCTCTAAAAAAAGGAAGAAAAAGACACACCTTGTTTCAGAGGTGTTCTTTTGTAAGCGCCTCAATCAATTGTTCAAAAGCGCCATAGCCAAGCCTTCATCAACGACCAATATATTGACGATCCCGCTTGTGAGAAGACCCTTCATGCTTCTTTGTTTGTTCATTCCATCTGCCACTGCCATGACGGATGGAATTTGTTTAAGCTGCTCAAGCGGAATGCCGACCACTCTGTTGTTAAAAGGGTGATCAATGGCCAAGCCGTGGTCATTAAAAAAACGGAATCCAACATCACCTGCTGCTCCTGCTTCTTTAAGAGATTCCGCTTCTTCTTTACGAAGGTAGCCTACTTTCTCAAGCGTCGAATCTTCGTGCGGATTGCCTACGCCGATAATCGCCATTTCTACGCCGGCTCCTTCATGAAGCACACTTTTAATGTCAGCCATCTTCATAAAGTGATCTTTCATTTCTTCTGAATCTACAATCGCTGGCGCATATAAATACGAGCAGGAGGCTCCGCTTTTTTTCGCCAGCTCATATGCCAGGTGATTCGCGTGAATATCGATTGATGCTCTTCCCATCCCGCCTTCAAGCGGGACAATGTGCAAATCCGGACGCTTATCAAACGGAAAATGCTTTACGAGCTCCGCCACGGTGGTTCCCCAGGAAATACCGAGGCGGTTCACATTCCTCGTTTTTTTAGCGGCATAGTGCGCACCGGCTGCTGCAACAGCGCTTTTCATAGAATGGCCCTGCGCCCGGCTCGCCGGCACGACGACTGCTTCGTCCAGGCCATATACCGCTTCAAGCCGCTGTTCCAAGGCAACTGTGTGAACCGTTTCATCCTTAATAAACACTTCGACGATTCCCGCATCTTTCGCCCGCTGAAGCAGCCGGGAGACAATGGGACGGGACATGCCGATTTGCTTGGAAATTTGCGCCTGTGTCCATTCATCGTGGTAGTAAAGCGAAGCAGTTTTCACCATCAGCTTTTGTTCGTCCCCACCCATGTTCATGCCTCCTTTTTTGGTTATGCCTGCTTCTTCAGCTTATTGACCGCGTGAACCGCTGCTTCAAAAAATGTTTCCGAGATCGTTGGATGCGGATGAATCATTTTGGCTGCTTCATCCAGTGTGCCTTCTAAATACATAAAGGCAGAGGCCTCAGAGATCATTTCGGTTACGTGCGGGCCGGCCATCACCACGCCGATGATTTCACCGTACTTCGCTTCGTAAATGATTTTCGTAAATCCTTCCGGCTCGCCGGCTGCCAGCGCTTTGCCGCTTCCGGCAAAATCAAATTTCTCAACCCGTACGTCTATGCCCTGCGCTTTTGCTTCATCTTCTGTTAAGCCAACCCCCGCAATTTCCGGCAGTGTATAAATACAGCGCGGCATTACCTTGTAGTCGATTACATCCGGGGCGCCGGCTGCATTGTTTGCCGCCACGACGCCTTCTGCGCTTGCCGCGTGGGCCAGCTGCCAGCCGCCGATGACATCACCGACCGCGTAAACGTTCGGACTGCTCGTTTCCATTCGCTCGTTTACAGCGATAAACGGCCCGTTCATGTTCAAGTTCAGTTCACTTGTTGCAGATACATTCGGCCGTCTTCCTGTGCTGACAAGCAGTGTATCAGCTTCCACTTCAAACTCTTTTTCTTTCGCATCCACACAGGTGACGATTTTGATCCCGTTTTCTTCCCGCACCGACTGCACTTTCGCTTTTGTTTGGATCGCGACGCCTTTTTTCTTCAGTGCTTTTGCTAACAGCTTGGCAGCTTCCGCGTCTTCTGTCGGTACAATCCGGTCTGCTGCTTCAACGATCGTGACCTTTGACTTGAGGGAAGCGAAAATGCAGGCAAATTCTACACCGATCACCCCTCCGCCGATAATGACGACGGACTTTGGAATCTCTGGGATATCAAAAATCGTGTCACTCGTATCAAAGCGGACCGAGTCAAGGCCAGGGATCGGCGGCACAGCCGGTGTTGAACCGGTAGCGACGATCACTTTCGCCGTCTGGATCGTTTCTTCACCAGATTCCGTTTTGACCGCTACACGCCCGCCTTCTTTAACAGAGCCGAAGCCGTTATAGACATCAATTTTGCCCTGCTTCAGCAAAAATGCAATGCCGCCGCGCAGCCGTTCAATCACGTCATTTTTCCGCTTTTTCATTTTATCGAACGAAAGCGTCATTTCCCCGGTTTCAATACCCCAGTTCCTCGCTTTTTCGATAGATTCAATGATTTCTGCATGCTTGAGCAGCGTTTTAGACGGAATGCAGCCGCGGTTTAAGCACGTGCCGCCTAAAAAATCTGGTTCTACTAATGCTGTCCTTTTGCCAAGCTCCGCCGCGTGAAGCGCGGCGACATAGCCGCCCGGCCCGCCTCCTACAACGACGATATCGTATGATGTCATCAGTTACACTCCTTATACAAGCAGCTCATATGGATTTTCTAAAACGTCTTTAAGCTCTGTTAAAAAGGCGGCGGCCGGTGCCCCGTCAATCACACGGTGGTCAAATGACAAGCTGAGTGTCATCATCGGCCGGATTTCAAGCGCTCCGTTTACCGCGACCGGTTTGTCCTGCATCCGCCCTACGCCTAAAATGGCGCTTTCCGGCTGATTAATGACCGGCGTGAACATATCAACGGCATACATACCAACGTTGCTGATCGTGAATGTGGACCCCTTCATTTGATCAGGGAGCAGCTTGTTTTCACGCGCCCGCCGGCTGATTTCTTTTGCATCCTGTGTCAGCTCCGCCAGCCCCTTGGCGAGCACATCTTTAATGACCGGCACCATTAAGCCGTCCGCCACCGCTACGGCAAGGCCAAGATGAACATGGCCGTGCTGGACGATCTCATCGCCTTCAAGCGATACGTTGATTTCCGGATGCCGTGCCAGGGCAGCGGCTGTTGCTTTCATTAAAATTTCTGTATATGACAAGCGGAAGCCCGTCTGCTTTTCCACAACCGGCAGAAGCGATGCACGCAGTTCTTTTACTTTTGTCATATCAATCTCGCTCGTCATCGTGACGTGAGGTGCTGTCTGCTTGCTTTGTACCATACGTTCAGCGATCACTTTACGCATACCCGACATTTTTTTGCGCGCCGATGTACCCGCAACAGGCGCTGTTGTGCGTTTGGCGGAAATCACATCTTGTTTCACGACTTTGCCGTTGGCGCCGCTTCCTTGTACAGCGGACAAATCGACACCTTCTCCTGCCGCAACCTTGCGGGCAAGCGGTGTTGCTTTTGCCTCGACCGGACTGCTTTCTGCATGAGCGGTTACATCTTTTTTATGCACGCGGCCGTTCGGGCCGCTTCCCTGTACGTCACGAAGCTCGATTCCCTCTGTCCGGGCAAGATGCCGGGCGGCTGGGGTTGCCCGCGGCTTTTCGTCTGTGATTGCTGTTTCTGCACTTCCCGCTGCAACAAGCTGCGGCTCCGGGTTTTCTGCTGGAGCGGCTTCTTCTGTTTCAGCACCCGATACACCCGGTGCTTCTTGCGGCACGTCTTCCCCTTCGATTCCAATGTAGCCGATCACATGATTCACCGGCACCTGGTCGTCTTCTCCAAAATACTTCTTTAATAAAATGCCTTCGTCATATGACTCTACTTCAATATTGATTTTGTCAGTCATAATTTCAAAAAGCGGCTCGCCAATCTCGACGCTGTCTCCCTCTTCCTTAAACCATTGAAGGAGGGTTCCTGTTTCCATCGTGCTGCTCAGCTTTGGCATAAAAATTTCTTTAGCCATCGTTCTCCCTCCTTCTTACTTGTTTTTCACCGTTTCTCTTACTGCTGCAATAATATCCGGTACTTGAGGAATCGCCGCTTTTTCAAGTGTCGGATTGTACGGAATCGGCACTGCCAGTCCGCCCAGGCGCTTGATCGGCGCGTCTAAATAGTCAAATGCTTCACTTTCCGCAATCATGCTGGCGATTTCTCCGCCGATGCCGCCGCGCTTCACGGCTTCATGTACCACAATGAGACGCCCGGTTTTCTTGACAGACTCAATAATGGTTTCTTCATCGAGCGGCACGATCGTACGCGGATCGATCACTTCAACGCTAATGCCTTCTTTTTCGAGTTCCGCTGCTGCTTCGAGCGCTTTGTGAACCATGATAGCTGTTGCGACAATCGTTACATCTGTTCCTTCCCGCTTTACATCAGCTTTTCCGAGCGGAATAGAGTATTGTTCTTCCGGCACATGACCAGATGTTCTGTATAGTAACTTATGTTCATAAAAAACAACCGGGTTGTCATCATCCATCGCTGCTTTTAAAAGCCCTTTTACGTCATAAGCCGTAGAAGGCTGAACCACTTTCAATCCTGGAATATGGGCCATCCACGCTTCTAGGCTTTGCGAATGCTGGGCAGCCGCGCCTGTTCCAGATCCAGCCGGTGTACGAAGCACCATTGGCACTTTTCCTTTACCGCCAAACATATAACGTGTTTTTGCGGCCTGGTTGACCATCTGGTCCATAGCAATTGTGATAAAGTCCGAGAATTGCAGTTCTAAAATTGGACGCATCCCTGTCAAAGCCGCCCCAACCGCTGCACCAGAAATCGCTGCTTCTGAAATCGGCGTATTGCGCACGCGCTCCGGACCGAACTCTTCAATCATGCCGCGCGTGACACCGAACGCGCCGCCGTATACTCCTATGTCTTCTCCAAGAATAAATACATCGCTGTTTTGGCGCATTTCCTGGCTCATGGCTTCCCGAACGGCTTCTAAATACGTAATCTCTCTTGTTTTTTCCGCTATTGTCGTTGTCATCGTTATCGCCCCTCCTATTTTACGCGTACACGTCTTCTTCTAAAGTATCAATGGACGGTTCCGGGCTTGCTTCTGCAAATCGCACCGCTTCTTCAATTTCCCGATTGGCTTCTTCCTGCAGGGCTTTCGCTTCTTCTTCTGTTAAAACACCTGAAGTAATCAGTGCTTCCTTAAACCGCTTAATACCGTCTTTCGCTCTCCACTCGTTTTCTTCCTCACGCGTACGGTATTTTTTCGCATCGCTTTTTGAGTGGCCTTTCCAGCGGTATGTTTTCATTTCAATCAACGTCGGCCCGCCGCCTTCACGCGCACGTCGTACAGCGTTGTCTACACTGTTCATGATGTCGATCATGTCACAGCCGTCTACAATCTCTCCCGGGATTCCGTATGCTTTCGCGCGGTCTGCAATATGTTCAACGCGGGTCATGTCTTTGACCGGACCCGACATGCCATACTGGTTATTTTCGCAAATAAACACAACTGGCAAATCCCAAATAGCCGCAAGGTTGACCGATTCATGGAAACTTCCTTCATTGGATGCCCCGTCTCCAAAGAAGCAGAGTACTACATAATCCTCATTTCTCATTTTGGATGTTAAGGCTGCTCCAACTGCCAGCGGGATGCCGCCGCCTACGATCCCGTTCGCACCCAGGTTGCCTTTTTCCACGTCAGCAATATGCATCGAGCCGCCTTTTCCTTTACAGTAACCGGTTTCACGTCCGAACAGCTCAGCCATCATTTTATTAACGTCGCCTTCTTTAGAAATACAGTGCCCATGGCCGCGATGAGTAGAAACAATTTTGTCTCTCGATTCAAGTACGGCGATCGATCCAGCCGCCGATGCTTCCTGTCCGACACAAAGGTGCGTTGTCCCGTGAATAAGCCCCTTCGCAAAAAATTGGTCTACTTTCTCGTCAAAATAACGAATCAGCCACATTTCTTTGTATAGGTCTTTTAATTTTTCATCCGTAATCGAAGTGGGCAGGTTTAATTTTGTTACCATGATTGTTCCTCCCTTTACTTTTGTTCGTATATGTTACATTTGTAAATAGCATATAACCTTCTCTTCTTTTCGTCAAGAGGTTAAGCTAAAATAAAGCGATTACTTTTCTGAAAACTAAAAGCGGTTACATAATGTTTCATTTGTTCGATTGACTATCGTTTGCTAGTATATAAAGGGAAAATAAAACGCGAAGGGGATTTTTATGAGCCAAAAAATTATTTTTTTTGATATAGACGGCACATTGTACGATCATGACAAAAAGCTGCCGGCTTCTACCCGACAGGCTATCCGCGAGCTTCAAGAGCGCGGCCATGAAGTAGCGATTGCCACAGGGCGCGCGCCATTCATGTTCGAAGGCCTGCGCAAGGAGCTGGGTATTGAAACATTCGTCAGCTACAACGGTCAGTATGTTGTTTTCAAAGGAGAAGCGCTCTATAAAAATCCGCTTAATAAAGAAGCTTTGCTCCGCTTAACAGATGTAGCCGTTGAACGAAAGCATCCTGTTGTGTTTATGGATCATGAAGATATGAAAGCGAACACTCCTGAACACGAGCATGTTACAGCCGGTATTAAATCACTGAAAATCAATTACTTCCCTGAGCATGACCCGACCTACCATGAAGGGCGCGACCTGTATCAGTCTCTATTGTTCTGCCAGGACCCGGAAGACAAAGAATATGAAAAAGCGTTTCCTGAGTTTGATTTTGTCCGCTGGCATCCTGTCTCTGTTGATATCGTGCCGGCTGGCGGATCAAAAGCCAAAGGAATTCAAAAAGTCATTGATAAGCTTGGCATCTTACCAGAAGATATTTATGCATTTGGGGACGGCTTAAATGACGTAGAAATGCTGAAAACGGTAGCAAACAGTGTAGCAATGGGCGATGGACACCCAGAAGCGGTCAATGCCGCCAAGCATGTGACGACCAATGTTGATGCAGACGGGATTTTAAACGGTTTAAAAATGGTTGGACTGCTTGATTAACATAAAAAACCACTCTCTTCATGAAGAGAGTGGTTTTTTATGTTATTTATCGGCCGGCACGGAGCTTCTCGGCACGTAAGCAATCCAATATACCATGGCAACAAAAATAAAACCGCCGACGGCATTTCCCAAGTATACCGGTACAAAGTTTCGCAGAAAGTCCATCCAGGTTAATTCTCCGGCAAAAATCGCTGCCGGAATCACAAACATGTTGGCGACAATATGCTGGAACCCGATCGCGACAAAGCCCATAATCGGAAACCAGATGGCCAGAATTTTTCCACCAATATCGTCTGCGCCGTACGCGAGCCAGACAGCCAGCCCTACAAGCCAGTTGCAGCCGATGCCGGAGATGAAAGCCGGCCAAAAAGCGGTATCTACTTTTGCGTGTGCAGTTAAAACAGTTTTCTCCAAGTATGGACCGGTTTCTGTCAGTCCAACTACGTGGCCGAAAAAATAGGCAACAAACAGAGCACCGATAAAGTTGCTGATCGTAATCCAAAACCAATTATGCAGCAATCTTGAAATGGTCACTCTTTTAGCCAAAAATGCCATTGGAACGGCCATCATATTGCCGGTCAGCAGTTCTGCTCCGCCAATAAGGATTAAAATAAGGCCAAGCGGAAAAACGGCTGCGCCTAAAAAAGAAGCAAATGATCCCCATTCATGCGGAACATCAGCCGATACCCGGATCGCTAACAAGTATCCAATTGAAATAAAGGCGCCTCCTAAAAATCCTAATACAAGCATTTGAGGAAGCGGGAGCTCCGTTTTTGTTTTACCTGCTTCTATGGCCACCTGGGCAATTTTCTTAGGGGGATAATAAGCCATCTGAAGCCCTCCTGGTCTGTAATAGAAAAGCAGTGCGTTTAAAAACATAGGTTGAACGCACTGCTTTTTTCTTTCTTACTGGTGATGAACGACGTCGTACTCGGGAGATTCTAAATCTTTTTTATCCGACTGTTTCGATAAAAGAACGACGCTGGCAAGTGACAGGCCTGCGGCTAAAAGCCAGCTCTTTTTCCCTTTTTTCTTCTTTGGCACAGGCTGCGGCTGCGGCGCGCCTGCTCCCATTCCTTTGAGGAACGAAAGAAGAAATACGAGCGCTTCTTTCGTTTCAGGGGCGGCTAAGGTTCGAAGCATGGAACCGTAGCCCGCTTCTTTATTCTCTGAGCGGACAGCGTGATGTAAGCCGCCATTGATTTTTTCAATAAATGGATTCATGTCTTCAATATTGATTTTTCCAAGCGAGCCAAGCAGAAGCAGGCTGTTTTTAATGATTTTTGCGACTTCAGGCTTGTCCGTTGCTTTAACCAGCACATCAAGTACTTCATCACCTTTATCAAACAAGCCGGTTACTACATCCAGGCCGCTGCGGTCTTGAATTTTATTCAGCATATGCAGAAAATCTTTAACAACTTCTTTGTGCTCAATGAGCAGCGTTCCCAATTCTTCAAGGTCCCGGCGGCGCTGTTCTTCTTCACTGATTTCTAAGCGGCGTATCGCCGTAATTGCTCTAGCCACGCTTCGACACCCCTTTCGTTACCAAGTCACCAGGGAACACATAATCCGGCCGAGCCCATTTTTTCTCGACTTGTACACCGATTTGCGGCTGCGGATTGCCGTTGCGATGATTGATGCTTGGCAATGGGTTGTCTCCTTTGGCTGATAAGATTTCCATTTTCGCACTGATTTCTTTGTAAGCGGGCGTATCTGTATCTTTGTCAGCGTAACTGCTTGTCAAATAGTTGATCGCGCCTTCTCCCTGGCTGTTCATCGGCAGGTACACTTCTTTGCCTTTCACCCGGTCTGTAACAAGGCATGGCACTTTTACGCTTCCATACGGTGATGTCAGCCGGACAACGGTTCCGTCTTCAAGCCCCCGCTCGGCCGCAAGCTCCGGCGATACCTCCAAGAAGACGCTCGGGGTTTTTGAAGAAATACCAGCAGATTTATACGTCATGTTCCCTTCATGGAAGTGCTCCAAAAGACGGCCGTTGTTGACATGGAGATCATACTCTTCCTCGTATTGGAGCGGCTCAGTCCACTCGACTGGATAAAGCCGTGCTTTGCCGTCCGGGAACGGGAACAGCGTTTTAAAGAGCAGCGGTGAGTCAGTCCCGTCTTCCGCTACCGGCCATTGCAGGCTGTTAAAGCCTTCAAGACGGTCGTATGTGACACCTGAATAAATCGGCATCAAGCTTGCTGCTTCGGCCATAATTTCGCCTGGGTGTGTGTATTCCCAGCCGGCGCCGAGGCGGTTTGCTATTTCCATAATGATCTGCCAGTCTGGTTTTGAATCGCCCATCGGCTCGAACACTTGATACAAGCGCTGAATACGGCGTTCTGTATTTGTAAATGTGCCCTCTTTCTCAAAAGACGGGGAAGCTGGCAGAACGACATCGGCAAACTGAGCCGTTTTAGATAAGAAAATATCCTGTACCACGAAGAAATCCAGTTTCTCAAAAGCGGAATGAACGTAGTTTAAATTGGAATCTACTAAGCCCATATCTTCGCCTTTTAAGTACATCAGTTTCACGTTGCCTGCATGGATGCCGGACACCATTTCATGGTTGTTTAAGCCTGGCTCCGCTGGAAGCTTTGTACCCCAGCTTTTTTCATATTTAGCGCGGACAGCGTCATCCTTTACGCTTTGGTAGCCCGGGAAGCGGTCCGGCATACTGCCGAAATCACTTGCACCCTGCACATTGTTATGGCCCCGCAGCGGATAACTTCCGGCACCTGGTTTTCCGTAGTTGCCGGTAATGAGCAGCAGGTTTGAAATGGCTGTACTTGTGTCACTTCCGCCCACATGCTGTGTAACACCCATTGCCCAAAGAATACACGTTGATTTCGTGTTGTGAATCGTTTCGGCAATTGTAATCAATTCCTGCTGGGAAATACCGGTTACTTGCTCGGCGTACTCGAGTGTGTACGGCTGAATGCTGGCAATATATTCTTCAATGCCGTTGACCCGCTTTTGCAGAAATTCTTCATCAGCCCAGCCCTGGTCCACAATATATTTTGTGACTGCTGAGAGCCAGACAAGATCTGTACCGGCTTTTGGCTGAATAAACAAGTCAGCCCGGTCTGCCATTTCGTTTTTCCGAAGGTCTGCAACAATCAGCTTTTGGCCAAATAATTTATGGGACCGTTTAACCCGTGTAGCGAGTACAGGGTGAGACTCAGCACTGTTCGCACCGACAATCATCACAAGGCCGGCCTGTTCAATATCCGTGATAGAACCAGAGTCACCACCGTAGCCGACTGTCCGGAACAGCCCGACTGTTGCTGGTGTCTGGCAGTAGCGTGAGCAGTTATCGACGTTGTTTGTACCGATGACGCCGCGGGCAAGTTTTTGCATTAAGTATGATTCTTCATTTGTACATTTTGAAGAAGAAATGAAGGCCATTGATTCAGGGCCATATGTTTCTTTTATATTTTTAAATTTCGATTCGATCAATGAAAGAGCTTCTTCCCATTCCGCTTCGCGGAATGCTTCACCGTCTCGAATCAACGGTTTTGTCAGACGGTCCTCGCTGTTGACAAAATCCCAGCCGAACTTTCCTTTTACACAGGTAGATACACCATTTGCCGGTGCTTCCACTGTCGGCTCCACTTTTAAAATATGCCGGTCTTTCGTCCATACTTCAAAGCTGCAGCCAACACCGCAATATGTGCAGACCGTTTTTGTTTTCTTAATGCGCGTCTGGCGCATCGCTGCTTCCACATCAGAAATCGGCATAATGGAACTAAAGCCTGTTTCCGCATTTTTCGTCAATTCAATCATGGATTTCAGCGTGTCTTGTTTAATGCCTGTCAAAAAGCCGGCTTCCCCGACCATTCCTTTTTCCATCATGGCGTTACATGGGCAGACAGTAGAACAGTGTCCGCACGATACGCATGAAGATTCGTTAATCGGACGCCCATCATCCCAAACAACACGCGGCCGCTCCAGGCTCCAGTCAATGGACAGCGTTTCAGTTACCTGCAAATCCTGGCACGCTTCTACACAGCGGCCGCACAGGATGCACTGATCCGGATCATAACGGTAAAAAGGGTTGGTATTGTCGACTGCATAGGGCTTTTCTTCATAAGGTTCATTTTGATGCTCAATTTTCATTTGTTTAACAGTATTGTGCACTTCACAGCGTCCATTATTGTAATCGCAGACCGTGCAATACAAGTCATGATTATGCAAAATCCGGTCCATCGCGATATTCTGAACCCGCTTTACTTCACCTGAAGCGGTTTCAATGACGTCCCCATCTTCAATAGGAGTAGAACAAGAGCGGACAAATTCCCCATTCACTTCAATCAAACACGTGTCACACGTTTCGATGGCACCCAGCTGCGGGTGATAACAAACATGCGGCACCTCTACCGCCTGCTCCTGAAGTGCCTGCAAAATAGATACGTCTCCCGGAATACTCATTTTCTGCCCGTTAATCGTCACTTTCACGTAATCGGTCACAGCAAGAACTCCCCTCTTTTTCATGATCATTGTGCCTGCCCAATTTTTATCATTTTCTATCATTTCAAAAGACTTTGTAAAAATACCCTTTCGGGAATAGAAATAAACAAAAAAAGACAGCATGCTCTTGTGAGCACACTGTCTGCTTCTTTCGTTTCCCGTCGAAAGAAATGCCATTACTATCATGATAGAAAAAACGAGGTGGCTCGTTTTCTATTTCCTTCATCACCGAAGGAAGCCTCTCCATGTAAGCGTTATCTATTATAGCAAAGGACCCTTTTTAACGCAAGATGATTCGTTCAGGACCAGTATACACGTTCATAGAGCCGCCCCGGATAAAGCCAACCGTAGTAATGCCGAGTTCTTCGGCTGCCTGCAGAGCCAATTCTGTCGGCGCTGATTTTGACAAAACCATTTCACAGCCGATCTTGGCTGCTTTAAGTAAAATCTCCGAGGAAATCCGGCCGCTGAACACAAGGATTTTCCCCCTCGTCGACACGCCGTGCCGCAGGCAATATCCATATAATTTATCGAGAGCGTTATGCCGGCCAATATCCATTCGATGCAGCAAAATACCGGATTCATCACAAAGGGCTGCGTTGTGAACACCGCCTGTTTCTTTAAATACATCCGCATCTTCCTGCATTTGCTTCATCAATGAAAAACAAAGATCCGGTGTTGCTTTCACATGAATATCGCGCATTTTTTTTGCGGTAAGCGCGTCGTTGGCAAACACGAATCCCTGCCGGCTCATGCCGCAGCATGATGTGACATACCGCTTGTTTTGGAGCTGTTCAAAAAATGGATTGACACGCGCCAGCTCTACATGAACAAAGCCCGAATCGTCTATTCGCATTTGCTTTATATCCTCATAACGGCGAATAACACCTTCCGACGCTAAATAACCAATAACCATATCTTCTATGTAAGACGGTGTACACACCATGGTAACAAACTCGTTTCCATTGATTTTGACCGTTACCGGCTGCTCGGTCACAATACGGTCTTCCGTCTGCTCTGCTGTTCCTTTATGAAAACGGAGCACTACCCGTTTCGTTTGGACATCTTTCATTTTGTGCTCCTCCTTTTCTTATCTTTAGCAGTTTACCACCTACAGTAAAATCTAAAACAACCGCCCGGTTTTTTTGATACAATAAAGAAGAAAGAAATTTTTGGAAGGAGTCGATTACATATGAGCAAAACGGTTGGATTTATCGGAACAGGTGTAATGGGAAAAAGCATGGCCGGCCATTTAATGAAGGCAGGCTACCCGGTTGTCGTCTATAACCGGACAAAAGCACGGGCGCAGGAACTGCTCGACGCAGGCGCTGTCTGGAAAGATACACCGGCAGAAGTGGCGCAGACAGCGGATGTAATCATTACGATTGTCGGCTATCCGAGTGATGTAGAAGCCGTTTATCTTGGAGAGGATGGCATTTTATCAAACGCTAAACCAGGATCGTATGCCATTGATATGACGACTTCAAGCCCCCTTTTAGCTGAGAAATTGTGTGAAGAAGGCAAAAAGAAAGACATTCACGTCTTGGATGCACCGGTATCGGGCGGGGATGTGGGCGCCAAAAACGGTACATTAACGATAATGGTGGGCGGGGATCAAGCTGATTTTGACGCAGTAAAACCCGTCCTCGAAGCAATGGGGCAAAACATTATTCTTCAAGGACCGGCCGGTGCAGGCCAGCATACGAAAATGTGCAACCAAATCGCCATTGCGTCGAACATGATGGGTGTCGCAGAAGCGATTGTGTATGCGGAAAAAGCAGGGCTTGATCCAGAGCAGGTGCTTGGCAGCATCGGAAGCGGAGCCGCTGGCAGCTGGTCACTGGCAAATCTTGCGCCGCGCATGATCAAAGGTGATTTTGAACCTGGCTTTTACATTAAGCACTTTATTAAAGATATGAACATTGCGATTGAATCAGCTGAGGCCATGGGCATGAATACACCAGGCCTTACACTCGCTAAATCGCTGTACGACAAACTGTCGGAGCAGGGCCATGACGATAAAGGGACGCAGGCTATTTACTTACTGCTGGCGGGCGAACGAAAAACCCTGGTTTAAGCCGGAAATATAACAAATAGGCCGGATTTTAGCCGCTAATGGCCGGAAACTTCTTTTTCCGGCCATCGCAGGTAGAAACCCGGCCCAAATTCTTTTTATCCGGCCTTACACAAGCACCAATTCACGAATCGCATGAGCCACGCCATGCTCGTTGTTGGATTTTGTTTCAAAATCAGCCGCTTCTTTTACCATCGGAATCGCATTCTCCATCGCTACGCCGCAGCCTGCAAACTGAATCATCGACAGGTCGTTTCCGTTGTCACCGATTGTCATGACTTCTTCCCGTTTAATGCCCAGCTTCTCAGACAAGCGTTTCACTGCATTTCCTTTGCTGACTTCGCGATGTAAAATCTCCAAATAAAACGGTGCACTTTTCACCATCATATATTTATCATTGATTTGGGCAGGAATCGCCGCAATGGTCCGGTCCAGACGTTCCGGCTCATCAATATACATGACCTTTGGCATGGCAATGTCAGTCGGCACTTCTTCTACCGTTGTATGCTGGAATGGAATTTTCGTAATAAACGCTTCATGTACGGTATACGGGCTGATCAGTTTGTTCGTCGTGTATAAATACTCTGCATCAAAAAAGTGCATTGGCGTGTCAAGCGCCAGGCTCAGATCATGCAGTGCGCGGAAATCTTCATAGCCAAGCGACTGCTTAAACACTACTTCATTTGTATGTGTGTTTTGCACGATAGCACCATTATAGGCAATCACATAATCCTCTTCATCTTCAAGACGAAGGTCCTTTAAGTAGCGGCGCACACCGGCAAGCGGACGGCCTGTGCAAAGAACCACCTTCACACCGCGTTCCCGAGCTTCATCAAGGGCGCTGCGCACTTCATCGGTTACTTCATGGTGATCGTTTAAAAGCGTGCCATCCATGTCAATCGCAATTAATTTGTACATTTCCCATACTCTCCTGTCTATGCAATCTACTTTTTATGATAAACGAGCGGTGACACCGCGGCAAATCCATTTCTTTCTTTTTAGTTTTTTCATCGTTTATATACAGTGTTTTTGAAAAAATCGATACCTTCCGGCAAGAAGATGTTTTGTTTCTGTTTTATTTTCTTTTTATTTATGTTTTGTCCACGTAACGCCGACGTATCGTTAACGTATCGTACAACTTCATAAGAGCCTGTGCTCCTCGCGCAGACTTTCATTGTGTAGACAAAGTCTTTCGCTTTAAAAAAAGAGCCGATAAGTGTTATTGAACATCAATAAGTACAGAAAGATACGATCTTTTAAGCTCTATACAATCTTGTCGCAAGCCACTTGGCGGCGGGAGGGCAGCGCAGACTCCTATGGGGCTCAGCGCCTGCCCCATGGAAAGCGGAGCTGCCCGGACGCCGCCGATCCATCCATTCATGTGCACGGTTATCCATATCATTTGCCTACAGCCTGAAAGCCTGCGCTCCTCACGCAGGCTTTTTTTACGGTAAATTCACGCCGCGTGATGCGACATAAAGGGTATACCATTCATCCCGGCTCATTTCTACATCGACTGCTTTTGCCGAAGCCTGAATTCGTTTCGGGCTCGTTGTGCCGATGACCGGCTGAATCATGGCCGGATGCTTCATCAGCCAGGCAAGTACGATCGCTTCTGTAGTCGTGTTCTTTTCCTCCGCCATTCTCTTTACAAGTGCGGCTGTTTCCTGCACTGCCTCCGGTTTGTCTTCAAGCGGCGCCCCCGAGTACATTCCCTGTGCCAGCGGACCCCAGGCTTGGATTTGGATGTTTTCCATCCGGCAGTATTCAAGCGTGCCTTCTGGAAAAATCGTTTCACAAAATGCCGGCTGGTTTACATGCACGCCGGATTCAAGCCAGCCGATTTTATGCAGGCTCATTTCCAGCTGGTTCACAACAAGGCGGTCACTGATCGCACTTTGCAGCAGCTTAATTTGTCCGGCACTCATATTGGATACGCCAAAATAACGTACTTTTCCAGATGATTTCAGCTGATGAAATGCTTCTGCTACCTCTTCCGGCTCCATTAGCGCATCCGGCCGGTGCAGAAGCAGTGTATCCAAGTGTGTCGTATCCAGCCGCGAAAGGATCCCATCGACACTGTTTAAAATGTATTCTTTTGAGAAATTGTAGCGTGTCGGCAGCCCTGCTTCTTTATCCGGAAACGTAATCCCTGTTTTGGATTGAATTAAAATGTCGTCACGCAGTGATGGACGTTCCTTTAAGACACGGCCAAATACTTCCTCCGCTTTTCCATATGCATAGATATCCGCATGGTCAAAAAAGTTAATACCGGACTCAAGTGCCGCATCCACTGCTTCATGTGCCTGCTTGACCTGCTCCTCGGTAATGGCGTCACGGCTCCAGCCTCCTCCGAATCCCATACAGCCAAGTACAAGCCGGCTTGCGTTTACTCCATGCTTTTGAATCGGTAACGTTTTCAAAAAACCATCTCCCTTATTCAGTATGTACACTCCCTTTCATTGAATCATAAAACTGCCCGGAATGCGATCCAGACCGTTTTTTTGGAAATACTATGTTCAAGCCGTGCATACGTTGTTTGAGTAAAGTATGAAAAGGTGATATAGAATGAGTAGAAGGCAAAACTTTGAAAAACGGGATGTGTTTGGAGAATGAACCAGGAAACAGAACAGCTGAAAGAACAGCAGCGTGTAAACGAAGTGATTGATCTGATCGACCGAAAGGAAGAAGGCATTAAAGAAAAAACAGGCTCTTTGAAAGAAGGTATTATCGGTCTTCGCAAAAACTTTTGGGAAGATGTAACTGTCAATATGGACGAGCCAGATGATGTCATCGAAACACAAGCCGGCATTAAGCAACAGGCCGAATTGCTACAGGAAAGAGAAAGAAGCCACAGGCAGCTATTTAACGAGCTGAAAAAGCTGGACCGGCTGCGTCGTTCCCCTTATTTTGGCCGCATTGATTTCCAGGAATCCGGCGAACCGAAGCCGGAACCTATTTACATTGGCATCGCTTCCTTAATGGATGAAGCACAGGAGAATTTTTTAATTTATGACTGGCGGGCCCCTATTTCAAGCATGTACTACGATTACACAACAGGGCCTGCCGCTTACGATACGATGGAAGGCCGGATTGAAGGAGAGATATCGCTAAAAAGGCAATTTATCATTCAGCGGGGTGAGATTACCGGCCAATTCGATACAAGCTTGACGATCGGCGATCATATTTTACAGGCGGTTTTGGGCGGAAAATCAAGTGCACAAATGAAAAATATTGTGGCGACCATTCAAAGGGAGCAAAATCAAATTATCCGCAATCAAAAAAGCCAGACGCTGATCGTGCAGGGAGCAGCTGGCAGTGGAAAAACATCGGCCGCGCTGCAGCGCATTGCTTTTTTGCTGTACGCCAACCGCCGGACACTGCGGGCAGAAAATATGCTTCTTTTTTCTCCCAACCCCCTGTTCAATAGCTATGTGTCTACGGTACTGCCTGAGCTTGGAGAGGAAAATATTCTCCAGACAACCTATAAAGAATATGTAGAGGACCGGATCAGTAATGCCTTTACCGTTCAAAGCCCGTTTGAACAGCTGGAACAGTTTTTACTGGAGGGAACCGGGCAGGAGAACCCTGCTGAAGCAGCATCTGTCCAATTTAAAGCGAGTCTCGATTTTAAAAAGATTATTGATGATTATCTCACTTCCCTGTCGCAGAAAGGCCTCCTTTTTCACGATATTGTCTTTCGAGATAAAGTTCTCGTTTCTTCGGAAGAAATAAGAGAGCATTTTTATACATTAGCCACTTCCATTCTGCTGCCGAACCGGTTAGAGCTTGTATCGGAATGGCTGCTGAAAAAGCTTCAAAAACTGGAGCGCCTTGAACAAAACGAAGAATGGGTGCGGGACGAAGTAGAGCTTTTAGATAAAGAAGATTTTTTAAACGCGTACCGGGCGCGCCAGAAAAAACAATCGAAGGAAGAAGACACTTTTAACGATGTAGACGTGGAGTGGCGTATTTTAAGCAAAAGCGTCGTGCGCAAACAATTCCAGCCTTTAAGAAACAAGATAAAGCGGCTTGGCTTTGTGGATGAAAGAGCCAATTTCCGGCAGCTGTTCGAGACACGTACGCAGCCGGCCCCGCCTATTTGGGCTTCCGTTTGTGAAAAAACAATTGAGACACTGGACCAAAATAAACTTGACTGGGAAGACGCAACTGCTTATTTGTATTTTCAAGATCAATTGAAAGGGAAAAAGTCTTTTTCCCATATCCGCCACGTGTTTATTGATGAAGCACAGGATTATTCACCCTTTCAGCTTGCATATTTAAAAACGCTGTTTCCGTACAGTAAAATGACACTGCTGGGAGATGTAAACCAGTCCATCTTTGTGCAGGCTTTGAATGAATCATCGGTTTTAACAGACACACCGGACAACAAGGAATCGTATGAAAAAATTACACTTACGCGCAGCTACCGATCCACCCGGCCGATCGTTGAATTTACACGGCAATTGATCGAAGGCGGCGAACAAATTGAAGCGTTTAACCGGGAAGGGACAAAACCGACTTTAACATATGCGAACCATGAAGAAGACCTTCAGCAAAAGCTGTTAACACGTATTCGCTCCATGCTTGAAGGAGGCCATCGTCAGACGATCGCTGTGATCTGTAAAACGATGCAGGAGAGCCAGCGTGTACACGCGTGGCTGTCGTCTCACATTCCCGCTCAGCTGCTTGACCAGGAAACGTACACATTTGAGCAGGGGCTGGTTGTCATTCCCGCTTATTTAGCGAAAGGGATTGAGTTTGATGCGGTTCTTCTTTTTAATATATCCGAAGATGTATACGGACGGGAATGGGAGAGAAACTTGTTTTATACCGCCTGCACCCGCGCCATGCATGAGCTTCACCTGTTTTCGTCAGGAAAAGAAACGCCGCTTATGCAGGCCGTCGAGCCCGAAACATATACCATTATCGAAAATTAAAAAACGTGCTCCGGCCAATTTGGGCCGGAGCACGTTTTTTCTTATTGCTCACTGTAGCTAATCTGCCAGTCAATGCCGAATGGATCGCGGACCTGCCCATACAGCTTGCTCCAGAACGTTTCCTGCAGCGGCATCGTCACTGTACCACCTACAGCCAGTCCTTCAAAATAAGAACGCAGCTTGTCCATATCCGAGCCAACGAGCGCCAGGCTGATTGCGCTGCCCGGTGCATACGGCGTACCTGGAAACGTATCGGAAAACAGAAGCGTTGTACCCTCTACTTCCAAATTCGCATGCATAATGCGGCTTTTCGCTTCTTCCGGCAGCGGATGATCGGGATGCGGCGGCGCTTCACCGAATGTCATTCGCTTTGCTTCTGTGCCGAATACATTTTCATAAAAAGAAAGAACGTCCTCGCAGTTTCCATCAAACACTAAATATGGCTGAACCGCCATTCTAATCACTCCTGTTTCTCATATTCATTCTTCCAGCAACCGGTGGAAGGTACTGCTTCTATACATCATTCTTTTTCCACACAGACGTTCGAAAGTCCTTTATTTACAAGCCACAAAGTCTTTTAAACTTTATAACGGCCGGGATGCAAGAGGAAGAAGAATATGAACCGTTGTCCCATTTCCTTCCTCACTTTCAACCCGCATCATTCCCTTATGCTCTTCGATGATTTTGTAACTTACCATCAGCCCCAGGCCCGTTCCTTTTTCTTTAGTAGAGTAAAAAGGTTCAAACAGATGTTTAATTCTTTCCGGCGAAATTCCTTCTCCCTGGTCTTGAAATTCGATATGAAGATGGGAGCTCGTTTTTTTGCAGGTAATGGTCAATGTTCCTTTAGAAGCAGTGGCCTCAATCGCATTTTTTATCACATTAATAAACACCTGCTTCAGTTGATGTTTATCGGATTGGAATAAAGGAAGACCCTCCTCTATCATCGTAACAATCTCTACGTTATGCATAATCGCCTGGGCATTCATTAAATGGACGGTTTGCATAAGGATAAACCCAATATCATTTTTCTGAAAGTTCAGCGCCTGCGGTTTAGCGAGGGCTAAAAATTCACCAATAATGCCTTCAATCCGTTCAAATTCTGATCTTATAATCGAGAAATATTCTGGTTCACGCTTGTCCGTTTCTTCCAATAATCGAATAAATCCTTGAATGCAGGTGAGTGGATTTCGAATTTCATGAGCCACTCCCGCTGCCAGCTGTCCGGCCATTTCTAATTTGGCTGATTTCAGAAGATATTCTTCCGCCATTTTCTTCTCTGAAATATCTCTAAAAGCAACTACAACTCCCTGAATTTCTCCGTTTTCCAGGATAGGGGAACAGATATAGTCGACAGGAAAGCTCGTACCGTCTTTTCTATAAAAAAGCTCGTCTGTGACGTAGCGGGTTTTCCCATCAAGCAGCGTATGATTCGGCATACAACGTTCAAGTTCATATACATGACGGAATGTCTCTTTTGGCGTTTTGCCTAACAATTCCTGCGCGTCATAACCAAGCATTTTCGCACCCGCCGGATTGATTAAAGTAATTTCCCGGTTTTCATTCATTGCGTAAATACCGTCTCCAACCGAATTCAGTACCAGTTCCATTTGCTGCTTCAACGAAAGAATTTCCAGCTGTGCTTTCTTCTGTTCGGTTATATCCTTTGCAATTCCATAAACGCCTACAATTTGACCGTCTACTATAATCGGCATATTCGTCGCGTGAACCATTACTTCCTGGCCATTCTGGTGAATGCCGGCCGTTTCATAGCTTTGCGGCGTTCCTTGTAACGCCCTCTCAAAATACTGCTTTATTTCATCAAGAGACTGGTTCCCTGCAAATATTTCCCATCCCTTCCCTTTCACTTGCTCAGGCGTGTAGCCTAATACTCGATGAAACGAAAGGTTTGTATTGAGCAGCGTACCATTCACATCCATACTGTAAACAAGATCTGGATTGTAGTAGAAAAGCGACTGGTAACGCTGCTTGTTTTCCTCCAGCTCTCGTTCTGTCCTTTTCTGCTTGCTAATATCCCGGATGATGGCAGATGCTCCGGTTACCCTGCCATTCTTATCTTTAAGCGGAGATTGTGTCACACTAACCGGAATGATCCTTCTGTTTTTACTTAGCCGCTCCGTCTCAAACTGGCTCACCTTTTTCTCTGAAAAGGTAAGCTGTACAAGACGAGTGAATTCTTCCTTACAGTGATCCGGCACGTTCGAAATCTCTTTGCCCAGCAGCTCGTCTTCCCGCCAGCCGAATAAATCCACATACGCCTTGTTCACATAGGTAATCTGGCCGTTACTGTTTACCGTCACGATCGCATCAGCTGTATTATTTATGAAAGATTCCAGCAGCTCCTTCGTTTTACACAGCTCTTCATGGGCTTTTTTCAGCTCTGTAATATCATTGCATGTGACAATGACTTCAACGACTTGTCCATCTTTAAAAACTGGGTTCAACACCGCTTTATAGTGAATATCGTGTGTCCCCACTTCATAGGCTGCTTCTTTTCCTTCCCAGCCTATTTGATACATTTTCTCTTTTTTCTCGGCAAGCTCTTTCGGGAAAAAGTCATACAGCGTTTTTCCAATCGCTTCTTCGATCTTTAAACCCATCCGCTTGAGCAGCTGTCCTTCTCCGAATGTATGGATAAACTGTCCGTTTTCCTTTTTATATTTAAAAATAAGTCCTGAATGGTTTTTAAACAGGTGTTCCATTTCTTGATGAGTTGCCACTAATTTGTCTTCCAATTCTTTCTCACGGGTAACATCGCGGCCAATTCCGTATACACCGACAACCGCGCCATTCACCATAATTGGAACATTGGTCAAGCTTACAATTAACTGATTTCCTTTTCTATGCTCAACCCTGCATTCATAGTGCTGAACAATGCCTTTCTTTGCCTCATTAAAATGATTCCATACTCTTTCTCTATCTTGGGAGGCAATGAACGGAAGAAAGTTCTTCCCAAGCAGCTCTTTTTTGCTGTACCCGGATATCGGCTCCGATGCCTGGTTGAAATCTAAAAAATGTCCTTCCAGTGAAAAAATATAAGCAGAGTCAGGATAGTAATCAAACAACGATTTAAACCGCTGCTCGCTTTCCTGCAGCTGCCGTTCCAGCTTGATCCGCCGGTCCCGCTCAATCGCAAGCCCTGCCAGACTGGCACACGTTTCGAGCATCTCGATTTCATGCGCAGCAGGTGTGCAAATCTGTGAGTGGTAAACCGCAAATGTACCGACAACATGCTCTTCTACAAGAATCGGACTGGACCAGCAGGCTTTGAGCCCAAAATGGAGGGCATCCTCGCAAAAATCTTTCCAAAGCGGATCATTCTCAATATCAGGAGAAATAACGGTTTCTTTCCGGCAGACGGCAGCTCCACATGATCCAATTGTCGGACCTGCTTCAACAAGATGAATCGCCTGCTGGTACGCCTCAGGAAGGGTCGGTGCATATTCAACAGCAAGCCTGTTTTCCTCATTCACCATTAAAAGAGAACAGTGTGTTTTCCGTTGAAAATGCTCCTCAAGCTTCGATGTCAGTGCCTGTATCGTTGTCTGCAGTGAATCGCCACTGGCGAGCGTTTTAATCATCCATGTATGTAAATCTATAATAGACTTCATTTCATCTGTCGAGACGTCGTTTGTACAACAGTTTTGATTAACAGGCTTTCCTTTAAATATCTCCATGATGCCCTCCTGCTTAACGTAATGGTCCTATAAAGAAATAAATCCCGTATGTTCTTTTTTTGAAAAAGGCAGCGCTTACAAACCTCTTTTTATGTTCCATATTAGGATGATTATAACATGATATAAAGATGGAAATATGACTATTCAGACAGTTGTTGAATGTAATAATTTCATATATGTAATTATGGGAGAAACTTAGCTGGAGGAGTCCTATAGGTGCTGGAAATGGAAGAAAAACGGGGAAAGCTATAGAGTTAAACCAATTTGGCAACTATTCTATTAAACTATCTTTTTTATCTCTTAATAAAAGCTATACAGACCTTGCCACAAATGCAGCATGGTCTGTGCTCTCTTTGTCGTAGAGTTCCTTTACTTTACTCAGCATTGGAGGTCTTACTTTAGCAGAATTAATATCCGTTCATAAGTTGAGTAATAGTAGGAATGTCAGCGGGCGCCCATTCCAAATCATTCAATCGATCACGTGAGACCCAGCGTAATTCCGCATGCTCCTCGGGAGTTGGAAGCCCGCTTAAAATACGAGAGCGATAGGTTAATAAATTCACGATCACTGTCTCATATTCATGCATGACTTCTTCAATTTTCTCTCCCACTTCAATCTCGCAAGCTAACTCTTCTTGGATTTCACGCTTTAAGCTTTCTTCAGGTGTTTCGCCCGCTTCAATTTTCCCTCCTGGAAACTCCCATAAGTTTGGCAAGGTCATGTCCGGGGAACGTAATGCACATAAAATTTCACTTTTTTCATTTTCAATGACTGCTCCTACTACACGGACTGTTTTTTTCATTTTAACTAACTCCCTTACTATTAACATTTTCGGTTTATAAGGAAATATTACCTTTCAATAAGAATATACCCAAGCACTGTTAGGCCGGATTTTTTTATTTTGGGCCGGAATGGTGTTTATTTGAGCCGAAAAATAAAAAAACCAACTCCCCGCCGCGGCAGGAAACTGGCTCTTGTATTAAAGTCCGTATTCTTTCATTTTGTTGTAAAGCGTGCCTCTGGAAATGCCGAGCAGGGTGGCGGCTGCGGATTTGTTGCCATATGTTTTTTGCAGTGCCTGCTCGATGGCGGCCGCCTCATCAGTTTTAGCGGGGCGGGCCATATCCTCCGGCAAGTGCTTTTTGGTGAGTACCGGCCCGTCGCCAAGCAGGACGCAGCGCTCGATGACATTGCGGAGCTCGCGTACGTTGCCAGGCCATTCGTGCTCAGTGAGCATAAGCGCTGCATCCGGACTGATTGTATCCATTGGTTTGTTGTACTTGGCACTGAACTCTTTTAAGAAGGTTTCAACAAGCGGCAGAATATCTTCTTTCCGGTTTCGGAGCGGCGGAATGTCAATGGTGATCGCCATTGTTTGGTCAAGTACGACTGGGCTGCTGGAGGCGGTAATAAGCCGGACGTCCTCTGTTGAAGCAAACAGCCGGTCCCGAAGCGGTGCTGGCAGCTTGTCGATGTCTCCAATGAACAATGTGCCGCCCCACGCTTGATTCAGCTTGCCCGTCTGGCTGTCGTTTCCGTAGCCGAACAGCTCCATTTCAAGCAATGATTCCGGCACCACACTGCAGTTCATCGCAACGAACGGCTCGGCTGCTTTGGAGCCGCTGAAATGAATCGCCTGGGCCATCATTTCTTTTCCGGAGCCCGGCTCGCCCGTTAAATGAACCGGCATGTTGGCGTGCGCTGCTTTTCGCGCTGCTTCCAGAGAAGCCGCAAGCTTTGGATCACTGCCCGTAATAGAGGAAAAAGGATCTTTCGCCTGTATATGCATCGGCAGCGCTGAATCGAGCTCGTCATTCAGCTTCATCATATTGGTAATATCGTGCTCGGTCGCAATGCCGCCGGCTATATTCCCATCTACTACAACTGGAGAAGCGTTAATGAGCACGTGGTTGGTCTCATTTGGACGGTGATATTCCCCCCGGATGTTCTGGCCATGCTGAAGAACACTGTTAAGTACAACCGACTCGGCCTGGAAATGGTCACCGATTTTTTGCCCGATAATTTTTTCCCGGGAAATGCCGTACGTTTCTTCAGCCGTTGTATTCCAGAAAAGAACGGTTCCTTCTCTGTCAACTGCCGTCACGGAATCATTAATCGTTTCGGCCAGTGTATGAAAATACCCGGTTAAAAGGCGGATCCGCATAGCCGGGGTGACGATCTGGTCAATGCCGTTGTCCCGTACGTAAAGGACAGGCCGGCGCCAATCCCAATCGCCCTCTCCTTCGGCCTGAACCGCTGATGATGGAAGCCAGCCGCTTCTCTCCAGCCATTCACCAATGGTGCCCTCGCCTGGAAGCAGGCCCGCTTCGTGCTGTTCGATTGTATAATAATTTTCGCCTTTTTGAATGACGATACAATGGCAGTTTGACAGCTGCTGCCCTGCATCGGCCGCCGCTGTGTCCGGATGAACTGTCTGAAAGGTGATGCGTTCCATAAAAAAACCCTTTCTCTTTTTATTTAACTTACCATAAAAGGAAGGGTCCTTTCTACCGGGGGTGCTGGCCCATAAACTGATTCATCTCCCAAATAGCAAGAAGAAGGCAGGCAGGCTGAGGGGGGTCCCGTCTTTTACTTCGCTGCCACAGCTGAATGATTCGATCCAATCTGCCATTTCTTCGTTCGATTCATGGAGCGGAACGACGTCCAGAAAGCCAAACGAAAACGGGATCTACAGCATGCAGGCAAAAAAGCGGTCACGGGCGCTTGGAAGTGACTTCTGACGTGAATGCTGTACACATAAGATTGTAATGATTGCGGACGATACATAAAACTCAAGCTGAAGAAACCCTGCGGCGGCAATCGCTGCTGACACAGCCACAGCTGTTTTCACCGTGCGAAAGCCTATTTTAAAAGACACCCCGTACCCCTTCCCTTCCTTTCTCCTCTATCTATCTTTTTCAGTAGAAAAAAGGAGCACCCAAAGGGCGCTCCTTCATTAAACCCATCCACGGTACGTGCATGCCTCAACCATTTTCTTCAATCCCGCCATGTAAGCGGCAAGGCGCATATCTGTTTCATGCTTCTGGGCTGTATTATATACATTCGTAAAAGCAGCCGTTAAGATCGCTTCAAGCTTTTCGTCTACTTCCTGTTCTGTCCAGTAGTAGCCTTGATTGTTCTGCACCCATTCAAAATATGAGACAATCACGCCGCCGGCGCTTGCCAGTACATCCGGCACAAGAAGGATGCCTCGTTCGGTGAGGATTTTCGTTCCTTCCAGCGTCGTCGGACCATTGGCCGCTTCCACTACCACTTTCGCTTGAATGTGAGGCGCATTGGCTGCTGTCAGCTGATTCGAAATGGCTGCCGGCACAAGAATATCACATGGTTTTTGCAGCATCTCTTCATTTGTAATGCAGTTTTCTACTAAATTTGAAACCGTTCCGAATGAGTCGCGGCGGTCAAGCAAATACGGGATATCGAGTCCATCAGGGTCATAAAGAGCACCGTATGCATCAGATACACCGACGATAATTGCGCCTTCTTTATGAAGAAACTGGGCCAGATAACTGCCCGCATTTCCGAAGCCTTGAATGATCACCCGCGCTCCCTGCACAGAAAAACCAGCAAGACGAGCGGCTTCTTTCATGACGATGGTCACACCTTTAGCCGTTGAGGAGTCCCGCCCAAGTGAACCGCCGAGCACAAGCGGTTTACCGGTAATAAAGCCTGGTGAATCAAATTCGCGAATGTGGCTGTACTCATCCATCATCCAGGCCATAATTTGCGCATTGGTATACACATCCGGTGCCGGAATATCCTTTGTCGGCCCGACAATTTGGCTGATCGCCCGGACATATCCCCGGCTGAGGCGTTCGAGTTCACCCATCGACATAGCCCGCGGATCGCATTGAATGCCGCCTTTTCCGCCTCCATACGGCAGATTGGCCAGGCCGCATTTCATACTCATCCAGATCGACAACGCCTTCACTTCTTCTACGGTTACGTCCGGATGAAAACGAATGCCGCCTTTTGTTGGGCCCACCGCATCATTGTGCTGGGCGCGCCAGCCGGTGAAAACGGTCGTGGTGCCGTCATCCATGCGAACTGGAATTCGGACCGTCAGTACGCGCTGCGGTTCTTTTAATAATTCATAGACGTCTTTTCCGCAGGACATTTTACTCAGTGCCTGCTCCATCACAAGTTGTGTACGTTCAAGTACATTAAGCTGCTCTGTTTTTGCTGCCGCGATCATTGGATTCATCCTTTCTTTTATGCCGTTTCCTCGTATTTTTCATATGAGCGGGTTAGTTGTGCGCTTGGCGCAGGTGTCATTAAGCTGACTGCCCAGACAGCGACGGTACTGACAAAGAAGCCTGGGATAATTTCATACAGCAGTCCTGACAAAGACGGAATGCTCGCCCAAACGATAACCATTACAGCGCCGCCGATAATACCAGCCAGTGCTCCCCATTTGTTCATTCGTTTCCAATACAAACTCATTAAAATAACCGGGCCAAATGCAGCGCCGAAGCCTGCCCATGCATAGCCGACAAGCGAAAGAATGGTACTGTTATTATTAAGTGCCAGGCCAACAGCCACAACAGCAACCACCAACACAGCACCGCGGCTGATCAGCATGAGTTCTTTGTCGGATGCAGACCGGCGGAAAAACGTTTTATAAATGTCTTCTGTCAGTGAGCTTGACGTAACGAGAAGCTGGGAAGAAATTGTACTCATGACAGCCGCCAGCAATGCTGCCAGCAAAAAGCCGCTTATAAATGGATGGAACAAAATTTCACTCAATGTAATAAAGACGGTTTCCGGATCGGCAAGCTCTCCCTGCTGCTGCGAGTAATAAGCGAGACCAAGGAATCCAGTCAGCATGGCGCCGCCGACCGAGAAAATCATCCAGCTCATGCCAATATTACGTGCTTTTTTAATCTCTTTCACAGAGGTAATCGCCATAAAGCGGACGATAATGTGGGGCTGCCCGAAATAGCCCAGTCCCCATGCCATTAATGAAATGATGCCAAGAACGCTTGTCCCGGTAAAGACATTAAACAGATCTGGATTCATCGCATTCATTTCTTTAAAAACCGGTCCGATACCGCCAATTTCCATAATGGTTACGATCGGCACCAAAATGAGAGCGCTTACCATAATAAGTCCTTGAACAAAGTCCGTCCAGCTGACGGCCAAAAACCCACCAAATAATGTGTATGCGACGACAACACCGGCAATAATCCACAAACCGACTTTGTAATCGACCCCAAACGAGGTTTCAAACAGCACGCCTCCGGAAACAATGCCTGATGATACATAAAATGTAAAGAAGACGATAATGACAAGTCCGGATGTCAGCCGGAGCAAATTAGAGCGGTCCCCAAACCTATTTTCCAAAAAAGATGGAATGGTCATTGAATTGTTCGCAATCTCCGTGTACACACGTAAACGAGGTGCGACATACAGCCAGTTTAAAAAAGCGCCGATCGTCAAACCGATCGCAATCCAGGAAGCACTCAGCCCCTGTACATACATTGCCCCGGGAAGCCCCATTAACAGCCATCCGCTCATGTCAGAAGCGCCTGCACTAAGAGCTGTAACAGCCGGTCCAACAGAGCGGCCCCCAAGCATGTAATCTGATAAATTCGATGTTCGTTTGTACGCTGCGTAGCCGATCAATAGCATCCCCACCATGTATATGCCAATTGGAATAAGTAATTGGATATCCATTTCTCCTTCTCCCCCTTTTAATAAAAGAAGAGCTGCCTTTCAAGACCTGAAAAGCCAGAAAGGCAGCTCGAGATTCACTCTTACAGCTTGCGTGCCAGCATTTTCCCCTGTGTGAAAAGAAGAAGGTAATCATAACCGCCCGCTTTTGAATCCGTGCCGGACATATTAAATCCACCAAACGGGTGCACGCCAACCAAAGCGCCTGTGCACTTTTTATTTAAATACAAGTTACCGCAATGCATGTTTTCGAGTGCATAGCTCAAACGATCTTCTTCTTTAGAGAAGAATCCGCCTGTTAAGCCGTATTCTGTGTCATTGTAAATGGCAATTGCTTCTTTCCAGTCTGCCGCTTTTGCCATTGCCAGTACGGGGCCGAAGATTTCTTCCTGCATAATACGCGCTTTTGGATCTACATCTGCAAAAATCGTTGGCTCGATATAATAGCCGTTTCCTTCCGCTTTTTGGCCGCCTGTTTTTAAAACGCCTTCTGATTTGCCGATTTCGATGTATCCCATAATTTTATCGAATGATTTTTGATCAATTACCGGTCCGATTGATGCATTTTCTTCCGGAAGGCCCACTTGAAGTTCTTTCGTAAGCGCGACTACTTTTTCAACCACTTCATCATAAACAGATTCAACGATAATCGCACGGGAGCCCGCTGAACACTTTTGACCCTGGAAGCCGTATGCTGAAGCAACGATTGCCGCTGCCGCCGCATCTAGATCAGCTGTTTCATCTACGACGACGCCGTCTTTTCCGCCCATTTCAGCTATGACACGCTTCAGCCATAATTGGCCTGGCTGTACTTTTGAAGCACGCTCGTAAATACGGCAGCCAACAGCACGAGAGCCTGTAAAGGAAATAAATCTTGTTTTCGGGTGCTCTACCAAGTATTCTCCTACTTCAATGCCATCGCCCGGTACAAAGTTCAAGACGCCATCCGGCAGGCCGACTTCTTCCATCAGCTGAACGAATTTCGCCGCAACGATTGGTGCAGAATCTGCCGGCTTTAAGATGACTGTGTTTCCTGACACAATCGAAGCAACCGTTGTTCCAGCCATAATCGCCAGCGGGAAGTTGAATGGTGAAATTACAACGCCTACGCCAAGTGGGATATACGTTAGCTCTGTTTTTTCCCCTTCTACCTGTGTTAGCGGCTGGTGCTTGCTCGTTTCGCTTAAACGGATCATTTCACGTGCGTAAAATTCCATGAAATCAATCGCTTCTGCTGTATCTGCATCTGCTTCTGCCCAGTTTTTCCCTACTTCGTATACAAGCGCTGCAGAGAATTCATGCTTGCGCTGGCGCATCAAGTCTGCCGCTTTGAATAAGTACTCAGCGCGCTCTGCCGGTGCTGTGTGCTTCCATGATTCAAATGCTGCCAGTGCCGCCTGCATTGCTGCTTCCGCATGCTCTGAGGTTCCTTTTGATGCGTAGCCAACAATTTCATCTGTGTTCCCTGGATTAATAGATGTTAGTACTTCTTCTGTTTCTACTCGTTTTCCACCAATAACAAGCGGGAATGTACCGCCAAGTTCACTTTTTACTTTTGCCAGTGCATCCTGCATCGCTTTTTTGTTTGCTTCATCCGCGAAGTTTGTGAATGGCTCGTTTTTAAATGGTGTGCGCTCGATTGTAGTTGTCATCTTTACCGTCTCCTTTTAATTAAAATAAGTTTTTTAGTACAAACCAGACGTTTGCCGGGCGTTCTGCCAGCCGTCTTGTAAAATATCCAAACCAGTCATTTCCGTATGGTACATATACACGAACTTTGTAGCCTTCTTCTACCAGCTTGTTTTGCAGATCCTCACAAATCCCGTACAGCATCTGAAATTCAAATTGCTCTTTTGGAATGTTATGTGTGCGGACAAGCTCTTTCGTGTAAGCGACAGCGTCCTCATCATGTGTCGCCACAGCCGCATAGTTTCCATTCAGCAAATGCTGCTTGATAATTTTTTTGAAATTATCGTCTACATCTTTTTTCTCTGGAAACGCAACCTCCGGTGACTCTTTGTAAGCACCTTTTACGAGGCGAAGATTGGCTCTTTGCTCGTTTAAGTCCGCAATGTCCTGCTCTGTACGATACAGATAAGCCTGGATGACAATTCCGACGTTATCGTAATCAAGGCGAAGCTCTCTGTAAATATCAAGAGAGATTTGGGCATGTGCGTAATCTTCCATATCGATTCGGACAAAATTATTGTGAAGTACGGCGCGGTCTAAAATTTTCCGCATATTCCGCAGGCACAGCTCTTTACTGATATCAAGACCAAGCGATGTCATCTTCAATGAGAGATTTGATGTAACACCCGCTTCAGCAATGGCATCAAGTGTCTGGATACACATAGCGGTTGATTCGGCTGCTTCTTCTTCTGTAAAAACAAACTCACCTAAATGGTCCAGCGTGACTACTTTGCCTTCTGCATTCAATTTTCTTACCGCCTGAATGGCCGTGCTGATTGTTTCCCCGGCAACAAACCGGCCGGCACCGAAACGCAGTCCATATTTCTTTGCTAATTTATTAGCCGATTGATTTTGTCCAATGAATTGAAATACGTTACGCATCATCAGTTCCATTCTATGTACCTCCTTTTCTATTTATACATTATTGTTCATTTATTAATTTTTGAACAACTTTGTTTATCCGATGAATTCAATATACCATAAAATCTGCCTTAATGTTTAGAATTGTCAGATTTTCTAACGAAAATTTTAAAAAATACGAAAAAAGCAGGTATTGAGCAGTGTAAAACACTCCTAAATACCTGCTTTTCTCTTATCTTTTTTTAGAAAAAGAGCTTTTCTTCTCAGAAGAGGATGCTTTTCTTTTTGCCCGTCCGCTCTCTTCTCCCTTTTCACTCGATTTTTTTCCAGGACGGAAGTCAGGATCTTTTTTGCAACCGCACCGACGACAGCCGCATTTTTTCATCTGCTGCCACTCCTTTCGTTTACTCACACGTTATGAAAGAAAGAAGCGAACGACACGGCGGACGGCTTACATTGATTGTGAGAATAACATTCATTTATAATAAAGAAAAAAAGGGGGCGGCCGGCGTGGACCGTGCTATGTTTGCGTTTCGAAATGAAGGCGAAGCAATGGGAACCGTAACAGAATGGGCAGGCAATGTACAGCTGCTGATGGCTTCGGCGGAGCAGAACTTAAAAGTAACATCTCTTCCGGCAGCGGCATCGATGTTTATGCGGCGTTATGGGCTGTTTCTTGCCGGCCACCTGGCCGTTTTTTCAAAAGAGCGGCGCATATGGGATGGTGATCCTGATGAAATGGAGATCGTCATGGAAGGCGGAGACGGATGGCCTCTTTTATTTCGGCTGAAGCATGAAAACTGGATTTCCTGCGGCGACGAAGGAGCGGACTTTTTGCTGAACCGGCTGGCCGAGCCGGTAATCCAAACGATTGCGAAAGAAGCGAAGCTGCCAGCAGTTATTTCCCGGGAAAATATTTTCGGTTATGTGCTTTGGATGTATGTGCATATTTTAAAGGATACCCGCGACCTTGCGCTCCTGCCGCAATATGAACGGTTTTTACGCAAGCAGAAACCGGAGGAGGCAATGGAAAACTTTAGCCGGCTGACGTGCTGCTTGTACAAGGAAGTGCCGGGGTGCGGGAAATGCCCATACTGTCCGCTTTTGAAAAAGAAAAACTGTGAAACCGCGCAAACCCTTTAAAAAAGCCCGACTTCCGTTTTAAAGACGGAAGCCGGGCTTTTTTGTTTATCTTACAGCACGCCTGCGCCTGCGAATCATTTCTTCCAGTGCGCCTGATCCCATTAACACACCCGGCACAATCAGCAGCAGCCCGAGCCAGTGATAATAGTAAATCGGTTCACCCAGAATTACCGCAGATCCGACGATTGAGAAAAAAGTATTTAAGTTTAAAAAAATCGCCGCTTCGGCCGGACCGATTTTTGTAATCGTATTGTTATATACTAAATGGCCGACCGCTGTTGCTCCGACTGCAGAGACAAGGAACACAATGACAGTCTGGAAATGGACGTTTTGAAGCGATGCGAGGCCATTCGGCTCTAAAAGAAAGCTCGTCATAAACAGTCCTAATGAACCAAACAGCTGCATATAACCGGTCAACAAAAGCGGATCGATATCACGCGCAGCGCGGCTCACTAAAATAAAGCTGAAGGCCTGGGCCGTAATCGAGAAGAAAATAAACAAATCGCCAAGCACAAATCCTCCTAAGCCAGCTCCTCCGCCCAGTACTGTCACCAGTACACCGGCTGTTCCTGTTAAAAAGCCAAGCACCCGCACCGCGGACAATCCCCGCTGGAAAAAAAGAACGGACATAAAGGCTGTTAAAATCGGGCCCAGCCCCAATATAATGCCTGTATGAACAGAGCTTGTTCCAGCAGCACCAAGCCCTAAAAACAAGTGATGAAAAAAAACGTTAAACAAGCCGCCGCCCAAAATATACTTCCAATGATAAATAGCGGGCCAATGAACTTTTCCCATTTTGGTCAAAATAATAAATACAACAAGTGATGCCGTGAAAATACGAAGTGCGGTGATCGTCACCGGCTCGACTGTGCTGACCAGTATTTTAATAAGCGGCACGTTAAATCCCCAAATCATCATCACTAAAATGAGCAGTAAGTATGGTTTTATTTTTTGCAAAGTGCCCCTTCTTTCTATGCCTGCTTTTTTTCGGCAGGCGCTTTTTTCCTCAAAATCAGCTGGTAAAATACATCGGATAAGATCAGTCCGAGTGCAATAGAACCCGAAATCATAAACGCCTTTGCCGCCAGATTAATGCCGGCATTGTAATCGTTTTGTACAAACGAACGCATCGCCCGATATGCCGTGCCTCCAGGAACGAGCGGAATAATCCCGGCAATCGTAAAAATGATAACCGGCGTTTTGTACACCCTCGCGTATACATGGCCGATCAATGCGATAGTAAAGGAAGCAGCAATCGTTGCGGGCAGCGAGTCAATGCTGTGCTCGGATAAAAAATAATACACCATCCAGCCGGCCATACCGACGGTGCCGCACTTGAACAGCAGGCTTTTCGGCACATTAAACATAATCCCGAAGCTTGCGGCTGCCACAAAACTGAAAAACATATTTGTTAAAACGGTCATGCCCGCATCCTCCTTAAATAAACGTCATCACAACAGCGATTCCTGTTCCGATGGCAAGAGCGGTTAACAGCGCTTCTGCTCCTTTGGCCAGTCCGGAAAGAAAGTGGCCAGCCATTAAGTCACGGACCGCATTTGTAATTAACAAGCCGGGAACGAGCGGAATCAGTGTACCGACAATAATTCGATCAAGATCACTGCCCAGCCCGAGCCGGAATAACACGTACGCAGCTGCGCCGCCAGCAAGAGCCGCAATAAATTCGGAGAAAAACATCGTCGGGACGATATCGGCTACTTTTAATAGAAGAAAATAAGCAAGTGCTCCAGACAGCATCGCCGGAATCATATTGTCCCATGACCCTTTCAATAAAATCACAAAACAGCCGCTCGTTGAAGCCGCCGCTGCAATCTGTACCAAAAAAGAAAAAAACATGGGCGCTCTCTGAATGGCTTTTAACTCTTTATATGCTTCGGAAACGGTCAGCTCCCCCGCACTGATCCGCCGGGAAATAGCATTCACCGCGCTTACTTTATATAAATCCGTCGTTCGTTTTGAAATCCGTATTAATTTTGTTTTTGTCGGTTCATCTGTTTCAATCGAAAACATGATGCCTGTCGGTGTTACAAAGCTGTGCGATTCTTCGATACCGTATGACAGGGCAATCCGCATCATTGTATCCTCTACCCGGTACGTCTCGGCGCCGTTTTCCAGCATAATTTTTCCCGCCAGCAGGCTGACGTCCATGATGTCATATTGTTTCTCAAGCAAGGCGTCCAACCGAATCACCCCAATCGTGTTCAATGCCCCCATTATAGCCCTTTCACTTCATAAAAAAAAGCCCGCCGGCCAAATCGCCGACGGAACATCCTTTACCCTTTTTTAATGATGCCAAACGGCTTGCCAACCGGAAGAAACTCGCGTCCGAAATGCGTGTTCAGCACAGCCGCGCCTGCTCCGTAAAATGAGAACAGTGAAATAAGCAGCTCTGAGTAGGCAGCGAGCTGATGCGCCGCATGCTCCATAATGCCAAATGAGCTAAGGGACAGCCCAATAAATAAGAAATCAATTAAAAAGAAAATGATAAACAGCACTTTATTTGTTTCTAGTGCGCCAATTGTCATAAAGACCGTAAAAATAAGATAACCGATAAATGCAAAACCAAGCTGATGCATATCCGCATTTTCCTGCAGGATTTGGCCAAATACACCGAGATTCATCAGCCATGATAAGCTGACTCCCATCCAAAACAGGCCGTATGCTGCAAAAGCAGAGGCACCGAATGTATTATTGTGCTTTGTGTCTAAAATAGATGCGTAAAACTGCGCAATACCCCCGAGAAAAATGGCCCACGGAATCACTAGAGATAATCCATCTGTCCAGCCCAGTTTTTGGGATGAAGCGACAAGTGTGACAATGGCCAGTCCGAACAAGCCGATTGCTGACGGATCAGCTGTTACAATTTTTACTTGTTTTGTTTCGTTCATACTTTCCTCCAATATATATTTTAACCGACTAGTCGGTTTTTTCAGATAATTTCTCTCTACTTCTGAAAAACAACATCTTGTATTGTACACGAATCAGCTCCGCTCGCCTATAGCAAGGAATGGAAATTCGCCTGTTTTCGACAAAAAATTTTGGTATGATAAAGAAAGAGTTGAAATGGGACGGAGATGACCTCGTTTTGGAATTATTTATGATTGTGCTGCCAGCATTCCTGATTTTTTTAACTGGCTATCTCGGACAAAAATGGATCGGATTTGAAATTCGCTCCATTTCTATGGCTGCACTGTATTTAATGTCGCCTTTTCTTGCCTTTCGAACCTTTTATGCCAACAAATTAACGATGGAATACGTGTACATTACAGTGTTCTGCCTCGTTTTATCGCTTATCCTCATTGTCGTCGTACTCATTACCGGCTTTTTTATGAAAGCTGGCCGCCAAAAAATGGCGGCGATGGTATTAGGCGGTGTTTTTATGAACAGCGGCAATTACGGAGCACCCGTTGTGCTGTTTGCTTTTGGCGCTGTAGGCTTTGAATACGCGGTTATTATTATGGTTTTCCAGTCATTTCTAATGAATACAATCGGCTTGTTTGCGGCGTCTCTTGGCGGCGAAGAAGAAACGACCTTAAAGCAGTCGCTTCAGCGGGTCGTGCGGATGCCTGTTTTGTACGGAGCCTTTCTCGGCGTCTTGCTTCAGCTGCTGCATGTTTCGATTCCGCCGTCGTTTATGGACGCGATCAGCTTAGTGGCAGATGCTTCGATTCCGACCGTGATGATTGTGCTGGGCATGCAGCTGGCAGTGATTGCGACAAAGCGGGTCGAATACAAATACGTAAACGCGGTCTCTGTGATCCGTATGATTGTATCACCGCTTCTCGCTGCCGCCATCGTCTCTTTTATACCGGCCAATGATTTATTAAAGGACGTGATGATTCTTCTGGCAGCCATGCCGGCTGCAGCGAATACGACCATGTTTGCGATTCAATTCGGCACAGAACCCGACCTCGTTTCCTTTACAACATTGATTACAACGCTGTTGAGTATTCTCACTATTCCGATCGTCTTGTTTTTTCTTGGCGGTTAACTGAAAGAACCCTCTTTCTTTTCCTTTAGAAAGAAGGTTCTTTTTAATTCAAACGTTTTTGGAATGAACCCTGTTGTTTAGCTTGATTGACCGATTCCCTTTTTAATGTGTTTGGCTCATTTCTTTTATGCTGCTTTAAATAAAAAACACGACAAGTCCATTGTCGTGTTTTCTCACTTACAAAGCTTTCATAAATGTAACGGTCCGTGCCGTCGAATCGTACAGCACCCATTCACGGGACTGCCAGACGGCACCGACGTTAATCCCATACCGCTTTTTCTTTAAAAGGATTGGCTCTCCATATTCGAATGGCAGCAGTTTTCCTTTCCGGTACAGTCCGGCTGTATGACTATGCCCGAAAAAAATGAGCGGCGGATCAGTTTTGGGCAGGACCGGCAGCCAGCCTTTTGCCCATTTCCATTGATGTCCATGCATTAACACGGCGCCGTCGATTGTTAATTCCTCCGGCAGATGAGCAAAATCATGACAGCCGGTCACAAGCATAATCCGCTCTTCCTGGTTTCCCCGGACAGATGGAAAGGTGAGAAGCGATGCAAACCCTTCCGGTATCTGCGCCGCTTTTTCCATTGAAATACCCCTTGTTGTGGCTGCTTTTCGCCTGCGGATGCTGCATTCATATAAATCACCAAGTCCCATAATTTCTGCATCTGGTGCACAGCATTCAATCTGCTTCAGCACTGCTTTTGTATCCTCTACACTTGAGTGCAGGTCGCCCAGGATCGCATATCTCATGTTCTATCTTCCTTTCTGAACGAGTTTAACATTGCAAGATTTCTTTTCTTTCTTCACACTAAAGAAAAGAGGTGATTTTGTGCATACACTTATTATCGGCGGCGGTATCGGCGGGTTAACAACAGCAGTCATTTTAGCGCAAACCAGGCATAACACGTGGCGGTGCTCGAAACTTCTTCTGTATGGGGCGGATGCGCCTGAAAATTCCAGCGGCGGCATGCTCTTTTCCCGGTGGGTTTAATACTTGGCATGGGTTTTGAAAGAGGAGGTTTTCAAGAGCGGGTGCTGCGCCTGCTTGATACGGTTATGACGCTTCATTTCCCAAACAGTCTATTCCTTATTGCCGGAACCGTGCACAGTATCTTGAAGCTATTTGTGCCCATTTTCCACATGCGGCCAGCCGGACCCGCTCTTTTTACAAAGAATTATAGGAAGCAGCCGCACCCACCGCCAGCTCATGAAACCCCTTCCTGCTCTTCCGCCTCAAACAGCCGGCGAATGGGCGTATTTGCTTTTGTCTCTCCGGCCCTGGCATGCAAAGCCTGCGCCATTTGCGCGCCACACTTGAAGACCGGCTGCGCAAGCATGGCCCCGGCAAAGAAGGCCCAGTTGTTCATTTGCTTGACGGCCAGTTAATCGACAGTATGCAGACAACCTCAAAATATGTTTCCTGTTTGATGGCAGCGACGACACCTGATATCTATCACGAAGGCACGTACTACGCGGGAGGCGGCCTATACCGTGTCACTGAAACACTGGCAGACTCGATTCGCGAAAACGGAGGTATCCTGAAGAAAAACCGGCGGATTTTATCCATGAAAAAAACAGCGGATGGACCGCTGTTGACGAGCACGGCAATGAATACCACGCCAAGCATATTGTCTTTAACAGCGCCATCCGGCAGCTGCCCTCTCTCGTAAACAGTCTTTCAAGCCGGTATCGAAAGCTTGCCGGCAGGCCAATCTGGGTTACGCATATCCTCTACTTACTGCCGGACGGAGCACTGATCCCAAACTCATTTCCGCTGTTTAGGCAGATTTCTTCAGATTCAATGAGTGAAGGCAGCCGTCTCCTTCTGCCAAAGACGACCGCCTGCGGGCACCGGAAGGCAACCGAACGCTGACCGAGAAAGTGCTGTCGATGATCGGATCTGTGTAGCCGAACTTCCGCAAAATGATTATCCATATGGAAGCCGGTGCGCCAATAGCATGGGAACGGCATACGAAGCGGCCAAACGGGTATGCAGGCGGCTTTCCTCAAACTACTGAGCACGCGCGCTGTTTGGCTCGCTGCCTCACCGCTCCGGTCTGCCGAATCTATAGCTGTTCGGCGATTCGATTTTTCCAGGCGGCGGCACAATCGTCGCCACAGCGAGCCGTATTCATTGCGCCCGGCTTGTTTGAGCTTTCGGCCTGCCGTTATCCTATAAAGGGCCAAAGCCGTTAGCGGCTTTGGCCTCTCCCTTCGTCTCACAAATGGCTGAGCGGCGCTTTCTTATTCTCTTTCGTTGTAGAAGTCTATTTTTCAAGCATTCAATCCTGGCTGCTTTCCCCATCCGTGCAGTCATCATCCTGGCACCATTCGGTTTTGCCTGCTGTTACTTCTTCATCAGCCGCTACCTGGTCAAGCACCTGCTTAAACGCCTCAACAGACTGCGCGCCGGAAACAGCGTATTTATCATTGAAAATAAAAAATGGAACCCCTTCGATACCAATGTCGCGCGCTTCTTCTTGATCAGCGCGAACACGGTCGCTATATTTGCCGCTTTGCAGTACTTCTTTTGCTTCAGCCCGGTCCAGACCTGCCTCTTCTGCCCATCCAGCCAGCAAATCTGCATCTGCAATATGTTCGGATTCAGTAAAGTAAGCCCTTAAGACCCGCTCTGTAAATTCATTCATTTTTCCTTTTTCTTTGGCAAAATGGGACAGGCGGTGTGCATCGTGCGTGTTTGCTAAAACAATGGTATCCATGTTATAAACAAGGCCGGCTTCCTTTGCCTGCTCAGTCATTCGGTCATTCATTGCTTTGGCACTTTCCACTGTCATACCGTACTTTTTCGCCAGTGCGCTGTGCACACTTTCCTCTGACTTAACCGGTGCATGCGGGTCAAGCTCATAGCTGCGAAACTCTATCTCTATGTTTCCGTCAAATTGTGCCGCCGCTTCCTCAAACCGGCGTTTGCCGATATAGCAAAATGGACAGGCAAAATCAGACCAGATTTCTACTTTCATCTTTCTCCACTCCTTTTCTTTAGAGTAGGAGGAAAAAGAAGAAGCCGCAACTATTCTGCCTGCAATAGAGGAGTAGAGTGGATGGATATTCATCTTTAATACTCCAGGCGGTACAGTTTATCGTCGCCAGCTGCCGGGTTTCCGCCTTCTTGTGACAGCACGCAGCATTTCTTGCCCGCACATGGAAAACCATCCGTTAGCTGGAGCATTTTCTTATACGTGCCGCGCCCATGAGAAGAATACCAACGGTTTTATAAAAAGCCAGGCAGCCGTTATCTCCTCCGTCTCCCTTTACGTTATCGAACCGATACACTGACCCTTCCCCTCTTACAATAAAGCCATTAAGACTTACGGCAATGTACCACACACTTCTGCCCATTTCCCCATCTCTCCTTTATAATAAAAATCAAAAAGGGGATTTTAGATTGACGGTGACCTCTCTTCACGAACGCGAACTGCTGGCGGTTTTAAACGGCTTCTCTGATTATGTCGAGGAGCATGCGGACCCCGAACAGCTTGAACAGCTGCATCGCACATGGATTCCGCTTCTCAGCACATATGTCACACACGATGCAGTTGAATCTGCCCTTGATGAATGGTACGCCATGATCGAAAACAATTTTTTATGGCTTCACTATATCGAAGAAAAGCAGGCGCTTACAGCAAAACCCGTTATCCAACACACATTGGAAAGATGGAAGAAGCCATTTGCGTTTGCAGGCTCCCGGCTTCTAAACGGCAGATACGGGCATTGGGCAGACGGCCTAAAATGGAACATAAGAACTGAATGTGCCGAGTATATCATCGGCATCGCACTGCCGCTCGGAGAAAACGAGGCACTGCTTGTTCATTGGTTTGAAACAGACGAGGGATTTGAGGAACTGCTTGAGGACGGTTTTTCTGAAACAAAGAATTTAAACCGGCAGCAATACTTCAATGGTCATTATTTAACCTGTTTGTCTTTTCAAAGCGACAACACATAAAAAGGGAGCCCTGCCTAAAAAGCTCCTCAGTGTGCAGACAAAGTCTTTCGCTTTTAAAAAAGAGCTGGTAATTGGTATTGAAGATTCATAAGCAAGGACTGAATAGAAATGTTCTCTTTTTTAAACAGAAAAATATGACCTTATGAGCTCTATACAATCTTGGCGGCAGGAGGGCAGCACAGACTCCTATGGGATCAGCGCCTGTCCATGGAAAGCGGAGCTGCCTGGATGCCGCCGGTCCACTTCATTCATGTGCACGGTCACCCATATCATTTGTCTGCAGTCTGAGGAGCTCTGTCCAAAAAGCTCTTTTTTATCTTTGTTCTTTTTCTGCATTAAAAAGGCCGCCAAGTAAAATCACAACGGCCGTTAAATAAAACCAGAGGACAAGCACGATGATCCCCGACAGCTGTCCGTACAAGCGCGTATAGCTAACTGCCACTGCATAGCTTTCAAACAGAAAAGACACGATCTGCCAGCCGAGTGCCGCGAACAGCGCGCCCGGCAGAACATATAAAATAGGCACCTGATCGTTTGGGATAATTTTGTAAAAAGCGATAAAAAACACTACCAAAAACAGGGTTCCAATCCCCCATTGGGCTGCCGGCCATATATCCAAAAGCCTTGACAGCTGCTCAAGCGTGCCCGATTGCGATACGAGCCAGTGCAGCACTCTTTCCAGCAAGGGAATCACAAACGACAGCGGCACGATGAACATAAAAATCAATGTAACACCAAAATCGCGTAAAAGTCCTTTCCAGAAAGGAAGGTCCCGTTCAATTTTGTAGGCGTCATTTAGGGAACGCCCTAATGATTGAACTGCCATCGAAGACAGCCAAAACGTAGAAATTAAGCTGAGCGACAGTACCTGCCCTTGTTTAGCAGAGAGTACAGCCGCAACATTTTCTTCAATTAAGGTGAACGATTCCCCCGGCGCATACGGACGGATAAAATCGAGAATGGCCTGCTGATCCACTGGAAAAAAGCGAATTAATGAAAGCATAAAAATGATAAATGGAATCGCAGACAGCAGCAGGTAGTAAGCCGTCTGCGCCGCCTGGTCGTAAAAGCGCTCAGCAAAAAAGCGGCTCAAGATTCTCTGAGCAGTATTCATCTATCCACCTCCTTTTTTTATTTTTCCCGCTTCCGTGCAGAAGTAAGCCCGCTTGAGCGTATCCGTCCCATTGTATTGGAAAATCAGTATGAACTTTTGCCTTCCCTTTTATAACATTTTAATCGTAAACTGAAGACCCGCCTTAGTTTTCGTCTATTTATGCAGCAATACTTTCTTCATTCTCTTACTGCCCTATAAAGCCCTATTGATTGAACAGAGCAACCTGAAGTTATATAAAGACGGATTGCACAAAAAAAGGCTTGATCCCGGAGAGGATCAAACCTTTTTTATGTAAGCTTACGCCCAAATGTCGCCTTTAGCGCCTTGAGAGATAAACCCGGCATTCGCTTCGTCTGTATCGATATGCATTTCAAGTGCATAGCTTTCAGATACGCGGATCACGACGTTGCGGAACGCGATTGGACGGTCGCCGCCGATTTCTACAGTCACGATCTGGCCGTTTTCCACATTGTATTTTTCTGCATCTGCTGGTGTCATATGAACGTGCGCCTGGGCAATGATTAAGCCTTCTTCAAGCTCCACTGTACCCGCAGGGCCTGTGATCGTCACAGCTTCAGATCCTTTAATATCACCTGACTCACGAAGCGGCGGACGTACGCCAAGCTTCATGGCATCTGTCCAGCTCACTTCCACTTGTGTAGCGGGACGGCACGGGCCAAGAACACGAACACGTGCAATTTCACTTTTCTTACCGGCAATCGTTACCGTTTCTTCCGCCGCGAATTGACCCGGCTGCGATAAGTCCGCGCGCTTTGTGAGCTCGTGGCCTTTTCCGAACAAAATTTCAAGGTGCTCCTGTGATAAGTGGATGTGGCGGGCCGAAACCGCTACGGGAATCGTTCCATGGTTTGTTAATGACATCTATCTTCCAGCCTTTCTGATCTTAAAAATTTTATACAGCACTTATTCTACACTATTTTCTTGTGAAAATACGAGCAATAAATATTTACTGATGTTTTTTTTCCAGCAATACCAGTTCTACACCCGGCTCCGGCAGCAGCGTATCTAGCTCTTCAAATCCAAATTTCTTATACAAATTGCGTGCAGGCTCATTTTTTGCGCCGGTTGTAACAAGAACCGTCCGCCCTGCCGATTCTTCCTGCAGAAAATGTGTCAGGAGCTTTGAAGCAACCCCTTCATGAAAGTGTCCCGGGTGAACAACCAGCCGTTGAATAAAGGCCGACCCATCTTCGTCTTTATAAGAAAGAAAACCACACAGCTCTCCTTCTGTTAAAAATCCGATAAAAATTTCATCACTGTTTTTAATCATCTCTACCGTTTCATTTAAATGCGGAATGCCATCATACCCAATTAATGACGCTTCCACTTTATAAGCAGGTATTTGCAGTGCCAGAATTTCCGCTGCTGTTGCTTCTTCCCCATGATGCAGCCGCTCAATCATCCCCGTAAACCCCTTTCATCGTTCTTTTATCCCTGATTATACACGCTTTTCCCTTTCATTTCAGAATTTACTCTCTTTTCACGGTGAAAGAATGTTTTGTGAAAAATGTCATAAATCATTCAAATTCTATATCTTTCGGCAGTAAAAGAGAATAAATAATAAAGCAGCTGGAATTTGTGAATTAATTTACAATATAAGCGGGCGAAGCAGAAAAAACGGAACCGGACATTATTCAGCCGGTTTTCATAAAAGGAGTGCCGGCCCTTTCTTTTGAAGAAGTAAGAACAGCCTTTACGGCTGTTCTTTCTTATTGTAAAAAATTAATTAACTCAAAAAATCAGAAAATATGCTTTATTTCGACTTATTTTATGCTATTCTACTATAACGGAGGTGAATACGAATTGAATACATTCGTAAAAGTTAGTCAATTTGCCGGCAAAACATTCGCTATCTGGGTGCTTTTGTTTGCGGCATTCGCATTTTTTCTTCCCGCACAGTTCACATGGATTGCGCCCTATATTTCTATTTTACTTGGTGTGATTATGTTCGGGATGGGGATGACCATTTCAGGAGAAGACTTTAAAGAAGTCGGCCGGCATCCCATAAAAGTGATCATCGGGGTTTTAGCCCAATTTATTGTGATGCCATCTTTGGCTTTTGCTCTCGCAAAAGGGCTTCGGCTGGAGCCAGAAATTGCGATCGGTGTAATTTTAGTAGGCTGCTGCCCGGGGGGAACTGCTTCTAACGTCATGACGTTTTTGGCAAAAGGAAACACCGCTCTATCCGTGGCCATTACATCAGTATCCACACTGCTGGCACCGATTTTAACGCCGGCGCTTATATATCTTTTAGCGAGCGAATGGCTGGAAGTGTCCGCTTCTGCCATGTTTATGTCAGTGGTGCAGGTCGTGCTTATTCCGATTATTCTCGGCTTGATTGTGCAGCGGTTCTTTAAAAAGCAGGTACAAAAAAGTGTGGAGATTTTGCCGCTCATTTCTGTTGTAGCGATTGTACTGATTGTCGCGGCGGTAGTATCAAATAGTAAAGAAAGAATTGTAGAATCCGGACTGCTTATTTTTGGTATTGTGATCTTGCATAATGGCCTTGGTTATTTGCTTGGATACTTAGCAGGAAAACTCTTCAAGATGCCATATGAAGACCGAAAAGCGATGGCAATCGAAGTCGGCATGCAAAATTCCGGACTCGGCGCTGCTCTTGCAGCCGCTCATTTCAGTCCTCTTGCTGCTGTGCCAAGTGCCATTTTCAGCTTCTGGCACAATATTTCCGGACCGCTTTTAGCCACCTACTGGGCGCGAAAGGCAGACCGAAAAGCAGACCGAAAAGCAGCATAAAAATCGTATTTTTTATTAGATGAATGCTTTGCCCGACAAATAAAACAAGTCTCTCATACACGAGGGACTTGTTTTATTGTGTAGACAAAGTGCTTCGCTTTTAAAGTGGTGTTGCAGATCAACAAGCAAGGACTGATTAGACATTTGCTTTTTTTTAAACAGAAAGATACGACCTCTTACTAGCTCTACACAATCTTGTCGCAAGCCACTTGGCGGCGGGAAGGCAGCGTAGACTCCTATGGGACAAGCGGGCAGCTGAGACCGGTGGAGCCGCCAGGCGGAGTTGGGCTCAGCGCCTGCCCCATGGAAAGCGGAGCTGCCTGGACGCCGCCGATCCCTATTCATGTGCACGGTCACCCATATAATTTGTCTACAGTCTGAAACGAGTCTCTCATACACGGGAGACTTGTTTTTATTTGGTCCATTTAGGCAAGCAATGGGGCACCACGTAAACTTTTTCACCTTTTCCTTGGTGAAATGCAGCAGTGAACATTTCTCCAGCCAGCTTTAATCTCACGTAAAAAGCGCTCTGCAATAGTACTGGCAGGGGTCCAGTCTTTGCAAAGCGCTTTTTAGTTTAGATGTTCGATTACATGTAAAAATCTTACCATGGGCTTTTAAAAAAATCCTTTTCCCTGTCAAATTATCTTACAGAAAATCTCTTTTTAACAAATACACGTTTTTCTCTTTTTCCCAATGGCATTTCGCTCTTCTATCTTTTGAATATACGCTGTGGCAGGCGGAACTTTGCAGGCCGTATCCCCAACATCAACATGCACGCTCCCTATGCATGCTGCCACTTCCTTAGCCCGCTCTGAAAGCGGCTTATAATAAGCACCCACACAAATTACAAAGGTATTCATCACGTACCGAACGCGGTTTTGCTCCGTATGAATGTTTTTTTCCACTTTGTTCAACAGTTTATGGACTTCTTCCCTGTCTACATCGTCATCTGGAGCAATCGACAGGTAATTGCTGTAGGTGCTCCATCCGGCAGCCGCAATCATTTCTTCACCCGACTGCATCCACTCTTGCGCAAGCTCAAGTGCAAAAAGAGATTCCGCTGCAGCTTGTGCGACTGTATATTCACTGATCATATACCAGTAAGCACCCTCTACCCATTCGTTCAGCCGTTCTTTCGTCATTTCTTTCGGCTTCACTGTCAAACCCGCTAAATACATAGCATCGCTATTGCCGGATGCGTACAAATCGTAGACGAGCTGCTGATCTTTTTTTACTTCCTTGACAAAATGTTTTTTTAAATCGCCAACTTTGACACCAAAAAACGGTTCTTTGGCTCCGTGACGGGCAAGTACTTTTTTCGTTTGATCTGAACCGAACTGCTCAAGCTTTTCCATTACTTCTTCATACGTCATGCTCAAGCCCCCTTTTCTTTATTATAAAGAAAAGCCATTCTCAAAAAGAAAATGCTTAAATTATTTCACAATTAATACAGGGCAGTTTACACGCTTCGCTACTTTATGGCTGACACTGCCAAGCACCATTTCCTGCAGACTGTTCAAGCCGCGGCTGCCAAGCACTACGTAGGAAACCGCTTCCTTATTCGCGTATTCTACAATTGCCGGTCCCGGCATGCCGTGAAGCAGTTGAACGGAATATGAAACACCTGCTTCTCTTATTTTCTGTTCTGTACCTTGAAGCTGTTTTCTTCGCTTTTGTTCCAGATCAATAGCGCCCGCACTGTGCAAGACATCCCTTTTGGATTGATCGAAATCAACGACGAATACAACCACAATCTCTTTGTTCAGCACTTTGGCCAGCTTAATCGCTTCCTCCGCTGCCCGAAGCGCATGGCTTGACCCGTCTGATGCCAGTAAAATAGGACCGTTCATTTACATCCCCCTTTGTTTAAAAAAAGCGCACTGCTTTTACACAATGCGCTCATATACAGGTTAATGGCCAGACAGCTTTGCATCCTGCTTATCGTGAACAGCCATCCGTTTTACCATGGATGAACTTGCTTCATTTAAGCCTGTCAAGATCACTTTAATGCCGTTATTACGGTATTTCAATACAATTTTATCCACTGCCGCCACGCCAGAATCATCCCAGATGTGCGCCTCAGAAAAATCGATATGCACATTCTTGATTCCTTCCGGCTGATAGTCGAATTCATTTACAAAATCCGTAACGGATGCGAAAAAAATTTGTCCTGCTGTTTTGTAGTAAAGTGTATCGTCCTTGCGGGCAGAGGATACATCGACCTTTGAAATTTTTGCCGTAAAGAAAATCGCACTCAGCAGAATGCCGGCGAACACTCCTTTTGACAAGTCATGTGTGATCACGACGGTTATGACCGTTACGAGCATGACAACGCTGTCGGTAATCGGAATTTTCGTAAAAGCTTTAAGAGATGACCAGTCAAATGTGCCGATTGAGACCATAATCATCACGCCGACCAGTGCCGCCATCGGAATTTTCACGACTACATCGCCGAGCACCATAATTAAAAACAGCAGAAACGCTCCTGCCACAAAGGTAGACAACCGTCCGCGGCCGCCGGACTTCACATTAATAACCGATTGGCCAATCATGGCACAGCCCGCCATGCCGCCAAAAAAGCCAGTTACAATGTTCGCGATCCCTTGTCCGCGTGCTTCCCGGTTTTTATCGCTTGTCGTATCCGTCATATCATCCACAATGGATGCAGTAAGCAGCGATTCTAAAAGACCGACCATGGAAAGCGCCAAAGCCGTCGGGAAAATAATCGACAACGTCTCCATGTTCAACGGCACATCCGGAATGAGAAATGATGGCAGGGACTGGGTAATGTTTCCGAGATCACCGACTGTCCGTAAATCGAAGCCGCCTGCTACCGCAATGATCGTCATGACAACAATGGCAACAAGCGGAGAAGGAACAGCTTTAACGAAGCGCGGAAGGATGTAAATAATAGCGAGCGTTGCTGCTACAAACACATACATAACCACTGAACTGCCTGCAAAGTGGGGCAGCTGGGCTGTAAAAATTAAAATAGCAAGCGCATTGACGAACCCAACCATCACCGAACGCGGCACAAATTTCATCAAGCGTGCAACTTTCAGCCAGCCGAAAATCAGCTGCAGCACCCCCGTTAAAAGGGTAGCCGCAAACAAGTACTGAAGCCCATGGTCTTTCACAAGCGTGACCATCACAAGCGCCATTGCTCCAGTCGCAGCGGAGATCATCGCCGGGCGTCCTCCCATAAAGGCAATCACAACCGCCATCGAAAATGATGCATACAGACCCACCATCGGATCTACTCCTGCAATAATCGAAAAAGCGATCGCTTCTGGAATAAGCGCAAGCGCCACGACAATCCCCGACAAAATATCCCCGCGGACATTGCCGAACCATTCTTTTTTCAGTTGTGTAAACATAAAAAAACACGTCACCTCTAATAATTTATTTTCTTTGACCCCCAACTCTCATGGAAGTCACTGTCCGTTTGAAGTTCTTTTATCATATCATGAAACCAGCTCGCTTGAAAACGCACGATCGTTTTTTTCGGGCCGGCTGGAAAACGACAAAAAAGGCCGGAATCTGCTTTGTTGTAGCCCGATTTCTCATTTATCCGGCCCAAACCAAGCATTTTCCGATCCTGGTTGCACAAAAAAGAAGCCGGTGGAACCAGCTTCTTGTTAAATTCCTTTTTCACGCATCTATTCATATTGTTTCATAACTTCAGCAAAAGCGGGTCTGACTTATCCAGCTGCGTAAACTTTTTCAGCGCGGGTTCAGTCCCCCTATGCCCAATTTCCCCTTGCACTTCTACCGCTTCCGAAGGCCTTCCGCTACAAGCCGCGAAATAAGCGGCAAAATCGCCGGGCCAACTGCGGCTGTAATCAAGTCTCCCTCGGCAACAGCTTGTATTAATTACACGATCTCCTTCCTCAACACTGTTAATGGCCCGGACATTTCTCACCATATGCTCCTCACGTGATTAGTGGAACTCTTGCAGCAGGACGATTTCTCTGTCAGATAATCTAACCGGCTTGTTGTTCCGCTGCGCTCCCTTTCTGTATACTGAGGGTGTCATCTTTACAGAAGTATTGCCTCTAGGCAGAAAAAAGCAGCCGGTAAGCCGGCTGCTTTTTTATCCTGCGATCAATCCTGAACCCGTCTCTATAATGTAGGAAAGACCGTACAAAACGCTGATTAATGACGTGATCCGCATTAAAAAAAAGCGGAATCGTTTTATATGATGCAACTAAAAATGGAAGGCTCAGCAGAGTTGTAAAAAGCAGCATGCCGGCAAGTCCGTGGACCACGCCAATCGCAAATGATTTTTTCGTGGGTATGCTCATAATCTGCTTCGCCCGCCTTCCAGCTTCCACGCATTCCGTTTACACCTAAATAAACGGGCATGACTCCGACAAAACATTCGAGCAGAGCTGTAAGATTCTCAGGAATCTGCCGGTCCAGTGCGATCGCGGTGACACCGGTGATCAGCAGCGTGGCCGTATGCCCAAGCCCCAAAACACACCCGTTCATGATGAGCGGTACAGCTTTTTTATCCGGCTTGCAATCGTCAAAACCGCAATAATATGATCCGGCTCTGCTGCATGCTTAATCTCTAATGCAAATCCAGGCAATAAAATCGATAAAAGTCCGGCTTGAATGATAAATGGTTCCCTCTTTCAATACTTTCTAAGCTGCAGCGGCTCCTGGCCCAGTTTCCGGCGCAGCCAGTTGGTGCACTGCAGAATGATTTCTTCGATGACATGAGAGGCGCGGGCCAGAATCCGTACAGTACAGCCGCCATTTTTCAGCGTAGAAAACCCAATTCGCGCTTCATCGTTATACGGCGCCAGAAGCGGCTCCAGTTCTTCCTGCCAGCCGGGCTCAAGCAGCGGCGAAACGATAAAAAGAGAGCCGACATGTGTACAATCCTCCATTTGCATAAGGGAAAATAAAGGCTGCTGGTCCGGTTTTAAAAAAAGGTGGTCATACACCTGCAGCTGGCCATTTTCATATATTTTGAGCTTCGACCAAATCCACTCATAGCGAAACGGCCGGCCGCTCTCAGACCAGCCCGGCGTTATGCTGTCGCTGTAAAGCAGCGTTGCCCCTTTTTTCATATGGATCGTGGTTGTCTGCTCAAAGCGTGCCTGCTCATACGCAATGAGCGGGTCCGGCATATACATAAACACACTGCCCGCCGCGAGAGATACATTCATCGACTGAAAAACCGGCTCATGCGGTGTTTTATATACTTTTGCGGCAGACTGCGTCGTCAATATCATTCTCGCATCCGGTTCGAGAATCACCTCTGTATGATAGCGGTCGCCTCCTAAGTATCCGCCGCCGACATGAAGGCTGTATACCGTTGGCTCGCTTTCATTAAAGTAGATTGGGCGTGCTACTTTAAACGCGCCGTCAAAATACGTATCAGCTATCACCGTTTTATCGCCCCGGCAGACTGCTTTCATCCGCAGCGTGCCGGTCATGTTCATGCTTCCAGCCCCATCAAAAGTGCATTTTCTTTAATCCATCTCACCACGTCTTGAAGTCCCGTTTCCTCTTTTAAGTTCGTAAAGAAAAACGGCTTGTCTGTTCCACGTGATTTTTTCGTATCTTCCGCCATCACATCCAAATCGGCTCCTACATAGGGGGCGAGATCTGTTTTATTGATAATAAACAAATCTGATTTAATCATGCCCTGGCCGCCCTTACGCGGAATTTTCTCACCCTGCGCCACATCGATAATGTAAATCGAAAAGTCCACAAGCTCCGGGCTGAATGTGGCAGCCAGGTTGTCTCCCCCGCTTTCTACAAAAATAATATCCAAATCCGGATGTGCCTCTCTTAATTCATCAATGGCTGCAAAGTTCATGGAGGCATCTTCCCGAATCGCTGTGTGCGGACAGCCTCCGGTTTCCACTCCTATAATACGATTTTCCGGCAGAACCCCGTTTTTAATAAGAAATTGGGCATCTTCTTTCGTATAAATGTCATTCGTTACAACGGCCATGCTGAATTCATCGTTCATCGCGCGTGTGAGCTTTTCTACAAGCATTGTTTTGCCGGCACCAACTGGCCCTCCAACACCGATACGTACTGGTTCCATTCTGCACCACTCCTTTTGTTTTTCACGACATAAAAAGCCGAACAGGCAGCTGTTCATGGCGCATTTGTGCAATTTCAAGCCCCGGCATATTCATACCGAGTTCTTCTTCCGTCATCTCTTCTGTTTGGTCTGCAATCTCTCTCATCAACGGCTGCAGCGCCAGCAGGATCCGCTGGCCGTCTGTCTGCCCAAGTGGAATCGCCCGGACAGCATTTTGAATCAAAGACTGGACACCTGAAAAAAGGTGTGCAGCGATAGCATCTTTTTTGCCGGCCTGGAGATAATGGGCAGCCAGGGCAAACACAACAGACGGATGGCCGACCGCTTTCTTTTGGCGAATTTGTTGGTAGTACATATTCATCAACGGGCTTTCGTATAAGTCCACACACAGCTTGGCCATTCGTTCACCAATCCTCCGAGTGCCTTCCCTTGTTTCTTTTGGCAGTGCCAGCGCGGAAAGTGTGTGGTCAAGCTCCGTTAAATGATCAAAGCGGCCGGCTTCCACATCCTCATAAGCAAGCCGGCAGGCGAGAGCATCCGTATAAGCCATTTGATTAGCCATATAGATTCGCATGGCTGATTCGAATGTTTCAGCATTATGAATGCTGCCTTCGTAAATGTACGTTTCCAGTCCAAACGAGTGCGAAAATGCACCCGAAGGAAAATTGGAATCACAAAGCTGCATAAAGGACAGCATTGGATTAATCATGGCTGTGGCCGATATGGCGGAATGCTTTTTTCACCTTGCGCTCTTCACGGCGAAAAGGAATGCCGAGCTGCTCGAGAAGCTGTTCGACTAAATAGTCATACTGCACAATCATTTCATCGCCTTCAAACTGAGCCGGCAGATGACGGTTGCCAAGCTGATGGGCAATGTCTCCCATTTGGCCGATTGACTCCGGCATAATAGTCAGCACATCATCGGCCAGCACCTGGATGACGATCATGTTTTTATCATCGCAGTATAAGATATCCCCGTTCTGCAAGTCTTTCGGCTCCCGCAGCCGAATACCGAGCTCGCGTCCATGATCTGTTTTTACACGCTGAATGCGTTTAACAAGCTCGTCACTCGACAGGAAAACCCGTTCTGTATGCGGCGCACGAATATCATCTGTTTCCACATTTCCAATTACTTTTTCAACAATCACTTCGATCCCACCTTAAAATAAGAAATAGCGCTGCGCCATTGGCACGGTTTCTGCCGGTTCACACGTTATCAGATCACCGTTTACTTTTACTTCATATGTCTGCGGGTCCACCTCGATCTTTGGTGTTTCACCGTTGTATTTCATATCGCTTTTTTGCAAAGTGCGGATGCCGCCGACAGGACGGATCATTTTCTCTAAACCGAGCTTTTCTGGAACGCCGCGCTCGATCGCCGCTTTAGACATAAAGGTCATCGATGTTTTGAAAAGTGCCCTGCCAAAGCTTGCAAACATCGGACGGTACAAAGCCGGCTGCGGTGTTGGGATGGACGCGTTTGGATCACCCATGATGCTGTGGGCAATCAAGCCGCCTTTTAGAACAAGCTCTGGTTTCACGCCAAAAAAAGCAGGCTCCCATAGGACAAGATCTGCAAGCTTGCCTGTTTCAATAGAACCAACGTAGTCGGAAATGCCATGTGTTAAAGCAGGATTGATCGTATATTTCGCAACGTATCTTTTCGCCCTGAAATTATCGCCTTGCCCTGTTTCTTCACTCATTTTTCCTCGCTGCTTTTTCATTTTGTCGGCCGTCTGCCATGTGCGCAGAATTACCTCGCCAATCCGCCCCATTGCCTGGGAATCAGAGCTGATCATACTGAACACACCTAAATCATGCAAAATATCTTCTGCCGCAATCGTTTCTTTCCGAATGCGCGAGTCAGCAAACGCAATATCTTCCGGAACCGATGGATCAAGGTGGTGGCAGACCATCAGCATGTCCAAATGCTCGTCCAATGTATTGACTGTGTAAGGACGGGTTGGATTTGTGGAAGAAGGAAGAACATTTGGATAGCCGGCCGCTTTGATAATATCCGGCGCATGCCCGCCTCCTGCTCCTTCTGTATGGTATGTATGAATCACCCGTCCATCGATCGCCGCAATCGTATCCTCCACAAAGCCGCCTTCATTTAATGTATCGGTATGAATGGCAACCTGAATATCGTACTTGTCGGCTGTTCTTAACGCCGTATCAATTGTGGCAGCTGTTGTGCCCCAGTCTTCATGCAGCTTTAAGCCAATCACGCCCGCTTGAATTTGTTCTTCAAGCGGCTCAATTCCGGACGCATTTCCTTTGCCAAGAAAGCCGATATTCATCGGAAACGCTTCGGCTGCTTCAAGCATACGGAAGATATTCCACTCACCCGGGGTGCATGTGGTCGCATTTGTTCCAGTAGCCGGTCCTGTTCCGCCGCCAATCATCGTTGTGACGCCGGAGGCAAGCGCTGTTTCGATTTGCTGCGGGCAAATAAAATGAATGTGAGCATCGATGCCGCCGGCTGTGACAATTTTTCCTTCTGCGGCAATCACTTCGGTAGAAGCGCCGATCACAATGTCTACTTTGTCCATCAAAAGGGGATTGCCCGCTTTGCCGATGGCGGCAATCATTCCGTCCTTTACACCAATATCCGCTTTATAAATACCTGTGTAGTCAAGAATAATGGCATTGGTCAGTACAAGGTCAACAGCTTCTGCGCGGGTAGCAAGGGGGTGCTGACCCATCCCGTCACGGATCACTTTCCCCCCGCCGAATTTCACTTCATCCCCATACACCGTGTAATCTTTTTCAACTTCGATAAAGAGATCTGTATCTGCCAAACGGATACAGTCACCAGTTGTGGGTCCGAACATATCCGCATACTGCCGGCGTGACATTTGAAAACTCATGCCTCTTCCTCCCCATCAAGCGCGCCATTCACACGATTGTTTAACCCGTATACGCGCCGCTCGCCGGAAAATGGAACGAGCGCAACCGGCTTGCCGTCTCCCGGTTCAAAACGGACTGCTGTGCCTGCGGGAATATTCAGCCGTTTACCAAGTGCCTTGTCACGTTCAAACTCGAGTGCCTGATTCACTTCCGCAAAGTGAAAGTGGGAACCCACTTGAACGGGCCGGTCACCCCGGTTTGTCACAAAAACCTTCGTTTCTTCTTTTCCTTCATTGCATACAACCGCAGTGCTTTGAAGCTTGTATTCACCAGGAATCATGTGCACTCCTCCTTAACGTATCGGGTCATGAACGGTGACTAGCTTTGTGCCGTCCGGAAAGGTTGCTTCTACTTGAATATCGTGAACCATCTCCGGAACACCTTCCATTACATCTTTTCTTGATAAAATCGTTGTGCCAAACTGCATCAGCTCCGGCACCGATTTTCCATCGCGTGCTCCTTCCATCACTTCATACGTAATGAGAGCAATCGATTCCGGATAATTCAGCTTTAATCCTCTATCTTTGCGGCGGCGTGCCAAATCAGCTGCCACAACAATCATTAACTTTTCCTGCTCGCGTGCCGTCAGCTTCATAAAAGACCCCTTCTTCCTTTTCTACACATCCTTTATTTTACACATTAAAAGATAAAGATTTTGTTATCCATGTAACATTTCCTAACATGATTATAACTTTTTTTCCAGCCAAAAGGAATGAATGTTATTAGAAAATTTATTTTATTCACAAAAAGGAGGACGTTTTGTCCTCCTTTCTCCTTTCGATTTAAATAATTAAATGCTGTTTTACCAGGTCTTTATGCGCCATATCCGTGATCCCCTCGCTTACTACCGTACCGTGATCCAAAATGTAATAATAATCAGCGCAGGCAAAAGCAAGATCAAGACTGTGCTCTACTAAAACAACACCCATTCCTTGCTTCGAGGCAATGTCGATAATCACCTGTTGAATAAGCTGCACGATTGATGGCTGGATTCCTTCCATTGGCTCATCCAAAAGAAGCATTTTAGGCCTGCCAACGATGGCTCTCGCAATTGCCAGCTGCTGCTGCTGGCCGCCGCTCAGGTCGCCGCCTTTTCTATGCATCATTTCACGCAAAATGGGAAACCATTCGAATATTTCACCTGGCAGCTCCTTTCGCTCCTTCCTTGGCAGAGCTTCAAGACCCAACAGTAAATTTTCCTCTACTGTTAAAGCTGAGAAAATTTCTCGTCCTTGTGGTACATACGCAATACCACTTCTCGCTCGAAATTCGGGAGCTTTCTTTTCTATTCTTTCATCCATCCACTTGATGGAACCGTCTGCCGGTTTAATAAGACCGGCAATCGTTTTAATCAAAGTGGATTTTCCAACTCCATTACGCCCGAGTACTGCTGTTACTTTTCCAATTTCCGCCTGAAGAGATACATCATTCAGCACCATGCTTTCATCGTACCCCGCCCGGATACCTTCTGCTTTTAACATGCGCTGTCTCTCCTTCCGAGGTAAACTTCGGCCACTTGTTCATTTTGCTGAATTTCAGCCATTGTCCCTTCACAGAGCACCCGGCCTTCATGCATAACTGTCACTTGTTTCGAAAAGTTTCGGACAAACTCCATATCGTGCTCTACAATTAAAATTGCACAGGTCTTTGAAATGCCATGAATGAGTTCTCCCGTTTTATAGCGCTCAGTTTCACTCATCCCGGCGATCGGTTCATCCAGCAGCAAAATTTCCGGCTCCTGCATGAGCTGCATGCCAATTTCAAGCCACTGCTTCTGGCCATGTGCAAGTATCCCGGCCGGCTGGTGCCGCTGCTCGGTTAAGCCAATACGGTGAAGCATAGCGTCCATCTTTTCTTCGTCTTCCTTTGTTAATTTGGCTCGCATGACTGCCCAGAGGCTTCTTTTTTGCTTAAGGGAAAGCTCAAGATTTTCCAGCACGGTCAAATTAGTGAAAACAGAAGGCGCCTGAAACTTACGGGTAATGCCAAGACGCACAATTTCATGCTCCTGCAGTTTGCGAATGTTTTCCGTTTCCCGGTATACGACTTCACCGCCACTTGCTTTCGTTTTTCCGCAAATCACATCAAGCAGTGTGGTTTTTCCGGCGCCATTTGGCCCGATTAAAAAACGGACTTCCTGCGGATAAACGGCTAGATCAACTCCTTGAAGTGCCTGAAATCCGTTAAATGAAACTTTCACATCACGACACGACAGAATCGGCTGCATCGGCAGTTCCTCCCTTTCGCTTGGATTTGACCCGCTTTTCATTCCACGAATTCACCGCGCCCACAATACCATTCGGCAAGAACATCACCACAATAATAAACAGAAGACCTAAAAAGATCGACCATATGTCGGGGTAAGACTCGCTAAAAAAGCTTTTGGCACTATTGACAACAATGGCTCCTAAAACAGCGCCAATCAATGAATACCGGCCGCCTACGGCTACCCACAGCACCATTTCAATCGATGGGATAATCCCCATCATAGCCGGGGAGATAAGGCCAACCTGCAGGACGAATAATGTGCCAGCCAGACCTGCCAGTGCCGCAGACAAGCTGTAAACGAACACTTTATAAGATGTTGGGTTAAATCCTAAAAAGCGCACTCTATTTTCGCCGTCCCGCACGGCCGACAACACCCGCCCTGCCCGGCTTTTTGTCAAGGCAGCAGCAAGAGTAAACGAGGCACCCAAAATCAAAACTGTCATTAAGTAAAGGACAATCTGCACAAGCGGGGACGCTAATGAAAAACCAAGAAATGTAGTAAAATTCGTTAATCCGTTTGTGCCTCCGGTCCAGTCCTGCTTCGCCACAAAAAGCGTCACAAACACAACAACGACAGCCTGGCTGATTAGGGAAAAATACACTCCCTTAATTCGATTTTTAAACGTTAAAAAACCAAGCATTGCCGCGAGCAGCGCTGGAATCAACAAAGATGCACTAAGCGCAAAAACGGGGTTTGAAAATGGCTGCCAAAATGCCGGAAGAGCTGTTACACCGCTCCATTCCATAAAGTCTGGCAGTGTGCCGCCCGCTGCTTCAAGCTTTAAGTACATCGCCGTGCAATAAGCACCGAGGCCGAAATAAACACCATGCCCAAGGCTTAAAATGCCGGTGTATCCCCAGATGAGACAGATACCAAGAGCGACAAGTGCAAAACACAAAAACTTTCCTAAAAGCGCCAGGCGAAATTCAGTTAAATAAAGAGGGCCTAAAAACAGTGCGATAAAAAAAAGCCAATAGCCCAGTTTTTTCTTATCCATTTTGTTCCCTCCTATTCTAATGACCGCGTGCGTGCTGACAGCAGCCCGGCCGGTTTAAATTGTAAAAAGGCGACAATAGCCGCAAATACGATGACCTTTGCCATGGAGGCACCCGTCCAGAACTCAGCCACTGTGCCAAGCATACCGATGCTAAGTGCACCAAAAACAGTACCGGCCAGGCTTCCAATTCCGCCGAGAATAACAATCATAAAAGCATCTACTATATAATAGGTGCCAATTGTTGAGCCAATCGGACCCAGAACCGTTAGGGCACATCCTGCAATGCCGGCAAGTCCTGAACCGATTGCAAATGCTGCCGCATCCACCTTTTGAGTAGACACCCCCAGGCTTGACGCCATGCTGCGATTCATTGTAACTGCGCGCATTTTCCGGCCCGCTGCTGTTTTATCAAGGTATAAATAAAGGGCAACCATACAAATCACAGCAAGCGCGATGATAAATAAACGCTTATAAGGAAAAACAGCACCCGCGATTGTTAACCCGCCGTCAAGCCAGGCCGGTGCCGTAACTGCGACATTTGGTGCGCCGAAGATGGACCGTGCCATCTGCTGTAAAATTAAGCTGACCCCCCACGTGGCCAGCAGGCTGTCAAGCGGCCTGTGATATAAAAAACGGATAAGCGTTTTTTCAAGAACAAAGCCAAGCAGGGCACCAATTAAAAATGAGAGTGGAATTGCTGCGATATAGTAATAATTAAATAGCGCCGCTGGAACATAATGTGAAAATGCCTGCTGGACCACATAAGTTGTATATGCCCCGGCCATAATAAACTCTCCGTGCGCCATATTAATCACATTCATTAACCCAAATGTAATGGCCAGCCCAAGGGCAATTAAAAGCAAAATAGAGCCAAGACTAATCCCGTTAAACAGCTGTGTAGCCACGACTGCCATGTAGTTCACTCCTTTTTAAAAAACAAATAAGGGAGAAGTTTCCCTCCCTTATTTGTACCGATTAATTTAGTCCTTCTGCCCAAGAATACGTTTCTAAATACGGATCCGGTTTAACAGGCTCGCCTGAGTTCCATACTTCTTTAAACTGGCCGGCTGCTTGAATTTCACCAATTCGGGCAGTTTTGTACGTATGCTGGTTATCTCCGTCAATGGTGACTGTTCCGCCCGGCGCTTTAAATTCAATGCCGCCTGCCGCTTTTTTCACTGCATCAACATCAAAGGATCCGGCTTTTTCAACGGCGGCTGCCCATAAATAAACGGCATTATACGCTGCTTCAATTGGATCGCCGGTTACACGATCATCCCCATATGCTTTCTTGTAAGCTGCAACGAACTTTTTATTTTCCGGCGTATCCGTTGTTTGGAAATAATTCCACGCTGCATAATGGCCTGTTAAAATATCCGTCCCAATGCCGCGAATTTCTTCCTCCGCAATACTGACAGACAAAACTGTAATGTCATCCGCTGTAATTCCTGCATCCTTCAGCTGCTTAAAAAAGGCAACGTTGCTGTCTCCATTCAGCGTGTTATAGATGACTTCTGGTTTTTTCTCTTTGATTTTACTGATCAGTGTGCTGTAATCGGTATGGCCAAGCGGTGTATATTCTTCACCTGCTAGAGTGCCGCCTTCTGCTTTAAGCTGTGCTTTGATTTCTTTGTTTGCTGTGCGCGGAAATACGTAATCAGAACCGATTAAGAAAAAGGATTTTCCTTTGTTTTCAAGAAGCCATGTCACAGACGGAACAATTTGCTGATTCGTTGTGGCTCCTGTATAGAAAATATTCGGTGAAGACTCCATTCCCTCATACTGTACCGGATACCAGAGCAGGCCGTTATTTTGCTCGAATACCGGCAGCATCGCTTTTCGGCTTGCAGATGTCCAGCCGCCGAAAACGGTTGCGACTTCATCTTTCTGCAAAAGTTTTTTTGCTTTTTCGGCGAATGTCGGCCAGTCTGAGGCCCCATCTTCAACGACCGGCTCAATCTGCTTTCCAAGAACACCGCCGTTTGCGTTAATTTCCTCAATAGCCATTAATTCCGCATCCCGAAGTGACACTTCACTGATTGCCATTGTTCCGCTTAACGAATGAAGCACACCTACTTTTACTGTATCTCCTTCTGTATTAGCAGCAGGCTTTTCTTTTTCTTCATTTAAAGCACTTGAAGCTGCACAGCCGCTTAATGCAAGTGCAGCTGCCGAAACGGCTGCGATAACAGTTTGTTTGCCCCAGAATCTTTTCATCCCTTTCATATAACCACCCCTTAAAAATGATATACACAGCTTTTTATCCAAGAAGGTCAGCGTATAAATCTGTTATGTATGGATTTGAAATTAACTTCTTTATCCCCTCCCCAAAATTGATTTCCATCAATGTTTCAAATAGGAATAAAAAACATATAATTCCATGAAAGATCTAACTATATACTCGTACTTTTCAAACTATTTGTCTGAACTTTTGTTAGATTATGTACCAAAAAAGATCTTTCAAAAGAAAGACTCCAAATGGCAGACAAATAAAACCGGCTGCCCGCATATCCTTTTATTTTTTTTCGCACACAAGAAGCAGGAACTTTTTGGATGTGAGCCGAGAAAGCCCTCGTACTGCTTTAAGGTGTGAAATCTGGCTGACTTTCCCTGGCGTGTTCTTTCAAACAAGCGGTACTCCCCGATAAGCCCCCTTTCCGTTTTCGGCAGTGGAAGTGTTTACAAAAAAAAAGACTGCCGGCTTTGTCGACAGTCTTAAAAGTTTCTCAGAGAAAGATCTTACTATGCCCGCTCCAATTTTAAATTGTAACGGTAGGTTTCTTCGGCTGATGTCAGCTTGTAACCCATCGCCGGGTTAAAATCGAGTGCAATATGGTCGTGGAGATTTTCCTGGCTTTCTTTTGAAACAAGAAACGGAATGCCTGAGACGGTAAACAAATCATCGCCTTCTTTTTTACGATCGATTCGCAAATGGTATTCGGATGCAATCGAACAGCTGCCGATAAAAATCGATTCGATCCGGACTCCTTCGCTTTCTCCAAACTCATACTTTTTCAGTTCTGCCACAGCGGCCGGCTTTACATTTATATTCATATCCATCACCTCCCTTTTCTTTTCCCCAAAACAAAAAGAAAAAATCATAGATGGCGGGGCAAGAACTGCTTACTGGTCCCAGTGAATGATAAAGCGCCCGCCCGGCCCGATAAACGAAAGAAGCGGCAGGTCTTCCGCACTGATTCTGCCAATCACGTTTACTCTTTCATCGGCTGGCAGGTCATTCAGCGTAATTTGCATTTCCCCGGCATAGCGTAAATACCGTTTGTTGTCGACGGTAATCGTTCCCCTCGGCCTCTCAACCGTCTGAAAAGGCTCTACTGTTTTGTCACCGGCTTGGGCAAACCCTCTTGATTCAACGGAACGAATACAATCTCTTGCCGGGTCCGGCCGGTTCGTTTGAGCGTCCGCATAAAGAGTGACATCCGTAAATGGTTTTGCCCGCAGCGGAATACATTCGTCCTCCTCGAAACACTTAAACTGCCGGAAGGCTTCATCTGACAAGTCCGGATCACCAATCAGTACTTTTTGCGTATGCAGCTGGCGGATCAGCTCAAGCGCCGCCCCAAAAGGCGCCCGGTTCCGATGCTTCTCTAATGTGGGCAGTCCCTGAAACAGCGGGCCGCGCTTATGGCGGTCCCCCGGAACAAACGCCATGGTTCTCAAACCGAGTGAAAGGAGCCATTTGTTTTTTTCTTCCATATAGGCTTCTCCAAGTCCTGTTTCCGGACGCGGATAAAAATTATGCCACGCTTCAATGCGGCTGATATCTGCTCCAGCCGAAAGAATGTCTTCGTATTCACGCTGAGTCAGCGTACTGGCATTGAGTGCTATGTTCATCCTTTTAGAAAGATCCGCAATCGTTTTTCCGGCAATACCGTAATCTACGCGCAGCCCGGCAACGCCCCATTCAAGCAGCTCTTCGGCCCGGTCCATAGCCAAGCCGATTTTCTCAAGTGATGCGGGAGAAACATCCGCAAAAAGCGCCATCCCTGTTTCCCGGGCGAGCCTGGCAAGCTGGCGGAACCGGCTGCTAAGCTTCGAGGCATCATCTTCGGGAATATGCAGCGATGTAAATACCCACTTAAAGCCATGCTCCTTTGCTTTCTTTACATATTGCTCTTGCTTTTCTCCGATGTCTTCATTTAAATAAACCGAAATTCCAAACATGCGCATCCTCCTTATGTAAAAAGCGCAGAAAAGAGTCTCTGCGCTTTGCTTTCTTCATTCATTAAACTCTTTGGCCATTTCATCTTTAAAGCCGAACAAATACGTAAATGCAAAACCGGCCGCATACGCGATAACAAGTCCGGCTAAATACAATAGAATTTGATGCGGAAGAACAATAAACGAAAGCGGCAGGCCGGAAACCCCGATCGCACTTGTGGCAACATTGAAGTATGCCTGAAACGCGCCGCCAACACCTGCACCGAGGCAGGCGGTCAAAAATGGCCTTCCGAGCGGCAGCGTCACGCCGAAAATAAGCGGCTCACCGATGCCGAGCATGCCGGAAGGAAGAGATCCCCCTATCGCCCGCTTTAATCGTTTTTTCCTTGTTTTCATATAAATCGCAAAGGCAGCGCCCACCTGGCCGGCTCCACCCATGGCCAAAATAGGAAGAAGCGGATCATCTCCGATGGAATTGAGCAGTTCCAGGTGAATTGGTGTCAGCCCTTGATGAAGGCCCGTTACCACGAGCGGCAGAAACGTTGCGCCAAGTACAAAGCCAGCGACGATTCCGCCTATATCTAAAACAGCCAGCAGACCATTTGTAATCACTTCAGAAATAAAACCGCCGATTGGCATAAAAATCACATACGTGACAATACCGGTAATCAGCAGGGCAATGGTCGGCGTCACGATAATATCAAGCGACTGCGGCACCCCTTTACGAATCCAGCGCTCAACATAAGCGATGAAAATAGCCGCAAACAAAATTCCAATCAAGCCGCCGCGTCCCGGCACCAATGCTTCCCCAAACAATGTAACGCCTTCAATCGCCGGATTGATGACCAAAATGCCGGCCAGCGCACCCAGAGCAGGTGATCCGCCAAACTCTTTTGCCGCATTTAAGCCGACTAAAATGCCGAGGTAAGCAAACAAGCCGCTGCCAATCGCTGTTAAAAGAAGAGCGGTTTGTGAATCAGCCGCCAGCCAGCCTGCTTGAATAATCGCTTTCGATATACCTGTAATCAGTCCAGATGCAACGAGTGCCGGAATAAGCGGAATAAAGATGCTCGATATTTTACGCAAAAACAGCTTAAACGGCGTGGCATTTTTTTCTTTTAATTCTGCTTTTACGGCAGCTGCACGGTCTCTCAGTATCTTTCCACCTGACGCATCCATGATTTTGCCAAACTCTTCTGCGACTTTATTGACTTTCCCCGGACCTAGAATCACTTGAATCGTTTCTTCTTCAACCACTCCGAAAACTCTATCAATTTTTTTTATCGCCTCTGTATTTACGCGCGCATAATCTACTGGTGTTACTCTCAGCCGCGTCATGCAGTGGGTAAAAGATTCGACATTCTCCGGTCCGCCTAAACAGTCGGAAATTTGCTGTGCGATCATTTTATTTTCGCTTGTCATCCCCGCTCACCCTTTCCCCGTATTTCGACCCTTTGTTTCCCCTTTTTTATTTTGATTCTTTTAAAAAGCCGATCGCTTCCCTTGAACGATCAATATACTGTACCGTTTGATCAAATTCTTTTGTTGCCACACCCATAAATAACACATCAATCACAAACAATTGAGCAAATCGTGAAGCGGTGGCAGCGCTTCTGAGCGGTGCTTCGCTTGATGCAGATGTAAACAAGTTGATATCCGCCAGAGACGCAGCGGTAGATGATCCATATCTGGTTAAGCTGATCGTTTTGACTCCCCGCTTTTGGGCGAGGGACAGGAGACGTGCCACTTCCTGTGTTTCTCCTGAAAACGAAATGCCCAAAAGCACATCATCCGCTGCCGCGTTGGCAATCAGGGATGCCACTAAATGTGTATCAGTAAAAGCCGTTGCGTTTTTGTGAATGCGCAGCAGTTTTTGCTGGGCATCCATCGCAATTAAGCTCGAAGCGCCGATACCAAAACAGTGAACCGTTTTTGCTCCCGCCAGTGCCTCAACCGCCGCCTCCATTTGCCCGTAATCTATCAATTCGGCTGTATCCGTTAAGCTTTGAATCCCATTGCTCAATGTTTTCTGTGTGATGCCATCAAGCGTTTCGCCGCTTTCAATATCCCGGTATCCTGCTTCCGGTACTTTCACTAAATCACCGGCGACCCGGACTTTTAACTCCTGAAACCCTTTAACCCCCATTGATTTGCATAAGCGAATCACTGCCGCGCTGCTTGAACCAGCCATTTGGCTGATTTCGCTTGCTGTAGCATGCAGCAGCTTTTCAGGCTGTCCCAAAATAAACTGGGCGACTTTTTTTTCTGAAGGAGGCAGCTGGGGCAAAATGCTCCGCAGCCTGTTTAATCCCCCTGTGGTCATCGGCTGCTTCCTCCGCGTGCGCCCCCCCTTTTAACAGCTCTGCGCACATATCCTTCCGCTTTTGTTAACAGCTCTTTAGCTTCTTCGAATGGCACGCCGCATTCGAGCATCACAATCGCTGTTTTCACTTCGTTTCCGGCTGCATCGAGTGTTTCTTCTGCCTGCTTTTTGGGGACGCCTGTTACCCGGACAATTGTGTGAACCGCTCTTTGTCTCAGCTTTACATTGCTCACGCGCACATCGACCATTAAATTTTCAAATGCCTTGCCCATTTGCAGCATGGAGGCGGTCGAAATCATATTTAAAATCATTTTTTGTGCTGTGGCTGCTTTTAAGCGTGTAGATCCCGTTAACACTTCCGGTCCGACCACGACTTCAATTGGCTGATCAGCATACGCGCTGATTTGAGCATTTTTATTGCAGGAAATAGCAGCTGTTTTGGCACCAATTTCCCGGGCATACGCGAGCCCGCCCTTTACGTAAGGCGTCCTGCCGCTTGCCGCTAATCCAACGACGGTATCCCTTTCTGTTAATCCGCGGCTTTGGAGGTCCTGCCGGCCGGCGGCTTCATCATCTTCTGCTCCTTCAACCGCTTTTACAAAGGCGTGTTCACCTCCCGCAATAAGACCCTGCACCATTTGGGGCGGTGTGCTAAACGTTGGCGGGCACTCAACCGCATCGAGCATACCGAGACGGCCGCTCGTTCCAGCGCCTATATAAAAAAGACGGCCTCCTTTTTGAAACGAGTGAAGCACAAAGCCAACGACCTGTTCGATGTCAGGAAGCACTTCCTTGACAGCTTCTGCCACGCCATGGTCTTCCTCGTTCATCATCGTTAAGATTGTTTTTGTATCTGCTGTGTCTATCTGCATGGTACGGCTGTTTCTTGACTCGGTCGTCAGCTGCATCAGCTTTTCCCCCAACTAAATCCCCCCTCTTGAATAATGCCATCATTGTAACCGCTTTGATTTTAACTTTCAATATTTTTTAATAATTATGAAATAATATTTTAAAAAAGACATAAAACCTTTGCGAATATCCACAAAGGTTTTATGTCTTTTTGATGAAAGCTTTCGCTGATGAGCATAGGCAGATGAACTCAGTGCCTGTCCTATAGAAAAGCCCGCCGGCTCATCGGCTCTCCAGCTTGAACCTTTACCGCATTAAAAAATCGATCGCTTCTCCAATGCCATTTTCATCATTTGAAGCGGTTACGTGCTGCGCTGCGGCCCTAACGGCTGCTGGTGCGTTCCCCATGGCAATGCCAATGCCCGCACATTGAAACATCGAAATGTCATTGAAGTTATCACCGATGGCGGCTGTTTGGGAAAGCGGCACGCCAAGACGCAGGGCAAGCTCCTTTAAAGCACTGCCTTTCGTTGCACCATGAGGCGAAATTTCTAAATTCACATAATTGGAACTGCTGGCTGCTTCCACATCCGGCAGGCTTGTTTTGATTTTTTGTTCAATCTCCCGAAAATCGCCTGTTTCACTGAAAATGGCCATTTTTGAGACATCCGGATGGTTCTCGAGCCATTGACTGATGTTCGGTGTCACCCGCACCCTGCATTCCTCTAAATATGTGTTTCGCCGTTCCCGCAAGCCGCCTGTTTGAACGAGCGGAAGAATATTTTGGTCTACCCATTTCTCATTCCAGCGGTTTTTCTCTGGTACAATCAAGTCGTTTCCTTCATATAAATGAACACATATGTTTTCCTCTTCGCAAAATGAAACAAATTGCTTTAAACCTGCATATGAAAAGGTTTTTTGATTGAGCAATTCGCCCTTTTCATCGTGAAGCACTGCACCATTTAACGAAATAATCGGCGTTTTTAAACCGATTGTTTCAGCAATCCAGCGTGTAGCAAGCGGTGTCCTGCCGCTGCAGATTACTACCCGGCCGCCCGATTTTTCAAAAGCGCGAATTGCCCGGATGGAACGCTGATCAATTTCTTTTTCCTCATTCAGAAATGTCCCATCCAAATCAATCGCAATCAGTGAGTAAGCCATTTCATTTCCTCCGCGTTTCGATTTTTATGTATGAAAAAACGGAAAGAAGGGACTCTTCTTTCCGTTTTAAGAGAAAACTTGGACAAAAATTATTCGCCAAGACCTTGAGTTTTAATTGTTTCGCCTACAGCTTCGATTGCCTGATCTTCGTCAGAACCAGCAGCTGTTACTGTGATAGACGCGCCTTTTGGAATACCAAGAGACATAACGCCCATGATTGATTTTAGGTTTACTGTTTTGCCGTTGTACTCAAGGTTTACATCTGAGCTGAATTTTGAAGCTGTTTGAACAAGTACTGTAGCCGGACGAGCGTGAATACCTGTTTCATCTGTAATTGTAAATGTTTTTTGTGCCATGTTAAGAAAACTCCTTTGTCGTTAAAATTGTACGCTGTTCCTATTATAAAATAAACTGCACACAAATACCACTAAAGTGCTGTCGCATTTTAGCGTAAAACAAAAATCTCTGCTTTTTCTTGTCTCATTGGAAAAACAGAGAATTAAAAGGAAATTTCTTTTAACTCGTATTGGAGAATATAAGCTGATGCTGCCTGTGAAACAAGACGGATAAACAGATTTTGCAGCCATGCCCGCTGAAAGGCGGTTGAATGTTGATCCAAATCCAGCTTTATATTGATACTGGCCAGCATTTTCTCCTCTGGTTCCTGGCCAAGCAGAATACTTGCTGTCATCGCACCGCTTTTCCGTGCGTATCTTAAGCTGCTCTCCGTATAAGAGGATGCCTCTGCCGCAAAGCAAATGACCATATCACGAGGCCCAGCCTGGAGTTCGTTTAAATCCATTCGTGCTAAAAGCTCATTTTTGCCCGATTTTGGGCAGTATTTTTTTCCAACGCTATAATTTTGCAGTCTCACTGGTCCGCTTAAATCGGTTATATGAATACGCTCACTTGCTCGAGGAGTCAGATAAATTAATCGTCCGTTTTTTTGAATCGTTTGAATGGCCGCGATCACCAATTTGTGAATCGAACCTATTTCTTCTTTTATGCTTTTGAACATGATGGAATCGTTTATTTGACCTGAGTGTAACAGTTCGTTGATGTGACGGAAACAGTCAAATGTGTCTTCATCTGCCACTTGCTTAACATCTTGTACGGTTTGCATTTTATCACTCATTTCTCTTGAAGCGTCCCAACTCCTATTATACGCCCAAGAAATAAAAATACAATTTTTCCAGCACATTTTGTGAAATTTTACTTTTTTATTATTTTTTTAATTTTGAAACAGCATCAGATGCTTTTGCATATGGCTCTTCTACATAGGAGCCAATTTGATGAAAAACCGCTACGTACAGAGCATCAATCATATTCATCTGAACGGTTCTAGAAGCAATGCTCCCAATCCGCTTTTCATGCTCCACCATTGGTGTTCCAAGAATAATATCGGCTTCTTTGTACAAAACCGATTTGCCCACAGCCGTAATAGCGATGACGGTGGCGCCTCTTGATTGGGCAAAACGAGCGAGCTCAATAACGTCTTTTGTTTTGCCTGACGTACTGATTGCGATAAACACATCTCCCTCCTGCATATGGGCAGCCACCGAAAGTGAAAAATGAAAATCCGGCGTCATGACCGCATGGAAGCCAAGCTTCGCAAATTTATAGTGTCCATCAACGGCCGCAGCAGCTGAACCGCCTACTCCATAAAATAGGATCATTTTCGATTGAAGCAGTGCCTGGACAGCTTTAGACAACTCCCGCTTGTCCAATGCTGAAAGGGCGGCGTCAAGCGCACCCCGGTTCACGTGGGTGACTTTGTTAAACAGCTCATAGGGCGAATCTTTAGACTGCAGCAATGAAAAGTCATTGACACTCATGGATGTATTCGACAATTCTTTGACGAGTGTTAATTTAAACGTTTTGTAGCTTCCAACCCCAATCGTTTTGCAAAACCGGATGACCGTTGCTTCACTGACTTCCGCCCTTTTCGATAACTCCCCTGTCGTCATGCTCGGTACAAGGTGGGCATTACTTAAAATAAAGGACGCTACCTTTTGTTCTGCTGTGCTCATCTCACTGCTTTGAAGTTTTATTTTTTCCAGCATTGATGTTCCGCTCATTCGGCCCCTCCTGAATGTGTTGTTTTTATCTTATCGGACAAGCTTAAAAAGCGTCAATTGGTGCTGGCACAATTGGTTCTATTTTCAGAAAAAAAGCAGGACTGTCTGGATAACAGTCCTGCTTTTTCACTATGCATTTACGTGGCTCATATGAAGGGGCGGCACAACAAGCCAGCCTTTTTCTTTTAAAAGCCGTAAGTTAGTCTGACCAAGTTTCGCTTTGGCTGTGTGAAACTCTCCGAACATCATCGCAATATCTTCACGGATACACTGCGCCATTGCCTGGCTGTGCGATGTTAAGCCCATGCCGATATCCTTTCCGATCATCGACGCAATTTCTGGATCTTGAATACGCGCTCCCGGTGGAATGCTTTCAAGATCTGCATGTGGACGTTCAGGAGGCTCCGGCGGGATCGCTACGCCATTTTCTCTTAAGATTTCATCCAGGCCTGCCATTTCCGCACGTGCCAATGTTAAGCCTTCCTCGATCACTCTCTTCAAATCGCCATCACCGGCATGGTTTAACATTGTGCTGTAAAAAGCGGCTGCGCTTTTAGCGGCCAGGGAGCCTGACCAGATAGCAGCTACTTCACCGTAGTGCAGCGGCTCGTCTTTTGGATTTCCACTTAAAATACCCATCGTATCCCTCCATCAAAGTAGATAGTGTGTGCTTGTCTGCACACGACTAGTATTTTGAAGTGGAAGCCATCCTATTCAGAAAGTTCGGGACCGGCTCTTACAGCGTTACGCCTGTTTTAAAAATAGCGAGCTCGCGGAAATTATTTCTTTCATTATTCACCCATTCACCGCTTGCTACCCGGATAATATATTGAATAAAATCCTCAAGGACCAGGTCTGCTGATATGTCTCCAATCAGCGCTCCGGCATTGTAATCAATCCAATGACGCTTTTTCTCGTAAAGCGGCGTGTTTGTAGCGATTTTTACCGTCGGCACAAATGAGCCAAATGGGGTACCGCGCCCTGTTGTAAAAAGAACCATCTGGCAGCCGGATGCCGCTAAAGCAGAAGAAGCCACCAAGTCATTTCCAGGAGCGCTTAATAAATTCAGCCCCTGCTTTTTTAAGCGGCCTCCATACGGGAGCACATCCACGATTGTCGATGTGCCGGCTTTTTGCGTGCAGCCGAGTGACTTATCTTCAAGCGTTGTGATGCCGCCTGCTTTATTGCCCGGTGATGGATTTTCATATACAGGCTGGTTGTGGTCGATAAAATACTGCTTAAAATCGTTGATCAGCCCGACAATCTTCTTGAACACTTCCTCATTTTCGGCACGCTCCATCAGGATTGTTTCGGCACCGAACATTTCTGGCACTTCTGTTAGCACGGTCGTGCCGCCCTGGGCAGTGAGAAAGTCAGAAAACCGGCCCAGGAGCGGGTTGGCGGTAATACCGGAAAACCCGTCTGATCCCCCGCACTTTAAGCCAATTTTAAGCTCAGAAAGCGGTACTTCCTCCCGGTGATCATGCTTTACGGCTTCCCAGATAGCGTGCAGGCATTTCACTCCTGCCTCCACTTCATTTTCTACGTCCTGTGAAAGCAGAAATTGAACACGGCTTCCATCATATTCGCCGAGTGAATCGCGCAGCTCATTAATATTGTTGTTTTCGCAGCCAAGCCCAAGCACCAGCACTCCGCCTGCATTTGGATGGACAATGGCGTCTGCTAATATTTGTTTTGTCTGGGCATGGTCATCCCCAAGCTGAGAGCACCCGTAATTGTGTTTTAAAACGAGCGCGTTTTCAAAAGGTGTAATATCTCCGCCCCGTTCCTGCTTGAACTGCTCAATGATGAGGTCGGCAATACCGTTTACACAGCCGACCGTCGGGACAATCCAGAGCTCGTTACGAATACCGACACTTCCATTGGCACGCTTGTAACCTTTAAAAACCGCTGTTGATCGTTTAAATGGATTATCGTTTAATTTTTGTGTAAAAGTATAGGTCTGAATATCGTTTAAATTGGTTTTTACGTTATGCGTATGAACAATGCTTCCCCTTTTAATGGGCTTTGTAGCATGCCCAATCGGAAAACCGTATTTAACAACGTTGTTATTTTCTTCGATATCCTGCAGCGCAATTTTATGCCCTCGGACTGCGTCCTCTGAGAGCTCTACGCCCGATTTGATGTGCGTTCCTTTTGGTAAATCCCGAAGCGCTACCGCGACATTATCACGACCGTTGATGATCAGCGTATCTTTCACCATGTGCACCTGCTTTCTTTAACGTATCGATGACGCCGTTGCGTTCAATGTCAAGCGCAAAACGGGCTGTTTGGTCTGCCAGGCCGGAGATACGGTTTAAATCCTGGCCCCACAGCGCTTCATATCCGAGCACATTTCGCACAAGCTCTTCAATGGCTTCATCTGTACCATTGCATGCACGCCATTGATCGCGGAAAAAATCGACGATATACGCTTCATCCGTTTCGCTTTTTTTGTATACATGAATCCAGGCAGCAAGGGCAAGCGCTATCCGCTGAGGCACTTCACCAAATGCTTCTGCATACTTGATCAGTACCGGCATATTTCTCGTTTTAAATTTCGGTATCGCATTCAAAGCAATGCTTTTCACATAATGCTGGACAAACGGATTGGCAAACCGGTTTAACACTTCATGCGCAAAAGCAGTCGTTTCTTTCTCTCGCAGCCCAATCGCCGGTATAATTTCTTCGAAAATAAGCCCTTCAACAAAAGCGTTTGTATCGCTGTTCGTCACGGTTTCTTTTACCGTTTCGATTCCTGAAAGCAGCGCAATCGGCGTTAAAGCAGTGTGTGCCCCGTTCAAGATAAACACTTTGCTTAACCGGTACGGAGCCAGGTCCTCCACCACTTTTACATTCAATCCGGCCGCATGAGCTGGAAACTCTTCCTCCAGCCAGCCAGGCCCTTCGATCGCCCACAAGTGATAATGCTCACCGACAGTCATTAACTGGTCTTCAAAGCCAAGCTCCCTTTCCAGCTCTTCTCCATCCTCTTCGGGATAGCCCGGTACAATCCGGTCGACCAAGCTGTTGCAAAATGTATTCGCTGTCTCTACCCATTCCGCGAAGATTTCGCCGAGCTGCCATGCTTTTGCATAACGTAGCACCATTTCTTTTAACACTGCACCATTTCGGTCAATCAGTTCACACGGAATGATCACGAGCCCTTTACCCGAGTCTCCATTAAAATGAGTAAACCGTTTCCATAACAACGCTGTTAATTTACCCGGAAAACTGTTTTGCGGGCGGCTCTCCAGCTCGTCTTCCTCGTCAAACGCGATGCCGGCTTCAGTTGTGTTAGAGACGACAAACCGGAGATCCGGGCTCGTTGCCAGTGCCATATACTCGTCGTATTGGTCGTGTACATTCAGCGCCCGGCTGATCGATTCGATTACTTCATGCTGGCGCACGGCTCTGCCGTCCAGCATTCCCTGGAGAAAAAGACTGTACAGCCCGTCCTGCTCATTGATCACATCCGCGGCACCACGTTTAGTGGATTGAACAACCACTACACTGCCGTTAAAATCTGTTTCTTTATTCATACGGTGAATCATCCAGTCGGTAAATGCTCTTAAAAAATTGCCTGTGCCAAATTGAAGCACCCGTTCTGGGTATTCTGTTTTACCGTGCGCTGTTTTGGTTAGACGCTGCAAGAAGTCCGCCCCCTTTTTCATTTAAGCCGAAGTCAAAATAAGCGGCCGCGTTTTCAAAGCAAATCCCTTTAACAATTCCGCCAAGAAGGTCCATATCATTCGGGACTTCCCCCTGCTCGACCCACGTACCGATTAAATCACAGACAAGACGGCGGAAATATTCATGGCGTGTGTAGGACAAAAAGCTGCGTGAATCCGTCAGCATGCCGATAAACTGGCTGAACAAGCCAAGATTGGCCAGTGCTTTCATTTGATCAAGCATTCCGTCCTTCTGGTCATTAAACCACCAGGCCGTCCCAAACTGAATTTTGCCCGGCACGCCGCCTCCCTGGAAGCTGCCTGTTACACTGGCAATTGTGTAGTTATCTTTCGGATTTAAAGAATACAGTACCGTTTTTGGCAGGCTGCCCTTTCTCTCAAGAGCGTCCAGCAGCCCGACAAGCGGCTTTGCGAGCGGCTCATCATTCATGCTGTCATAGCCCGTATCAGGACCGAGGCGCCCGAACATGCGCTCATTGTTATTGCGGTGGGCATGCATATGGTACTGCATCACCCAGCCTCGTTTGGCATACTGCTCACCGAGGAATGTCAGCGTGTATGTTTTGTACTTTGCTTCTTCTTCAACGGATACCTTTTCGCCATTTAACGCTTTTTTGAAAATGGCGCCGGCTTCTTCCTGCGTAGTCTCCGCAAACATCACCTGGTCGAGTGCGTGGTCGGATACACGTCCGCCCGTTTGGTGGAAAAAGTCAATTCTGGCTTCGAGCGCTTTTAAAAATGCATCGTAGCTGTCGATGTGTATGCCTGCCGCTTCTGAAAGTGCCGCCGTCCAATCCTTAAAGCTGTCACGGTTAAGTTCAAGGCCTTTATCCGGGCGGAATCCCGGCACAACCTTTACATCAAAGCCGCCTTCTTCTAACAGCTTTTGATGATACTCGAGAGAATCAGCCGGATCATCCGTTGTACAAACAACTTTTACGTTAGAGTTCCGGATCAAGTCACGCGCGCCCATTCGCCCGCTTGCCAGCTGCCCGTTTACCTTTTCCCAAATGGCCGGTGCGCTTTTTTCATTTAACAGCTCGTGAATGCCAAAGAACCGCTGCAGCTCAAGGTGTGTCCAGTTGTATAGCGGGTTGCCGATTGTCATAGGAACCGTCTTTGCCCAGGCAAGAAACTTATCGTAGTCATCAGCGTCTCCCGTAATATGTGACTCCTCTACCCCATTTGCCCGCATAAGCCGCCATTTGTAATGGTCCCCATACAGCCATGCTTCCGTTATATTAGCAAACTGCTTGTTTTCATAAATTTCTCTTGGGCTTAAATGGCAGTGATAATCGATAATCGGCATTCCTTTAGCGTAGTCCTCATACAATGTAACCGCTGTCTTATTGGTCAACAAAAATTGATCATCCATAAATGCTTTCACGTTTCCCATCTCCCTTTTCATAATAACAACGTTGTTATTATCATACTGCATTGTTTTATTTCACGCAATCCTTTATTGATAACAACGTTTTTTTAGAGTAACATGAAGAAAAAACAACTCAGGTGATTGATTATGGCCATTACGATAAAAGATATTGCAAAAGCGGCTGGTGTCAGCTATTCAACGGTCTCAAAAGCATTAAATGACAGTCCGCTCGTTCAGCCGAAAACAAAAGAAAAGATTCATCGGGTGGCACGTGAAATGGGGTATGAGCCTAATTTTGCAGCAAAGCAGCTGGTCACCAATCAATCCAAAACCATTGGATTGATTTGGCCGACGCTGGATCGTGCAGCTCATTCTACTCTTGTGACCGAGCTGAACAACGAAATTCAAAGAAGGGGGTTTTCGATGATTTTATCCGTTAACCCTGTCCAGGCTTCTCTTGATTTGTTCAAACGGTTTCATGTAGATGGGGTGCTGATTTTCGATGAGGAAAACAATCTTTCTTCTGGTGTGACCGCGCCGTTTCCCGTTGTTTCATACGGAGCCGGGCCGCAAAATTCTTTTTCCTTTGTGGACCTTCATTACCAAGAAGCGATGTTTCAGGCAGTCAAATATTTAAAAGAGCTCGGCCACCGGGACATTTCTTTTATTGGCGATTTTTCTCCCCTTAATTTGCGTCAGCAGGAAAAGTACCGCGGCTTTGAACGGGCGATGCAGCATTTTAACCTGCCGGTTCATAAACAGTCGTTTATTAATTCAGCCGGTCTTGAATGGTATGACGGCTATCAGGCAACCAAAAGAATGCTGCGGTCTTCTTTTCTTCCTTCTGCTGTGATTGGTGCGAGCTATGATATTAGTGCAGGCATTGTGCGGGCCATCCGCGAAACGAGTCTGGTGATTCCAAAAGATATGTCGATTATCGGTTATGACAACATTCCGCAGATGGCTACGCTTGAAGTGCCGCTGACTAGTATCGGTGTTCCTGTTCAAGCTGTTGCCGAGCAAATGACGTCGCTTCTTTTTGAACAGCTGGAAACCAGGTCAACGGAGCAGCTCACCCGCACGATGAACTCTGTTTTAATCGAGCGGCATTCCTGCGCCCGCGTAAACGGACGGTAACCTTCTTCTTTCGGCCGGAAAAAGAAAAATAGAGCTGGTTTTTCCCGCTGCCGGGTCGGAATGGAAGAAAATCCGGCCGAACAGCTTTAGAATCCGGCCCGAATTTAACAATTCCGGCCCAGCCAATAAAAAAGAGGCGCGTAGAGCGCCTCTTTTACAATTTTACATATAAATATTCAACTAAGCATAAGATCGCCATCGACTGGCCGTACGGCATGGCTGTGACGGGAATCTGCTTATAAAACTCAAGTGTTTCTCCCATGGCCGTCCCGGCGGATACATGCTTTAGTTCGCCTGTTTCATCAATGTTTTCGATTACTGCTTCTACTGCTTTCAAGCCCATTTCTTTGTACTTTTTTCCAACGTAGCGCTTGCGCACAGCTTTTAATGTACCAAAGCCAAAGCCTGCCGTACAGGAGGCTTCCACGTAAGAAGACGGGTCTAAAAGCAGCGTATGCCAAAGCCCATTTTCATTCTGGCACGCCTGCAGCGCTTCAAGCTGGCGGTCTAACGTGTCGATCAGCACCTGGCGGACCGGGTCGCCTGCCGGCAGTTCCACCAGATCCAGAAATTCCGGAATTGCAATTGTAATCCAGGAATTTCCGCGTCCCCACAATGCTTCCGCAAAGTTATGATTGCCCTCAAATGTCCAGCCGTGGAACCAAAGGCCGGTTTTTTTATCAAATAAATACTTAATGTGTACAAGGAATTGTTTTTTGGCTTCTTCTACATATTCCGGCTTGCCTAAAAGCAGCCCGATTTTCGCCAGCGGCAACACGCTCATCATCAGCGTATCATCCCAAAGCTGCTGATGGTTCTCTGAGCCGAACACAACGTGCTGGATGCCGCCGTCTTTCGTACGCGGCATATCGTGATACAGCCAGTCTCCCCATGACTCCAGGTATGGCAAATACGTTGGGTTTCCTGTCTCTTCGTATAAATAAGCCATCGTTAACATTTGCACCATCGTATTAACGTTTTTCTCAACAGGCTGTTCTTTAAACTGGTCTTCAAACCATTTCACAATAATATCGAGAACGGCCTGCTTTTTCGTCAGCTTGTAATATTTCATCATGCCGTACAAGCCAACGCCCGCTGTCCATTCCCAGTAATTAAAGCTTTTATTGTCGATCTTCCGTCCATCCGCAAGCGGAATCGCATACGTTCCGTCCGGGTCGTTTAAGTTCACAAGATTATCAATCAGCAAATCAATGGTTTCTTCAATATCATGACGATGCATACGTGTTGCGATCACGAACAAAACCTCCTCCAACATGTGATTTTGTGTTTTGAATCATTTCATCAAACAGTGCTTCCGCCTGCCCAAATCCAAGCGGCGCTACAAGCGGGTCGTTGATAAACGCGTTCAGCGCAAGCTCTCTGTTTTCGGTTAACGCTGCCTGCAGTACCGCTTCTTGATTAGCGGCATGCCGTCCAATAATGCCAAGCAAATCAGCCGGCAGGCTTCCGGCTAAAACCGGCTGCACGCTGTCACGGCGTAAAACGGCGTTTGTTTCTACAACAGCTCCGTGCGGCAGATTGGCAATCTGGCCCCGGTTCGGCATATTGACGTTTGTCACAAGCTCCTCGAGCCCAAGAAGGGCAGCAATGATAGCTACTCCTTCTTCTCCAGACGATGCGAGTTCAAAATCCGCTTCGCCGGCGGCCACTTTTTGATTTTGCTCTATTTTGCTTTTTTGGTCTTTTTTCCGGAAATCAACCGGTGTTAAGTGAAACTTCCATTCCGCTATCGTTTCCGGGCTCTCAAGATAAACCGGCGGCATAAATTCTGCTAAATGGCGGTCGCCTGCTGCGGCGATGAGGCCATACCGGCGAAACAGGTCAAACTTCACCCGGTTCGCGGAGGAAAAAACGCTTTTCTCCCAATCTCCCGGATTTTTCTCGTAGCCTGATTCGGCATACTTCTCGACAAACTCCCTGTACATCGGCAGCAGGTCCATCTGTTGATAGCTTGCCCGGTCAATCCATGTAAAATGATTAATGCCGATTACATTAACCTTTATATCCTGGCGCTGCTTCACTGCTGTGCCGGTCATTTCTTCCACCATATCGGCCAGAAGGTGCTGTACTTCAAACACTTCATGGCAGCAGCCGAACGCCTTTACTTCTGGAAACACTTCATACAGCGTGCGCGTGCAAAGAGTCATCGGGTTTGTATAGTTAATGACCCACGCATCCGGTGCGTACGCTTTAATATTCTCCGCAATTTCTTTGTAAATCGGAATGGTCCGCAGGCTGCGAATGATACCGCCCGGTCCAACTGTATCGCCGACAGCTTGATAAATCCCGTATTTCTCCGGCGTATGGACGTCAGATGCCATTTCATCGAACGATCCCGGCAGGATAGAAATAATTACAAAATCGGCATCCGCCAGGGCTTCCTTTATGTCTCCGGTTGCTTCGTATATCCATTTGCCGACTGCTTCCTCACGCGCAGATACACGGTTGCCAATGACAGCATTTTGCCGGGCGGCTTCCGGATAAATATCATAAAGCGAAACGGTCCCGCTGATTCTTGGCTCAAGCGCAAGGTCATTCATCAGCCGTTTGGCCCAGCCTTGAGATCCGCCGCCAATGTAGGCAATTTTCACATTTTCCACTTTCCGATTCATAAAGAAGCACCTTCTTTTCTAAATTCGATAATTCTATATTCGTATGGCTGTATTGTAAGTTTTCCTGCTTCTACCGGCTCCGCCTTCAACTTGTCCTGCCCGCCTGATGGCACAGTTACCGTGCCGCCGTGACCATCCATATTGACCATCACCCACATTGCACGCCCATCCTCCGTTTCGCGCGGCACGACAATCGTGCCCGGCGTCACATCTGTTTGTACTGCTGCGCCGGCTTCTTTTGCATAATGCTGAAAGATTTCTGCGATCAATTTCTTTCCTGCCGCTCCAGACGGCATAGAGCCAAGCATCACGATTTTTCCTTTGCCAACATGATGCTCGGTTAAAAACGCTTTGTTCGGCGTCACCCCTTTTGTAACGGTCCCAACCACACGGGCACCAGCCGGCTCAAATACAGCACTCCATAGTCCAAGCGGCGCTTCCAGCCCAAATGCTTCTCCAGACGAGGTTTGCTCATCCATCGGGAAGGTAAAAAGGGTTCTGACGCCTGCCCATTCCTCCAGCCGGCCCAATGCCCGGTCTGTATGAATGGTGTGATTCTTTGTCCGGCCGCCTGTCATTGGCCCGGCAATCCAAATGCCGCCCGCTTCCACAAAATCCTTCGCTTTTTCTAAATACTCATCAGATACGTATGGAAGCAGCGGTGTAAACAGCAGTTTATACCCTGTAAGATCGCCTCCTTCAGGCAGCACATCGCGGTGAAACCCTTCCTGTAAAATGATGTTGTATAAGTCGGTCATGAGATTTTTGTAATGAATGCCGTTGTGCGGTTCCGTCAAATGAAACATACGCGCCCGATCCGAATACGTTATCGCAATATCCGCTTGAACCGGTTTGGTCGCAAGCATGGCCGACTCTATTTTTTTGCGTGCTTCTTCAACCTGCAGCACATTTTCATATCCGACAGACGGCTCGCCCCACGCACTGATCACAGCGCTGTGCGGCAGTTCAGATCCGGTGCGCTGCTGACGCCAGAGCCAGTAGCAAAAGCCTTGGCCGCCGAGCGCGTAAGCGGCAACGGCCTCTGATCTTAAATAACCGTTTTGGTGCGGATTTGCATAGCTTTCAAGTGATGCAGCATAGGAAGTACTTGTTTCCATTACCCAAAAAGGTGTGTTCTTCTTTAACCCTCTCCATACGTCGCAGTTTAACAAGTAAGACCCCATTTTTTCCTGCGGGGCATACGTATCAAAGGAAGCAAAATCAAGATATTTAAACAGACGTTCATTATCAACCGAAAAAAAGAGTGTGCTGTTATGGGTAATGGGTGCTTTGGAATACCGGCGTATAATAGACGCCTGTTCATCCGCAAACCCGGCAATTTTTTCTGATTCAAACAGCCGGTACATCGTCTGCAGCGATGAATGGTGAAGAAACGGGGTAGCAGCCGGCTGGGGAACTTGCTCGAATGACTGGTAATATTCACTCCAAATGTGAGTGCCCCAATCCTCATTCAGCTGCTCAATTGTGCCGTATCGTGCTTCAAGCCATTGGTGCCACTGACTTTTACAAGAAGCACACATACACTCGGCGATGTGGCACTTAAATTCATTATCAAGCTGCCAGGCAATTACACCCGGCAACCGGCCAGCTTCTTTAGCAAGTGCTTCTGTAATGATGGCCGCTTTCTTGCGGAAGTGCGCGTTGTTCGTGCAGGCGTGCTGTCTCGACCCATGAGTCATCGTGCGGCCGGCCTGATCCACATGCATTCTTTCCGGGTGGCCGTGTGAAAACCAGATCGGCGGCGTTGGGGTCGGTGTACAAAGAACCGTATCGATGCCGTTTTCGTACAGGCGATTAATGATATTTGTAAAAAAGCCTACATCAATCTTTCCTTCTTCCGGCTCCATTTTCGACCAGGCGAACTCCCCAATACGCACAACGTTAATACCGGTTTCTTTCATTCGTTCAATGTCTTTGGCGATTGTTTGGTCATCCCACAGCTCCGGGTAAAAACAGGCGCCGTGGTAAAGCTTGTCAGCCATTGCGAATGGCCTCCTTTATATACGCCTTGAGCGGCAGATTTAATTCCTGAATGCCCTCTGCAACGAGCGCGGCGACTTTGCGGGCGCCGGTTTCACAAAAGTGGGTATTATCCTGGATGCCTTCGGGGTAGTTGTTGTTTTCTCCAGGGGCGAACCAGGTAAATAATTCTGCGGAACGCTCCGGCCCGTATGACTCGTAAAGCTGTTTTGTTTTCGCCCACATATCAATAAGCGGCACATCTTTTTTATCTGCCAGCTCTCTCATAGAAGCCGGATAGTCACCAAGCGAGTTTTGGATGGTGCCATCTTCTCCAAATGTACGGCGCTGAACCGAAGTGAGGAGAACAGGCAGGGCTCTCCGTTCCCTGGCTCCATCAATGTACTGGCTTAAATACTGAGGATATGTGGTCCACGGCTTTGTGCCAAAATCTTTTTGGTCGTTGTGGCCGAACTGAATAAACAAGTAATCACCCGGCGAAATGCTGTCCCATATGCCATCCAGCAGTCCTTCCTCAATGAAGCTGTTTGAGCTTCGCCCGCCTTTAGCAGCGTTTATGACTTCCACTTTATCGGTGAAACACTCAGCGGCCGCCTGCCCCCACCCCATCATGGGAGTTTCATGAGGGGGACAGTCCGCTGCAGTAGAATCACCGGCAATAAACAAACACAGTTTCTTTCCCATAGAGCCGCTCCTTTTCGTTTCTTATTTCAGTCCGCTTGTGCTGATTCCTTCTACGATATATCTCTGGAATAAGAAGAAAATTAAGACAACCGGCAGAAGTGAAACAACCGACATGGCGAACATCGCTCCCCAGTTAGAAGCCGTCTCAGAATCAAGGAACAGCTTCAATGCCAGTGAAACCGGATATTTTTCGGGGCTGTTTAAGTACAGTACCGGGTTGATTAAGTCCTCCCACTTCCAGTAAAACGAGAAGATCGCGGCTGTTGCCATAGCCGGCACGATCAGCGGCAAAATCACTTTGTAGAAAATGCCGAAACGGCCGCATCCATCAATTCGCGCTGCTTCGTCAAGCTCAATTGGAATGTTGCGGATAAATTGCACCATCAGGAAAATGAAAAACGCATGGCCGAAAAACTGCGGGACAATAATCGGCAAAAACGAGTTCAGCCAGCCGATTTTCGCGAAAATGATGTACTGTGGAATCATAACGACTTCGTGTGGAAGCATCATCGATACCATCATGCAGGCGAACCAGAATGCTTTTCCTTTAAATGAAATGCGGGCAAATCCGTACGCGATTAAGGACGAAGAAATAACGGCACCGATTGTGGAAAAGCCGACGATGATAAGCGAGTTTTTAATAAAGGTGCCAAACGACTGGCCGGCGATGCCTTCCCATCCCTGCGCATAGTTGCTGATAATGAATGGATCCGGAATCAGGGAGTGCGCCGTAACAAACACTTGCGAACTTTCTTTAAACGAGCTCATCAGCAGCCAGAGAATCGGGTAAAGCATCAGCAGGGCAAAAGCGCCGGTCACAAGATGATAAAGCCACTTTTTCCAGTTGAATTTCGGTTTATCGATACGCAGCTGGCGCGGTTCTGCCTGCGGTGTTTCTTGTAGTGCTTTCATTCCTTATCCCTCCTTCGATTCGTAATGCACCCAATACTTGGATGTTTTAAATAAAATCAGTGTTAAAAGACCAACGATCAAGAGCATCACCCATGCCATTGCGGATGCATAGCCCATCTGGAAGAAGTTGAATGCTTTCTGGAATAAATAAAGCGAGTAAAGAAGTGTTCCATCAAGCGGCCCGCCTTCTCCTTTTGAAATGATGTAAGCCGGCGTAAACGTCATAAATGCGGAAATCGTCTGCATCACCAGGTTAAAGAAAATAATAGGGCTGAGAAGCGGCAGCGTAATTTTGAAAAACTTCTGGAACGGGTTAGCCCCATCTACACTCGCTGCTTCGTAATATTCCGGCGAAATATTTTTTAAGCCGGCCAGGAAAATAAGCATGGAAGAGCCGAACTGCCACACAGACAGCAGAATCAATGTCCAAAGCGCCGATGTTGGCTCCTGATACCAGTAGATTTTTTGGTCAATTCCCATAAAGAACAGAATCTGGTTAATGGTCCCTTCATTCCCGAAAATGTTGCGCCACATAATTGCTACCGCAACACTTCCGCCAATGATGGACGGCAGGTAAAACAGTGTCCGGTATACACCTACCATACGGGAAGCACGGTTTAACAGCATTGCAACAATCAGAGCAAAGGTTAAGCGAAGCGGCACACCGGCCAGCACGTAGGTAAAGGTAACTTTAATTGTTGTCCAGTACTTTTCATCTCCGGTAAACATTTCAACGTAGTTGGCAAGCCCAACCCACTGCGGGGCGGAAAACAAGTCATAGCTTGTAAAAGACAAGTAAAGTGAAACAATCATCGGGATAATGGTGAAGGCAAGAAATCCAATAATGAATGGAGAGATAAAAGCATAGCCTGCGAGATTTTCTCCTGCCGGGCGTAGTTTCATTTGGGGTCACGTCCTTTCTTATTTTAGAAAAGCAGGAGTACGATCTTTCTGCCATACTCCTGCTCTGTCATTAGGCGTTTCTGCTTAAAATTTCATCTGCCTGCTTACGGAATTTCTTCGCCCCTTCTTCAGGTGAGATTTTCTCAAACAGGATTTGGTCGGAAATGTCTTTCAAGGCTTTCATTACTTCAGCGCTGCCAAGCGGATCTGGCGGGTCAGCAGGGCTGGCTGTTTCAGAGGCGCTTTCAACATATTCAAAAATTTTCAATTCATCTTCTGTCAGTTCAGGCTTTAGGGCATCGATGATTTCGGATGAAACCGGTACACCGCGGTCGCCTTTGATCAATTTGTTGGCTTCTACGTCATTTGTAAAGAAATCGATGAATTTCGCTGCTTCTTCTTTGTGCTGGGAGCTTTTCGGCACGGAGAAGAACATACTTGGACGAAGGAAAAGTGCTTTGTTTTCAGCTTGCTCCGGCGGCAGGTTAAGTGTTAACGGTGCATCTGTCAGCTGCGCGAAACCAAGATATTGGTTGGAGTAGTTCCATGTCATGGCTGCGTTGCCTTTTACGATAAAGTCATCTTCAAGTCCTTTAACCTGGGCAGACACATCTGGCGTTGGGAACGCTTCCGCCTTAATTAAACGAACCTGGCGTTCAAAGAAATCGACGAACAGCTGGTCATCCTTGTAGGCAAGGCCTGTACCATCTTCTTTATAAAAGCGTTCGCCCTGTGTGCGCAGGTAGTACGGGAAAAAGACATCCGGTGGATTCATCGGGTTTGTGCCGTATTTGCCGGTTGCTTTTTGTACGTCAATGGCAGCTTTTTCGAAATCATCCCATGTCCAATTTTCACTGTTTAATTCAACGCCTGCCTGCTTCAGCATGTCATCGTTTGTAATGACTGACAGTACATTTGAACCCATATTAAATCCATACATTTTGTCTCCAATATTGCCGCCTTTTAGAGTTGTTTCATCAATATTTTCAACGTTGATCGTGCCATCCTTTGTATATGGTGTTAAATCTTCTAGTTGGCCTTTTTCACCGTATTGTGACAAGTAAGCTGTATCCATTTGAATAATGTCAGGAAGCTGATTGGCTGCTGCCATTGGCGCTAGTTTTTTCCAGTAATCATCCCAGTTCGCAAACTCCGCTTCGATGTTTACGTTTGGATGTTCTTTTTCATACATTTCGATAACTTTCATTGTATAATCATGACGCGGCTGGCCGCCCCACCATGCAACACGAAGTGTAATCTCTTCATTTGAACTGCCTTCTTTTGTTTCACCGCTCGTCCCGCTGCTGCTGTCATTGCCACACCCGGCAAGTCCGGCAGCCAGCATAAGGCTGCTTAGCGACAATACGACTTTCTTCATCCCAGTCCCCCGCTTTCGTTTCTTTTTTTGAAAGTGCTTACAATCCTTATTTTATGGATTTTCTGAATTATTTAAATGGAAAAACCCGACAACAATGTTTAAAAAACAGTGATCGATGAAAAGTCAAAAAAAAAAGACCCCGACTTCGGTCAGGACCCATCTGTTCATATGGCTTTACGGTATTCCGTCGGCGTAACACCTGTGTACTTTTTAAATACCTGGCTGAAATACTGGGGATTGTCCCCAAAGCCGGTCCGTTCCGCCAAGTCGGCGACTCGCACATCCTCTGTCTGTCCAATTTGCTTGATCGCTTCCTCAATACGGACTTTCGTTAAGTAAACGGAAAATCGCTCATTTGTTTCCTGCTTAAACAGCTTCCCGAGATAGTCAGCATTCATGTAAAGCATTTGACCGGCTACCCATTTTAAGGACAAATGCTTGTCGCTGAAATGATTGTAAATAATGTCGACTACTTCGTTAATCACCGGCGAATACTCCCGGCACGGCTGCCGTATTTCGGCTGCCGGCTGCTTCGCATGTATTTCTTCAAACTGCTGCCGCTGCTGTTCCTTCTGCTTAATGTGTTTCACCGCGTCTGTGACCGTTTCAATAATATCAGCTTCATTGCACGGCTTGAGCAAATAGTTTTTTACCCCGTGCTGCATGGCGCACCGGGCATATTCAAACTCACTGAAGCCAGACAAAACAATAAATTGAATATCAGGAAAATCAGCCCGCACTTTGCCGGCAAGCTCAAGGCCATCCATACCCGGCATTTTAATATCGCTGATCACAATGTGCGGGTGATGTTCGGCAATTTTTTCGTAGGCTTCAATTCCATTTCGTGCGGTTGCAACCAGTTCCGTATCAAGCGACTGCCAGTCAATCACGTTTGAAATCCCTTCCAAAATGATGCGTTCATCGTCCGCCAGCAACACTTTGTACATGATTTTCATCCCCCGTTTCAAAAGGTAAAAAAACCGTCACAGCCGTTCCTCTTCCAGATGCACTGTGAATGGTAATTCCATATTTCTCCCCAAAAAACAGCTTCGTCCGTTCATCAATATTTTTCAGGCCAATGCCTGTCCCACGTGTTTTGACTTCTCCTTTGTACAGCTTTTCCAGAAACTGTGCATCCATGCCAGGTCCGTTATCTTCGACTATCACAAAAACAGCATCACGCTTTTTGTGCGCCCTGATCGTGATTGTACACGGATCAATCGTTTTCTCAAGCGCATAATGAATCGCGTTTTCAATCAGCGGCTGAATGGTCAGCTTTGGAATACGGCATTTCAGTACTTCTGGCTCCACTTCAAGGTGAAAATCAAGCCGGTCTTCAAAGCGATATTTTTGAATGGTCACATAATGGCTGACTAAATCGACTTCCTGCTCAATCGTAACAATATCTTCTTTTAGGTTAACGGAGTTCCGCAGCAAATAAGCAAGGGACTCTACCATTTTAGAAATCTGCGTCTGCTTGTTTACCTTCGCCAGCCAGTTGACGGATTCAAGCGTGTTATACAAAAAGTGCGGATTCATCTGTGCTTGCAGCGCTTTAAATTCCGTTTCTTTTAAGAGCAGCTGTTTTTCATAGTTTTCTTTGATAAGTTCATTAATGCGCTGAACCATAAATGTAAAATCGCGGTGGAGCATCCCAATCTCATCTTGATGACGAGGAGGCGGCGGCATCGTTTCCGCGATTGCAAAATCCCCTTTCTGTATGTGGTGCATCGTTTGGACCAGTTCTTCAATCGGCGTAGTAATTTTTCGTGTGAAATGAACCACCGTCATAATGACAATAAGCAGTAAAATAACAAAAGCGGCAATAATCGAATACTTCACTTTAGTGATGTTTGAAAATACCGCATCAAATGGAATAAAGTGCCAATACGTCCAGTCTGCAAACGATGTTTTTACGTAGGTGACAAAATACCGGCTGCCGTTGATTTCCTTGATCGTGTACCCTTGCGCTGTCTGTTCGGAAAAATTAAAAGAGCGAAACGGACGTATATCTTCCTCCGAAAAAAACACGTGATCCCCATTTGAAATCATCGTGTTGCCCTGTGTGTCTTCCCATTCTTCAGGCAGTGACGCGACGATTTTGGCTAAATCCACACGAATAACAATCGTGCCCAGATTCTCCATACTTAAATTCTCGTAGGAACGGATCTGACGGGCAGCGGTTAAAAACCGGTTCATGCCGTCTGCCGTTACCCATACATTTGATCCGTGCGCCTGCTCTGCCCGTTTAATCAGCATCGCTTTTTCTTCTTCCGCTGCCGGGGCGAGCGAATTGCCCGCTGAATACATTTTGCCATTTGTATCAATCAAGTAAATGGAATGAATATATTTTTCAGAGCTGATGTAGTCGCTTAACCGGTTGCTGATGGCTGTTTGAATGCCATACTGCTCATATCGGTTTGCCGCTTTCTTTGTATGGACTGTCTGCTGAATAAGAAAAGGGTCGGTGACAATTTCAAATGAAATATCCTGAATACGCTGCAGCTCATTTTCTACACTGTCAGATGACATGCTGAGTACCTGAGAGGATTTTCGATAAATTTGCTGATCATACGTTGTAAAGGCATACTGCAGGCCGGCAATGGTAAAAAGTAAAAACACACACATAATGGCAGAAACAAACACAATAAACTTATACTTAATTTTTAAATTTTCAAATGTGATAACAAGATATTTCCATAATGCCTTCAATCACACGCATCCTCCTCCAGCGCATTTTTTACGTTTGCTGCAGAGAGGCTTCTTTCTGCTTTTCCGCTACCTTGTGAAATGCCTTCATCGCAAACCACATAAGCACAAATCCGAAAGCGCTTCCACTAAAGAATAACACAAACGTAATATGCTGCATCATAACATATGCCATTCCGATCAGACTCGCAATCATCAGCGCGGTATGAACAGGGCGCAGCAGCCCGATCAAAAGTGAATACTTGACCGTTTGTTTGAGCGGAACGTTATAGTGAACATACACCGGAAAAACAAATAATGCAACCACACTGTACAATAAGAAAAAGCTTGTTAACAGAAACGGCATAAACGGAAGCGGCGCTCCATACTGCTCAAAGATCATAAAGTTCGCACCAAATAAAACAGCAGGCAGCGTCAGCGTAAGACCAAGCCGGTTGGACCGCCAAAACAATTCCTTATACGTACACCAAAATGTCCGGAAAACAGGTATATCCGTTTCCCCCATGGCCCATTTGCGTGTGACTGCGAACAGGGCAGCCGTCGCAGGAAAAAAGCCAAGAACGAGCAGACCCGCCAGTGAAAACGCTATCCATAAAACGTTTAAATAAGCAAGACGGGTCACCCATTCACAAAACCGGTACACACCATTCGTCATTATTTGTACCATTATACCATCCCCTTTTTATCCAGTTTATCGAAATCAGGAAAAATTTCGATATTACTTTTCCGGGGAGTTTGTTTAAAAATCAGTGATGTTGAGCAGCAAGAAACTGGCGGCTCTCTTCAATAAACGGGTCACGCACATCTTCCAGTAAAACCGGGATCGATCGGCCTGTTTCTCTGATCAGCCGAAAAACAGTTTCGTAATCAATTAAGCCTTTCCCTACCGGCACTGCTTGAAGCGAACCGTTTTTCAGCTCAACGTCTTTGGCATGCAGCACGGCAATTTTATCACCAAACAGATGAAACGCCTCTTGGAATATAGCTGCTTGATTCTCCCACGTTTCGGCCGTCAGTAAATTAACTGGATCGAAAATAACACGCACATGATCGGACTGAATAAGGTCAAGCAGCCGCTTCATCGTTTCCGGTGAGTAGATCGGATGGTTCACACCGGCCTCTACTCCAATGACCGCATTCTGCGCTTCTGCTTCAGCAGCCAGTTCTTTCATGCTTTCTACAACGGCTAGAAACGGCTCTTCCTTGAAATTGTCCGTTGTGTACGCGATTTCTGCATGAACATTTCCAGTCTCTGTCCCGACCAGCAGACAGCCAAAATCATTTGCAGCAGCCAGATGCTCTTTGAAACGATCCAGCTCACGCCGGCGGACAGCGGTGTCCGGATGAATCATTTGAATATAGCAGCCGAGCACCGCAATTTGCACATCATGCCGGCGGAACGTCTCGCCAATTTCCCGGGAAATCTCTTTCGTTAAGCTGCCGGGCCCCGTATAAAAATCAAATGATTTTCCGACCGCCAGCTGCACCGCATCGAATCCTTTATCAGAAATGGTCCGGGCCAACTCTTCTGCCGGCATTTTTTCCAGATCATGTCCACGAATGCCTAGTTTCATATTTGCTCCCCTCCTGTTTTTCTGCAGGCCGAAATAAACACAAGGGAGCCGGAATCAGTGAGCCTACGGCCGGGACGATAAAGAATCCGGCCATAGGCGGAAAATTCCGGCCTGTTTTCCTTGTATTTCGGCTATACGGTGTTTTAACCTGCTACTTTATGGATCGTTACAGCTTGAATCCACTTTTCGGTTTCTTTCTTTAACCCTTCCCAGTCATTAGAAGCAATCAAGTCTTTTTTCAACAAAGCGCTGCCCGTCCCGACTGCCGCGGCTCCTGCTTTAATGTAGTCAGCGGCTGTTTCGAGCGTAATGCCTCCGGTTGTCATAATAGGAATATGGCTGAGCGGCCCTTTTACATCTTTAATAAAAGCGGGACCAAGCACGGATGCCGGAAACAGCTTAATGGCTTCTGCCCCCAGCTTCATTGCCCTCATCATCTCTGCCGGCGTAAATACACCCGGAATGATCGGAACGTTTTGCTCGACTGCATATGCCGTCACTTCTTCATCCAATGCCGGCGTTACAATAAATTGGGCACCGGCTTCAATAGCCCGGCGGCAGTCCTCAATATTCAGCACCGTTCCGGCACCCACCAGCACACGATTGCCGTGCGTCTGAATGGCTTCTGCTATGATCTCCTCGGCCCGGTCACTTTCCATGGTTACTTCAATGGAGGTTACACCGCCGTCAACAAGCGCTTTTACAATAGCCGCGCTTTTGTCATACGGCACTTTCCGTAAAATGGGCACAAGAGGCGCCTCGATTAACTGTTCAATTACCATGCTGTTTCCCTACCTTTCTATCGTTTCCCGCTGGCCTAAAAACCCTTCCACCTCTTCCAAGTACGGAAGGCCTTCGTTATCGCCGCTCACCTGTACAACCATCGCGCCAATGGCATTCGCAAATTCAAGTGACCGCTCCACCGGCCAGCCCTGCAGCAATCCGTATAGAAAACCGGCATCAAATCCATCTCCGGCTCCAACTGTGTCTACTACCTTCACAACCGGAAAACCAGCCACATGCTGCCACGAGCCATTTTGAAGAACAGCTGAGCCTTTGTCGCCGTCTTTCATAATTACCTGCTCAAAAGAAAATCCGCCGAGTGCGCGGCGCAGAAAGCTGTCATCTGCTGAATCAAAGATGATTTCCAGCTCTTCACGGCCCGTTAATAAATAATCGACATATGGCAAATAGGATAAAATCGCTTCACGCGCTTCTGTCTTTGACCAAAGACGAAGCCGGATATTTGGATCAAAGGACACTTTCACACTATTTTCTTTTGCAATTTGAAGCGCCCGCAGAATCACCTGGCGGTTTTGCGGCTGAATCGCCGGAAATACGCCGGTAACATGAAGAATTTTGGCTCCTTTGATGTATTCCTCCGGCAGTGCCTCCGGTGTCAATGTTTCAGTTGGTGAAGGCAGGCGGTAATAAAAGGTTCGTCCCGCACCGGATTCCTGTACTTCTTTGAAATTCAGCGACGTCGCGTATCCTTCCTCCAGCTTGACCTCGGAAACATCCACTCCTTCTCCGCGGACGGTGTTTATAATATGCCGGCCAAATTCATCCTTGCCAAGACGGCTGATCCAGCCCGAGCGAAGACCGAGGCGGGCACAGCCCAGCATTACGTTTAATTCAGCCCCGCCAATTTTCCGCTGGAATTGATTGACGAAGCGAAGCGGCCCTTTCGAAGCGGGGTCAAAGGTAATCATGCCATCGCCGATTGTTATCACATCCATCTCTTTCGCCTCCTTATCTTCCCATCCAGCCGCCATCGACAACGAGTACGTGACCGTTCACGTAGTCCGCTGCTCTGGAAGCAAGAAAAACAGCTGCACCGGCAATATCATCCGCCTCTCCCCATCTTCCAGCAGGGATCCGGTCCAAAATAGATTTGCTCCGATCCGGATCGTTACGAAGTGCTTCTGTATTGTTCGTTTCAATGTAGCCAGGTGCAATGGCGTTCACCTGGACGCCTTTAGCGGCCCATTCATTCGCAAGCGCTTTCGTTAAACCGGCTACCGCGTGCTTGCTTGCCGTGTAAGCAGGAACGAAAACGCCGCCCTGGAAAGAAAGAAGCGAAGCAATATTAATGATTTTTCCGGAGCCCCGCTCAATCATGGACCGCCCTGCTTCCTGCGATAAAATAAACACGGCATTTATATTTACATCCATGACACGGTTCCATTCTAATTCATCAAATTCGGCTGCCGGCTCACGGTAAATGACGCCGGCATTGTTGACTAAAATGTCAATTTGATGCTTTTCAAGCACCGGCTTAATCTGCTCCCGAATGCTGCTGGTCTGGCTTAAATCAATCAATACCGTTTCACAGGTTCCACCCGCTTCGGCAATCTGCGCTTTGGTTTCTTCTAAATTATCGCGGTGCCCGAGCAATAAAACATGTGCCCCAGATGCGGCAAGACCAACGGAAATCGCCTGCCCAATTCCTGTTCTTGCTCCTGTGACGAGCGCTGTTTTTCCTTTTAGTGAAAAAAACTCCTGTTGAAAAGCCATCCTGGTCCGCCTCCTTAGCGCAAGTCTTTCATATCGACAAATTGCATATCATCAAAATCAATGTTCTCGCCGCACATGCCCCAAATAAACGTATAGTTGTTCGTGCCGGCACCCGCATGAATCGACCAGCTTGGCGACAGTACCGCCTGCTCATTCGCCATGACAATATGACGTGTTTCCTGCGGCTGCCCCATCATATGAAACACGCGTGTGTCCTCTTCCATATCAAAGTAAAAATAAACTTCCATACGGCGCTCATGTGTATGGCACGGCATCGTGTTCCAGCCGCTTCCTTTTTCAAGCATGGTCATCCCCATGCTCAGCTGGCACGACTCTAATACATCTGGATGGATAAACTGGTAAATCGTCCGCTTATTCATTGATTCGTCTGCCCCCATTGGACGCGCAATGGCATTGGCAAGACCAACTTTAACCGTTGGATAGGAGTGATGTGCTGGACATGAATTGATATAAAACTTAGCCGGGTTCCCTGCATCTTTTGATTCGAACACGATATCCTTCGTTCCTTTGCCGATATAAAGGCCGTCACGGCTATTGATCTCATATTCTTTGCCATCCAGTGTGACTTTACCGTCACCGCCGACGTTGATGACGCCCATTTCGCGGCGCTCAAGAAAATATTCTGCGGCTAATTCCTTTCCCACCTCCATTGTTAGCGCTTTCTCAACTGGCATGGCACCGCCATAAATAATCCGGTCGACGTGGCTGTACGTTAGCTGAATGCTGTCTTCGATAAACACCTTTTCCATTAAAAACTGTTCACGAAGCTTGTCAGTCGTGTAGTTTTTTACATCATCCGGATGATGAGCATAGATCGTTTTCATATATCCAACACTCCTTTTATTTTGTTCCGTATCGTGGAACATTGTTTCATTATTTATAATTTTATTATAAAGGCGTTTTCATCATTTGCAAGCTATTTTCTGAAAAAAGAAAAAAATGAGCCTATTTACAAAAAAACAACGATTCCCTATGATAAATGGAACAGCTCTTTGAAGGAGGACACTTTTATGTCCAATGTCCAGTCACTTGAACGCGCATTGACGCTTCTTAATATCATGTCGGACTATCCAGACGGCATTCAAATCAGCCGGCTTGCTGAGAAAGCTGGCTTATCCAAAAGTACGATTCACCGCCTGCTCGGCACACTGCTGAATATGAAGTATGTGACACAGGATCCGAAAACGGAAAAGTACCGGCTCGGTTATCAAGTTTTGTACTTATCACGCAATATAACAGCTAACAACGGTCTTATTTCCGCTGCCCGGCCCTTTCTTGAAGCTTTATGCGAGGATATTAACGAAACGATTCATTTGTGTGTTGAGGATAATGCAGAAGTGGTGTATATCGATAAAATTGAAAGCAGCCAGACGATCCGCATGTATTCCCGAATCGGCAGCCGTAATCCGATGTACTGCACCGGGGTAGGAAAGATCCTGCTGTCCGGTATGGATGAAGACGAATTTAAACAGGCAACAGCGTCAATCGATTTTGTGAAAAGAACAGCCAAAACGATTGATTCACTTGAGGAACTAAAGAAAGAAATTGATCTCGTCAAACAGCAGAATTATGCATTGGATAATATTGAGAATGAGGAAGGCATTCGCTGTATCGCCGCGCCGATTCGCGACTTCAGCGGCCGCATCGTCGCCAGTTTCAGTGTATCCGGCCCTGTTCACCGCATTACCATGGAACGCATTCATGATGAGCTGATCCGTAAAATGCGCGAAACATCCAAAAATATTTCACGGCAGCTTGGCTGTCAAATATAAAAAAGCACTTTCCGGACCGCCTGCGGTTCAGAAAGTGCTTTTTTTTCTTAATTAAAACAGTAAAGTATAAAATATTAATAAATAGGCGTTTTTAATGTTTCCCCTGTAACGCCGGCAACCACGTTTTCGGCCGCAAGCATCGCCATCTTTTTGCGTGTTTCTTCGGTTGCCGAGCCGATATGCGGCAGCGTAACGACGTTGTCCATTTGTAAAAGCGGGTTGTCGGAGCGAACCGGCTCCTGCTCGAATACATCGAGTCCGGCAGCCCGGATTTGCTTGGACTGTAAGGCATGGATCAGTGCTTTTTCATCTACGACGGATCCGCGTGATGCATTGATAAAAACAGCTGTTTCCTTCATTTTCTCAAACGCTTCCCGGCCGATCATTCCCCTCGTTTGTTCGGTCAGCGGTGTCATCACACAAACGAAATCCGACTGTTCAAGCAGCTCATCCATCGTACAATAAACAGCGTTGTATGTATGCTCTGCTTCTTCCTGGCGTGAACGGTTATGATAGAGAATGTTCATTTCAAAGCCAAAATGTGCCCGCTTGGCAACGGTCCGCCCGATACCACCCATGCCGATAATACCAAGTGTTTTATGATGCACATCCACACCAAATTGGCCCTCATGAAATCCCTTTTCAGCCCAGCCGCCTGTTTTAACGAACCGGTCCAATTCGGTTACCCGCCGTGCAGCAGCCAGCACAAGTGCCATAATGGTATCTGCGACTGTATCATCTAAAACACCCGGCGTATTCGCTGCTTGTATGCCGCGCTTTTTTAAAAGCCCAATATCGAGATTATCGTAGCCTACTGATTTGTTGGCGATTACTTTTAGATTTGGCGCTTTATCCAAGAGTGCCTCATCCACTTTTAAACCTGAACCAATCAAGCCGTCCGCGCGGCCGAGCGCTTCCACGAAATCTGGATCGGTTCGTTCATATCCCGGGAAATATTCAACCTGGCATAGGGACTGAATATACTGGAGTGCTTCCTGATATAAAGGCTTGTACACAACAACAACTGGCTTCAATTAAATCATCCTTTCTTCACATTTTCTTCTAGTGTAGCATGAAACGATTGGAAAGCCTTCTTCTATCCTGTGCTGAAACATGTTTACGGCGCTTCACAGCTGTACTATACTAAAAAGTAATTTAAACAAAGGAAAGAGTGTTTCGATTGAACCATTTACAGATACCGGCAAGACAGAAATCCATTGTATTGATCGGTTTTATGGGCGTCGGCAAAACGACGATCGGCGAACTGGTTGCAAAAAAACTCTACCGAACATTTATTGACGTAGATCAGGAAATTGAAAAAGATTTCGGCATGACCATTCCCCAAATTTTCGCCGAGCGCGGCGAGCCGTTTTTTCGTGAATATGAACAGAAGAAAACATGCTCTCTTGCCCAGGAAAAGCTGAAAGTTCTGTCTATCGGCGGCGGTGCTTTTTTAAACCCGGAAATCCGAAAAGCGTGCTTGGATCATTGCATCGTTTTTTATCTGGATGTTGATTGGGAAGAATGGAAAGAACGTCTTGATCTTTTGATCGATACCCGTCCTGTTCTTCAAAGCAAAAGCATAGATGAAATTAAAGAGCTGTTTTACAAACGGCAGAGCGCGTACGCCATTCACCATTCTACACTGCCGGTTCGTCATCGTTCCGCAGAAGAAGTAGCCGACTTTATTGTTGATTCTCTTAAATACACATGGGAGTTATATGAACCGAATCATAAGTAAAAAAGCTGCACGACAAGGAGCAAGACTCCTTGTCGTGCAGCTTTTATTTCATGGAGTGAGGATCCAGCTCCCCCGTTACATACTCGTTCTTTCCGGCACCCATGCCGGCGATAAAAAGGCCGCTCACAGCCGCTATTAATAGCAGAAGAGGCACCGTCCATCCGTTTAATGTATCATGAATCGCGCCAAACAAGGCCGGTCCCAGTGCAGCAAATAAATAGCCGGCTGATTGTGCCATTCCGGACAGGTCAGCCGCTTCCAGCGAGGTTCTCGTCCGGAGTGTAAAAAACATCATGGCAAGGCTAAAAGAAATCCCTCCAGCAATCCCAATCAAGATAACCCACAGAACGATCCATTCCGTCCAGGCGAATAAAATACCGCTCAAGCCGGCGGCCATAAAAAAGGCGGCTGCGATCACAAGCGGCTGCTGATTCTGTATTCGATCGGCGATGATCGGAACAATGAACGTAAACGGCAGCTGTGTGAATTGAATGGCGGACAGCATCCACCCTGCTGATTCCACACCCAGCCCCTGTTCATGCAGAATGTCAGGCAGCCAGGCTACAAGTGAATAAAACAGAAGAGACTGAATGCCCATAAAAGCGGTGATTTTCCAGGCCAGTGCCGAGCGCTTAAGGGAGGTTTTTTGGCCTGTGCGCCGTCCTGCTTTTAACGGATGCCGAATGTAGCGCCACTGCGTCATCCAAACAAGGATGGCGGCCCCTGCCGGTATGATCCAAACCCCTAATGAAGCCCGCCAGCCAAAGGAACTAAATGCGGCCATTGGAATACTAAATCCAGACGCAAAGGCTCCTGATAAATTCATAGACATTGCATAAAAGCCTGTCATGACGCCGATTTTATGAGGAAAATTCAGCTTTACAACAGCTGGTGTAAGCACATTGCAAAGAGCAATCGCCAGCCCGATCAGGATCGTGCCGGAAAACAATCCCGTTACACTTCCCGCCGGCCTCAGCATCAAACCGATTGTTAAAAGCAGCAATGCGCTAAACAGCACCCGCTCTATGCCAAATGCACGTGCTAACGTTGACGCAAACGGTGATAATATGGCAAAAGCGAGCAGCGGAATCGTTGTCAGTGCCCCTGCTGCTGCACTTGATAGCTGCAGGTCATTTTGAATCATCGTTGTGAGCGGTCCGACTGAGGTGATCGGTGACCGCATATTTAACGCCAGCAGGATAATACTGAACAGCAGAAAAAGCTGTCCGGTCCCTGACCGCTGTTGTTCTATCTCATTTCTTAAACTGTTCATTTTCTGTTTCCTTTCTCCTTCTCTTATCTCCATAAAGAAAACCCTGCCGCTAATTGACAGGGTTTCTTCGAAAAATATGAACAACGAATGTTCCTACAAACGCCATTGCTAAAATCACAAAGAAAATGGTATGGCTTATTTCTATATGCGCAATGCTCAGCATCATTTTAATGGAGATGATCCCAATTAAAATATAAGCAGTCGTCTCAAGCTCCGGCACCCGGTCAATCAGCTTCATAAACAGGCCTGCTACTGTCCGCATCATCAGAACACCGAACATACCGCCCAAAAGCAGGATCCATACTTCTTTGCTGATCCCAAACGCCGCCAGAACGCTGTCGACGGAAAAAGCAATATCCATCAGTTCTACCGCTGCAACCGTTCCCCAAAACGGGCCAAACATCCGAATCAGTACGCCGGTTTTCGTCGTTTCAACAGGCTGTTCTCCTTTGTTGGGTTCTTTTAAATGATCCCAAACGAGCCATGCTAAATAAATAGCGCCCAGAATTTTGACCCATCGAATTTCCATCAGCCAGACACCAAGCCCAATCGCCACAAACCGAAACGTATATGCGCCTAAAAGCCCGTAAAACAGTGCTTTTTTCCGCTTATTTTCAGGCAGGTGACGAACCATTACGGCCAGCACCAAGGCGTTATCTGCTGAGAGAAGCCCTTCCATCACGACAAGTGTCCCAATCAATCCCCAGCTGACTGGGTCTGTCAGAACATGACCCCACATGTCCCAGTCAAAAAAGGAGGCGTACGTCTGAACGATACGGTCGATTGCATTCAAATAGAAGGCCTTCTTTCAATTAGTTTCCTTTTAAAAAGGTCACACAAACTCCTTCGGGTACAGTCACTTCTGATTGTGCAGGCGTCAGCCGGCCGGTTTTCGCTTCACGCTTAAACAGGACTACATTATGTGTTTTCTCGTGTGCTACGATTAAAAACATTTCAGTTGGGTCTAAATCAAAATCACGAGGCCAATCGCCCTTTGTGGACACGATCTCTACCAGCTGAAGACGGCGTCCATTTTCGATTGTTTCAAATACCGCGATACTGTTATGGCCGCGGTTGCCTGCATAAACAAAACGGCCGTCTGATGAAATACGGATGGCACTGCCCTGGCTGTTTGCTGTAAAATCAGCCGGGATTGTTTTGTGGGCATACAATTGTTTAAACGTCCCATCCTGCTCGTTCAGTTCCAGAACAAGTACTTCATTGCTCAGCTCTGTCATCACATAAGCTACGCACTCCGTTGGGTGAAACACGATATGGCGCGGACCTGCTCCCGGCTCTGTTTTGAAAACCGCTTTTTTCAATAGGTCTTCTCCAGCTACTTCATAGGTGATAATTTCATCCGTTCCAAGATCCACCGCCACAACAAAACGCTCATCTTTTGTCATACCGAAAAAGTGAGTATGCGCTTTTTCCTGGCGATCTGGATTCGGGCCTGTCCCTTCATGAGTCGCCACATCAAGCAAATCAATTAGTTCGCCTGTTTCTGCATTGATGCTGTACATTTCCGCTGTTCCCGTATGGTACTGAGCTGTGAAAGCACGTGTGCCATTTTTATTCAGGGATACGTGACAAGGCACGCCTTCGCTGTCGAGTACGTCATTCAGTTTGTGAAGCTTTCCATTCTGAATTGAAAAAGCTGCGAGGCCGCCGCCTTTTCCACCTTTCTCTACCGCGTATAAAAATTGTTCGTTTTCACTAATCGTGATGTATGTTGAATTGTTTACTTCCGCTGCCACCGCAGCATGTAAGAGTTCGGCTTTTTCTGTATCAAGCTCGAACGTATGAATTCCTTTTCCGTCCTGCTTTGTGTACGTTCCTACAAACCCTGTATAGATCGTCATGAAAGTGCCTCCGTTTCGTAAGTCGCTCCTCTTGTCTATGTATACGACACTTCTATTATATACTATGAACCGTAAATAAGTCTTCATGCTAATTTGTCCAAAAAATCTAAAAACACTGAATAACAAAAAAGCACCTCCATCTGTGGAGGTGCTTTTGTTTATACATCGGCTGTTTGTTTAGCCAGGTCTTCGTTAAATATCCCTTTGTCGAGCTCTCCTGTTACGCGTGCAGTCGTGACACCTGCTGTAATTGCGCCGTTTACGTTAAGAGCTGTCCGTCCCATATCGATAAGTGGTTCAACTGAAATGAGCACACCAGCAAGCGCGACAGGAAGGTTCATCGCGGATAGAACCAAAATAGCCGCAAATGTGGCACCGCCGCCTACACCTGCTACACCGAACGAGCTGATCACGACAACCGCGATTAGCGTCACGATAAAACCAGGATCAAGCGGATTAATGCCTGCTGAAGGAGCAATCATTACGGCAAGCATGGCTGGGTAAATACCTGCGCAACCGTTTTGCCCAATGGACAAACCAAATGAGCCGGCAAAATTGGCTACTCCTTCCGGCACGCCAAGGCGCGTCGTTTGCGTGTTTAATGTCATTGGCAGTGTTCCTGCACTTGAACGTGACGTAAAAGCAAAGCTAAGTGTTTCCCCTACTTTTTTCACGTAAGTAGCCGGGCTTAAGCCGGATAAAGTCAAAATTAACAAGTGAATAATAAACATCACAATCAGCGCTACATAAGAAGCGATGACAAACTTGCCAAGGTTATAAATAGCTCCAAAGTCAGACAATGCAACCGTCCGGGCCATAATAGCCAAAATGCCGTATGGCGTCAAACGGAGCACGATCTTCACCACATTGATCACAAGCGAATAAAGAGCATCAATGCCTCGTTTCAGTAAAGCGGCATGCTCAGGCTCTTTCCGGGCTACCGTTAAGTATGCAAAGCCCAAAAAGGCAGCGAAAATGACAACGGCAATCGTCGAAGTTGGACGCGCACCTGTAAAATCCAAAAATGGATTTTGCGGAAGCAGGTCTACAATTTGAGACGGCAGCGGTTTATCTGCCACTTCAGTCGATTGATCTGCAATAGACTGGCCGCGTTCTGTTTCTGCCGTTCCCTGGACAATTTGAGATGCATCCAGGTTAAAGCCGATAGCAGATGCAATTCCAACCGCTGCTGCTACAGCCGTTGTGCCAAGAAGAATACCAAGAATAAGCGTCGCCATCTTGGCAAAGTTCTTTCCGATCGTAATTTTTGTGAACGCTCCTAAAATTGAAATAAATACGAGCGGCATCACGATCATCTGAAGCAAACGTACATAGCCTGTTCCAATTAAATCAAACCAGGCTGTAGAACTTGCCAGCGTTTCCGATTCTGTTCCATATGCAAAGTGCAAAATAAGTCCATACACGATACCGAGACCAAGTCCGGTAAATACCCGTTTCGAAAACGAAACGTGGCGGCGCTGCATGAAAAACAAAAGAGCAACAAGAATCAGAAGGCCGATGATATTTAAAAGGATAAACCCATTTTCCATAAAAAAGCCCCCTAATAACTAAAATGTAGATTCTTACTTTAACTCCTTAATTCCGATAAGTCAAGTCGGGAATATTGTCAGAATTTTTAAATCACATAGCTGTACATATTTTCTTTTTGAATGGACAGAAGAAATAAAGGGCAGTCTACGGACTGTACTGCTCGAGACTTCAAAGGAGGAATATATATGACACGCAACAACCGTCCAAAACCGGATAACCGTTCTGACAACGTTCAAAAGCTTCAGGAAATGGTGCAAAACACAATCGGAAACATCGAGGCGGCGGAAGAAACAATGGTTTTTGCAAACGGGAAAGAGCGGGCGGCCATCAAAGCGAAAAATGAACGCCGCGAAGAAAGCATTGAAGGAATGCGTGAAGAAATTAAAGACGAAGCGGCTGCACGCAGAAAGAACTAAGCCTAAACATGACAAAGAGAAGCGGTCTTGCGTGCAGCAAGACCGCTCCTCTTTTTTAACCGAATGGACTTTAGGACAGTTTTTTAAACTGGCCCGGTGAATGATTGGTGTACTGTTTAAAGCAAATACTGAAATACTGTGGATTGCTGTAGCCGACCATGCTTGCCACTTCATAAATCTTCAGCTGTTCCTGCCTCAGCAGCTGCATGGCTTTTTTCATTCGCAGATCAAGTAGAAAATCGACAAAGTTGATTCCTTTTTCCGCTTTAAACTGCGCACTTAAATAAGCTGCATTCATGTGAACATGGCTGGCTGTCTTTTGAAGTGTTAAGTCTTCTTCACAAAAGTGCTCTTTAATATAATCGACTGCCTCATCCACAACAGACCGTTTATTGCGCTGCCCTTCTACGGACTGTGCCATTTGTATAAATGTATGGTGAAGTTTTTCAAAAACCTCTTGAATCGTCTGAAGTCCGTTTATATCCTGCACGTAACAAACGATTTCTTTTTGACGCTCTTCTCTCCAGCTCTCTACTTCCTGTGACAGCATAATAAGCAGGTGAACAGCCGCCATTCGAACCTCCTGAAAAGGCAGGTAAGCTTTTTTCAGCTGCTGAAGCCGGTCCTCCGAAAAAAACTGTTCTACTTCCGACAACATTCCCATTTTGACTTTTTCGATCACTTTTTCCTGAACGAACTGCTGAAGAAAAGGCTGGGCTTCTTGAACGGACTCCCCTGCATCTTCAATTGTGAAAAAGCGGTCTTTTCCGATGATATGCCGAAATTCCATAGCGGCTGCTGCCTCCGAGTAGGCGTCCGGTATACGCTGAAGCCCATCGCAAAGCCCTCCCGCCGTAACGGTTACAGATGTATGCAGAGACCCGCGAATAGTCGATTGAAATGCTTCAATCTGCACTGTCCAATTTTCTATATCGGCTGCCATGGGCCAGATTACAGCAAACTCATCCGGCCTCATCTCCGTTATCGCACTTGCCGGAAAGTGCTGTTCGGCTAACGATAAAATTTCCCTCTTGATTTTTTTATTTCCAGAATGCTGATGCACCGGTTCATCCAATTTTACCAGCAGTACAGCAAGGACCGGGCTGTGCAGGGCCAGCCCCAGCTCCCTTATTTGGTCTTCCAGCCCGGCACTATCTACTTTTTTATAAAGAAGCTCCCGGATAAAATGCTGACGGCGCACGGGAAGATGATCATCAAGCTGGCGCCGGTCATTTTGTTCTTTTTCCCACTCCGCCCGTGCTTCTTTCGCTTTTTGGAGCAGGCAATCCCGGTTGACTGGCTTTAGTAAATAATCAAATGCCCGAACCGATATGGCTTTTTGCGCAAAGGAAAAATCCTCAAAGCCTGTTAATAGAATGACCTTAATACCCGTATTCATTTCTTTGATTTTCCCGGCCATTTCAAGGCCGTCCATGTAGGGCATTTTAATATCGGAAATCACAATTTGCGGATTTGTTTCCTTAATTAACGCTAAGCCCTTTTCTCCATCTGCCGCTTCACCTGCCAGGTCAAAACCGTGATCCTTCCATGGAATTGCTGTCGACAAGCTGCGCCGGATAATCCGGTCATCATCTACAATTACTATCCTGCACGTCATGCCCGCTTCACTCCTTGTTCACGTTTTGGTATCGTTAATGTAATAGCCGTGCCTTTTCCTTCTTCGCTTTCTATAACGAGTCCATAGGCCGGTCCGAAATGCAGGCCAATGCGCTCATGTACGCTGTTTAATCCGATACCAGTCGTCTGCTTTTCTGACCCTTTCTGGTAAATTTCACGCCGGATAGCGGCCAGTTTTTCTGGTGGTATCCCTTTGCCATTATCCTGCACAGAAAGAATTAACTGCTCCTCTTCTTCGCGGACCAAAACCAAAATCTTTCCTTCTCCTCTTGTCTGCTTAACCCCATGATAAAGCGCATTTTCAACGAGCGGCTGCAGAGTAAGCTTCATGATTTGATAGTGTCCCAGTCCTTCGTCCATTTGAATCTCATATGAAAAATCATCACCGTAGCGCATTTCCTGTATAAAAAGATAACTGCGAATATGCTCGATTTCCTCTGCAACGGTAATCAGTTCGCGCCCCTTGCTGATGCTGATGCGAAAAAAGTTAGACAGCGCACTAATCATGTCACTGGCTTCTTCGTTCATGCCCATATCACTTAAGCTTTTGATCGAATACAAGGTGTTATATAAAAAGTGCGGGGTAATTTGCGCGTACAAAATAGCGTATTCAAGCCTTCTCTTTTCCTCCTGCTCGACTTTTACCTGTTCAATGAGTTTGTTTAGCTTTTGCATCATTTCTTCCATACCGTGGTTTAAAATTTTCATTTCTTTCGTGACATGCTCGGAAGGCTCAGCGGGGATCGCGATATTTTGCTCGTTCACCAGCTTCATATTTTGAACGAGTGACCGGATGGGTCCGGTAATGTAGCGGGCAAAAACATTTGAAATGGCAACAGCGACAATCATTAAGCAGAGGATCAACGTAATCGTTACATATTTAATGTAATTCACTTTTTGGAGTACGTCCTCCTGTGGAAATACAGCGGCCACTTTCCAGTTGTTTAACTCCATCGTATCGTAAATGACGACCATTTCTTTGCCACCTGGCTTTTGAAATTCAAACTGCCCCCGTTCAGCATCCGCCCGTTGTGCATATTGAACAACCGTTTCATCGATCATATATTCTTCTTCAACCTGCTTGGATAAAACCGATCCATCTTCGCTAATCAAGGCGAGGTAGCCATTTTCACCAAGCAGTGATTCATTAAAAATGCGTTCAAAATAATCACCGCGCAAGTTGAAAAGAACGATGCCGTGTGCTTTTGACTGGGCCGTTCCGACCAGCTTAAATACGCTGATCACATTGTTGGGTTCGCTGTTGGTTCCATAAAAAATATCGTCTGCATGTAAATTCCGCCAGTAATAGCCCTCTTTGCTTCCTGTAAACTTTTGTGCATACTCTTCAAACTGAAAGCGGACGAAATTCGTTTGGCCGTCGTTTTTCGTCAGTTGGAATTTCCCATCATGCAGGTCAACCAAAATCGCTTCAATCATAGAATTATAATTGATAAAAATTTGGTTTAAGTGATTGTTAAAAGAAATATAATCTTTCGGATCAATATCATCCGGATCATTCGCAATGATTGCATTCATTGTTGGATCATTCGCCAGCGAAACCAGCTGCTCAAACACATCGGTAAAACGGTTTTCCAAATAGCCCGTCGTCTGAAATACAGTATCATCGATATTTTTGTATGCGTTTTCTTTTATCTGGTCAGCAGCGAGAAAATAAGATACCCCGCCCATAATCGCTATAAATAAAATCATAACCGGCAGGTAAAGGCTGATAATCGTTGATTTAAAGGAAAAAAAGAAGTGTTTTTGAATAAACGCTTTCCATTTTTTTAACTGCATGCGTATTCAAGCCCTTCTCCCATGTGAACTATATCTTAACGATATCATCTTCCTGCCGGTTTGGATATTTTATTTTTTTGCTTGTTCAAGAGCCATGACTGCTAATAGAAACGCACCGACTCCGTGCAGGTCATTAGCGGACGCGGGGCGGGAAACGTAATAATCATATACGCCGGCAGAGGTCCCGATGCAAATGCCTTTCAGCTTCCACTGCCCCCCGCTTGTATCTACCATATGCCCCATCAAGCCGTTAAACGCCCGTTCCGCCTCTTTTAAGTATGAAGCGTCTGCCCAGCCGTTTTGAACCGCTTTGGCAATCGTGTAAATAAACAAGCTTGTGCCGGATGACTCCAGCCAGTTGTCCTCCCGTGCCCCCTTATGGGTAACTTGATACCATAGCCCTGTTTGTTCGTCTTGAAAAGCGAGCAGCGCCGGGATAAGGGCACGCAGTTCTTCTATTAATTCCGCGCGGGATGGATGATAATCCGGCAGCCGTTCTGCTATATCGATAAGAGCCGTCCCATACCAGCCAATAGAACGTGACCAAAACTCCGGTGAACGGCCTGTTTCTGGGTTTGCCCACGGCTGCTGCTTTTTCTCATCCCATGCATGATAAAAGAGTCCTGTGTTCTGATCTTTTGTATGGATACGCATCAGCTTTTCTTGATAAAGAACCTGCTGAATCAGCTCCGGCTCATGGAAATGTTCATGGTACATAAGCGCAAACGGCCCGGCCATATACAAGCCGTCCAGCCACATTTGATACGGGTATTTGTCTTTATGCCAGAAGCCGCCTTCTGTCGTTTTATTGAACGACCCATACAAGCTCCGTAGTTTTTTCGCCGCAATCATGTATCTTTTGTCTCCCGTTTTCTGATACAACGGAAACAGAAGAATTCCTACCTGTATGGCGTCCAATTCTTCTCTGGCAAATAAAAAATTTCCTTCTTCGTCAACGAGCAGGTCAATATAGCTCTTTACATAATTAAAATACTCTTCAGTTCCGGTTTGCTCATAGACACGCCGCATCCCTTCCAAAAACACACCTTGATGATAATGCCAAATACCCGCCGGCGGCAGCTCAGCCGGTGTATACGTATTCATAACAGCCCGACACGCCTGCTCTGCCGTTTCAATCATTGAAATCGTCTTCATTTTCTTAGCCCCCTTAATAAAAATCTTCGCGCTGCGGCGTAAATACATCTAAGATAATGGAATGATCCTCAAGTGCTGTAACACCATGCTGGATATTTGACGGAACATACACGCTGTCTCCTTTTTGAAGCAGGCGAATATCACCGTTTAAGTTAAATTGAAACCGGCCCTGCACGATATAACACACCTGCTCATGTTCATGTGAATGCATTTCTCCAACTGCCCCCTTTTCAAACTCAACTTCCGCCATTGTCAGCGTGCCGCCGCAGCCAAGCAGTTTCCTCACTGCACCTTCTCCCGCATGTACGGTTTTTGTTTCGCTACCCTTAACAAACATAGTTTCACTCCTCCAATGAAAGTAAATAAATCTGGCATTCGCCTTCCCTGTCCGAGGTAAATAAAATATGCCGGTCATCCCAGCTGAACGTCGGATGGCAGTGTGTTTTTTGTGACTGCCAGCTCGTTTTGTGCGTGCAAAGAGTTTCAATTGAAGGCTTATTACTGCTCATATTAATTAAAACGAGATCCTCTACTTCATCACCGACAAGCAATGTACCTTCTTGATTAGCATGATAGTGGTTGCAATAATAAGGCAAATCCATAACCCGAATCACCTTTCCCTTAGAATCCGCCAGGCCTATATAAGGAACTTGATCCGTCTGCTCCAGTTCGATTGTTGCCTGTGTTTTATGGACGGTGATCGTTCCGTCATGGCCTTTACGCCGGTTGTCGAAAAAAATGCGGCCGTCTGCTGTCCAAAATTCGTGGCCAACACAATCATCCTCTGACTGGCGAAAACAGGGCTTTACATCCCGGCTGGCTATTTGAAGCAGCCAGATGCGCTGGTGAACAAGATTCCAGGGTCCCTCGTGACAAAACATGGCGAGATCGCTGTCATGCGGTGAAAATTGAAAATGGCCAAGCCAATGGGTGTCTTCAAATACATTGGTTACCGTTTCTCCATCCATTGAAATTAATGTGATCCAGCCCTTTTTTGTTGCATACATTGTTTCTTTAAATCCTTGGTAATTGGCACCGCGCTGAATAAGCGCACGCTCATTTCGCGCCAGGCCGATATACGTGCCTTCTGCGTTAATGTGCGGGTGGCCAAGGTGTATGTCGCCTTGCTCCTCGTACAAAACAGTCAGATCCATCGTGTCGGTCTCAAGTTTTTTCACCTTATTCCCTGTCACATACACAATGATTTTGCTGTCGGGCGTTTTTGTATGGTAACTTGGTGTAATTCCATCCGCCTCATCTGTCAGCTGTGTCATCAGTCCTGAGCCAATATCCATTTTAAACAGGTTGTAGCAGTTTTCCGGTCCGCTTCGGTCAGATAAAAAATAAATATCTCTGCTGTTTTTCGTAAACGAGTTATCTGTAAAGTAGAAGTGGAAATTAGATGAAGATGCTGTTAGCTGCCATACTTTTCTGCCGGTTTTCTCATCCCTATAACTTCTTTTTTCCGACTCATATGTTTTGCCGATCAACCTTCATTCCTCCAGTAAATGAAGGAAAAGATGCCTGACCTGGCATCTTTCCTTTTTTATTTTTTAAAGTGTTCATCATATTGCTTTTGGGATTCTTCAATCGCACCGGCCCATTCATCTAAAAATTCTTTTACGGTGATCTTGCCGCTCATTACATTTTGAATGCCGGAATCCACAGTATTATCAAGAATAGATCGATAGTCAGGCAGATAAAACGGCGGTTTGTACAGGACAAGGTTTGGATCTTCATAGACTTCAAATGCTACTTTAATATGATCAGCATTTTTCACCCAGTCTTCCTGCAGCACATCTGAATTAGTTGGAATCTGGCCAACCTTTTCATTCCAATAGCTTTGACTTTCGGCCGAGTTAATGAACGCAGTAAATTCCCAGGCCGCTTCCGGATGCTCTGTTGATTTAAAAATAGACATACCGATCGTATTGCCGCCTTCTGCTGCATATTTGCCGTCTTCTGATTTCGGAAGTGCAAGCGCTTTAAATTGACCCGGCTCAAGTGATTCGTTATGCTCCCCGTATGAGCCGACATTGTGCTGCACCATTGCCACAGCTCCTGTATCAAATCCTGCGATCATTTCTTTGTAACCATTTGTTATATCACTTTTTGGTGTAAACTTTTGATACATATCAAAATATTTTTCCAAAAACTCAACGTGTTTCGGATCGTTGATTGTACTTTTGCCATCTTTATCTACATACTCTTCAATGCCGGAATAAGCATACATAAGGCGCTGCAGCTGGAAGGAGCCCCCTGCTCCGCCGCGAATCGTATAGCCGTACTGATTGTTCGCTTTGTCAGTCATTTTTTCAGCAGCTGTGAAAAATTCATCCCATGTTTCCGGTGCTTTTACATTTTTCTCGGCGAACCAGTCTGGCCGGTACCACAAAATATCCAGGTTTTGTGTATATGGAATCCCGTATAATTTTCCATCCATGACAATTTCTTTATTAAAGTCAACCGCGCTTTTATTGATGTCGCTTCCTTCTTCCCAGCTATCAAACTGCTCATCAAGGGGCAGCAGAGCTTCGCGTGCTGCAAATTCCGGCAGCCAGCTTGTCTGCACACTGCCGACATCCGGCATATCATCTGCTGCGATGGCAGCATCCAGTTTTTGCTTCGCTGAATCCTTTGGAAGTCCTACATACTCTACATCAATGTTTTTATGCTCTGCTTCAAAGCGTGTAATCAGCTCTTCCCAAATCGGTGTCCGCTGCGGGCCGGCATTTTCATCCCAGAATGTAATTGTAATTTGTTCATTAGGATCAGATTTTGTGCCAGGACTTGATGAGCCCTCAACTTCTGTGTCACCACTGTTGCAGCCCGCCAGCAGCATAGAAGCCAGTACAAATGACGTTGACATACCGTGAAATAATTTTCTTCTCATCTCAATTCCCCCTTGTATATGTTAGCCTTTGACCGCGCCGCCCAGGCCGCTGACCAAATGCTTTTGTGCGTAAACGAACAGTAGAACTGCTGGAACAAGCGCAATGACACTTCCTGCAGCAAGAGCGCCGTAGTTCACATTAAATTCACCCATCATGTAGCTGAGCCCAACCGGGAGTGTAAACTTGCTTTGCTGATTGGTCAGCATAAGCGCCAGCAGAAACTCATTCCATGTATAAATCAAAGTGAACACACCTGTAGCTACAATGCCCGGTACAAGAAGCGGGAAGACAACATGGCGCAGGGATTGAAGCCGATTGCATCCGTCAATCATAGCCGCTTCTTCCAGCTCTTTCGGCACGTTGGAAATAAAGCCGCTCATGAGGACAGTTGTAAATGGAATTTCTACAGCAGCATACGTAATAATTAATGAAAGCGGGCTGCTGATCAATCCCAGGTTTTTAAAAATAATAAACAATGGGATAATAAGCATTGCCCTTGGAATAAACTGTGTACAAAGAAGCATTACCATGAAAGCACGTTTTCCTTTGAATTTGTACCGGCTGAGTGCGTATCCCGATAAAATAGACAGGACTAAAACAAGGGCAACCGTGCTTACACCCACAATTAAACTGTTTTTAAAATAAGTCGCAAATCCAACGTTGCTCCAGGCAATCACAAAGTTATCAATAGTGGGTGCAGTTGGAATGTATTCAACTGGACGTTTGACAATATCTCCATCCATTTTAAAAGCGGTATTGATTGTCCAATAAAACGGAAACATAGTGAAAATAAGCATTACCGCAAGCGGAAGCCGGAGTGTCAGCCAGCGATCCATCGTTTTGTTCATCGTTCGGCCTCCTCTTTTTCATACTTCGTTACTTTCAAAAAAACAACCGCGAAAATAAGCAGAATAGCGAATGAAACGACTGTAAGCGCAGAGCCGTAGCCAAAATTGCTTCCGTGCACCGCCTGTGATGCGATGTACATGGTCAGCGTCGTGGTAGATTCTGCCGGACCGCCGCCTGTTAAGTTAAAAATCAGATCAACATTATTAAACTCCCAAATCGTACGGAGCAGCACGGTTAGGATAATTGTGTTTTTCAGCTGCGGCAGCGTAATAAAGAAAAACGTTTTTCGCCTTCCCGCCCCGTCCACTTTTGCTGCTTCATACATCTCATTTGGAATGCTTTGCAGGGCGGCTAAAAGCGTTATCGCAAAAAAAGGAATGCCGCGCCATAGTTCAGCGACCACAATGGATCCAAAAGCTGTGCTGACATCAGATAACCATGCCTTGCTTTCACTGATTATTCCAATCCTCATAAACAAATCATTCAGTACACCCATATGTTCATTGTACATAAGCGACCACATGACCGATGCCAGAACGCCTGAAATGGCCCATGGAATAAAAGCTGCTGCCCGAAACACACCGCGGAATTTGAACGTTTGATTTAAAAGAAGTGCTACGGCCATGCCAAAAACAAGTTGAAGGCCCACTTGTGACACGACCCATTTTAATGTAATAAGCAGACTCGGCAGAAAGGTTTTGTCCGCCGTAAAGATTTCTTTAAAATTTTCAAGACCGATAAATCCATTGTAATAAGGCGCTGATAAATCATAATTAAACAAGCTGTAATAAAACACCGTGCCAATTGGATAAAACAGAAACGCTACGACAATGAAAACGGACGGAGCAATCATCAAATATGGAACCCAGTTGATTTTCTTTCGTTTTTTTTCATGTACTTCAAATGGGTGGGCACGTCTGGCCGTATTGACATTAGACGGAGCACTCATAAAATCATCCTCCCTGATTTATTTTTTCTTAGTGTAATTGAAAACGCTATCATTGGTAATTGAATATTTTTAGTAAAATGTTTAAATTTTTTGGGATTAAAAAAACGATCCGGCTGTTGACCAGCCAGATCGTTTTTTTTTTATATAAATGAAATAGTGTAGCTGGCTTCGAACCGGCCGCCCGGTTCAAGCTCGTTTATGCCTAGCTTTTCATCCAGCTTGCCGCTGGCATCAGCTGTATCAGCGATGCCGTACCACGGTTCGATACACACAAACGGTGCCATCGTGCCGGTTTTTTTGTTGTAGCTTGACCAAATGCCGACGAAGGGAAATCCAGCCAGGTCCACTTCCACCCCGTGGCCGGTCCGGTTTGAACAAAGTGAAACGCGGTCAATATGGCTGTATATAAAGGCGTCCTGTTCAAACAAAGAGGACTGAATGGAGATCGGCTCGATGGTTTGAACCGTCTTTTTTTCCTTTGCCATTGAATTTACCAGCTCATATTGCGTTACCTGTCTGCCCGAGGCCGGTGTAAAATTTAATGTGTAGTCTTCCGCTTTTTCTTCCGCTTGAAGCGGTACGTTAAAAGCTGGATGGGCCCCGATCGAGAAATACATCTTTTCTTGATGCTCATTCTTAATTTCCCAGCGGACATTTAAAGAGTCCTCTTTTAACGTGTAATAAATCACCACTTGAAATCGAAACGGGTAAATATCTAAAAATGAATCAAGCGGGTCAAAACAAAAAGCCGCATACTCTTTTTCCTGATCCTGCACGGTAAACTCCACATCCCGCAGAAAACCATGCTGCGGCATTCTGTAAGACCTGCCATCAAGCGCATACCGGTCTCGTTTCAGACGGCCGACAATCGGAAACAGAACCGGTGATACACGTCCCCAATACTGGCTGTCTCCGCTCCACATATAATCCAGACCTGTTTTTTTGTGAAACACCTTCCGTACTTCCGCTCCAGATGGAGAAATGTGCACGGTCAGCAGTTCATTTTCGAGAACAATCATTTCAAGGCTCCTTTCCTTATTGCGGCTGCCCATCCGCTTCCCATTGAGCGATTTCTTCACGTACAACCGGCGCCACTTCTCTGCCAAGCAGTTCGATCGCATTCATTACTAAATCATGCGGCATTGTGCCAACCGGAACATGCAGCATAAAGCGGGTAATCCCGACTTTTTTACGAAGATGAATGATTTTTTTGGCGACTGTTTTCGGATCTCCTACATACAAAGCACCCTCAAAGCTGCGGGCGGCATCAAAGCTTGCCCGATTGTACGGCCCCCATCCGCGCTCCCTGCCCAGCTTATTCATCGCTGCCTGTGTAGACGGGAAAAATAAATCAGCCGCCTCCTCCGTGCTTTTTGCTAAAAAGCCGTGCGAATGCGACGCTACTGGCAGAACAGCCGGATCATGCCCGGCATGCACCGCCGCCTTTTTATATAGCTCTACAAGCGGAGCAAATTGAACCGGACTGCCGCCGATAATGGCGAGCACAAGCGGCAGGCCGAGAAGCCCGGCGCGAACGACCGATTCAGAATTGCCGCCGCTGCCGATCCAGACTGGAAGCGGTTTTTGCACCGGACGCGGGTATATGCCCAGATTTTGAATCGCCGGCCGATGTTTTCCCTGCCACGTTACTTTTTCGGCATTTCGAATGTTCAGCAGCAGGTCCAGCTTTTCATCAAATAGTTCGTTGTAATCCTTTAAATCGTATCCAAACAAAGGAAAAGATTCAATAAATGACCCCCGCCCCGCCATGATTTCCGCCCGGCCGTTTGACAGGGCGTCAAGCGTAGCAAAGTCCTGGAATACACGTACCGGGTCGGCCGAAGACAGCACCGTCACCGCACTCGTCAGCCGGATCTTTTTGGTCTGGGGCGCCGCTGCAGCCAGGACCACGGCCGGAGAAGACGCCGCGTAATCTTCACGGTGATGCTCCCCTACGCCAAACACATCAAGACCGGCCTGATCGGCTAACACAATTTCCTCTACTACCTGGCGCAGCCGCTCAGCGTGGCTGATGACGCTTCCTGTCTCCACATCCGGTGTGGTTTCAACAAATGTGCTGATTCCAATTTCCATAAAAAACCTTCCTTCCGCTGCATCTAGCTCTCTCCTTTTAAAGTACCATGATCGGTTTGGGCAAGGAAATGATATGGTCTTTTTACAGTAAAAAAACCGGACAGACAGCCAGATTCTTCTTTTCCTGCTGTCTGCCCGGTTTTTTAACCGCTGCATTGTATTTATAAATAGAAAGCCATGCCAGCAAGCTTTTTCTGCCATTTCCCGCTGACCTAATGGAATCAAAGCTTAATCGGTGACAGTTTAAACAGGTTAGAAAAATGTCGAGTAACTGCTTCACCTTATCACCTCTGTTCTATTTTACCACTGCGTTATTCCAAATTCCCGGTTTTCTTCCGCCGCGTTAGGGAAAAGGAAAACCAGATCTTATGGAGAAAGGACTGTTTGGATGAGCGAGACGATTTATGGAAACACGCCTTGTTTTTTAGGTGCACGAAATTTAGCAGCTGAAAACCGTTTGGATGAAGTTGACGCTGTTGTGTACGGGGTGCCGTGGGAAGGCGCTGTGACATGGGGCGATTACACGGGGTGTGAACTTGGTCCAAAAGTGATGCGGTTAAGTTCAGGCCGCTATAGCGGCTATTTGCCCGAACTTGATCATATAGATGTGTTTGAACATATGAAGCTCGGAGATATAGGAGATGTAGATGTTGTACCAGCCGATGTAGAAGAAACGATGAACCGAATCACGCAGTTTACCGATCCGCTATGGAAAAGCGGCAAGTTTTTAATCGGGCTTGGCGGTGACCATGGCGTCACATTTCCAATTGTGCGGTCCCTTGCGAATCAAGGAAAAAAGGTAGGCATAATTCATTTAGACGCCCATTACGATAACCTGCCGTCTCATGAAGGCGATCCATATGCACGGTGCAGTCCGTTTATGCGGCTGTATGAACAGGAAGGTGTACGAAATGAAAGCATTATTCATACCGGTATTCACGGTCCCCGCAACAAGCCTGAAAGCGGCCGAAATGCCCGTGATGCAGGTGCCCTCACCATTACGATTAACGATATTCGGGAGCATCCAGACTTAAGGGCACTGGCACGCCGTCTGCATGAGCTTGCATCTAGAGAAGTGGACTGCGTTTACTTGAGCATTTGCAGCGATGTTCTGGACTATGCATTTAATCCAGGCGGTCCGGTTGATGGAAACGGGCTGACATCCTATGAATTGTTAACGCTTGTTCATGAAATTGCCAAACAGGGAATTGCCGGCATGGATTTTGTAGAAGTATACCCACAGCAAGACCCTTCACAGCTTTCTGCTCATTTGTCTTCAACTATTGTATTATATGCGCTCGCCGGCCACATTTTAAACAAGCAGCAATCTAAGGGTGATGGCGCTGTTGGCGAAAACGCTCAAGGCCAGGCTTAAATAGATCCTTCTGGGCGTGGGGCAGACGCTTTCTTTGGCTGTCCGCACAGCAATGATGCTTTTACGCCCCTTTGTCCGTGCAAAATCCATTTTTAGCGATACGACTCACTTTTTTTTAAAATATGCGTTTATGTGGTTCGTCATTCTTTCTACAATGGTCTTCTGCGTGCTTTGATTTTCATTTCTGCTTTAGCCATTGTTTTATGATGCTGGCCGCACTCGTTTTTAAAGGCACTGGCGCTTAATCATGACGCGGTCTGCTCCTTTTCAATGCTTAGACTGCATGCAAAAAGGAAGCCCCTTGTATACGGGGCTTCCTTTTTGCTTCCTTTTTATTTTATCTTGATCGTCATCACAGGCGTTTCGCCGGCGACGGCTTTTACATGTTCATGCTTTTCCATTTGCTTTACAAGGTCCCCATTGGAGATGATCAGCGGGGTGATGGTGCTCGCTGCTTTTTCACGAACGAGTTCCAGGCTGTATGTAAGCAGCACATCCCCCTTCTTTACTTGGTCTCCTTCCGACACTTTTACATCGAACCCTTCACCCTTCATGTTAACCGTATCAAGCCCAACATGAATAAGAAGCTCGAGGCCTCCTGCTGTTTCCAGGCCAATTGCATGCTTCGTCGGAAACACGTTCAGTACTTTTGCGTCAGCCGGCGCCACTACTTTCCCTTCCGATGGATTCACCGCTATACCGTCACCCATCATTTTTTGTGAGAATACCGGGTCTGGTACCTCTTCTAAACTGATCACATCCCCGCTCATCGGAGAGACAAGAATAATTTCACCCGTATTTTGTGCCGTATTGCCTTCTTCTTTACCGCCAAAAAGCTTGCTTAAAAAACCCATACAGAACCCTCCTTTTTTCTTTGTATTCCCTAAAACACCGTCTTTAAAAACGCTTTTATTTCTCTACTGGATGGCATAGACACAGCAGTGCCTGCTTTCGTTACAGAAAGAGCCGCAGCAGCCTGTCCAAATTGAACGGCTTCTTCGATGTTCATACCGCTGGTGATGGCATGTGCAAATCCGCCGTTAAAAGCATCGCCCGCGCCAGTTGTATCGACCGCTTTAACCGAAAATCCTTCTATTTGCCGGCCTTTACCCGTTCCTTGCGATAAAAACACCCCTTTTTTGCCCATGGTAATCATGACCACGCTGGTGCCTTTTTCATGCAGGATATCGGCCGCGCGCCGGGCGGATGCTTCACCTTCTACAGCAATTCCTGTTAAACCGAGGACTTCTGTTTCATTTGGCGTTACGTATGTAACATGCTGAAGCCACTCCATTGGGAAAGCCATATAAGGAGCAGGATTTAATAGAATCGGTACACCGCAGCGGGCAGCTGTTTGAATGGCCGCCCCAATCGCCTCAAAATGAATTTCAAGCTGAAGCACCAAAAGATCCGCTCGTTCGATTGCTTCTTCTGCCCTTTCTACATCTGCACCGCTCATCACTCCACACGCGCCCGGTGCGATAACAATACTATTTTCCCCTGTGTCATCAACAGAGATAAGAGCCGTGCCTGTTGCTTCTTTTTCGCTTCTCTGCGTAAACCGAATATCAAGTCCTTCCCGCTCGAAGTGCTGGACCGCTTCCTGTCCAAAGATGTCTGTGCCAATTTTGGTTACAAACATCACATTTGACCCGCTTCTTGCCGCTGCTGTTGCTTGATTGCCTCCCTTGCCGCCAGGACCGATTTGAAAAGGACCTCCCAGAACGGTTTCTCCCGGTGCCGGCAGATGCGGCGTCCGGACCATGATATCTGTTACGTAACTGCCTACTACGGTTACCTGCCCCATTTTATTCACCCCTATGTAAGCATAAAAGAAAGCGGCCTCAAATGCCACAAGAAGGCAGACGAGACCACTTGTTTAAGCTGGAAGCTCTTTATGGAACGCTTTCATTTTTTGAAGAAAAAAGTTCTCCTTTTCCCTTCTTTTTCCTTCTAAAAATGTATCCCGGTTAATTTCTGTCACAGACGTTACCCCATTATGCTTCACACCCGGCATATGGGCAGCCTGATCCATAACCAGCACCGGTGTGTAGTGAGCTTCCGTTAATAAATATCGTGCTACACTAACCTCGTTTCGCTTACCTACATGACCATAGCGTAAAACCACCTTCCAATATTTCCATCTCATGTAAATCCCTCCGATTTTATATATTATGTGCTCTATACCCATTTCAGTCCAAAAAATAAAGATTTCATTGATAAAAACAAGCTTAAATTCAAAAAGGCACTGGCAAGATCATTGAAAAAAATGGAACCAATAGGTACAATAGACCTACAAAAAGCAGTGAGTGAAAGGATTGGAGTCCATTGTTAAACCATTTGCATGATTTTTCGTCAATCGTCCGGGCTCTAGACCAGCGCTTTTCCATTTCGGTTACCGGTCGAGACGGCATTATTTTGTACGTGAATGACCGTTTTTGCACGCTCTGTAAATACGAACAGGAAGAAATTATTGGCCAAAAGCATGCCTTATTTGACTCGGGCATGCATCCGGACGATTATTTTGATGAAATGTGGCATATGTTAGAGCGGGGACAAGTTTGGCAGAGTGAATTGCATAACCGTGCAAAGGACGGGTCTATTTACAGCATTCATGCAACGGTTGTACCGATCCAGGATGAAAATGGACGCCTTGCAAAATTCCTTTCGATTGATGTGGATATTACCGATAAAGTTCAAGCAGAATCCGCTTTAAAACAAGCATTAAAAAACGAATTCCAAACGACAGCCAGACATTTGCAAAATGCTGTATTCAAGTATAGAAAAAATGAAGACGGGCAGATTGTGTTGACGATGCTTGAAGGAAAGCTGTTAGAGAAAATGGGGCTTGCAGCTGATTGGTCCGAAAAAAGCCAGCTTAGAGATATCGTTTCAAAACAGGCATCTACATACATATCCGGTTATGTGGAGCGCGCTTTTACCGGTGAACAAGTTAATTTTGAGGTAAATATACTTCATTTCTCTCTTCTCGTTCACCTTTCTCCCCTTTTTGAAGGTGAAAAAGTCGCGGAAGTAATCGGTACGGCCACCGATATTACCGAGCGGAAAGAAACAGAGAGACAAGTACAAAAAATGGCTCATTATGATGATTTAACGGGGCTTGCCAACCGGCGTCAGTTTCAAAAAAAACTGGATGAAGCTCTTTCCTCTTCGTCCCGCTATAATCAGTCTTTCGCCCTCATGTTTCTTGACTTGGACCGATTTAAAAATGTAAACGATACTTTAGGCCACAATACAGGAGATCTTTTACTCAGTAAAGTAGCCGCCCGGCTTCAAAGTTGTATTAGAGGCACAGACACGGCTGCCCGGCTTGGCGGTGATGAATATGCGATTTTGCTTCCAGCGATTTCACGTGAATCGGCCCAGCGCATTGCCGAACGAATACAAGAAGAGCTGAGCCACTGTTTTCTGATTGAAAACCTGGATATTTTCATTAGCACAAGTATCGGTATCAGTATGTTTCCTGAAGATGGGCTGGACGCAGAAACACTGATTCGCACTGCGGATGCTGCCATGTATTTCGCCAAAGAAAGCGGCAAAAACACCTACAGGTTTTTTACAACTGATCTGCATCGCGATATGAGCAACAAAATGATGCTTGAGCGGGAAATGCACCGGGCCCTTGAAGAAAAACTTTTTCATCTGTATTACCAGCCCCAGATCGACATGAGAACAAATCAAATCATTGGCGTGGAAGCGCTGCTTCGCTGGAATCATCCTAAAATGGGGCCGGTTTCTCCAGCGGAATTTATTCCACTCGCAGAAGAAACCGGCTTAATTCTTCCGATCGGCACATGGGTGATGGAGACTGCGTGCGCCCAAAACAAAACATGGCAGGAAGCAGGCCTTCCGCCTGTTTGTGTTAGTGTGAACGTGTCGCTTCGGCAGTTTATGCAGTTAGATTTTGCCGAACAGGTGGAGCGGATTTTAGAGCGGACCGGCCTTTCACCCGAGTGGCTGACGATTGAAATTACAGAGAGCATGACGGCTGATGTAGCTCACGCCCTGCAGATTTTAGACCGGCTGCGCAGGATCGGCATTCAGGTGAGTATTGATGATTTTGGCACCGGCTATAGTTCACTCAGCTATTTAAGCCGCTTTCCTATTACAAAGCTGAAAATTGACCAGTCTTTCGTCCGGGATTTAACCGAGAATCGCCAGGCGATCGTGAAAGCCATCATCGATCTGGCGCAAAATTTAAATTTAAAAGTAATTGCGGAAGGCGTAGAATCAAATGAGCAGGCGAAGCTCCTGCTGGCACTTAATTGTACCGAGGCACAGGGCTATTTGTATGCAAAGCCGCTTTCTCCTGAAGAAATAGAAAAACGGCTGTCCAAGTGTTAAAGGACAGCCGTTTTTTAATTAGCCTGCGCCATACGGTCGATCGCGTTATTGACCGTATACCATTTATCGTCTGCACTATATCCATTTGTCTGCCCCGCCACTTGATCACGCGAAAAGTAATAAAGCGGATATCCTTTGTACGTGGACTGCTTTTCCCCTGTATCCTCACGTGTAATCTCGCCAAAATCACTCGGGCTGAACCCTTCCGGCACTTTACTCGATCCAAGATAAAAAGGCGGCCACTCTTCCAGACAATGATTCGTACAGGTGGACACTCCTTCTTTATCCTTTATGTAATAGTAAAGTGTCATACCGGCCGAATCTGCCAGGTACTGCCCTGTTTCTTCTTTTTTCATGACACGAAGCGGGCCCGTTGGATTTTGAGCAGCATCCTGCGCTTCATTAATAGGTGCCGACATTTCTTCTGGTTCTTCATCTGCCATACAGCCTGCCAGCAGAGTAACCGCAATGATCCATTTCCACATTTCATCCATCTCCTTTTTAACAAGAGGATATCCCGAAAAGAAGTACTTTATTCCCTGCTTTAAATAGAACATTTGCAAGAATTTACATAAGTAAATATTTGGATATATGCTTTATTTATGGAAATATAAGGATCGGTGAAAGGGGTACTTATGAATACCTTTCCTGTGAAAACGACGTTTTTCTTTGGCCTGTCCTCTGCAATTTTAACAGCTGTCCTGTATACCGCTATTCTCCTGCGGAATGGTGAAGCTCTTTTTTATTGGATGACACTTTCGTTTTTAAGTGCTGCTTCCCTTCTGCTTGCAGGTCCAAGGAGGAAGTGGGTGAATGCCTTACTGATTATGCAGATCATTTTGTTTCTTTATGGGTGGTTTTCTTTGTTTTTTTTTTTGGACCATTTCATCAGGCTTGCCCTGTCAATCCTCGTTTGGATCTTTATTGGGTTGGGCATTTTTCTTTTATATCGATTGAACGTGGCTGAAAGAGAGGAAAAGGAATTAAAGCGAATCCATACTTTTTATATTACAGCAGGGCTTTTGGGCAGCGCAGTCACACTTTTGGTTGCATTCAGTTTTTGGATCATGGCAGGTCCTTCCGTTATTCTTATTGTGTTTCTTACTCCTTTTCTGCTCTGGGCTGCGCTTTATAAAATGAGGCTGCCTGCTTTTGAAAAAAGAAAAAGTCAAGAATTGGCTGACGGCTTTCCGTTGGCTGTTTTTCATGCCCAGCTCAATGACCGCTTTTATTTCCCGGCTATTTCCCCAGAAAGAAGGCGATGGATTGAAAGAAAAAACAGGATGGGTTTTAGGTATTTTCTTCACAGCATGGGCCGCCTTAATTTCGGCTGGTATGGCTTTTCAAAAAGCAGATGACGAGAAACAGAACGGCTTGACGGATGTATTTGATCTTTCACCTGCTGAAAGTATATTTTATGTGAAACATATAAACGGTATTCCTTCCTTGCGAAGCTTTTCAGAAAACATCCAAAAAGAAGAGGAAATCACAAGCTTGCCAGCCGGCCGGCTGATCACGGGTATAGACGTGTCACCCGGCGGGTCAGCTGTTGCATTTATTTCCGTTCGTGAAGGCGATGTGATTGAAACGGGGAACATTAGAACCGAGGTGTATATACTGAATCTTTCCAGCGGCAGAAGAGAACTTTTATTAGAAGGAAACCAAGCTGCTTCAAGTCTCCAGCTCTCCAAAGATGGAACCAGCCTTTACTAAATTGGCTTAGCCAGTGAAAGAGCCAATTTGGACATTTTCCGGTACAACTTGGCTGACAGAACGAAAACGGCTGACTGCATTGAACTCATACAGCATGGGCAGCCTTCATGTCCGTTCAGACGGAACATCGGCTTTTATACTGATGCAGGATGAATCCGCAGACATGTTTCAAGGCAAAGCATCTGTTTACACAGTTTCACTTGATGGAAAATCCGTCCTGAAGCCATATACAAATCCTGCAACATACCTTGAAGTGAACGGTTATGCTTTCCATGAACAAAACGGCGATATGGTTTATCAAGCTGTAGCAAACGAAGAAACCGCCGGTATTTTTGAATATAAGCTGCTCCGCTACAACACTCAGCCCAAACAAAGACAGGCGCTTACATCTTTTGGAACGTACGCGGGATCTCCTGTTTTTCATCCTTCCGGCAAAACCATTTACTTTATGACAGATCCTAACTTTGGAAATAGAAGGGCGGATTATCATTTATTTAAAATGGACCGCGACGGCTCAAACAAGCAGGAGATCGAATTACCTGAGTAAAAGCCGGCTTTTTATAAAAGTCCGGCTTTTTGAAGAATAAATGCCGTATACTGTTTCTCCTCCTCAAGCTGGAACACAGGATAAGCGGCATCCGCTTGAAGCAGATCAATCCAGCTGATCACACATTGAATATTTTGAAGCTTTAAAAGCGGCAAGTCCTCCGGTGTACGAATTAAAACTGCTTTTGGATATGCTTCCTGTTTGTATCCTTCCACAAAGACGCAGTCCACTGAAAAGGATCGGTACAGAGCGAGGATGTCCTCCAGCGCCCACTGATGCTGCGTAATGGATACCTGCAGAATCCCGTCTCCTTCTACACCAGCCAGAACGGCGCCGGCCTGCCGGTGTCTGTCGCTGTCTTTTTGCCCGTCCGGTGCGCCCCCGTGCCCATGGTGCTTAATCGCTGCAACGCGCGCTCCCTGCTTTTCAGCCGCTTGTATGAGTTTTTCCATCAGTGTTGTTTTGCCGCTGTTTTGATAACCCACTACTTGAAATACATTTTCCATGACAACAACCTCCGCGTTATAATAGCTCCAGGAGTGATAAAGATGAAAACAGCCGGTATTGTACTTGCCGGCGGCCAGTCATCACGGTACGGCCGCCCTAAAATGTTTGAACAGTATAAAGAAAAGCCGTTTTACCAGCATAGCGTAGACGCCCTCAGCACCAATGGACTGCATCCTATTATTCTTTCGACAAACCGCTTTCTTGCCGATGGATTTGATTTATCCGGCGTCGAGCTGATTGTAGAGCCCACTCCTCATCAAGGACCGCTTTTTGCCCTGCATCACGCCATCTCACAGTTTGAGGAACCGGAGTGGTTTTTTGTGCTTTCTGCCGATATCCCGTTTGTAAGAGAAGCTTTTGTTGAGCAGCTGCTCCTGTACTGCCACCCTGATTATAACGCGGTGGTGCCGGCAGAAGGAGAAAAACTGCAGCCGCTTCTCGCTCTTTACCATAGACGCTGCCTTCCTCATATGAACGAAGCGCTCGTTGAAGGAAGAAGAAGTTTAATGGCGCTGTTACACAAGATTCCATTCAAGACCGTTTCATTTGAGAACGAACCATCCTTTATCAACATTAACACACAGCTTGACTTCCAAAAACATAACGAAAACAACTAAAAAACACTCACGCGATGTGAGTGCTTCAACGTACAGACAAGCGTCCTTTAATACCGGGTGGACAAGGGGGTTACCATTGCGGCACAAACTTTGAAGCCGGGCATTTTACAGGCCGGGTCCAAGGCTTCACTGGTCAGTTTATTGACGTTTTGAATGCCGTCCCAGTGCATCGGCATGAAAATGGTATCCTCACGAATGGAGGCGGTCAGCTTGCTGCGAACAACGACTTCCCCTCGGCGGGACCGCACCTTTACAAGCGAATCATTTTTTATCTCCAAACGCCCTGCTGTTTTCGGGTGAATCTCCACGAAGGATTCAAACTGCCGGGCTTCAAGTGTCGGGCTTTGATGTGTCTGTACACCCGTTAAATAATGCTCCAGCACCCGGCCGGTCGTTAAATAAAGGGGATATTCTCCTCCTGCCTGTTCTTTCGGAAACTCATTCGGCACCGGCACCATGGCGGCTCTTCCATCCGGACGAGGAAACGATGCTTCGAACAAACGGGCCTCACCTGGATGCTCCGGGGAAGGACAAGGCCAATAAACCCCTTCTTCTTTCCGAAGCCGGTCGTACGTAATTCCGTAATAATCCGCAATGCCGCCCTTGCTTGCCAGGCGAAGCTCTTCAAAAATCCCCTCGGCATCCGTATATGAAAAATGAGCAGCTTTTCCTAAAGAAGCAGCAATGTCAGATAAAATCTCCCAATCCTGCTTTGCAAGGCCCTGTGCCGGCCGTGCCGCTTCCCGAAGCAGCACGCGGCCTTCCAGATTCGTTAATGTTCCGGTATTTTCCAAATAAGCCGCCGCAGGCAAAATAACATCAGCCAGCTGGGCCGTCTCCGAAAAAAGCATATCGGCCACAACAAGAAAATCCAGCTTCCGCAGACCTTCTTCTACGAAGTTTGCATTGGGGTTGGAAACGATCGGGTTGGATCCCATTAAAAACAGCCCCCGGATTTCCTGCGCATGCACTTTTTCCATCATTTCGTATGCAGATACACCTTTACCTGGAAGGCTCTCCGCGTCGACGCCCCATATTTTCGCGATGTACGCGCGGTGCTCCTCGTTTTCGATCGACCGGTATCCAGGCAATTGGTCTGCTTTTTGGCCATGCTCGCGTCCGCCCTGTCCGTTCGCCTGGCCTGTCACTGCTCCGTAGCCGCTTCCTCTCTTGCCGATTTTACCTGTGGCGAGCAATAGATTAATAAAATTCCGTACAGCCAGCGATCCGTCTGTTTGCTGCTCTACACCACGGGCAGTTAAAATCATTCCCGATGCCGCCTGTCCAAATTTCCGCCCTGCTCGTTCGATATCTTCTTGGGGCACACCTGTTAAGGCGGCGATCTCTTCGATTTTACATGAATCAATATGTGCTTTTACTTCCTCAAATCCTTTAGTGCGTGCCGCCAGAAATGCTTTGTCGATATACCCGTTATCTATAATCACTTTCAGCAGTCCATTGGCAAGCGCTGCATCCGTACCCGGCTTGACTTTCAGATGCATATCGGCCATCTCTGCTGTAGCCGTGCTGCGCGGATCGATTACAATGATAAAAGCGCCATTTTCTTTTGCATCTCTAAAGTATGGCATCAGTGTCGGCTGGCATTCGGCAATGTTGGTTCCTGCGAGAATTAAACAGTCTGATTCTCTTACTTCCGAAAGTGGATTTGTTAACCCACGGTCAATGCCAAATGCTTGATTGCCGGCCGCTGCAGCCGCAGACATGCAAAACCGCCCATTGTAATCAATGTACTTTGTTTGCAGGGCCACACGCGCGAATTTCCCGAGTGTATAGGACGTTTCATTTGTAAGCGAGCCGCCTCCATACACCCCGATCGTATCCCGGCCAAATTGATGCTGCAGAGCGGTAAACCGCTCTGCAATCTGCTTGTACGCTTCCTCCCATGAAACGGGTACAAATTCACCGTTTTTTTTCATTAAAGGTTCCGTGATTCTCTCGCCGGTCAGCGCATGCTGATAAGCGTTCATTCCTTTAATACAAAGACGGCCCTCTGAGGCTGCATTTTGCTTGGGCGCCACATGATAGGTTGTATGCCCCTGCTCTTCTGTCTCTGTAACCGTCATTTTACATTGAACACTGCAAAAAGGGCACTGTGTTTCCATCACTGTTTTTACGGCTGTTTCCATTTTTTCACCTGCTTTACAAGGCAGCGGCTGCCTGTTGATTTTGAATGGATATCCCTTGTCGTTTTCTTTTTAATACTTCTTCTCGAATCGACGTTAAGCCAAGTCGCCCGGTCCAGCTGTCCATCTCTTCTCCATAAAAAGCGGATATACGATAATAAGCAAGCAGCGCTTCTGTCATCCAGACAGCATCGTCCGGCTGCATTGATGCGTAAAGCCGCTCACCCGACACGTACAATTCCCAGCCGCCCGGTGCCCCGATCAAGCCGACGTTTTCCCCGAGTGATCCCGCTTTATCTTCAAGACCTGAGGAAACGGCGATTGTTACCTCTGCCGGGAAAACGAATGATTCCAGCCGTTCTTCCAGCTTCCTGCCGAGAGCCAGCGAGTCGTGAAAAGCGTATTTTGCATATTGGATGCCGGCACATGTACCGACAGCGCGAAGAGATGCGCCATAGGAAGGCATGGAAGCAGAAAGAGCTGCTCTCACCTCAGAAATTTCCTCTTCTTTAATGCCATACAGCTCCATTCGGGGTCCAGCTGCCAGCTTGACGAGTGGAATGCTGTACTTTTCCACCACATCCGCAATCGTTCGAAGCTGGTCTGCTCCCGTTATACCGCCGTACATGCGCGGAGCGGCCATATACGTACCGTCCGCTGTCCGTTCTTCTAAAATATCCGGCATGCAGCTGCTGTGCACACCCATGTAATAGTAAAGAGCCGGCCGGCATACCGCGCAGCCTTCTGTTCTCCATCCAAGTCGGTGCATCAGCTGCACCATCCCCTCATTTGGATGAGCATGAATCGCCTGGATAATATCTCTGTGATCCGCGTCTGTACACGCGCAGATCGATGCTTTTTCCACTTCCTCTTCGGCTCCGTTTCTTTTAATAAAGTCCAAAATATCCGCTACAACCGGGCGACAGCCGCCGCAGGAGCTTGAAGCTTTCGTACAGGCCTTCACATCCTCCACGCTTTCGAGCGCCTGCTCGCAAACCGCTTTTACAATGGCTCCTTTCGATACACCATTGCACGCGCACACTGTGTCATGATCCGCCATAGAAGCAATGCGTTCATCTTTGCTGCCGCTGCCCTGGGCCATTTCTTTTTCAAGGACGGCATAATGCTCTTTCTTTTGAATCATCCCGAACAGCTTGGCGCCTTCAGTAATGTCGCCAAATAGCACGGCACCTGCGATTTTGCCATCTCTTACGACGATTTTTTTGTATGTGTTGTTTATTCCATCTATCCATTGCATGGACTGCGTGTCATTACTGTCCATAAATTCTCCCGCTGAAAAAACGTCCACGCCAGACACTTTCAATTGAGTAGACAGCACCGAGCCTTGATAGCCCGGATGCTCCTCTTTGCACAAAGCGGCCGCCAATGCTTTTCCCTGTTCATACAAAGGCGCGACAAGGCCGTAAACAAAGCCCCGATGCTCCGCACATTCTCCAACTGCGTATACATGTGGGACGCTTGTGCGCATATAGTCGTCTACGACAATAGCCCGGTTTACTTCGATGCCTGTGCCGGCAGCCACTTGTGTATTCGGGCGGACCCCAACCGCCATGACGACCAAATCCGCTTCACGCCAGCTTCCATCTGAGAAGCGAAGGCCTTTTACCCGTTTATGGCCGGTAATTTCTGCTGAATTTTGTTGCAGCAGAAAATTCATTCCCTGCGCTTCTAATTCCCGCTGGAGCATGCGAGCCGCAACAGGATCAAGCTGCCGGTCCATAATGTACTCCCCGATATGGACAACATCGACTTTCATTCCTAAATTAAGAAGACCACGGGCTGCTTCCAGTCCAAGCAGCCCGCCGCCGATCACAATGGCTTTTTCGTGTTTTTTGGATGCTTCGACCATTTTCTCGCAATCGTATATGTCCCGGAAAGCCGTCACGCCTTCTTTTTTTGCACCTGGAAGCGGCAGCATAAATGGCAGTGAACCTGTGGCAATTATCAATTCATCATACGATACGATGCGTTCTTTAGAGGTCACCACATATTTTTCGCTTGTGTGAATTTGAACAACCGGCTCTCCCGTATAAAGAGTAATGCCGTTTGCTTCATACCATGCCCAGTCATTTAAGGTAATGCTTTCAACCGTTGTATCGCCTTGAAGGACTTTAGACAGTAAAATCCGATTATAGTTTGGATGCGGCTCTTTCCCAAATATCGTAATCTCAAATTCATTCGGCTGAATTTTTAAGATTTCTTCAACTGCATGGACACCCGCCATTCCATTTCCGATTACAACCAGTTTTCGTTTATTCATAGAAAAGTCCCCTCCCTTCTTTTTAGTCCGCTTTGAAGGCCGGGTTCTCGTCCGCTTCGTTCCCCGTAAACGGTATACACATTGATTTGGCTGGCTCTTTGCGGGCGCTTCTATTCGTTGTCCGTGCCAGTATAACCGTTTTGATTTTCATAGCGATCACTCCTCTTCATTTCGTGTCAGCTTAACTAACACAATATAAAACGTTTTTTAGAAAGTCAATCAGATTTTTTTGATTTTTTGAAATAGTTCGTAAGGTTTTCTAACAAGTATATGGAAAGTATCTTTTCGCCGCCCTACACTAACGTTAAGCAACATATCACTCATTGAATGCAAAGGAGAGGAACACATGAAACTAGCGGAATTGCGAAAAAGCGGCCACGCGCCGTCTCTATTGGCGTCATTCTTGTATTTTGATATCAGCTTTATGATTTGGGTTATGCTTGGGGCGCTTGGTGTGTATATTACACAGGATTTCGGTCTTTCTCCTTCTCAAAAGGGATTAATTGTAGCGATTCCTATTTTGGCTGGCTCTTTTTTCCGGATTATTCTCGGAATCTTTACGGATCGGATTGGCCCGCGTAAAACGGCAATAGGCGGCATGATAGTCACTATGGTGCCTCTTTTATGGGGATGGCTTTTCGGAAATTCCATGACAGAGCTTTACTTCATTGGTATTCTGCTTGGCGTTGCCGGCGCAAGCTTTTCTGTTGCCCTTCCAATGGCAAGCCGCTGGTACCCGCCGCACCTTCAGGGGCTCGCAATGGGGATTGCCGGTGCCGGAAACAGCGGTACAGTGCTTGCTACACTATTTGGTCCGCGCCTGGCAGAAGTATTCGGCTGGAATGGCGTGATGGGTCTTGCCCTTATTCCTCTTACACTTGTTTTTATTACGTACGTGCTGATTGCCAAAGACGCTCCTACACAGCCGGAGCCACAGCCTTTGGTTAATTATTTTAAAGTGTTTAAGCAGCGTGACACCTGGTATTTCTGCTTGCTTTATAGTGTAACGTTCGGCGGATTTGTTGGGCTGACTAGTTTTTTGAGTATTTTCTTTGTCGACCAGTATGGGCTGACCAGCGTCCGTGCAGGTGATTTTGTGACACTCTGCGTGATTGCAGGCAGCTTGTTCCGCCCGGTCGGCGGCATGATTGCCGATAAAATTGGCGGAGCAGCACTTCTTAAGTTCTTGTTTATTGGTGTAGTGTTGATGATGTTCGGCGTTAGCACGCTGCCTTCTTTGACAGTCGTGACAATGATGCTGTTTGCCGGCATGATGTGCCTTGGCATGGGCAATGGGGCGGTATTCCAGCTTGTTCCGCAGCGTTTTCAAAAAGAAATTGGCATGGTGACGGGGGTTGTCGGTGCAGCCGGCGGTGTAGGCGGCTTTTTTGTGCCGAATATTTTGGGTACACTCAAGCAAATGACCGGAACATATGCGGCTGGATTTACTGTTTATGCAGTAATTGGTATCGCTGCTCTTATTCTTTTAACCGTAGCGCAAATTTCATGGCGCAAAGCCTATGCTTTAAAAGAAGAATCTGCTTAATCACTTTTTCCAATACTGGCTGGCCTGTCATAGGCTTGGCCTTTTTTGTTTTGGTGCCATGTTACAGGGGGAACAAATTCATATAATAAGGAAAGGATTTTATTTTTTGGAAAATTAGTCTCTCAAAGAAGCATTAAGAAAACGGGCTGTTACACTGCCGGACGGGGCAGCCGTTCCGGCGCTCGGGCAGGGAACGTGGCGTATCGGAGATGACCCGGCCAAAAAAAAAGCGGAGGTGCGGGCGCTGCGACTCGGCGTTGATCTCGGCATGTCACTGATTGATACGGCAGAAATGTACGGAGAAGGCCGGGCGGAATGGGTCGTCGGCGAAGCCATTAGAGGCATTCGGGATGAAGTGTTTTTAGTATCGAAGGTCTACCCGCATAACGCAGGGCTTGATCAAATCGCTGCTTCATGTGAAAAAAGCTTACAGCGGCTTCAAACAGACCGGCTCGATTTGTATCTGCTTCACTGGCGTGGACGGGTGCCGCTTGAGGAAACGGTTGAGGGAATGGAACGGTTGAAGAAAGAAGGGAAAATCATCCGCTGGGGTGTTTCTAACTTTGACACAGCCGATATGAAGGAGCTTCTGCAAAAACCGGGTGGAAATGGATGCGCTGTTAATCAAGTTCTCTATCATCTTGGTTCGCGCGGTATTGAATTTGACCTGCTTCCGTGGCATAAGAAACAGGGAATACCCGTTATGGCCTACAGTCCGCTGGCACAGGACGGCTCGCTGCGAAAAGAGCTGATGGATGATCCTGTTGTTCAAAAAATGGCGCAGGCGCACGGAGCATCTCCCCTTCAAATTATGCTTGCCTGGACGATTCGCTTTCCCGGCATGATAGCCATCCCCAAGGCCGCGCAGGAGGAGCATACAGCCGCTAACGCAAAAGCTGCCCAAATTGTATTAACAGAACAGGAACTGGCCGAACTGAACGAGCGATTTTCAGCTCCTGGCCGAAAAGTACCACTTGATATTATTTAAGTTTATTTGAATAATTGGATGTTTGCCGTTACGGAGAGGATAGCAGATGCATTTACTAGTTGTATAGAAGCGTGGAGGTGAAAAATATGCGTCGTCCTGTTCGTCCGATCGTCTGCCCGCCGCAGTGTATTGTAAAAGATACGTATATTAAGCGCGAAATTCCAGTTATTCATCCAGTTGTTACGATTAATCGCCAGCATATCGTCAATGTACCACGCCACATTTATCAGCCGATCACAAGAAACGAAGTTGTGGATCCTGGTTATCCAGGAAAAGGCTGGGGTTGCGGCTGCGGCTGCAAACGTTAAGAAAGAAAAATCCCGGCCTGTTCAAATAACAGCCCGGGATTTTTGAAGTTTGCTTTCAATTAAAATATCGATTCAAAAACAGCAGTTGTTTCACGTGAAACATTTTCTAAATTCTTATAACGGCTTTAACGATATTTCGTCTTCTTTTTCAAGATTTGCCACCATATCGTGCCATTCCTGAGGCTTATTCGATAAAACAGAGTAATAACTGGTGATAAAATTGCGGATCAAACTTGCTTTAAGTGACCCAATATTTTCTTTGAATGGCTGGAAACAAAGGTCCAAATGACTGACCGCTTCCCCTTCATTTGTCCACGCAGGATGAACATACGGGAAATCAAGCCGCATGTAGCCGAGGTGGGAAAGTACTTCGCGTCGTACAAATGGGTCCATCACTTTAATACCAGCAAAGGAGTGATCCTTCATACGGTACGGGTCATAAATTTCCGCAAACATGCCCATTAAATCAAGTTTGTTTTCTTCTGCCAGGCGCATTAAATCTTCATGGCGTTTTTTCGCTAAAAATGGCCCGACCCCAAGCCCTTCTCTTACGATAATCGTAAAATCCGTCATCGCCACGTTTAATTCTTTGTTGTACCGATATTCCGTTATTCCTGCTACTTCATCGTCCTGAACTGCCAGAAATACACGAATCGCCGGGTCTTTCAGAGGCTCCGCCCATAATTCATAATCCAGTACTTCCTCCGGTGGAAACACATCCTGCATTGTTTTATGCAGACGCGCAAACATTGGATCATCAATGCTGTTCACTTGTACATATTCCATTTCAATACCTCCTTTTCGTTTATCAAAATGACGGTTTTACTGCTACCAATCATACCATAAATGTAGATGCCGCCTGGACATCTCTGCTTATTCATCTTTCATATAGACGTTTACTTTCTTTTCTTCATCACTGCTAAAAAGCGCGCCATTTCATAAAAAAAGCTGAACCCAATAAAAGGTTCAGCTTTTTTATACCTCTTACTATTCATGTTATATAGAAAGCTGCGTTTATTTAGCACTTAACAGCTTTTACAAAAAGAACCAGGTTTTGAGAACACTCATCATACTGCTTTTTTAGCTTTTTTACTGGGCTGCTTTTTGGATTTGTTTGCTTCGCAGCTGTCCGCATGCTGCATCAATATCTGTTCCGTGTTCCTGGCGTACAACACAGTTCAAGCCTTTTTTCTTCAGCGTATCATAAAATGCCATAATCGCTTCCGGCGTGCTCCGCTGATACTGGCTGTGCTCATCCACTGGATTGTACGGAATTAAATTTACATACTGTTTTTTATCGCCAATTAATTCTGCCAGCTCAAGTGCATCTTCCACCCGGTCATTCACGTCTTTTAACAGGATATATTCAAAGGTGATACGGCGGTTTGTGTTTTCAAGGTAGTAATCGACCGCTTCCATCAGCTTTTCAATCGGAATCGCCCGGTTGATTTTCATAATTTTTGTCCGCAGCTCGTTGTTCGGTGCATGTAGAGAAATTGCCAGGTTAACCGGAATTTTTGTATCGGTAAAGTCGTAAATTTTATTCGCCAGGCCGCTCGTTGAAACGGTAATATGGCGGGCTGCAATGCCTAATCCTTTTTGGTCGATGACGACTTTTAAGAAATCGATCAGATTGTCAAAGTTATCAAACGGCTCTCCAATCCCCATTACGACAATATGGCTTACTTTTTCTCCGTTTCCTGCTTCATCCAGTGCGTGCTGCACATTCATAATCTGCTCCACGATTTCACCGCTGGATAAGTCGCGCGTTTTCTTTAATAAGCCGCTTGCACAAAAACTGCAGCCAATGTTGCAGCCGACCTGCGTCGTTACACAAACAGATAAGCCGAATTTATGACGCATCATTACGGTTTCAATTAAGTTGCCGTCTGTTAATTTAAACAAAAACTTAATCGTTCCGTCCGCTGATTCCTGTTTCACGTGTTCTTTCAAGGTATGAAGAACAAAATGCTCTTTCAGCAGTGCGATGCAGTCCGCGTTTACGTCTGTCATCTCGTCAAAATCGGTTACCCGTTTCCGGTACAGCCAGTCCCACACTTGCTGCGCCCGGAATTTCTTATGTCCAAATGGCAAAAGCCATGCCTCCAGCTGCTCAAGCGTCAATCCGTAAATGGATTTTTTGTTCATGTATTTATAGCCTCTTTTCGTTGCTTAAATTAAAAATGTACTACCTTCAAAAATAACGCAAATAAGCCTCCTGCACAAGTGGTAAGTTATACAGGAGGCTCTTTGCTATACGGGTTAATTGTTCACAATAAGCGCAAGCCGCTTGTTTCGCACGTCCCGCTCTTCTTCGGATACAAGATCATATTTTTTCAGGAGATGAAACAAATCATTTAACAAATCCTGCGTCCGCTCTTCCTGCAGGTAATTGTATAAGCTTTCATAAAGATCTGACGGAAGAAATGTTTTCTGGCTTTCCACTTTTTTGATTACATCTGCATGTGAATGGTCAATACTGCATTCGCTCATGTTTAAGCACTCCTTTATGATTGGTATTGAAAAAGAACAAACCGTTCATGCTCGTTTTTTTCATACATCCCGCCCAATTTCACTTCATCGAGCCAGTCAAATACCGTCTGATGCTCCAAATAATATAGGTATTCGTCTGATGGATAATACAAAATGAGTGTCACCTGGCGCGGGAAGGCTTCCATTGAGGCCAAAATCCGCTGTACGACCCGCATGAAAATTTGCACTGAGAACGGATTAAAAAAGTAAAAAACAGTATCTTCTGCTTTTACTTCATACTCCTGCGCCATCACACATTGAAAACCAATCAATCCGTGCCGGCGCTTTCTTTTTCTCATATACCCTATTTTGTTTTGAAGACACACATCAAAAAAAGCAGGGTTCATTTCAATCCCCGTAACCGAAGCCCGGAACCGGTCGTGCACGTAAAAGGCAACCCGCCCTTTTCCGCAGCCGACGTCAACAAATCCGTCACTTGCATCCAATGTACAGCGCCCAAAAAGCTCATCAAGCCCCGCATAGGGTGTCGGCTCGTATCGATGATAGTGGGCAAGCTGGGGAAACCCCTGCTGATCACCCGTTGTCTGAATGGACAGCTGCTCATCATACGCTTTTTCTAGATGTTTCTCGTCCATTACCAAAGACCAAGCACCTTCCACCAGGCACCGCCGACTCCAAGCCAGACAATTAAATGAACAATGGAAATGATCAGCCCGAGCGCCCACCATTTACTTTGTGTTACATAACCCGCACCAAAAAATACAGGTGCCGGCCCGCTGCTGTAATGAGTTAAGCAGCCGAACAAATTACTGAATACGCCGAGCAAAAGAGCAGAGGCAACCGGCGGAGCCCCGGCAGCCACGATCACAGCCAGAAAAGCGGCATACATGGCACTGACATGAGCCGTGTTGCTCGCAAAAAGATAATGAGAGTAAAAATAAACGACAGCCAAAACGACTAGTGTCCATAGCCAGGACATGCCGCTGGCGGCCCCTCTCATTGTATCCGTAAACCATGGAATCATACCGAGATCGTTTAAGAAGCTGGCCATCATAACCAAAACCGCAAACCAGACGAGCGTGTCCCACGCGCCTTCTTCTTTTTTAATATCAGACCAGCTCAGCACTTGAGTGATCAGCAGCGCGACAAGTCCGATAAAAGCCGTTGTTGTAGCGGTGATACCAAAGTTTGTTCCGAAAATCCACAAAGCCAAGATCAGGACAAACACACCGATCATAAACCACTCTTCTCTTTTTAAAGGACCCATCTCTTTTAATTTCTGGGCGGCCATTTGGGGTGCAGCCGGTGTTTCTTTTACTTCCGGCGGGTACAGCTTGTACAGCACATACGGAACAAGCAGCAGGCTGAGCAGGCCTGGCACAGACGCAGCTGCGGCCCAGCCGACCCACGAAATCGGTTCACCGGTAATGTCGCCGGCAATTTGTGCTGCAAGCGGATTGGCTGCCATCGCCGTTAAAAACATGGCGGATGTTACCATATCCCCATGAAAGGAAACCGTTGTTAAAAACGCCCCTACCTTTCGTTCCGTTCCATCTCCTGACCGGGAACCGTACGCTTCAGACAGCGACCGGACAATTGGAAGCAAAATACCGCCGGCTCTTGCTGTGTTGGACGGCATCGCCGGAGACAGAATAAGATCACTTGCCACAAGCGAATAAGACAGGCCAAGTGTTTTTTTACCGAACTTTTTCACAAACATGTATGCAACCCGGGTGCCAAGGCCGGTTTTGATAAATCCTCTTGAAATAAAAAAAGCAATGACAATCAGCCAGATCGTCGTATTTTGAAACCCGCTGAGCGCTTCTTCAATGGTCAGTGTCTGTGTTAAAACCGTTGCGGTCAGGGCTAAAACAGCCACACTGCCCATTGGCATGGGCTTAACTACAAGCCCGATAATTGTGGCTACAAAAATAGCGAATAAATGCCATGCCTGAGACGAGAGTCCAGACGGTGCAGGAACAAACCAAATAAGTGCTCCAATTAAAAGCGTTAAAAAAAGAAGACCAAGCCTTACTTCTCCCTTACCCTGAGCAGGCATCTTGTTTTTACTCATCATTCTCTCTCCTTTCTTCTTACATTGTAAAATATTTCACAAACATAGTCTAAAAAATCTTTCCACTACATTCTTATCCTTTTGGTGAGAACCCTTAAACGTACTTTACAGCTGTTCTTATTTACCTTGTCCGTTTCCTGCTGGCGATCATTCATCATAAAAAAATTTAAGACTGCCATTCACTATGGTTTTCCAGGATTCGGACACGAAATAGCCGACCCGGCATTTTGCCAAAACCAACATATGTTCGACCCTATGTTATACTGGCAGAAAGGAGCTGACGAATGATGGCAGATTTAAAAGATATATATAATAATGACTTTATCGATTCATTAGCCGATGCGCTTGAGCGGGCTGACTTGTCCTTTAACCGAAAAGCATTCTTAAATTGTGTGTATCAAGAAGAATGGGAGTCTCTGGCTCTTAAGCAACGTGTTCGCCAGTTATCGACTGCGATGTATAAGGGAATCAATAAACCTTTTCCAAAAGCGCTTCCTGTGCTGCTGGATGCAGCTCCTTCGTTTAAACAGCTGGAAGGACTTGTATTTCCGGATTATGTAGAGCAGTATGGGCTTGCCTTCTGGGAAAAATCGATGGACGCGCTTGCCCGGTTAACCGTATACTCCACTTCTGAGTTTGCCGTCCGGCCTTTTCTGCTGCAGGATCAAGAACGCATGCTTTCTCAGATGATGAAATGGACAAAAAGCAGCAACGAACATATACGCCGGCTCGCAAGCGAAGGTGCCCGCCCGCGACTGCCATGGGCACATTCGATTCCAGCTTTTAAACAAGACCCCGCTCCGCTTTTTGTGCTGCTTGAGCCGCTTATGCAGGATGATTCACTGTATGTACGAAAAAGTGTCGCGAACCATTTAAATGATATTTCAAAAACACACCCGGACCTTGTTATTGAGTTTATCCGCCGGCGGTATGGACAGCAGCATCCTTATACCGACTGGATCCTGCGCCATGCCGCCCGTACATTGCTAAAGCAGGGAAATAAGGATGTCCTCCACCTGTTCGGTTATCCAGGCAGTGAGCACGTTTCCGTTCAACGGCTCACCCTTGAAAAACGGACAGTTGTAATTGGCGAAGCTCTGCATTTTTCAGTAGAACTCCATGCCGCATTAGATACAAAAGTACGAGTTGAATATGCGATTGACTATATGAAAAAAAATGGCCGTCCAAGCCGGAAAGTATTTCAGCTTTCAGACACTCACCTTGCAGCCGGACAATCCAAAGTAATAGTCCGTACCCAATCTTTTCGTGATATGACCACTCGCAAGCACTATGCAGGTGAACACACTCTTGTTATTCTCGTAAATGGAGTCTCAAAAGAAAGTATAGCTTTTCAGGTTACAAAATAACTATAATCAATCAGACTTTTTTTCCTTTTTTACTTTTTATCCTGTAAATATAAAGGCAAGTATTCTCTAATTGAAGGAAACGGAGAAACCATACCGTTGCAGAATGAAAGCAGATGAAGGAGCCCCACGCTCTTCATTCCGTTAAAAAAAGTTCAACTGCCCGCCGCTTTTCGATACAATAAAAGAAAGACAATTGGAAAAGTGTGGTGATTGTTTGTTTAAACTGCTGCTGATTGAAGATGATGAAACGCTGTTTAAAGAAACGAAGGAACGGCTGACGCAATGGTCATATGATGTTTACGGGGTTACCGATTTTGGACAGGTGATGAAAGAATTTACAGCTCTAAATCCTGATTTGGTGATTATTGATATCCAGCTGCCGAAATTTGACGGCTTTCATTGGTGCCGAATGATTCGTACCCATTCCAACGTACCGATTTTGTTCCTGTCTTCACGTGACCACCCGACTGACATGGTCATGTCAATGCAGCTTGGAGCGGATGATTTTATTCAGAAGCCGTTTCATTTTGACGTGCTGGTTGCTAAAATACAAGCCGTGCTGCGGCGTGCCTACAATTACAGCACTGCCCCGTCCCTTCTTAAAGCCTGGTGCGGTGCTACAGTCGATTACGATAAAAGTCTCCTTCAAAATGAGCACGGATCAGTCGAACTAACAAAAAATGAAATGTTTATTTTAAAGCAGCTCATTGAACAGAAAAACAACATTGTCAGCCGGGAAAAGCTGATTAAAAGCCTGTGGGACGATGAGCGGTTCGTCAGCGACAATACATTGACGGTTAATGTGAACCGGCTGCGAAAAAAGCTGGATGAACTCGGGATCGGCCATTTTATTGAAACGAAAGTCGGCCAGGGGTACATGGCAGTCGAAGAGGAAAGCGTATGATCGGAACCTACATAAAAGAACGGCGCAGCTGGATTGGCTTTTTTCTCGTTCAGCAGCTGCTCCTGTTTCTGGTTGTATTCGTCGATACAACCATTCCCTTTTCATCCATTTTATATATAAATTTTTTGTCTGCCCTTCTTTTCCTCGTTTTTTTCTTTGTCCGCTTTCAAAAAGAATCGGCTTTTTACCGGGAGCTTCAGGAAAGGGACACCTCACTGGACGGGGAACCGATGGCTGAGGCAGAAAGCCCATTCCAAAAAGTCGTTCACACGCACCTCACAAAGCAGGTTGAACAGTATAAACAGGAGGCTTCCCGCCACCGGACAGAGCTTGAACAGGAAAAAGACGATCTGATGTCCTGGGTTCATGAAGTGAAAACCCCTTTAACCGCCATGCATTTAATGATAGACCGGATAGAGGACGAGAGGATGAAAACACAGCTTACGTACGAATGGCTGCGTATTCATCTGCTTTTAGACCGGCAGCTGCATCAAAAGCGGATGCCCTTTATTAAAAATGACTTGTATGTGGAGCACGTGGCGCTGGAGCCGCTCCTATTTACCGAAATACGGTCTCTCCAGTCCTGGTGCCTGCAAAAAGGCATTGGCTTTGATGTTGAGGTAACCGGCCCGCCTGTACTGAGCGATGCGAAATGGCTGGCGTTTATTTTTCGGCAGCTGCTGACAAACGCGGTTAAATACAGCGATTCAGGCGATATTATCATTCGCAGTATCCAAAGAGGAAATCAAGCAGCCGTTGCGGTGACGGACTTCGGCCGCGGCATTTCGCCGCAGGATCTTCCGCGTATTTTTGATAAAGGATTTACGGCAACCGGCGGCTTTCACCAAAACCATTCTGCCACGGGGATGGGACTTTATTTAGCCAAAAAAGCGGCCGATTCTCTATTGATTGAATTAGAAGCCGTTTCCGATCCCGGCTCCGGCACAACCTTTACACTTACGTTTCCTGAGCCGAATGCGTTTGTCCGCCTGACAAGCATGTGACGAAAACGTCACATGCTTTTGCTTTTTGTTCGCCAAATGAAAGGACTTTCTCTTCTCCTCTTTTTACAATAAATGTATCAATTAAAGGAAGTGAATCATATGAGTATGTTAAAAGCGGCGAAGCTTCGCAAAAGCTATGGAAACAAATTTAATCGCCAGGAAGTGTTGAAAGGCATTGATATGAATGTGGAAAAAGGCGAGTTCGTCAGCATTATGGGTGCATCCGGTTCTGGTAAAACAACGCTTTTAAATGTCCTGTCCTCCATTGACCAGGCAAGCCAGGGAACGATCTGGATTGACGGCCATGAAATGACAGCCATGAAAGAAAAAAAGCTGGCCGAGTTCCGTAAAAACCACCTTGGATTTATTTTCCAGGATTACAACCTGCTCGACACACTTACTGTAAAAGAAAACATTCTGCTTCCGCTGACCATTGCTAAAACCGGCCAGAGCGAAGCAGCAGAACGGTTTCATGTGATCGCTGATGAACTCGGCATTTATGAAATCCGTGATAAGTACCCCAATGAAATTTCCGGCGGTCAAAAACAAAGAACATCTGCCGCGCGGGCGTTTATTCATGAGCCAAGTATGATTTTTGCCGATGAGCCAACCGGGGCACTTGATTCCAAATCAGCCTCTGACCTGCTGAACAAGTTAACAGCCTTAAACAAACGGCGCACGGCGACCATTATGATGGTCACTCATGACCCGACGGCGGCAAGCTTCGGAAGCCGGGTTATTTTTATTAAAGACGGACAAATGTATACCCAGCTTAATAAAGGAAATCAATCGAGGCAGGATTTTTTCCAGGACATCATGAAAACACAGGGTTTACTGAGCGGGGTGCATCATGAGCATTAATGGATTGATGGTCCGAAATTTAAAAAAGAACTTAAAAAACTACTATTTATATGTATTTGCGCTTGTGTTCAGTGCCGCGCTTTACTTTGCATTTGTCACTCTTCAATACGACCCGGCAATGGATGAAGCATCAGGCAGCATTAAAGGTACGGCTGCCATTCGGACTGCTTCTATTTTGTTGATTGCGATCGTGACCGTTTTTCTTTTGTATGCCAATTCTATTTTTATAAAACGCCGCAGCAAAGAAATCGGCCTGCTTCAGCTGATCGGCATGACGAAAGGACAGATTTTTAAGCTGTTAAGCGTTGAAAACCTGCTTTTGTATTTCGGCTCTCTTATCATCGGCTTGTTTGTCGGCTTTGCCGCTTCAAAGCTGGTTACCATGATTTTGTTTAAAGTAACCGGTGTTGATAAAATAGCTTCTCTGTCTTTTTCATCACAGGCGCTTGTGCAGACGCTAGCTGTATTCACACTGATTTATCTGTGTATTCAGGCAGTGAATGGACTATTTATTAAGCGGCAAAATATTTTGTCTCTTTTCCGGGTGGTGGGCACACGAGAAGAAAAAGGGAAGCGGATTTCCATTTGGGAGATTTGCATCGGGCTGCTCGGCATCGTTTTAATTGCAACCGGCTATTTTGTTTCCTCCAAATTGTTCGGTGGTGATTTCACCACTATGAACGAGCTGTTTGGAGCAATGGCGTTTATTCTTGCTTCGGTCATTATCGGAACCTATTTATTCTACAAAGGATCGGTTCGTTTTTTGTTTCACCTCATTCGCAAACGAAAAAATGGTTATTTAACTGTAAAAGATATACTTTCTCTTTCTTCTATTATGTTTCGAATGAAATCAAATGCATTGATGCTGACGGTTATTACCACGTTGTCCGCACTGGCGATTGGCCTGCTGTCACTCAGCTACATATCGTACTACTCGGCGGAAAAATCAGCCCAGCAGCAGGTGCCGAATGATTTTGTCGTGCCGAATGACCAGGAGGCCGCAAAGCTGAAGCAGGCGTTTGATAAGGAAAATATTGCTTATGAAGAAAAACGGATCGAGGTTGTACAAGCGGTAGTGAATACGTCTGATATTGTCAGTTCGGAGCTTGATGAAGCAACGTTTGACGCGGATAGAATGCAAATGCCCATCATTAGCGATAAAAGTGTAAAAGGCATGAATTTGTCACCAAATGACACTCTTTTTTCCGGCTATGTAGATATGCTCAGCAAGGTAATGCCGCTTGAAGATTCCGGTTCGATTGAGCTGCTTGGCAAAACAGAAGCCATTCCGCAAGACTATATCGGCCTTGAGCGGGACTTCCTGCTTCCGTACACCTTTACAAGCGGCGGCCTGCCGACTGCAGTGGTGGATGATACGGTATTTAACCGCTTAAAGCAGGACGCCGATCCATCTCTTCAGTATGGTACTTCTCTTTATATTGGACTGGATGTAACCGACGAATCGCAGCTGGACAAAGCGAATGACGTATTCTCTCAAGGATATTTCGGCACAGGGCTTTCCCAGTCACAGACAGCCGAGAACCAAAAACAAAATATGGGGCTGATGATGTTTATCGTTGGCTTTCTGGGCTTAACGTTTCTCGTGACCTCCGGCTGTATTTTATACTTTAAGCAAATGGATGAAAGCGAAGAAGAACGGGGCAGCTACACCATTTTACGCAAGCTTGGCTTTACGCGCGGTGACCTTGTGCAGGGGATCCGCATCAAGCAGTTTTTCAGCTTCGGCATTCCGCTTTTGATTGGCCTTTTACACAGCTACTTTGCTGTGCAGTCCGGCTGGTTTTTCTTCGGCGGCGAGCTGTGGACACCGATGCTTATTGTGATGCTTTTATATACGGTGCTTTACTCAGTATTTGGTATTCTGTCTGTTCTCTATAGCAAGAAAGTCATCAAAGACGCGCTTTAATATCATAAAATCCTGCTCTGAAAATCAGAGCAGGATTTTTCCATTCTTTCATCAACAAAAGCAGACCCGGCCGGGTCTGCTTTTTTGCCGTTTATTTTATACGGGCAAGCGTTTTTTCAAAAATTGATTCCAGGCCTGATGAATCGGTTACCGACTGGATCATCGCCTGCATATATTCATCATAGTCAAGCTTTTCGTAAGCCCATTCGAAGCCGAAACACTTTGCATAATGAAATAAAAAAATGCGGGCCGTCCGGCCATTTCCCTCGCGGAACGGATGCAGCATGTTTAACTCGGCCTTGTAATAAGCGAGACGTTTGGCCGCCTGGACCGTCGTCAGCCCCTGCAGCGAATCATTCGTTAACTCATTGAAAATGTGAGCGGCCATGCTGCCCAGGTAAGAAGCATGGCAAAAAACCGTCGTTCCTTTTGAAATGTTCACGTTCCGGTATACGCCGGCAAACGGATAAACATCTTGAAACAGGAAATGATGAAGCTGCTTAAATTCCTCTTCCGTAAAGTGCTTCAGGACGAAGCCGCCTCTTTCCATTTGAGCAGCGCGTACCGTAAACGCAAAAGCCTCGGCCCTGCTCAGTTCCTCCAGCGTTCTTGCGCCGATTACATTGTTTTGAAGCAGATACTCGTCATTGAGCCCGTCAAAGTACTTTCCCATGAAATTGTTCCTTGACCGCTTCACTTGTAATGTCTTTTTTTGAATTGACCAGCTGAAGAGCCCTTTCCTGCAGATGTTTGCTCAGCTCTAAGTTTTCAAGAGACAAGTTTTTTAAAATGCGGTTAAATTCCTTTGATGTTGCGCTTAGCTTTTTCACTTTTTCACAACCTGCCATATCCAGTTTATTTCCTTCTATTATACCACATGCACTACTCTCCAGCATGCGGCTGAGCCGGGTATAAAATTTTGACAAATTCCGACAAAAACAGACTTTTTCGCTTGTTTGAAAAATTGAAGACGCTTACTATTTGAAAATATCTTACTATTTAAAAAAAGCTGTTGACCTGTACGACAGAAACCGTTAGAATCTTTACATGTTTGTAGAAAGAATGAGGGTTAAGCGTGAAAAATACAGTATTTAGAAAGAAAAGTGTCGAATCGTTGTTAGGGAAAAATGGCTCCGGACAGCTTCAGCAGACGCTTGGAGCGTTTGATCTGACGTTAATGGGTATAGGTGCTATCGTGGGAACGGGAATCTTTATCCTTCCTGGAACAGTAGCTGCTACCCATGCTGGACCGGCTATCGTCTTTTCCTTTGTCGTTGCTGCAGTTGTTTGTGCTTTGGCAGCTATGTGCTACTCAGAATTTGCTTCGGCTGTACCCGTAACGGGCAGTGCGTACACATATAGCTATATCGTCTTTGGAGAATTGGTCGCCTGGCTTGTCGGCTGGGCATTAGTATTAGAGTATGGATTGGCTGTGGCGGCGGTCGCAACCGGCTGGTCTGCTTACTTCTCCACGCTTTTAGAAGGATTTAATATTCATTTGCCAAAAGCGATTTCAGGTTCCTTTAATCCGGCAGAAGGAACGTACGTAAACGTTCCAGCCGTGGCAATTATTTTCATTATTGCCCTTCTGTTGTCGCGGGGTGTGAAAGAATCTGCCCGCTTAAATCAGATGATGGTATTCGTTAAAGTAGCGGTTATTTTGCTGTTTATCGTTGTCGGCGTGTTTTATGTAGAACCGGCAAACTGGCAGCCGTTTATGCCATTTGGTGTGGGCGGCATTATGACCGGCGCTGCACTCGTGTTCTTTGCGTATCTAGGATTCGATGCGGTATCGTCAGCAGCGGAAGAAGTGAAAAATCCGCAGCGGAACATGCCAATCGGGATTATTGGTTCCCTGTTCGTTTGTACACTGCTTTACGTATCCGTTTCACTTGTCCTGACAGGCATGACGCCTTATACGACGTTAAATGTAAGTGACCCGGTCAGCTTTGCCATGCAGCTTGTCAACCAGGACTGGGCAGCCGGCGTGATTTCACTCGGTGCTGTTATCGGGATGATTACTGTTATCCTTGTGATGATGTATGGCGGAACGCGTCTTCTTTATGCGTTCAGCCGCGACGGCTTGCTGCCGAAAATGCTTTCTGAAGTCGATCCAACTACCAAAACACCAGTGAAAAATACATGGTTTTTTGCGATTATCATCGCGTTTTGTGCAGGCGTTACACCGCTTTCTAAACTGGCGGAGCTTGTCAACATGGGTACGCTTGTTGCGTTCACGATCGTTTCACTCGGTATTTTGTACTTGAGAAAAGACAAAAGCATTCCAACCGGCGGCTTTAAAGTGCCATTCTTCCCGGCATTGCCAATTATTTCTTTCTTCTTATGCTTGTTCCTTATGTCCCAGCTTTCCGGACTTACATGGATCGCATGCGGCATCTGGTTTATCATCGGCCTGTTGATTTATTTCGCTTATGGCCGCAAACACAGCACATTGAACACGAAATAAGCATATATAATATGTAAAAACAGCCTGTCCCTGCAGCTCAAACGCTGCAGGCCGGGCTGTTTTTTTATGCTCTCTCATCCTTCCGCTGGAAATGGTTAGAAGCAACATGAGCGGGTAGAATAAAAAAGCAAGCCTTATTTCCAGGGAGGGACTTACTTTGAATGAAAACCAAACCAGCCAAAGCAGTCAGCTCAACGACTCGAATAAAGTGCTCGCACATGAACTTGAGCCCGGGCGCCCCTTCACCGAGCTTTCCTTGAAAAAGTTAAAGGATCAAGTGATCGTCATTACAGGCGCTTCAAGCGGGATCGGCCTTGTGACAGCAAGGATGGCTGCTTCCAAAGGCGCGAAGGTTGTCCTCGCAGCCCGAAACGGGCATGCTCTAAAGCAGCTGACAGAAGAGCTTCGCCAGAAAGGTCATGAAGCGATATGGGTAAGAGCAGATGTTGGACATGAGGAAGATGTAAATCGTATTGCTGACACGGCTATCAAGGAATTCGGCCGCTTTGACACGTGGGTAAACAATGCAGGTGTTTCGATTTTTGGCCACGCAACCGATGTAAGCATTGAGGATATGAAAAAAATGTTTGATACGAACTTTTGGAGCGTTGTCTATGGTACACGGGCGGCTGTCTGCCATTTCAAAGAAAGAGGCGTTCCAGGTGCGTTAATTAATGTGGGAAGCCTGTTTGGTGATCGCGGGACCGTCCTGCAGTCGACTTATGCTTCTGCCAAGTTCGCCCTGCACGGCTGGACAGAAAACATTCGGATGGAGCTGGAGAAAGAAAAAGCACCCGTTTCTGTCACACTCATTCATCCTGGACGAATTGACACACCTTATAATGAACATGCACGCAGCTACTTAAACAAACAGCCCGCTCACCGTGGCATGGTGTATCCTCCTGAAGCGGTAGCAGAAGCCATTCTTTATGCAGCCGAGCATCCAAAGCGGGATATGTATGTGGGCGGACAGGCAAAGCTGTTCGCCGTGCTCGGACGGCTGGCACCGCGATTAACGGACAAGCTGGTCGAGCGCACTTTATATGCGACCCAGCACGACGAGCGGTCAAGAAATCCGGAGAAAGATCAAAGCGCTCTATACCATGCAGGCTATGGCCTTCACGAGCGGGGAACGAATAAAGGCTGGATTCGAAACGGCAGCTTTTATGTAAAAGCCGTTAAACATCCGGTGCTTTCTTCCGTGGCGGCCGCCGGTCTTGGCACGCTTGCATTAGCGGCTGTTAAACGAAAATCATAACTAAAACCGAACTCTCTATGGAGTTCGGTTTTTTTGGTTTCTCCTTTAAGCCCGCTTCTGTCATATTTGCCATTTGTTCTGTTTTCCTATTATATATCAGGCGGGAAAAACTAAAACCTTTGTATGAGTACAAACAGGTTGGAGATAGTAAGAGTATCGTTTTTTACATGCAGGAGGAAACAAATGAACTTACATTCTGGAACGTATTACTGGCCAGCCACTTTCCCTGATGCCCCATCCTATCCTTCTCTGGACCAGGATCTTAACTGTGATGTCTTAATTATCGGAGGCGGAAGTTCTGGTGCCCAGTGCGCTTACTACCTTGCTTCCCACCGTTTGGATGTAGTGGTAGTAGAAAAAGGAAAAATCGGCTTCGGCAGCACGATTACGAATACGGCCTTGATTCAATATTCAGGCGAAAAAATGTTTACAGACCTGATTCATACATTCGGAGAAGAATATATCAGCCGGCATGCCCGCTTGCTGAAGGAGGCCATTGATGAAATCGAGGAAGCCTCCAAAACGGTCGACCTCGATTTTGAATTCAGCCGGCGGGATACTTTATACTCCGCCAGCTCCAAAGAAGACGTTTCACCCTTAAAGAAGGAATATGAATGGCTGAAGCAGCAAGGCTTTAAACTGGGTTTTTGGGATAAGAAAAAAATTGAAGCTCACTATCCATTCAGCCGGGAAGCCGCGATTTATTCTTACGACGATGGCGAAATGAACCCATTTAAATTTACCCATGCCCTGCTTGAGTGGGCAGCAAAAAGAGGCGCTGAGGTTTACGAAGAAACAGAAGTGAATGGCCATCATTACGACCGTGAGCAAAAACGCATGGTTGTGTCGACAAAAACGGGACACTCGATCCGGGCACGCCGCGTTATTTTCGCAGCGGGATATGATGGAATAGACGTGAAAAAGGAGAAAAAAGCTTCTTTCGTAAGCACCTATACCGTTACAACCAGCCCGGCCGATGACTTATCCGCCTGGCATAACCGTACGCTGATTTGGGAAACCGCCCGTCCCTACTTGTATCTGCGGACAACAGCGGATAACCGGATTTTGATCGGCGGTCTCGATGACAATACAACGTATCCCGAAGACCGTGACAGCAAGCTGGTGCATAAAAAGAAAAAGCTGATTGAGGAGCTGGAAACATTATTTCCGGGCCTGAATGTAAAGCCTGAGTATTATTCCACGGCTTTTTACGGAGGAACTGTCGATGGTCTGCCGATTGTCGGCCGATACGATGATTACCCGGACAGCTACTTTTTATTCGCCTTTGGCGACAACGGAACTGTATACAGCCAGTTGCTCGCTAAACTGATTGCCGAGGATATACGGGATGGCCACAGTGCTGATTTAGACCTGTACCGGCAGGATCGGCCCCTGCTTAAGAACCAATAAAAAGGAGCGGCTCCGCTCCTTTTTTTTATTGATCTTATTTTTGAAAAACCAGTGAGAGTACAAATATCCAGATGCAGATAAATGCCAGCAGGCCGAAGCTGTATTTGATCGTCATTTTTGTCCGCGCAGCTTCATTCCCTGTTTCGCCAACTGCAGCCGTTGCGATCGCAATGGACTATGGCGACCACGCTTTAATCACTTCACCTGCAGAATGCTTTTCTGTTTTTATTTCCCGGCCATTCAGAAGGAAAATATATTTTGGCTTTCATAAAATGATGGATAAATTAACCAGCGATGCATAAATGTCTTTCATCTTTAAGACGGTCAAAACAATAAAATCGGAATTGCAGCAACAGAAGCGGAAAGTGCCAGATTATGAAACGGATCAAACGTGCTGACTAACATAAGAAGGACTCCGTTTTGTAAAATACTCAGACGTTACTCTCCTGCCAAATAGCCCCTTGAATATCTTTTAATGTTTGAACAGACCGGGCCAGCTTTTCCCGTTCACTTTCGTTCAAGTTAAGTTCAACCACCCTTTTCACGCCGCCACGGTTAATCACAGACGGAATACCGATATATACGTCGCTGTGTCCATTCTCACCTTCTAGCAGCGCACCGACTGGCAAAATTACATTTTCATTTCGCAAAATCGCTTTTGTAATCCGGGCAAGCCCTGTTGCAATTCCGTAGTAAGTCGCTCCTTTAGCATTGATAATGTCATAAGCAGCATCACGCACGGCCACTGCTATTTCTTCTTTTCTTTCTTCTGTTAACAATGGTGCCACCGGTGTGCCGGCAATACTTGCTGAGCTCCAAACTGGAAGCTGGGAATCACCGTGTTCTCCAATAATGCAGCCGTGAACGCTTGCTGGTGCTGTATCAAATTCTTTTCCTAATGCAGAGCGGAACCGGGCAGAGTCAAGCACTGTTCCTGAGCCGATCACCCGCTCTTTTGGAAGGCCGGAAATTTTCCATGTTGCATAAGCCAAAATATCGACAGGGTTTGTTGCGACTAAGAAAATACCGTTAAAACCGGTTTGCATAATACTTCCAACGATGGATTCGAAAATTTTCACGTTTTTGCTGACAAGGTCTAATCTTGTTTCCCCCGGCTTTTGCGGGGCGCCTGCACAGATGACAACAAGGGCTGCATCTTTGCAGTCTTCATACGTGCCGAACTTAACCGCCATTTCCCCGGGCGCGTATACAATACCGTGGTCAAGGTCCATTACATCGCCTTTTGCTTTTTCTTCATTTAAATCAACCAGCACAAGCTCATCGCAAATGCCTTGATTCAACAACGCATATGCATAGCTTGATCCAACTGCACCTGTTCCAACTAAAACGACTTTATTGCCTTTTGTAAAGTTCATGATAATGTCCTCCGGTTTTATTATTTGTGAAATGTTTCACATGTTTTTATATAAAAAATGATATGATTGCTGTCTTGAATGGTTGATCTGAAAAATGATCAGCCGTTTCTTTTCTTTGATTTCATGTGAAGTATTTCACATAAAGTTATAAAAAAATATGGTTTGTTTCTCTAAGATTTATTGTGAACTATTTCACAATTAGATTGTACTACAGGAATTCTTTCCGTGCAATAGGCAAAATCATTTTTATGGAGAAAAAAATAAAGCCGGCCTGCAGCCGAAAAAAGTGCAAACCAGGCTTCCTTTTCTTATCTGTGTTAATCAAAAAATGCTTCGTTCATACGAATAAGCAGATCGCCAAATAGTTGTTTTTCATCGGCTGACCACTCACTCGTGATGCTTTCAAATCGTTTCAGCCGCATTTTTTTATCCGCTTTCAATTTTTGCTTGCCAAGCTTTGTAACTGTAAATAAACTGACTCTCCCATCTGCAGGATCCGAAAAACGGATGATCAGCTCCTTTGCTTCTAAAGCCGCTGCCTGCCTTGAAACGGTTGAAATGTCTAATTTAAATGATTCTGCCAGCTCTTTTACACGTGCCGGGCCAAACTCATCCAGGTGCCTTAATAATAAGTAAGCAGACCGCTCTAGGTTGCCGATTTTCTTTTCCGAGTTATCGAGATAAACCGCCCGCCGGATAAATGTAGTCAGTTCGTACTCGATGCGTTCAACCGGGTTTCGCTTTTCCACTTTTCTTCACTCCCCTCCCCGAGTATACAGGCTTTCCCTTCATTGACAAAGCGTTATATAGTTGTATAATACAACTATATATATTTGTATCTTACAAGTAAATAAACAGAAAGTAAAGAAAATTCCCACATTATAACTCAAAGGCCCGGACGGCCGGAAAGGAGGACGTTGTTCTTCATTTAAAGAGCAGCATCTTACATTGAAAGCTATAAAAGTTGTATTGCAGATCGTCATTTTGTATGTCTTTTCTGTACTCGGAGAAACCATTCATCAGTTATTTCATATACCGATTCCAGGAAGTATTATCGGTTTAGTGCTGATGCTTCTTTGTTTAATTTTCAACATCCTCCCGGTGAAAATGATTGAAAATGGCGCTGGTTTTTTGTTGTCGTTTCTTCCTCTTTTGTTTATTCCAGCCATGACGGGTGTCATCAATTATCCGTCTCTTTTTTCCGGCAGCGGTGCTGTGCTGCTTTTCATTGTGGTGCTGAGCACAATCGTTACCATGGCTGCAGCAGGAATTGCCAGCCAGCTGTTGGAAACGCGGGCCAATAAACGAAAGGAGAAAAAAGCATGCCGCAATTTTTTCTCGCAGTCCTGATCATTTTATTCACCGTTGCTGCTTATTTAGTAATGATGAAAGTGTATCAGCGGTTTCCTTATCCATTTTTTCTCCCAGTTTTGACAACGACCGTGTTGATTATTGTGCTGCTGGCAGCGTTTCATATCTCGTATAACGGCTACATGGTCGGCGGCCAGTGGATTAGTTCCCTGCTCGGCCCAGCCGTTGTGGCTCTTGCGTACCCACTTTACAAGCAGCGTCATGTGCTGCTTCAATACGGCTTTCCCATTCTCGGGGGCGTACTGGTCGGACTTTTTTCGGGAATGATCAGCGGGCTTTTATTTGCCGAGGTATTGGGAGTGGACCGTGATTTAATTCTTTCAATTATACCGAAATCTATTACTACACCCGTTGCGATTCAAATCGCCACTGGAATTGGCGGTGTGCCATCTATGACCGTTGTATTTGTGATGATCGCCGGATTTTCCGGTGTTTTGCTCGGACCGATGGTTTTAAAGTGGATGCGTATTCGCAGTTCGTTAGGAAAGGGTATCGCCTTTGGGAGCGCCTCTCACGCTTTAGGCACTTCAAAAGCATTTGAATACGGGGAACTTGCCGTGTCCATGAGTTCGGTCTCTATGACGCTCAGCGCTGTGCTGGGCTCCCTGTTTGGGCCCATTGTCGTCTGGCTCTTTCAAATTTAAATCAACACACAAAAAGGAGGGCTCTAAGCCGGAAAACCGACGGCTGAGACCTCCTTTTTGTATAGCCGGGTTCTTTGCTGGATGGCCGGAACGTTTTCCGGCTCAAAAGAGAGACTTTGAAAATCATTTCTTCAATCTTTTCAAACGGTCTACGCTTCCAGCACTGTTTTTCCGGTCCATTCTCCTGTAAATTCCACTTCATCGTAAGCAAAAAATTGTTTTAAAATCGTGTCCTGATCATCAAGAAAAAGCTGGTCTGCTACCGCGGAGACAATTTTAGGAATCCCATATTTCATTCCCGAAAGAGCAGAAGCTGAAATGCCACAGCTAATTAATGCTGCATAATTAAAAACAAGAAGGCCGTACAGCTTTTTTTGTGCTTCTTCATCCCGTCCCGTAAAAGCAAAGCCGGGGCTGAGATACGGGTGCGCATCAATAAGCGGGTTTGCGCGTTCAGCAGGCGCTTTATAATAATCGCTCCAGCGGGCAATTTCGTTTTCAACGAGCTTCAGCTCCGGGCGCAGCGCCGGATCGGTCACAAGACCGGTGCTGATGATCAAATAATCAAACGAAAACGTGCCATGCGGTGTTGTGACCAATGCTTTGTTTTCTTTGCTTTCCACCTCAAGCCAGGGTGATTCAAGGTGCAAATGAAATCCCGGCCATGAAGCGGCACGCTGGAATGTATCGTTGGTCGGCGGCTGATTATGCTTGAAAAAATGAGCCATCACCGCGTACTTTTGTTCGTCCGATAACACGTGGAAGCGCTCAATGATCCCGGAACCTTCCATCTGGCGAATCGGATTAATTCTTGGCATTTCTTTACGGCGGACAAATATATGGGCCTCGGCCACTCCTTCCGTTAGGGCAAAGTTTGCATTATCAAAAGCAGAAGCACCGCCTCCTAAAACGGCTACTTTCTTTCCTTTCAGCGCGTTAAAATCAATCGTTTGGGACGTATGGGCATAAAGATTAGGGGGCAGCTTCTCAGAAATCATCGGCGGCACATGCCACTCACCGCCTCCTTGAATCCCTGTCGCTAAAATAACTTTGCGCGCGAGCAGGGCGTCTGATGGGGCGCCGGCACCTTCAATATGCATCCGGTGAATTCCTTCCTCCATTGGCTCAATGAGCTTAAGCTTCACTTCGTTTATCACGGGCAGCTGCAAAACTTTCCGGTACCAGCGTAAATAATTCATCCAGTCGCTTCGGGGAATTTTATCGACAGCTTCCCAGCCCTCCGACCCGAATTGCGCTTCCCACCAGGAACGGAACGTTAAAGAAGGAACGCCAAGGTCAATGGATGTTAAATGCTTCGGTGTCCGCAGTGTCATCATCCGTGCATATGTGACCCATGGTCCTTCATATCCTTCTTTGTTTTCATCGATAATCAAAATATTAGAAATGCGCTCGCGCAAAAGGCCGAAAGCAATCCCTAACCCGCTTTGCCCGCCGCCCACAATGACAGCATCATACACGTGGCCTTCAGAGTGACGGGACGGATGCACCCAGCCCTCTCTGCCAAATGCCAAATAAGAAAGATCTGTTTTTACTCGTTTATTCAACGCTTCTATACTCATGGTTCTCATCTCCTTTAAATAATTAAAACGAAATCGTCAGCTTCCGCGATACACTTGATAGCCCCATGGCGAAACAAGCAGGGGAACATGATAATGCGGCGATGAATGATCGAGCCCGATTCGCACGGAGACCTTTTCCAAAAAAGCAGGCTGCGGCAGCTCGAGCCCTTTTTTTCTAAAATAATCGCCAATCCAAAACAACAGTTCATATTCTCCTGTCCGCATGCTGTCCGAAGAAAGAAGCGGAGCATCCAGACGGCCGTCTGAGTTGGTCTGTGCACGGTTTAAAAACTGCTTTTCGGCGCCGTTGAGTTCAAAAAGCTCAATCTTTACTCTCTCAGCAGGGCGGCCATGCGCCAGGTCCAATATATGGGTGGTTAATCCAGTCATCGAATCAGCTTCCTTCTTCTTTTATTTGGTCTTCTATTCTAAAGCGGATAATGTGGCTGATTTCGGCCAGCGCCCGGTCGCGTTCCTGTTGCTTTGAATGCCGCAGCCTTTCTTGTATAGAGGCGAAAATCTCTTCTTTGTTTTTGCCCCGGACTGCCAGGATAAAAGGAAAATCAAACCGCTCAACATACGATTTGTTTAATTCCAGCAGCTGCTCGTATTCAGCTTCCGACAGCGCATTTAACCCGGCGCCTTTTTGCTCGCTTTGGGAAAACGAGGTCATTTTTTTTCGGGTTCCTAAATGAGGATGTGCTTGAATTAAGTTCATTTTTTCTTCTTCACTCGCTGTTTGAATAATGGTAATGATTTGCTGATAAAGAGCCTCGCGGGATCCAAACGGCCGATGCTCTCCTACTCTTTGAATCACCCACGGGGAGTGCTCAGCCAAGTCTTTTAATGTTTCGGTAAACGCCTGTTCTGACATGTTGTTTAATGCTTCTATGGTCACCATTTCTTTCTACCGTCCTTTTCTTTATTATGAAATGTGCGCTTTATCCGCTTCCTCCTGGCGGGCAGTGCCTGAACCTAAAACGGTCCGGAAATGAAAAAACACATTCAGCAAAATAGCGCTCAGGCTGCCGGTTATCACACCATCACTCACTAGAATGCGCAGTGTGCCGGGCAGCTGGCTGAACAACTCGGGTACAACCGTGGCCCCGAGCCCCAGTGAAATCGAACAGGCGACAATCAGTCCGTTTTGCTGATCGCTGAAATCCACTGAGCTTAGCATTTTAATGCCGGAGGAGACGACCATTCCAAATAACACAACCGTCGCGCCGCCCAGCACAGGAGCAGGAATAATCGTCGCCAGGGCCGCTACTTTCGGAATTAATCCAAGCAAAACAAGAATAAAGCCCGCTGCCACAACGACATTTGCTGACTTGTTCCTTGACAGCTGTACAAGCCCTACATTCTGAGCAAACGTATTGTATGGAAAAGCATTAAAGATTCCGCCAATCATAATCGCCAGGCCTTCTGCCCGGTACCCCCGGGTAAGGTCTTCCTGCGTAACGGGGCGGTCACAAATTTTTCCTAAAGCGAAAAAGACGCCTGTTGATTCCACAATAATGACCAGGCCGACAATGAGCATCGTCAAAATCGGCCCGATTTCAAAAACAGGCATACCGAAATAAAAGGGCTGCGGTAAGTGAAACCAGGACGCTTCTGCTACTTCCTGAAAATGAACTCTTCCCATAAGAACGGCGGCTATGGTGCCTGCCACGATGCCAAGCAGCACAGAAAGAGAACGGAGATAGCCTTTTAAAAAGCGGTTAGCTAAAAGAATGACCCCGATAACACCCATGGACAGCACCAGGTTTTCCAGGCTGCCAAAATCCGGGCTTCCTGCACCGCCCGCCATGTTTCGAATGCCGGATGGAATGAGTGATAAACCGATAATGGTTACTACTGTTCCGGTTACAACAGGTGGAAAAAGCTTGACGAGCTTGCCAAGATAACGGGCAAACAGAAGAATAAAAAGGCCTGCCGCTATAATCGATCCATAAACAGCCTGAAGGCCGTACTCAGAACCGATGGCAATCATGGGCGAAAGAGCGACGAAAGAGGCACCAAGCACGACGGGAAGGCCGATTCCAAAATACTTGTTTTTCCATGCCTGCAGCAGTGTAGCGATGCCGCACGTTAATAAGTCGATGGCTACGAGATAAGCCAGCTGCTCTGAAGAAAGATTTAACGCTCTTCCGACCAGCAATGGAACAAGAATTGCTCCTGCATACATGGCCATTACATGCTGAAATCCTAACGATATGACTTTTGAATTCATTTGTTGCTCCTCCTTTTCTATAAAAAAGAGCCGTAGAAATAAAAGGAGGCTTCTCCTTCTGTTTCTACGGCTCTTATATGACGTATAACGACATGTAAGCTTCCGACTTTTTAAAAGAATGCTGGTGAAGAAAAATGATAAATCAAAATTCTCCAGCAGTTTCCTTATTTATGGGATGCATCAAGTGGTTCTTTTACATAAATGACGGTGCAGGCATGCTGGCTTACCGCGTCGTAATCTTTAAAAATAGCTGTCACTGTCAGTCCAAACTGTTCTTCAATCCGTTCTTTTAAGCTGTGTTTGTATTCCATTGCTAAAGCCCCGTCCACGGATAGTGTTAACTCCGGATAGCGCCTGCCTAAAGCGGAAATCAAAGGCGAACGTTTTGTTTGAGCAAAAATGACAATGCGGTTTTCTACAACGTCTATTTTTTGCTTGCTTACGCCTGTACTGTAAATTTCCTGATTGACTTCATTGTACAGCTGGGACAGCTGTTTTTTAAAAGAAGCATTCACCGTTCTTCACCTGCTGTTTATTCTTTCGTTTATCGTATAAAAATTCTGACAAATCGTCACTTTCTATGTCAGAAAATCTAACAAGTTATTTTGAGCCCTGTTTATATAAAAGCAAAAAACCCCGAATGAGACTTATCAAAAGCCAGTCATTCGAGGTTTCATTTTTCATCGCCGGGACTATGTTATTTATTGATTGATGTAAAAAATTCTTGTTTCTTTTGCAGCTTTCCCTGTGCTCGTTTTTGCTTCAAATGTTACCACATGGAATTTTTCTTTGAGTGGTTCTTGAAGCTGGACTGAAACAGCCGATGTTTCCTGATTGAAATGTGGAGTATATGGAATGCCATCCACCACAATCCGCAGGCTTTCTCTCTTCAGTTGTGCAAGCTGCTTTCCTTCCACTTTCGCTGTTAACAAAGGCGTATTGCTTGCGATGGTTTCACCCATTTGCAGGGAAGGAACCAAGTTTAGGTTTTTGCTGTCGTCTGCCGGCTTATAATCCGCCGCTTTTTCTACTTCTCTTAAAACACGCAGCATATTTTCACCAAGCAATTTTTGAAGGTCCTGCTTGGAATAGCCCCGGCTTACTAGTTCTTTTGTGATTTTAGGCAACTCGGAAGAATCTTTTAAATCAGCCGGCAGCGGTCCGCCGTCAAAATCGGATCCAAGGGCCACATGATCAATGCCAGTCACCTTTACAACGTGGTCAATGTGATCCACATAGTCTTTAATAGAAGCTGGTTCATTCGGGTACCGGTCTGTTAAAAACTCCGGGTAAAGGACGACTCCCACAACACCACCATTTTCGGCCAGCGCTTTCAATTGATCATCCGTCAAGTTGCGCTGATGACTTCTTAATGAATAAGCACCGGAATGGCTGGCAATAATCGGCGCTTGGGACACCTTGATTACATCCCAGAATGTATTTTCAGACATATGGGAAGCATCGATGATCATACCAAGTTTATTCATTTCCCGTGCTACTTCTTCACCAAGCTCCGTTAAGCCGCCTGAGGAAGGAGTTCTGGCCGGATCTCCGTAGACTTTGTTGGCTCCTTCTCCGAGCGCGTTCGAGTAATTCCATGTGAAGCCAACCGCTCGAATTCCCAAATCATAATATTGGTGCAGCAATTCAATGGCGTTTTTCTCTTCAAGAGAATATGCCCCCTCAATCGTAGGGAAAGCCGCAATTTTTCCCCCTTTGACCGCTGTTTGAATATCCTTGAAAGATGAAGTAATGTGCATAACATCGCTGTTTTGTTTTTGGGTCCAGTAAAGAGCGTTAATGAGCGCCAGCGTTCTGCTGAGACTGCGCGGGGTATTTCCATAATAGCCAGACGTATAAGCTGCAAAAAACGGGACGTCCAAGCCGCCCGCTTGAATTTTAGGAATGTCTACTTGAAAATCTGTGCTGTTTCGAATGTTCGTAACCGGCAGCCATGTACCGGGGTCCACCACTTTCATCATCGTATCATTATGGCCATCCACAACGGTGGAGCTGAAATGAAGATCAGCTGCATTCAAAGCTTGAGCAGAAGCTGCACCGTTTGGCAGCGAAAACAAAAGAAACACAGAGAAAACATAAAACAACTTTTTCATAAAAGAACCTCCTGGCTGTTTATTTTTCACGCCTGATAACAGGCAGTAAAGACTTTTCCAGACAAAATCCTGTCACAAAAAAAAGAGTTTGTATGTATACTGAATATTTTTATCCTTTTTTTTACTCATATGTAAATGTATATAATAATTGTTTATTCTAATCATAAAAACTACCAGAGTCAATTCTGGCAGAAAATTCAGTAAATTTGTCCCTTTTATATTAAATCTATCTCACTCTTTTTTTACAGTATTAAACACATTTATTAACAGGAATGATTACTTATTTGAAGGGTAAATAACTAGTTATATCTTTAGTACCAGTTTAGCGATCGCGCAGTTAGGGAAATCTTTTAGGACGCTAATTCATTATAACAATAGAAGAAGGAGGTAATTAGATGGGCTAAATGTATTTATGTGGAATTTAAATCTGTGATTCTAGCTGTACTCGCTGGGTTGCTTCAGCTAAACAATAGACCTAACTGAACAATGATCCGCTTGCTGCGCTTGCAGAAAAGATAAATTAAAAGTTTTTAAAAATAAACTTCTCGAAACTTAAATTTCCCCTTTTTGCATGAATGAATCAGGGCCTCCATTCAAACACTTATAACGTACATATCATTCATCAATTAAATCATTTTGCTGTTTACACAATTTATTGCAAAAATCACTAATTAAAAACAAAGCACCACACATACTAGGCATTCAACCAAGAGGTGAAACATGAAACAAACAACACAAGTATTTTGGTATGCTCTCGCCATTTCATTTATGGTTGTGATTTGGGGAGTGGCTGCTCCAGGAAATTTAAACGCTTTTACATCTGCTGTAACCAGCCGCATCTTAATGACGTTTGGATGGTTTTATTTACTTATCGTGATCGCTATTCTTCTTTTTTGTGTGTACTTAATGTTCTCCCGCTTCGGTCAAATGAAGTTAGGGAAGCCAGACGAAGAGCCCGAATTCAGCCGGCCGTCCTGGTTTGCGATGCTTTTTAGTGCCGGAATGGGAATGGGCTTGGTCTTTTGGACAACAGCTGAACCGATCTCCCATGCTTTTGTCAGCAGCCCTTTAGCTGAAGAAGGAACCGATGCAGCGATAAGGGACGCACTGAAATATTCTTTTTTTCATTGGGGGGTGCATGCTTGGGCGGTTTACGGAATTGTCGGGTTGGTTTTAGCTTATTTTAAATTTAACCGCGGGGCTCCTGGTCTTATTAGTGCAACATTAACGCCTTTATTCGGTCACTCATTGATGAGCGGAGCGCTGGGCAAATGGATTGATGTGCTGGCCGTCTTTGCTACCGTCGTTGGCGTAGCCGCTACGCTTGGGTTCGGATCCGCCCAAATCACAGGCGGACTTTCTTTTTTGTTTGATGTGCCAAATAATTTCCTTGTCCAGCTGATTGTACTCGCTGTTGCCACCGTTTTATTTATTTGGTCAGCTTGGTCTGGAATTGGCCGTGGCATTAAGTATTTGAGTAACATTAATATGGGATTAGCCGCTCTTCTGCTCGTTCTCCTGTTTATTTTAGGGCCTTCCATGTACATCTTGAATATGTTTACTCACACACTCGGCGGCTATCTCTCGGACTTCTTTGCCATGAGTTTAAGGCTGGCTCCTCTCGATCAAGAAAGCCGGAACTGGATTAACAACTGGACGATCTTTTACTGGGCTTGGTGGATTTCCTGGTCGCCGTTCGTTGGCATTTTTATTGCTAGAATTTCAAAAGGGCGAACGGTGAAGGAATTCCTCTTCGGCGTATTGCTGCTTCCATCGCTGTTATGTTTTATCTTTTTTGCCGTATTTGGTGTTTCCGCGCTGCGGCTGGAGCAGCTGGGCATTGCGGCTATTTCTAAACTTTCACTGGAGACCTCCACATTTGGGGTCCTGGCTGAGTACCCGCTTAGTACATTTATGTCCATTCTGACGATCCTTGTTATTGCTATTTTCTTTATTACTTCTGCCGACTCCGCTACATTCGTACTTGGCATGCTGACTACAAACGGTCTTTTAAACCCGGGCAACTCGGTGAAAATTACATGGGGATTGATTCAATCGGCAATAGCTGCGGTTGTCATGTATTTTGGCGGAACGCAGGGCTTGCAAAATATGCTCATCATCGCCGCTCTGCCTTTTGCCGTTGTAATTGTTTTAATGGGCGTTTCTTTTTTAAAAGACATACGTTCCATAGTGCATTCTCGACGTAAAAAAAGAGAAAAGCCGATATAACGAAAAAAGCACTGTTCCTTTTCATTGAAGGAACAGTGCTTTTTATAAGCAGCGATATCTGTTACGCTTATTCTGATTCTAATTGATTCAGTTCAATTCGGTACAAGTCACGGCGCCGGTCGCGTAATTGCCTTACCGATCCAGCGTTCCGGGATCTTCTCAGCTTTTCAAGATCCACATCTCCAACGACGACCGTATCCACGTTGGCGTCGCACTCTCCTACAATTCCGTCTCTTGCAAATCCAAAATCAGAAGGGGAGAAAATGGCCGATTGTGCGTACTGAATGTCCATATTTTCTACATGCGTTAAGTTGCCGACCGTTCCGGCAATGCAAATGTAGGCCTGGTTCTCGACAGCCCGTGCCTGGGCGCAATAGCGGACACGAAGATATCCTTGGCGGTCGTCTGTACAGAATGGAACAAAAATAATGTTGGCTCCCTGGTCAACGGCAATGCGGGCAAGCTCTGGAAATTCAATATCGTAACAAATTTGGATCGCAATTTTTCCACAATCCGTATCGAACACTTCAATTTTGTTTCCTTCCGCAATTCCCCACCACTTTTGCTCATTTGGCGTCGCATGAATTTTTTCCTGTTTTTCAATGGTTCCGTCGCGGCGGAATAAATAAGCTACGTTATAAATATTGCCTTCGCTTTCAACGAAGTGGGAGCCGCCAATAATATTTACGTTATAGCGGACAGCCAGCTCCGTAAACAATTCGATGTACTGGTCTGTGTACGTAGCCAGACGGCGGACAGCGCGGTCTGGCCGCTTTTCTTCGAGAAACGACATTAATTGTGTCGTAAACAGCTCCGGAAAAACAGCGAAGTCAGACCCGAAATCAGCAGCCACATCTACGTAGTATTCTACCTGGCGGGCAAAATCCTCGAAGGAATCAATTTTTTTCATCATATATTGGATCGCGCAAATTCTTACCGGGAAAGACGCGCGGTATACACGCCGCGACTTGGCCAGGTAATCAATGTTGTTCCATTCCATTAATGTAGCAAAAGAATCGGACGCTGCATCGTCAGGAAGATATCGCGTATTAATACGCTTAATCGTAAATCCTTCAAGAAGCTGGAAAGATAAAACCGGATCATAGATACTGTGCTTTTCAACAGCCGCCACATACTCACGCGGTGTCATCTCCGCTTTGTGTTTATGATAATTCGGAATTCGCCCTCCGATAATGATGCTTTGAAGATTTAACTGGCGGGCGAGCTCTTTCCGCGCTTCATAAAGACGGTGCCCGATTTTCATCCGGCGGTATTCAGGATCTACCATCACTTCAATACCGTATAAGTTAAAACCATTGGGATCATGGTTTGTAATATATCCATTGTCTGTAATCGTGTTCCACGTGTGCTGGTCGTCGTACTCGTCAAAATTAACAATTAGGCTTGAGCAGGAGCCCACAATTTTATCCTCATATTCTACACAAAACTGACCTTCAGGAAAAATATGAATATGGCTTTCCAGCTGCTCTCGCTTCCATGGCTCCATACCCGGGAAACAGCGGCCCCAAAGCTTCATGATTTCATCAATATCTTCATAACGTATATTTCGCACGATAATTTTTTTCTCGTATTTTGACATATCGGTCTCTGACACGTTTCCACGTCCTTTTTCAGTCTATAACGCTTGTAAGCCTGTCCTTGATTGAGTAAAATAGGCCTGTCTTTACCTACCCTCTTTTCTGTGGACATAAACTTATATTCCCTTTTGTTTTCACAAGGAAATTTACGCCAAAAGATCTGACAGCCCACTCCTTTTCTTTTCTCCGTCCTCCCATTCCATACCTTCTCTTTTGAGCAAACAATTTCCCTTTCGCCCGTTCATTATTTATACTGATCATCGTCATAATCCATTCGCCCACGGGCACAATATGTGGGTAAAAAACATGCTATAAAAAGGGGTATTCAAGTATATGAGCCATTCTTCTATTACACACCAGGATATTTTAAAGGCTTTCGAATTTAGACATGCCACAAAAGAATTTGATCCAGCGAAAAAAATACCGAAAGAAGATTTTGAACTGATTTTAGAAGCGGCCCGCTTATCTCCAAGCTCTGTCGGCTATGAACCTTGGAAGTTTTTAGTGATCCAAAATCCAGAGCTGCGTGAAAAACTGCGTGAAGTTTCTTGGGGAGCACAAGGGCAGCTGCCGACCGCAAGCCACTTTGTCGTGATTTTGGCAAGAACGATCAAAGATACAAAGTATGATTCAGACTATGTGAAGAATCAAATGCTGAACGTAAAGAAATTTCCGCCTGAGCTCTTTGACAAAATTAAAGAACGGTACAAATCTTTTCAGGAAGAAGATCTTAACCTTTTAGAAAACGAGCGCACTATGCTGGACTGGGCTGGGAAGCAAACGTATATTGCGATGGCTAATATGATGACGACTGCCGCTTTGATCGGCATTGATTCATGCCCGATTGAAGGCTTCCATTTTGAAAAAGTACAAAAGCTGCTTAAAGAAGAAAATCTGCTTGAAGATGATCATTTAGCAATTTCTGTTATGGTCGCATTCGGCTACCGCAAGAACGAACCACGCCCAAAAACAAGAAAAGACATGAAGGATATTGTTCAGTGGATTGAATAAAAAAGACCATCTTTTATCAATCAAACCGCTTGGGGGGGATCTTTCAAGCGGTTTTGTATTTTTCCTTTCTGCCTCACCGTTATATGGCAGCTAGTTCTCTTTTTTAGTGCATTCAGAATAGAAATAATCTTATTTCCCTACACTAAGCACTCTATACATTCTTTAAAAAAATAGAGAATTTTTTTAAAAATATATTTATCGGAAGAAGGAAAAAGTATGGCAGCAGACCTTGGGCTATTGATTATTCGGCTTGTGATTGGATTAACTTTCGTCGGACATGGCGCACAAAAACTGTTTGGCTGGTTCGGAGGTACAGGTATCACTGGAACTGGAAGTTTCATTCAGTCTATTGGCATCAAAGAGGGCGCAAAGGTATGGGCCGTCCTGGCAGGACTGTTTGAATTCGTTGGAGGCCTGCTGTTTGCTGCCGGCTTTCTTACTTGGATCGGCGCGATTATGATTATTATTGTAATGATTGATGCCATTTTTGCGGTTCATGGCAAAAACGGCTACTGGATGACAAACGGCGGGTTTGAATACAATCTCGTTTTGATTGCAGCAGCTATTGGCATCGCTTTAATCGGGCCGGGTGATTACGTTTTAATTTATACACCGTAATAAAAAAAGCCGGCCCTTTCAGGCTAGCTTTTTTGTTTCATCCTGTTTATCTATTTTGTTTTTATTTATGGCAGGGCTCTCTACTCTTCTAACTGCTGTACCTCGTTTTAAATATCAGCATTATTTGTATCATTGATTCAAGCCAATGATCTGTTGCGTCCTTCTTATTTAAATAAAAATCAACCGCATAACGCAGCAAGGATTTTATTTCTGCCTCTAAAAAGAATAATTATATCGAAAATGGTTTACTCATGGTTTGTTATTGATTAGAATAAAAAATGCTTGGAACAGTTATCCAAGCATTTTTTATTCCCATTATATTTTGCTGCCAGCATTAAAATAACCTCTGTAAGCTGTGGTTCCAGTATAAAACCTTTACAGCAGCCCGTTATCGAATGTACCTCCTGCATTCCGCTTACTATTATTTGTGATATGGTTCTCCATTCTTTATTAGATGGTAAAACTCTTTCGGAAAAAAACCAGAAGGTCATTTCTTTGATTTCCTTCCGGTTCTCTTCCATTTTTATTTCTTTAATTAAGGTACGAACTAAGACTTTCTTTTCTTCATCATCAGCTTTATAAAAAATTTCATTAAAATTAACGAGGGCAGCTAATACTGCTTCTTTATCTATAGTAGTATTATTAGATAACTTTTTAATTTCTCTCTTTTGCTTCTTAATTTTCTCTTGAAAATCTTCAATTTCAACCTGTAATCGACTCGATAAACGATTATACAGAGGAACTTCGATTTTACTTTCAAAATAATCATTATCCAATTTTAACTGCTTATCCAATACCGCATTTAGTTTTGACTGGTAGATGTTAGTCTCTTTAACCAATAGCTCAATACTCTTTTGTTTATCAAAGTCTAATTTTTTAACGATACTGTCCATAATTTCATCATTTCTTACTACTTCAGAAATAATATTTAATACTCGCTGTTCTACTACATCTTTTTTGATTAAATTTGCATTGCAAATTGATTTTCCCTTGCTGTGATGGGCTTGGCACATATAGTAAAAGTAATAATCTTCACTGTTTTTCTTTCTAGTTTTACTCATTACTGTTCCGGCACCACATTTGGGACATTTTAAGATACCAGTAAGAAATAATTCTCCTTTGAAATTACGGTTATTAGAATACGCTTCTCCTTGTAGCTTGTTAACCTGCTGAACCTTATTCCATAAATTTTGAGTAATAATAGGAGTATGTATTCCATCAACATAGGTAGGATTAGCCTTACCTTTTCGTCTCTTGCTTTCCCACTGTTTATATTTTCCCCATCGTATTTTGCCGATATAAACAGGATTTTCAAGAATCAACTTTATACCTGGAATACTGAAAGGTTTGCCCTTCTTAGTAACTTCTCCACGTTCGTTTAATTTATTAACAATAGATTTATAACCGAGTCCTTGTTCTCTAAGCAAAAAAATCTCTTTAACAATTTTACTTTCCTTTTCATTAAGAATTAGATGCTTATCTACATTGTCGTATCCTAAGATTATTCCGCCATTCCATAACCCTTCTGTTGCACGTTTTTCCATTCCGCTATTTACTCTATCAATTATTACTGCCCGTTCGTAGCTGGCAAATGTTCCCAATAAAGAAATGAACATGTACCCTACGGATGAGGTTGAATCTATATCAATGGATGTGATAATCAGCTTTTTGTTATTAGGCGCTAATTGCTTATCAATTAATGTTAATACATCATTATTGCTCCGTGATAATCGGTCAACTTTCCAAACTAAAATAACATCAACTTTGTCTTCATTTAAATCTCTAAAAAGTCGTTGAACTTCTGGTCTGTTAAAGTTTTTTCCAGAATAACCATCATCACAATAGACCTCAGTTACTTCATATCCTTTTCGTTCTGCATATTCTTTTACAACAGCTTCCTGGGCTCTTAATGAGAAATTATTTGTTTGTTCTTCAGTAGATACTCTAACATATACCGCCGCACGGACTTTGCTCATTTTAGTATCTCTCCTCTTCAGTTACATACTTTCTGACTAAACTTGCTAACAAGTCAATTAACTCTCTCTTCTTTAATTCCTCTATTGTAGGAATAATTAATTCTGTTGTTTCATTCATTGTTGGAATCTCCAAATACTTATAATTCATTTTCATGCAGCAATTACTCCTAATCTTATTTTCATAGTAGTAAACACAATTTTTATCAGTTCTTCGTCATTTATAGAACCAAACGCATCATCAAGACCCACTGGAAAGCTGTTATAGCAGCTTAAACCAATTTCAACCATTCTTCTAGTTGAACCAGTAAGCTCTGGAGCAGAAACAACATATTTTTCTCGTTCAATGTCCCAATAAGTGAATTCATAGAGCGGACTACGTGATAAATCAATGTTATTGATATCCTCAATACAATTGAAAATTTTTGGATATGAACAAAGATAAAGATTGCATTCGTATTCAGCATCCTCCCCTAGTTCAAGATTATACTTAGCCATCAACAAGTGGAAATTATTTTTATGTTCAACGTTTGAAAAATACATAATTGAATTCCTCCTAAGTTTTTACGGTTAATATTGCAAAATTACTTTTTGAATAAGCGCTTATCAAATTTGTAAAGTAAGAATATCAGAAAAATTTTAAAAAAACTTTGGAATCCAATTTTTTTTAAAAACGAAACAAAGTAAAACTATTATAAATATTTTGACATTTATAGAATTTAGGTTACAACATATTTGGAGGTGATTGTATGAAGTTTTCACCAAACAAAAATGGTATGTTTTCAAAACAACAAGTAGAAAGTTCCAGTTTACCAGTATTTGATTTGTACGAAGAAGAAAATGTGGGATTGCCTTTTGACTTCTGTACCCATAGTCAATTACAAATTTTAGGGATTCAGTTAACCAAAGAACAGAAACAACAGAAACTTATTGGCTTTATTCGTGTTAGAGGATACCGAGGATATGCAGGTCTGTACTCCTTTAAGGAAATACGATTATTATTTTGACTAGTTTATAGATGCTCAAGTGCAGAGCGTGTACCAAATAAGCCTTCTGCACCATTGGGCATACCTATAAAAAAGAAACTATAAAAGGATTTTAAAAAGTTATTGCAAAACTAAGGAAGCAAACTCAAATAAGGTATCTTGCTAAAGCTTTTTAATCAAATTACCAAATCAGAAAAATAAAAGAATTGATAAATTATTTTGTTTTCTGATTTTCAGTAACGAACAGCGTGAGGCGCTAGCAAAACCGGCTCTTCTAATAGCCGGTTAGGTTTGTATTTTTACACTTAATTAATTTATAAGGAGTTCAGTATGGAAGATAAAGATATACAAATGTTTTTTGATTACCATTTTAATGATATGTACCCTAGAGTTTTTAATGTTTCTATAGACAAGGTTTCATTAATGGGAAACTGGATGTACTGGAAAGGTTTGCATCCATTTCAACAACTTATTAACGCTGATGAAAGCCCTATAGACATTCATAAAGGTGCTAACACTTCTGAAATAGAGGGATACTTATTCCAGAAGATTTGGTTTAAAACAAATGACCGCAAAAGAAATAAAGATATTAGGGATTTCAAAATGGAATTTAACCCTAAAAGACTCACAGAAGATGAAAACGTATATCTGAAATGGTCTGTACTTCCATTGTTAAGACAATGTGGTTTTACTCGTTTAGACTTTGCCTTCGATGTAGAAGAAGATTTATCAAATTACATCTTTTTCGACAGTAAGAATCCTAAAAAAGTAGGTAAGTATATCGGGAAGAATGGACAATTAGAATCTTTATACATAGGTAGTCGAGAAAGTGAGTGGCATGTTTGTATTTATGATAAAAAAAAAGAAAAACAAAAGGAATTAAAAAAAGAGGAAAGATATGAAAACGAGGGAAAAGATTATGTAGCTGACTTAACTAATTGGGAACGTAAGCAGCTTCAAATCCGTAAACACTGGTGGCGAATAGAAATTCGCGTTAAACGTTCTAAATCTAAAGAAGTTTTATCGGAACATGAAATGTTTCAATCACTTCATATCATTAAGCCTAATTTTAGTACAGCTAAGCGCGTACAAGACCAAGCAATGATTTACTTTTTAACTAACTTCCCAGAAAAAATACAGCACTTGGAATCTAGAAGCAAAAAGAGAGCACAGCAACTCCTTTTGAATAACTCTGAATTCGATTTAGTGAATATTTTGAAGTTAGTCTATGCTGGTCATCTTCATGAATTGGATGTTCAATTAAAAGACTACTTATCATCTACAGCTCTTTATGAAGGTGATATTCATAAAGCTTACACAAACTATGAAAAGCACTTAATAAAAAATGGTGAAGTAATTGAAGTGGAAAATCTTTCTTTTGCGTCTAAACCCGTAAGACCTGTATTGGGTAAGACGCATCACCACGTTGTAGAAAAACTAACAAAAAAGAATGAAGTAAAACCAGTTTCTAGTGAATTACCGTTTTGAGCAGATTTAATTTTTAATTTTAGGAGTGATTTATATGTTTTTAAATGGTAGAGGACGCGTTATTTCTTGCGGACATTTTATAACTAAGAAAAACAGTAAAAAAATGAGTATTTTAAACATACAAGTTAATGGGGTAGTTCACAAATTTTTTGGAAGTGGTAAAATACCAAATTTTAATTTTGGTGATTTTATAGAATTTACCTTAGTGGCGCAGCAGCAAAAAGAATCTGAATATACTTTTTATCTTGCTAAGGCTTCAAAATTTCATAATCAAGAAGAATAAAAAAGAGGTGGAACTTCCATCTCTTTTTGTTTTAAGCAATTAAATAAGGAAATAAAAGAATATTTATCATCTGCCTCTTTACAGGCACATGATATTTAGAAATTATATATAGTTAATTAAAAATTTGTAATATAACAAGGTAAAGTAATTGAAACAAGACACCTAACTTTTTCAATTACTCATGATAAAAAATCTGTAAACTTAATCAATATTATTTAGATTAAGAGTAATATCATTAAAGGCTTCTCGTATTGCGGTTTCAGTTTCCTTATTGCTTTTACGAAACATGAACATTTGTATAAGGAATACAATTAAGCCAAGTCCACCAACTACGGTTAAAAACGCACCCGCTATGAGAATAGCCCATGAAGCACCATTTATCTTATGTTCTCCATCAAAGCTTACTTGGAATGTATCACCTCGTTCATTAATCTTTAAAGTACCTTTCACATTAGAAAGTTTTCCACCACTTAATGATTTTAATAGTAAATTTTCAGAGCTTGTTCCCTCTTTAACTTCAAATCTCTCTTCTAATAACATTAAAGTTTCATCTTTAATTATTTGTGAGTTTAGATTCTTAGCACGCAAATTTTTCTTTATACCGAATTTACCCATATGTAGTTGTCTCCTTTTTATAGATTATGTAGTCCTATCTATTTAGTACTATAGTAGTCTAACATAAAATAAAGTAATGTAATAAATATTTTTTTAGTTTTTTTTGCTACTTTATCAAATCTATATTAGTATATAAGCAACAAAATTTGTTTTAAAAGGAGTGATTTTACGTTCTTAAGTAGTAAAGGTCATATCCTTTCAAACGGTCATTTTAATACAAAAATAATAAGAAGATGAGTGTATTAAATGTTCAATTAAGTGGTGAAATATATAAATTTTTTAGGAGCAGTAAGATTCCTAAATTTAATTTCGGCGATATCATTGAATCTTTAGTAATAGTAAAAAATGAGTAAAGTACAAAATATACATTGTACTTTGCGAAAGCAGAAGAATTTAAACAAACAAGATATCGAAAAATAAAAAAGCAGCGATGTTTCTGCCGCTTTATACTTGAAATAACTTCAATAATGAACTATTTAGAATCAATTCAAACCTCTGCTTTACCATCACTTGTGATATGGTTCACCGCGGTTTATCCGAAAACTCCGGTATACCTGCTCAACCAAAACGAGTCTCATAAGCTGATGTGGAAAAGTCATCGGAGAAAATGACAGCTTGTCATCTGCCCGTTTTAAAACAGCATCACTCAGTCCGAGTGATCCGCCGATCACAAAAGCAATCTTGCTTTTGCCATAAGTAGCGAGTTTATCAAGATCGGCAGCAAGCTGTTCAGAAGATTTCATTTTTCCATTGATGGCCAAAGCGATCACGTAGGTGTCCTGGCCGATTTTAGAAAGAATGCGCTCGCCTTCCTTTTCTTTCACCTGTTTCATTTCCGCTTCACTTAATATTTCCGGTGCTTTTTCATCCGGAACTTCGATGATATCGATTTTTGCATAAGCAGATAATCGCTTCACATATTCATCTATGCCTTGCTTCAAGTACTTCTCTTTTAGTTTTCCTACTGTTATAATCGAGATATTCACAATTTGACCCCACTTTACAAACAATTTACGAACAGCTTATCCACAGAAGTTATCCACATATTAACATCCCTTTTTTTCATTCTTATTTTATCATACTATCCACATGTGAATATCTTTTCCTGCGGCGTTTCTTTTTTAATTTTCAGGAAAAAAGAACGAATTTTTCGTCTTTTTTGTTAACTTATTTTTTCCTTCACACTCTGTTAATAATCCCCTGCCAAAATAAAGAAGCAGTTTATTTTAGGAGGGATTAGAGTGAAAAAGAAAAAGATTGTTCCATTGTTTTTAGCTTCTGGTTTTTTATTAAGCGCAAATGAATGGGCTCCCGCCCACACATTGGCAGCAGAGCCTGTTTTACAAGAATCCTTCGATGCCCCTTCACTGCCGGCTGGCTGGGAAGTGATTCAGGGACAAGCTTCTGTTCAACATGGTGCCCTTGTTTTGTCGTCTCCTTCTTCTTCAAAGCCCGCCCGCGTGCTTGCACCTTCGTCTGTTTCTGGCGGCGACTATGTGATTGAAGCCGATATGACGTTTTTATCCGCTGCTGAAGATACACGCTGGGCATCGATTATGTATCGCGTACAGGGCAATGACTATCCTTATTATCAAATGGCTGTCCGCCGCGGTGCCCAGGCGCTAAATGGCGTTGAATTTGCCCTTCGTAACGAAAACAATCAATGGTCTGTGCTGAACAAAGCCCCTTACAGCGAAGCTTTTGCTTACAAAAAAACGTACAAGCTGAAAATCATTTCAAGAGGAAACCGCGTGCAGCAATTTATAAATGGCCAGCTCGTTATCGACACAGATGCAGCAGCAGCGCTTCAAAACGGCCGAATCGGTTTTCAGGCATCGGGCGCCACTGTTCAATTTGACCACATCCGCATTACTGAACAAACGGAAGAGCTTCCTTCTTTGGCCGAAAGCGGTGCTTTTCTTGGCGATCAGCCGGAAACCAACCTGCTTAATGCACCGACCGTGATTTCGTCAGTGCCTCAGCTCCAACAAATGGAGGGTGTTTCATCTATGTTGCTTCAGCCAGGAGCTGATTTAAAGGTGAAAGATGTACCTCTTCGCACTTATCTGGAAGAAATGGCAGGCGAAACGATTCCGGTCATTCGGCTGGAAGAAACCGAAACGGCTGAGAAAACAGCCGAATTGCTTCAGGAGCTGTCTATCCAGGACGTACATATTCTTTCCAGTCAGCCAGATGTGTTAAAAGTCGTTCGAGAAACAGTTCCGTCTGCGCGCGGCGCACTCCTCTATAACCGGTCTTCGCTTAATAATCACGACGTGAACCGCTTTATTCAATCCATTCACACGTCTGGCGCTAAAACAGCGGTATTGCCGCAAAAGCTGCTTTCAGCGGACCTTGTTCATGAGTTTCACCGCCGTGCTGTGGCGGTTTGGGGAGAGATGGAAGGTACATCAGAGCTGGCTGCACATGGCCTTATTCATGCAGGAGTCGACGGCATGATTGCGGGTGACACCATACCGGTAACGGCTGCATTCAGCCGTTACCCGGAAAACACGCTCGTTCAGCGCCCCATTGTTGCAGCGCATCGCGGTATCCCGTCATTAGCCCCAGAAAATACAATGGCCGGCTACCGAATGGCGTATGAACTTGGCGCGGATTTAATTGAAACAGATGTGCAGAAAACGAAAGACGGCGAAATCGTCATTATGCACGACTATACCGTCGACCGGACGACGAACGGAACAGGCCATGTAAAAGATTTGACCTTGAAAGAAATTCAGTCTCTTGATGCAGGCTCTTATTTTAGCAGCCAATTTGCCGGTGAACGCGTGCCGGCCTTCCGTGAATTCCTTCAGGAGTTTAAAGGAAAAAATGTCATTCTTTTAGTGGAGCTAAAAGCAGATGGCATTGCGGAAGATACGATTCGGATCATTAACGAAGAGGGAATGGCGGATCAAGTTGTCCTGCAAAGCTTTCATTTAAACAGCGTTACCCAGTCAGTAGCTTCTGCACCGCATATACCGTCGGGCTACTTGTATTCTTCATCTGTTCCAGGCGGGGAAGCAGCACGGCTTAATGATGCCCGGAGCATGCTTCAATATGCTTCGCGTATTAATGCAACGCTTAACGCCAGCTACAGCAGCTTATCGCCGGAATTTACCTCTTATCTTCGCCAGCGCGGCATGATCAGTTTTCATTGGACTTTCCGCAATGAAGCAGATTTCGGCAGCCAGCTGCAAAACGGCGTGATTGGACCGATTACGGATTATACACAGTGGCTGACCGATGCACCGATTCGGATTGAAACACCGATTCAAAAACGACATTTGCGTATCGGACAGACTACAGAAATTCAAGCAAAAGCCTTTCTTAATTACCGTACAGATAAAAAGGAAAATATTAAAACTATTCTTTTTTCTCCACATGATGGCGTAACCATTAGCGGAAATACCATTCAAGCAGTGCAAACGGGCACTTTTTACGTTTTTGCCCAGTATACATTTAACATGCTTGGTCAAGAATGGCGAATTGTATCCCAGCCAATTGAAGTAGTGGTAAAATAAAGAAAAAATTCCCGTTATCAACATGTTGATAACGGGAATTTTCTGACTTTATCCACATACCCACAGAATTAATCCACATTTTGAAGGGAATGATTAGCTGCCCACAACATATAGAGCCACGTTTTGACAAAATTCGCAGAATGCAGGTTTTTCTGCTTTTTGCATAACCGGCGCCGTTTCCCATTCATCTACGGCTATATCAAGCGCCAGTTCCACGTGCTCCAGACAGCACGTTATTTCTTTTTTCTCCATTACAAATCACTCTCCGCAACGAGCGTCATCTTTGTTTCCCGCTGCTTTCCATCACGATAGTAGGTTACGTTTACAGTGTCGCCCTCTTTTTTATTGTTGTACATATATTTGCGCAGGGCAATAACATCCTGAACAGACTTGCCGTCAAGAGCTGTGATTACATCATACTCCTGCATGCCCGCTTTTGCTGCCGGAGAATTTGTTAACACCTGCTCAATAATGACGCCTTCTTTAATATCTTTAGGCAGCTTTAATGTTTCTTCCTGATGATAAGATGGCAGTTCGCTTACATTCTGCAGGGTAACACCCATTGCCGGACGCTTTACTTCGCCATATGATTCAAGGTCTTTGATAATAGGCAAGGCCGTATCAATCGGAATGGACAAGCCAATGCCTTCCACTGCACTCTCGGCAATTTTCATAGAGTTGATCCCAATAACCTGGCCTGCAATATTAACCAGCGCGCCGCCGCTGTTGCCGGGATTAATCGCTGCATCTGTCTGCAGGACTTCTGCCTGCCAGTCATTCACCATATCTCCATTTAAATCAACGGGAATAGCCCGCTCCAATCCTGACACAACCCCTTGTGTAACAGACCCGGAAAATTCAAGTCCAAGCGGATTCCCAATCGCAATGACTGGTTCACCGATTTTTAGCGCTCCCGAATCTCCGAATTCGGCCGTTTTTTTCACATTGGCGCCTTTAATTGTTAAAACGGCAAGATCCGTCCATACGTCGCCGCCAAGCAGTTCCGCCGGCTCTTTTGTGCCGTCCGCCAAGGTTACTTCAAGCTGCTGGGCACCTTCGATAACGTGATAGTTCGTCACAATAAAAGCCGTATCATCGCTTTTTTTATAAATGACGCCACTGCCGCTTCCAGCTTCCTGAGGACCAGATTCTGATCCGAAAAAGTCCATAGAAGCCTGGATATTGGTGATCCCGACTACCGTGTCTTTGGCTTTATCCACAGCCTTCGTTACGTCCGTTGTTACATCAAGTGATACCTGCTCAGCGTTTTCATTTTGGACAGAATCATGCTCAGAAACAGAAACGCCTTCTTTGTTTTGATACTCCACAATAGATGGAAGTGTGCCGACTACAAGACCAGCCCCGATCACCACACCGGCAAGTCCTGATAAAAAGTAGCCGCCTTTGCCGCTTCGCTTGTTTCTTCCTGTGCGCCCTTCATCATAATAGCCCAATACGATTCATCCTTTCTGCCAACTTATTGTTTCACCATTTCTTTCATCTATTCTAAAAAATTATACGCTTTTGCCAAAAAGAAGGGCAACTCATATGCCGCCTGCTGCGTAAGACAGGCAAATAGAAAAGGTTGAAAGAAATCAAAAGCCGGCAGAAAAAAGCCCGCAGCTGTCTGCCACGGGTGTGGATTAAATAACCGCAAGCGGTGTTGGCACTTTCGGGTCCGTGTCATACAGGTGAAACTGATGGCCGACCCCTGTGTCTTTTTGTTCAAGCGTCTGCGTGACACTCATTTTTGCAAGTTCCTTCATATTATTATCTGCACTTAAATGTGCTAGATAAATACGCTTTGTCTGCGGGCCGATTACATCTGTCATCGCAAGTGCCGCATCTTCGTTTGATACGTGCCCTACATCGCTTAAAATGCGCTGCTTAACGCTCCAGGGATAGCGGCCCATCCGAAGCATTCCAACATCATGATTGCTTTCAAAAACGTATGCATCGGCATTGGAAATCAGACCTTTCATCCGATCACTTACGTACCCTGTATCCGTGATTAAAACAAGCTTTTTGCCGTTGTTGTGGAAAATATAAAACATCGGCTCGGCCGCGTCATGTGAAACACCGAAAGACTCAATATCCACAGCGCCGAATGTTTTTACTGTTTCCGTTTCAAAGACAAATTTCTGGCTGTCATCAATTGTACCGGTCAGCCGATCCATCGCCTGCCATGTTTTTTGATTGGCGTAAACCGGCAGCTTGTATTTTCTCGCCAGTACGCCAAGTCCTTTAATGTGGTCGCTATGTTCGTGGGTTATAAAGATACCAGATAAATCGGCTATCTTTCGCCCAATCGATGAAAAAAGCTCTTCCATCTTTTTGCCGGACAAGCCGGCATCCACAAGAAAGGAATGTCCGTCTGATTCCACGAAAACCGCATTGCCGGTGCTTCCGCTTGCCAGTATACTAAATTGCATTGTCATGCTATTCACTCCAGTTAGATTGCTACGATTCTTTTTGCTGTGGATTAATCGACCCGTCAAACGCATTTACATATACTTCTTCAATTTTATCACCTTTTTTAAGCTGAAAATACCAGGTTGGTGACAGTACCTGCTGTACCTTCGATTCGTCGAGCTGCATTTGCTGAGACTCATCAACTCGCACAACGGTGTAGTATCCAAGCTCTGCGTCGCTGATTTCACTGTCAAGCTGGACAAGCCCATTTTTATAAAGTGAATCAATGGCCTGCAGGGCAGGCAGAATCGTTTCCTTATTCCGGTTTTCATCGACACTTGAAAGCATCGTTTGAGAATAACTCACAATATCTTTATCGTTATTAAGCTGCACAGTCAGCATGCCGGCTGCATTTTCAAACAGTTTTTTCCCGGCAATCTTTTGATAGTAGATAACGGTGTTGGCTTCTTGATTTCGTTTCCAATAAGCGTATTCCCCGCCATGCAGCACATTGTTTTTCACAAAGGCATTTAATTTGCTCCGTGCTGCTCCATCGGTTTTATATGGTTCTTCGAGCAGGCTGACAATTTCCGTTCCACTTTTTTCAATCGCCCATTTTTGTTTCGTTAAAAAAAACAGCTCTTTCTCTGTAAATGTTTTTGGCTTCGCGACGATCATGGAGCGTTCACCTGAGTCATCAGGCATTTCTTCATGTTTAACCCCATCTTCTTGCAGCTTTTGTTCAATGGATGTTTTTTTGATCACTTCAAACCGGGAAGTACTGTACTTATTAAAAAACATCACGGCCAGAAAAATATCGAGGACAAGAAACACGGCGATAAAAATGGTTTTTGTTTTACTCCAATCCATTCACTCGTCCCCTTTCATCCGTGACAAGCTTTTGCCAAGTACCATCATACTGGTAGTACCAGAATGGTTCGAATGCCACCACTACTTTTGGTGATTCCTGTTTTACAGTCATTTCATATCCAATCCGCATATCTGTCAACAGCTTCGGGTTTACTGTTTCCAGGTTCAATACTTCATTGAGTGCTTCCTGGCCGCCTTTTAGTTCTACAGTTCCTGTTTCTGAAGGAAACGGTTTGTCCAGCTCCACAATAAAGGAGGAACGGTCGTATTGATAAATACGTTCCCGGCTCCAAATTTGTGAAAGCTCCGTCATGCTGGCCATTTCCTGTGGACTAAACACGGGGAAGTCTCCCAAAAATAAACGATAGCTGATTTCTGTTGACCCTGGTTTTGTTTGAAACAGGCGGTAGCTGTCTACCCAGCCATGGTGCTCATTCACAAAATCAATGCTTTTTTCAATGAGCTGGTCCAGCGGCATTGGTTCAGGTACAACAGACGGATTTACATATCGGACTGTGCCCGTACTGCTGTTGATTCGCATAAAACTCGTTCCGTCTGTTGTATATCCTTCTCCTTCGCCGCTTGAACTCCGCTGTACGTAGCTTGGATCATTAAAAAGCGCCCGTTTAAACGTACCTGCGTCAATCTGCTCTGGCAAATAACTTTGAACGGTTAAAACAGGCGGCTCTTTGCGCACGTATAAACGAGCCCCATCGGGAACTTGATAAGAGATATATGGCTCCAGACGATCATGGTTCTCTACGTAGCGCTGCTTGAATTCGCGCAAAGAACCGGTTTGAACCTCGCTTTTGAACACAAGTCTTTCTTTAACCGAAACAAAATAAACAAACGCTTTGTTTTTTTGCTCTGCTTCCGTAATAACCATTCGGTTAAATACCGCATTCGGAACGGTTTTATCGTTAAATGAAACCATCGTTTTAAATGTATTAAATGGGATAGACGAAGAAAAAAACAGTTCCACATGTGAATTACTCGACAGGAGCTTCGAAAATTCCGCTTCATTTAAGGAGTTGGATATGTTTTCGGGCTCCATAAACGTCCATTCCCTCATTTCCTTCATCACCCAGTCCAAATCCTGCTTGGCGATGGTTCCATAGTGGCTTTCCTCCTGGTGGGAGATCAGCCGGGAAGGCTTTAATAAATCGGAAAGTTTGCGTTCCTCGCCTATTTTCACTTCTGTTACGATATTTTTATCCGCACTATCTGTAATAGTTTGATAGGAAGGCTGGTAGTTCCAAATGCCCCATGTAAACGCCAGACTGATCAAGACCAGCAGCGCGAGCGCTGCGGATTTGATTTTTTCATAGTTCATTCCCAATCATCCTCTTCGGAAAGATCCGCCGGCAGTGTAAAGAAAATCGTCGTCCCTTTCCCTTCCACACTTGTAGCCCAAATGTGGCCGCCGTGCGCGGTAATGAGTTCTTTCGCAATGGCGAGCCCCAGGCCGGTGCCGCCCATTTTTCTTGAACGAGCCCGGTCTACCCGGTAAAAGCGCTCGAAAATACGCTCCAAACTTTTTTTCGGAATCCCCATCCCCTGGTCACTGATGCTGACTTGAATGGTATCTCCATGTTCTTCTACTTTAAAAGAAACAAGGCCGCCTTCCGGTGAATATTTCAGCGCGTTAGAAATAATATTATCAATCACCTGGGTAAGCTTGTCCTGATCGATCGTTACATAAATTGGATAGCGCGGCAGCTTGCGCCGGAACGTTACTTCCTGAGACTTTGTCATCTCAAAGCGGTCAATAATTTTATTGAAAAACTCAATGAAATCAGTGTCTTTTTTCATTAAGTTGTATTCCTGGCTGTCAAACTTTGAAAGCTGCAGCAAATCGTTCACAAGCCGAATCATCCGCTCCGTCTCCGTCTGGGTGACCTCAAGGAAATTCGGTGCGATGTCCGGGTCCTGCCAGGCACCTTCCGCGAGTGCTTCGAGATAGCTTCGCATCGTTGTCAGCGGTGTCCGCAATTCATGTGAAACGTTCGTTACAAACTCGCGGCGCTCCATTTCAATTTTTTCCTGCTCGGTAATATCATGCAAAACGGTAATAAGCCCGTTCACGAAGCCTGTTTCTTTTTGAATGACCGAAAAGTTCGCGCGCAGTACATAAGGCCGGTCGTGCGTACTGTAATCCAAAATTACGGAATCCTGCTCATTCAGTAAATCATCAAAGGAATAGTCCTCTTCCAGATTGAGCAATGAAACAATCGGCTGTGAAATAACTGTTTCACGTGAAACATTCAGCATTTTGGATGCCGGCTCATTAATTAAAATCACCCGGCCTCGCCGGTCGGTCGCGATTACGCCATCCGTCATGTAAGAAAGAACCGATGACAGCTTGCGGCGTTCTCCTTCTGTTGTAGCCTGAGCTTCCTGAAGCCGTTTCGTTAAATTATTAAAGGTAACCGCAAGTTCACCAATTTCGTCCTGGCCATACACTTTTACTTTACGGGAGAAGTTCCCTTTCCCAAGCGCTACTGCCTGCCTTCTCATATCGGTGATCGGCCGAGTAATGGTCCGTGCCAGTGTGATCCCTAAAACAGCGGTAATCGCCAGTGCCAAAATGGCAGCTGAAAACAAAATTTCATTAATGTCATCGAGCTGGCCGTACACCGTTTCAATATCTGCAACGAGATAAATGGCACCTTTCACTTCGCTGTTGGACAAAATCGGTGAAGTCCGTACCCAGACACGCTTGCCGTTGTTTTCATCCACATACATTTTATCTTCTGTGGCTCCTGCTGACAGTGCCCGTTTCACGGAAATATCCGCCGGCATACGCTGGCCGACGAGGTCGCGTTTATTCGTATCAGATGTACCGATAATGCGGCTGTTCACATCGATCACCCGCACTTCAATAACGTCACCCGCTGAAAAATCCTCTAAAATACGACGTACATCCTGCTCGAGCGTCTTCGACTCTTCGTCCCGCTCTTTTAATATTTCTTCACGCACGTTATATTCCAGCAATTCAACCCGCTGCGCCAAAGACTCTTTAAAGTTGTTCGTGAATTTTTCTTCAAGAGAATTAACAAAATAAACGCTGATAATCTGCATTGCGAATAAAATAAGCAGCACGTAAATCAGCACGAATTTCATTTGTATCGAACGAAAAAAACCTACCCGTTTCATTTACGTTACTCCTGTTCAGGGTTGCGCAAATAGTAGCCAACGCCTCTTCGTGTTACAATCCAGGATGGATGGCTCGGATTGTCTTCAATCTTCTCACGAAGGCGTCTGACTGTTACATCTACTGTCCTAACATCTCCGTAGTAATCATACCCCCAAACCGTCTGCAGGAGGTGCTCGCGTGTCATTACCTGTCCAATATGCTTGGCCAAGTAATGAAGAAGTTCAAATTCACGGTGGGTTAACTCAATTGTTTCCCCGCGCTTTGAAACGATGTAGGCATCCGGGTGAATCGTTAAAGCCCCTACCGCAATCTCGTTTGTATCAACTTCTTCTTCTTCCGGCGCCGGTGCTGCTTGATGGCGGCGAAGATTTGCTTTTACCCTTGCAATCAGTTCACGTGTAGAAAACGGCTTTGTCACATAATCATCCGCTCCAAGTTCCAGTCCAAGCACTTTATCAATCTCGGAATCCTTCGCTGTCAGCATGATAATCGGCATTTCGTATTTTTTGCGCACTTCCCGGCATACTTCCATCCCATCACGGCCCGGAAGCATGATGTCAAGCAGCACCAAATCCGGCTGCATGTTCTCCACCATTTCAACTGCCTGGTCGCCATCGTATGCGCATTGCACGTCATATCCTTCTTTTTTTAAATTAAACTGCAAAATATCTGCAATGGGTCTTTCATCATCGACAACCAATATTTTCTTTTGCATCATGTATGTCCCTCACTTTTAGTTTCACAGAATAAAAGATGGCTTCAAATACTATATTTTATCACATTTTCGCCCTTTACGCTTTTCTTTACTTTACCATGGCAGGAAGACTGCGGCATCCGGCAATAGGCGTTAAAAATAACAAAAAGCACCACGGGAGCGAAATCACCGCGATGCTTTTTCTATGGCTCAGGACGGAATCGAACCGCCGACACAAGGATTTTCAGTCCTTTGCTCTACCAACTGAGCTACTGAGCCGGAGTTAAACAACATATTTATACATAGGTTATTACATTTTTACTGCCAGAAGTGCATGAAGACTAAATTTTCAAAAAACACAGCGGCCGTTTTTTCGTGAAGGACAATTCAAAGATGCGGACGGCCGCCATCAAGAACATAACGATAGATAGGTTAAAGTAAAGTAAAAATGGCGGTCCGGACGGGACTCGAACCCGCGACCTCCTGCGTGACAGGCAGGCATTCTAACCAGCTGAACTACCGGACCACTTTTAGTGCTGTTTCCCAGCAACGTTGTTAATAGTATCATATGGGGGGAAGGGTGACAATACATTTTCACCATATTTGTCGAAAAAAACGAACAAAATAGTGAAATTTCGACAATTTCATGCCTTTTCCCAAACATTCTAAGGAAATGAATACAAAATCATACATTTTTATCTTATATAGGGAGGATTTGCGGGAGGACCATTGACATAGATAGATAGAAAAAACAGGACAAGACTTAGAAAAATAAAATCTTTTGGCAAAGTATCTCTTTGTTTCTTTTTCCCGAGAAGTGCGGCAGTTCAGATGAGAGCCGGTAAGGCGGCACGGGTTAATAGAAAACATGCCCTATCACCAGAGCGGTAAAAGTGCACTTTGCAGCTTCCCTATCGGCTCTTTTTTAGAAATGATAGTGTCCTGCCCGTTTTCAGCGGCGAAAACGTTCATAAAAAAAGACTGACGACAAAGTCGTCAGTCTTTTTTTATGATTTAACTCCACACACTGCGGACTATATTTGTCTGGTTGCGGTCTGGGCCTACTGAGAAAACAGACAATGGGATACCAGTCAGCTGCGACACACGCTCGATGTAATGACGTGCATTTGCCGGAAGCTCACTTAAATCTTTCACACCTGTAATATCTTCTGTCCAGCCTGGAAGCTCTTCATATACCGGCTCACACTCTGCAAGTACGCGTAGGTTCGCTGGGTATTCTGTAATCAGTTCGTCTTTGTAACGGTATGCAGTACAAATTTTCAACGTTTCAATTCCTGTTAGTACGTCGATTGAGTTCAATGAAAGATCTGTGATTCCGCTCACACGGCGCGCATGGCGTACAACAACACTGTCAAACCAGCCAACACGGCGCGGACGGCCTGTTGTTGTACCATACTCACGGCCCACTTCACGGATTTGATCTCCGATTTCGTTGTTCAGCTCCGTTGGGAACGGACCATCGCCGACACGGGTTGTATAAGCTTTGGATACGCCAACAACGTGTGTAATTTTGGATGGGCCGACACCCGAACCAATTGTTACACCGCCGGCAACTGGATTCGAAGAAGTAACAAACGGGTATGTTCCCTGGTCGATATCAAGCATAACGCCCTGGGCGCCTTCAAACAGAACGCGGCGGCCTTCATCAAGTGCATCGTTCAGTACAACTGATGTATCACAGACAAGGTCTTTGATTTGCTGTCCGTACTCATAATATTCGTCCAGAATGTCTTCCACTTTAAAGCCTTCTGTTTCGTAGAAGCGCTCAAGCAGTCGGTTTTTTTCTGCAATGTTATGCGTCAGCTTTTCTTCAAATGTTTCGCGATCCAAAAGGTCAGCCATGCGGATTCCCATCCGTGCAGCTTTATCCATGTAAGCAGGGCCGATGCCTTTTTTTGTTGTACCGATTTTATTGGCGCCTTTGCGCTCTTCTTCCACTTCATCAATTTTCAAGTGGTATGGCAAAATCACGTGCGCACGGTTTGAAATGCGCAGGTTATCTGTTGACACGCCATGTCCATGCAGATATTCCAGCTCCTGTACAAGCGCTTTTGGATCTACAACCATACCGTTGCCGATTACACAAATTTTATCCGAATAAAAAATACCAGATGGAATCAAATGAAGTTTGTATGTAACACCGTTAAATTTAATTGTATGACCTGCGTTGTTACCGCCTTGGTAACGGGCTACGACTTCTGCGTTTTCAGAAAGAAAATCGGTTACTTTCCCTTTTCCTTCATCGCCCCATTGCGTTCCTACTACAACTACTGATGACATTTTTTGCACCTCCGAAGGTTCATGAAAAACGTTTTATCAAACACGTTTATTTTACCAGCAGAAAACGGAGCCGTCAAACTAAAAGACGAACATTTTAAACTTAATCAGATTTTTTTATTCGTTTTTATTCCAAAAGTACCGGTTGCTTCAAGTGAGAGAGTGCTTGAAAACGCATAAAAACAAAAAAAGCCAGCAATTGCTGGCTTTTTTATGCTCCGGGCGGCGCTCCCATTTCATCCATGCGCCGTTCCACATTTACGAATTTATTGTATTCCTTCACGAAAGCGAGCTCGACTGTTCCAGTCGGGCCGTTCCGCTGCTTGGCAATAATGATCTCGATCATATTTTTGTTTTCGGTTTCTTTATCGTAATAATCATCCCGGTACAAGAACGCTACAATATCGGCATCCTGCTCAATCGATCCAGATTCCCGGATATCGGACATCATTGGACGCTTGTCCTGCCGCTGCTCCACTCCACGGGAAAGCTGAGAGAGCGCAATAACCGGCACTTCCAGCTCACGGGCGAGCGCTTTTAAGGAACGGGAAATTTCCGATACTTCCTGCTGACGGTTTTCGCCGGAGCGCCCATTCCCTTGAATAAGCTGCAGGTAATCGATCAAAATCATGCCCAGTCCCTGCTCCTGCTTCAGCCGACGACATTTGGAGCGGATTTCTCCAATACGTACACCCGGCGTATCATCAATATAGATACCTGAATTAGACAAGCTGCCCATTGCCATTGTCAGCTTGCGCCAGTCTTCATCTGTCAGGGCACCTGTCCGCAAGCTTTGCGCATTAATATTTCCTTCTGCGCAGAGCATCCGCATAACCAGCTGCTCTGCGCCCATCTCAAGACTAAAGATCGCAACCGTTTCGTCCGTATTCGTTGCGACGTTCTGTGCAATATTAAGAGCAAATGCCGTTTTCCCGACAGAAGGACGTGCGGCAACAATAATTAAATCATTTCGCTGGAATCCTGCGGTCATCCGGTCCAGCTCGGCAAATCCGGTTGGAATGCCGGTTACATCGCCTTTTCTGTTGTGAAGAAGCTCAATATTATCATACGTGCGCACAAGCACGTCTTTAATATTGTGAAAGGCACCCGCATTTTTCCGCTGGGCCACTTCCATAATGCTTTTTTCCGCTTCGCTCAGCAAGCCTTCCACTTCATTCTCACGCTCATACCCGTCCGTGGCGATGGTAGTCGCCGTGCGGATCAATCGGCGCAGAAGCGATTTTTCTTCTACGATGCGGGCATAATATTCAATATTAGCCGCTGTTGGGACGGCTGCCGCCAATTCACTCAAATACGAAATACCGCCGACATCTTCAATCAATTTATGAGCGGCCAGGTCTTCGGTGACCGTCACCACGTCCACTGCTTTTCCGTGGTCGCTGAGCTTCAGCATCGTTAAATAAATCTGCTGGTGGGCATTCCGGTAAAAGTCTTCCGGAATTAATATTTCCGAAGCGACTGTTAACGCGGACGGCTCCAAAAAGATCGCCCCCAGCACAGCCTGTTCTGCTTCAATATTTTGCGGCGGTACACGGTCCGTTAATACATCGCTCATTGTTACCCTCCTCGCGAAAAAAACATGTGATCAGAGAACTCCGACCACATGTTTTTCTATTATTTTTCTTCTGTTACATGTACCTTAAGTGTAGCTGTGACTTCATTATGCAATTTAACCGGCACATTTGTGTAGCCGAGACCGCGGATGCCGTCCGGAAGATCGATCTTCCGTTTATCAATCTTAATTTTATGTGTTTTGTTTAATTGGTCTGCGACTTGTTTAGCTGTTACAGAACCGAAAAGCCGGCCGCCTGCACCTGTTTTAGCGTGCAATTCAACAGTCAGTGCTTCAATCGTTTCTTTCAGGCGCTTTGCTTCCTCCAGCTCTTCTGCTGCAAGAGCTGCCTGTTTTTTCTTTTGAGCATCAAGCGCGTTTTGGTTGCCCGATGTTGCTTCAACTGCATAACCGTTTTTAATTAAGAAGTTATGTGCATAGCCGTCGGCTACATTTTTAATATCGCCTTTTTTGCCTTTGCCTTTTACATCCTTTAAAAAGATTACCTTCATTCTTCATTTCCTCCTTCAGTGACTTCATCAATAACGCGGCACAGCTCCATTTCAGCGTCTTCTACAGAAGCGTCCCGAATTTGCGTTGCAGCATTTGTTAAATGGCCGCCTCCGTTCAACTGCTCCATAATGATCTGTACATTGACTTCGCCAAGTGAGCGGGCACTGATCCCGACCGTTTCTTCGGACCGGCGGGCAATCACAAACGATGCCTGGACTCCGTTCATGGTCAAAATCGTATCCGCTGCCTGAGCAATCAAGACGGAATCATATACATAATCATCACTGCCTTTGGCAATCGCCAGGCCGTCTTTATAAAAATAAACCGTTTCAATCAGCTGGCTGCGCTGAATGTAGGTGCCAATATCTTCTTTTAAAAATTTTTGAACTAAAATCGTATCCGCACCGTTCGTACGTAAATAAGCCGCTGCGTCAAACGTACGGGCTCCAGTCCGCAGTGAAAAACTTTTTGTATCGACAATTATACCAGCAAGCAAGGCCGTTGACTCAAGCATCGATATTTTTTTTGTTTTCGGCTGATATTCCAACAGCTCTGTGACAAGCTCTGCCGTAGAAGAAGCATAGGGCTCCATATAAACGAGAAGCGGGTTTTTAATAAATTCTTCTCCGCGCCGATGGTGATCGATCACGACCACTCGTTCCGCCCTGGAAAGCAGTCTTCCTTCAATGACAAGCGACGGCTTATGGGTATCCACCACAACAAGCAAGGTTCGATTCGTTGCAATTTCAAGCGCTTCTTCTGGTGTAATAATTCTTGAATGAAGTTCAGGATTCTGTTCTTTCAGCTCGTTAAGCAGTCGTTTCACTGCCGTATCGATTTGTGCCGGATCAACGACAATATAACCTTCCCGCCCATTTAATTCTGCAACATGGCGAATACCCATTGAAGCACCGACTGCATCCATATCCGGATACTTGTGGCCCATCACGATCACTTTGTCACTCTCAGTTACGATGTCACGAAGGGCGTGTGAAATCACGCGGGCACGCACCCGTGTCCGTTTCTCGGTTGGATTTGTTTTCCCGCCGTAAAACTTTACTTTCCCGTCTCCCTGCTTGATGGCAGCCTGGTCACCGCCGCGTCCAAGAGCCAGATCCAAACTTGATTGAGCGAGATCGCCCCATTCCGGCAGCGGAACAACTCCCTGTCCAATCCCAATGCTCAATGTCAGCGGGGCATAATGCTTAGCCGTCTCTTCACGCACTTCGTCCAAAATGGAAAACTTATCTTCTTCAAGCTTGGCTAAAATGCGCTCGTTCATCACAGTAAAAAAGCGCTCGGACGACACACGTTTTAAAAACATGCCATGTTTTTTCGCCCAGCCATTGAGCATAGAGGTAACCAGGCTGTTTAAGCTGCTTTTTGTTTGATCATCCATCCCCTGTGTTAAATCATCATAGTTATCGAGAAAGATGATGCTGAGGGTGGTTTTTTCTTCCCTAAACTGGCGTGCGATCCGTTCTTCCTCGGTCACATCAAAAAAGTAAAGAAGCCGTTCATCTGGTTTTGACACCACACGAAAGGTTTTGTCGTTTAAATTAAGCATGGCTTCTTTGCCGCTTTTAATAGCCGAAAGCAAAGGTTCCGCTATTTCATAAAGCGATTCGCCAACAAGGTTCTCCTCTTGAAAGTAAGAGGTTAAAAAAGCGTTCGCCCATTCGACTGTATACTCCTTATTATAAAGCAGAATGCCAATCGGCAGCTCCTGAAGCGTTTCTTCACCGACTTTTTGAAGGCGGTACGATAAAGTGGCCACATACTTCTGTACATCTTCATGCATTTTTCTTTCTGCCAAATATAAAAAGAGGAGCAGAAAAATCGTCAATGTAAGCAGGCCGGCGCCAGCAGCCCAATTGTAGGAAAACAGCCAGGCCGACGCGGCCACAAGCACAAGCGTAATGACAATGATCGGTACTTGAATCATCCGCCTGTTATAATACGAAAGCATTCGCTTCAGCTCCTCGTTCTAAAGCTCCATCTTTTGTGCCTGATGGAGCCAATTTTAAAAAGCATCTTACCGCTTTTTTTGCATCCGTTGTCTTAAGTCGAACCCTAAATCAATTATACCTAATAATCGGATAAGATAAAGAAGCGGAATTAGAGGAATTGATAAAAGGGCCGCTAAAACCGGGATGGCTTTTGGCCATTTTTTGCTGTGGGCAAAGAAAAAAACAAAAGACAAACCTTGTATATACAAGCATGCCTGCAAAATAAACAGCACGTTCACATAAATATCATACCAGCTTGTACCGGGCTCCGGCTGAACAAAAATAGCTCCTGCCATTAAAAGGAGATAATACCAAAGGATTGTCCGGGGCAGACGTACTGTCCGGAATGGCTGAAGCGGTTTTATTTTGACGCCGAGCCGTTTGGCAATCGGGTAATTCACCGTTCTTAAAAGCAGCACCGTAAGAAAAGCCAGCGCTGTGAGAATCGCCGGTAAAATAGCGTTCATATAGTCAATCAGCGTATTGATTTCCTCGTCTGTGTAAGGCACTTCCTGTCCGAGCACGCGGCTTGTTTCGGCTGCTGACTCCTTAAAGGCTTTACTGAATTCGTCTGCAAACGAAATATCAAAAAGCCACATGGCTGCCGCATACTGCACAATCAAATTTAATAAAAATACGAGACTTCCGCCCATATAAACAATCCAGCCATCTGACTGCCTGCGGATGAGTGCCCCCATGATCAAGCCGGTTGTTCCGTACATAATCGCCAGAGGCACAGAGATTACGCCTCCTATTATAAAGGACAGCGCTACTGCACAAGCAAGCAGCCCAAAAGCCGGCCCGGCCGGATGTTTAGCGCTGTATATCAAAAAAGGAAGCAGTAAAAAAAGCGCGCCGACAATAGAGATAATCGGTACGTAGACGGAGACCGCCAGTAGAATTGCAAAGATGGCGAGCATCATTGCTCCTTCTGTTATGACTTTTGTTTTTTCCACTTTAACACTCCGTTCATTTACCAAGCATTTCGGCATTCTCCTTCCTTATTCTACATTCCTTTAGTCCCCCATTCAACTTTAAAACAAAAAAGTCCGAACAAAAGATCGGACTTTTTCACTTATTTTTCATATTTGAAATTGGCGTATCGCTTGAATCAATTCTTCATTAAGTAAAGACAGCTGTTCAGAAGCCGCCGCTACGCCTTCAATGGCCAACAGCTGCGTCCGCGTTCTTTCCTGGGCTTCTTCACAGGAAAAAGCTGAAACTTTGGCTTCCTCCGCCAGCTGGCCGGCCGTGTACACAACTGTATCTTTTTCCTGATCGGCTGTATGAATCCCTTTGACCATTTCGGCAATCGCTGCCTTCATTTTCTGCACAACTTCTTCCTGATGAACAAATACTCCCTCGGTTTCCTGTACCGCTCCTGTTTGCGCAGTAATGTATCCGCCTACTTCCGTTACCGTCTGGATCGCCTGAACGGACCCTTCCTGCACCGCCGCAATTTTTTTATGTATCTCACCGGCCGCCTTGCCCGACTGCTCAGCAAGCTTTCTCACTTCCTGGGCAACCACTGCGAAGCCTTTGCCGTGGCTGCCTGCCCGCGCTGCTTCAATCGATGCATTGAGCGCCAGCAGGTTTGTCTGGGCGGATATCCCTTCAATCACATGCACAATATCTTCAATGCGTTTAATGTCCTCTGCCAGTGTGCTAATAGACTTCAGCGCTGCGTCCATTCTTTCAGCAGAAGCACTCATAGATTCTGCCATCACCGACACATGCCTTGCTCCTGTTTCAGCTGCCTGGGCTGCCGTGCCAGCAAGCTGGGTCATGGCATCTGCTTCACCTGATATAGAGCTGATTAACGTGCCCAGCTCCCGTGAACGATCCGCCGCTTTTTGCGAGCCGTTTGCGGATCTTTCCGTTCCATGAGTTAATTCATCCAGTGCAGACGCTGCCGCTGTTCCGGATTCATTGATTTCCTGTACGGCAATATTTAAATTCCCAATGGATTCCCTTACATTTTTCGCTGCATCTTCTGTAACTCCGACAATGCTGCGCATTTTCACGACCATTTCATTAAAATTGCGGCTTAGTTCTGCTGTTTCGTCCCTCCCGGAAACATAAACGTGTGTTTGCAAGTTGCCTTCTGCCACTTGTTTCACAGAGGCTTTCAATGTTTGAATCGGCTTTGTAATGGTTGATGTCAGCCAAAACACAACAAGCATCACAATCGCAAGTGCCGGCAGCGCTGTAAGGGCCAGAATTTTTTTCATTTCGTCTGAAACGCTGAACAAATGGCTCTTTTCGTAGACCGCTCCGATTTTCCAGCCGGTCTGTGCAGCTGTATCGTAAACAACCAGCTGGTTTTCTTTTTCTAAAACGCCGCTTTTTTCACCAGCTAACATCGCTCCCATCAGCGCATCTTTTGATACATCTTCGCCTTTTTGAGATGGGTGAACGAGTGCCCTTCCTTGCTCGGATAGGACAACCGGGTACCCTTCGTAGCCGACGTTCAGCTTGTTCATTCGATTGGTCATACTCGTTAAGTCAATATCAACCCCAATGACGCCGAGCACTTCTGAGCCGTTCATAATAGCTTTGGAAACTGTAATAATATCGTCCCCTGTTTCGCTTTGATACGGTTCACTCCACACCGGCTGGCCGCTTTCGGCTGCCTGCTTATAGGAGAGCTCTTCTAACGGGTTAAAATCTTTTGGAAGCGATGCGGCTGGTGCCATTTTAAAGGTGCCGGCTGCTGATGTATAGTAAACGCTTAGTGTTTCTTTATAAATATCGGTGTACCGGTTAAACACAGCCTGCAGCTCCCTGTCTGCTTCAACGTCCAGCTGTTTATCCGACTGCGCCAGCTGGGCATATTCGAGTACTTGTGCGCTTTCAGATAAAAGCAGAATACTTTCTTCGTACTTTTGCAAAAAGGCATCCGCAGAATTGTTTAATTCTTTTACAAACTCTTTCGTTTGGGCGGCTGCATTTCTTTCAATCCGCTGTTCTGTTTTTAATCCAGTAAAAAAAATAACAAAAGTAAAGGCACTGATCAAAATAATCGCAATGGGAAGCATAAATTTCATTCGAATCGATTTCATTTCACTACACCTTTCTCCCTATGTACGACCCCTATTATAGTTTCATAGTCCTAACACAGTATTAAGGTAATGTAAAAAAATTATTAAAAAAAGGACGCCGGTACTAGCCGGCATCCCTTTTACAGTTTAAATTGATCTACAATTCCTTTTAATTCCGCACTTAACTCCATCAGCTGCTCAGAGGAATCGGTCACGGTCCGAACCGCCCTTAATTGCTCTTCGGCCGAAGCGCTGACTTCCTCACTTGCAGCGGCAGACTGCTGGCTGGCCGCGGCAATGCCGGTCATCGTATGGATCACTTCATCCTTTGTGACTCCTACTTCTTTGATTTCCTCATTGATTGTGGCAATAGACGAATCAATCGTACTGACAAGAGACGAAAGCTGGTGGAAAACCTTGCTTGTTTCTTCTACCGCTTCCGTTTGCTCATCGAAATTGCTGCGTGTTTTTTTCATTTGCTCAACGGCTGTACGAGAGCCGGATTGAATGTCGAGAATCGTTCGTCTTACTTCATCTGCTGCTTCACTGGACTGCTCTGCCAGCTTGCGGACTTCTTCTGCCACCACAGCAAATCCTTTGCCGTGCTCGCCAGCTCTTGCCGCTTCAATCGATGCATTGAGCGCCAGCAGATTCGTCTGGGCAGAGATGTCGGTAATGGCTCCAATCACAGCCTCGATCGAGTTCATTTTCGATTCCAGCTCTTCAATTACCATTTGCATACCGGAAATGTATGTTTTCGTTTCATTATTTGAAGCGCGAAGCTGTTCAATTTGCCCGGCTCCTTTTTGGTTTGCCTGCTCAGCTTGGGAAGCGGCGTGCGCCATGTCTCCTGCCTGGCCGGTAATCACATCGATTTGGCTGCCTAAGCTGTTTGAGCGCTCAGTCGCCTCAGCAGAATCTTCTGCCGAACGGGAAACCCCCAAGGTAATTTCATTGATCGCATGGGTCATTTGTTCGCTGGATGCACTTGTTTCTTCCGATACGGCACTTAAGCTCTCAGCAGATACTTTGACATCCTGTACCGATTCATTCACTTTTTGCAAAATGTTTCGCATGTTGGCGGTCATTTTATTAAACGCTTCGGACAGCTGTCCCACTTCATCCCTCGTTGTGACCGGCACCTGCACCGTCAAGTCACCTTCAGCGATTTGAGAAGCAGATCGTTCCAAATAGCGGAGCGGGTTCACAATTTTTGAGATCACAAACAGCATTACGGCACTGATCAACAAAAGCAGCGCAACGCCGGTCCAAAGCAGGGACTTACCAATGGATTGAGACAAACCGAGTAAGTCGGCCTGGTTATAAGCGGCTGCTGTCGTCCAATTCACACCGGGCACATTGTTAAACACGATAATACGGTTTTCCCCGTCCAGCTGATAGTACTTTCTGCCGGATGGAGAGGAACCATCAATAATGCTTTTAATAACCGGAATGTTTGTTAAATCTTCTCCCTGCCTATCCGGATGGACAATGCCCACGCCTGCTGTTGAAAATATAATAGGGTAGCCTCGGTAGCCAAGATCTGTTTGTTTGACCCGTTCTGTTAACACGGTTAAATCAATATCAGCACCTATAACGCCAAGGAACCGGTCATTATTATCATAAAGGGCTCTCGACACCGTTACAACAGAAGAACCGGTGGCCTGGTCTTCATACGGCTCGCTCCAAACCGCCGCTTTTTTATTTTCAGCTTGTGTATACCATTCTCTTTCCCGGGGATCAAAATCTGCAGGAAGCTCAATTACCGGGGAAATAATGGTCGTTCCATCTGCTGAACCAAAATAAATACTCGACACATCCTGATACGTATCCAGGTAGTTGGTAAAAAGAGTTTCTATTGACTGGCGGTTTGCATGGTCTTGGGCTAATTCATTTTTTGCGTAAGATTGAATTGTATTGTCGAAAACAAGCAGATCAATACTTTTCTCATGTTGGTCCAAAAATGACTTTACCGTCCCCGACAAACTTTCTACTGTGCCTTCGCTTTGATCGATCACGCTTTTTTCCACACTGTTTTCTGTTTGCCAGCTGATAAATATAATAATAAAAGCAAACGCCAAAACAAGCGCTGCAATAATAGGAATGAGCAGTTTCGTGCGAATAGATCGAATACCTTTCAACTGTGTACCTCCTTTTGTAGTAAAAATACCCTATGCTTATTTTACCTATTAATGAACAAATATCTAGACTTTTCTTTTATTTCGTTAAAAAATTAATATTTTCTTCCTATTTAATCCATATATTCACACAAAAAAAAGCACAGTCCTGAATGATCAGAACTGTGCTTTTTCTTATATGAAAGATCTTATCTTTCCTCTCCAACGAATGGAAGAAGTGCTACCTGACGCGCACGTTTGATTGCAATTGTCAAACGGCGTTGGTATTTAGCACTTGTACCTGTTACACGGCGTGGAAGAATTTTTCCACGTTCAGATACGAACTTTTTAAGCAAATCAACATCTTTATAGTCGATATGTGTAATACCGTTAGATGTGAAATAGCAAACCTTTTTACGCTTACGTCCACCTCTGCGTCCTGCCATGAGTTTCCCCTCCTTGCTTGAATTAGAATGGAAGATCGTCGTCTGAAATATCGATCGGCTGTCCGTTATCTGCAAACGGATCTTCATTCATTTTAGAATAACCGGCATTGTTATTGCCGCGCTGTTGATTCTGCTGTGGCTGACCAAATGGAAAGTCCTGATTGCTTTGCTGGCCGCCGCCATAACCGCCACCTTGCTGCTGGGGAGCATTGCCATACTGCTGGCCGCCTCCACCACCTCCGGATTTTGGTTCAAGAAATTGGACACTGTCTGCCTGGACTTCTGTCACGTATACACGCTTTCCATCCTGGCCTTCATAACTGCGTGTTTGAATGCGCCCTTCTACGCCTGCAAGGCTTCCTTTTTTGAGGAAATTTGCCACGTTTTCAGCCGGACGACGCCAAATGACGCAATTAATAAAATCCGCTTCCCGGTCGCCTTGCTGATTTGTGTACGCGCGGTTCACCGCGAGCGTAAACGTTGCAACAGCTGCACCAGCTGGCGTATAGCGAAGTTCAGGATCTTTCGTTAAACGGCCCACTAAAACCACTCGGTTTATCATCAGAATCAACTCCTTTTCTTTTAAAATGTTTCAGCTTGAAACATGATGAAAAAGATGTATATTTAGTGCGTTTCGATTACTTTGCTTCTTCTTTAACAATGATATGACGGATAATGTCATCGCTGATTTTCGCAAGACGGTCAAATTCATTTACTGCAGCTGCATCTTCAGCGTTAGCATGAATAAGTTGGTAGAAACCTTCGCGGAAATCGTTGATTTCGTACGCTAAACGGCGTTTACCCCATTCTTTTGAATCGATGATTTCAGCACCGTTTGAAGTAAGGATGTTGTCAAAACGCTCAACTAGCGCTTTTTTCGCCTCATCTTCAATGTTCGGGCGGATAATGTACATGAATTCGTACTTTCTCATCTTCGTTCACCTCCTCGTGGACTATGCGGCTGTCGCCTTCCCTTTCCGGGCTCGACAGCAAGGAGCAAATTTTCATTACTCACAAGTTGAAATTATAACATGAATCTCTCAACAGCGCAATATTTTTCGCAATACAATAAAACAAAAGGGGACTTATGGCGATTCAGGTGATACTCTCTTATTATAGAACGTATGTTTGAAACATGCAAGTTTAAAACATTCTTTGCTTGAAAAAAGCAGGGTATGCAAGAAAAGAAACAATCATAGCCGTAATCGCCGTGTTGCCAAATGTGGTTAAGGCAATGACAAGCTGGTATTTTACAGCGACAACGGGTGAAGCACCGGCGATAATGGCTCCTGTCATCATGCCTGGAAGCTGCACAAGGCCGATGGTTTTCATTCCTTCCATGCTCGGAATCAAAGCGGCTTTGACCGTTGCCTCAATCAATTCCTGTGATGCCTGGCGGCGCGTAGCACCCAGCGCCAGCTTTCCCATAATCAATTCTTTCGTCGAATCAAATTCCCGCTTCAGCCTGTCAAACACGAGACTGACAGCCACCATAGAACTGCCGATAATCATGCCGCTCATCGGCAGAATGTACTGGGCTTCAAAATCTACAATATCAAATGTTACCCAGATTACAACAGAAGCCGCTTCCGCTGATACTAACGCAGCGAAGGCGATCCAGAGGGAGCGTTCAAAGGCATCCCCCCGCCTGGCGGATGTCCGGGAAGCAATGATAATCATAATAAAAATAATAAATGAAAACAAAACCGGGTTTTCAATAGAGAAAACAAATGTAATGATATATCCGATCACCGTCAGCTGAACAAAAGCCCGAACCGAGGCCATCATCATTTCTTTTGAAATACCAAGTTTTTGCTTGTACGAAAGCCAAAACGGAATAAGCATAAATAAAAAAGCGGCCAGCAGGGCTGCATAACTGATATCTTTCAATCCAAACACCTCCTACAAAAAAAACTCCACCGGTTATCTGGTGGAGTCATTGTACTTGTCTAGCTGCAGATGTTTTAGGCCCGCGGGATGATAAGCCTGGCTGGCTTTTCCATGCCGCTCCGGCCAAAGGCTTTTTGCGTTTCGCTTAAACGTTAAAACGGAAGTGAACAACATCTCCGTCTTTCATGACGTATTCTTTTCCTTCAAGACGGACTTTGCCGGCTTCTTTCGCCGCGGTCATCGAGCCGTTCTCAACAAGGTCATCGTACGAAACCGTCTCGGCACGGATAAAGCCCCGCTCAAAATCTGAATGGATAATGCCGGCACACTGTGGTGCCTTCATACCTTTACGGAACGTCCAGGCACGTACTTCCTGTACGCCCGCTGTAAAGTACGTTGCAAGCCCTAAAAGCGAGTACGCAGCTGTGATCAATTGGTCCAGGCCGGATTGTTCAATGCCAAGCTCTTCAAGGAACATAGCTTTTTCATCATCATCAAGCTCGGCGATTTCTTCTTCTACTTTCGCGCTGATTACAATGACTTCCGAGCCTTCACCAGCCGCATATTCACGCACTTTTTGCACATGCTCATTGCCTGATGGGTCCGCGATTTCTTCCTCGCTCACATTGGCCACATACAACATTGGTTTAGCTGTTAACAAGTGAAGCTGCTTGACGATTTTTTGCTGCTCTTCAGTGAATTCCACGGAACGGGCAGGCTTGTCAGACTCAAGCGCTTCTTTCACCAAGACAAGCACGTCATGCTCGGCAACAGCGTCTTTATCTTTTTGCTTAGCAAGCTTTGCCACGCGCGTAAGACGTTTGTCCACCGATTCAAGATCTGCCAAAATAAGCTCAAGGTTAATAACCTCAATATCATCAATCGGGTCTACTTTTCCAGATACGTGCGTGATGTTTTCATCATCAAAGCAGCGTACGACCTGACAGATCGCATCTACTTCACGGATGTGGGATAAAAACTTGTTTCCTAAACCTTCACCTTTGCTGGCACCTTTTACGATCCCGGCGATATCCGTAAATTCAAACGCCGTTGGAATGGTTTTTTTCGGTGTTACCATTTCCGTTAGTTTCGCCAGACGCTCATCCGGTACTTCCACGATGCCGACATTCGGATCAATTGTACAGAATGGATAATTGGCTGATTCGGCACCTGCTTTTGTAATTGCGTTAAACAAAGTCGATTTTCCCACGTTTGGAAGACCGACGATTCCTGCTGTTAATGCCATATAATTGGTTCACTCCTTGTTTTCTGTAAACACGTACATAGTATTCTAAACCTTTCCCCATTATATGGACTAAGGCGGAAAAAGGCAACGTAAGAAAAGCGCAAGCCCAAGGTCAGGACGAAATACCAGGGGAAACAGCTTCTATTCTAAAACGTCTTTTTGCTCCAAAAGAAAGAGCGGCTTACTCGCCGCTCTCGGTTACTACTTTTTTCATTTTTTTCGCAAATTCACGCCGCGGCAGCATGACACTGTGCCCGCATCCTTCACACTTGATTCGAATGTCCATACCAAGACGAATGATTTTCCAGCGGTTTGTTCCGCAAGGATGGGCTTTTTTCATTTCTACCACATCGTGCAACGCAAACTGTTTCTCTTCCATTTATGCCGTTCCCCCGCTTTTTGCCTGTTTTGAGCCTGCTTGTGCTTCCTGCTCCGTTCTTGAGTACATCACCATGCGCGGATATGGAATTTCAATTCCGTTCGCATCCAGACATTCCTTGATATCTTTGCGCATCATTCGAGCCACATACCAGTGATTCATCGGCGTTGTTTCCGCTGTAATCCGAAGAGTCACATCTGACGGTCCCAGCATTTGAATGCCGAGCAGCTTCGGTGTATCCACAATTTCAGGGTACTTGTCTTTTAATGTCTCAAGAAGCTCGTTAATCACCTTCTCAGCTTTTTCCACATTTTCCTCATAGGCAATACTAATGTCAACGACAGCCACACTGTTATGAAGAGAGAAATTCGTGACTTCTATAATGCTGCCATTTGGCAAGATATGAATTTCACCCGTCCATACCTTCAGCTTTGTTGTGCGCAGGCCAATTTCCTCGACTGTTCCTTCAAACTGGCCGATCCGGACAAAATCCCCCACTGAAAACTGATCTTCAAAAATGATAAAAAAGCCCGTAATCACGTCTTTTACCAAGCTTTGAGCGCCAAAACCAATCGCAAGCCCGAGCACCCCGGCTCCGGCGATGAGCCCTTTTACATCAAAGGTTAGAACCCCGAGTATATTCACAAGCGCAATAAAGTACACCACATACGCCAGCACATTTTCAATCAATTTGAGCAATGTGTTTTCCCGCCGCTCAGAAAACGTCAATGGTGCTTTTGAGCGAAGAGCAAAAAAATTGCGGATGGCGATTTTCCCAACTTTTACAATAAACCACGCCACCAGAATCGTCAGGGTAATTTTAATAGCGCCTTCTCCGAACGCAAGCCACGTTTCTTCATTGGTAAACTTTCTCCACAACGATTCGAGGGCGCGCTGATAGGTTGATAATGATTGATCGTCCAAAAAAAGCCCTCCTTCTGCTGGTTTACATAAGTCGTTTCCATTTTAACAGGAGAAAACACTTTTTCACAGAAAATTGAATTATGCGTGTGTCCGCTTATAGTAAGTGAGCGCCAGGGCAAAAGCAAGAACGGATCCTTTTACAATATCCATCGCATAATAAGGGGCAGACATCATCACAAGCCCATTTTGCAAAATACCGATTAACACCGCACCAACAAAGGTGCCGAGCGCGTTCGGTTTGCCGGCACCGAGAACGGATAATCCAATAAACGCAGCGGCTACCGCGTCCATTAAGTAAGGGCCGCCTGCGTTAATTTCAGCCGTCATCACGCGGGAAGCTAATACAATACCGCCAAGCGCGGCTAAAAGTGCTGACAAAATATAAGCGGCTACTTTGTATTTGTTCACCGGAATGCCTGACAAGCGGGCAGCTTCTTCATTGCCGCCGATCATATACATAAACCGGCCGTGCTTTGTCAGTGAAAGAAATCCTTGAACGGCTAAAACGACTACCACCATGATGACGATAATCCAGGGAAGCTGTCCAAGCTTGGCAAAAACAGGGCTGATCACACCTTCTGCATAAGATCCATCAGCCATAACCATGTTTTCAGAAATGGTTGCTCCTTTTGTATATGTTAGAGCCACGCCTTGAATGATAAACATCATCGCCAATGTAGCCAGCATATCTGGAATTTTCAGTTTAACGATCATAATGGAGTTTAATATACCGATAATCACAGCACCGAGAAGGGCTGCCAAAAGCGCCACCACAAAGCTCTGTGAAAACCAGACAAACATAGAGATCACCACAGCACTTGCCAGAGAAGCGGATGAGCCGACTGATAAATCAAATCCATTTATCGAAAGTGACACTGTAACCCCTACAGCAATAATCGTGACAATGGAAATCGAGCGTAAAATGTTCAAAACATTGTCACTGCTTATAAAAGCAGGATTTAGGGCGGTAAAAACAGCAATTAACACAATTATAGTTAAGATCGTGCCGTATTTATAAAAAAAATCAAACAACTGAAACGGTTTTTTCTGAGACACTTTATTTTCCTCCTGTTGAATAATACATAACTTCTTCTTCTGCTGTAAGCGCGGTTTCCTTTTCCATCACGGCCTGTCCATCGTAAATCACATAGAGCCGGTCTGTCATACCGAATATCTCAGGCAGTTCACTTGATGCGTATAAAATGCCTTTTCCGCGCGCGGCAAGCTCGGCGATTAAGTCAAAAATTTCCCGCTTCGCCCCGACATCAATGCCTTTTGTCGGCTCGTCAAAGATATACACATCCGCTTCGGCAAGCAGCCATTTTCCAATCGCAATTTTTTGCTGGTTTCCGCCTGACAGGTGGCGGACCTTCGTTTCAGGAGACGGTGTCCGCACATCCAGCCGCTCGATAACAGAAACAGCCGTTTCTTTTTCTTTTTTAAAATCAATCCAGGCACCCGCCCTCAGCATCGACTTCAGCGTGGTGACGGTAATGTTTGAGCGTACGGATTCTGACACAAATACACCTTCACGGCGCCGTTCCTCCGGCACAAGTACAAGGCCGCTACGAACTGCATCGTAAGGCGAACGAAGCGATACCGGCTTTCCTTTTACTTGAATGTTTCCCGCTTCCACTTTGGACTCCCCAAACAGCGCTTTGCATATTTCTGACTTGCCGGCACCGACAAGCCCTGTTAAACCGACCACTTCCCCGGCATGAACGGTTATATCCACACCGTTTACACCGGCTGCTGAAAGGCTGGATGCTTGAAGCAGTACCATTCCTTTTTTAGATTTGCGGACTGGAAACTGGTCGTCCATTTTACGGCCCAGCATGTTTTCGACTACTTCATTTTGCGTCGTGTCTGCTATGCGTTTTTTTGAAACAAGCTCCCCGTTGCGCATAATCGTAATGTCGTCGCAGATCTCAAACAATTCTGGAAGGCGGTGTGAAATAAAAATAATGCTTACATCCTCTTGCTTCAGCTGCCGAACAATCCGGAATAGCTCATCGGTTTCTGCTTGGCTGAGCGGAGCGGTCGGCTCATCTAAAATTAAAAAGCGGCAGTCATTTGAAATGGCCCGGGCAATCAGCACCATCTGCTTTTCTGCCAGTGTCAGCTCACTTACCTGCTTTGTTGGAGAAAGAGAAAGGTTCATTCTTTCCAGCAGCGCAGCTGACCTTTCCCGAAGCTTCTTCCAGTGGATCCATCCGCTTTCCCCTTTGCCGTTTACAAGCTGATCCATCATAATATTTTCACCAACGGTTAAATGAGGAATAAGTGCTGTATCTACTTCCTGATAAACCATTTGAATACCATACTTTTTTGCATCAGCCGGCTGACGGACATGAATAAGCTCTCCGTTGATCGACAGTTCTCCTTCATAATGGCCATAGGCACCGGATAAAATTTTCATAAGCGTTGACTTCCCGGCTCCGTTTGCTCCGATTAATGCATGAACCTGCCCTGTCTGTGCCTGAAAATCCACTTTGTTCAGCGCTTTTACACCGGGAAAGGAAATCGAAATATTTTTCATATCAAGTGTTGTAGTCATCTTGTATCCTCCTTTCGACGACAGAAAAGGAGGAAATCTCTTTTAAAGAGATTTCCTCGGGTTCTGTTCTTATTTTGCATAATGTTCTTTTAACGTTTTCATCCAGTCTTCTGAGAATTCATCCGACTGTCCCCAGCCTTCCACAACATCGGACAGGCTTTCCATGTTCACTGCACCATCAGCGGATCGAAGCTGCTCTTTTGAAATAAGCGATGGCTCAAGCGCATATTCCTGTGGCGTTTCTTCACCAGCGATCTTTTTCGCCAGAATACGCATATCGATTGAACCAATTAGTGCCGGGTCTACGGCAGCTGTGTACTGCCAAGGGCTTTTTGGATCTTGAATTTCCTGCAAATCTGCATTGGAAACGTCAATACCGTAAATCTTCACATCATCTCGTCCTGCTTCTTGCACGGCGCGTGCGGCACCGATAGCGAAAGCATCCCATGTTGCAAAAATAGCATCAAGTTTGCCTTCTGGATATTTTTTCAGCATGGCCTGCACAGCATTTTGTGTTTGAACCGTCGTATCAGCAGCGGCTACACCGAAACGGTCCACTTCTTTGATACCTGGGTTTTCACTTAGCTTTTGCTCGTATACGGCATTGCGGCGTACCATTGGCGGGAACCCGTCTACCCATAAATAAGCAATGTTTGCCTTACCCTTTGTATCTTTAATCAATTGGTCAAGAGCCAGTGTTGCCAGTGCTTCGTCATCCTGGGATGTCAGGGTCACGCCTTTCACATTTTTTAGTCCCTCATTGGAATCAAATGTAACGACGCTTTTTCCTGCTTCCACAAGCTTTTTCACTTCGCTTACTGTTGCTGCATCATCGCCGTGTGAAATAATAAAGCCGTCGTAATCCTGTGTGAGCCCTTGATTAATTGCATCATGGAATTTAGCAGAATCACCGTTAGCGGTAAATGTGTCTACTTGAAACCCAAGCGATTCGCCTTCTTTTTGTGCGCCCGCTAAAAACTGGGCCGTATGGTCGTCGCCGCCAATTTTGCGGATTACTTTAATTTTAACCGGATCTTCTCCGTTTACCTGCTCGGGTACGTTTTCAACAGGTGTATGGCTTCCGCCTGATGAAGCATTTTCGCCGCCGCAGCCTGCTAGAAAAAGTGAAAGTGCTACAGCCGAAAGGCCTAATGTTTGTTTTAACTTCATTGAATCCGCACAGATTATCCTGTGCTGCCCCCTTCCATTTCAATAACCTTATAATTCTTATGCAATAACTAGGATTATTACATGGGAAGGAGTAGGTGTCAATGAGTTTTTTGAAAAATGAAAAAAGCTCCTCCGAAGAGAAGCTTACGGCCAAATCGTTACAAACAAGGCGACAAAGGCAATTGCCGGCAGCAGATTTGCAATGCGTATATTGGTAATTTGAAGCAAGTTCAGGCCGATGGCAAAAATCATAACCCCCCCGGCTGCCGTCATTTCTAGAATAAAGGCATCCATCCATTCTGGTGAAACAAAACGGTCAATTTGCGTCGCAAACAGGGCGATAAGCCCTTCATACAGGAGAACAGGGACAGCGGAAAATAAAACACCGATACCGAGTGTAGTCGTTAAAATAAGAGCCGTAATCCCATCAATCAGTGATTTTGTAAACAGCACTTCATGATTTCCACGGATGCCGCTGTCAAGCGCGCCAATAACACCCATTGCCCCGATGACAAAAATAAGGGTCGCCGTTACAAACCCCTGTGAAATGCTGCCGCTGCCTTTTGACCCTACTTTCTGCTCAAGCCAATTACCAAGATCATTCAGCCGTTCATCAATTTTAAGCAGCTCGCCCACTACAGCGCCAGCCGTAAGACTCAGAATCACGAGTAAAAAATTTTCGCCCTTCAATCCCATTTGTAAGCCAAGCACTACTACCGCCAGTCCAATTGCGTGCATGACTGTTCCTTTTATTCCTTCTGGAATCCGCGCCAGAGAGGCGCCGAGCAATGCACCGGCGCCAATGGCAATTCCATTCACGAGCGAACCTGTTATAAACATCGTTTAACCTCTGTTATCAAGCATTTCCAAGATGCGGTTTAAGTCTTCGGTAGACATATATTCAATTTCAATTTTGCCTTTTTTGCCGTTTTTAGATTGGCGTATTTGCACGGATGTACCGAACCGCTCCCGAAGGACTTCTTCTTGATCTAAAATAAAAATATCTTTTTTAACCGGCTTTGTTTCACGTGAAACTTTTTCTTTTTCTTCCCGGATCCAACTTTCAAGCTGGCGGACGGTCCAGTTTTCTAAAACTGTTTTTTCAGCTGCCCTTAGCTGCTTTTCTTTCGGCTTCACACCGAGCAGCGCCCGGGCATGTCCCATTGATAGTTTTTCATCTGAAATCATATCTTGAATCTCACCCGGCAAATCAAGCAGCCGGACGTAGTTGGCAATATGCGGACGGCTTTTGCCGATCCGCGTGGCAAGCTCTGCCTGTGTAACGTTAAGCTTGTCCATAATCAGCTGATAAGCTGCCGCTTCTTCCATTACGGTTAAATCCTCGCGCTGAAGGTTTTCCAGCAGAGCAAGCTCCATCATTTGGGCTTCTGTTAATTCTTTAATGATCGCCGGCACAGCTTTCATGCCAGCCGCTTTAGCAGCCCGGTAACGCCGTTCTCCGGCTACAATCTCGTATCCTTTTATGCTTTTTCGAAGCACGATCGGCTGCAGGATGCCATGTGACTGTATAGACTGCTTTAATTCTTCAATTGCTTCTTCTTTAAACTTTTTCCGCGGCTGATGCGGATTCGGGCGAATCTCTTTAACGGAAATATCCTGCACAGTGCTGTTTTTATCATCAGCACCCAAATCTTTAAAAAGTGCATCCAAACCTCTGCCGAGCCCTTTAGCCATGTGCTGCCACCTCTTTCGCAAAATCAAGATACACTTCTGCACCGCGTGAACGGGCATCATACAGTAAAACCGGTTTGCCGTGGCTCGGTGCTTCACTTAATCGGACATTACGCGGTATGACAGATTGGTACACCTTGTCATGAAAATACTTTTTCACTTCTTCTGCCACTTGAATACTCAAATTGGTCCGGGCATCAAACATGGTTAATAGAACACCTTCTATGTAAAGGTCTTTATTTAAATGCTTTTGAACGAGCCGTATTGTATTTAACAGCTGATTTAATCCTTCAAGCGCATAATATTCACATTGAACTGGAATTAAAACAGAGTCCGCTGCCGTCAGCGCATTGATCGTTAACAAACCAAGCGATGGCGGACAGTCGATAATAATATAATCAAAGCTTTCACGGAGCGGCTCGAGTGCCCTTTTCATTCGAAGCTCGCGGGAAATAGCAGATACAAGTTCAATTTCAGCACCCGCGAGGGCAATGGTTGCCGGTGCGACAAACATGCCTTCCGCCGTTGTGGGCTTAATGACATCAGCCAGTTCCACATCATCTACAATGACGTCATAAATACACTGATCTACGCTTTTTTTTTCAATGCCGGCACCGCTTGTTGCGTTTCCCTGCGGATCAATATCAAGAAGAAGCACCTTCTTGTCAAGAGAGGCGAGTGATGCCCCCAAATTTACTGATGTTGTTGTTTTTCCAACGCCGCCTTTTTGATTGGCGACCGCAATTACTTTTCCCAAAAGAAGCCACCTGCTTTCGTCTGTCGGTGTTATCTGTTTTTTATTTTATCAAAATTGGCGCGTTTTGGCTTTTACGCCGTAAAAAAAAAGCCGCTTTTTATCAAAACGGCTGAAAGTGTAGGCAAAGTAAGAAAGCAGGCTGATTGAAAACGCCTGCTTTTTCCAAGAACGCCGCCGGCTGAGAAGCGGAGTGACCTTTTTTAGGTCATGAGCATTCGCAGACGGCAAGTGACGCCGAACGCAGACGTTTATGGGCAGCCTGAACCGTTTTTTATCAAAACGGCATTGTTTATGATTGCTTTGGTTTTTTCGGAATTTGAATCGTAATCCGATAGAAATCCTCATGGTCTTCCTCATCTTGTTCCACGTGGATGCCACTTTTCTCTACAAGTACAAGAGACTGGCGAATCGTATTTAACGCAATGCGGATATCACGGCTGACAGCTTTTGTGCGCGGGCGCGGCGGTTCTTTTTCAAGCATTTTGACCACGCGGTCTTCTGTTTGTTTTACATTCAATCCTTTATCGAGCACAATACGCAGAAGCTCACACTGCCATTCAGGCTTTTTCAGCGGCAGCAGCGCCCGGGCATGGCGTTCGGTAATTTTTTTTTCAGCAACCGCCTGCTGCACTTCGTCTGGCAGCTTTAACAGCCTCAGCTTATTCGCAACAAACGACTGGCTTTTTCCGACCATTTGGGCAAGAGACTGCTGGGTTGTATTATTTATATGAAGAAGGCTTTGATAAGCGCTTGCTTCTTCAATTGGAGACAGCTCTTCCCGCTGTATATTTTCAATCAGCGCTGCTGAAGCGGTCTGCTCGTCCGTAAACTGACGGACAATAACGGGTACCGTTTCATGCCCAAGGCTTTTGGCTGCCCGAAAACGGCGCTCCCCTGCTATAATTTCATATTTTTCTTCCTCGATCTCCCGGACAACAATTGGCTGAATAATGCCATGAACGGCAATAGTTGACGCAAGTTCTGCTATTTTTTCTTCTTGAAAGATAAAACGTGGCTGAAATTGGTTCGGTTCCAGAGAGTCTACCGGTATTTCTTTGACTTCATCTACGGGAAACATCATGGCTGTTTCACTTTTTCCGCCAAACAGACGGGAAAAAGGACGCTTCATGTTTACACCACCTTTTCATTCTCCATTCTGATAGTATTCGCCATGAGGCGCCCTGTTCCTGCTTAAGAACTATTCAATTGGTGTTTTATTCGGTGTGCCTGGCTTTCGCGGGTACTTTTTCGGCGTTTCTTTTTTCTTCCGAATCACGATAATCGTCCGCTCACTGTTTTCAATCGGCAGGCGGAAAGAGAAAACCTCCTCAGTTTGACCGCCAAGTGTTCCGATTGCTTTTGCAGCTGTTTCCATTTCATCCGCCGCACTTGCTGCTTTCATGGCAACAAATGTACCGCCCTTTTTCACAAACGGCAAACACAGCTCAGACAGGACAGACATGCGGGCAACGGCACGTGCCGTCACAATGTCATACTGCTCGCGATGCTCCGGGTTCCGTCCCATTTCTTCTGCACGTCCGTGAACAAATTGAACATGTTCAAGTTTCAGCTCGGATGCCAGATGATTCAAAAACGTAATACGTTTGTTTAATGAATCAATAATGGTAACATCCAAATTCGGAAAAGCAATTTTCAATGGGATGCTTGGAAAGCCGGCGCCGGCGCCGACATCACAAATTCGGGCTGGTTTTGTTAAATCGGTATAGATGCCAGCTGTAAGTGAATCGTAAAAGTGCTTCATATACACTTCTTCCTGCTCGGTAATCGCAGTGAGATTCATTTTTTCGTTCCACTCTACAAGCAGTTCATAGTAGCGCTGAAACTGGCCAAGCTGTTCTTCAGACAGCTTAATGCCGTTTTTGGCAAGTTCGGATTGAAATTGGTCGATTTTCATGTTTTCGTTCCTTTCTTATTCGCTGACGGTCCGTGCAACACGGCCCTGCTCAATGTAAACAAGCAAAATGGAAATATCGGCCGGGTTTACGCCTGAAATACGTGAAGCCTGTGCGATGGAAAGCGGACGGACCTCTTTTAAGTTTGTCCGTGCCTCATTGGCGATACCGCTCACTGCATCGTAATCAATGTCAGCCGGAATTTTTTTGTTTTCCATCTTCTTCATCCGGTCGACCTGTTGAAGGGACTTTTCAATGTATCCTTCATATTTAATTTGAATTTCCACTTGCTCTTCCACTTCTTCATCAAGCGGAGCATCTGCCGGGATAAGCTGCTTGATTGCCTCATACGTCATTTCCGGACGGCGCAGGAGGTCTGCTCCTCGAATGCCGTCTTTCAGCTCGCTTCCACCCGCTTCACGAATAAGTGCCTGTGTTTTTTCGTCCGGTTTAATAATCGTTGCTTTCAACCGGTCGATTTCAGCCGAAATCGCTTCTTTTTTCGCCAGGAAAGCTGCATAGCGTTCTTCAGAAATCGTGCCGATTTTATAGCCGATTTCTGTTAAGCGAAGATCCGCATTGTCATGACGAAGAAGAAGGCGGTATTCCGCACGGGAAGTGAGCAGGCGATACGGTTCGCTCGTTCCTTTTGTGACAAGGTCGTCAATCATAACACCGATATAAGCGTCGGAACGGCTCAGCACTACTTCTTCTTTGCCAAGCACACGGCACGCAGCATTAATACCGGCCATTAAACCTTGTCCAGCTGCTTCTTCATAACCGGATGTACCGTTAATCTGCCCAGCTGTGTACAAGTTTTTCACTCGTTTTGTTTCAAGTGTCGGCCATAGCTGGGTCGGCACAACTGCATCATATTCAATCGCATAGCCCGCACGCATCAGCTGTGCTTTTTCAAGGCCCGGGATTGTCCGAAGCATCCGGTATTGTACATCTTCCGGCAGGCTTGTAGAAAAGCCCTGTACGTATACTTCTTCTGTATTCCGTCCTTCCGGCTCAAGGAAAATCTGGTGGCGCGGTTTATCATTAAAACGGACTACTTTATCTTCGATTGATGGACAATAGCGCGGTCCACGTCCTTTAATGACGCCAGAGTACATCGGAGAACGGTGCAGGTTTTCACCGATAATATTATGTGTTTCTTCATTTGTATACGTCAGCCAGCATGGCAGCTGATCCATGATAAATTCTTTTGTTTCATAGCTGAATGCACGGGGAACATCATCACCCGGCTGAATTTCCGTTTTGGAATAGTCGATTGTCCGGCTGTTGACACGCGGCGGTGTCCCTGTTTTAAAGCGGACAAGTTCAAAGCCAAGCTCGTCTAAATGCTCGGATAGCTTTACAGAAGGCTGCTGATTGTTCGGGCCGCTGGAATATTTTAAATCACCGAGAATGATTTCACCGCGCATAAACGTTCCGCTCGTAATAATCACAGCTTTTGAACGGTAAACGGCACCTGTTTGCGTGATGATACCGCGGCATTCTCCCTCTTCCACGATTAACCGCTCTGCCATTCCTTGAACGAGCGTTAAATTCGGCTCGTTTTCAATCGTTTTTTTCATTTCCTGCTGGTACAGCACTTTATCCGCCTGCGCGCGCAGCGCCCGCACAGCCGGTCCTTTTCCTGTATTCAGCATTCTCATTTGAATGTGTGTTTTATCAATATTTTTGGCCATCTCACCGCCAAGCGCATCGATTTCCCGGACAACAATTCCTTTTGCCGGTCCGCCGACAGACGGGTTGCATGGCATGTAGGCGATCATATCAAGGTTAATAGTAATCATTAACGTTTTGGCGCCTGTCCGTGCAGAAGCAAGCCCTGCTTCTACTCCGGCATGGCCCGCCCCAATAACAATGACTTCATATTCGCCTGCTTCATAGTAATTCATGCTGTTTTTCTTCCTTTCCGTTCATTATTTCCCGAGGCAAAATTGTGAAAACAGCTGATCAATCAAGCTTTCATGGACGCTTTCGCCGATAATTTCCCCGAGCAGCTCCCACGTTCTTGTTAAATCAATCTGAACAATATCAATTGGCACGCCTGCTTCTACTCCATGAATAGCGTCTGTTATAGAGCGGCTTGCCTGGTTTAATAGGGCAATGTGCCGGGAATTAGACACATACGTCATATCCTGCGCACCCACTGCACCTGAGAAAAACAAACCGGCAATCGCTTCTTCCAATTCATCAATTCCTTTTTCCTCAAGAAGCGACGTCGTCACAAGACGGCTGCTGCCAGCCAGTTCTTTTACACGGTCCATATTTATTTTCGGCTCAAGATCCGTTTTGTTGACAATGACAATAACATCCATGCCGCTTGCTGCTTGAAACAGCTTTTCGTCTTCCGGCGTCAGCTCGTCAGAATAGTTTAATACAAGCAAAATAAGGTCTGCTTCTTTTAATACTTTTCTTGAGCGCTCCACACCAATTCGTTCCACAATATCTTCTGTTTCGCGGATACCTGCCGTATCAACTAGACGGAGCGGCACACCGCGCACGTTCACGTATTCCTCAATTACATCACGCGTTGTGCCGGGAATATCCGTGACAATCGCTTTGTTTTCTTGTACGAGCGCATTTAAAAGTGAAGATTTACCGACATTCGGACGCCCGATAATAACTGTCGACAACCCTTCACGTAAAATTTTACCTTGTTCAGCTGTCCGGAGCAGGCGTTCAATTTCAGATTGAACAAACTGTGATTTTTCAAGAAGGACACGGTGTGTCATTTCCTCCACATCGTCATATTCCGGATAATCAATGTTGACTTCCACATGAGCCAGCGTTTCAAGAATCTCCTGGCGAAGCCGCCCAATCAATCGGGACAGCCGCCCTTCCACTTGGTTTAGTGCCACGTTCATCGCCTTGTCTGTTTTGGCACGAATCAAGTCCATTACAGCTTCTGCCTGTGATAAATCAATACGGCCATTTAAGAAAGCACGCTTTGTGAATTCACCGGGTTCAGCAAGACGTGCTCCTTCATGTAAAACAAGCTGAAGTACACGGTTAACGGCTGTAATGCCTCCGTGACAGTTGATTTCCACGACATCTTCACGTGTGAATGTTTTTGGCCCTTTCATTAAAGAAACCATCACTTCCTCCGCGACACGTCCTGTGGATGGATCCACCAAATGGCCATAGTGAATTGTATGACTCGGCACTGTGGACAACTGCTTTTGTCCAGGTGCACGAAACACTTTATCCGCAATGGAGATCGCCTGATCGCCGCTTAATCGAACGATTGCAATAGCCCCTTCTCCCGGTGGTGTTGAAATAGCTGCTATTGTATCAAATTCCACGTTGTTCACCTCTTTCATATTTATGCTGATATATGTGATTGCCTATTCGCTTTTATTTGATTCCCTAAATAAATAGAATATCACAGCTGTTCACTGAAAAAAAGGTATATGTTCATCCACATGTTGATAACTTTTTTCTTTAAACGCACGTTATGTATGGAAAGATAACCCTTTTTCTACACAAAAAAAAGACATTGCGATGTTAGCAATGTCTTTTCTTCTACTCATTATTAAAGGCCAGCATCCTGAACCGGCTTGTTTCTGCCAATAATTAACGTTTGAATAATCATAAAAATACTGCCGACTACCCAATACAAAGCAAGTGCCGACGGCAGCGTAATCCCAAACACGATGATCATGATCGGCATTAAGTACAGCATCATTTTCATCTGCGGATTATCACTTGCAGGTCCTGCCATCATTAGTTTTTGCTGGAAAAAAGTAAAAACACCAGCCAACACAGATAAAATAATATCCGGCGAGCCTAGATCGAACCATAAAAAAGTGTGGTTTTTAATTTCGCCCGTCCGCATAATGGCTTGATAAAGCCCAATGATAATCGGCATTTGCACTAAAATTGGGAAACATCCAGCCAGTGGGTTTACCCCATGCTTCTGGAACAGCGCCATCGTTTCCTGCTGCAGCTTTTGCTGTGTCTGCGCGTCTTTTGATTTGTATTTTTCTTGAATTTTCTTAATTTCAGGCTGAATCTCCTGCATCGCTTTAGCACTTTTTGTCTGCTTAATCATAAGCGGCAAAATAATGATCCGAATAATGATCGTAACAACGATAATACCAAGACCATAGCCGCCTACGAGGTCAGATGTAGCGGTAATAAATTGTGAGAGCGGATAAATGACGTATTCGTTCCAGAATCCTTCACTTTCTGCTGTAATTTCTTGGTTTACTTCCGTACATCCTGCCAGCAGGACGGAAAAAAGAGCCACGATCAGGAATGAAAGCGTTCTTTTCTTCAAGCGGTTGCTCCCCCTGTCATTGGCTGAATTCCTGCTTATTCATTTGGATTATTTTCGCTGAAGCGCTCGCGCCAGTTTTAGTACATGTATTAAGCTTGTTTTTATTTCTGCGCAGGACATGTCCACTGCCGGCTTACGGGCAATGATAATAAAATCCCAGCCAGGCTGAATTTCGTCTTTTAATTCCGTAAAGCTTTGTCTGATGCAGCGCTTAATGCGGTTGCGCATCACAGCATTGCCCAGCTTTTTGCTGACAGACAAGCCGATCCGGAACGGAACATTCTGCTCTTTTTTATACATATATACAACAAACTGGCGATTTGCGAACGACTTCCCTTTGCTGAAGACCGTTTGAAAATCATTGTTTTTTTTGATGCGGAATGATTTTTTCATTTATGCCACCTGCCGGCTTTTCATTCATATAGAACAAAGGCGGACTTGACAACTTTCTGCCACGCCGCCTTTGCGGACCATTTCTAGCAATCCTAAAAAAAGACCACTGAAATGGTCAGTGGTCTTATGCAGATAGTACTTTTCTGCCTTTAGCACGGCGGCTTGCTAAAACACGGCGGCCGTTTTTAGAACTCATGCGTGCACGGAAACCATGAACTTTGCTTCTTTTACGTTTGTTAGGCTGGTACGTTCTTTTCATATTAAAACACCTCCCTGAGGTTTTCGAATTCGTATTTTCAAAACAGTCTTTGTTAATTATAAGGATCAGCGGCGATCCTGTCAACCACCTTTTAAAAGCCTCAAAGATCCAAATTAATTTACTGTCTTTTTGATAAGGAATGCAGGTTATACAAAAAGTTTCATATCTTGCCCCATTTTCCATCTGTGGACAGCAATCGACGGCATTTTCGATTATCCACAACTTCTTCGATGGTTCTTTCACAAGTCCTCACCCTGTGGACAAACATTTTCACAAGGAGAAAAAGCCTGTGGATAATTCATTGAAGTGATTGCAGAGTCTCATTTTTTCTGCTATTATTATTTTGTTTTCACTCTGGATAACTAAATTCGACATATTATATATCCACAGTTGTGGATAATATGTGGAAAAACAATAAACAGGGTGTTTTTATTTTTATCCACAACCTGTATATTTTGTCGAAAAACTAGTTTTATCTTATTATATATTTATTCACAAACATTGTCATGCATAATTATGAATTATTAACTAAATGGGTTGTACAAACATTAAACAAACTGCACTGACAGTCAGTAAGGAGGGGCCAATGGAGAACATCGATGATTTATGGAATAAAGTGCTGGAGCGTATCCAGGCGCGGATTAGCAAGCCGAGTTACGAAACGTGGGTGAAGTCAACCAAAGCGCATTCGCTTCACGGAGACGCTATTGTAATAGCGGCACCTAACTTTTTTAATCGTGATTGGCTTGAGGGGCATTATACGCATTTAACGTCCGAGATTATTGATGAATTAACAGGCGAAAAGCTTGATGTTTACTTTATTTCGCCAGATGTTCACGACATGGAATCATATGTACCGCCTTCGCATCGGGCTGAACAGCCGGCTCCACCGCCAAAGCCAAGCGGGGAATCAACCATCCAAAGTATGCTGAATCCAAAATATACATTCGACACGTTTGTCATCGGATCCGGCAACCGGTTTGCCCATGCAGCTTCTCTTGCAGTGGCAGAAGCACCGGCCAAAGCGTATAACCCACTGTTTATTTACGGGGGAGTAGGATTGGGCAAAACACACTTAATGCATGCAATCGGGCATTACGTGCTTGAGCATAATCCCGACGCTAAAGTGGTGTATCTGTCCTCAGAGAAGTTTACGAACGAATTCATTAATTCCATTCGAGACAATAAAGCGGTGGAGTTCCGTAATAAATACCGCAATGTTGACGTCCTGCTTATTGATGATATTCAGTTCTTAGCCGGAAAAGAACAAACGCAGGAAGAATTTTTCCACACATTTAATACGCTGCATGAAGAAAGCAAGCAGATTATCATTTCCAGCGACCGGCCGCCAAAAGAAATCCCGACTCTTGAAGATCGACTTCGTTCCCGGTTCGAGTGGGGGCTTATTACAGACATTACACCGCCGGACCTTGAAACGCGGATTGCCATTTTGCGCAAAAAAGCCCGCGCTGAAAACCTTGATGTGCCAAATGAAGTGATGCTGTATATCGCCAATCAAATTGATACGAATATTCGCGAGCTTGAAGGCGCATTGATCCGGGTTGTTGCTTACTCTTCTTTAATCAACAAAGAAGTGAACGCGACAGTAGCAGCAGATGCTTTAAAAGATATTATTCCGGGGGCTCGTCCAAAATCCGTGACCATTCCGGATATTCAGCGGGTAGTCGGGGAGCAGTACGGCATCCGCCTGGAGGATTTTACAGCCAGAAAGCGGACAAAATCAGTTGCTTTTCCAAGACAGGTAGCCATGTATTTGTCACGCGAATTAACGGATTTTTCACTGCCTAAAATTGGCGAGGAGTTTGGAGGACGTGATCACACGACCGTTATTCATGCCCATGAGAAAATTTCAAAGCTCATGGAAACAGATCCTGCTGCCGCTCAAAAAATAAATGAAATTATCACCATTTTAAAAGCTTAATAAATTGTGAATAAAAAAGGGCGCTCATCAACAGTCTGTCCACATGTGGATAGGCTGTTATTTCTTCGTTTTTGCACACTTATCCACAAATCAACAGCGCCTACTACTACGTCTATTATTTTTTTAATATAAAAATACTAAATTCGCAGTTAAGCGGATTGCTATATCAAAATAATTTCGGAGGGATCCCCATGAAATTTTCGATACAAAAAGACCGGCTTGCTGCCGGCGTACAAGATGTTTTAAAGGCAGTAAGCTCGAGAACAACTATTCCCATTTTGACCGGTATTAAAATTCATGCGTCAGATGAGGGGATCACCTTAACGGGAAGCGACTCCGATATTTCGATTGAATCGTTTATTCCAAGTGAAGAAGGGGATGTATCCATTGCCTCGATCGAGCAAACGGGGGGCGTCGTTTTAAATGCCCGTTTTTTCAATGAAATTGTACGCAAGCTGCCGGCTTCGACGATCGAACTTGAAACGTCCGCTTCTTTTCAAACGATCATTCGTTCAGGACATGCGGAATTCAGCTTGAACGGTCAGGACGCAGATGAATATCCGCATTTGCCGCAAATTGATGACGAGAATGTTTTTAAGCTACCGGCTGATCTTGTTAAAACATTGATCCGGCAAACGGTATTTGCTGTATCTACTTCAGAAACGCGGCCGATTTTAACGGGTGTAAACTGGAAAATTGAAAATGGCACGCTTATTTGCACTGCTACAGACAGCCATCGTCTGGCTCTTCGTAAAACAACGGCAGAAGGGCTTCCATCAGGAGAATACAACGTCGTGATTCCTGGAAAAAGCTTGACGGAATTAAGTAAAATTTTAGATGACTCAAACGAGCCGGTCGAAATCGTTATGACAGAAAACCAAGTGTTGTTCCGTTCAAAGCATGTTTTGTTTTTCTCGCGGCTGCTTGACGGCAACTATCCTGACACAACCCGCTTGATTCCTGATGAATACAAAACAAAAATTGATTTAAATACAAAAGAATATCTGCAAGCGGTAGACCGTGCTTCTCTCTTAGCGCGGGAAGGGCGGAACAACGTTGTGAAAATGAGCAGCGAGGACGGCGGAATGGTCGAGATTTCATCGAACTCACCAGAGATCGGAAAAGTAACCGAGCAGGTAAACAGCTTGTCGTCTGAGGGAGAGGAATTGAAAATCTCATTCAGCGCAAAATATATGATGGATGCACTCAAAGCAATTGAGGGGAACGAAATTGAAATTCAATTTACAGGCGCAATGCGTCCATTTGTCATTCGTCCGCTTCACGATGATTCAACACTTCAGTTGATCCTGCCGGTGCGAACGTATTAATTCAAACTCCGGAAAAGCGGGGCATATTTGCGCCGCTTTTTTTGTATTTATGTTAAAATAAAGTACTAAGATGTTTACGGAGGAAACCACATTATGATGACAAAAAAAGCTGAAAACGAGGAATTTATCACCCTTGGCCAATTTCTGAAACTGGCTGGCATTATTCAAACTGGCGGCCAGGCAAAATGGTATCTAAGTGAACACGAGGTATACGTCAATGGAGAGCTTGATGACCGAAGAGGAAGAAAGCTGTACGAAGGGGATGAAGTGGAAATTCCTGGAGACGGCGTGTATGAAGTAGGATTTGGAACAGAGGAAACAGAGGAAGAAAGCGATTAAGGGCCGTCGAAAGGTGTTTTTGCATGCACATTGAACAACTGGCTTTAGAGAATTACCGAAATTATGAATCACTCCTCGTTGAGTTTGATAATACTGTAAATGTCATCATTGGCGAAAATGCCCAAGGGAAAACCAATATCATCGAATCCATTTACGTGCTGGCTATGGCTAAATCGCACCGGACTTCAAATGATAAAGATTTAATTCGCTGGGAAGAGGAGTATGCTAAAATAAAGGGACGAGTGCAGAAAAAGCACCAATCGCTCCCGATTGAGCTTCTGATCTCCAAAAAAGGCAAAAAAGCCAAGGTTAACCATTTGGAGCAGACGCGCCTCAGCCAGTACATCGGCAACATGAATGTCGTGATGTTTGCCCCGGAAGATTTAACATTAGTAAAAGGCAGTCCGCAAGTAAGAAGGCGGTTTATTGACATGGAAATCGGTCAAGTATCGCCTGTGTATCTGCATGACCTAAGCCTTTATCATAAAGTGCTGCAGCAGCGGAATCATTACTTAAAACAGCTGCAGACAAAAAAAGCATCTGACTTGACGATGCTTGAAGTTTTAACTGAACAGCTTGTTGAGCTGGCGGTAAAAGTAACAAAAAAGCGCTTTGAGTTTATTCATCTGCTTCAAAAATGGGCTGGTCCGCTTCATGCCGGTATTTCAAGAGGGGTTGAAGAGCTGGCTATTATGTATGAGCCGGCCGCTGGGATAAAAGAGGAGCAGAGTGACGAGCAGATAAGGTCGGCTTTGCTGGATCTTTTCCAGAGAAGCCGGACGAGAGAAGTAGACCGGGGTGTGACATTAACCGGTCCGCATCGCGACGATCTCCTTTTTTATGTGAACGGAAAAAATATTCAAACGTTTGGATCGCAAGGGCAGCAGCGGACCACAGCGCTTGCTGTAAAGCTTGCTGAAATCGAGCTGATTCAATCGGAAATTGGTGAATACCCGATTTTGCTGCTGGATGATGTGCTATCTGAGCTTGACGATTACCGCCAGTCACATCTGCTGAATACGATTCACGGAAAAGTGCAAACGTTTGTTACAACAACAAACACGGACGGCATTGAGCATGACACGTTAAATGCCGCCTCTGCCTACAGCGTTACCGCTGGGGCAGTAACCAAAATAAAGTAAGATTATTTTACCGAAAGAGAAGGTGACTGGATTTGACTATGGACCCGCAAAATACGACACCTTCCTATGATGAAAATCAAATACAGGTGCTCGAAGGACTTGAAGCTGTCCGAAAACGTCCTGGTATGTATATTGGTTCAACGAGTGTAAAAGGACTTCATCATCTCGTCTGGGAAATCGTTGATAACAGTATCGACGAAGCACTGGCCGGGTATTGCGATGAAATCAACGTCATCATAGAAGAAGACAACAGCATTACTGTAAAAGACAATGGACGCGGCATTCCGGTCGGGATTCATGAAAAAATGGGACGCCCGGCGGTAGAGGTGATTTTAACCGTCCTGCATGCCGGAGGTAAATTTGGCGGCGGCGGCTATAAAGTATCCGGCGGACTTCATGGTGTTGGTGCTTCTGTTGTAAATGCACTCTCTACACTTCTAGAAGTATATGTACACCGTGACGGAAAGATTCATTACCAAGCATTTAAACGCGGCGTGCCGCAGGGAGATTTGAAGGTAGTAGGCGAAACAGATGTCACCGGTACACACATTCACTTCCGTCCGGACAGTGAGATTTTTACAGAAACGCTCGTGTATGAATACGATACGCTTGCTCAACGGCTTCGTGAACTTGCTTTCTTAAACCGCGGTATTAAAATTACGCTCGAAGACAAACGTGGAGAAGGCAAGAAAAATGAGTATCATTACGAAGGCGGTATTAAATCATACGTTGAGCATTTAAACCGTTCCAAAGAAGTGCTTCATGAAGAAGCGATCTTTATGGAGGGCGAGCGTGAAGGAATTCAAGTTGAAGTAGCCCTTCAATACAACGACGGTTATACAAGCAACATTTATTCATTCGCCAACAATATCAGCACGCATGAAGGCGGAACGCATGAATCTGGTTTTAAAACCGCTTTAACACGTGTGATCAACGACTATGCCCGGAAAAATGGCCTCGCAAAAGACGTTGATGCCAATTTAACAGGGGAAGATGTCCGTGAAGGTTTAACGGCCATTGTTTCTGTGAAACATCCGGATCCGCAGTTTGAAGGCCAAACGAAAACAAAGCTTGGTAACTCAGAAGCGAGAACGGTGACAGACAACGTTTTTGCCGGCCGTTTTGAAACATTTATGCTTGAAAATCCGAATACAGCTCGGAAAATTGTTGAAAAAGGCATGATGGCAGCCCGGGCAAGAATGGCTGCGAAAAAAGCGAGGGAGCTGACACGGCGCAAAAGTGCACTCGAGGTATCCAGCCTTCCTGGTAAACTGGCTGACTGTTCATCACGGGATCCGAAAATCAGCGAGTTGTATATCGTAGAAGGAGACTCTGCCGGCGGTTCAGCCAAGCAGGGGCGCGACCGCCACTTCCAGGCCATCCTGCCGCTGCGCGGAAAAATCCTGAACGTTGAAAAAGCGCGTCTTGATAAAATTTTGTCCAACAATGAAGTACGAGCAATGATTACAGCACTCGGAACAGGGATCAGCGAAGAGTTTGACTTGGAAAAAGCACGTTATCACAAATTGGTTATCATGACGGATGCGGACGTGGATGGCGCCCATATCCGCACGCTGTTGTTAACATTCTTTTTCCGCTACATGCGTCCGCTTATTGAAGCGGGGTATGTGTACATTGCGCAGCCGCCGCTTTACAAAGTACAGCAGGGCAAAAATATCAGCTACGCATACAACGACCACGAGCTGGATGAAATCATGAAAGACATCCCGGCAAATGCAAAACCGAGTTTGCAGCGTTATAAAGGTCTTGGAGAAATGAATCCGGGGCAGCTATGGGAAACGACCATGGATCCATCCACACGTACACTGCTTCAGGTAACCCTGACAGATGCCATGGAGGCCGATGAAACATTTGAAATTTTAATGGGCGATAAAGTAGAACCGCGCCGTAATTTCATTCAGGACAACGCACGCTACGTTAAAAATCTTGATATATAAGTTTAAAAAGCGCCCGTAAGCCGCGGGCGCTCCCGCTTTTTAATAACACCTAAGTTCCAGGCGCCAATCGGCTGAAAGCTCATTGAATATGGGCGGAAAGGACAGGCTTGTCCCATGCTTGTCACCGATAAATGGGCGCCTTGTACTTTTCTTAAAAGGAGGATTTTTCATGGCTGATACGCCAAACTCGAACGTAAAAGAGATTAATATAAGCCAGGAAATGCGTTCATCGTTTCTTGATTATGCGATGAGCGTTATCGTATCCCGGGCGCTTCCGGACGTGCGCGATGGCTTAAAGCCGGTGCACCGCCGTATTTTGTATGCGATGAATGATCTCGGCATGACAGCCGATAAAGCGTATAAGAAGTCTGCCCGGATCGTCGGTGACGTTATCGGTAAATATCACCCGCACGGGGATTCAGCTGTATACGAAACGATGGTACGGATGGCGCAGGATTTTAACTACCGCCATATGCTGGTTGATGGACACGGAAACTTCGGTTCAGTTGACGGCGATGCGGCTGCGGCGATGCGTTATACAGAAGCCCGCATGTCCAAAATTGCCATGGAGATCACACGTGATTTAAACAAAGACACTATTGATTACAAAGACAACTACGATGGCTCTGAGCGTGAGCCCGTTGTGTTACCGGCCCGTTTTCCGAATCTGCTTGTAAATGGCGCTTCCGGTATTGCGGTCGGCATGGCAACCAATATTCCGCCTCACCACCTTGGAGAAGTTATTGATGCGCTGCTTGCTGTCAGCAAAAACCCGGATATGTCTGTTCTGGACTTAATGGAATTTATTCAAGGACCTGATTTTCCAACAGCAGGTATTTTAATGGGCCGCAGCGGCATCCGTCGTGCCTATGAAACAGGTCGCGGTTCGATTATTTTGCGTGCCCGTACGGAAATTGAAGAAAAAGCAAACGGTAAAGAAACGATTATCGTGACAGAAATCCCGTACCAAGTAAACAAAGCAAAGCTCATTGAACGTATTGCGGAGCTTGTCCGTGAAAAGAAAATCGACGGCATTACCGACCTTCGCGACGAATCAGATCGTGAAGGTATGCGAATTGTGATGGAAATTCGCCGCGATGCCAATGCGAGCGTTGTATTAAATAATTTATATAAATACACAGCCATGCAGACAAGCTTCGGTATTAACATGCTGGCGCTTGTAGACGGCCATCCAAAAGTACTCAGCTTAAAAGAGTGCTTAAAGCATTACTTAGCGCATCAGCAGGAGATTATCCGCCGGCGTACGCAATTTGACTTAAATAAAGCCGAAGCACGCGCACACATTTTAGAGGGTCTTCGTATTGCTCTAGATCACATAGACCGCATTATCGCATTAATTCGAGGCTCGCAGACAACAGAGGCTGCCCGCGAAGGCTTGATGGAGCAGTTTGGTTTATCTGAGAAACAAGCTCAAGCCATCTTAGATATGCGTTTGCAGCGCTTGACCGGCCTTGAGCGTGAAAAAATCGAAGAAGAATATCAAAACCTTCTTGCAGTGATTAAAGAATTAAGAGCCATTTTAGCGGATGAGGAAAAAATTCTTCAAATTATCCGTGAAGAGCTGACTGAAATTAAAGACCGGTATGCCGACAAACGACGGACAGAAATTACCGATGGAGCGCCTGGTGATTTGCTGGATGAAGATTTAATTCCGGTTGAAAAAGTTATTATTACCTTAACCCATAAAGGATATATTAAACGTCAGCCAATCTCGACTTACCGGAGCCAGCGCCGCGGAGGCCGCGGTATTCAGGGGATGGGAACAAATGAAAATGATTTTGTTGAGCAGCTTCTGACAACCTCGACCCACGATACGATTCTATTCTTTACAAACAAAGGGAAAGTGTATCGATTAAAGGGCTATCAGATTCCGGAATTCAGCCGGACAGCAAAAGGAATTCCGCTTGTGAATCTGCTTGGCGTCGAGCAGGATGAGTGGGTGAATTCGATGCTGTTTGTCGAAGAGTTCACAGAGGATTCTTTCTTGTTCTTTGCAACGAAGCAGGGAATTGTAAAGCGGACACCGTTAATGGATTACGCAAATATTCGAACGAACGGCTTGATCGCTTTGAATATCCGGGAGGAAGACGAGCTCATTTCTGTGCGGCTGACAAACGGCGAAAAACATATTGTAATGGGAACGCGTGATGGCATGCTGATTCGTTTCCCAGAAGACAATGTCCGTTCTATGGGGCGTACATCCACAGGGGTAAAAGGCATTACCTTGTCTGATGGAGATTACGCAGTTGGGATGGAGCTCGTAGAAGAAAATGATTATATTTTAATTGTTACCGAAAATGGATATGGAAAATTAACGCCTGAATCTGAATACCGTATTCAAACACGTGGCGGAAAAGGACTTAAAACCCTGAATATTACTGGTAAGAACGGTGCACTCATCGCGGTTAAGACGGTTACAGGTGAAGAAGACCTGATGCTTATGACCATGGGCGGCGTCATGATCCGGATGGATATTGCCAGCATTTCCATTACTGGCCGAAACACGCAGGGGGTTAAGCTGATCCGGCTTGGTGAAAATGAAACAGTCGCAACCGTAGCAAAAGTGGAAAAGGAAGAAGAATTGCTCGAAGAAGAACAAGAAGAAATAGAAGAATAAAAACACGGCACAGGTATTTCAAAATACCTGTGCTTTTTGTCTATCATTTGACTGAGATTTTCCTTATAATTAGGTAAAAAGATGTAAGAGGAGGCAGGGGATGTACATAAAAGTTGAGGACATCAAGCCCGGATACCAGGTGAAAGAAGCCGTCATGGCTGCGACAGCCAATCCCATCATTGCAGCTGGAACGATTTTAACAGATCAGCATATTCGTTTTTTGCACGCTTTTTCCATAAGATCCATTGATGTACTAGCAGAGGAAGAGCAGCCAGAGGCCATGCTGCATTCTTCAGATTCATTCAATTGTGTACTGCCGGCTGCAGATCGGATAGAGCAGCTTTATTTTAAGACATTAAAAAGTGTAAAAGAAGAATTTCAGCGGTGGCAGTCAGGGATGAATATAGATATTGCCCGAATACGTACAATCATCCTGCCCATACTTGAATACATGTTAGAACATCCGGGGGAACTTGAAAAAGTCTTATCATACTCTAAAAAGGACGAGTATCTTTATCACCATACATTGGCTGTCAGCCTGCTGAGTGGACTGATTGCCCAAAAACTCCAGTACGATAGAGGATTGATTGTTCAGGCAGCATTAGCCGGATTTTTAGCTGACTGCGGGATGTCAAAAATAACAGCCTCCTTATTAACAAAAAAAACGGCCTTGACAGAGGGTGAATACAAAGAGATTCAAAATCATCCAGTGGTCAGCTACAAAATGGTGAAAGACTTAAAACTTCTCAAACCGGAAGCAAAACTTGCTGTTTATCAGCATCATGAGCGGATGGACGGATCTGGTTATCCAGCAGGTACGAAAGGAAAATCAGTGCATGTACTTTCACAAATAGTGGGACTGTCTGATACCTTTCATGCTTTAACAACAGACCGATTATTTAAAGGCAGGCAGTCTGTATTTAAAGTAGTTGAAATTATCCAGCAAGATTTGTTTGGCCAGTTTGATCTGTCGATTACAGAAGTATTGTTTTCGCTGACAGCCGAGGTTTCACAAGATATGCAGGTGATGTTATCAGATGGCAGCAAAGGCAAAGTCATCTTTGTGCCGCCTGGGAATAAAACAAGACCGATGATTCAACTTCCAAATGGAGACATTATTGATTTGGTTCAAAGAAGAGATTTATACATTGAAACAAGAGACTAAAAAAACAGCCATAAAAAAAGGCTGTTTTTTTATAAAAAAGCTTGTTCTTTGTTTTTATACATGGTATATTATTTAAGTCGCCAGATGGTGACGGCAAAACAAAGCAAATTGAACATTGAAAACTGAACAAAATCAATAAAAACGTCAACGTTTTAAAATTTTTATTTCCCATTAAAAACACCCCGTGTTTTAATGGGAACAAATGAGCAAGTCAAACTTTTTTGGAGAGTTTGATCCTGGCTCAGGACGAACGCTGGCGGCGTGCCTAATACATGCAAGTCGAGCGGACAGAAGGGAGCTTGCTCCCGGAAGTCAGCGGCGGACGGGTGAGTAACACGTGGGTAACCTGCCTGTAAGACTGGGATAACTCCGGGAAACCGGGGCTAATACCGGATAATATCAAGAGCTGCATGGCTCTTGATTGAAAGGCGGCTTCGGCTGTCACTTACAGATGGACCCGCGGCGCATTAGCTAGTTGGTGGGGTAACGGCCCACCAAGGCGACGATGCGTAGCCGACCTGAGAGGGTGATCGGCCACACTGGGACTGAGACACGGCCCAGACTCCTACGGGAGGCAGC
>NZ_JAKGCR010000039.1 GCF_022668875.1 Domibacillus sp. PGB-M46 | reverse complement strand
ATTTATCTACTGAAGAAATTAAGTTTTATGATTTTTATTTGTTTTGCTTGGTTCATTTTTAAAAGGTAGGAGAAAGAGTAATCAAAGAAGAATACTCTCCATGATTATATAGGAGGAAATTCTGGAGAAAGGCCCCATAGATGAAAGCTGCTATATAATAGAAGGAGGTATCTTTTTATCATAATAATTGGCTAGAATAAGTCTAAGAGGTTTCTAGTTTGGAGGGATTAGATGAATAATACGGTAAATCGAGCCTATGGTGCTATGGAATGGATTGCGAAATTTGCATATATTAATCTACTATGGATTGGTTTTTCTTTGATAGGTTTGGTTGTCCTTGGTTTTTTCCCAGCCACGATTTCAATGTTTACGATCATTCGCAAATGGCTGATGGGGGACACAGGCATTCCAATTTTTCGAACCTTTTGGACTACCTATAAATCGGAGTTTATACGAAGCAATGGTTTAGGTTTACTCATAGTGGTGGTAGCGGGACTTATTGTGCTTGACTTGGTTTTTATGAAGAATTTGGGGAATAGTTTTATAAGTGTTATTCAAATTCCTTTATATATAATTATGTTTGCAGCAGTCATGACTATGATCTATCTGTTTCCGGTCTATGTTCATTATGAGTTAAAATTGGCGCAAATGATCAAAAATGCATTCTTAATGATGCTTATTAACCCGCTTGAAAACCTTACGATGATTGCTGGAATTGTTGCCGTATTCTTTGTAGTGAAGTTCATTCCAGGTTTGGGCTTTTTTTTCGGGGGCAGTCTAACGGCAGCTATTATAATGGCTACATGCTATCCTGTTTTTGAAAAAATGGAAAAAAAGCGGCGGACCCATCCTTAGGCAAATTTTTTAAATAAATCGTCTTAAACAAAATGGACCGCATTTTGTGAATAGAAGAGATAACCAAAAAGACAGAAAGGTAAGTTTCGCTTGTAAAAGGAAACTTCTCTTTCTGTCTTTTGACTGGCGGCTTATAAGAAAGTTTGTCCTTTCTTATAAGCTAAGGACAAATACGCCTCTGTCTTCGCCTTGCGTCTCGCTAATCGGCGGGTTTTCTTTCAAACGAATTAACCTTTTACAGAACCAGCTGCCATTCCCTCAACAATCTTATTGCTCAGGAATAAGAAGGTGAGCAGAATTGGAACAATACTGATGACTAAAGTGGCACCAATAGCACCCCAGTCCGTTAAATATTGACCAACGAAGTTATTAATCCCAATAGTCAATGTTTTCCACTGGTCAGAACTGATGAATGTATTAACAAATACGAATTCATTCCAGTTGTAAATCATGTTAATGATCGCTGTTGTTGAAAGAACCGGTATGGTCATTGGAAGCGTAATCTGGAAGAAAATTCGGTGTACCGAGCATCCATCCATAACAGCCGCTTCTTCAATTTCACGAGGAAAAGCTTTATAAAAACCTAATAAAATCATAATAGTTAACGGTAAATTAAAGGTTGTTTGAGACAAAATAATCGATAATGGATTATCAATTAAACCTATAGTGTTATAAAAATTAAACAATGGGATTAACGTTGAATGGAGGGGAATCATATATCCTACCATGAATAATCCAAGAACAAGTCCGCTTAATTTCCAGTGCATCCGAGTAATGGCAAATGTAACAAAGCTAGCCAGAATAACTGTTAGAAATACAGATAAAACAGTCATCCACACACTATTGAAAAAGTAAACTCCAATGTTTCCTTGAGTCCATACTTTCACATAGTTTCCCCATTGCGGGTCCTGCGGCAAGGAGAAAGGGGACATACCGAATACTTCTTGATTGCTTTTTAATGAGAAGAAGACCAGCCAAATCAATGGATAAATCTGGATAACGGCGAAAGCACTTAAGATTAAGTAAAGAAAACCATATCCTAATTTACTCCAATAAGATTTTTTTGATCCTTCGCCCGCAGAAAGGTTTGGTGTTGTTCGTCTGTCTGTCGCAAGCTCGCTCATCTTAATTCCTCCCCTTTTAGTATTGAACATCATCATTAGATTTCGTTAATCTTGAAGTCAGCCATGTCATTCCAAGACAAATGACCAATAAACCAAAGCCAACTGCACTTGCATAACCAAAATTGTTAAGTTCAAACGCTTCCTTGTACATATAAGAAGCCATTACTTCACTCGCCCCGTTTGGACCTCCGCCAGTCATTACATAAATTAAATCAAAATACTTTAAGGAACCAACGAGGGAAAGCATAATCGTAACTTTAAATACAGCTGAGATCATAGGTAATTTAATTTTTAATGCGATTTGAAGCGGGGTAGCCCCATCAATTCTTGCAGCTTCGATAATTTCTTCCGGGACATTTTTCAAGGCTGCGTAATAAATAAGAATGTAAAAACCTGCATACTGCCAAACAATTGGAACGAAAATAGCATATAGAGCAGTGTTTGGATCGGCTAACCAAACTGGCGTATTTTCCACTCCAAACATCTCAAGCAATTTATTTAACATCCCATTCGAAGGGTCAAAAATTTTCAACCAAAGCTGAGCAATGGCAACAGATGACAATAGCATGGGAATTAAATAAATCTTTCTGAAGAAATCTGAACCTTTTATTTTACTAACTAAAACGAGTGAAACAGCTAAATAAAGCAGCAGGCTAAGCACAGAGAAAATCCCTAACAAGAAAGAGTGGCCTGCACTAGCCCAGAACTTTTCATCCTTCATCAAGTTTGCATAGTTTTCTAACCCGATAAACTGCATTTGGCCTATTCCGGTCCAATCCATTAGACCGTAATATCCTGATAAAGCAATAGGGACATAAATCAGAACAAGAAGAAGAAGTAAAGCTGGGAGTGTATAAAGGGTAATAATGTATTTATTGGACATAACGCTTCTCATGTTTTTATTCACTACCTTTCTATGAAGAAGAGAGCATATTCAGCAATATGCCCTCTCTATTACAATTTTTATTTCTTCTCAGCAGCAAGAGCTTCTTCTTGAGCTTTAACAAATTCTTTAGGGGATATTTCGCCACCATATAATGCCTGAATCTGATTCAAGTGAACATCCGCTACCCTGGCAGACATTTGAACATCTGCATATAATGTAATATTGGAAGCATTTCCTAAATCGTTCAGAATATCAATGTACATTTGAGCAAGCTCTGTGTTAGCAGTATCCACTTTTGTAGCTGGAATAACACCGGCTTCTGTTACGGAGCGCTTGCCCCATTCTTGAACTAAGTATGAAACAAAATCTTTTGTTTCATCTTTCACTTTAGAAGCTTCAGATACAAACAAACCAACTCCAGGTCCACCAACAAAGCTGTCGATGTTTCCTTTTCCGCCTTCATACGCAGGGAATTTGAAGTAACCAACTTTATCTTTAAAGTCCTGTGCAACATCAGGGCTTGTTGTATAGTTTGGCAATTCCCAAGTACCCATCATATACATAGCTGCCTGTTCATTCATAAAGTAACCTTTTGCTTCATCATTTGAAAATCCGTTATACCCTTTAACAAATGCATCCATATCAACCAGTTTTTTGAGTTCATCAGCGGCTTTTTCTAAAGCTGGATCTTCAAAGCTGCCTGTACGGTTAATTGCATTATTTAATGTTTCAGGTCCGCCAATACGATCGGCAAGATACATATACCACATAGAACCTGTCCAGCGGTCTTTATTTCCTACTGTAATTGGAGTAACATCGTTATCCTTAAGAGTCTTAACTACTTTTAAAAATTCATCATATGTTTTTGGTACTTCAAGGTTATACTTTTTAAAGATTTCCTTATTGTAATAAACAGGTGCGATGTTCAGTTCAAGAGGTAATCCGTAAGTTTTGCTATCCGTTTGAAAAGCTTCGAGAGTACCTGGAACAAATTGCTCCTTAAGCCCGCCATCAAGAACATCATCTAATGGTGCAAACATATTACCTTCTACGAATGGCTGCATATAACCAGCTGCCCAAGTGATTCCAAGGTCTGGAAGCTCATTTGATGCTGACAAAACCTTGATTTTTTCTTTATATTGTTCATTTGCTAAAATTTCTGTTTGGATATCTACATCAGGATGTTCTTTTTCATAATTCTTGATAATATCATTCACGATAGTATACTGTGCCTTTGCACTTCCTTCAGGCCATAAATGCATCATTTTGACAACTGTTTTGTCGCCGCCAGAACCACTTGAATCCTCCGATGTACCAGAGGAGGATGAACAACCTCCTAAAACCAACCCGCCTACTAATGCCAAAGAAGCCACGGCAGAAAACGCTTTCTTCTTCATGCAGCACAACCCCCTTAATGTTTGTTTGTCTATCCTTGCAACTAAGTCTAGTTTACCATCGGGGACATAATAAAAAAAGGAACTGTGATTAGATAAAATACTACTATTTTTAGAAAGCCCTTTCATTGTATGTTTTTCGGTATGCGCTGGGTGTCATCCCCTCAATTTCCTTAAAGATTTTAATAAAGTATTTAGAAGTCTTATAGCCGGCCTCTTCAGCGATTTCATTTATTGGAAGATTGGTTGTAATCACTAATTCCTTTGCACGCTGAATCCTGCGTCTTGTAACATATTCACTAAAATTCATATTCACTTGCTCCTTGAACAACACGCTAAAATAACTCGGATTTAAATGAACGTGGGCAGCAACGTCTTTTAGGGTGAATTCATCCTTTAAATGCTGGTCAATAAAGCTAATGGCCTTGCGAATGGTATCTTTGGCTGAATTCATTTTGGTGTTGGCATCGACTATTTTTTCATCCACTACTTTTTCGATCATCCCAACCCGCACTTGCTTTTCCATAATCTTAACGGCTTCTTCAACCGCTTCAATCAGCTTCTTTTTTCCGATCGGCTTTAAAAGATAATTCACTACACCGAGTCTTAATGCTTCCTGAGCATACTCAAACTCGGAGTAAGCGGAAATAATAATGACCACTGGAGACAACCCTTTTTCTTTCAAAGTTTTTAATAGCTGTAAACCGGTCATTTCAGGCATCCGGATATCGGAAAGCAAAATATGAATCTTTTTTTCCTCCGCAATCCGGAGGACATCCTCACCGCTTTCCGCAGTAAGGATGGTAAAGTCACCAGTATTCCAACTTTCCAGCGTTCTTTGCAAACCTTGTCTTGTTCTTGGTTCATCGTCAACGATTATAATATTTTTAGAATACATTTTATTCCCCTCCATCAATTGGCAGTTCAAACGAAATCTTTGTCCCCTCGTTTACTTTACTCTCAATCAAAAGGTCCGAATGTAAAATTCCTTTGTAATATAACTGCAGGCGCTTGTAGACATTCGAAATAGCCATTCCTTTCCCGTTCGCGGAGGTTGTCCCACCAGTTTTCATGGCTTGAATGATCCATTCAAGCCGCTCTTTATCCATCCCGGCACCATCATCTTGTACAGAGATGCGAATCCGCTCTTTATCTTCTCGTTTAACTGGTTCAACTGTTACGGAAATTTGGCAATTCCCAACTTTTTTTCCAGCTCCGTGCAAGGCTGCATTTTCTACTAAAGGCTGTATGATCAGTTTTGGTATTCTTACAAACTCATATTCTGCAGGAACAGAAACATGCCATTGTAATCTTTCATCAAAACGCATTTTCATAATTTCCATATAGTCGCTGATATGCTTGATTTCATCTTTTAAGAACACCCAATCGTCATCGGTTTCTTTTGTAATGGTATAACGGAATAAATCGGACATGGCTACAACGAGTTCAGCCAACTCTTCTTCATCTTTTTCTTCAAGCGACCAATGAAGTGCATCCAATGTATTAAAAAGAAAATGCGGGTTTATTTGTGACTGGAGCGCTTTCAATTCACTTTGGCTGCGTAAAATCTCTTTTTGATAAACCATCTGGATCAAATGATTGGTTTCTTTTACAAGCTGATTATACGTACTGTTTAATTCAACAATTTCATTTACCGAAGAACTATCCGGATTCAGTGTTAATGAACCTTCTCCGGCACGCTGCATGGTTTTCGTTAATCTTACTATTGGTCTTGTAATGATCGTTGAAAGGAAAAAGGAGCTAATGGTAAAAATGAATACGCCAACAACTCCCGAAAAAATAATTCCTGTTCGGATCCCTGACAATCCTTCCGTTAGTTCACTTACGGGGGTTAAAATAAGAACGGTCCAACCTGTTAGGGTAGATGATTGCTTTGTCACCATATAATCCCGTTGATTTAATTGAATAATGCTTTCGTTGTTTTCAATAATGCTCGTTATATCTCCCGTGAAATTTTGGATAATCGGTTTTTCGTATTGATCTAACAGAATGGAATATTGATCGTTTTCATACTTTTCATTTGCAAAGTTAAAATGATCGCGGTTAATACTAATTAAAAGATAACCACCATTGCTATATTGTCGCTCTATTAAATTGACTCTACGGATGGCCAGAAAGTAGTTTTTATCATGTGGATCTTCACCGATCCAAACCATTCTTCCTCTTGCTCGATTCGCTTCTTCAATCCACCTGGTACCAATTCGGTTTTTTAACTCATCTTCATCAAGAGGAAGAACGCGCTGATGTTTTCCAGAAAAAAGTTGAAAGGAAAAAATTCCATCTGTATTGCCCATAATTCTGTCAATATGTCCCATTAATTTTTGACGGTCGTTAAAGGTTACTTGTTTTCCTTCATAGACATTCGTTAAAACACGCTGGACCTCTTCATCGGTGATGACAAGCTTTGAATTCATATTGATTTGCTCGTAAAGGGATTCAATTCGGCCGTTTCCTTCAATAGCTACTTGCTGAATTTGCTTTTCCGCATTATTTTTCAACAAAGAGGAAACTTGTCTTAATGTAAGAAGACTGACAATCAATAAAACGATGATCATAACAAGTAAAAAAATAAACAAAATCTGGTTGCGTAATGTATTCCACTTCTTTAGTTGCTTCCGCATTGATGGTTCGCCTTTCTATAGTAAAATAATATCCAATTTTTATTAGGATCTAAAAAAGAACAGGAGCTTAGCCTAGGGCTATTTTATCATATTTTCGGAAATGTTTAAATTCTTAGTTTATTTAGTGGATAAACTAAGTTGGATGCTGTTATAATTAATTTGAGGTCAGGCCAGCAGGCTGTGAAAAATATGAAAGCCCTTACTTATTTTCCTGACTAGTAAATTAGAGTAAAGGGGGGAAGCTAGAGTTTTTTCAGGTTTTATAAAATACTAACATACTTTGAAAAAAAGGGGAGAAAAAAACATGTTAAAAGTATTGCGTAAACCACTTCTTTCTGGATTAGCTTTAGCTATAGTATTACCTGCTGGATTATCCAGTGCTTCTGCAGCTGAAAATCAACCAGTTAGTGCATTAGATGCAACGGTTCAACTTGATGAAAGATATGCAGACTCATTCGATATTGGTGCAGCCGTTGAGCCTTCCATGCTTCAAGGAAAAGATGCTGAAGTATTAAAGCGCCATTATAATAGCCTTGTGGCTGAGAATGTAATGAAGCCGATTAATATACAGCCTGAAGAAGGAAAGTTCACTTTTGAAGAAATGGATAAAATTGTTGAGTTTGCGAAAGAAAATAATATGAAGCTTCGCGGCCATACCCTTATTTGGCACAGCCAGGTACCGGAATGGTTTTTCCTTGATAAAGAAGGAAATAAGATGGTAGATGAAACAGATCCAAAGCAGCGCGAAAAAAATAAAAAGCTTTTACTTAAGCGTGTAGAAACTCATGTTAAAACTATTGTCAAGCGTTATAAAAATGATATCAGCTCTTGGGATGTAGTCAACGAGGTAGTTGATGATAATGGGGAATTACGTAATTCACCTTGGTATCAAATCACAGGTACTGATTATATCAAAGTTGCTTTTGAAACAGCGGACCGTTATGCAGGGAAAGACGCTAAGCTTTATATTAATGACTACAACACAGAAATAGATCCTAAAAGAGAAACCCTGTACAATCTTGTCAAGGAATTAGTGGAGGAGGGAGTTCCAATTGATGGAGTGGGACATCAAGCTCACATCCAAATCGGCTGGCCATCTATAGCGGAAATCGAGAAAACTATTAATATGTTTGCAGACCTTGGCCTAGACAACCAAATTACAGAACTAGATGTTAGTCTTTACGGGTGGCCGCCGAAACCAGCTTACCCAACTTATGACGAAATTCCAGCAAGCGTATTCGATCGTCAAGCCGCTCATTACGATGAACTATTTAAGTTATATGAGAAATTGGATGATAAAATTAGCAGTGTGACATTCTGGGGCGTTGCTGACAACCATACATGGCTAAATGACCGTGCAGAACAATACAATGACGGGGTAGGCGTGGACGCACCATTTGTTTTCGATGAAGATTATAATGTCAAACCAGCTTATTGGGCTATTATCGATAAAGAAAGCTAAAGCAGTTGGGAATGGAGGCCATTGGATCGGTGCATGGCCAGCTAGTCAAGCAGGCTGAGTCACTCGATCTTTCCAGTTCTGGGAAGCCTTTGAATAGAAAGCCAGGTGTGGATCAGTAAGATAACGAATCTCTTTTTGTTATTGAACTGTATATAATTCCTTTCGTGCTGTAATTGTTTATACCCACTTAGTTTGGTAATACAACCAACTAAGTGGGTAAATTAGGCTTTTGTTAATTCCTTCCATTTTGTTTAAATGTAGAAAGGATGAATGTTGATGATAAGAATAATGGGCATTGTTTTTTCTTTCTTGTTATTACTCGTTTCTAACGCGGATTATATGTCAACAGCAAGCGCAAAACAAACACAAAACGTTGAAATTCCTGTCTTACTATATCATGTTGTAAAACCTGATCCCGACCCGAACAATCCATATCAATTTAGCCTTGAAGAATTCGAAAAACATATGGCTTATCTTCATGAGAATGGCTATCGGACCTTAACGATGAAGCAATATTTCAACATCCTCGATAAAAAAGCAGCAATGCCAGAAAAACCTATCCTGCTAACATTTGATGATAATTCGAATGATTTTTATCCTTATGTTTATCCAGTCTTACAGAAATATGGGATGAAGGCAACTCAATTTACTGTTTCAGATTGGGTGAATGGCAGCTGGAATATGACATCAAACGAGATCTTAACTGTAATGGAAAATGGTATTGATATCCAAAATCATTCGGTATCACATCCCTTCCTCGCTGATTTAAGCAGAGAACAGCAATACGAAGAAATAAATGAGGCAACGACCGCTCTTAAAGAGTTAACAGGCAGGGCGACAAATGTCTTTGCTTATCCATATGGAAATTATAACGCGGATACAATTTCCATTCTGGAAGAACTAGGGTTTAAAGGAGCTTTTAAAGTAGGCGGCGGGCTCAGTACAGACCAGAGCGACCGATATGAATTACCTCGTATTATGATTCTTCAAAATCACACTTTAGATGACTTTATTAGAATGATTAAAACAGGATATTAAACACATTTTCTTTAAGCATTATAAAAAAACGGGTACAAAAATGAGGCTGACTCAAAAGGTCGTTGATTTACGACTCTTTTGAGTCAGTTTTCTGATGTGTAATAATTTTCGGTGAGAAATTCGCATTCATACTGAAATATAAGGGCAAGTATATTGAAAAAGACGGCTGGCAATATCTTTTGAGTGCAGATAAACGAGTTAGCGACAAAATTACAGCTGAGGTTTTAATCAGTATAGCTAATTCAATAGAGTGAAAACAATGCAACATAAATGTAATTTTTTTGCGTCAATAAAAAGTAGCCAGAATTCTTTCTGGCTGCTTTTTTATCATGGTAAAATATTGTAAAGTTCCTTTTCCAAGAAGAAGGATGGTTATGGACAAGGTAATTATAAGTGTTTTATGTGTCTTGTTTTTCATTGCTGGCTGCTCGAATAATCAAGATGATATGAATGCTATAAAAAAAGATGGTTACGATGATGCAAGGGAATCTGCTTGGCATTTCGTAAAAGAAAAAGGTTGGGACGATAGGGCTGAAGAGAACTGGCAAAGTGCAAACGTTACGAAAACCATTGCTGACAATAACTATGAATTTCTTGATAACGATTATGAAGAAAAAGAACTTCTGTTAATTTCATTTAAAGATAAAGAAAACGTTGTACTTGGTACACCATCCATACTCATCGCTCCTGATACCAATAAAGTAATTGGCTATATGCCCAGTGAATAAGAAAACATTATTAGATTGATTTTGAACGCAACATAAAGGGATGATCTGCCCCCCGTCAAGTAGACACCTTTAAAAAGCCTACATCGCCTTTCTCCGAAATTGAATTGGGGAAAGGTTCTTTAGCTTCTTTTGATATCTTGCGGTATTATAAAACTTTATGTATTCATCTATCGCTTGCTCAACCTCAGAAGCCTCGCTAAATGTCAAAAGATGAAAGCATTCAGCCTTTAAATGGCCAAAAAAGCTTTCGATACAGGCATTGTCCAGGCACTTTCCCTTCCGGGACATGCTTGCTCTCATTTGGTGCTTTGCTAGAAGGTGGTGATAAGCACGTGAGGTGTAGGTAACACCTTGATCGCTGTGAAGAAGAGTCCCCTTCACTTTCCGTTTTTGAATAGCTTCTTTCACAGTAGCCCGCACGAGTTGAAAGTCATTGTACCGGCTTAGTTTATAAGACACTACTTCATTGTTATATAAATCAAAGATAACTGACAAATAAAGACGCTTTTGATTAAAGGGAAGGTAGGTAACGTCGGTTACCCATTTTTCATTTGGACGAGTGGCGCGAAATTCTCGATTTAAATGATTCCCTGATACTACACACGCTTCTTTTTTGCCATAAAAAATCCTCTTCTTGCGAATCCTTGCCTGGATCCCAAGCACCTTCATGAGTCTGTAGGTTCGTTTATCATTAATCGGTTTTTTAAATACCTTTCTCAGCCAAACAGTCATTCTTCGGTAGCCAAAAATCCCCCGGTACTGATTGAAGATCTCAACGATCTTCTTTTGCAGGACCTGGTTCTCTGCTTGTTTTTTAGAAAGGTTCTTTCCATTCTTGAGCCATTTATAGTATCCGCTTCTTGAGACTCCGGCAATTTCACAAAGAAGGGTAACCGAAAAACAAGCAGACATGTCTTTAATAACTTGATATTCAAGAGCTTTCGTTCTTTTTCTTATCTCTCCTTTCCGGCTTCTAACAGCTTTTTTAAGTAGGCTACTTCAGCTTCCAGTCGTTTAATCTTTTCTTGATCCGAAGGATTCTTTGGTTTTCTTCCCACAAGACCGCGCTTTTCTTTTAGTCCATCGATTCCTTCTTGTTTATAAGTCTTAACCCACCTCACAATTTGAGATGCGTCTACGTTAAATTTCTCAGCTACTCGCCGATACCCACCCATTTCACCCGATAAATAGAGTTCAACTGCCTGCAGCTTAACTTCTGCAGAATAAGTTTGTTTTCTCCCCATATAAAAATCCCCTCCAAGTAGATAGTAGCGTTGCTTTCTTACAACTGTCTACTTAAAGGGGAGCATATCAGGGGAACTATGTTATATTGAAAATGCCCTGGCTCCCTTTTATAGCCGGGGTGTTTAATGTGTAATACCTGTGAACTATTGATTAGTAAAACTTTGTTAATGTTGACAAATATCTTAAAAAATTACATGTTAAAAGGATAGGGGGGCGACTATGAAAAACCCTTTTTTATTCTGTTTTGTACTGTTTTTAACTATTGGTTTGTTTGGGTGTAGCTCAGAAGAAGAAAATTTGAGTTTTCCAAAAGATAGTAGCATGTTAATGGTAGCAGGTAATGGATTAGAAAGATACTTCCCAGAGGCTAAAAACCCTAGTGCTAAGCAGATTGTTTTTGAACAAACCGAAGAAATTGACATGTTTATAAAAGCTATGAAGAATTCTTCACTACATTCAGGTCCAATGACTGGGGAAGGTGAAAACTTTCAATTAACTTTTTCTCCTCAAAAAGGTACCTCAGAGACATTTCTCTTGTGGCTCAATTTCGATGGAACTTCAGGCAGAGTTGAACAAGAAAATAGAGACGGACAAATTCACTTGCTAAGCGAAGAAAGTGTACAAGATATAGAAGAACTGTTAGCTGAAAAAAGCAGAAGGTAAAATTCAATGCAACATGTTGTATATCCATGTTATATTAAATGAAACGTATTGAATCCAAATGGGGGATATTGAATGGCAGCAAACCAAGGACAAAATACGGTCGATCCTATTCGAGATCCAGAGCAAATTCGGGCGATGAAGGAATATCTGCTCCATCAGTCATACCGAGATTACTTTTTGTTCACCTTTGGGATTAATTCCGGGCTACGCATCAGCGATATAATCGGGCTTCGGGTGATGGATGTCCGAAACACGGATTATTTGCGGATTAAAGAGAAAAAAACAAGCAAGGTCCGGAAAATTCGCATGACCGGTGCTTTAAAGCAGGAGATCGAGAAATATACGCGCCAGATGGCCGATTCTGACCTTCTATTTCCTTCCAGGAAGGGCAAAGGCCCAATTGGAAGAGAAACAGCCTGGAGGGTTGTTAACAGCGCTGCAAGGGCATGTGATATTGGAGGGTCCATTGGGACGCATACAATGCGAAAAACGTTTGGCTATCATTTCTACCAGCAGACAAAGGATGTAGCGATGCTCCAGCAAATTTTTGGCCACTCAGCACCATCTGTAACGCTTCGGTATATTGGGATCAATGATGAAATGGTAGATCAGGTCTTAGAGCGTTTTTCTTTATAAAAATAAGTCAGAACAGTAGATTCTGTGGGGGGTACCATGTTGATAGAAAAAATACCGCAATTAAAAGATGCCTTGCAAACAGTACAGGGACATGTCTTTTACACATTTCAAGACCTGAATAATTATATAGATAATGCTATTGCATACACCGTTTCAGGTGTTGAGCAGGGAAGTCAGGTTTTATTGGTAGAAAATACGAAACTGTTTCCAGTAATTCAGCGAAAACTGGGAGAAATTCTAAGTGAAGAACAGTTATCCAGTGTACATTTCAAAAACAACTTTGATTTCTATTTTTCACAGAGGACATTTAATCCTGTTATTGTTTTTAATCATTTCGTTAAATCTTTAGAGGATGAAACTCCAATTCGGACATGGGGTCATATAGAGTGGGGCAGCATGCAAGAGGCTCAACAAGAAATAATTCAATACGAAAACAATATAAATGAATTGATCACTTTAAAAAGTCTTACTTCCGTTTGTGCCTATAATGCAGATCGGATGCCAGAAGAATTCAAAAAGGCTTTGCTACAATGTCACGAATTTTTCATGACAGATGATGAAATGATTAAAATTTAGTTCGAAAGATTAACATATATTTTTTATATTATGTACCCAATTCAAATAAAAAAATTTAAATTGTTAAGTGTATCCAAAATATTCATTTCATGCTTTTAAAACCAAACAAAATGTATCAGATTCATTTTGACTAAGCATGGAATAAGGAGAGAAAGACTAAAAAATATATCAATATGGTTTGCAATCGAGGAGGATACAGGGCATGTCCTTTCTGTAGGAAAGAAAACTTAAGTGAAACATAGAGCAGTTGAAGCTGTGTAGTCCCTTCCATATAGCTTTTGAAGCAGGTTTTAACAATGAAATAGGAACCAGACAATGACAATCACAGGACACAAAATAAAAGAATTGACTTTATCTAAGTCAGTTCTTTTATTTTGCTTTAATAATTAAAAATGATTGATATTTCCCTGCTTTAACCTTGCTCACGTTTATATACTTCTTCAAGAGCCTCGGCTACAATATCCTGTATACTCTTGCCTTATTATTCTCCTTTGCTTCGCAGCCAATCCTTAAATCCACGGACAAGGAAACCGACAGCAATTCCTCCTCCCAATTAATGCTGAGCGCTCTGAATTCCGGTACACATCGCATATGCCTTTGTTTGGCAGAGCGAAAGTTCACTGCTTGGTTTTTAATCGTGTGGTTTATCCTTTTAATTATTGTGTTTGTAATATTATCCTCTCTAAGCAGCCAAGAAATGGTACGAAAAGGGCAGAAATCTCTCTAATCTTGAACGGGGAGTATTGCTTAGGGAAAGGGTGTAATCTATTCTTTTACCATCATGATATAAAAAGAATAGTAAGTAACCGTCAATCTACAGATAATGAATACATTAATTTAGGTATTTTTTCGAGGGATGTATTTTCAAATAAAAAATAGCTGAAACTAATAAATAAAATCGTCTATTTTTTTAATTTATTAATAATAAAAATAAAATTATTCTAAATTGATAAAAAACAATTGACATTAACGTATACGTTATTTAGTATAATAACTATAAGACTCATATTAAACTAAACCGCTTGCAAAGGCAGGGGTAGTTGAGGAGGGTATTTGAATGAGTAAGACAAAAAAGTTTCGTTTAGCTGTTATCCCAGGGGACGGCATTGGGACGGAAGTAGTTGAAGCTGGTCTTCGTGTAATTAATCATTTAGCAGAAGATTCTAACGGCAAGTTTGTTTTTGAAAGCGGTTTCTTTCCTTGGGGCTGTGAATACTACTTAGAACATGGGAAAATGATGGATGAAGACGGAGTAGAAAAGCTGAGAGATTATGATGCAATTTATTTTGGTGCGGTTGGATTTCCGGGAGTGCCGGACCATGTTAGCTTATGGGGCTTGCGCCTGGCAATCTGCCAGGGATTTGACCAGTGGGCAAATATCCGACCTATCGAATTCCTCCCTGGTGTACCAAGACGACTTAATCATCCAGATGTAGACTCCCTAAATTGGGTATTAATTCGTGAAAACTCCGAAGGGGAATATTCAGGAATCGGAGGCCGGAATTTCTCTGGGCGTGGTCCTGGGAAAGAAGTGGCGGTTCAATCTGCCTTATTCACAGAGCACGGATGTGAACGTATTATCCGTTATGCTTTTGATCTTGCACGGACACGCAAAAGAAAGAGAGTCACAAGCATAACAAAAAGTAATGCCCAGCAGTATGGAATGGTACTCTGGGATGAAGTGTTTGCCCGTGTAAGCAAGGATTATCCGGATGTAGAGACGGACCAGTGGCTTGTTGATGCAGCAGCTGCACAATTTGTATTGAAACCTGAGGAACTAGAAGTTGTGGTGGCATCTAATTTGTTTGCAGATATTCTTTCTGATCTGGGCAGTGCTCTTGCAGGCAGTTTAGGACTGGCTGCAAGTGCAAATATAAATCCCGAAGGAACTGCACCAAGTATGTTCGAATCCGTCCATGGATCAGCACCTGATATTGCAGGGCAGGGAATTTCTAATCCAATTGGAGCTATTGGAAGTGCTGCGCTAATGTTAGACCATTTAGGGCTGAAAGAGGAAGCGGAATTCATCAACAAAGCCATTGCCGAAACAACACGCCAGGGCATTCTTACTCGTGACCTAGGGGGAACCTATAACACAAATGAAATAACGGACGCTATTATAGAAAATCTGTCGAAAGTTAAAACGAATGTATAAAAAAGAAGGCTCGGGGGTTTCGAAAAAAACTCTCTAGCCTTTTTCTTTTGTAAGGGTATTTTTATCATTCAGCAATAAGAGCGTAGTTTTAATATTGCTCAACCCGCTTATTTGACATTGTTCAATATAGTTTGCAAACTGAAAGGGGATATCTTTTTTTATAGATGCGTAAAAGGATACATACCAGGCATCGGATTTATTACTTAAATAATGGCTGGATAAATGAAAAATGGGTTAGGTGGTAAAGGTGGAAAAAAACATGAGTAGAATTGATAATGAAAAAAGTTTTTCTTTGAATGAAGCGAGTATAGAGAAAGAAGTTTTGTTCTTTATTGATAATCTTGAAGGCTTTGATGAATACCGCTTGCCGCAGCGGGCGTATCACATTATCCGCCTCGCAATACGTGATTTAATCCTTCCTCCAGGGAAAACGATTTTAGAGAGGGAAATGGCGGAAGTTTTGCAAATGAGCCGTACTCCTGTAAGAGAAGCACTCGTGCGTTTGGAAACAGAAGGCATGGTTCGCCTTATTCCTAGACGAGGATTTATAGTGGAGCCGATCGAGAGAGAAGACCTTAAACAAGTTTATGAAATTGTAGAAACACTGGATGGCCTTGCTGTTGGCCTTGCAACTGAAAAGGTGGGGGAAGAAGAGATAAGCAAACTTGAATTATTGATTAAAGATCAGGAAGAAGCGCTTGAGCAAAATGATTTAAAAACATGGGCTGTTTTAGATGATCAATTTCATCACCTAATTATTGATTATGCTGAAAATAAACGCCTTAGAGCGGTAATAGACAGCCATTCAGACCAATTATATCGAGCTCGGTTGTTTACAATCAATCACCGGCCGCTTCCTTTTCACTCTATAGTGGAACATAAGGCGATTATTTCGTGTATGAAAGCTAAAGACGGTAGGGCTGCCAGTGTTTTAATACAGTCGCACCGAAATCGTGCACGTAACGAAATCCTTGCAGCAGTTGAAAAGATCACTCGAACTGATTGACATATTTTTAGTAAGGAACTTTATTTTTTGAACAAAAAATTAGCGCTGCATTTCCCCTTCAAAATCTCCGATTTAGTGGGGGTTAAGCGCTAAGGTTTTTATTGAGTTAGTGGTCACATCTAGATAGCTGATTTTTAGCGCCAGGTCAATGGATACCAGTAGTAAGGTTGCTGCCCTTTAAAATTGCCGCGTTCGTAGCAGAACAGGGCTGTAATTTATGCCGTATCCGAATACTTAGCCGGAGTGAAAGCTTGGAAGGGTTTTATGGAGCCGAGAAACTTCGTTTTTAGCTTCGTGGGGAGCAGAAACTTAAGATTCAAAACAAGGTGGGAGAAAGGGCGTGCGCATATCCCGGATTAATCCGCGGAGCATCAGCGCTTTAGTATTCGACGGCTCTGAAAAGGTAAAATAGAACAGAAAAAGACCTTGCCGTATTTCCAACCGGCAAAGTCTATCATACGGATTTATCTGCTTCCTATAATACCGGAGTCTGGTATTTCGTTCGGGCCTTTAAAAATCCGCTTCAAAAACGAAATAGCTGTCACTTCAGGAAAAGTTCCTAAGCTGTCAATAAGAATATCCATGACCTTGTCCTCGTTCAATCGTCTTCGTTATGCACCTGAGCTTCGGAGGAAGTTCCGCCTTCGGATGCTGCACTGTGTATTCGAGATAAGGTATGCTCTATCAAAATCATCGATTTAGGAAGAGAGGTTCCCTTGGTTGTATTTTACCATCTTTGGCGAGAACACCCCCACTTCAAGCTTGCTAAGTGGGGGATGAACCGTTGCTCTTTCGCTGTCCGGGTGTGGGAGTGTCCGTCCTGCGGCGTGCGTCACGACCGGGACCTGAATGCGAGTCTGAATATTAAAAAAGAAGCCCTTCGGCTTCTTTCGCTTCAGTCTATTTAAGATTGGTCATAAAACCGTTGGAATACGGGTTAGGCTGATTACTGGAGTTCGAAGATCCTCTTACCCAGGAATCTCCCACTTCAACCGTCAGGTAAGTGGGCGGTAGTTCAACTATCAAAGTAAAAAATGTTCACAAAAAGGCTTTTTTCTAAACCGGCAATGCTCCGGTTAATGCATAAACACCCAGGTATATAAATATAATTGGCCAGGCATAGACGATATACGTTTTTTGAAAGTTTATAAAGTTTGTTTCCGTAGAAGCAACTAGCATATATAGAGCTGGAATAACCGGTGAAATGAGACGGAATGCCTGACCTACCATGGAAGCTACAGCGGCTTCCCCAGCGGAAATTCCATATTGCCCCATGACATCTGCCATAACGCCCGCAATCCCAAAGTAGAAAGCATCCTGTGGTAAAAATGTAATGGCAGGTGCTGCAATTAATGCGTAAATGGGTGCCATATTTGAGCCTAATGATTCTGGAATCATAGCGGTAATGGATGCTGCTAAAGCAGTTGACATCCCGCTGCCTGTTAAAACACCGGAGAACACCCCGGCGGCCAAAGTGGCCAAAGCAGGTGCTAAAGAATCTGCTGCCAAGTCATCGAGCCGTTCATTAATAAGCTTTGCAGACTTATAGTTTACCGTAAGGGCAATGGCTGCACCTATACCAAATAAAACACCGCCATGTGCAACATCCATCACAAGCAAAATTAAAATAACCAGCGTTAAAATCAAATTAAACGCATATAGTTTAGGTCTCTTTAACTCAGGATCTTTTAAACGAATCGCGTTCAACATGCTTTCCATTTGTTCTGGGGAAATATCTTTAGCGGTCTTAGGGTTAAATTTTAAGCGCTTTCTTTCTTTCATGCCGATAAAATAAGCCATACAAATGGCGAATACTTCAGCAACCAGCATTCCAGGCAATAAGTCTGCAAACAATTCACTGATACTTACATTCATGGCTGTGGCTGCAGCAATGGTTGGGCCTCCCCATGGCAGCTGATTAAAAATGCCGATAGGGGTCACGATAATGACAGCTAAATAAACCAGCTTGATATTCATTTGTTTGTAGAGATGAAGGAAAGCGGCAACACAAATAATAATCGTCGTGGTAGTGTCACCATTCATCGTAACGACTGTCGCGGTTAAAACGGTTGCCATTGTCACTTTCAATGGGTCCCCTTTTGCTTTTTTGATAAAGAATTCGCATAAAGGGTCAAACAAACCGACATTAAGCATTACACCAAAATACAACACCGCAAATAAGATCACAATAGCAGGTGAAATAACCCCTGTAGAAACTTCTCCTGTTTCTTCATCTACACTAAATAAAATACCTTCCTTAATCCATTCAAAGAGATCCACAAAGGAAGCGCCTGTTGCAAAAGTAGCAATGGCCCCGAAAACAAATGGAACAATCGTTAATGCTCCGAATACAGTTAATTTATTTTTTGAGAGAAGTACAATGAATACCGTGATCATCAATAATGCTAAGAATGTTAACACACAAACCACCTCCTATAAAAATGATGAAACTAAATTATCTGTCATTTTAATTTCTAAGTTGCAGTTTTATATAGAAGCAATAGTCTGCAAAAAAAACAAAAATGGTAGCGCATACAGAATTATTCATCCCTTAAAGATGATACAAAAAAATAGATTGGCGGGCAATGTTGTTCAAATGATTTCTTTTGATCTGCACCTCTGTTTTGTGCGATAGGCTTTTTGAGTATCCAAGTTATCCAGCTTAAAACTAATCATAAAAGAAAATTCATTTTTATGAAAGCGCATTCAATACTACCACTCCTTTGTGTCTGAATTAAATGGCGAGAGGAAATAAACCAATAGCCAACCATTGATTAAATTGTATATTAACGTATACGTTATGGTCAACAACATTTTTAGAATATTTAATTTTTTTAAAAGTACGTTTATAAAAATTA
>NZ_JAKGCR010000038.1 GCF_022668875.1 Domibacillus sp. PGB-M46 | reverse complement strand
GGGGTGTTTTTAATGGAAGATAAAAATTTAAAACGTTGACGTTTTTATTGATTTTGTTCAGTTTTCAATGTTCAATTCGTTTATTCCGTCTCTCCGACAGCTAAAATAGTATATCATTAACCCTAATTCTTTGTCAACGAATTTTTATTTTTTTATACGTTGAGCCTAGAACTTTTTTGCTTGCATATTTTCAAAAGCTAGTGAACTTTCATGATTTACAATATATGAAATAAATATTGAAGATTTGCCGCCGTTTCAGCGACGAATAATAATATAACATGCACTTAATGTCACGACAATAGTTTTTTTGTTTTTCTTTTATTTCTTTTGACACGCAACGCTATTCCATTCAAATAGCGTTGTTTATACAGATTAAATGATAATGATTTCTTAAAATAGCACCTTTTTTTCTGTTTCTTCTATAATATTAGTTAACCTTCCTGCCCTGGCACAAGACTGCTTGGCCGCTCTCCATGCTTATGCGAATACTGATCTTTCTGTAATGAACAAAAAAACAAGCGCAATTCTTCCCTAGGGAAGAATTGCGCTTGTTATGTAGTTCATACAAAACAAAGGTATGATCAGCAGGAAGCCATTGGGATGATCAGCCTTGCTCAGCCTCTTGAAACGCAGCGGCTACTTTTTCAAACTCCTCATCATCTTCAATAACGGTTAACTGATCAACACTTTCTCCCTTCAAAAAAAACACATTGATGTCCTCGTCTGAGGCTTCGTTAAGCTCTTCCACCAAACTAACGGCTGCATATTGAGTTCCATCAATTTTTAATGTTCCAAGCACTTCAATTTCTTCTTCTTGGTCATTTTCATCTGCCAGCGTAAAAATGTCGCCTACTTGAATTTCTTCCACACTAATTCCTCCTCTGTTTTCGTTAACGGGTTCATTCCTGCAAATAGTATCTCCACCAGGCCATTGTTTATCTCTTCCCATTTGTTCCAGCGTGCGCAAAACAAATGGGGACAACATATTTATACCCTTTTTAAAAGAAAGTCTTACTTTTCATCCGAATTTTCTTCTGCTTTTTTCGCTTGTGAAAGCACCTTCCAATAGTAGACAATCAGCAAAATAAAAAGCAGAGCAAAAATAAATCCTTCAGCAGGCCTCATAGTCGAAAACGGATTGATTATGTGGCTTATAGAAATTTTCACGCCATATCCTTGAATGATATCCAGCAGCAGCATTAAGCCAAATAACGTCACTGCCACTAATACCGGAACACCAATCATTTTCAAAGCAACGTTCTTCATTATTATTTACCCAGCCTCTCGATTGTTATTTCGTCGCCAGCTGCTTTTTTTGTTTCTTTTTATTTCTTAATATAGCACCCACTAGCAAAAGAAGCGGAAAAATCACTTGAAACGGCAAATGCAGATACAGCGGCACAACATCCAGCCCTTCCCGGATATGCTCCGGAAAATTGCCCGCTATCCCTATAGATAGGAACAACGTAATAAGTCCCAAGGGGAACACAAGGTGAGATGATTCTTTCACCTTAAATAAACTCGCTGCCCCCATAATGGCTACATAAACGAAAATCGTGATTTTAAAGAATCCACCGATTATGACACCAATCATAAAAAATACATCCAGACGCTCCAGAAATTCTGCAAGCTGAATCGTTTGTATAGTGGATAGAAGTGGAAATTGCGAACGTGAAAGCAAACTAAAACCAAGAACACTTAAATTGATCGCCATTGTGACTGACAGAATCAGCCCGCTAATAAGCACAGCATAGAGTCCTACACGTTTTGCTTTTTTCAATTGGGTTAAATACGGATAAATCATGGTAAAAACAAGAATCTCGCCAAAAGGAAAAGTTACGGACTCTCCCATTGCTTTCAACAGCGTGATCGGTTTCTCCTCAAAGACGGGCTGCAAATTCCTTGTATCAATAGAGCCGTTGAATACAAGAAGGATAAAAGAAGTGACCGCAAGGATAGCTACAACAGTGAAAAGAATTTCTCCTGTTCTTGCCAGCGCCTCGATGCCTTTTCTAACCGTATAAACAACCAGAACCATCCATAATAAGTTAATAATAAATAAAGGGGTTTCCGGGTATGCGAATATAACCAGCATTTCTCCAAAGTCCCGCAGTACTCGGGCAGCAAGATAGAAAAGATACAAAACATATAAAAACGCGAAAATCTTTCCGAGGACAGGCCCCCAAATTTTTGGCATATATTCTGTCGGTACAAGTCCTGGATAGTAAGAGCCCACCTTATAATATAGTAAAAATAAAAGTAAGCCCCCCGCCATACCGCCCAGAATCGCCAGCCAGGCATCCTGTTTTGCTGTTAGCCCTACCGGAATGATAATAGAGCTCCCCAGTTGAAATAGCACCATAAGCACAAACAGCTGGCGGGGACTAATTTTTGCTTTCTCCATCGCCCTTCACTTCCTTTTTATTCCTTTCCATTTTTCATTTCTGATAGGTAGGAATTATTTCTTAAGCCTGTTCGGCGGATAAATGTTTCCACTGATACATCTACAGCCAAATGAGGGAAGATTTCATCCTCCCACTTCTTTTCAACTTTTTTCCACTCTTTTGGTTCAGCACGGTGGAATACCTCCCCAAATCCAAAGATATCTGCTTTCCTCTTTTTTGTGTGACGGATAGATGTTTCAATTTCCTTCTTGACCTGTTTTCCTATATCCTTTTCTATTTTTTCCAGCGTTTTTGGATCTTTCAAGTTAATGGGCACCGTTACTTCCCCAATATCGCCTTCCATATGAATATGAACGGAAATATGCGGTTTTCCGTTTTTCATATCTGCTGATACATTTGTTTTTTGACGGACCACACGATAAGAGAGGGCATCTTTTTGACCTGCCCAGGCTGTTGTGATGGTCGTGCTCTGAAGCCGGTCCATAACCCAAAGGACGCTTCTCGCATCTGTGCCCTCAATCCAGCCCACTAATTTCCCGTTTTTAAAGACGGCATTGCCGTCTGCCACAATAGGCGATGGCATCTCGGTTGCTTGAAGGCTCTCCTGCTTAGTTCCTGCTTTTGGATCACCTTTTACTGTAAAGCCGCTGATCATCGGCTCGCGGCCAGGAGATACAAGAGCGTTAATAACTTCTTCCAAATCAATATCTATATTTTCTCCCAATGCCTTTTCTGTTGATTCCAATGTCTGCATGATTTTTTGGGAGGGGACTTTATCCAGCGCAGCCAAGGTCGTGACGAGATCCTTTGCCTTTACACCATGCGCAATTACAACTGACGTCGTTACACGGAATTGGGAACCCCTGTCAAATGCCTCTAATACAGGCGCAATGCCTTCTTTTTTGGCTAACTCTTCACTAATAACTACAAGATTGGTGTGGGAGTAATACGGTTCCCGTGATATTTTCCTTGACATATTCCCATGAACTTCCATAATCGTATCACCCGTAGCCGTATAAACAGCAACAGGCGGGCTTTGGCCTCCGCCTCCTCCCTGCAGACCGCCGGCAATATTCCCCGGGTTAAAGAATTGGTAGGAAGCCTCATATTGCCCTTCTTCGTTCCGGTCAATTGCTACGGCAGCCACCATCGCTATATCCGTCAGCTGCCTTTCACTCCAACAGCCTGATGTAAAAACAGATAAACTAGCCAGTATTCCAAACAGAAAAGTGCGCTTACGACTCATTCTGATTCCCCTTTTCTGTGCTTTCGCTTTTAATCGTCCTTGGTTGAGGAGGAGCCGGCATTTGGTTTTCCGCCTCACGCTTAACGTTGTTAGAACTGAAAAGGCTTGGACGCTTTTTCGTTGCCCACCATGGTGCGCGAATAAGGGTATCGCCATTTTCAACAGGTCTGAATGGGCCGAGTGGCGCCATGTATGGAACACCAAATGAGCGTAAGCTGCATAAATGAACGGTCATCATAATTAAGCCAATGATAATACCGTAGAAGCCGAATGCAGCAGCAAGCCCCATAAAAATAAATCGCAGCAGGCGTACAGAGATAGCAACGGCGAATGAAGGCGTGGCAAAACTCGCGATCGCTGTAATGGCTACAACAATAACCATTGGCGGCGAGACAATACCGGCCTGTACAGCAGCCTGGCCAATAACAAGACCTCCGACAATAGATACGGTTGATCCAATCGCTTTAGGCAGCCGTAAACCAGCTTCCCGCAAAACTTCAAAGGCCAGCTCCATAATTAACGCTTCAATAACAGCCGGAAAAGGAACCGTCTCCCGCTGGGCAGCTATGATCAGCACTAATTGTGTCGGTATCATCTCTTGATGAAACGTGGTGGCGGCAATATACACGGCTGGCCCAATAAGGGAAATAAAAAAAATAAAAATCCGTAAAAAGCGGGTGAATGTCGCAATATCGAAGCGGAAATAATAATCATCAGGAGTTTGGAAAAATTGTATAAAAACAACGGGTACCAATAGAACAAACGGTGTACCGTTGACAAAAATAGCCACACGTCCTTCCAGCAGGTTTCCAGCGATTACATCTGGCTTTTCCGTATGATAAATTTGTGGAAATGGGCTGGCCGGCTGGTCTTCAATCAACTGTTCAATATAGCCTGATTCCAAAATGCTGTCGATTTTTATTTTCTTTAATCTTTTTTTGACCTCTTGCACAACATCGTGATCGACGATGTTATTTAGATACATAATTGAAACATTTGTATTGGTCTGGGTGCCTATTTTCATCGATTCTACCCATAAATCCGGCGTTCTAATGATTCTGCGGACCATCGAAATGTTTGTGGAAATGTTTTCGGTGAAGGCCTCTTTTGATCCCCGGATTACGTTTTGAGTAGTTGGCTCTGAAATCGAACGGCCTTCGCCGCCCTGTGTACTTGCAACAGTAAATGCTTTGTCAGTTCCATCAATAAAGATGAGTGTTGCCCCGACCAATAAAGATTCGAGCAGCTTACTCCATTCCGTTTGTTTTTTTACACCACCCATAGGGATTACCAGGTCGTATATGTTATCCAGCATTTCCGGCTTTGTTTCATTTTGTGAAGAAGATTGATACTGCATCAACGATTCGATCAAAAAGTCGTTTAATAATTGGTTATCCACCAATCCCTGTACGTAAATCACAGCCGCCTTTGCTTTTGAAGAACCGATTTTTAATTCACGAATGATGATATCGGGACTATTCCCGAATTTTTGCTTCACTAAAGAGAGATTGTCCTGTAAGTTGCTCGTTATCGACCCAGGCATCGGGTCAACTGGCTGTGACTGGTTTGGTGCTGCTTGTTTTTTGCCTTTAAAAAATGGGGACATAGCGCTGCCGACCTTTCTGCTCTTTTTATCTTCAGATTTGCCTAAAAAAGAATTTTTATACGTATCTTTTCTCAAGCTTTATAGGCCGGCTGCCCCCCTGAAATGAGTCATGTACTAAATTCGTTACATGCTAAATGAAAAATAAAAAAGTAAGTGGAGTTGAAAAACAATAGAGAGGAGCAACGAAGAACAAACATTGTAGATTGATTTTTCTTGGGAGTAAGAGAATAAACCGGGAAAATTCTGCTTTTATTCGATAGCCAAATCGGCCACTGGAAACTTCAAATCTTTCCCTTAACACTCAATTAATATCCTTTATTTCCCTTAAAATAATATTTATCGTCTTTAGTCTATGCTAAGTGTATAAACTCTCACATTATAAATATTAAAAGAGACCCTCCAATCAATTGCCTAAGAAACCAAGGGTGATCTGGACTTTTTATATAACCAGAATTTATTTTTATTCAGTTTTTTTAGAAAATACCGAATAAATAAACAAGTCATTCTGTATTGACAATTTAACTTTGCGTCTAATAATATGTAATATATTATACAGATTGTTAGAATCGCCAGGACCATAGCTGCTTTCTGTATATACCGCACGATCATATTAAAACAGGAAATAATTGTTTTTTTTATATATTTTTCCTAAAAAGAACTTATTATTATCGTTACATAGGCGGTTTTTTTACGTCCCGTTAGGTTATTCACAATGACGTAAGGGATAAACAGCTTTATAGGTACGGATAAAAGGAGGAAATGAAATGGAGCAATTTATATCAACTCTAGTCGGGCAGATCAATGAGCTTTTATGGTCTAACATTCTGATTATTCTGCTTGTTGGAACGGGTCTTTATTTTACCTTCCGCTCACGCTTTTTACAGTTCCGTCTTTTAAAGGAAATGGTGTCTGTTCTAAAAGAAGGAAAAACAAGTGGTGCTAAGGGCCTTTCGCCGTTCCAGGCGTTTTGTATTAGTATGGCAGCGCGTGTAGGAACAGGTAATATTACCGGTATTGCGATCGCCATTGCCCTTGGCGGCCCGGGAGCGATCTTCTGGATGTGGGTGATCGCGCTGATCGGAGCTACGTCCGGCTTTGTAGAAAGTACGCTGGCTCAGATCTACAAAGTGAAAGACAATGAAGGCTTCCGTGGCGGCCCTGCCTACTATATGGAAAGAGGCTTGAAGAAACGCTGGATGGGTGTCCTTTTTGCGATTCTTATTACTTTGTCATTCGGTCTTGTGTTTAATGCCGTACAGTCAAATACGATTACAGTTGCATTTGAAAATTCATTCGGTATAAACCGTCTGATGCTTGGTATTATCATGACGATCGCTTTTGCCATTATTATTTTTGGGGGCATTAAGCGGATTGCTAAAGCATCAGAATACATCGTGGTTGTATTAGCTGTTCTTTATATCGGTGTAGCTCTTTTTATCACCATTATGAACATTAGTGACGTACCAGGCGTTTTAGCTCTTATTGTGAAAAGTGCCTTTGGACTTGAACAAGCAGTCGGCGGAACGTTTGGCGCCATTATTATGAATGGTGTAAAACGTGGATTGTTCTCTAATGAAGCCGGAATGGGAAGTGCACCAAATGCAGCAGCTGCTGCTGTAACAAGCCACCCTGTTAAGCAGGGACTTATTCAAGCTTTAGGTGTTTTAATTGACACAGGCATCATTTGTACAAGCTCTGCCTTTATTGTTCTGCTTTCTCCGGTATATAAACAAACCGACCTAAGCGGAATTGAATTGACACAAGCATCACTGGCTACACACATCGGTTCATGGGCACCAGGATTTTTAGCTTTCATGATTCTCTTGTTTGCTTTCAGTACACTAATCGGCAACTATTACTATGGTGAAACAAACATTGAATTTTTAAATACAAGCAAAATGTGGTTAATGGTATACCGTTTAGCGGTACTAGGCATGATTCTTTTCGGCGCTGTAGCCAAAGTACAGCTTGTATGGGACCTTGCCGACTTGTTTATGGGCTTCATGGTTATCGTCAACTTGATTGCCATTTTGCTTCTATCTAAAATTGCTTTCTCCGCTTTAAGCGATTATACAGCACAAAGAAAAGCCGGGAAAAACCCGCAATTTTACAAAGATACGATTAAAGATCTGGATGGAGTCGAATGCTGGCCTTCTTCCAAAGAAAAGTAACTATATGTAATTGAGATTTGTTTTTTGGTATATTAAACAGCCGCTCTTCTTTCTAAGAAGAGCGGCTGTTTTTTTATCACGCGGCGTCTCAGAAGCCTGATGCAGCTCCATCTCCCCGGGGATCTGCCCCGCCAAACATTACCTTCGTGTCCGGGTCGATTAAAATGGCGCCTGCATGCCCCATTGTATCGCTGAAGTCTTCAACAAATTCAAGCGAATGCCCTTTATCTTTCAACTGCTCCACTACTGTTTCAGGAATTCGCGCCTCTACTTTTAAGCTGTTAGAATCAGATCCCCACGTGCGCCCATACAGCCACCGCGGTGCTTCAATAGCGGCTTGAACGCTATATCCGTAATCAACAATCCGAGTGACGATCGCTGCCTGTGTCTGCGGCTGTCCTTCACCGCCCATTGTGCCGTAAACAAGGTAAGGGGCGCCGTTTTTAAACAGCATGGCTGGGTTTAACGTATGAAATGTTCGCTTATTAGGCTCGAGCCGGTTGATATGTGCGGGGTCCAGTGAGAAGAAGCTTCCCCGGTTTTGCAATGTTACACCTGTTCCCTCTGGAATAATTCCAGAGCCGAAATCATGATAAATACTTTGAATAAAAGAAACCGCATTTCCTTTTTTGTCTACCACGCCCAGCCAAACGGTATCTCCTTTCGGCTCAAGCTGTTTGTTTAAATGATTAGCACGTGTAAAATCAATTTGCGCTGCCAGCTGTTCTCCCCGTTCAACCGACAGCAGTTTCCGGAGTGGAATATGAAGAAATTCTGGATCTGTCAGCCATTCATCCCGATCAGCAAATGCCAGCTTAGTCGCTTCGACCAGTAGATGATAATACTCCGCGGATCCCTCCTCAATAAAACGAAGATCAAACTGATTTAAAATATTTAAAATTGAGAGCGACGCAAACCCTTGTGTGTTAGGCGGTAAGTTGTAAGCAGTATAGCCCCGGTAGTTGACCGAAATAGGCCGCACCCAATCGGAGCGATGTCGCTGAAAATCTTCCATGGTCAAGAGACCGCCGTTTTCCTGAACCTCTTTGACAATTTGTTCACCGATTCTTCCGTTGTAAAGAACCTGGCTGCCTTCTTTGGCAATGGCCTCAAGCGTTTGAGCCAAATCCGGCTGCTTCATGACTTCTCCTGTCCTGTAAGCCGTCCCATCTTCTTTTAAAAAGGTTTCTCGAAACCCTTTGAATCGCTGAAGGTTTCTAAATTCTTGATCATGTGCATCTAAATTGACGTTCGTCCAGTACTCCTGGCTAGGCGTAACAGGAAATCCATGTTTTGCATAAGAGATCGCTGGAGTCAAAAGCTCTTCCCAAGACAAGCTTCCTTCCATATGCTTTTTTGAATACTCGTACGCTTCTTCCCACCCGGCGACTGCTCCTGGAACGGTCAGTGCAGCCAAATACCCGCGGGAAGGAATAGAAGAGAGGCCTTGATTACGATAAAAGTCAATGGTTGCATGCTGCCCAGCGCGCCCGCTGCTGTTTAATGCGTTGATCTCTTTTGTTTTTTCATTGGAAATCAGCCAGAAATTATCTCCACCGATGCTGTTCATATGAGGGTATACAACGGATAAAGTAGAAGCGACAGCAATTGTAGCCTCAATGGCATTTCCTCCTTTTTGTAAAACAGCGAGGCCCGCCTGGGTAGCCAGATAATGAGGTGTACTTACCATACCGTTAGAAGCTAGCGTAGTTGGGCGATAAGAATGCGTCCTTTGACTTGACATACAAAAAACCCCCTTTTATGAATATATGTATATGTGGCTTATACAAAGCTACACACGCTGTTATGTATCTGAACTTATGTGAAAAATCAGTGTCTTGATTGCTATAGCGTTACAGCTATTAAACTACAGCAGGAAGCATTTGGAATGATTTATGTAAGAAAATGTAACATATTTTATTAAATACCAGGAAATTAGCTTTCTGATCCCCTTATCAAGCCTGGGTCAGCCAAGCTCAACATGAAAAAACGGCTCTTAACAAATGTTAAGAGCCGTTTTTTCATGTTGATTTTACTCGATATACAGCCGGATGCGTTCCAGGCTGTTTTTCCAATTATCCCGCAGGGCTTCTTTTGCCTGGGCTGGATTTTTTCTTTTCAACGCATCAATAATTTGCTTATGCTCCTCATAGGAGGAAAGTTTTCTGACGTTTAAACGAAAATAATGAAGTTCCATTCTTTTAATTTTTACCTTTACACCTTCAAGTATTTTCGTCAGCTCTGCATTACCTGAAAGCTGAATAATCTTATTGTGAAACTGGTTGTCTGCCTGGATAACCGCAAGCTTGTCGTCATCGCTGCGAAGTATTCGATAAAAGCGTTCATTAAGTGCTTCTAGTTCCGCAATATCTTTTGAAGAAATAAGCGCTGTACCCTGTTCTAAAGCCAGACATTCAAGGGTCCAGCCAATAGAGTAAATATTTTCTGCTTCTACAGGGTTAATAGGCGCTACCTGCGTCCAGCGATTTGCTTTTGTAACAACTAACCCTTCATCTTCAAGCTTAAGCAGTGCTTCTCGGACAGGTGTCCGGCTAATCCCCAGCACTTCTGACAACTCTTGATCCTTCAACTTTGCATCCGGTTCCAATTTTCCAAGTACAATCCATTCCTGAAGTGTGTTATAGGCTTCATCCCGCATGAATGTACGTTTAACTTTTTTTATCTCGTTTTTATCTATGTTCAACGTAAAACGCCCCCAGTTTATCGCATTGCATAACCTATGTATCCATCTCTTTAAGAAAGAATAATAATGGACCTCTATTTTATCTGCTATAGCGGAGAGTGGGCCTTCCTAATTATAAGACGAAACAAACCCCTATTTTATTCTTTTTATATGATATGTAATATACCACATCTTGTTTGGCAATCAAGCTATTTTTGTTCTTCAATATTTTAAACACTATTGTTTTTCCATTAAGAAGCGATGGTTATATCTATGTCTCTCTTATTTGCAGTATAAGCTCTCTATTCTCTTTCTGCTTAATTTCCCTCCCTTATCGTTTGAATGTAACATAAATACATGTTAGGCTATATTTAAGTAACATAAGAGGTGAAAAAAGTGGAGTTTGTCAACCCAATCAAAAATGAACAGGACATCCAACTAATGAAGACTGTATTAAAAGAACGCTCCAGCCGAGATTTTGTTTTATTTGTTCTAGGTATTAACACAGGGCTTAAAATTAGTACCCTTTTGTCTTTAAAAGTGAATCAGCTCGTAGAGGCATCCGGTGCCGTTCAATCTTTTCTATTAATAGAAGGCCAAAAAATTTACATTAATGGTCAGGTAAAAGCAGCTTTGTCTTTTCATTTGGAGCAAACAAAGCCGCCGCTTGACAGCTATCTGTTCAAATCTCCTAAAAGTGATGCTCCGATCACACGGCAGCAGGCATACCGCGTCATCAATGAAGCTGCCCGAAAAGTGGGGATTGCCGATCAAATTGGCACCCATACTTTGCGGAAAACGTTTGGCTATCATGCTTACTTAAAAGGAGTAGCCATCTCTCTTATTCAAGAAAGATTTCACCATGCTTCTCCGTCTGAGACGTTCCGCTATATTGGAATGGATGAAAGGGATCAGAAGATCGATGTGAACCTGTAAAGAACGCACAAAAAAGCCCCCAGAAGGAGAGCATGCTCTTTTCTGAAGGCCTTCCATGCGATTTAGTTTTCAAATTTTTCTTCTTTGATTGAAGAGTGAATCGATGTTGGTTCCGTAATCCGTTCATCTGTCACATGAAGCTGGCACGTCTTGTTTTCTTTAATGTATGTGAATACTCCGTTGTTAAAATCCGTACCGGTTTCTTTATAAAAAATTCCTTCATGAATCACATGGTCTGAGTGCGTAAAGGTGATTCGATGTCCATCTTCTTCTTTTACGAGATACGCTCTTGTACCATTTTCAAAAAGATTTTCGTTGTCTTCGACAGACCTGTCGATGGACACAATATGAAAATCAACAAATGAAATTTCACGCAGCAGTGTATTTACAAAAGAACCCTTTTTAATTTCTTGCCAGCGGCTCTGCGGAGACTGTCCCAAAATAATCTGGGTAATATTCAGCTCACGGGCCACTTCTGCGATCACTTTTGCGGCCGGCCTCTTTTCATTGTAGCGAATCATAAACTCTTCCGCCCCTAGTTCTTCGGCAAGAACTTTCCATTCTTGGATGTACGCCGCTTTGTCCGCGCCTACTTCGTCTTTCGGAGACGGATCAACCGTTAAGATATAAAGCGGGCAATCCAGCATATCGGCAATTTTACATCCACGTTTAATAAGCCGCTCACCGTTTGGGCCATAATAGGCACATACTAATATACTTTCATCCATACGGGCTCTTGCTTTTTTCATAACCGTTTCACCTCTAGTATGATTTCCTGCTCCATTCGCCCGGAAACGTTTAAAACCGGGCTGAAAAAAGGAAAGAACCATTTTCTCACTTATCTCTAGTTAGGATAAAGGTCTATCCCGAAATTTTCAACCCCTAATCCAGGAATCTGGGCACTTTTCCTTTTAAAAGGCTTTTGTCTTTTTTTAAAACTGATTGCGTTTATTTACTAAGTCAGGAGGGATTTATTTGACACTGATTCATCTGTTTGTTCTCGTTCCGATCTTGTCAGCGCTGCTGATCCCCTTTATCGGAAAATGGTTTCCGAAACTTCATCTTGGCTGGGCCGCTCTTTTTGTTCCCGTTTTATTATTTGTTTGTTTTTGTACAGCCATTCCGAAAGTGGCGGCTGGGGGACCCGTCTTTGGGTCGGTGAGCTGGTCACAGGCATTGGATCTTGCTTTTTCCGTGCATCTAGACGGACTCAGCTTAATTTTCACGCTGCTCATTACCGGCATTGGCAGCTTGGTCGTTCTTTATTCGATTTTTTATCTATCAAAAGAGCGGGAGTCTCTCTCTCACTTTTACGCCTATCTGCTTTTGTTTATGGGCGCGATGCTCGGGGTCGTTCTCTCAGATAACATGATCATGCTGTACATATTTTGGGAACTGACTAGTATTTCATCTTTCCTGCTCATCGCTTTTTGGTTCCGGCGGAAAAAATCTCGCTACGGGGCGCAAAAATCTTTTTTAATTACGGTTGGCGGCGGGCTTTTTATGCTGGTCGGCTTTATCATGCTGCATGTCATAACAGGGACAAACAGTATACAAGAAATCATTACCATGGGTGATTCTATCCGGGAACACGCGTTGTTTGTGCCAGCGCTCGTTCTGATTTTAATTGGCGCATTCACCAAGTCCGCCCAATTCCCTTTTCATATCTGGCTCCCTGATGCGATGGAAGCGCCGACGCCTGTCAGTGCTTATCTTCATTCTGCCACAATGGTGAAAGCCGGCCTGTTCCTGGTCGCACGTTTCACACCTATTTTTGGCGGGGAAGCCGTTTGGTTCTGGCTGGTCAGCGGAATCGGGATGTTTACGATGTTTTGGGGTTCTTTTTCCGCTGTCCGCCAAAAAGATTTAAAAGCCCTTCTTGCGTATTCAACCATCAGCCAGCTCGGTTTGATTATGTTTTTGTTTGGAATGGGTTCTGCTGCGCTGCAGGGCGGCGCTTCCACAGAGTCTGTCATTTATACGAAAGCGATTTTTGCTGCTCTTTTCCATCTTGTGAATCATTCTACGTTTAAAGGCGCCCTATTTATGGTGGTGGGCATTGTTGACCATGAAGTCGGTACCCGGGATATCCGGAAGCTCGGCGGACTGCTGCCTTTTATGCCGGTTACGTTTACTTTAGCCGTCATCAGCAGTTTTTCTATGGCAGGACTTCCCCCGTTTAATGGTTTTTTAAGCAAAGAAATGTTTTTCACCGCCTCTTTACAGGCAGGCAGCATGAATATCTTTTCCATGGATACATGGGGACCGCTATTCCCTATTATCGCATGGACTGGCAGTGTGTTTACATTCGTTTATTCTATGTTTATTGTGTTTCGGACGTTTCTTGGTCCGTACCGCCGCGAGCGGCTGGAAAAAACCCCTCATGAAGCACCGCTGGGTATGTTGATTTCTCCGATTGTGCTTTGTGCGATCATCGTAACGTTATTTTTTGTTCCAAATGGGCTGAGTCATTACCTGCTGGCTCCGGCCGTGCACAGCATTCTTCCTTCTTATCAAGGCATGGAAGGTTTGATTCCGCATATTTCAGCCTGGCACGGTTTTAACCCGGAACTGCTTATGACAGCAGGTGTAGTCGTAATTGGTGCACTGTTGGCGAGAATGTACCGCGCCTGGCAGGATGTGTATGAGCTCTTTCCGGCAAGCCGGAGTCTTGACCGCGGTTATCAGTGGCTGCTGACCGGAAGTGAAATAGGCTCAAAAAAAGTAACCAATCTCTATATGACTGGATTTTTGCGCCATTACTTGTATTATATTTATGGCTTTTTGATTTTCTTGACGGGCGGCACTCTTCTTTTTTCAGGAGGGCTTTCCCTTCGTTTTTCTCACGATGTCCCTGCTGCTCCATATGAAATGCTGCTCGTGCTCATTATGGCAGCAGCAGGCGTCGGCATTCTTTTTACCAAGTCACGGATGACGGCCGCGCTGCTTAATGGCATCCTTGGATACTCGATTGCAATTTTCTTTGTGCTTTTTCGGGCACCCGATCTTGCTTTAACACAGCTCGTGGTAGAAACCGTTACAACCGTTTTGTTTCTGCTTTGCTTTTATCATCTGCCGGAATGGCCAAAAGAAGATCGTTCCTTTAAAGTACGTGTCCCTAAAATACTTATCTCTATCGGTATGGGTACGTTAACAGTGCTGCTTGCTCTTTCGGTACAAGGAAATAAATTATTCGATTCAATTTCTTCTTACTTTGAAGATTCTTATGATCTTGCAGGCGGTCGTAATATTGTGAATGCTATTTTAGGAGATTTCCGGGCGTTTGATACGATGCTTGAAGTTGTTGTGTTATTCATTGCCGGAGTGGGCGTCTATACGCTGGTGAAGCTGAAAATACCGAAAGGAGCGGATGATCATGAGAGAAAATGATTTGATTTTACAAACAGTCTCAAAAGTTGCCGTCTTTATTATTCTGACTTTCGGTGTATACCTGTTTTTAGCCGGACATCATCATCCGGGAGGCGGTTTTATCGGCGGGCTGACTCTTTCATCCGCTTTCGTTCTTTTATATTTAGCGTTTGATGTAGAAACCATTAATAAAGGCCTTCCTTTTGATTACAAAAATGTCGCTGCGCTCGGTGTGATCATTGCCACTCTTACCGGCACAGGTTCTTTGCTGTTTGGCAGCTCTTTTTTAAGCCAGACGTTTGCTTATTTTAACCTCCCTATTTTCGGTAAAACAGAGCTTGCGACCGTCATGTTGTTTGAGTCCGGAGTGGCGCTCGGTGTAATCGGCGTAGTGGTCACGATTATTATCAGTATTAGTGAGGATGTGTAAGATGGAAACCATGATTATTCTTTTAGTTGGCGTTCTTGTTTCAACAGCCACCTATCTGCTGCTTTCTAAAAATATGATTCGAATTGTGCTTGGAACCGCCATTTTATCACACGCTATTCACCTGCTGCTCATGACAATGGGCGGACTGAAACAAGGCAGCGTTCCTATTTTAGGCGACCAGGCCGATACCTACACAGATGCCCTGCCCCAGGCGTTGATCTTAACAGCCATTGTCATCAGTTTTGCAGTGACCGCTTTTTTTCTCGTTCTTGTATATCGTACGTATCAAACGACCGGTGCCGATAATCTGTACGATTTGAAAGGGCCTCACGATGAATAACATATTGGTTTTTCCGATGATTGTGCCGATTTTAGCGGCCATGCTGCTTCTTTTCTTTCGGTCAAACCGCTCCATTCAGCGCTGGGGCAGCGTTGGAGCGATGGCGGCCGTGTTCTTGATCAGCATGTGGATTCTGCAGCAAGTGATGCGCCGCGGTATCCTCCGGCTCGACTTTGGTGAATGGCTGCCTCCGTTTGGGATTACCTTTGTAGCAGATATATTTGCGGTGCTGCTTGTCACAGTTTCTTCTCTTGTCACCGTTCTTTGTTTAGTGTATGCCGCTTTTGTGAAAGATGAAAAACGCGAATCTTTCTTTCTGTATCCTTTTTCACTGCTGCTCGCCGCTGGCGTAAACGGCTCGTTTTTAACGGGCGACTTGTTTAATTTGTTTGTCTGCTTTGAAGTCATGCTGCTCGCTTCTTACGCCCTGATGACACTCGGCGGGGAAAAAAAGCAGCTGACCGAAGGCATTAAATACATGCTGATTAATATTTTATCATCCTGGCTATTTTTGCTCGGGATCGCGTATCTCTATGGAACACTGGGAACTTTAAATATGGCTCATTTGTCCCTGCGGATCGCAGAGGCTGGACAGCCGCCTCTTTTAACCACGATCAGCATACTGTTTTTAGTAGTCTTCTCCTTAAAAGCCGGACTCGTTCTTTATTTCTGGCTTCCGGGCTCCTACAGCGCGCTGCCCGCAGCCATCTCCGCCCTGTTTGCCGCTCTTTTAACGAAAGTAGGTGTTTATGCGCTGTTCCGAACCTTTACCCTGCTGTTTTACCATGAGCCATCTTTTACGCATACAATCATCGGATATATGGCGGCTGCGACTATGATTGGCGGCAGTATCGGAGCACTTGCCCACCGGGATGTAAGGAAAATTGCTTCTTACAATGTAGTTATTGCGATCGGATTTATCCTGGTCGGTCTTGCTTCTTACAATGAAGCGGGGATTCAAGGCTCTATTTACTACTTGATTCATGACATTGTCATAAAAGGCCTGCTGTTTCTGCTTGTTGGAACGATTGTTCATTTAACCGGTAAATCCCGGTTTGACGAGGAAAGCGGCTTGATCGCCAACTATCCGCTGTTTGGCTGGCTTTTCTTTATTATGATTCTCTCGCTCGGCGGCATTCCTCCATTCAGTGGATTTGCAGGCAAGCTGTTCATTGGAGAAGGAGCCATCGGTGCGGGGCATTATGGATTAACGGCCGTTGCGTTTCTATCGAGCCTGTTTGTCCTGTACTCCCTTTTACGGGTGTTTCTCATTATGTTTTGGGGAGAGTCGACTATTATGTCGAAAAATCAAGTTCCTTTACCGATAGGAACACTTGCCCCCCTTCTGGCATTAGGGATTCTCACGACCGTTCTTGGGCTTGGAATGGACGTTCTTTCCCCTTATATTTCAGAAGCCGCTGATGTACTGATGAATCCTGATTTATATATTAAAGGAGCCCTGCAAAATAATTAAGGCAGGCGCTTATCAAGGAGGTGCACTCTTGTGCCGGTTCAGTTCCTATTAAATATGTTAATCGCCGTTTTATGGGTGATGTTAAAAGATGAAGACAGCTTTGAGCTTGATACGTTTGCCGGCGGTTTTCTGCTTGGCCTTGTGATTATTTTTTTGATGCACCGATTTTTCGGTACGCCTTTTTACTTGAAACGTGCCTACTCCATGCTGAAACTGTTTCTTATTTTCAATTATGAGCTCTGGACATCCAGCCTTATCATCATGAAGCAAATTTTAATTCCGGGCGTGACTTTTGAGCCCGGTACGTTCTCGTATCAAACAAAACTTAAAAGTGAATGGGAAATAACCTCTCTTGCGCTTCTGCTTATGCTGACGCCCGGCTCTACCGTTCTGCGCATTTCGCCTGAGGGAAATGAGTTTTTTATCCATGCAATGGACATGAAGAAAACGAAGCCGATGGTTTTGCAATCTATTCAAACGTACGAAAAAATTATTTTGGAGGTGACCCGGCCATGATCTATTCTATTTTCACCGCGGCGGTTGTGCTTTTCAGCCTGGCGATCGGCCTTTGTCTTCTTCGTATCCTTAAGGGGCCTACATTGCCGGACCGAGTCGTCGCATTTGATGTGATCGGTGTTAATTTAATGTCAATGGTAGCTGTTCTTAGTGCCCTGCTTCAAACGAAAGCTTATTTAGAAGTGATTTTAATTATTGCGATCCTTGCCTTTATCAGCACAGTCGCTTTTTCAAAATACATGGAAAGAGGGATCATTATTGACAGAAAACCAAATCGTTGAGCTGGCTGCAGCGTTGATGGTCCTGCTTGGCGGCATTATCGCCCTGATCAGCGCTTATGGCGTTTTAACTCTTCCTGATGTGTACACACGCTCACATGCCGGAACCAAAAGCGCTACACTCGCTGTTCTGCTGGCGCTGACCGGCGTATTTATTTATTTTTGGTCGACAGAACATTATATTAGTATTCGTCTTGTTCTGGGCATTGTGTTTTTATATTTAACTGCACCGGTAGCTGGACACCTCATTTGCCGGGCTGCTTATAATTCAGAAGCAAAAATGGTAGAGGATCCGGTGGAAAGCAGCTTGAAAAATATAACCGAGACGGATCATGAAAACCCCACTCATTAAAAAAGACGGCTCCAATGCCTGTTTAACCAGACATTGGAGCCGTCTTTTCTTGTTTCTTAAATAAATAAATCGACGATTAATACCCTTTCAAAAACGACAAAAGCCAAAATGGCTTCCATGACTGTGCATGTTTTGAATAGGTGGGCCGACGATATGTCGAGAACTCTTTTATTAGACAGAAACCCGAGTTGTTTATATGCAGAAACATTAGTGTGAAATTCCTGGCGGCAATTTTGGATTTAAGAAACTGTATTAAGGATTACATTTATATGAAATGTATATGAGTATACGAATATATTTGTATATCTGTATTTTTGTATACGAGTATACTCCCATTAATCAATAGAGTATTGTTCTGTTAACGCATTAAGCTCCCGGCTTAGGTTTGTCATAGCTTCAGCTGAAAGGGTCAGCTGAGCGATAGCTTGAACTTGTTCATCAATAGATGCAGTAATTTCTTCTATTGATGCTGCTGTCTGCTCTGAAACGTAAGACGCTTTTTTGACAGCTTCAGAAATGTCTTTGCTTTGCATCATCACTTTTTGCAGTTCGCTGTTTAATAATTGAACCCCCTCGGCTGTCTGATAGATCACTTCCGAAATGCGGGAAAAGCCTTCTTCCGTTCCTTTTACAGCTGCGTCAAGCTGCTGTGAACGATCAATGGTTTGGGATACGGCCAGTACCGTTTTTTCTGTCTCTGCTTCAATGCCCAGAATCATTCCTTGAATCTGCTTGGTGGATTGATTAGACTGTTCGGCCAGCTTTCTTACTTCGCTCGCTACGACCGCAAAACCTTTTCCATGTTCACCTGCCCTTGCTGCTTCAATGCTTGCATTAAGAGCCAGTAGATTTGTTTCAGCCGCTATGCTTTCAATCGTATCTGTAATACGCGAGATTTCCGTAATTTTCAGGTATAAACTAGAAATGTTTTTGCTTACTTCATTTGAAGAGAACAGGGACTCTTCGTTTGATTGTTTGAGCTGGCGAACCATTGCCTGACCCTGTGATACGGCTTTTTGCGAGTGTTCTGTCATTTCTTTAATTTGCTCATTCTGGTTATTCATTGATTGAATCGAATGATTAAGCTGATTTAAGCTGGAATTTGTCGTATCGAGGTCAGCTGCCTGCTCTACAGTACCCGAAGCAATACTTGTAATCGCTCTCCCCACTTCTTCGCTGCCTGCTGCGGTTTCTTCTGATATAGCAGATACCGAAGCTGAAGCATCAACAACTTGGCTGCTTGTTTCCTGAAGCCGGCCAACCAAATGGCGCAGCTGCTTATTCATTTCATTAAAGGATGTGCCCAGCCGGCCGATTTCATCTTTTGACTCGGGCAGCTTCTGATCATTTAGCTTCTTACTGGAAATAGCCGCAAAAGCAGCCGCAATTTGTTCCAATAGTTTGATTTTTTTACGGGATACCGCGTAAAATACGAGAATGCTGGCCGCTGTCATGCCGATTCCTGCTGCGATCATATACCATTTTAGCTTGACCAGCTCCTGATAAAATTGGTCATCGAGCACAATCATCCCAACCGACCATTGCCATGGTTCAAAGTAAGACATATACGCTGTTTTCGTTACAGGCGTTCCATCATCTAACGTATCAGGAAAGTATACATACCGGTTTTGTGCCTCTGTCTGTTTTGAAGCCCGGACCATGTTTTCCCGGTTAGTCGTATCATCCGGTATATCCCCAACCGGGTTTTTTGGATGGAGTTCGGAAGAAAAGTCCTGCCCATACGCAACAAGATAGCCGTCCTGCTTATAAAGGAAGCTTGACTGTGTGTGATCATATATATCCCCTTTTTTTGGCCCTACTAGGAGAACCCTTGCCCTCTCTTTTGCCTCTTCAAGGCTTAAAGCTCCCGCCTCAACCTGCTCGTTTAACAAAGTAAGCGTCACAAGCGAAGTTTCGACAAGATGCCCCATATCTTCTTTCCCTGCTTCGGTCAATTCTTTTTTTGTTAAATAGTAGCTTATACTGCTGACAACAAAAGCAGTGGCAAAAATCATAACTGTAATCAAGAGCATCAACTTTAAGAAAACGCTTTCTTTTCGCACCATACATCCCCCTTTTATAATGGTTCTTTTTATCTATTCTATAAGAATCGGAGACAAAAAAATAGATTATGTTCATAAATTCCACAACCTTTTTTCATTAAAAAGAAGGTTGATCTATTTTGCTTATCCTCCTCTCTTCCAAGATTTTCATATCGACCTTCATTCAAACATAAAGCGCAAAGAGTTTTTTACAAGGTTGCCAACTCCATATATATCCTTTTTATATTTTGTTTTCTCTCTTTTCATCAGTATTATAGTGATCAAATATTTTCATAATAAAACTTTCCTTTATTCATAAAATTTACCAAAAGTATTGATAATCCCCTATTTTTGTTGTAAAAATGAAATATTTCTGCAACTAAGTTGTTATACTTCCAAAATAT
>NZ_JAKGCR010000037.1 GCF_022668875.1 Domibacillus sp. PGB-M46 | reverse complement strand
GAACACGGCCGTTAAGCTCTTCAGCGCCGATGGTAGTTGGGGGTTTCCCCCTGTGAGAGCAGGACGCCGCCAGGCAAGCAGAGAGGACAGCAGAAGCTGTCCTCTCTTTGTTTATTCTCTTAATCAAATATTTAGGTATTTGTACAATTATAGGAAAGGAAAGAAGATGTCTGCCTAAAACTAGCACAGCTTTCCGTAATCAACCTTGCGCCGCATGTGGCGTAAACATAGAAAAGTCCGTTCGGAGCGATTCTAGCAGGTTTCTATCAATTATTTAAAAATATTTCAAAATAGTTGATCCAATTAAGCTGCTTGCCTTCTTAGTCATAGTATAAGGAAAGGAGGTAGATAAATGGATAATTTTTTCGAAGAAATTAATATCTCGTTGGAGATTTCTAATCCTTATAATGACGAATCCATTACTTTTAGAGGGAGAATATTGAACTGGTTTATGGAAAGATCGAATCCTGAAGGACTAAAACAACTCTTTTTCTACCAAGCAGTACATGGTGAAGGTACTGGAGATCTAGGAAACAACTATGATTTTGCTGGAGTTGCCAGTGAGATCATAAATCCAAACTATCGAGAAGTAGAGGCAACCGAGATTGAAGCAAGGAGCAAAGTGATTTCTGAAGATCCTGCACCAGGTTTCATATTAGTCATTAAGAATAAAATAACTATTAATCCAGACGAAGATATAACTATGGATACTAACTTTTATTCTGAGTACTGGTGATACACAAAAAAAGCCCGGCGACTTGTTTCTCCATGATTCGATCGCTCTGCAGTCGTTAGAGCAATCAATCGGCTCAGAGTTTACGAAACGCGCAAACATGCCGCATTATTAAATGGATGTAACAGCAAAGTCAGGGTAATTCACTGCGCGGTTGAAAGGCGGTTGAACGAAAAATAATAAACGTAAACAGTCCTAGCCTCGGCACCAGGCGAATATCTTGTAATGACCGGCATGTCCAGCTTAGACGCAGCATTGCAAGTGGGGCATGTTCAGCCGGAATCCGGAAATACGGAAGGAGGGCTGGGACATGAAACAACGTTGGAAAAGCTATGGATTGTGGATCGCGGTTGCGGCGCTTGTCGGTATGGTGCTGCAGGATTTTGGTGTAGTGATCCCATCGGAAAGGTACGATGCTTACGTGGATGCCTTGCTAACAATTGCAGTACTAGCGGGCATCATCCACAACCCATCAGGAATCAATGAAGAAAAGAAATAACGAGCGGCCTCCGGGCGGCTCATTTTTATTTTATCCGGAAAGGCTGGCTATAAAATACAATCAAATCGGGAAATTAAAGGTGCTGTTCGGCCCTGTTGATAATGCCTTAAAAATCATAGGCAGCAAGGGCCTAACAGCATCTTCACGTGCGTTTTTTATACTATTCGGCTAATAACTAAACCTACAGGTTACAGGTATAAAAAATTATTTTGCCGGGATGAGCCCTGTCTGGGCCAGCCCGGCTTTTTCAATGTTCAAGGCGGCATTATGGCCGCGGTCCAGCACGAGACCGCAATCCGGGCAGGTATGCATTCGGACAGAGAGAGATTTTTTACCCTTTTTCCACATTCCGAACAGTCCTGCGTGGTGAAATGCGGCTTCGAATTGAACAACTGGCCGCTTTAATGACGATAAGTTATTTGAATCAGATCTTAGCAGACTGGAGACTCTATCATCATTACAATAACTTTTAATGCATGAACTCGTACAGCTCGTACTACATTATTGACGGGTCAAGCCAGGTAAAGGAGGAAGTTGCTGCATGATTCGAGTTGCCTTTTTGCTGAATGTTGTCCGGCCAGTGTATATTGCGGATTTTAAAGAAGATGGAACTTTGGTCCGGAATCTTGATGGAGAAATTTTAGCTCCTGGACTTTCAGAAGAAGAGCTGGAGGTAACATTTGAAGATAAAACCGTCATTTTAGCCATTAAGCATTTTGAAAAAGAAAAAGAATTGTGGACTGAAAGAGCTCGACTGGCAAAAGAGCATCGGGTTTATAAAAGCCGCATTCAACTTATTTTTCTTGATCCAAATAAAAAGCCTGTTTTACCGCCAGAGGAGGAAGTGGACCAAGAATAGTTACAAACTGCCACAAACAATATACTCCACCATATTATTATCAAAAAGGAACTGGTGCTTATAGCAACAGCTCCTTTTTGCATAATTTAAGCTGGTTATTCAGAAGTCGTTTTACCTTCAACTGTTAAAAAGTTTTTACTTTCATTCCCAAATGCGTCTATTGCGGTGACCTTAATGACATAAGTGGTATCAGGTTTTAACCCTTGAACCGGAAGTGTCATTGTTTTTGGCACAGGATCCACATAATAGTCGGAAAAGGCTTTAAACTCTGAGACAGTTTTGCCCGTTTCCTTCTCTGTTGCGACTACTTTATAAGAATGAAGAAGTAAGTTGTCATGAGCTTGGTCGAACTTAATTTCCAGACTTCCCGCAGTACTCTTTTCCTCTATTAAAGTAATAGTGTCCTTCTGATTAAATGACGGTTTGATTTGGTCTCTTGAGTTGGTGTAGTCAAACTTATTATTCTTTATTGGCAATTTAATGACCCATGGTTCACCGGTCCAGTCATTGTTATGAAAATCACGACGCTTAATGACGACTTTGTTTTTATGCGCTTCTACAATTAGGCCTTGGCTTATTTTTTCATTCCCAGGTGGCAGCTCTCCCTGAAGATACCCCGCCTCTGTCCACATATAGTTCACGGAAGAGGTACCAACCGTTGTGAAATCTTTTTGATCTATCGTTCTCGGATCATCTAATGGGTAATGGGTATGACCGGAAAAATGGATTACTTGTGGATATTTTTTTAATGTATCATACATCAGCTGTCCGTTTGCCTCGGTACCCCACTCACTGCCGAACACCGTATTTTTCATCGGGTGATGCATTAAGACGAAAATAGGTTTTTGGGGTTCATCTTCTGCGGCCTTCTTCAACTGCTCCCCGAGCCATGTAATTTGCTGTTTGGAATAATATCCTTCTGTTAAATCGTCTTCTGGTGCAAGAATTATAAAATGGTAACCTTTAATGACCTTGTGAGAGTAAATAGATTCCATTCCCGTTTGTGCAAGAAACCTTTTTTGAGCATCATTAAAAGATAACCCATTCCAGTAATCATGATTGCCAATCGCAGACAGGGAAACAGCTTCTGATTGTTTATTCCCATTATAAATGGAAAGGAAACGATCGTATTGTTCCAGTGTCCCGGACTCTGTTAAATCTCCGACTATAGCAAAAGAATCCTGTTTTGGAGCTTGCTCATTCAACTGGTTAAACGCATTTTGGAACTTTTCTAAGTCGTCAGTGCCGTTGTCTTTAATATGTACATCACTAATTACAGGAAACACCAGGTCAGGTGCCTTTTCGTCCCGGTCCTTACCAGAATGCTCCAAAGCTTGAACTGTCGGGGAGAAGCAGCTTGCAACATATCCAGTCGCAATGAGAGCAAATCCGCACACTTTCATTTTACCAAGAAATTGCTTTTTCATAACCTTCACTCCTGTTCGCTAGTTTCTTTCTTATGGTAACGATGATTTGTTAAGTAAATTAAAGTTTTTCGTAAATTGCGTCAACCGACTTCAAAATAAGGGAAAAGACCTATGGGCGATAATCCCTCCTTAGTATGAATACAGCTAAACCCTTGGGAGCTCAATTAATAACCATCTATCAAGAAACTCATCAGCGAAAATAGAGTATCCGCAAAAGAGCCTTTTACTTTGGCGGCCACGTACTTCGGATAACTGAAGGAAACATTAGTACCAGGCTTGGCAGGATAGAAGTCGCTGGCTCGGACCCAGTAGTCAGCCTGCTACTGTTCTCAAATTAGTAAAAGGCATCTTCGTTCCTGTGCTGTAACAAGCCCGAAAGAATAAATATCAAGTCGTTCTTATTTATGAATATTAGATTAAAGCAGATCGAATAAAAAATTGTTAAAGGTAAAATTAAAAATAACTGGGGATCAATTACCAGCTGCCAGTTTCCCGAAGATTAAACGGTAAAGAAATAATTGTTTCTGCTTGTGTAAACACCATATATTCATGGAGCGGTTCAGCAAAATGAACCGCTTCTTTTTTATTCTTTAGGGTGGGAGTCATCTAAGGAATGGGAGCATGCTGGCTGCAGATAAAACAAAGAGGACATGCAGCTGTACGTCAATAGTGTATACGAAGTATGGCGAAATCTAGACGCTAATGAGAAGAACTCAAATAATTTTTAACTAAACTTTTACAATCTTAACATTCATTCCTTGTTACAATAAAATCGATAAAAGAAAGGGGAGAGCATTCATGTCAGCAGAAGACAAAGTTTTAAACAGGAGCACACGCCTTTTTGTTGATCCATTCATCGATATTCATTTATCAATGACGGGCGATAAGGATGTAATTGATGGAACCGACGCTCAAATTAGTGCGATCAAGATGTTACTGGGGAACCTAGATTTCGAAGCTGAATATAATAGTGACCCAGAAGCTTGCCAAAAAGGATTCCTTTCTGTTTTAGACGAGATCGGCAGGCTGCTGAGAACCCGTATGGATGTTTTCCCAAAAGAGCAGCGTAATATTGAGGTGGTGCGTAACTTCTTGAATGGGATGTTGTTGAGCAGAGTTTATGAGCAGGAATCATACGAAGGAATCTTTGATCAAGATAGAGTGGATGATGAAGAACAGCCGAATTTGGCTTTCACGCCGTAATAGCAATGAAGCACAAATAAATAATGTACATGGAGCGGCTGATTCTTTATCAGTCGTTTCTTTTTTATTTATACAGCTCAGGCACATAAGGAAAGGCTACAGTAAGATCGGGACTCCTTCCAGAAGGGCTCCAGGTTGAGGGGAACAGAGAGTGTTAAGGAAAAAGCCAGAGCAATTAAAGACCAGGTGTTAAAGCGTAAGCAATAAGAAAAGCCATATCAGTGCAGTAACTGATGTGGCTTTTTTTATAAATCATTATTTACTTTTCTAAGATTGAAGAATGAGGCTTTCTTAAAGGGCGTGATTTTTTTCGCTAAGGCTTTTATTTAACTTCTTCCAAGTAAACCTTTGGCATCCTAAATAGAATTTTACCAAAACGAAATAGATTCCTGGTTTTAGTAGAGAAGTTAGGATAAGAGAAAGAAAAACAGGGATAAAAATAAGGACTATTTACCCAGACAATAAAAGGTTGTATAATTTATAATTAAATGGTTAGTAATGGGTATTTAGGTTTACTTATCCATATAAAAGTGAATATATGAAGAATAAAGGCAAATTCATCGAAAGTTGAAGACGCAAAGCTATAGGGACTAAAGTCGAAAGATTACGTCAGCCAGTTACCGATTTATGAAAAGTAGGCTAATCGGTATTAGATTAGTCTATTTTTTATGGATGTTAGTGGTTTAAATGAAGGGTTTGGAATTATTGTAAAAGCGGACAAAAATTCTAAATAGTGATGCAGAGAAAGTTGTATGTTATTAATAATAAGTAAAGAAGGTCAGCGGACGATGAATATACAACTTATTTTAGGGTTTATAATGGGAGTTTCAATTATCATAGTGGTTATCCCTTATTTACACAAAAGGCGGAAGGAAAAAGAATATCAGTTAATAGAAAATCATGATCGCTTTGTACATGTAATAGAAAATACTAAGGATTTTCTTTATTATTACCAGTTGTATCCAAGAAGACAATACAAGTACCTTAGTCCTTCTGCAGAGTACTTTTTTGGTGAAGGTTCTATTGCCTACGCTTACTTAGATGCTGATGTCTGCTTTAGAGATATTCATCCAGATGATTATAATATTCTCCAAAAAAAGGTTATGGGCCAAGTTGACTACAGTAAAGCTATAATTCAACGGTGGAAAGATAAAAATGGAAAATATAGATGGTTTGAGGAATATGCAACACCAATTTACGAAAATGGAGTGTTAGTTGCTCTTCAAGGGGTAGTGAGAAACGTTGATGAAAGAATGGAATTACAGGGAAAATTACAATATAGACTTACTCATGATGCTTTAACAGACATTTATAATCGAGAATTTTTTGAGCAAAGTATGAAAAACTATGACGAACACGTAGATACAGCTGTAGCTATTATTTTGTGTGATTTGGATGAATTAAAGTATTTGAATGATCACTATGGTCATAAAAAAGGTGATGTTCTAATAAAAGAATCAGCTAAACTTCTCAAGCAATGTTTCCTGGAGAATGGCATTGTTTCAAGAATTGGTGGAGATGAATTTGCTATCATTATTATAAAGACGGATAAAGCACAAGTTGAATCCCACTGTAAAAGACTTTCCAAAGAAATTAGTGAATACAATATAAATAGTAAAGACATAAAAATCAAAATGTCGATGGGGTGTGCTTTTAGTAAGCATTCTCTAGGGAAAATGGAGAGTTTATTTGTTGAAGCTGATAAAAATATGTATCAAGATAAAAAAGCGAAAAAGGGGCAGAATCCAATTAAATTGAATCGATAATGACGAGAGGAGAGAGATAAAGGAGAGCTTCTTTTTATGTGTTCACTTTTATCTGTAGAAGCATTGAGTTGGATTGTAAACATCAAATCAGATAATTTTCTTAAGAGACGATCGTTTGTATTCACTGGGACTTACGTAGCCTAGTGTTTCATGAATTCGCAGCTTGTTAAGCCAGTTAACATAATCACTGAATTCAAGCGTAAGATGCTCTAGACTCTCAAACTTCATTTGGCTGACAAACTCTGTTTTGATGATTTTAAACGTGGCTTCCGCCACGGCGTTATCATAGGGACAGCCTTTCATGTTTAAAGAGCGGTCAATTTGGAAGACCGCTAACGTTTCGTCGATGAGCTGGTTTTTAAACTCGCTGTCACGGTCGGTACGAAACAGCTGGATATTCCGCAGATCATCTTGAATAGAAGAAAAAGCTCGTGCAACAAGGCTTGTATCTTTGTTGGGTCCTATGCTGAAGCCAATGATTTCGCGGTTAAAGAGATCGACGAAGATACATACGTAATGCCATTTGTTTTTGATTTTGACGTATGTTAAATCACTGACGAGTACTTTTTTCGCTTCTGTCTGCTCAAACTCACGTTTCAATTCGTTTGCCTGAGCTGACTCATTACAGGGAGTTTTCTGTGGCTTGAACTGTGCCATTGTATAGAAGAAAACAAGCCCTTGTTCCTTCAATACGGCCAATACGTCTCCTGGAAACCGTAAATCCACGCTTGTGCAGACATCCTTTTCATCCAACCGTTTATAATAAAAAGGATAAAAAGAGAGGGGAAAACATTATTCTTACTGTTTCTGTATTATCAATCATTTGTCTTTTCAGCATTACGGTGCTGCTCATTCAAACGGCAAGGGGATTAGAGAAAATACCTATCATTACACGCAAGGCAGCAGGTATAAAACAGGGGCCGCTCGTTTCTGTCATTATTGCCGCCAAAGAAGAAGAGAAGCATATTGAAAAAACGGTTAAGTCTTTGTTCAATCAAACATACAGCAATATGGAAGTGATTGTCGTAAACGACCGCTCTGAGGACAACACGGGGAAAATAGTGGACAAGCTGGCCAATAAAAAGGAAGAACACAAAGATATTCGGTATGACCCTATTCATATTCATTGCCTTCCTGATGGCTGGCTTGGAAAAAATCATGCGTTGCATCAAGGGTATTTACAGTCGAAAGGGGACTACCTGCTTTTCACAGATGCGGACATTACCTTTCATTCTAAGAGCCTGTCAAATATCATGGAATATGTAACAGCTAACCATGCGGAACATTTGTCCATGTCTCCTCATTTTCGCTGTTCATCGTTTTCTTTAAAAGCTTTTATTCATTTGTTTTTAGGTATTTTCTGCTTTATTGTGCAGCCGTGGAAGGTATTTGAACAAGGTGATAAACAACAAGGCATGGGTGTGGGTGCTTTCAACCTTATTAAAAGAAGTACCTATCAAGACCTTGGCACACACAAGGCCTTTCCGCTTGAACCACTTGATGATGTGGAACTTGGAAGAAAGGCGAGTTCCTTAAACTGCAACCAGCACTTTGTCATTGGGAAAGAACTGATTGAAGTAGAGTGGTACCCAACTTTAAAAGAAGCCATTAATGGATTTAAAAAGAATTTCTTTGGGGCAGCAGGATATAAGCTTAGCAATGCGATTATTTTTACCTTAGTTCTCATTCTACTAGGCATTTATCCATTTATCGGTGTTTTTCTGTTTGGAGGGTGGAACTTTTTCATTTGTCTACTATCCTTACTTTTCTTATTTACTCTTTACACAGTTAGTATCCAAAAAGTATCCTTTCCTTCCTGGAATTTTATCGCGGAGCTGGTGATTTTCCCACTTACAACTATATGCTATATTTACACTCTCCATCTGTCCGCTTATGCTGCTATTAAAATGGGTGGTATTTATTGGCGAGGCACCTTTTATTCGTTGCAGGAATTGAAAAAGGCGAAGCAGGTAGAGCGTGCTGCCAAGTAAAAAGATATGTCATGAAAGTGGCAAAGTCGCTGCTGCGCAAAGTTACAACCTGGACGGAAATTAGATTTGAGTCAATAATTATATATACGGTGAATTATGATTAACGACTTTAATGATAAGAAGAGATTAATTAAATAGAAAATAATTTTTAAGACAATTGATGAAGATAGATGCCAAAACAGAACTAATAAACGGTTCTGTTTTCTTTTATTTATCAGTTTAAAAAGGTAGAGGCTTAACAAAAAAGACATCAAAGAGGACTCTTAATGGATTCAAAATATGAAATTATGTAAATATATGAAAAGAATAAAAGCTTAGGGACTAGCCCTAAGCTTTTTAATAAAGGTTATATTCAATGTTTTACACCAAAAAAGCGGAGAATATCTCTTCCGCTTTTTTGGTGCTGCTGTTTAGCTGATTATTGAGCGCTTTTATCTGTAACGTTTGGATTCCACATAGAGAAAAGACCACTTGGATTATGCTCCCAAACCCAAACATGAAGGTCATAGTGACGGTTTGCTCTATCGTTGATGTCTTCGCAAGTCATTTTAGATGGGTCTAAATGGTGATTTAGCATTGTTCCATCAAGCTGTTGCCCGAAGATAGAAGGTGCAGCATCTGTTTCTGGATTAACTTGGCTTGCATCAACATGATATTCAATGCCAATCAATTTATAGCTATCGTCTTTTTGTGGCTCATAAAGCAAGTTCTCCGGTTGAGTTGGATCAAGAACCGTGTCACCGCTAATATCGAAACGAGTAAGGTGAATACCCATTCCGCCCGCTTCAATTCCAGCATATGGATCTTCATGAACGTAGCCATCAGCATAGGCATTCTCAATGTCTTGATATTTAGCTGTTGCTGCTTTGGCTGCCGCTAAATCCTGGCGGTCTTGTTTGCTCATTGCTTGAAGAACTTTCCCATATTTGTCTTGGTTTCGCTTGATGACATTTACTTTCGTCCCATGATCATCGTGGCAAGACTACCATATCATTCTCTATTAATAGCTGCTTATTTTCCTTGCGGAGTTTTAAAAGCTCCTGATGTTCAGGAGACCGGTTGTTTTTCTCTTTAAAAGAACCGGAGGTTTCATCCTGGTAAATCCAACGGTCAAGAGATGACGGAGTCAGATCATACTCATCAATAATGGCTCGTTTTGTTTTTCCTGCACCATCTGTTTTAGGTCACGTGTACGTGACCTTCATTTTTCTGTCCAGATAAGTGTGGACGCTCCAGGTTTTAGATTAGGAACCTCGGGTAAGAATTAAATATAGGAATTGATTTCTAGGTTAGGAGAATAGTAGAAGAGGAAATCCAGGGGATATTTTATTTTATCGAAACCTAGCATAGTAAGCCTTGTAAGTTATTCAACAAAGGCAAGGAGGTGTTTGGAAATAAAACTGCTGAACCTTCAAACGAAACAGGTCATTGCTAAGGAGGTGAAAGTTGCTTATCGTTTTTGGTCAAGATTTAAAGGTTTGATGTTGACAAAAAACATGCCTGATAACCTGGCTCTTCATATATCGCCGTGTCCTTCCATCCATACTTTCTTTATGAGGTATCCGATTGACGTGTTATACCTTAATAACAGGAAAGAGATTGTGGGAACCGAAGAAAGCCTGGTACCAGGGAAAATAGGAAAAAGGTTTTCAAAAACTGAATCAGTAATCGAGCTTCCGGCAGGAAGAATAAAAGACACCTCGACGACAGTTGGGCAAACTGTTGCCTTTATAGAAACAAGAAAGTAATCAAAAACAGTATTAACTTTATTTATATAAAAGGAGGGAATTACGTGTTAGAACTAATGAAAGGTTTACTCATCGAAGAAGAAGGGCAAGGAATGACGGAGTATGGCTTGATTCTTGGATTGATTGCGATTGCTGCCGTTGCTGCGCTAGGTTTTTTAAGTGACGATATTAGAGCTACCTTTGAAGATATTGCAGACCAGTTACCAGGAACAGGAACAGAAACACCAACACAATAGGTTACCTGGAGGAATGCCAAATACAATGTCGGGTGAAAATGGAAATAAGTTATAAATTATCTTACTCAGTAAAGTGTTTTTCTGTTTAAAGCTAGGACCCTATTCAAAAATAGGGTCCTTTTATAAGACCTAGCAAAAATCGAGTGAAAGGACGGTTGGTATGATCGACCTTTTTCTACTAGTGATCCTATTAATCTGCGTTATTACCGATGTGAGAAGCGGAAAAATTTATAATAAAGTAATTTATCCAGGGTTATTGGCAGCGTTTCTCTTTCATTTTACTGTCGATGGCTGGGAGGGCATCAGCTATTCCTTTATTGGATTTTTGATTGGATTTGTCTTATTACTGATCCCTTATATGATGAAGGGAATGGGAGCAGGAGATGTGAAGCTTCTTGCTTTAGTCGGAGCATTAAAAGGAGGAACCTTCGTATTTGAATCCTTCATCTATATGGCACTAATTGGCGGAGTTATTAGTTTATTTATCATCCTTATCCGAAGTGGAGCCCCTAAGTCCATTGTCCATTTTTTATCCGGCTTAAAAAACGGTACAGTTTATTACCCGTTTCATACAAGCGATGCACTTAAGGTAAAGTTTCCATATGGTATTGCGATTGCAGGGGGAACGATCCTTGCTATGCTAGCAGAGAGGATGCCAGGTATATGGTAAGGAAGGAAGACGGCCAGTCTATCGTCGAGTTGGCACTTGCATTGCCAATAGTTCTTCTTTTACTAGTTGGGATTATTGATTTTGGAAGAGTGATGTTCATCCATCTTAATCTAGAGCTCATAACCCAGGAATCCGCAAGGCTTGGCGGATTGGGCAGAAGTGACGAGGAAATTCGTGCATATGCCCAAGACCGGGTTAGCCTGGAAGATCCTTCACAGCTGGCAGTGAATATTACCCCAAGCGGAATAAGAAAATCAGGAACATATGTGACTGTAGAATTAACTTACACGGAAAGTCTCCTCGAGCCGCTAGGTGATATGGCGATTCCTTATACCATTAAGACTAGTTCAACCATCAGAGTGGAGTAATGTAAATGAAGAACTTTTTAAAAAAAGAGGAAGGCAATGTCATTGTTCTTCTTGCATTTGGTTTAGCAGTGATGATTTCCATGTTGGGGTTAGTTATTGACGGCGGGCATTTATTTGTTACGAAAAGCCATTTGCAGAAAGCAGCCAATGCCGCCGCATTATCGGGGGCACAGGAAATTCCAAACGATGAAGCAGCCGTCCAGGAGGTTATTAAAAGGGTTTTGGACTCGCATAATGAAACAACCAGCCTGGTACAATCCAGTATAAATAACAGCAGCGAATTGCATGTCGTTCTGGAGAAAAGGGTTCCTGTTTTCTTTTCATCTTTATTTGGCATAGAAAATGTTCCTATAAAAGCCGAAGCTAAAGCGGCCTTAAAGCCATTGGGAGAAGCGAAAGGGGCAGTCCCTTTAGGAATTGAAGAGTCGGTCAATCTTCAATATGGGCAAACCTATCAATTAAAAGTAGATTCAGGCGATTCCACATCAGGGAATTTTGGAGTTCTTGCCCTTGAAGGCCCGGGGGCTAAGCTTTATAGAGAAAATCTAATGTATGGTTTTGACCAACCCTTAAAAGTGGGTGATATTCTCAATACACAGACAGGTAATATTGCTGGAGCAACAAGAGAAGCTGTTAACTACAGAGCTAATGGATGCCAGCAGCCGCCCGGGGAATATGATCAAAGGGATTGTTCAAGGGTGATGCTTGTTGTTGTTTTTAAAGATATATCCACTGGAACACAACAGAAAAGTGTGAAAATAACGGGCTTTGCCTATTTTTATCTAACAGATCAAATGGGCAGCACGGATGATTCAATAAAGGGGATCTTTATTAAAAGGGCAGGGGCCGGTACTGCAGAGACAGCTGCGCCGCTGGATCGCGGAGCTTATGCTATAAAGCTGACGGAGTAGGTGAATATCAAATGAAAACAAGGAGACTAGTATTTTTGGCCATTATCTCCGGATTAATAACGACCATGCTTTTTTATGTGTTTTTAAAAAAGGAAAAGGAAGAAACGGCGGGGCCGCCCGTTTCAATGGTTAAAGCGGTACAAGCCGTTCAAGATATTGAAAAGAACGAGAAAATCACTGAAGAAAATATTACAACGATTGAAATCCCAGAAGATCAGCTGCATCCCGAGACCGTACAGGATCCTCAGACCATTTTGGGAAAACATACATCTGCCAATTTAAAGCAGGGCGAGATAATCATGCAGCATCGCATCCAGAAAGTCGAGGAAGAGGCTAAAGTAGTTTCAAGAAAAATTAAGGAAGGATACCGGGCAGTCTCGATTAGCACGGATTATGTAAAAGCGGTTTCCAACCTGATTGAGCCAGAAGACTTCGTCGATGTAGTGCTGATTGAACAACCATTAGAATCTGCGCCTAAGCTTGTAAACACAGAGCTTATTTTAGAAAAGGTGAAAGTACTGTCTGTGGGAAAACGAATGGTGGAAAAAGGAGAAGTTTCGGAAGAAGCCAAAGAAGGGGCAGAACCTGAATACTCAGCTGTTACCCTTGAACTGAATCAGTATGATTCCATAAAGTTGATTAATGCGAGTGCAAGAGGAGGCCTGCAGCTCATACTTCATAGCAGGCTTTCGACAAAGAAAGTTAATCAGAATAAAGACTCATTGGAGGAAACTCTCGAAAAGGCACCAGGTGGAGCACAATTCCTGCCTGTACCAAAACGCTCCATCATTCGCGCAAAACCTCACCTTAATGCTCATGTGATTACAGTGGTAAAAGAGGATACTGAACTTATTTTCTTGGGAGACCAGCGAAGAGATGAAGAGGACAGGCTCTGGTTCCGTGTAGAGACTCCTGATGGAAACCAAGGCTGGATCAGCAGCCAGAAGGGGGAATAAAGGATGGAGATATCCAGCGGAAAAAAGCAGGGGAAAATGTTAGCCATATGCAGTGCTGTAGGAGGAGTTGGGAGAACGGTTATCACGGTTAATCTAGCAGCTCTGTTAGCAAAAAGAAAAATAAGAATAAGTATCTTTGATGCAGACCTGCAGTTTGGGGATCTTGCTCTTGCCTTGAATCTCGAACCTGTTTTTACGATTAAAGACGCAGTTGAACGAAATGATCTCCAAAATGTCCGAAACTATTGTCTCCTGCATGCATCGGGAATTCAGCTGCTTGCTGCACCAAAACGTCCAGAGTATGCAGATTTAATTACTCCGGAAAGTCTTGATTCAGGAATTGATGCGCTGCTTACTCAAACGGAGCTGTTATTAGTTGAAACTCAGCCAGGGTTAAATGACCACAATCTTATGATCATGGAGAAGGCAGATCATATTTTGTTAGTGACAACTGTGGGAACGACTTCCTTGAAGAACACTAAACTAATGGTAGAAACCCTGGATGCTTTAGGTTTAAAAGACAAGGTTATCTTAATCGTTAATCAATCAACCTCTTCCTCTGTAGTCAAGACTAGGGATATCCCAAAATTAACGAAGATGGAACAAGTATTTTATTTACCTTCCGATACGAAGCGGGTTACCTATTCATTGGATATAGGTATTCCCCTTGTTATAAGCCATCCAAAGCTTACGTTTTCAAAAGAAATGGATAAACTAGCTTCTCAACTTTTTCCAAAAAGACATACTTCAAAACTTAAAAGATTGTTAGCGAAAAGGAGTCCTAAAATACTAAGATCAAGGAGGAAAAAGAATGGGTTTATTGGAAAGACTCCAATCGAAGAGTAAAAGTGATGTAAAAACAGATAATGAACAGGAAGAAATGCCGTTACCGGAAGCAGAAAAAACTCAAAAAACAGAGCCGCTGGCTCCCGAAGATATAAAATCTGCAGCAAAACCGAAAAAAAATAACATTGAAAAGAAAAAAACAAATGATGAGTACCAGCTGCTAAAAAATCTGACGTTTAAGCATATTTTAAAAGAACGAAAAAATGAAGATATCGAAGTGATCGTATCTGATTTGGAATCCATTATTTCTGAAATACTTCAGGAGAACCAAAACATAGACAGGGTGGATTATTTAGAGAGACTAAAGAAAGAGCTGACCGATGATCTGACAGGTTATGGGCCGATCAATCCTCTACTTTTAGATGATGAGGTATCGGAAGTCATGGTAAATGGCCCGCATCAAGTTTATGCCGAGCGCGGCGGCCGGCTGGAGCTGACAGATATAACCTTTCGTGATAATGAACATGTGATGGCTGTATTGGAAAAAATTGTAGCGCCACTTGGGCGGAGAATTGATGAGAGCAGCCCTATGGTTGATGCACGATTAAGTGACGGTTCAAGGGTAAATGCCATTATTCCACCGCTGGCGCTGGGCGGTCCCACTATTACAATTCGTAAGTTTTCGAAAGATCCTTTTACAGTTAAGGATTTAATCCGCTTTGGAACCTTAACCCAGGAAATGGCTGACTTTTTAGAAGCATGTGTAAAAGCAAAGCTGAACATATTTGTCAGTGGCGGTACCGGTTCGGGAAAAACGACTACTTTAAATGTATTGTCTTCTTTTATTTCAAATGAAGACCGGATTGTTACGATTGAGGACGCGGCAGAGCTGCAGCTTGGGCAGGATCATGTAGTATCACTCGAAACTCGTCCCCCAAACATTGAGGGAAAAGGAGCTATAACGATTCGGGATCTTGTTCGGAATTCCCTGCGTATGCGCCCGGACCGAATTGTAATTGGGGAGGTGCGGAGCGGGGAGGCGCTTGATATGCTGCAGGCCATGAATACGGGGCATGACGGTTCCCTCGCAACTGGACACGCGAATAGTCCCAGGGACATGCTGGCCCGTCTTGAAACGATGGTTTTGATGGCTGGCATGGAACTGCCGATTAAAGCCATTCGTAATCAAATTGCTGGAGCTCTTGACATCATTATTCAGCAGTCCAGGCTGAAGGATGGTTCAAGGAGGATAACCAATATTACGGAGGTTCAAGGTCTTGAAGGGGATGTCATTGTCCTCCAGGATATATTCGTTTTTCAGCAATCCGGAGTCGGGCCAGACGGGAAAATTATCGGAAAACTAGTGCCTACCGGGGTTCGGCCGAAATTTTACGAACGAATGGAACGTGAAGGTATACACCTTCCTGCCTCCATCTTTCTAGAAAAGGGGGAATAAACCGATGGTGGAGATAGTACTAATGCTATCTTTTTTTATAACCTGTTTCCTGACCCTTTTGGCGGCCTTCTCTTTTACTCATTCTCAAAAACAAGAGGCGAAGAAGGGGGATCCAGTTACTTTAAAAGAGTTTCTTAAAAAAGGAAATGAAATGCTAAAATCTTTGCTGGTTAGGAAGAAAGACAGCAAGCGGCGTGAGAGACTTGAACAAAAAATAAGTCTCGCAGGAATTCCATTAAAAGCGGAGGAGTTTGTTGTCTTTCAATGGTTTGCTGTTCTTATTGCGGGTGGCCTGTTTTTTCTGCCGTCCCATCAAATGGTCATGTTCCTAGCAGGAGGCTCTCTCGGTTATTATATGCCTTTATTGTGGCTGAAACAGAAGCAAAAAAAGCGGATAGAATTATTTAATGCCGGTATGCCGGGAATGTTGACGTCAATTATAAGTTCATTGAAAGCCGGCTTCAGTTTTCTCCAGTCCCTGCAAATGGTCGCTCAGGAGTCTGATTCTCCGGTGAAGGAAGAAATTGAGTTTGTTTTAAAGCTGCTTCAATATGGGACGAGCATGGAAGAAGCCTTAATTGAATGGAAAAAGCGGATGCCAAGTGAGGATTTGGATTTATTGGTAGAGGCAATATTAATTCAGAAACAGGTTGGCGGAAATCTCGCTTTTTTGCTTGGGAAAATTGTTGATACCACCAGAGCGAGAAACAAGCTTGAAAATCAGGTTAAAACACTTACAGCTCAAGGAAGATTGTCCGGTCTGATTATCGCCTTTCTCCCTATCGGATTAGGAGGCATTATTTATTTCCTAAATCCTGAATATATCAGCCCTCTTTTTACTCACCCCATTGGCCGAAGCTTGTTAATTGCCGCGGTAATTAGTGAAGTGATAGGATTTATGTTCATTCGGAAAATCACTACAATTGAGGTGTAAAAATGCTTTTGTATATAAGCTTTTTTATCTGTGCGAGCCTGTTTTTCTATTCGATCCTCGCCCTTGCGTTTAACTTTGAAAAGAAGACAAATATACAAAAGAGAATAGATTATTATTTTCTTCATGACGCCTCTTCAGTCGTAGAAACGGAGTTGGAGGAAGAGCTTTCTTTTTCTGACCGGATAATTAAGCCTTTCTGGAAAAGTTTTAAAACCAGGTTGCAAAAAAAGCTAAATAAAGAAAAGGCTTCCCAGTTGGAGTTAAAGCTTGCCCAGGCAGGCCACCCTTTTGGGGGTAGCGCTGTGGAATTTAAAATCTTTCAAGTTTCCCTTATGGTTATTCTCCCTATAATAGCAGGAGGGTATGCTTTTTTATTGCATGTCCCTTTTACTATAAAAATGATCATCTGGTTGGTTTCGTTTTTGGGGGCACTCATCCTTCCTAAATATTACTTAAAACTGAAAATCGAGAAAAGAAGCAAACGGGCTCTGAAGGAACTTCCAGATACACTTGACTTGATTACGACCAGCCTTGAAGCGGGCCTAGGGTTTGATGCTGCTTTAAGCAAGGTTGTTTCGAAAAGGAAAGGAGTTGTGTCCGACGAGTTTAAGCTTGCGCTCGAAGAAATGAGATTAGGAAATACAAGAAAAGAGGCCCTTATCGGAATTCGAGAGCGTTTGCCAGTCGAGGAGTTAAAAACCGTCATAAGCAGTATTATTCAGGCTGAAAAATTGGGAATTGGATTAGTCTCCGTTCTTAGAGTTCAAACGGAAGATATACGGGAACAAAGGAAGCAGAGAGCGGAAGAAGCCGCAATGAAAGCACCAATAAAAATGTTGTTCCCTCTAGTTCTCTTTATCTTTCCTACTTTATTTATCATTCTGTTAGGACCCGTTATTTTAGAGTTTATTTAGATTTTATACAATGAGCGCTCAGTCATAGGGGTGGGGGATTGGGAAAATAGACGGTTCTTACGATTGATTCCTTAGCTTAGCTGGGAGAGCGCTACCTTGACAGGGTAGAGGTCGCTGGTTCGAACCCAGTAGGAATCATAAGGTGTTAAAACCTAGCGTAACCCTTATCGGAGAAGGGTTTCCGTGAAAGAAGGCTGCCTCTTTTGAGGTGGCCTTTTTTTGTGGTTTTAAAAGCACCGTGGGCTACGTGGCGACCAATTTGGCGACCGTTTGGTGAAAATAGCTATCTTTATTTCGTTTAAGGTCATCCAAATAAAGTTTTGTTCAGTTTTTCCGCTGCTTCTTTTTGCATATTAGGCAGCACGTGAGAATAGGTGTCTAATGTTACACTCACTTTGCTGTGACCTAACCGTTCCGCTACAATCTTAGGATTTATTCCTTCAAGTAAAAGCGAAGTAGCGTGAGTGTGCCTTAGATCGTGAAACCGTATTTCTGTTACTTTCGATTTTTGAGTTAAAGCCTTGAAAGTCCGAAGCAGGTTTCGGGGAGTTAAAACAGTTCCGTAACACGTGCATATCACTAAATCATGATCTGTGTAATCAGTCCCCGCTTTTAATTTTTCTCTCATCATTTTTGCTTTATGCTTTTTTTAAAAAGCAACTGTTTCAGTTAGAAGAGTAATTGAACGAATACCTGAAGCGGTTTTTGCCCCATCAATGAAATCTTTCCCATCATGGCTTAACGTTTGTCTAACATGAATCGTTCCTCTATCTAAATCTACATCTTTCCAGCGTAGCCCCAACAGTTCACCTTGTCTCATTCCTGTTGTAACAGCCAAGTGAAAAGCAATATAGTATCTGCTTTCTTTTGCAAATCTAAGGAACAGTTTCACTTCTTTTGTATCCCACACCTCGATTTTGTTCTTTGTAATCTTGGGGAGTTCTACATTAGATACTACATTTTTAGGAATTAACTCTAAGTTCACAGCTTTTTGAATGGAGTTGTTTAAGATGTTATAGATCTTCTTAACTGTTGCATTAGAAAGTCCTTTATCAATGAGTGCGTTAATAAACTTTTGGACTGTTATAGTCGTCAATTTAGATAAAGGATATTTTCCTAAAGAAGGAACAATATGATAACAGATATAAGATTCGTAACTTTTAGCGGTTTGTGTACCGATCTGTTTCCGCTTTGTTTGAAACCAGTCGGCTAAATATTCTTCAAAAGGCATATTGGATGGTTCTACATATGTCTCATTTGCAAGTTCATGTAATAACGCTGCTAATGCCTTTTCCGCTTCCCGTTTCGTTTTGAATCCTCGCTTTTTCTTCCTTGTTCGTTTACCCGTAACAGGATCAACTCTAATTGTTACTTCATACAGCCAGTTGTTGCTGTCTTTTCTTACAGAACCTTTCATAGCAAACATCCTTCCATGATGCCCTCTAAAGCCATGAATATGCCCTGTGTACCTTAATTAAAGTATTTGATTTGTATAGCAATGTCAATATCGAAAAATTTTATGCTTTTTAGTAATAATGATTAAGTGCTATAGAGAAATTTTATCGAACTGCTTTAAATAAAAATGTCCTAAAAACCTATATAGCTGCAAGTACAATTGTGTGGGTGGTATAACCCAACAAAATGTGAAAGAAGGCGGTTAGTGTGATTATCGTTAAAAACAGCAGAATTATTTAGAAAGGTAAACGGAGTTAGCAATTACCACACAATGTTTAGATTTATTTATGGAATAAGTCGCAGTAAGTTTAAGCGGTTTTCATAAATGAATGTCCTAAAACAATCAATATTTGTCAGTACATAAATGTCAGGGTATTACCTAGACACTTTTTAATTTGAATTTAAAGTGAGGTGAAAAGAATGTTGAAGATTACCGCTAAACAATCACCAGCAACACTTAATGTCTCAAAACGATTTGAAAAAGTCTCAACTGATATTTTTTATTACGTTCAACTGGGATTGATAAAACCGTTTGATGTGGCACTGTATATAAAATATCTTGAGTTATTTAATAAAGACTATGGCTATGCTTTTCCAACAATTTATCAGTTAGAGGATTATTTAAATTGTAGCAGGCAAAGTATTGTAAGTGCTAATAAACGTTTAACAGACGCTGGGTTGCTAATTATTAAAAAACATAAGAGTAACAATAATATTTATTTCCCTTTGCAACCGCACACGAACGAGGATTTAGAAAAACAAGTTCCAGAACTGCTTATTAAACTAAATAAGCGGAGAGAGAAAATTTACGGTTTGGCTGCTACGGATAAATACAGGTTTGAAAGTTTATTTGAACTGTAAAGTACCTGACATATGTGATTAACACAAATTAGTACAAATAAATTTAGATTCTAATCCGTTCATAAACGTCTTTTTAGTCGGCTAAAATATAGCCGTTATACAGACTTAATAAACAGACTTAGATATACAAACTTAAATATATCTATAAAAAAGAATCTGAGAGATTAACTATTCTAATACTGGTAAAGGAGAAAAGAAATGATGTATTTAAAAGAGGAACAAGAAACTGTTATCAACATCCATGAGGAAAGCGGCGAAATTACGCTATATACCTGTGCCCCACAGTATGTAATAAAGGCAATAGAGGCGGCGGATAAATTCAAGATGCCATTGACTATTAGAGATGTTGTAAATGGATATCCACAAGCAGTAGAAATTCAATCAAAGAATATGCAAATGGTTCACTTCATATTAGGAAATAAATTGAACTAAATGTGCAAAATTGTGCAAATAGAAATACACATAGACCCCCTATACCATGGGGGGCGGGGGGTTACTAAACATAGATCAAGTATATGCACAATATACGTGATATTTTCAAAACTTTTTTACGCACAATTTGATTAACTCAATCGAATGTCAAAAATTATGGGAGGTTCCTAGTTTAAATAACGGTTATTTAATTTAAGAACAGCACTGTAAATAAACGGATTTTTTATTTTTGGGTAGTATAAGGTAACACTTAAGCCTTTTCATTAAAAGTTAATTCTATTCAAAAAACTATTTTACTGTTGCATAAATAAACTGGTAGTTGTAAAATTAAGCCATTCGTTATAACGAACAATAATATCCAAGGGGGATTTTATGAATCAACGTATTGAACAATTAGACTCTATTCGTGGATTGGCAGCATTTGTTGTTTTTATGTGTCACCTTCCTTTAATTCCTATTTTGAAGGATGAACTTTCTATTTCTGGCAATATTGCATTAAGGGCATCCGGGCTTGTAAATGGTCATGGTTCCGTAATATTATTTTTTGTTCTGAGTGGGTTTGTTTTGTCGATTCCTTTTTTTAATAAAAAAGAAATTGACTATACCCCATACTTAATTAAACGTATATTTAGAATTTATACCCCTTATTTGGTAGCAATCACCTTTGCCATTATACTATCACAATTATTCTGGAACATTAAAGTCGATGAAATAGGTAAATGGCCTTTGTGGGAAACACCATTAAATCTAAATTTAATAATTGAACATATTTATTTGATCGGGAATATACATTCCGAACCCTTCAATGGTGTCATATGGTCTTTAATCCACGAGTTAAGGATATCCCTAATTTTTCCCTTTGTTTTACTTCTAGTAAATCGTCTAGATTGGAAACTAAATGTTATTGTGTGTTGTTTTTTATCAGAAGTTTCAGGATTAAATAATGTATTTGGATTTCAAGTGTCAAACGGTTACCATATAACTTATTTTCACACTATTCATTACCTGTCCATATTTATTTTAGGTGCTTTACTTGCTAAACATAGAACTGAAATTTTGAGTTTTTATTATACAAAATCAGTAAGTATTAAATGTACATTCCTAATTATTTCATTTCTTATGTACAACTTGTCGGAGACACTTACAGGGCTTATTTATCGTTTAACAGAATATAAGATTATATCAGTGTATTCTCTTATGATAGTTGAGTATGGCATGGCATTAGGGTCTCTTGGAATTCTACTAACAGCAATAGGTTCTTCAAAAATATCAAAAGTTTTAATGAAACGACCAATTTCATTTTTAGGGAAAATCTCCTACAGTTTATATTTATATCATCTCCCTGTGCTTAAGGCTTGTATATATTTATTTCACAAAATACTTCCTATATGGGTCATTTGTGTTGTTGCGGTTCCATTAGTTTTAATAGTTTCTAGTCTTTCTTGGTATTGTATTGAAAATCCAAGCATGAAGTTAGGAAAGGGTATAGCAAATAAAATAATTGGAAAAAGAAAGAATGCTTCAAAAGAATTTAAAAAATTCGCGTAATAAAAAGGTACTCTGAGAGGTGTCCTTTTACTTTATTCGTTTTTAAAAAATTTATAAATGTTGTAGGCAAACTGAAAGACTATGCTACTTATTAGTAAGAAGTCTTTGAAATCGTGTAACAACAATACAAAACCAATAAACAAAATAGGCTTTAGAGGGCTAAATATTATTGGTGACACAGTGGCGACGAAAAATAAATTTGTTTTCAGTTTCATAAAGTATAAATCCTCATGAAATAAAGATTTAATATAGTTATAAAACAGTTCGCTACCTTGACAGAGTAGAGGTCACTAGTTCTAATCCAGTAGGAATCGAATCAGTGCGGAAGCCTGAATGCTAAGGGAGTTAAGCTTTTTTATTTGATGATACAGTATTTGAGATGCTGATCTTTTGTTAACTTCCTAACATTGTGCTAACGTATCGAAGTAACTAAAGACGTTAAAATTATTATCTCCGTGAAGTCCGGCGTAACACAATTCAACACGTGCTGTTCAAGATATTACAGCATAAAACATTATGGGCGGCATGATGTAAGTTAAAACGTTGAATTATTAACGTTTTAAAGTGTTATTCACCATTTCATTTTGGAAAGCAGTTAAGGTTGCTTTTCAAAACGAGAACTGTTCAAATAAATGGATTTTTTCTAAATTATAGACTACTTCCTAAAAATAGGAGGTAGTCTTTTTTCTTGAATTTGCATATCAGGATTTAACATAAACTGGAATTTTAGAAACACAATTAAGAGCAATATTCAAAATTACAAAGTATTGCTTGGTGTATTTGCTGGTTACTGTATTAATCATGGAGTTAGAAATATTAAAGAAATAATTAGTATTGTGCTACAAAAGTTTACGTGATCTTTACAGATTCCATATATTTATACAAAATAACCTTCTTATACTGGAATTTGTGCTGTTAATAAG
>NZ_JAKGCR010000036.1 GCF_022668875.1 Domibacillus sp. PGB-M46 | reverse complement strand
AATGGTGACCCCTACGGGATTCGAACCCGTGTTACCGCCGTGAAAGGGCGGTGTCTTAACCGCTTGACCAAGGGGCCGTTTTACATTGTTTGAATTGGCTCCGCGGGCAAGACTCGAACTGGCGACCGATCGGTTAACAGCCGATTGCTTTACCACTGAGCTACTGCGGAATAGTCTGCACTAACGACAGCTATAAAATAATATCATTCTTAAAATCAAAAATCAATACTTTTTAAAAATATTGATTGCTAATTTTTTTATCATTTCTTCTTCTAGCAATTTAAGACATGGATCTTTAAAAAGGACCGTATATAGATTTAAACAAAAAATTAGCGCCGCATTCCCTTTCAAAATCTCCGATTTAGTGGGGTTAGGCGCTAAGGTCTTTATTCTTCTTGTTCTTCTATCTTTTTATTATACTGATTACCACTTCCTACTTATCATCATTCATACTGATTCTCTTTTCTTTTTACAATTAATTTCCATTTTGATACGATCAACGTATCATAAAGACTAAATAATGGAAAGGAGGGTTTGGCAATGAAAGTGCGAAGTCGCTGCTGCACAAAATCACAAACCGGACGGAAATCTTCAATGCTACACTAGATATTTATAATCATGCTCTGTCCTTCATCATCCAGGTGATTGACAAAGAGTATGATCATACTGACGGCCTGACAACCAAATCGATTGTACCCGCAGTAGAAAAACTGATTCATGCAACCAAATCAAACCCTCTTCCAAAATACAAAGAATTTAACGAACGTTTTTACAAGTTTCCTTCCTATTTCCGCAGAAGTGCCATTGCCTCTGCTTGCGGATAGGAAGAAAGAAATCGCTCCACCTGCGTTTGCAGCCATTCTTCCGAATCCGTCATTCCCAAATCAGTACGAATTTTTATAAATATCACAGTCATTGGCTGGCGCGAACGAACCATACTGCTTCTCCAAAAGTGAAAAGCTGAACGAATATCTAGTTTTTGATTCATTATTTGAGTCGGCATTGTATTTTCCTCCAAATCTCTTATCGGTTAAAAAATACATGAGCCCTCTTACAGTTTACTTACTAGACACTAAAGTAAGCGTCTTTGTCGCATTACCGCCCAGAAGACTACATCAAATTGCGTATTAATTAGTTGGAGAGGTTCACTAAATAAAAAAGAGATTTATCTGAACGATAGATCCCTTACGTACGTGGCTGCTTTTTTTACAGACTTTACAAGCGGGAAAGCCCCCTTCTTCAGAGGTGGGATGAAAGCGAGGTTGGACCGAGCATGTCTTTTGACATGTCAAAGGATCCGAATTTTTTATTTTTTTCAATTTCAGTATTTGTTAACGGAACAAATATTCTGAACACTTGTTCTATAAAAGCAAATTGGAAAGAAGGCTCAAAAGCAGAAATCATTTCATTTTGGTTGGAGTTGATGAAGCCAACGAAGACAAGGAAATAAGTATATCAAAAAAGGAAATAGATTACCAATAACGTATAAAAAAGGGCATGAAGAGTGCTGATCTTCCAAGTTTTTTTGCGGAAATCCTCAAGGAATCCAGACTAATTGAATAGTCTTGAATATATTAAAGCAAAGGAGGTGATAGTTAATGTTTAAACTATATTTAGACCCTGGACACGGAGGATCTGATAGTGGCTCTAGAGGAAATAAGTTAAATGAAAAAGACATTGCTTTAGATATTGCTCTTCGTATTCGGGATATTCTTATCAATGAATATGAAGAAGTGACTGTTAAAATGAGCAGATCGACAGACGCATTCCGAACACTAAAAGAACGGACGGATGAAGCCAATAGCTGGGGGGCACATTATTTTCTTTCAATCCATGTTAATTCATATACTGACCAACAAGCTCATGGGTATGAAGATTATATTTACAGTGGTTTATCTGACTCTTCCGTTACAGCAAGACATCAAACACTAATGCATCAAGAAATTATGAAAATGAATGGACTTTTAGATCGCGGGAAAAAGAAAGCAGATTTCCATGTACTCCGTGAAACGAATATGGGGGCAATCTTAACTGAAAATGGGTTTATTACTAACAAGGACAATGCGGCTAAATTAGCAGATTCAAACTGGCGTAATAAAGTTGCGCGAGGGCATGTGAATGGACTGGAAAAGGCCTTTTCCTTAAAAAGAAAAGCTGTAGAAGATGTCCACCGTGTGATTGTGGATGGAGTCCAAATTGGGGCCTATGCAAGTAATGAAAAAGTATTAAGCGAGGTAAATCGTCATCTTAAAACAGCTAAACGAATTGTTATAGAAAAATTGTAATTGGAAACGTAACAGCCAAAATAAAGCCACTTGCGGTTACTGTAATACTCCGTAACACACTCATTATTTATTCTCCTTTTCTTTGCTTAATCAAAGGAAGCAGCCATTATTCTGATTAAGTAATCGTTCGGCAACTACTCAAATATAAAAGTATGAACCTCCCATATGATTTTAGAAGAGGAATAAGCGTGTACAGGATGAGGCAGTGATCGTCGCTCAAACAATCGTGTTCATTACATTTGCACCTTCCATGTCAATTCTCAAACTCTACAAGCAGTCTACACCTGCCCATCCATATGATTTCCATTCTTAATGTCCATGATCAATAGGGAAAAGCTGGGCGCTGTTGATCAAATAAGGATCTGTTGTGTTCCGGTTATCTAACAGAATAAGAATGCATTAGGCCTATTTCCAAATATGTTGACAAAACAGTTGTCAAATAAAAAGTGCACTATCCTTAACTCACAAGGAATAGCACTTCTTGATTATGTAATGAACTGCACCCCGATTGTTAGACAAAAAATCTAGCGATTGGGGTGCTTCTTTATGTCAAAATATTCACTTGGGTTTAAATCATAAAAGAGAAGAAAATAGAATCAGTGATATAATAGGTTTTTCATCTTTCATTTTAAATAAGTTACCATTCCGTTTTCGCTAAATATTTTAAATATCCTTTTCTGCATGGTGGATTCCCATTCCAAGGCTTATTTTTGCCCGTAAAGTGAATAATTGCAGGTTTAGTGTTTATTTTATTCATACGATTGGCTCGAACATTCCATTTTTCATCTAATTTTAACCATTTATCTTGTAGAACAACATTCAACCCATCCTGGTCGGGGTATAACAACTTGGAAGGATTATCTTTAATAAATTGGAGAACTTTCGTCGAGATGTCATGTTCTCTCCACTTCTTTAAGTTTATTAATAGAACGCCCGAATTAAAATACCCGCGCTCTTTTGGGATTAATAGTTTCTTACGTCTCTTATCATTAGCGTCATAAACCGCAGCCACATAATAATCATCTATATTTGTTTCCCACAAATTCGTAATATCCTCTTTTACAATTAGGTCACAATCGAGATAAAGGGCTTTGTGAAAACTTTCAGGTAACAGGTCAGGAATTGATATTCTGCAAAACATCTCTATGCTATAGTAACGATTTACTAATAAATCATCATATAAATTAGCATTAATAAATAAAAATTGAGGAATTACATTAAACCTTTGTAAAGATTTCTCTAATTTAACTTTATTCTGTGCTGAAAGGTTACCCCCATCAATGATATAAATATCTATGAGCTGGCTTGAAACCTTATTTTCTAACAAAGAGTTTAACATGACAGCTAAATATTTGGCATAATGGTTGTTCGTTGAAGTCAAAATGATAATCCTTTCCAATTCCTTCACACCTTTTTATTAAAGATGAGTCTTTAAACCGTAAATTAGCACAATGGTTTGTGCCTCCAACAAGTTATATCAAAGGGCTTATTAAGATTTTCTATGTGCGAAAGTTGGATTAATAATTTAGAAATACTAATCATTAAAAATGTAACTTTTACTTCCACCCATCAATGGCTCTCTGATACAACTCTAAATATCTGTCAGTCATTCTTTCTTTCGTGAACCGTCTGGCAACATATTTTCTCAGATCCTGTGGTTTGATTGGCGAATCACCGCTTACTAATTTACCCATATGATCCAAATCACTACAAATAAACATAGGCAAACCTTCTAACACGTCTAGAACCCCTCCTCGGCCATATGCAGCAACAGGAGTTCCACAAGCCATTGCTTCTACTAATACCAGTCCAAATTGCTCCTGCTCTTCATTCGGAAAGACTAGCCATTTGGCGCGCCTCAATAGAGTTTGCTTTTTCTCCCCATGGACTTCGCCTACATAGGTGATATTTGACAACTTTTCGATTTGCGGGTGTATCTCCTTAAACAGCTTTGTACTAAAGACAGGACCGGCAATAATGGTCCTGATGCCTGTCTGTTCACCTAATTTTATGGCGTCTTCAACACCCTTTCCCTTGTCGATACGCCCTAAATACAACAAGTAGTCTTCCTTTATCTCTGAGAAAGTATAGGATTCCAAATCAATGCCGTTATGCACGTAGGCCCCCTTGTACTTATTGGTTGACTGCAGCAATTTCGTTTTACTAACGTACACTGGACATTTTACAGAAATATTCAATCTTGATTGAGTATGAATAGTGGAAATGGTAGGAATATCTAAATGTTCACGTCCAATAACTAATTGGTTTGTATGATCATGAATGACATCAATATCCTCTGGCAGCGTCTGAAGTACAAAGTCCTTGATATTTTTTTTGTTAAACCCTCTCTGGCCATAGGGAATAATAATCCCTTTACTTTTACTGCCTGACGGAGCATAAACATAAACTTCATGTCCTCTCCTAACCAACTCATCCGACAGGTTATAAACTACTCTTTCTATTCCTCCGCTTCCAGGAAGGGGCATAACAGCTGGGGCAACCTGAACAATTTTCATATATGTTTACCATCCGTAAAACAAGGTGACTTATCATACCGCACGATGTTCTCATATAAAATATATGGCATTAACTTTTTAATCACGTGCATCTGACTTCTATAGATAGAAAGGAGATTTAATTTTTTCTGAAGCAGGCTGAAGGGAATGACATCGTTTGAGGCATCAAAGACATAGAGATTATCATGTCCTTGATCATGTAAAATTTTTGAGAGTGATTTGTGTTGGGAATGTCCATACTCCCCACAAAGATTATGTGTAACGATGCGGCTAGGTCTATACTTGCTAATAACCTTCCTTAAATCCTTTCCGACTAGCTGCACATCAAAGCTTCCGCCATATATATCAGGATAGTCCCATATTTCATATGAAGCTCCAGCCTTTTTCATTACCTGCTGAAATTCTTTTGAACGGATACTGTCTGTGCCATTGGTTAGGCATATGACCTTCCACCCTTGCTCTCTTAATAAAGCCGCTCCCCCGAAAATTGATTCATCATCGGGATGGGCGACAAACATGAGTTTATCAATCAAAAGGTGACACCTCATTTTAAATTATACTTTTAGAAATTGAATTCCCAAATAGTGTATGTAGAGATTATGAAGGATGACACAGTGCATGGATAGGACAAATTGAAGGGATGGAACAGCTCCGCCCGAACGCATGCCTGTCCGGATTGCGGCATTGTGCCGGACTGCAACCACAATGCCGCCTTAAACATTGAAAAAGCCGGACTGGCCTAGACAGATCTCATTCCGGTAAAATGTTTTTTACACCTGTAACCTGTAGGTTTAGTTGTTATTTAAACTGTGTAAAAAAACACATGTAGAGATCATGTCAGGCTCTTGCTGCCTATGGTTTTTACGACATTACCAACAGGACCGAAAAGCACTTTTAATTTCCCGATTTGATTTTATTTTAACGCCAGCTTTTCCGGATAAAATAAAAATGAGCCGCCCGGAGGCCGCTCGCTATTTCTTTTCTTCATTGGTGCCTGACGGGTTGTGGGTGATTCCCGCCAATCCTGCAATTGTAAGTAAGATATCTACTTGACACTCCCACAGCTGAAGGAGCGGGCTTTCCCGCTCGGCAAGTCTGTAGGAATGTCATCTAGTACATGGTTTGCGGGCATCAGTAGTACTTCCCCCATATAGTGAATTACACTACTGTTGCTACTTTAATAGGAACAATTTGTTTGGTTTCTTGTGATTGAAGAGCGGCTAGAATCACCTGAAGTGATTTAAAACCTTCTTCACCTGTAACTTCCGGCTCTTTATCATAAAGAATAGCGTCCACGAACTTCTCCACGATATGGGAATTACTTTGGCCGCCTTCTGCGTTAGACTGAATTTTACCGAGCTGATGTTTTACTAATTCTCCATTTTTATATTGCACGATAAGGGAATAATCCGGGTCATCTTCTAAACGAAGAACCGCTTTTTCTCCGTAAATAATGGTAGAGTTATCTTCACCTGCTGTGTAGGCCCAGCTTGCCGCCAGCGTGCCAATGATTCCGCTCTCTGTTTTCAAGATACACACTGCATTATCATCAACGGTAGCAAAGTCTTTGGCACTTGTTTCTACAAATGCCCCTACCTCCATTATTTCTTCTCCAAGCAGGTAACGAAGCAAGTCGGTTTTATGAACACCCAGGTCACCCATCGCTCCCACAAACGCTTTTTCTTTTTGGAAGAACCAGCCTTCTCTTCCCTCTACACTCCATCCTTCCGGCCCGCCATGGCCAAACGTTGTGCGGAAGCTGTAAATCTTCCCAAGGTCTCCGCTTTCAATGATTTGTCTTGCTTTCTGATGAGATGGAACGAACCGCTGGTTGTGTGCAATCATTAATTTTTTGCCACTTTGTTTAGCCGCTTCGATCATGGCCTCCGCCTCTTCTGCTGAAGTAGCCATCGGCTTTTCACACAGTACATGAACACCTGCCTGCAGTGCAGCGATGGAGATGGGGGCATGAAGGTAGTTTGGCGTACATACACTCACTGCTTCCACTTCTCCGCTTTGCAGCAGCTCTTCAAAGCTCGTATAGGCTTTTACACTATATTTTCGAGCTGCTTGATTGGCACGCTCTTTATTGATATCACAAACGGCTACTAGTTCTACCTGCTGATTCATTTGATATTCTGGCAAATGGCGATGCTGTGCAATACTCCCGCCTCCAATTACCCCAATTTTCAATTTGGTCATTGTTCTGTCCTCCCAAGGTTTTATTTATTGATTTACCTTTTCTAAGATTTTCTCTAACGGCTGTGCGTTTCCGTAAACTGGACGGCTGCGCTGGACAGGCTGAGCCCATTTCACCGCATTTATGATGACACGCTGAATGTCTTTGTTATGGTAGGTAGGGTACGTTTCGTGTCCTGGTCTGAAGTAAAAGATCCTGCCGTTTCCGCGTGTATATGTGCAGCCGCTCCGGAATACTTCTCCGCCTTCAAACCAGCTGGTGAAAATTAGTTCCTCTGGCGCCGGAATATCAAAGTGCTCGCCATACATTTCTTCTTTTTCAAGTTCAATGTATTCTCCGATGCCTTCCGTAATCGGATGACTTGGCGCCACAACCCACAGGCGTTCTTTTTCATCCGCTTCACGCCACTTTAAATCACAGCTTGTTCCCATGAGTGTCTTGAAAATCTTGGAGAAATGAGCGGAATGAAGGACAATGAGCCCCATGCCATCTAGAACGCGCTGTTGTACTTTCGCTACGATTTCATCGCTTACTTCCCCATGTGCAAGATGGCCCCACCAAAGAAGCACATCTGTATGATTCAGTACATCATCTGTTAATCCATGCTCGGGTTCGTCTAAAACCGCTGTTTTTGTGTCAAATCCTGCTTCTGTTAAAAATTGTGCAACCGTGCTGTGAATCCCGTCCGGGTAAATCTCTCGGACTGCCGGATTTTTCTTTTCATGTAGATTTTCGTTCCATACCGTTACTTTTTTCACTTCTATTCCCTCCACTGTTCTTATAATAAAATTCAACCCTGGAAGCGTCTTTTTGCAGACTAGACAGGGATCATTAATTTTTGGTTTTTCCTTTATACACTCTTGCCTCATAAGGACGAAGTGTTGTCGTACTCTCATTTTTTTCATCACGGCTGTCATAGTTGCCGATGAGCAGGGCATACTCTTCAAACATCGTTTCTTCAAGTTTTGCAAATGGGAGTTCCTGATCAGTGAAATTGGCGACAATAAGCAATTGCTCCCCTCCATAGGAACGAGTAAAAGCATAAATTTGTGGATGATCTTCAAACAGTAAATCGTATTCTCCATATACAATGATTTCGTGGCATTTTCGAAGACTGATTAACTGTTTGTAATAATGGTAGACGGAATCCGGATCCGCTACAGCTTGTTCTGCATTAATCTCTTTATAATTCGGGTTCACATTCATCCAGGGTTTTCCTGTACTGAAGCCCGCATTCTCACTATCGTTCCATTGCATCGGTGTTCTTGCATTATCCCGGCCCTTTACGTAAATGGATTGCATGACTTTTTTGGGGTCTTCCTTTTGTTCCACTACTTTTTCCCGGTACATGTTTAATATTTCAATGTCCCTGTAATCATCTATAGAGTCAAAACGGATATTTGTCATACCAAGCTCTTCTCCCTGGTATATGTAAGGAGTACCTTGCAGCATATGAAGGACTGTCGCAAGCATTTTTGCTGATTCTACACGGTAAGTCGTATCGTTCCCGAAGCGTGATACCATCCGCGGCTGGTCGTGATTATTGAGATACAAACTGTTCCACCCGCGGTCATGCAGTCCTTTTTGCCATTTTGTTAGGATCCGTTTTAAATCCACTAAGTTAAACGGCTTTAAATCCCACTTGCCTTCAGGCCCAGAATCAAGGTCCATATGTTCAAACGTAAACACCATATTTAATTCTTCTCGTTCATAATCGGTATAGAGTTTAGCGTCTTCCACGGTTGCGCCGGGCATTTCCCCTACTGTCATGATGTCATAGTTGGATAATACTTCTTTATTCATTTCATGAAGGAATTCATGAATGCGCGGCCCGTTCATAAAATATTTGCCTCCCCAGCCAAACCCGCCGCCAGCAGCATTTTCCGGCGCATTAGGGAGTTCCGGTACTTTGGAAATAAAGTTAATGACGTCCATTCGGAAGCCATCAATTCCTTTATCAAGCCACCACGTCATCATGCTGTAGATTTCTTTGCGGAGTTTTGGATTTTCCCAGTTTAAGTCCGGCTGTTTTTTGCTGAAAATGTGCAAGTAGTATTCATCCGTTGTCTCATCATACTGCCAGGCAGAACCGCTGAAAGCAGACGACCAGTTGTTTGGTTCTTCGCCTGCCTTGCCAGGACGCCAAATATAATAGTCACGGTACGGATTGTCTTTTGATTTTCTGGATTCTGCAAACCAGGCATGTTCATCAGAAGAATGGTTCACAACTAGGTCCATGATCATTTTCATCCCGTGTTTATGTGTTTCATGGATTAATTCTTCCCAGTCTTCCATGGTTCCGAATTCATCCATGATGGCTTGATAGTCACTAATGTCATAGCCATTATCATCATTCGGCGAATGGTAAACAGGTGACAGCCAAAGAACATCGACTCCGAGGTTTTGCAGATAGCCGAGTTTTTCAGTAATCCCTTTTAAATCACCTATTCCGTCACCATTACTGTCATTGAAACTGCGCGGGTAAATTTGATAAATGACACTTTCTTTCCACCATGTTTTTTGGCTCGCTTTCGTTTCTAAAGACGGCTGCTGCATACATGTCCGCTCCTTTGAACAGTTCTTTGCTGAAAACTGTTTATTTGATTGAACCTTTCATTACACCGCTAATAATCCATTTTTGCGCAAGTATATAGACAATAATCATTGGCGCAAGTGCCATTAAATAAGAGGCGAATGCTAAGTTGTAGTCTGTGCTAAACTGCGACTGGAAAACATATTGAACAACTGGCAGTGTAGCCAGGTCACGGTCACTGACAATAACCAGAGGCAACAAAAAGTCATTCCAAGCGCCTAAACAAGTTAAAATGGCAACAGTCGCATTCATTGGAGCTAATAACGGAAAAATCACTTTCCAAAAAACTCCCCATGTAGAGGCGCCATCCATAATAGCTGCTTCTTCTAACTCCTTTGGAATGGAACGGATATAGCCGATGTAAATAAACATATTAAATGACAAATTATAAACAACGTATAAAACAATAAGCCCAGCTAAATTGTCCATCCCCCAAGCGGATGTTTGGTTAACAATCGGCAGCATAATAATGGGAAACGGAATAAACATAGCACTGATAAAATAATAGAAAAGAAATTTGTAAAACTTTTTATGCATATTGCGGGCAATAGCATAAGCGACCATGGAATTGGTCAGTACAGTGAAAATGACAACAAAAATAGTCACAAATGCACTATTCCCAAATGCATTGAAAAAGTTTGTCATCTCGATCGCTCTACTGAAGTTTTCAAACTCCCAGGATTGCGGAAGTGCTAATAAATTTCCTGCCATCTCCTGAGGTGTTTTTAGTGCAATGGTAATCGTTAAGTAAAAAGGAAGCAAAACACAGAGGGAAGCCAGCATAAGGAGAACCGTAACCGGCCAGTTTGTTTTTTTTCCAATCATTAGTTCCCCGCCTCTCTTCTTTCTAAGACTTTAAGCTGAATAATAGAAATGATCACAATAACCACAAAGTAAATCACAGCATTGGCAGATTGATAAGCGAATTGGCCGCCCTCAAACCCGCCGCGGTAGATTAACAGAGAAATCGATTCGGTCGAAGTCCCTGGCCCGCCGCCTGTTAAGGCTACGATTTGATCAAAAACCATTAAAAATCCTTTCATCGCTAATACCATATTGATCGTAAAAAACGGTGCAATTAACGGGAAGGTGATTTTCCAAAACTGTGTCCAGCGGCCAGCGCCATCAATACTGGCAGCTTCATACAAGTCTTCTGTAATTGTGACCAAGCCTGCTAAGTATAAAATGGTATTAAAGGCCACAGCTTGCCAGACAGCTACAATTACAATGCCGATCCAGGCAAGATCGGGGTCACCTAGTATATTTTTCGATAAAAGCTCAATACCTAGATTTTGCCCCAGTGTCGGTAAAAGGTGCGTGAAAATAAAGTTGAAAATAAAACCGACAATCAAGATGCTTAAAATAAAGGGCAGGAAAAAGATGGCACGAAGTGTTTTTTGAAACTTGATTTTAGCATTTAATCCAAGTGCAATTAACATGCTGATGATGTTGACAATAATGGTGGACAGTACCGCAAATTGAAAAGTAAATATATACGCATCCAAAGCACGAGCATCTTTAAACACATTCAGATAATTTTTGATGCCGACGAAGTTCCAGTCACCGTACCCTTTCCAATCGGTAAAAGAATAGAAAATCCCTTGCAAGGCAGGGTACGTATGGAAGATAAAGAATAAAATAAAACCCGGTACGGCCATGAACAAAAATACATTGCTTTCTTTTGACAGAGAGACGCGTTTTTTTTGAAGGGGAAGGCGCGCTGTGCGCACCTTCGCTTTCATAGCTTTATCGGTCATTTACCTTTTCCCACTCCTTATCCATTTTTGTTAAAAACGCTTCCTTGTCTTTATTCATTAAAAATTCCTGCAGGATACCGTCTGCTCCCATGCCAGCCGGATAGTAGTGATCAGGGAAGCTTGCAAGCGATCCGTTTTCAAAGTTTGCTTTGATTCCTTCAAAGACCGGGTCTTCCTGGAAGACATTTTGGATAGCGGAAAATGCTTTTTGTTCTTCAATGTAGCGAGCAGCTGTTTCTTCCTTCATCATAAATTCAATGAATTTCATGGCTTCTTCCTTATGCTCTGTTTCTTCGTTCATTGTCAGAAGCACATCTACACCGGAGACAAGCCGGTTTTGAGCAGGATCATTCGTCACAGGCATCGGGAACACGCCTAGTTCCATATCTGGATTTGCTTTTAGAATTTCAGGAATAGCCCAGTTACCTTGAAGATAAAAAACAGACTCGCCTTTGGCAAACGCATTATTGCCGTCATTATAGGCAACACCAAAGTTATCTTTATGGCCATACTCTAAAAGCTCCAGCATCTTGTCAGCCGGTACATCATAATTTTCTGCGAAACTTGCTTTCCCTTCATTTTTTTGTGCCGCAAACTCATCACCTGCTAAATTTCCACCTAAAGAGTTCCATGGAATCATGCCTGTCCAGGCATCCTTTAAGGTAAAATAAATCGGCGTTTCACCAGCTGCTTTTGCTTTTTCCAAAGCAAGAACAAACTCATCCCACGTAGTTGGCACGGTTAAGCCAAGCTCTTTTAATTTGGCTTTATTGTAAATGACAGCGTTTGCATTGGTGGCGTAAGGAAGACCATGAACACCTTTCTCATCCGGTCCCACAAGGCGATTGACCATCTCAATATAAGCCGGCTGAATGCTGCTGGTTACTTCTTCCTCTGAAAAGTCATGCAAAACACCTGCACGTGCCAGTTCTCCATAAGTGGCATTTCCGCCGATGCCCATCAAATCGGGCAAATCATTTTTTGTTAAGCGCGTTTTCAACACGGTTTCAGCTTCCGGCGGTGCATCCAGCTTAATTTTAATATCTGGATTTTGTTTCTCGAAATCGGCAATTAATCCTTTATAAGTATCAATACTTTCGCTTTTATTAGTGAAAAAGTCTAGTTCTACCTGACCATCACTGCTTCCCCCATTGCTGCCACACCCCGTTAAAATCGCTGCACTTAACACAACCGTCGTTCCAAATACAGATAATTTGCTAAACATCATTTTCATCTCCTATTTTTGTGATGGTTTTAAGCTTACGTAAACGCTTACGTAAGCGTGCGAAGAAATTCCTCAATTTAAGAACCGAGGTATGTTTCTACGTAAACGTTTACGTAAGTGAGCAAATAAAGGGGTATCTCCCTTAATTGAACTCACTCAACGTAAACGTTTACGTAAAACGATAAAAAGCTTACTTCCGTAGAAAGATAAAAAAGGGTTAAAGCTTTCTAAAGTAACAAGCTTTTCAATTGATTATTTAAAGGTGTTTAACCGTCTTTCTTTCAATGATTTGATGAGGCATGATTTCGGCTCTCATCTTATCTCCACTCTCTAGCATGCGAAAAAGCCCGGCAGCTGCTCTTTTCCCCATTTCTTCCAGTGGCTGCTCAACAGTCGTTAATGGCGGAGTAGCCATCTCCGCAATTGGCAAATTATCATAGCCTATAATCGAAAGATCTTCAGGAATTTTCATTCCTATTTCTACAGCAGCAGACATTGCTCCCATAGCTAAATGGTCACTGGCACAAAACAAAGCAGTCATATTAGGGAATCGTTTTAACAGAAACGGAAAATTCTTCTTTCCCTCTTTATATCCGAAATCTTCACCCCAAAAGATATTTTCTTCATTTAATGGTAGTAAAGCATGGTCTTTAAGTGCTTGTTTAAAGCCTTCAATTCTAGGTATTCCTGCAATCACATCATCGCCGCCGCTGATCATGCCTATTTTCGTATGCCCTTTTTCAATCAAATATCGAGCCGCTGAATAAGAAGCCTGATAGTCACTCACCTTCACATAAGGAACTTGAAATTCAGGTGATTCCGTGGCCAGAAGCACTAACGGTACACCCATTTTCTGAATATAATCGTAGTACTCACCTTTTAACACTTCACTTGCGAAAATAAGCCCGTCGATTCGTTTCTCATTTAGTAAATGTAAATATTTCATGGTTTTAGAGCCTAATTCTTGCGTATGACAAACAATTACACTGGATTCCTTAGCATGGGTCACACTTTCTATTCCACTCAGCAATTTCCCGCTGAATAAACTGGATACGCTCGGGAATAAAACGCCTATTGTATGCGTCCGTTTTTTAACCAGTCCTCTGGCGACGGCATTAGGTTCGTAACCCAGCTCTTCTATTACTTGCAGCACTTTCGCTTTGGTTTTCTCCGAATACCCCGGCTGGTTATTTAAAATTCGAGAAACAGTTGCAGTGGAAACACGCGCTTGTTTTGCAACATCTTTGATAGTGTACACCATAAATTCTCTTCTTTCTTCATTAACGTAATCGTTTACGTACCTAATGTAGCACACATTGAAAACACTTACAACATTTTTTTAATATTCTGTAAATCCATATTCCTCAGGCATACCTCTGCTTTTGGTTTAATCATTATGTAGTATTTTATCAAAACATTGTAGAACAGTGGGCGGCATATTGGGAATCGTCAAAAGAACTACTTAAACACAAAAGGGCTGCCTTTTTCAGACCTCCCTTTCTGTTCAGATTAATCTTATCAACCACTTCTTTTATTGGTAGCCTGCTTCTCCTGACTACAAGCCCTCAAATGGGAAGTCGAATTTCTTTTTACTTCTTCCCATGAATCAATAAGATCAGATGCTGCTAGGACTGGAATGATCCATTAACATCCACCTTTTTTTCCAAAGCAACAGTGCCAAACTCTTTTAAGTATGCATAGGCCAAAGAGAAGAGAAGCAAGGAAGCTGAGTATTGCAATAATGAGGGTGAAAGTAGCGCCAATGGTTTCTAGACCAAGGAGCGAGAAGAAACCAGGGACTACAGGTGTTGATCCCCATACCGTTAGCAGCAGGAACACTACACCCACTAAAAACCCTAGGAACATTTCAAAAACACTGCACGTAGAATGTTTCGTAATCACAGAAGTCCACCTCCTTTCATAGGACTAATTGTCCTACTACATAATACGCAGCTGCTTGAAAGTTCGTTAAAGAGAAACGCACAAAGAAGCTAGAAAAAGTATTAATAAAAAGGCCCTGAAATACCCTAAAATTTTTTGTTTCTGCTGCTGCGCAAGGAAAGCCGGACCACCCCGGTCCAAGCGAAGCGGTATGGCAACGCTGTCGGGGCGAAAGCTGTCCAGGAAGTAAGTGATACTAAAGGGTATTATCGAACACATGAGGCATGGGTCATAACGAATAACACGTTCACCAAAAACGCCTGCAACTGCGCAGAACGGCTTGACGTGAGATTAATCAATCGCAGGTGGCCTGATATATTTTAATTGCGGAAAGCAAGGCGCTCACTCAAGCACGGGAAAAACCACGTCCGGTTTAATTCGGCAGGGTTATTCTATTTAACACTTTTCGAAAACAGCGCCACACCGCGGCTCATTGGCAATTGGAAAAGGCAACAACCGAGTCAGATGGGGAGGTAATAAATAGGGGAGTAACACGGACTAATAAATTTTTCTTTGTGGTTTATCTTCTTGTCACAGCGGGTAAAGAATTAATTGTGGTAACCAATACCATCTCCTAGTTTCTCTACATATGAGATACTGTTTGCTGCGGAACTACACTTCCGCGGCCTTTTTTGTGAATTTAACTACGCTTCTTCTGTAAGCATGCGTACACAATCTTAAAGTGCGAAACGAGTAAGCATCTTTTTCGAAACGTATTGTAGAATAGGTTTGGTACAACCGAGAATTTAACAGGAGGTCGATTCGCTTTAATGATCCATAAAATGAGCCAGTACAAGCGACCGTCGATTGGTAATTGTCAGAGTTTTTAATTTATTATATTTGGAGACAGCAATACAAGTCTAAGCTGCTTTAATCCCTTTCACCGATCTGGTTATGCAAGACATCTTAACTATACCGGTGGCAAATAAACTTGCTTACTAAAATAGTTTTTTAAAAAATTTTCGTTTTCAAGCTTTAGTACATCCAACAAAAGTACACCCAGTAAAAAGTATACTTTTTACTGGGTGTACTTTTGATTAGGTATACTTTTGATCAGTAACTTGTTGGAGAACCTTCTATAGCATTGACCTGGAAGCTTATAACACAGTACAAGTAAATTTAATATCTGAGTTACCAAATATTTCTGAATCAGGTATGATAACGGTCCGCCAATATATATGATCCTTATTTCTTTTATTCAGTTAATTATTCTCAGTAGAAGAACCATCCCTTACTGGCTGTACAGTAAAGGATGGTTTTTTATTTTTTTTAACAGTGGACCGTCTATCGTTCGCACTAAAATCTCTTTTTCTTCTGATAGAGCATATTCACTTAATGAAAAAGCACCTTCTGCCGTGTCTACTTGAGCATCAATTCGGAAAAGATTTTTCTTCAATGTATCATCTATCTTCTTGGCGGCATCTAAGGTAAGTTTTCTTGAAAATCGAATGACAATATCAATATCACTTTTTTCTGTAACTGTTTCATTTCCGCTGGCCAGCTCAAACCCAAGACTCCCCACAGGACCCCATTGAAGCGAAGCACACTCCATTAAATGACTGATTTGTTCTACGGACCGGAAAATTTCCTTCGAACGATTCTTCCATCCTTTTTCTTCTGCCAACTGTTCAGGTGAAATTCGGTTTACAATAAGATCAACAGGTAAAAAAGCGCCAAACCGTTCACTTCTTACCGAACCGCGCACGCCGACAGCCACCAATCCCTGGGCAGCACGGGTCCGGCGTACGACCACAAAAGGTGTCTTAGCAAGGGCTGCCTCCACCCACTCTGGTACAGGTGTGTAGCTGATCAAATCTTCGGCTTTTTTAATCTTCAATAAATCATGTGGCTTTAATTCCATTGTTCATTCAACTTTTTTCTTACTAAAATAGATGCAGCACGGCCTCCATCCTGTGCAAGAGGAGATGTGAGCCGAACCTCTAAATCCATTGAGCCAACCGTTTCAATATCTTCAATCGCTTCTTTTATTTCTTTGTATATGCTATCGCGGTCTTTTAGCTCTGGACTGTCCGCCTCTATTCCATCGACCAGCGAATGCAAAGCACCAAGCTTTTGGAATGATTCAATGTCGTATGCCATAGCAGGTACTTTTTTTGCTGCAGCTTCTAACTCTTCCAAACTTCTATGCGTAATACGGGCTGCTGATTTTTTTGACATAACATGCACGGTTACACCAGGATCACGCAGGGCAATTAACCGATGGGCCTGCATGCCGTGTGATAGGAAAGCACCGGAAATAGCATTACCTGGTATAAACGAAACAACAGGGTGACCGTTTATACGTGCAGAAGCATAGGCATCTACAGCCGCTGCGCAGGCTTGATGAATGCCGAGCAGTTCTTCATGATAACCATACGCCTGGCTCGGAACATCGACAATCGCCACGATTGCTCGTTTTTCTCCATTTTGATCCTCTTGAATGGCCTCCCGAATGTATTTTGCGATTGTCCAGCCTTCCCGCAAACCTACTTCTCCGTTTCGTGCTCTTGAAAAGCGGCTTTGCGTGTCCGGCACAACAGCAATATATCGCACTTTGGTTTCCTCAATTAAAGCATCTGCCACCCGTACCGAAGGAACATTACTTATCTCGGGAGCGCCATCTCGCAGCAGGTCAAACCAAGTTTGTCCCCGTCCTTCGGATTTTACGTTTTCTGAAACAGATTGACTTTCTCCAACTGTTTTTTTACAAGGTTCATTCCAGAGCCGCCGTACATCTTCAGGCGTTAACCGCTGTGACAGATCTAATTGATTTAAAAATGCTTCATACCGTTCCACCTGTTCGGTTCTCGGTGCAAAAATAGCACCGCTTTTTATCATATAAAGAACAGCTTCTTTAATTGACTCTGTATCATCTTCAATTAATAAGTCGGCAAAGCCGGCTGCAGTTCGCTGCTCCCCGCCAATGGTACTCCAAATTAATGGCCGGTCTTTAGAATCAAACTCGCGGATGCCTGCTTCCTGTTCAATTACCTCTGGTCCATTTAATCCAAGACGGCCTTCTCTCGTCATAATAATGGCGCTGCAAAGACCTGCTGTAATCGACATCCCCCCAAATGCACCGATTTTCCCTGGGATCACTGCAATCACAGGGACATGACGACGAAGCGCTACAATAGCTGCCCCAATTTCCGCAATGGAAAGCAGCCCATAATTGGCTTCTTGAAGTCTCACTCCGCCTGTATCAAATACCAAAACAGGAATCACTTTAATTCCATTTTTACACTGTTTTAATGCTATTTCCAATGCACCGGCAATTTTTGAACCGGATACCTCGCCTATACCCCCGCCCTGAAAACTTCCCTCGATTGAAATAACCACAGCTTGCTGTCCATTAATGGTTCCTCTTGCTACAATAACGCCGTCATCACTTTGAGGCACGATTCCTTGAGGCTCCAGGTGAGGAGACTCCACTCCGTCAAATGGGCTGAGCAGTTCTCTATACGTTCCATCATCCAGAAGCTTTATTGCTCTTTCTCGTCCGCTGCATTCCAAAAAACTAGCTCTTAACGCTTGTGTCAAGAGAGCTCACCTCCAATGCCTGGGCAAGGCGTATAGTGACAACACCGGGTGTAGCACCAAAATCATTGATTTTTACTTTTGCCGCAATATCATGCTGTGTAAAAAAACGATCAATGACGGCTTCCCATGTCTTTTTAAATCCGGTAACTCCTGTTCGAACAGTGACTTCCGCTTCTGCTCCTTCATATGGTTCTACTATTACTTCCATATCACCTGAACCTACAACCCCAACGTGTGCACGCTGGCTGATTTTTTTGGTTGCAGGAAATGTATACTTGAGTGTTTCCACACAAAGCACCTCCGTTTAATGTGTGTACTGTAGTTTTTTTAGATTCCTATTGTCCATCCGATTTAGCTCTATTTTATCCAGAAAGATTGTAGCAGCAAGCAGGTCTGCACTGCCGCCTGGAGAAATATTTCGTTTTATAAATTCCTCGTCCAGTGTCTGCATACAGGAAAGATTGCCAGCTGCCAGCGCTGCGGCTGCCTGCTTTTTCGCAAATCCAAGAGCTTCAGGACCGCCGCGGTGCAAAATACATGTATCATTTAACTGGGCCATTAAAGCCAGCAGCGTATTCAGCAGAGCGCTATTTTCTGACAGCCCAACCGTTCGCGACTTCTTAAGGGTGGGAAGCGAAACATTCACAATATGTGGAAAACCCTGCTGTGCTTCTCCCCTGGCACCGCTTACACCGTATTTTTCAGAAACACGTCTTCCATTCGTAGCCACAATAGGACAATGCCGATCTGGATATCGAGCCGTTTCCCCGGCTAGTGATACTATCTCTTCTATTGAATAGCAGCCTTTTCCTATCGCTGCAGCTGAAACGAGCAGGCCAATCGCCCAGATGGCTCCTTTATGCGTATTGACGCCGCCTGTTGTCTCCAGCATTCTTTGTTCCCCTTTGCGGCCGATTGCGCCAATTTCCTCCCTTAACAAAATAGACGGGCTCCTCCCATAGCTAATGTACGCTATGCCTTCAAACGTTTCTCTTAGTGATACAGCAGACTTTCTCATGAGATCAATGGTCAGGTCCCGGTGAGCGCCATTGTTATTTTTATCTACCAGTCCTGGCTTCGGTGTTAGTTCAGCCTCTTCTATTAAGGAAAGAACGGCTGCCGAGGCTGCATAGCGGCTGAATGTCTTTTTTGCACGGCTCATTTTTCCCCTCCTGTTTACCAGCTTCTAAACTTAGCCGGCGGTTCGTACAGCCCATCCGACCATTGAACAATTTCTTCTACACTTTTGGCCGCCAACAGTGAGCGCTTGGCATCGGTCCGCCGGATGTTTAAGTCTTCCGGAAGCGCGATCATTCCTTCGCGCCGCAGGCTTTCTGTTTTCTTTGAATCATGCCCAAGCCCAACCGGTGTAACCCCGGCAACTGCCGCAACCGCTTCTCTTCGTTTTTCCATACTGTCCGTTTTGTATAAATAAGCAATGCCTTCTTCCGTAACAATATGTGTAACATCATCTCCGTAAATCATAACGGGCGCTGTCGCAAGGCCGGTATCTTTCTTGGCATCAACCGCATCCAGTGATTCAACAAAAACGGGCTTGTTTCCGGCCTGGAACGTCTCAACAACTTGAACAACCAGCTTTTTCCCGCGGGCCAATGAATCATTAGACGACATCATATTTAACCAGGCCGGTGTTGAATGGCGTCTCCCTCCTGGATTATGTCCCATATTAGGCGCTCCCCCGTAGCCTGCGAGCCTGCCTCGTGTTACCGTAGAAGAGTTTCCATCCCGGTCCATTTGCAGCGTTGACCCGATAAATAAATCGACTGCATATTGCCCTGCCATTTGACAGAGGGTCCGGTTTGAACGCAAACTGCCGTCGCGCCCTGTGAAAAAAACGTCCCGGCGGGCTGCCACATATTTTTCCATTCCGACTTCCCCGCCAAAACAGTGAACGCTGTCAACCCAGCCGCTTTCAATAGCGGGAATCAAGGTCGGATGCGGATTTAGTGCCCAATGCTTGCAAATTTTCCCCTTCAGTCCAAGCGATTCACCGTACGTAGGAAGTAGCAATTCAATCGCCGCTGTATTATACCCAATCCCATGATTCAACGACTGTACTTCATGTTTTTCATATATACCTCGGATGACCATCATAGCCTGCAAAATTTGAATATCGGTAATATGACGGGGATCGCGTGTAAATAACGGTTCAAGTTCATATGGTTCATCTGCAACCACAATATAATCGATCCAAGAACCGGGAATATCCACCCGGGGCAGTTCATCAGCCAGTTCGTTCACCTGTGCGATCACAATACCGTCACGGAAGGCAGCCGCTTCAACAAGCGTTGGTGTTTCTTCGGTGTTTGGACCGGTATACAGATTTCCCTGCCTGTCTGCTTTATCCGCAGCCACAAGGGCAACAGAAGGAATGAGGTCAACGAAAAGACGGCCGTACAATTCAACATACGTGTGAATTTCACCCATTGTCAGCTTCCCGTCTTCAAGCATTTGGGCTATCCGAAGACTTTGCGGCCCGGCATATGCAAAATCAACTTTATTGGCAATCCCGCGTTCAAACAGGTCTAAGTGTTCCGGTCTTGAAAGGCTGGACATAATCATGTGCAGATCAAACAAATTTTTAGGGCTCGTCTGCGCGAGTGCTCCTGAAAGGAAGGAAGCCTGCTTTTGATTGTTTCCTTCCAGAACGACCCGGTCGCCCGGTCTAATCAATTTTTCCAGTGCTTCTACAATCCGATCAGTCGGAATAACTCTTCCGTTAACAAGACCTTTCACACTGTCTATCCGCTTTTTCTTCGCATCCAGCCTTGTTGTCCATGAACGTTTTTGGTTTACGGCCTGTTCCATCGTTTCCATCCTTGCAGTCCCCCTTCATGATTTTGATCGTTCACGTTTTGCGATAAAAACACAATCATCAAATCCGTTTTCCGCTACCGAGAATACTCTGGTCTCAGGAAATGCCTTTGTCGCTAAACGGGAAAGTACATTTCCTGGTGGCATTTCAACAAATAGTCTTGTGCCATTTTCATACAAAACCGTTGATGCATCATGCCATTGAACAGCGGAAGAAACACTTTCAGCGAGGTCTTGTCGAATGTCGACTGGATCAAACAAAAGTCTAGCCCCTCTATTGCCCGCATACGGGATCAAAGGGCGGTAAAACGGGATGTCACGAAGCATTTCAGACAGCTCTTCTGATACAGATGAGAGAAGCGGACAGTGGGAAGGCGTGCTGACCTTCAGGAAGGAAGCACAGCGCGCCCCATTTTGTCTGGCAGCATCTAAAATTTTTTGTATCCCGGGCAAGGCTCCTGACAGTGTTATTTGATCCGGTGCATTTTTGTTTGAAATAAATACCGGGTTCGTCTCTTCATAGTGCTTACGGACAATGGTCTTCAGCATATTCTCATCCATGCCCAGTACAACACCCATACCGTATCCGTGCGGGTATGCTCGTTCCATCAGCTCCCCCCGAAAAAGGACTGCTTTTAAGGCGTCTTGATAATCAATAACACCAGCGGCAACGGCCGCGCTGAATGCACCGACTGAATGTCCTGCGACAAAGTCTGGGTTAACCCCTGCTGCTTCAAACGCTTTAAAGGCTCCTACTCCTGCAGTTAAGAGGGAAATCTGCACCGACTTGGTTGAATGGAGCGCTTCTTTTGCATGATGTTTGTACACGCTTTCATTTAATATTGAATTTGCGGAAGCTACAACAGTTTGAACCGGGTCATCTGCCGGCAGATCGTTTAACATTCCTGGCTTTTGGGAGCCTTGTCCGGGAAACAAAAAAGAAATTTTTATATCGTTCACCCTCTTTCGTTTAAAGGCATCTACGATCTAAACTTTTGATGAAGGCTGGAAATCACATCTTCATTATGCTTCAACAGGATGTCAGCTAACTCAATCATGTTGTTTTCTGTTAGCAACTGTATAATCAATTCATGCTCTGCAATAGATTTTTGAACATTTCCCTCTCTCATAAAAGAAAGGCTTTGAACTCTTAACAGCGGCCATCCAAGACGTGAGTAAACGTTTCGAATCGTTTCGCTTTTGCTCATCTTAATTAGACACATATGAAAAGAATGGTTCAATTGTGTATAAGAATGAACATCCTCTGCTTTTTTCATTTCTTTAAGAATCTGATTCATTTCTTTTAGCACTTCTGGATCTGTCCCATACTTTTTGATCCGGTCCATTGCCATATTCTCTAACATGTTTCGAATTTCCAGCAAGTCATAGATCTCATTTTCTGTATATTCCTTTACCACTGCACCTTTCCGCGGAATTCTTTCAACCAGCCCTTCGATTGCCAGCAAATAAATAGCCTCACGCACAGGCGCTCTGCTTGTTCCATATTCTTCTGCATAGTTTTGTTCTATTAGTTTTTCTCCCGGCTGCAGATCGCCTGCAATAATTTGTTCTGTAATATGTTCTGCAATAGAGTTAGATAACGCATTATTTTTAAAATTATGTGGTGCCATCTTGTCACCCCTTCACGTTTTTGCAAATTGTCGACTGTCGATTCAATTATACAAGCTAAAATAAAATAATTCAATATTCTGAAAAAAACAAAAATAAGGTTTGCATTTTTATTTTGTTGCGTTTATGATATTCCCTAGAATACAGTCGACTGTATGTATACTTCTTTTGTAACCGCTTACTTATGACCGATATTTTCCTATGGCTGCCCTTTATTAAAAACAGTGAGGTGGAATAATGGTTATTTTTGGCGTAGCGTTACTGGCAATGTGTATGTTAACCGGTCTCTTTTTCGGTGAAATGCTTGGTGTTTTATTGGGTATTGAAGCAAATGTAGGCGGTGTTGGCCTTGCGATGATTATGCTTGTTTTAATCGTCGATTACTTGAAAAAACGCGGCAAGCTGAGCCAGCCTGCGCAAGAAGGACTTGGTTTTTGGAGTGCTATGTACATCCCAATTGTCATCGCTATGTCGGCAAACCAGAACGTGGCAGCAGCTTTAGATGGAGGCCCGCTTGCTGTTGTGGCAGGTGTTGCAGCTGTGGTAATCAGCTGGATGCTTGTTCCCCTTTTGAGTAAAGGCGCTCCTCCTATTCCTGTTGAGGAAGAAAAGGAAAATCCAGTATTAGCGGGAGGGGAATCAAATGTTTCAAACGTTAAGTGACGTGTTTGTGGACAACCCTTTGATTGTTTCTTTTGCCTTAGTCGGCTTTACTATGTATATCGCTTATTTTATGTCTGATAAATTAACAAAAGGCCGCATTCATGGATCAGCCATTGCCATCATTTTAGGATTGATTCTTGCTTATATTGGCGGGGTAACGACCGGGGGCGAGAAGGGCTTGTCCGATGTCAGTATTTTTGCTGGCATTGGCTTAATGGGCGGGGGCATGCTTCGCGATTTTGCCATTGTCTCTACCGCATTTGGTGCTAATTTCGATGAGATTAAAAAAGCTGGATTTAGTGGCGTTGCTTCATTGTTTATTGGTGTGGTTCTTTCTTTTGTTATTGGAGTTGTGATTGCTCTTGCTTTTGGTTATACAGATGCCGTCAGCCTCACCACAATTGGTGCCGGTACAGCTACCTATATTGTAGGCCCTGTCACTGGCGCAGCCATAGGGGCAAGCTCTACAGTCATTACGATCAGTATTGCTGCCGGGCTTGTAAAATCTATTTTGACGATGGTAGGCACTCCGTTTATCGCCAAATACATCGGTTTAAATAACCCACGATCAGCCATGATATACGGAGGGCTCCTCGGAACAACGAGCGGCGTTGCCGGCGGACTGGCGGCGACTAATCCGAAATTGGTTCCATATGGAGCAGTAACAGCTACATTTTATACAGGACTTGGGTGTTTAATGGGGCCCTCTGTGCTTTTTCTCGTGACTAAAGCCATTACAGGATAATAAGACTGTCTCATGTCAGTTATATACTGGCTTGGGACAGCCCTTTTATATAATATGCTTTAGATAAGGGTGTACACTTGCTTTTTCTTTCTCTGCTTCTATCCTCGTTAAAAATAAAAATATTTCTTGCAAAGATCAAATTCCGCTGGTATGTCATCTCCATTAATTTCGAATACAAAAACACCGCCTGAGTTTTATTCCAGGCGGTGTTTATCTATATAAGAGGAGGTGCCTGCTGCGGCAACCTTCCTTTTCATTATAGGCTTTCCAAAAATCAAGTTCTTTCTCATGGAAGATGATTCCGAAAGAAAAAGAACAGCTTCCGCTGTTCTCCTGTTTTGCCTGGCGGCGTCCTGCTCTCACAGGGGGAAACCCCCAACTACCATCGGCGCTGAAGAGCTTAACGGCCGTGTTCGGGATGGGAACGGGTGTGACCTCT
>NZ_JAKGCR010000035.1 GCF_022668875.1 Domibacillus sp. PGB-M46 | reverse complement strand
AATATAAATACATTAATGTGAACGATCAAGATTAGTTAAAATTAATTTTCATTAAAATAAATTAAAACTATTGACTTTAATGTATTCATTATTTAATAATTAGCTCATAAGACGTTCACTTTAAACTGATCCACATGAAAGAGGTGTGTAGAAGGTCTATCGATGATTGAAAGACGTGTTTTATATGTGGCTGTTATGTCTGATGAAGGATTTTGAAAAAGTTAGAGAGTATCTTACATGGACTGGTTCACTCAGCTTAAGCATCAATTAGAAAAGTTTATTTTGAAAACGTTTCCCTTGTTTCGGATTGTAAGTGTTACTTAGAAAAGGGGGCATATGATGGGTGCTAAAAGATAGAAAAAACTTAAATACGATTCCGTTATTTGTTAGTTCACTCGCGTTAGATAAAGCAATCGGCATAGCCGAAACTAAACGTTAATAGCAGATCCTGCCCATCGGAACTTTGGGGAGTTGCCCGTTTCCTTCCTTTTCTACACAAAAAAATTAAAGATAAAAAGGAGAGTTATTATGAGTGTTACTATGGATAAGGTGCAGCAAAAAGAAAAGATGACTGATTTGATGTCAAAATTTATTTCGCTTGTCAGCTACAAACTTCCTGATGATGTAGAAAATAAATTAAGAGAATTAAGTGAGGAAGAAGATAACCGCCTTGCTAAAATCATTTACAAAACAATGTTTGAGAACCAGAAACTAGCTTCTGAATTAAAGAGACCTTCATGCCAGGACACAGGGGTTCTCCAGTTTTTCGTTAAGTGCGGAGAAAATTTTCCTCTGATTGGGCAGTTAGATAGTATTCTAAAAAATAGTGTGTATAAGTCAACTCAAGAAACACCATTGCGACACAATTCTGTAGAAACATTTGATGAGTACAATACTGGAAAGAATATCGGTGACGGTTCACCCAGTATCTTCTGGGAGATTGAAGAAGACAGTGATGAAGTGGAAATTTATACCTATATGGCTGGTGGCGGCTGTACCCTTCCTGGAGTCGCAACAGTTTTAATGCCGGGGGAAGGCTACGAAGGAGTGGTAAAGTTTGTGCTCGACCGGATGACTAGTTATGGAATTAATGCCTGTCCTCCACTCCTTGTTGGTGTAGGCGTCGGTACCTCTGTAGAAACAGCCGCTATGAACTCTAAAAAAGCGCTTATGAGATCTGTTGGAAGTCGTAATGAAAATGAAAATGCTGCTACGATGGAAAGGCTTCTTGAGGATGGAATTAACGCGATTGGCCTTGGCCCTCAGGGACTTAAGGGGTCTAAATCAGTTATGGGTGTAAATGTTGTCAATACAGCTAGACATCCTTCTACTATTGGAGTTGCCGTTAATACAGGATGCTGGTCCCATAGACGAGGAAAAATTACATTTGACAGTAATTTGAATTATGAAATTAATACTCACGAGGGGGTAACACTATGAGCAAGAAGGTATTAACGACACCTATAAAAGATGAAGATCTTAAGGATATACGAATTGGTGACATTATCTACCTAACTGGTACACTGGTTACTTGCAGGGATGTTGCGCACAGAAGACTTATTGAAGAAAAAATTCCATTGCCTGTAGACCTTAGGGGTAAAGCGATTTTCCACGCAGGCCCTATTGTTAGAGACCTTGGCAATGAAGAGTATGAAATTGTTTCTATTGGTCCGACAACCAGTATGAGAATGGAAAAATTCGAAAAGGAATTTATTGAAGAAACAGGTGTGAAACTCATTGTTGGAAAAGGTGGAATGGGGAAGAACACCGAAGAAGGGTGCAAGACTCATAAAGCCCTGCATCTCGTTTTTCCAGCAGGAAATGCTGTTTATGCTGCAACAAGTGTTCAAGAAATCAAAGAAGTACACTGGAAAGACCTTGGAATGCCTGAATCTCTCTGGGTATGTGAAGTGAAGGAGTTCGGTCCTCTTATTGTTTCCATTGATACAGAAGGAAATAACGTCTTCGAAGAAAATAAAGTGGAGTTCAATAAAAAGAAGGAAGAACAATATGAATTAATCAGTCAGCAGGTAAGATTCATCAAATAAGTTATGGAGTTGGTATTTCCATGCAGGTACTACAAAAAACACAAACAATAGTCCGCTACCAGCAGCATAACGGAAAAATACATTACGGCATTGTTGAAGACGAAGAAATTTTACAACTATCTAGTGCTTTTAATGAAATTGTAAACGATGAATTAAAGTATGATGGGTCAAGATTCAAATATAGTGATGTGAAGATTTTAGAGCCGGTAGTGCCCTCGAAAATCATTAATTTTGGCTGGACCTATGTTGAACACGCGAAAGAAACTGGCGGGAAAGCTAATCTCAAAGAACCATTTTTGTTTTTAAAACCCACTTCTTCCTTAATTCCAGATCAAGGGGAAATTATTCTTCCTCCGGACGAATTAACCAAACAGGTGGAAATGGAAGGGGAAGTGGCGCTCGTTATTGGGAAGCGCGGTAAAAACATAAAAGAAGAAGAGGCATTGGATTATATTTTTGGCTGTACGATATTTAATGATGTAACTGCCAGAGATCTTACGAAAACTGATCCCCAGTTTACGCGTGGAAAAGGTTTTGATACCTTTGGCCCGCTGGGTCCGTTTATTGTGAAAGGTATAGATCCAACCAATTTACGAATTATTACAACATTAAATGGCAAAGTCGCACAAGATGGTAATACTAATCAGATGTCCCTTTCAATTCCTTTCCTTATCAGTTGGGTTTCACAGGTTATGACACTGGAACCAGGTGATGTTTTGGCTACCGGTTCTCCTTCTGGCAGCTGCCCAATGAAGTCAGGGGATAGTGTGATTGTTGAAGTAGAACAAATCGGCAAGCTTTGTAACTATGTAAAATAGAAAATACTGTACCGGAAACTAATAGATGTTGTTTAACGATAGGTTCGTTTATTATGATAATAAACGTCTTCTCATAACTGATTTATCAATATTAAGGATGACTGTTTAGCAAAAAGGCTGTAGTTGATTTCCGGGAAATCTCTACAGCCTTTTTGTTAATAATGATAAGGTTATGTTACTAATTAATTGCATATCAACTGCAAAATCCTTCTCGCTGATATACTTCCCCAATAATTTTCGAGGCAATACACTCCATACTTTTCCCTACCTGTTCTCTTTTCTTTTTTAGCTAGTCCTTAATATCTCCATACAGTAGAACTGATAGCAGTGCTTCATCCGATTTAATGCTGAGCGTGTCATATTCGGAAATTTGCCGCACACGACCTTGTTTAGCTAAGACGGTTAATTCAACTTCTCTATACACAGATTGGCCACTGGGATTTGCTGATAAAGCAGATCCATTACTCGATAAGTAAGGGAATAGACTCCTGGTAGATTTAGTACTGCATATATATAAAAGAAATGAGTGTAGTGAACCACTTCTAAATCCGAGGCCCAGTGAAGTGATTCCTACTGAAACAACAATTAGTACTAAATTGTACTCATAACCTTTTGTCGTATTCTAAAATCCTTTTTGACCATGGACCTTTACGATAGAGCTAATCATAATGATTGTAATAAGTGCTGCACCAAGCGGTAAGAAGAAACCAAGAATAAAAAGAATTCCAGTCGATTCAAGCCACCCCCCAGTTCCTTTTATTCCATAGCCTCCAAACCATCCAAATAACTTTTGTGTCCCATAAAAGATAAAGACAAATCCAATCATGAGACGAATAAGCAGTAAGCCTAAGTCTGCCAATAGAAACGTCTCCTTTCTGTCATTATTAATATTTATTATTATGCCCAACTGAGGCACAGTATAGATATAGAGTTTCATTTATATACGTAAGATTACCTCTCGTAACCTAAATGAAAACCTGCCTATGGAAGGCCACTAAAAATTAAATCTAAACTGGACGAATACTTGTTTTGGAAATCGATGCTTGTTAGCTTTATTTTTATATTTAATGTCAAGAAGGTTTGATCCACGTTACTACTGTCAATAAATCCTCAATGCAGATTTACATCACAATTCTATCTCTTATTTGACCTTACCTATACCAAAAATTAATACATAGTTAACTATGTGCTAAATTCAAATATTTATTTTAAAACTACAATAACAAGGCTTGCAGGCGATTAGGATACAGGAAGTAGCCTTTCGATTTAAAACGGGAGTTAGCTATGGAACACTTAATTACTAAAAAGCTATGCGCGCCCTTTCATATAGCTTTTAAAGAAGGTTTTTCGCTTATTTAACAAAGGAACAAGAACCAGATCATTCTAATATTAAGACATAAAAATAAAGAGCTGACTTAGATAAGTCAGCTGCGATTTTGATTGAGTGCTTGAGAACGATTACTTCGACCTTGCTCGCGTTTATACACTTCTTCAAGGATCTCCGCAGCAATATCCTGCATACTCTTACCGGTCTGTTCACCTTTTTTTCACAGCCAGTCTTTAATATCCATTGACAAGGAAACCGACATCAATCCCGACAGTAGAATCTGTTTTAAGCAGTTCTTGCACGTTTGTTTCAACAAGCAAAGAAACAAAGTGCTTTCCGGAAGGGCTTTTCCGTACCGTTGCGTTTAAAATGTGGCCTTGCACGTCACGGCTGTTCGCAAAACGAACCCACCCCAGCTTAGGCAGTTTCATATGATTGCCCAAAATGCTTACCTCCGGAAGCTGATTCTTTTTTTCATTATTTGTCGTGTAAGCCTGAACCTTATTTTTCTTACTCTTAAATCGTGGAGCATCGTTTTGCTTCTTGAGGAAACGGTCAAGTGAGTCTGCAAGATGTTTTAAGGATGACTGCAAGGAATGTGAATCAACTTTTGCAGCCAACTTAGTTTTTTCTTCGGTATTGTAAGCTGGGAAGAACAGGCACTGTACGATAAACCTTTCCTGTGGTTTGATAGGCTTCGTTCCATACGGCGATCCTAAAACTGAAGGAAAAGAAAAATGCTGATAAACCGCTGATGATGCCAAAACAACTGCTGCTTCAAGCAGCCTTCTCGGAGTCCTGTCGGGTGAATTTCCGTAAAAAGAAATGAAATAATTCAAAAAAATGTAGACAAAAAATGAAAGCGGTTGTATACTCAGCTTATAGAACTTGTAATACAAGTGAACAAGGTAATAAGTAAACAAGCAGTTGAGTGAACATATGATTGGAAGAACATCAAATTTTTTCAGAGGTGACCAACGTGATCGAATTAAAAGAGACAACCATTGAAGAATTAAAAGAAAAAGCAATTGAATTAAGAAAAGCTGCTGTCACAATGGTATATAAAGCACAGTCTGGGCATCCGGGCGGCTCGCTGTCAGCAGCTGATATCATTTCAGCACTTTATTTTAAAGAAATGAACGTAGATCCAGCGAACCCAAAGTGGGAAGATCGTGACCGCTTTGTTTTATCAAAAGGGCATGTAGCCCCTATTCAATATGCAGCACTGGCATTACGAGGTTTTGTCCCTTATGAAACCATCAACACACTAAGACAGTACGGCTCTCCATTTCAAGGTCACCCAGATATGAAAAAATGCCCGGGCATTGATATTTCAACCGGTTCCCTCGGCCAAGGTCTTTCATGTGCTGTAGGCATGGCGCTTGCCGCCAAACGGGACGAAAAAGAGTACCGCGTATTTGCAATGGTCGGCGATGGAGAGTGCCAGGAAGGCCAGATTTGGGAAGCAGCTCAAACAGCAGTTAAATACGAGCTCGATAATCTGATTGTTTTTGTTGATTACAACCGCTTGCAGATTGATGGAACAACAGATGAAATTATGCCTCTTCAGGATATTGAAAAGAAGTTTGAGGCATTCGGATTTGAAACCAAGAACATTGATGGCCATTCAATGGAGGAAATTGTAGCAGTGCTGGATGAAGTCAGAGGATCAACAAACGGCAAGCCTAAATGTATCGTTGCGAACACAATTAAAGGTAAGGGCGTTTCTTACATGGAAAATGTGGTGAATTGGCACGGCGTAGCACCAAACGACAAAGAGTACGCACAAGCAATGGAAGAACTAGCGGGAGGTTTAAAATAATGAGCGTAACAAATACACCTGTAGCAAAAAAAGCGACGCGCGAAGGCTTCGGAGATGAGATTGTTAAACTAGGTAAAGAAAACAAAAACATTTATGTGGTCGATATTGATATCGGCAAATCCTGTAAAACAACGGCATTTATGAATGCGTTTCCTAACCAGCATGTGAATGTTGGAATTGCCGAACAAAACGGTGCGGGTCTTGCGGCCGGTCTTGCCACCACTGGTAAAATTCCATTTATCAGTACTTATGCGGTATTCGGCTCACTTCGCATGGCTGAACAAATTCGTCAGGAAGCATGCTATCCAAATCTAAACGTAAAAATTGCCTGCTCACACGGTGGATTAACACCAGGGAATGACGGCGGAAGCCACCAGGCAATTGAAGACATGGGTGTTTACAGAACAATGCCAAATATGACGGTTATTATGGGAGCCGATTATCATTCCACACGCAAATTGGTAGAAAAAGCAGCCAACACATACGGTCCTATGTACCTTCGCTTTACTCGTGATGCTGTGCCAATGATCTATGATGAAAATGAAGAATTTGAAATTGGCAAAGCGAAACAGCTTAAAGATGGAAAAGACGTGGCTATCATTGCCAATGGTGACACTGTTTATCTTGCCCTGCAGGCAGCAGAACAGCTTGAACAAGAAGGAATTTCTGTAAAGCTTCTTGATATGCACACGATCAAACCACTGGACCGTGAAGCGGTTGTGGAGTGCCTTGAAATTGGAAAAATTGTTACGGTAGAAGACCATAACATTTTAAACGGTCTTGGCAGTGCGGTTTCTGAAGTTGTCGCAGAAGAAGGAAAAGGAAAAGTAAGACGCATTGGAGTGCAAGACCGCTTTGGTGAATCAGCCCCTTATGAAAAGCTAATGGAACTAAACGGCATTACAATAGAGAACATTGTTGCAACTGCAAAAGAATTGCTTAACTAATACGTTACTCATCCATTTAAGAAAAGACGGGAGATAGAAGAATATGTTTGAATTAACAAACCAGGTAGCCATTGTTACAGGCAGTGGTTCTGAAAAAGGAATTGGCCGCGTTATTGCGATGACACTGGCAAAGCAAGGAGCATCAATTGTGGTAGCGGATATGAATCCTGCCGGCATTTGGGATACGGTTGAAGCTATTCAAGAACAGGGCGGCAAAGCAATTGGTGTGGAAGTAAATGTTACAAGTAAAGAATCTGTTGATAATATGGTTCAAAAAGCAATGGACGAATTTGGCCGCATTGATATTTTAGTAAACAATGCAGGTATTTCACAAAAAGTAACAGTAGAAGATATGACATTAGAAGACATCACGCGTATCTTTAATGTCAACATGTTTGGCTTGTTCCTTTGCACGCAAGCAGTGCTTGCTCCCATGAAAAAGCAGCAATACGGACGTATTATTAACTTGTCTTCTGTTTCAGCGAAACGAGGCGGCGGCGTGTTTGGCGGTGCACATTATTCTGCATCAAAAGCAGCTGTACTTGGTTTCTCTAAAAACCTGGCGCGTGAAGTTGGAACAGATGGCATTACTGTCAATAGCGTAGCACCAGGTCTTGTCAACACGGATATCTGGAAGTCCCTCCCTGAAGAAGATGCAAAAAAAGTAATTGACGGTATCCCAATGGGACGTCCGGGTGAAACAAGTGAAATTGCTTCAACGATTGCTTTCCTTGCATCAAAAGAAGCATCTTATATCACAGGAGAAGAAATTGATATTAACGGCGGTTCCCATATGGATTAAGCTTGCTTGTATACAGGCATTCTGGCTGTAGTGCCTGTATACATTCTTTTTTAAGTCACGGGCTTAAGGAGATTGACAGTACCGAAAACTAAATACCAAATGCATACTGATTCCAAACCTTCTCTTTCCTAAAAGATAGGCAAGAAAAAAACAAAGACAGGGATACATCCAGCACAGGATAAGGAAGGGTAAAGGAAAAAGCTACTATTGAAAGCGCTTAAATGAAGTTAGTAGAAAAGTCTATATGACCTATTAGAAGTCCAGCCTGCGCTTTTTGTTTAGAAAAATCGAAAAGGCCGGCTGTAGAGGAGGAATTGCATTGAATCCTATCACACTAGAACGTACTGTTACTAAAAAAGTTACGCTGCGACTGATTCCATTTTTATTTCTGTGCTTTATTATTGCAATTCTTGACCGGGTTAACATCGGTTTTGCCGCTTTGCAGATGAATGAAGATTTAGGATTTTCAAATGCTGTTTTCGGTCTGGGTGCAGGTATTTTCTTCCTGGGTTACTTTTTATTAGAAGTACCGGGAAGCGCGATGATGACAAAAATAGGCGCCCGGAAATGGATCAGCCGCATCATGGTCACTTGGGCTATCATTGCGATTTTAATGGCGTTTGTCCAAACGCCTTGGCAATTTTATACCGCCCGCTTTTTGCTTGGAGTAGCAGAAGCCAGCTTTTATCCATGTATGGTTTATTATTTAAGCGGTTTCTATCAAACGAAGCACCATGCCAAAGCGATTGCCGGTTTTATGTTGGCGATTCCAGGAGCGAATGCACTCGGCTCTCCGCTTTCCACCTTTTTGCTGGGCATCGACTGGCTTGGGTTTGCCGGCTGGCAGTGGCTGTTTATCTTAGAAGCGATCCCGGCCTTAATTCTTGGGGTAATCGCCTACTTTTACTTAGATGATAAAATCGAAGACGTAAAGTGGCTAAATAAAGAAGAAAAGCACTGGCTGATTGATGTGATAACAAAAGAAAACCAGAAGAAAGAAGAAGTAAAGCATTACACATTTACACAAGCCTTGAAAGACCGTGATGTACTCATCCTGTCTCTCGGTTACTTCTGCTGGATGATGGGTTACTATGGCATTAACATGTTTTTACCGACCATTTCACAAGGCTTGTCAGAAACAACGTCGCTTAGCATGCAAAACATGGGGTGGCTACTTGGGCTTATGTATCTTTTTGCCATGGGCGCTATGATTTTTGTAGGGAATCATTCGGACAAAAAGAATGAAAGGCGCTGGCATGTAGCTACTTGTTTGATTATCAGTTCGTTAGCCATGATTGCTAGCAGCTATATTGCCGAAACAAGCATTATCCTCTCCTTTGTTTTCCTAACAGTTGCATTATGCGGTGCGTTCGGTGCTTACTCGCCGTTTTGGGCGATTCCACCTTCGTTTTTAACCGGAGCAGCCGCCGGCGGCGCTATTGCGCTCATTAATAGTATTGGAAACCTGGGCGGGTTCTTTGGTCCTTATATTGTAGGATATATTAAAGATGCCACAGGCTCTTTCCATAATGGAATGCTTTTTCTTGGAATCAGCATGATTATTGGTGCATTGATTATTGTGTTCCTAGTGAAGCAGTCGGGAAAAGCATTAAAATCACTGGACGGGAAAACAACAGACTATAAAAAGATTGAAAAATCCAGCTAAAATCATCCAACGATAAATCAACTATTCCAGCAGCGCGGTGATCAAAGCTGCTGGAATTTCTATTTTCACGAGAGAGGAGACGCGAATGAACAAGATTGGAATTCTCACAAGCGGGGGAGATGCGCCCGGAATGAATGCAGCCATTCGTGCTGTTGTCAAAGCAGCAGAGCATTATGGAAGGTCTATTGTTGGCTTCCAAAATGGATATGAAGGATTGATAAACGGTGATTTCTATGACCTGACGTATGAAAAAGTTGAAGATATTGCCTCGAAAGGCGGTACGATTTTAAAAACGTCAAGATCAGCCGCTTTTATAACAGAAGAAGGCAGACAGCAGGCCGTACATACATTAAAAGAAAATAATATAAACAACCTGATTATTGTGGGGGGAGAGGGGTCATTTAAAGGCGCTCAAAAACTCCATCAGCTTGGCGTGTCAGTAGCAGCCATCCCTGGAACGATTGACAATGATTTAACTTATACAGATTATTCCATTGGCTTTGATACAACATTAAATACAGTACTGGACTGTGTGCGCAAAATCAAAGACAGCGGATATTCTCATAATAAAACAACAATTGTTGAAGTGATGGGGCGCTATTGCGGAGATTTGGCTGTGTATTCGGCGCTGGCGGGTGAAGGTGAAATTATTTCTACACCGGAATACAAGCTTACATTTGACGAGATTTGTCATCAGTTAGAAAAAAAGATTCAGAAAGGAAAATCTGACAATTTGATTTTAGTGACCGAGCGAATGTATGACTTGCAGGAGCTGCAGCACTATATTCAAGAAAAAATGCAGGTGAGTGCCCGTACAACTGTACTAGGATTTATTCAGCGGGGAGGAGAGCCTTCTGCTTTTGACCGGGTGCTTGCTGCGAAAATGGGAGTGGAAGCTGTTTCTCTTTTATTAAATGGCCAGTCTGGTGCAGCAGTCGGCATTCGGAACAACCGTATTATTCATGTTAGCCTTGATGAGCTGGAGGAGCAAACAGCAGATAAAAGCGTAAACGAATCGCTTTTACGTGTCCTGCTTCCTTAACTGAAATGTAATAGCTGCGCGGTTTACAAGCAATGAGCGATGCGAGAATACAAGCCTTTCTTTTAACGCTGAAGGAATACGATGATTTCAACATTCTTGCCTATAAAGCTGTGAAGATTTGGATGTAAATTCCATTTGATTCGATTGGCCGGCATGAAAACCTCGTAAATAAAATTTAATAAGAAATCGAAAGGAGCAAAACAATGATTAAAATAGCGCCTTCCATTCTATCTGCTGACTTCGCCCGACTGGCAGATGAAATTAAAGACGTGGAAGCTGGAGGTGCCGACTACATCCATGTAGATGTAATGGATGGTCATTTTGTACCAAATATTACAATTGGCCCTCTTGTGATAAATGCAATTCGTCCTGTAACAAGCCTCCCGCTGGATGTTCATCTTATGATTGAAAATCCGCACACATACATAGATGTTTTTGCCGATGCCGGTGCTGATATTATTTCTGTCCATGTAGAAGCAGATCCTCATCTTCACCGAACGATTCAGTCGATTAAACAGCGTGGAATAAGAGCAGGAGTTGTTCTTAACCCTGCTACGCCAATCGAACAAGTTCAGCATGTGTTGGAGGATATTGATTTAGTTTTATTTATGACAGTTAATCCGGGATTTGGCGGACAAAAATTTATACCAAGTGTGCTGCCAAAAATAAAAGCTCTTTCGAATATTATTCAGCGGAAGAAGTTAGCTATCGAGATTGAGGTAGACGGCGGCATTAATCAGGAAACAGGCCAGCTTTGTATAGAAGCAGGGGCAACAGTGCTGGTAGCGGGCTCTGCTATTTACAATAAGAAAAATCGGAAAGAAGCAATAGAAATGATCAAAGGTTCTAAACTTCCTTCTTAAAACGAAAAGCAAGCAGGGGCTCTAGCGAGTGCCCTGCTTTTTTGTGTAAATAAAAATCGCTGCATTATGGATAATTGCAGGAAATTCGCTGTTAACATATCCTGTTTGCTGCTTGATCAAAAAAGCCCATGAATGTTATTGACAATTCACACAGACAAAACTATATTTAGCAAAAGACATTCTCTTATTAGACAAGTTACCAAGCTGATAAAAAACAAAAAGAATATACGAGCTTACTGTTAGAGTATTAAAAAACCATTTGCAAGCAGCTTTCATAAAAATGGTATCGCTTGCAAGTCGTAATGGAGTAGAAAAAGCTTAACCGCTGAAAGGGGAATTTTTTTGGATTTACTAACATTGGAGCGTACAACAACGAAAAAAGTCACACTGCGGCTGATTCCGTTTTTGTTTTTATGTTTTGTAATTGCGACATTGGATCGTGTAAATATTGGATTTGCCGCTTTGCAGATGAATGAAGATTTAGGATTTTCGAATGCTGTTTTCGGTCTGGGTGCAGGGATTTTCTTCCTGGGTTACTTCCTATTAGAAGTTCCGGGAAGCGCGATGATGACGAAAATAGGCGCCCGGAAATGGATCAGCCGCATTATGGTCACTTGGGCCGTCATTGCGATTTTAATGGCGTTTGTCCAAACGCCTTGGCAATTTTATACCGCCCGCTTTTTTCTTGGAGTAGCAGAAGCCAGCTTTTATCCATGTATGGTTTATTATTTAAGCGGTTTCTATCAAACGAAGCACCACGCCAAAGCGATTGCCGGTTTTATGTTGGCGATTCCAGGAGCGAATGCACTCGGCTCTCCGCTTTCCACCTTTTTGTTAAGTATCGACTGGCTCGGATTTGCCGGGTGGCAGTGGCTGTTTATTTTGGAAGCGATTCCGGCTTTAATTCTTGGAGTGACTGCCTATTTCTACCTGGATGACAAAATTGAAGATGTACGATGGCTGAGTAAAGAAGAAAAAAATTGGTTAATGGATGTAACTACAAAAGAAAACTTAAAAAAGCAAGAAGTAAAGCACTACACATTTGCCCAAGCACTGAAAGACCGTGATGTCCTCTTTTTGTCTCTCAGCTATTTTTTTTGGATGATGGGTTATTATGGCATCAATATGTTTTTGCCGACGATTTCAAAAGGTTTATCAGAAATAACATCTCTTAGTATACAAAACATGGGCTGGCTGTTGGGTTTAATGTACTTTTGCGCGATGGTTATCATGATATTCGTCGGCAATCACTCCGATAAAAAGAATGAAAGACGCTGGCATGTAGCCATTTGCTTAACGATAAGTGCAATTTCTATGGTTGCTAGCAGCTATATTGCCGAAACAAGCATTATCCTCTCCTTTGTTTTTCTAACGGTTGCCTTATGCGGGGCATTTGGCGCATACTCACCATTTTGGGCAATTCCTCCTTCATTTTTGACTGGGGCTGCGGCTGGAGGCGCTATTGCTTTAATCAATAGTGTCGGAAACCTGGGCGGCTTCTTTGGACCATATATTGTTGGATACATTAAAGATGCTACAGGATCTTTCCATAACGGTATGATTTTCCTTGGTGCTAGCATGATTATCGGCTCTCTAATTATTTTATTCTTAGTTAAGCAATCTGGAAAAGCATTAAATTCCACAGAAGACAAAAACATTTATCAAATAAAAATCAAAAAATCCAGTTAAGTGAAAGGGTTTAATCTCCCACGAAAAAACGTGTACTTGCTTAAGCAAGTACACGTTTTTTTTATCACTATTTCAAAATCAAGGTAAGGTTATGAGGTACAGTATACAAATATCAGTCTTTCCAATATCTGTCGTAAAGATTTTGCATATGCATAGTCATTTTTTCTACTGCTTCTTTTTCATCATGTTTTTCGATTGCTTCAATCAACAGTTTGTGTTCCTTGAAGTTTGTATCTCTGTAATCGGGTCTTGTAACCGTCCGGTCTCGGAGAAATTTCCACATTTCCTGTTGTTTCATGGTGCTGCTAATTGCAGACATAAAGGTGATGAAAAGGTCGTTATGAGAGGCTTTGGCAATGCCGCTATGTAATTCCTCATCTGTTTCTGGTACATAAATACCTTGTTTTGTTTCTTGCTCCATTTTTTCAATAGTTTTTTTCAGCTGCTGAATATCTTCCTCAGTCGCGCGCATTGCAGCAAACTTAATAATGATTGGTTCGATATTCATTCTGGCTTCTACGATATCTTCAGGTGAAATCGATTGCAATAAAATGGACGCTTCGGATTGGCCGGCTGTAATTTGTGTGTTTTTCACATAAACACCTTCACCTTGCCTAGAGTATATAACGCCATTCATCTCCAATGCGCTTAGCGCTTGTCTGATAGGAGCACGGCTCACACCAAACTGGGCACATAACTCTCTTTCTGACGGAAGTTTATCCCCTACTTTGAAACTGCCAGCTTGAATTTCCGAAAGAATTTGATCGTAAATTTGAATGTATAGTTTTTTGCTAGATACAGTATTAAAATTAATGATAATCACTTCTCTCCACAAGTATTAATCGGACTGAAAATGGTTTTGTGATTATTATATACTTTTTCTAAAAAGAGCAAAATAAATGTGAACGTGAACTCAGATAAAAAATTCTCTATAATAATTAAATTGAAAGCGTTGACATACAGACATCTATCCTTTAAGATATAATCAAGGTATACTTAGTATACAAGTTAACGAGTGGACAAGGAGGAGAATACATTAATGGGAACGATTATTTGTCATACTTGCCAATCAACCATTGCTCATTTCGAAGATGAAAAAGTTTCCTTTCTCTATTCCAAAGGTCAATGTGAAAACTGTGAGAGTGAGAAAATGAAAAACAGTCGAAAAGTGGATCTATATAAATGGTAGTAAAATCTGTTGTTCCCTCAATTCTTTAAAGAGGCTGAAAATGTATTTTTAAATGGGAAATAGTATAAAAACTTTTTTATAAGAAGGGGGATGTCCAATGGGAACTTTAATCTGTCATACTTGCCAATCAACGATTGCCCATTTTGAAGACGAAAAGGTCACTTTTCTTTATTCTAAATGTGAATGTAAAGCATGCACAAAAGCCGATGAAGAGAGCAAGTAAGAACAACAAATAATTTTTAAGATAAAAGCTGATTTTTTTCAGTAAGAAAGGCTATATATCATTTTGATATATATTTTAAATATGGTTTTGTTCATAGGAAGTTTTAAAAAGAGGGGTCGAGGAGGAAGTAATGTGAAAGTAGTAATTGCATCTGACCATGGAGGCATTCATATTCGACAGGAATTGATTGCACTTTTAAAGGAAATGAAAATTGAGTATTTGGATCTTGGCTGTGAATGCAATGCATCCGTAGATTATCCGGATTACGCGTTTCCGGCTGCACAAAAGGTAGCACTTGGGGAATTTGACCGGGGTATTTTAGTTTGCGGTACAGGCATTGGGATGAGCATTGCGGCCAATAAAGTCAAAGGGATCCGTTGTGCACTTGTACATGATACATTCAGCGCGAAAGCAACGAGAGAGCACAACGATTCCAATATGCTGGCTATGGGTGAGCGTGTAATCGGACCAGGCCTTGCCCGTGATATTGCAAAAATCTGGCTAGAAACTGAATTTGAAGGCGGCCGTCACGAAACACGCGTCAACAAAATTAGAGACATTGAATATGTGTGACCATTCGCAAAGACCATGAGAAACAATAGTTTTATTAAGCTTATTTTAGAGAGAAGGAGTATGATACAAAATAATTGATTGCTGGACTGGCCTTTGACCTTAAAGCAGAAAGGTTCCTCTAATTCATTCAACAAGCTTTACTAAAACAAAAGCATCGTCTGCCCGGACGTCATTCAGGATTCCGGTCAGGCGGTGCTTTTGTTAAAGAAAGGCACTTTTCGCAAATAAAAAGCTTGCAAAAACGTTTTCGAAATTAAACGTAATGTACAAGCTGAATTTAACTTCGCTTATTCTTTCCAATATCGATGTTGCAACTCTTGCATATGTAAGGTCATTTTTTTAACTGCTTCTTTTTCATTACGGGAGGCGATTGCTTCAATAATCTGTTTGTGTTCATTGAAGTTTGTTTCCCGGTAATCAGGATGTGTAACGGATCGGTCACGAAGAAACGTCCATATTTTTTGTTGTTTCATAGCCTTGCCGATAGAGGACATAAAAGCAATAAAAAGCTCATTATGAGAAGCCTTGGCGATACCATGATGCAGTTCTTCATCGGTTTCTGGAGCATAAATTCCTTGTTGCGTTTCAATTTCCATCTCTCTTACAATTTTATTCAGGTCTTCGATGTCCTCATCCGTTGCTCTTAGAGCAGCAAATTTAACAATTAAAGGTTCGATGACTAGTCTTGCTTCTAAAATGTCTTCAGGAGAAACAGATTCCACTACGGTTTCCAGTACATTTTTTATCACAGCTGCTTGCGTGTCCTTAACAAAAACACCGTCTCCTTGCCTAGAAGAAATAAAGCCATTCATTTCTAATACGCTTAGAGCTTGTCTGACAGGAGCGCGGCTTACCCCAAAGTGGATGCACAATTCTCTTTCGGAAGGAAGTTTATCACCGACTTGAAAAATACCGGACTGAATTCCTGAAAGAATTTGTTCATAAATTTGTACATATAACTTTTTACTGATTACTGTATTAAAGGTTATAACAATCACCTCTTTCAATAAATGCAATTAGGTACGAAGATTTCTCCCTTTTCAACTAAATTAATCCCTGGCCTTTGGGCTAAATAACTTTTAGTCGATTACAATTTTTTCGGCCTAAACAATAAGAAAAGGCAAAATGTTGAGGTGTAGACGTGTGTTTACTTATCTTTAACTGGTATACTTGTAATACAAGTATACCACGAAAGGGGAAATAGGGGAAGAAAACTTGAAGGAAATTATTGAAAAGAACATTTTTTGGAATAGAGTTTCTTAATAAATCATAATTATTTGTGGATAAAGTTGTCTCAGCTTTTTTATTTCTCCTTTGTCAGGAAAAGAGAGGTATATTCTTGCTGCGATAGTCTTACCCGTCATTGACTCAGCGGGTTTTAGTCTTATTTGTCTAAAAATCTGGGGATGCAACAAGCCTTGAGCTGATTTAACGATCAAACAGTTCTGGCTTTTATCGTATAGCCGTAAAGACCCTCCATATCCCGTATCTAGGAGAGAATCGTTTCAATCATAACTGAGTCAATAATGGTATCGATATTTAATGATGAATTTATTACGTTGGAAACTTGGATTAAAGAATAAAGTTGACGGTCAGTTAAAGTTATTTCATTTTTATCATCCCTGCCTGCAATTTTCAGGAGAATGAACAAAGTGCTGTATTGTCTAATTCATCACAATCAGTTATTAGGATATTTTAAAAGATTATAAATTATTTTAATATAGCATTTTACTGGATAAAGTGGAATAGTAACATTCATAACCGAGTTATCCGATTAAATTAATATTATTTCTCTCATGCTGGATAATTACTCAAATGTTTCAGAAAAGCGAAAAAAGAAAGGGCTGAAGATGAATGGATTTTGATTTAACGAAAGAACAAGCGATGATACGTAAGTTGAGTCGTGATTTTGCAAAAGCTGAAGTTGCTCCCGGAGCAGATGAGAGGGACCGTACAGGTGAATTTCCAAAGAAGATATTCGAACAATTAGCGGAACTGGGTATGATGGGACTTCCTTTTCCTGAACAATATGGGGGCGCTGAGGCAGATACAATCAGTTTTGCCATTGTGGTAGAAGAGTTAAGCCGTGTGTGTGGATCTACAGGTATTACCTACTCTGCACATATTTCTTTAGGGGGAGCACCTATTCATTTATTTGGTACGCATGAGCAAAAGGAGCAATATTTAACTCCACTGTGTACAGGGGAATACCTCGGGGCTTTTGGTTTGACTGAACCAAATGCTGGTTCTGACGCAGGAGGCACACAAACGACCGCAACGCTTAATGGGGATCAATGGATGCTTTCTGGTTCTAAATGTTTTATAACCAATGCAAGCTATGCCCAAAACCTCGCAATCACTGCTGTTACGGATCGGTCAAAAGGAACGAATGGAATTAGTGCGTTTATTGTGCCTACTGATACACCGGGTTTTACTGTCATTAACAATTATGAAAAGATGGGTCTTCACGCTTCAAATACAACAGAGTTAGTATTAAAAAATGTAAGCGTTCCCAAAGGAAACATCCTTGGTGTAGAAGGAAATGGTTTTAAACAATTTTTGGCCACTCTTGATGGCGGGAGAATTGGCATTGGGGCGATGGCTGTTGGAATTGCTCAGGGAGCTTATGAAAAGTCACTTCAATATGCAAAAGAAAGAAAACAATTTGGCAAAAGCTTATCCGCATTCCAAGCTATTCAATTTAAGCTTGCTGATATGGCTATGAATATTGAATTAGCACGCAACATGGTTTACAAAGCTGCGTGGTTGAAAGATCAAGGAAGATCATTTAAAAAGGAAGCTGCCATGGCTAAATTATATGCTTCGGAAATATGCATGAGAGTTTGTGATCAAGCCGTGCAGATCCATGGCGGATATGGCTATATGAAAGAGTATCAAGTTGAGCGGTTCTTCCGTGACGCCAAACTTTTAGAGATTGGAGAAGGAACCTCTGAAATACAACGAATGGTTATAGCACGTGAAGAGGGCTGTTAAGGAAAAACATTGGTAAATATCAATATTAAAGAAGTTAATCTCCTGAACCGGTGAGGTAATGCAAGGCACGCTAGGAAAATTACTGGAACGGGTGGCGATTGAGCGTCCTGAACACGAAGCAGTTGTTTATCCTGACTGAAACCCTCGTTTACCTATAAGCCGTTCGATACCTTTGCAGGAAAGTGGCCAAGGGATATATGAAGTTAGGAATCAAAAAGGGTGATCATCTGGCCATATGGGCTTCTAATCATCCGGAATGGGTTACAACCCAATTTGCAACGGGAAAGATTGGGCTGTTCTTGTTAGCGTCAATACTCATTATCGTACCGCTGAACTTGAGTATCTATTTAAGCAGTCCGCCTCTACTACGCTGGTTTAATGGAATCCTATAAAGGGACTTCATATATTGAAACAATTTATGAAGTCATCCCCGAGATAAAAACACCCGCCCCAGGCTGTCTTCAGTCAAAAAAACTACTTTTCTTTAAATCAGGTTTCGAGTTTCCAATGACTGCATCCGGTAAAATTCAAAAGTTTAAAATTCGGGAGGATGCAGATTAGATTTTGAATTTGCAAAGCGAGAATGTAATTAAATCGAATTCTGAACTTGCAACGTGAAGTTTTAATTAGAGACATACAGTAAAGGGGGGAAAGTATGTTTAAAAAGGTTTTGATTGCTAATCGAGGAGAAATCGCAGCTCGGATTATGCGAACATGTAAGTCGTTAGGTGTTGCTGCGGTTGGAGTTTACTCGGAAGCCGATATAGAGGCACCACATGTGAAAATGGCAGATGAAGCTTACTTGCTTGGAGGATCAAGAGTAGCAGAAAGCTATTTAAACATCGATAAAATTTTAGAAATTGCCCGATTTTCTAAAGCAGAGGCTATTCATCCTGGATATGGTCTTCTCTCAGAAAATACGGAATTTGCCCGCCGTTGTGAGGAAGCGGGGCTTGTATTTATCGGCCCTTCCCCTGAAGTAATTTCGCGGATGGGCAGCAAAATTGAATCGAGGAAAGTAATGGAAAAAGCGGGTATTCCCATCGTTCCGGGAATAGCATATCCATTAGCAGATGCGGAAGAAGCGGTGCGGGTAGCCGAACGTATGGGGTACCCGGTTATGCTCAAAGCCTCAGCCGGCGGGGGCGGTATTGGAATGCAAATGGTTGGTAATGCAGATGAGATATACAAAGCATTTGCTGGAAACCAAAAACGAGCGACAGATTTTTTTGGTGATGGTGCAATGTATGTAGAGAAATATATAGAAAATCCAAGGCATATTGAGATTCAAATCCTGGCTGATGGATTTGGGGATACCGTTTACTTATGGGAACGTGAATGTTCCATACAGCGCCGCCATCAGAAAGTAGTCGAGGAAGCACCATCATCGTTTTTAGATGACGTTACCCGCAGCAAAATGGGAGAAGCAGCAGTAAAAGCGGCCCAGTCAATCAAGTACCGAAATGCGGGGACGATTGAGTTTTTAGTTGATGAAAATAAGAACTTCTACTTTCTTGAAATGAATACCCGTCTGCAAGTGGAGCATCCGGTCACAGAAGAAATTACTGGATTGGATTTGGTTGCCGAGCAGCTTCGGATTGCAGCGGGAGATTCACTAGGTTTTGCACAGGACGATGTTAAACGTGAGGGACATGCGATTGAGGTAAGAATCTACGCAGAGGATCCTAAAACGTTTTTTCCATCTCCAGGAACCATTACGAAATTATCCTTACCTGAAGGTCCGGGGGTCCGGCATGAATTAGCTGTACATGGTCAATCGGTTGTTACGCCTTTTTATGACCCGATGATTGCAAAGCTCGTAGTAAGAGGCAAGAATCGCGATGAGGCGATTGACTGTTTGCAGGAAGCGCTGGCCCATTATCAGGTTGAGGGGATTAAAACAAATATTTCAATGTTACAAAAGATTGCCGCGCACCCGGCATTCCGTGCAGGAGATACAACAACCAGCTTTGTGGCGAAGTATTTACAGGGAAACTAATAAACCGCAATAAACCGCGGAAAATAGGGGGGAATAAACGTGAATAAATTGACAGCAAACATGGCAGGGACTGTATGGAAGATTCTTGTGAAAGCTGGGGATCAGGTAGAGGAAGGGCAGGATGTGGTGATTTTAGAATCAATGAAGATGGAGATTCCAATTGGAGCTGAATTTGATGGGACTGTCAAAGAAATAAAAGTCAATGAAGGAGATTTTGTTAATGAAGGAGATGTGCTAGTTGAATTTGAATAAAATTCCACAAAAGATTTTGGGCAGGATGAGGTGAGGGGCAGCGATGAATTGGCCGGCAAGTGTAACGATAAAAGAAGTAGGGCCGCGGGATGGGTTACAAAATGAGAAGGTTTTTGTTTCGACGGAGGATAAAATTGCTTGGATCAATCAATTGTCTTCCACCGGATTGAAATATATTGAGATTACTTCTTTTGTTAATCCAAAGTGGATCCCTGCCCTGTCTGATGCCGCGGAGGTGGCAAAAGGTATTACACGAATGCCGGGCGTAGTTTATACAGCTCTTGTTCCGAATCGTAAAGGGTTGGAACGGGCACTGGGATCCAACATCGATGAGATAGCTGTATTTATGTCAGCCAGTGAAACACATAATCAAAAGAATATTAATAAATCCATTGGGAATACATTTCCTATTTTAAGAGAAGTGGTACAACAATCACTCTCAGCAGGAAAGTCTACTCGAGGATATATTTCCACAGTATTTGGATGCCCTTATGAGGGAACCGTTCATATAGAGAAGGTCATTAGGGTTTCAGAAACGTTGTTTGAGATGGGGATTGGAGAATTGTCACTTGGTGATACCATCGGTACAGCAAACCCGAAGCAGGTACAAGAAATGTTAGAGGTCTTGTTAAAGCGTTTTCCCTCAGATAAATTTGCCTTACACTTCCATGACACTCGTGGTACAGCTTTAGCTAACATCCTAGTATCGTTAGATATGGGAATAACCTCATTCGACGCCTCCCTTGGCGGACTGGGAGGATGTCCATACGCACCTGGGGCATCTGGCAATGTATCTACAGATGATTTTCTTTATATGCTGAACGGTATGGGGATTCACACAGGAGTGGATCAGGAAAAACTACTTTCCGCCTCGCGTTTTATTCAGGATAAGATAGGAAGGCCTTTACCTAGCCGAAGTCTTCAAGCCTGCAGCCTAAATGAATAGGCCAGGTTAATCAATCTTCGTATAGGGGGGAGAAAGAAGATGGAAAAAGCTGTAGTGGTTTCAACAGTAGCAAAAGGAATTATCCTCATTACGTTAAATCGTCCAGAAGCTGCTAACGCATTATCAATACAAATGTTGAGCGAACTTCGAGAAGCAATTGCTGTATGTAAATTTGATCCATCCGTGCGCTGTGTACTAATCACTGGAGCCGGGGAGAGGATCTTTTGCGCAGGAGCAGATTTAAAAGAACGGGCCGGAATGGATCTAAGTCAGGTACGTGAAACGGTTTCTCTAATTCGTGAAAGCATGAATGAGTTAGAAGCTTTGCCACAGCCAGCTATCGCAGTCCTGAATGGAGTCGCTTTGGGAGGAGGACTGGAATTGGCGCTGGCTTGTGACATCCGGATTGCTTCAGAAACAGCAAAATTTGGCCTTACGGAGACCTCGCTTGGAATTATTCCGGGTGCAGGCGGAACACAACGTTTGCCGCGATTGGTTGGAAAAGGGCGGGCCAAAGAGCTCATTTTTACTGCTAGACGGGTTGATGCCAGAGAAGCACGAGAAATTGGGTTGGTCGAGTATGTAACGCCGGCAGACTTACTTCTGGATAAAGCATTAAGTATAGCCAATCAAATCGTTCTGAATGCTCCCATTGCTATTGCTCAGGCGAAGTTCTCCATAGAGAAGGGAATGAACGTAGATTTGAGTACGGGGCTTTCCATTGAACAAAATGCTTATGAATTAACCATTCCTACAAAAGACCGGCTAGAAGGCATACAAGCTTTCAAGGAAAAAAGGCCTCCTGTATTTATTGGAGAATAATATGGAAGTTCAAAGAGGAGGAAAGCCAATGTCATCTGATGCGAAACCGGTGCAGCAAACGCTACAGGAAAGAATGGAGCAGATTCAAAAAGGCGGAGCACTCAAATACCATCAGAAAAATCAGGAACGGGGCAAGCTGTTTGTTCGTGACCGCTTAAAGCTATTGTTTGATCAGGGGCCGGAGGTGGAGGATGCCTTATTTGCAAACTGCTTAGCAAAAGATCTGCCTGCTGATGGTGTGGTGACAGCGATGGGGAAGATCAATGGACAGATTGTCTGTGTGATGGCTAATGATTCGACTATAAAAGCGGGCTCTTGGGGAGCGCGGACTGTAGAAAAAATGATAAGGATTCAAGAAACGGCTGAAAAGTTGAATGTACCGCTCATCTATCTTGTAGATTCTGCAGGGGCACGTATTACGGATCAAGTAGAGATGTTTCCCGGGCGCCGCGGAGCTGGACGAATTTTTTATAATCAAGTTAAACTTTCAGGTAAAATACCGCAAATCTGCATCTTGTTTGGTCCGTCAGCTGCAGGTGGAGCTTACATCCCTGCATTTTGTGACATTGTTATCATGGTGGACGGAAATGCCTCCATGTATCTCGGATCCCCGAGGATGGCAGAAATGGTTATTGGAGAAAAAGTCACGTTAGAAGAGATGGGCGGTGCCCGCATGCATTGTTCAGTTTCAGGATGCGGAGATGTGCTAGCTAAAACTGAAGAAGAAGCTATTGCGATGGCTCGAAATTATCTCTCTTATTTCCCTGCTAATTTTTCTGAAAAACCACCTGCTCAGGAAGCTTTAGCACCTAAACATTTCGAGAAAACGTTAGAAGAGCTCATCCCATCCAATCAGAACACTCCATTTAACATGTATGATCTTATCAATGGAGTAATTGACGAAGGGTCATTTTTCGAGATCAAGAAGCTCTTTGCCAGTGAACTTATTACAGGTTTAGCTCGAATGGATGGAAAGCCGGTTGGTATCATAGCCAATCAGCCACGAGTTAAGGGCGGTGTGCTGTTTCATGATACAGCGGATAAGGCGGCTAAATTTATCACTCTTTGTGATGCCTTTCATATTCCACTTCTGTTTCTCGTTGATGTACCTGGTTTTATGATCGGTACCAAGGTAGAACGTGCAGGTATCATTCGCCATGGTGCAAAAATGATTTCAGCTATGTCAGAAGCGACTGTGCCTAAAATATCAGTTATCGTCCGTAAAGCATACGGAGCAGGACTCTATGCCATGTGCGGACCTGCATTTGAACCAGATTGTTGTCTTGCTTTGCCTACAGCTCAAATTGCAGTTATGGGACCAGAGGCTGCGGTAAATGCCGTATATGCCAATAAAATTGCAGAGTTACCGGAAAATGAACGGACTTCTTTTATTGAACAAAGACGGGAGGAATATAAGCAGGATATTGATATTTATAGGCTAGCTTCTGAAATGATTATCGATGGGATTGTTCCGGCTAATTCGTTACGCGAAGAGTTAGTAACTCGGTTTGAGGCATATTCATCGAAGTATGTTATCTTTTCTGAACGAAAGCATCCAGTGTATCCGGTTTAACCTATGTATTATTTATATAGAAACTATTTTTAAAATAACTTGCGTTAAATCGATGTTGTTTTGTTTCTTCTTCGATTATATAAAGTAAACCTGATTAAAAGTAGAATACATCTAGTGAGAAAAATTGAGTTGTTTCCCGATCTATTCAACTTTTCAGGAAGTGTTCACGGAGGAGTCCTAGCTTCCCTTATAGATATTTCTATCGGGAGTGCTGTTCGATCACCATTATATGAGAATCAGCGGTTTTCAACAGTTGAACTGAAAATTAATTATATCAAGCCGGCAAATGGATCGTTTCTATTAGCAAAGTCGTCGTTATTGAATAGAGGAGCAACTTTAGTTGTAGGAACATCTGAGATCTCTAATGATCAAAATCAATTGGTCGCAATAGGGACAGCGACTTTTTTCATTAAGGAATCCGCCTATTAAAAGGATCAAGTCAATGCTTGAACAAGAGAAAAAACATCAAGTTAGCGATCGGAAGTGTACCTAAACAAAAGTATACTTTTGTTTAGGTACACTTTTGTTATTTTTGGAATCATGGAGAGAATGGTTGCGATATCTTTTGTAATAGGCACGATTTCTTTTGCTAAATTCGTCTGACCGGCTTGCTAGAATTGGGAGGAGAAGGGAAAACACATGACGGGTGAGCGCCAGTTTTTTAAAGCAGGCTCGGTGCCTGCTTTAAAAAGGTTGGAGCCAAACGGAGCGAGCGATACGAACGGTAAAAAGATAATATAATCAGCCCTGTTCTTTTTTAATAGTCAAAAGTGAAGTACGGTTAGCAGCATTGTAAGTTGTTTCTTAAATTGGTAATCGTAGTAGCAAGGTTAATTCTTGCTATACTCTTTGTTATGTTCAAAAAGGGCCATCCATACTATATTGAACTACCACCCACTTACCTGACGGTTGAAGTGGGGGATTCCTGGGCAAGAGGATCTCCGACCCCCAGTAATCAG
>NZ_JAKGCR010000034.1 GCF_022668875.1 Domibacillus sp. PGB-M46 | reverse complement strand
TTCAAAGACTTTATTAAAAGCTTCTGGATGCGATTTAGTAAAATCAAAAAGTGTATCATCTATATCAAAAAAGATAATATCGTAATTCTTCATTTTATCCCACTACTTTCTAACTTTGTTAAGGGTACTTAGAAATGATTACTTCCTATAAACTTTTTCTCACATTTATTACTTAAAATTATCAAAAATATCCCTACCACTCCCGTTTATATGCCTACAAAACCTTAAAATAACATTAAAAACTTGGACTGTCTAACTTACCCTTATTGTACAATCCTGCTCCGTTAGTCGAATAAGAAAAGGCTGCCATAATGACAGCTCTGATTTTCAACTTTTGCCCCCCGTTAGTTAAACAAAAAAATCTATAACATCCTTGAGCGAGTCCTTCTTTTAAAGATGTTATCGAAAAGCCTTTTACTCAACAGTATTCCGTCTGCTATTGATTATTAGATGCCATGCAACATAAGTAAATTATGTTGCATCTATAAGTAAAGCCTAAAGAATTGATGATTTTTCAGGGTTTTTATTTGGTTTTAAATAACTATTTTGTTTTTTAATGTTAATATAAACCTAAAAAGACTAAGGGTGAAGTGTGTGAAAAAACCAATTATATTTCTTTTATTTGTTTTAAACTGTTTATTGGTAGCGTGTAGCGAGGCTGACTCAAAAGAAGTAGAAAAAGAAAATTTAGTAGTAGACTATTCTTTAGATTATCCTCGATACACTACACAAACAGAGCTAGAACAGGCCTCTGACCTGATAGTAGAGGGAAATGTATTAGACAGTAAAGTGGAAAGCGTTAATATCTCACTACCTAATGATTCAAACGATCTCAGGGAAAATCCGACTCTAGGTACAGAAAAAGAAGTGAGAGAAGAAGAGACCGAATTTTTGTATACAATTTCACAAGTTAAAGTTGCCCAAGTGTATAAGGGAGATAACGTCCAGATAGGAGACGTTGTCGAAGTAAAGCAATTGAGTGGTGGGTCAGATGGAGTAACTTATACAGAAGAAAATTCCAATCCAATTAAACCAAAAAATGAATATATAATGTTTTTGGCTACATTTCCAAATGAAATTCCTTACTCGCTGGTAAACCCTGAGCAAGGTAGTTATCAAAAGGAAAATGGAAAATATAAAGCACATCAAAACAATAAAATTAAGTTAGATGTGGAAAAATTAAAAAAGATTAAAACACAGAAATAATTCCTTCTAGAAAAAAATCAGTAGAATTTACGAACGCAACATAAATGATATTATAATCCGATAGGAAATATTATGAATTTGCGTAAGATAAATCAAAAGAAAAGAGTGATAGTGATGAAGATGGTTCAAAAGAAAACAATACTCACTATGTTCTTAAGTGCAGTGTTTCCTTTTATTTTGTTAAATTCATCCGCACAAGCAGCTTCGTTTGATCCGGTTCTTGCTGAACCAACTGAGCGTTTTCCTTTCCACGATGTACCTGCAGAATATCAGGAGCGTATTCAAGTTCTTTATGATCAGAAGGTGTTCGAAGGTTTAAATAAGGATCAATTTGGTTGGTCTCTTCCTATTAAACGTATAGATGTAGCTGTAATACTGTACCAGTCGGTCCCCATGACAACTGAAGGTGTAAAAAAAACGGAAATGAAAGATGTGCCTGAACGTGCCGTGATGGCAGTCTCTGCACTGGAAGCAATGGGCATTGTAAATGGAAAAACGGCTACATCCTTTGGCTCAAATGATACGATTACGAGAGGAGAATTTGCCCTTATGGCTTCACAAGCTTATAGAGGCACATTACGGCCAGCAGATCAGGAAACTCATACATTCTTAGATGCAACAGGGCGATATAAAGCAGCCATTGACCAGCTTCAAGCTTCGAATATTACACAGGGAAGATCCGCAAGCGAATTTGGCACATTCAAAGTAATGACTAGAGGAGAACTTGCTCTTCTTATCTATAATCTTCAAACGTTTTCTCATAAAACAGATAATTAATTAAACATGGCCATTCATTATTGGAATGGCCTTGTTTCTTATATTTATTAAATGTATGTAGTGGTTGCTATGGACGTACTGTTGAGTAACAATTTGAGTTGTTTTGCTTCTAATGTTTTAGCAACTGTTAAACGACAGTATTGATAATTCCATCAAAAGAACAAATAAAGGAGCAAGTACACTCCTTTATTTGTTCTTTCTTTAACTAACGCACCCCGTTACTTGAAGAAGAAAACTTTACTTTTCAATTCTCACTACCGTTTTTTCAGGTATTTCAATGGACTAATTTGCAATGATGTATCTTTTTTACGCAAAAAGGCAAGCTGGTATAAGTTTAATTTTATCACCAAGAAACGATAATTAAATGATTAGTTAATCAACAGTACGTCGATACTATATATTAAAAGCCCCAGCTGCCTCTGACAGCTGGCTTTCCCAATACAATATAATTATATTTATGTTGCATTCTGTTTACTGCTCAACAGTAGACCGATACTGTTGAGCAGGAGACTTTTTTTAAAATGGCTCTGTTAAACTTTAGTATTGAAAATTAAGCAAATATTGAGGGGAGCCTTTTTGGAAAGGTTTTCCTGTAACTATTTTGCAAACTTAATCTCTAAAAGATAAGTGTTTATATAATTCTTTGGTTAAATAACCACTGTTCAAATTTTTTTGCTCCGTAATTATAATCAAGTTCCTTACTTTCAATTGAAAATATTTTTATGCTAAACTCTTTTAATTCGGTTTCTTGGACAGGTTTTTTTAAACCATATTGCTCGAAATCAAAGAAAATGTCCCAAATTTCTTGTGATTGTCTTTTAAAAGCAATAGCTTCTAAATCGAAACCATTTTCGTAATAACCTAAGTGCATATGATATCTATCGTCATATAACACTTTCAAACACCTCCCCTAAAAACTACTGTATGTTCTACCTTCGTTGTTAAGCTAAAGCACCCCGTTAGTTGAAGAAGAACAAGTAAGGTTTAATGATAATACGCTTTCTATCCACTAAGGAATCAAACCCCATAATGTATTATGTGTTTGCTTTCTTCTTTAGCCTGGTTTATTTTTATAGCTAATTCATTAAGTTCAACAGATTTTTTATAAAATGTTGAAGATGTAACCACTTCATAAAATAATGATAATGATTCAGGTGGAATAATTGTAATTCCACAATAAGCTAAACCAAACTCTGGGCGTTTAAGCGAATGAAAGTAAGTTTTCATAATAGATAAATGTTCATTTAAGCTATTAACAATTTCATCATCAACAGAAATACAATTGTATTTTAGTGGTTCATAACCAATGTCATTTTTCTCATTTTCGATATTATCAATTATTCCAAATTCATGAACAGGCATTATTAATCCCTCCTAATAAGTATATTTTTATGTTGTTCCAATCACAAATACTTATTTAATTAACCTGCGCCGTTAGCTGAATAAGAAAAGGCTGCCGTAATGACAGCCGAGATATTAAACAAAATCCCTCTGCTAGTTGAACAAGGAACCCCTTTAAATCAATCATCTAAGCAGTGTTTTTAAAGCTTCCTCAATATCTTTTTCTAGGTCATTTTTTGATAAATCATATAGCGTGCCTGAACCTTCAAAGTAACCACTAAAGTAATACCACAATTCAATTGTATCTGCATAAAAATCATCATCAAATTTTGGCCCATCATAATCTATCGCTATTTGAGAACGATACTCTTTTTCTAGACATTTTTCGAAAGTTAAGCCCTTTATTTCATCTCCATCAATATCCCTGCAAATCCAAATTCTTAGATTGTGTTTTCCCTGGGTTTCGAATACATTTTCATACTTTCTTTGGAGAACTTTACTACATTCTTCTCCTAACTTTTCTAATTCAATTATCTTTCTTTTTAACTCTTCGTTTATTTCACTTTTCGGAATCGGAATGTACTTGTCATCAAACTTATTTTGCTCATCCTTTTTAAATAACCTTCTGAATTTATCAAGCATATTTTTCCCACCTATCTAGAGAAACCGTTATTTAAGTATTCGATTTCTTATTCAACTAACCTGCCCCGTTAGTTTAACAAGAAAATTAACAATACTCTCTAAACAAGGCTTTCTTCTAAGTCAGTTATCGAAAGGAGCCTTTTACTTAACAGTTCCAGTCAAGTGCTGATTAATTATGCAGGTACACCTATTAAGTAAAAAACTATTTGTTTTTCCATTTATCCATTAGTAAATATGAAAATGTTTATCAGCTAATACATGAAACCGCACTCCCTCAATTGTCATAAACTATATGAAATCTTCGTTATTGTACACACAAAGAGCAACTCTTTTACCACGATTTTATACCAAAAAAAGCGCCGGCTCTTCTAATAAAAAACCAGCGCTTATTTGAGTACATTCCAATCTTACCTTTTTTGAATTTTCATCATCGCATTTGCATTTTTCTGGAATTCAAAAGGTACCGGAATTTCTTCAACATGGTGTCCCTGTTCCTCTAATCCTGAAATGAGGTCATCCAGGTGTTTATACCGGTTACCGGACAAATCAACGAGTGGGAAAAGCCGGATTTCTTTTTTAGCCACCCGCAGCAATTCTTCGATCACATCCAGGTGAAACGACTGATCCAGCCGGTCACCATATGTAAACAAAAAATGAGCGGAAAGAATAAGGTCAAATTCATCGTCTTCAAACGGAAGAACTGGCAGTTCAGCCGGGACGTAGTGCTCCGGATCGCTTTTCATTCCGGCTGCACACTCATCAAGAGCTTGTTTTCGGTGCCGGACAAGGTCATCGATATCACGAAAATAGTTAAACACATAATCTTGTTTGACTTTCTCCATGCCTTCCATCACATGTTCAATATCCTTCTTCCCCTTGACAGCAAGTGCGTCAGCCGGGTGATAGTACGCAATATCACAGGCTGTGACATCCAGGCCTTTTTGACGTCCGATGGCTGTAAAGGAACAGGCGCCTGCCGGGCAGTCCAGTACTTTTTGTCCTTGCAGCTCTTTTATAGAAAGATCAAACATGGCCATATACTCTTCAAACGTCCGTCCAATAAATACAATCCGCCCTAAGTCCAGCCCTGATTTTGTCACATGATTTCCCCCTTTTCCTTTATCCCGCATTCGGTACTCTTCGTTTCAGCTTTGTCATCCATATGGAGCATCATATTTATTGGTTATTCAGCATATCAAATACCTGCTCCACGTCTTTATCGCCCCGTCCGGAAATGTTAACAATCACACTTTGTTCCTTTGGCAGTGTCGGTGCCAGTTTCATTACATACGCGACTGCATGCGCACTTTCAAGAGCCGGGATAATGCCTTCTGTTTTAGATAAATGCAAAAAGGCTTCTAACACTTCTTCCTTGTTAACCGCTACATAATCGGCGCGGCCTTCTTTTTTCAAGTAGCTGTGTTCAGGACCGCTTCCAGGATAATCAAGTCCAGCCGCGATGGAATAGGTCGGCATCGGATTTCCTTCCTCGTCCTGCAGTACTAAGCATCTAAATCCGTGCAGCGTTCCCGCCGTCCCTTTCGTTAACGTAGCCGCTTCACTTGGTTCCACGCCGATTAGGCGGACATGTTCATCAGATAGATATTCTGCAAAGGAACCGATCGCGTTGCTTCCTCCGCCTATACATGCAATGACCGCATATGGCAGGCGACCTTCTTTTTGGAGAATTTGTTTCCGGCTTTCTTTACTGATGACTGACTGAAAATGCCGTACCATCATCGGGAAGGGGTGCGGTCCTACAGCGGAGCCGAGCAGATAAAATGTATGATCATAGTTTTGAACCAGATCAGTAAATGCTTCATCTACTGCGTCCTTTAAACGCCCTTGTCCTTTTGAGACAGCCACCACTTTAGCGCCTAGCAATTCCATTCGAAACACATTTAACGCCTGCCGTTTTGTATCTTCTGCCCCCATATAAATCACGCATTCCATCCCGAACATGGCACAAACCGTAGCGGTTGCCACACCGTGCTGCCCTGCTCCGGTTTCCGCAATAACCCGCTTGGCACCCATTCGCTTAGCCAGCAGAATTTGTCCAAGTACATTATTGATTTTATGGGAGCCAGTATGATTTAAATCTTCACGCTTCAAATAAATTTTGGCCCCGCCTAATTCCTTCGTCAGCCGCTCCGCATAATAAAGCGGGCTTTCACGTCCGACAAACTCTTCTAAATACTCTGTAAATTCTCTTTGGAATTCAGGATCATCTTTATAGGTGTAGAATTCTTTTTCGAGTCTGTCCAGCACAGCTTGAAGATTTTCCGGTACAAAGCTGCCTCCAAATTCTCCGAAATACCCTTTTTTTACTTCTGATCCATTCATTACGAACACTCCTTTATTCGAATTTTAAGTATAAAAAAGGGCTTCTCATCCTATAAAAAGGACGAGAAACCCGTGGTGCCACCTTTGTTCGTTTATTTATAAACGCGCTCGATGTACAGAAACCAAAACTTGGCTCGATACATGGTCTCTTTTACCGGTGAGACGCTCCGCCCCGGCCTACTCTCCTGTTCAGCCAGGGTGCTCAGAAGCCCATTCAACAAAATTTCCACGCTGATTTCCACCAACCATCAGCTCTCTGAAGTGTCCCTTTTGCTTACTTTTCTTCGTCATTGCATCGAATATTTACAAGTGATTTCCATTTAGCAATTTTTATCATTCTATTATAAACTGAAGGATCGGTCAAATTCTTTTGTTTCTCTTTTTCATTTCTGAGCTTTGTTTTTAAAGATTGCATTCAGTAAAGCGGCGATAAAATGGCTTTTTTCTTTCCTCTATTTCTCCTTTCAGGCATCAGCGCTGAAGAAAGGAATGGTTTGTGGTAGATTATGAAAGGATCAAATAAAAAGGAGAGATTACTTGCGGCAAATCGATTTTACAAATGGAAATATTTTTAAGCAGTTATTTTTCTTTTCGACGCCTATTATGGCAGCCAACCTGCTGCAGGTGTCTTACCAGTTTGTGGACTCCTTGTGGGTCGGCAACCTGCTCGGGGCGGATGCACTGGGAGCTGTCAGCATTGCCAGTACGGTAATGCTGACCGTTCTTTCTTTTATTCTTGGAATTAACAATGCTGCCCTCACCATATTATCCCAGCAGCGGGCAAGCGAGAGTCCTGCAGGATTAAAAAGCTATCTCAATGCTTTTGTTGTTCTTTTAACATGCTTATCTCTTTTGATGGGTGCTGCAGGATATTTGTATACGGAAGAGATGTTAAAGTGGCTGAATACCCCAACTGAGATGATTCCTGACGCAGCTGTATACTTGCAGATTAACTTTATCGGTATTCTTTTTTTGCTTGGCTACAATTTTATCAGTACAGTGCTGCGGGCACTCGGAGACAGCCAGACGCCGCTTTATTTTGTTTTGGCTGCTGTTCTTTTAAATATTGTGCTCGACCCCGTGTTCATTTCCGTCTTCGGACTCGGCATTAACGGCGCTGCCTGGGCAACTGTCATCTCGCAGGGGCTGGCTTTTATCATGGGTGTTGTGTATACACTCCGCAAGAAAGCCGTGCCTTTTTCTATTCCGTTCCTCCCAAAAAGGGAAGAGGTTCTGCTTATTTTAAAGCTGGGCATCCCGGCTGGCTTACAAATGACGGTTATCTATGCAGGAGTGACAGCGATCATGACGGTCGTGAATTCTTTTGGAAGCGATGCTGCTGCAGGGTTCGGGGCCGCGCAGCGTTTAGACAGCTTAATTACGCTTCCGGCTATGGCACTCGGAACAGCCGTCAACAGTATGGCCGGACAGAATATAGCGGGCCATCACTGGAACCGTGTTCGCCGAATTGCTCTTTATGGTGCTCTTTATAACTTCATTACCATGCTGGCCATTGCTGTCATTGTCTTTTTGCTGGCACGATTTGCAATCACCTTGTTTATCCGGGAGGAAGAAGCCGTCGAGTTCGGCACCTCTTACTTAAAGACGATCGCTTTTTTCTATCCATTTATTGGGCTGAATTTTATTTTAAACGGGATTGTGCGGGCATCCGGTGCGATGTATCAGGTGCTTGTCCTGAATATCCTCTCGTTCTGGGTATTGCGTTATCCGCTGACCTATCTTTGCTCAGCTTTTTGGGGAGAAGACGGCATTGCCTTGGGAATGGGAATTGGCTTTGTGATCAGCAGCGTCTTTTCTTTTGGCTATTACCGGTTCGGCAAATGGCGCCAAATCGATTTGTTTGCCTCCAGATAAGCCTGCATTAAAAAGAACCTGCACCCCTTGGGAGGCAGGTTCTTCCGTGTTTACTGCATAATATTTGAGGCCGTACCAGGCCGTCTGGCTACTTTCTTTTTCGGGGCCTTTTCTTCTTTTTCTTCTTTCGGTTCTGCCGCCTCTGCTGCTTCTGCAGATACTGCCTCTTTATTTTCTTTCTCGCTGCCCTTGCTGCTTTTTTCTTTTGCGGCAGGCGGATCGGTTTTAGCCGTTTCGCTTTGGATGATTGTTTTTGAATTTAAATCATTTACAAATTTCAGCTCAACGATATCTTTATTTGCGATCGGTTCTGTTTTCTTTTTTGCCGCTGGTTCTTTTTCCGCTGTGACTCCCGGCATTTCTTTTATTTCCTGTCCAATAACGGGCTTACTGCTGTCTTCCTGTCCAGTGGAGAGCTGCATCCGCTCCGCTTGATTGCGGGTCAGCATGGCATTTAATGTGTTAATAATAGCAGGGTCAAAAATGTCGGTGTTTCCGAAATGGGCAGCCAGCTGAATAATCAAGTATTTCACTGATTCATTCGGATTTTTTTGCCCTGCGGCCCAGTCCCCGACAATATCGGGGCAGGCGGAGCTTGCAGTTTTTACATAAATGGTCGGCTTTTTGTCTTCCTGCATATGGATCCCTCCCCTCCTTCTGCCGTGCCTTTTTTATGAGACAGGGGCAGTCAATTCATCCATATAGATGTCATTAAATGTATTTAATCCGTTTACGTTCATGTCCACTGCATATTGCGGCGGAATCCACAGCAGCTTAAACCGTTCTTTCTTGGCAATCGCCATTAATTTGCTGTACAAGTGATCTTTTAGCAGAATCGAGCCGCCTCCATACACGACCGCGATATGAATTTCTTTGGAACGCATATTATTTACGAAGCTCTGTACGTCCTCTGCAATATCAAACGATAGGTTCTCCAGCGGTTCTCCGTTTAAATCCGTTAAAATATCTTCTTTAAAAGCATGAGATTTTGATTTGATAATTTCAGAGATGTCCTGCCGTGTATACGACTTTTTCTCTTTCCAAATACTCACGACCGACTCAAGTGCAACGCCAAGCCCGTACTCCAGACCTTCACTATGTTTTAATTCGTACCCGTTTGTAATGATTAGCTCGGTCGTCCCATCGCCAATATCAATGTGCATTAAGTTTTTATCCTGAAAATATTGACCGTCTAAATCCGGCTTCATATCATACTGCTTAATAAACTCATCAAACATATCCCCGGAGCGGTAGTTTCCTTCTCCATCCTCAATAATTTCGAATAATGGCGGCGTTCCTTCAGCGGACACACCTACATATCCAAATGTAACTTTCACGACTACTCTTAAATCACTTTTAATGTTTACAGTGACCATATGCGTTCCTTTTTGGAACCGCTCTTTAAAGATTTTTGCGTTCACTTCATTATAAACAGAAGCCGGAAGGCATGTGGACATGTTGACCGTTACTTCTAACACATCGTTGTTTTCAATGGTTTTCTTTTCTGAAAAATGCTCTTGTACCGTTTTTACAGCTACAATGCCGAGTGTATTAATAATAGGCAGATCCTGTTCATGCTTTTTTCCTTTTTCTAAATTCATATTCTTTACTTTACTGGCGGCTACCCCTGCCATGGCTGCATGCCCCACCAGTACTCTTGTATTGTCTGCGAGCTTTATAGCAGGACTTGAAATTGTAATATCAATATTGTTGTGCAGTTCGTTTATGGCTTCTATCAATGTGGTTTTCTTTTCAGACCGCGGTTTGGATATGCGGGCAAAAACGTTCGGGTGCTTTACCGGAATTCCGTTTATAACCAACTTGTGTTCACTGTTTCCATTATCGTTTGAAACAATCAAATCATACGTGTTCTCCATTTTAATCTCTCCTTTTTAGTAAGTAGGCCAATAGAGATAAGCAGCGTGTTTCTTTTTAAAAATTAAGAGAATAGTATAGGATATTACGCAACACTAGTAATTATTCTTCTAAATTACCGTTCTATGAAATTTTTTTTTGAAAAAGACTGATTTTTTTATAGACTGAGCAGCTGCGCGCTATATTGTCCTGTGTATAAAGAAGATAAAGCTGTTTTGAACAAAGAATAAGGGCTGCTCCAGAAATCAATGTTCATCGACTTTTGGAGTAGCCCCTTTTTCTTATTTTCAAACATCTTTCGCGATATTTACAATGTGGTATACTTTTGCTCATTGTACTTCCTCTGTCAGCAAATAGCCCACTCTTATCATCAAACCCAAGGAATAAGCCATCGATATAAAAAACGCTGAAAATCATTTCAACTACCACGTCATCCCCACTGGCTGCTGTGTACATTGATCAGAACATTGAATAAAAAACATTCACATGGTCAGGCTACGGTGATTCATTCCATGCTGTTTTTTTGACGGCATAGCATTTTCACCCTGCATTTACCAGGAAAATTATCCAAACTTTTTCCCTGTTTGGTTTTTTTTGCTTCTCTCTTCTACGGCTTTTAAAAATTGATTAATATGATTTAATTCTTCTTCATTTAAAGGGACACCATCCCAATGAAGCTCTCCAGCGAGCAGGTTTTTCGTATTAAAGCCTTCAAACCGGTCTTTTCTTTCTTTTTGGTCCGTTAAGCATAGGATGTAATCCACTGAAACATTATAATAGTGGGCAAACAATGTCATTTTTTCTAAAGAAGGCTGCCGGAACTCAGACTCGTATCCAGCATAGGTCGATTTTGCGACATTGACAATTTTTGCAGCATCATCCATGGTGAGATTTTTTTCTAACCGAAGCCCTCTTAATTTTTCTCCATACCCTATAATGGTACTCACCTCTTTTCAATTACTTATATGGATTGGCATATCTTATTTTGCATTTTTAAGAATAGGGAGTAAATGATTTTTAATTTCCGCTAATTTCTCCTCAATGAGTGTCATATACATGCTGAACATGTTTATTTCCTCCGCTGTAAATATTCTTTTTGATTCAGAATACATCACAGAGTGCCCAATGATATGGCCTCTATAGGTAAGCGGCGAGCAGCAGACCGCTTGGTACCCATTTTTTAAAAGTTCTTTTTTATGGTTAAGAGAGGTAATGTCTTCGCCTCTTTCCAGGTCCGGAATGGCAACGATGTGTTTCGAATATACAGGGATCTCATCGCCATCTAGAATATCATTTACAGTGGATAAACCTCTGGAATATTCATTGTACCCTGGTGAAACATTCTTCACTGCTCCATTCCACATTTTCTTCTCATTTTCATCATGTATGTATATGCCGCAGCTTAATTCTTTAAAATGATGCTCCATTAAAGAAATGAACTGGTTTAACATAAATTTTGTTTGAAGTGCTGCCAGCTCATCCTCACCAATGATCCCTTTTTCATATAGACTAAAAAACACCGTTGATAAATCCTTATGATTCTTTAATCCCGGCTCAATGTGGGAGAGGGTCTTTTTTATTTCTTTTCTATATATGAACTTTTCTAGTGATTGAGCAATGTTGATCTCGTCCATAAATCTCCATACCCTTTCATTAGTGTACATGATTTTTCAGAAAAATAAATTGTTCAATATGTTTCTACAAAAGAAACATTGCTTTACCTACTTCAATTTAGTTCTCTTTCCAGTAAATAAATCAATTTGCCAGGTTCCATTGTATTGAGGGCGGTGATTTGTTTCCGTTATCGTGAGGGTGCAATCATGAACAATGAATTCCACTTTCCCTCCCCCTCTTGTAATCGAAGCCGATAAACCATCCACTACCTGAAATAATCGATGCATCGGACGCAGCCGCCATGGAAATGTATCAGGAAGCTCATGCTCTCCATGGTGATGGTAATAAATAATGTCGACAATGTCTTGATGTACGGAGTAAAATTGTTTGGCAATTTCAGCTCCCCGGCAAGCATGCCGTTTGCTGTCTTCAAAAACTTTTTTGGGGTCGACTACATCGCCAATAGACAGAATAGGCTGAGATTTACCCAAATCATGAAAGATAAAAGCCTGTACTAACTGATCTTTATCAATACCAATGATTTTTGCAATACCTTGTTGATACAAATTAGAAAGAAGTTTAAGGCAATTCACTACATGGCGGTACCCGCCATCCGGTATAATTCCTGTGATGGTAATCATCTTTGTTTCAGGATTATAAATATCATTATACTCCACTGTATTCTTCAATTTATGTTCCACTCTAGTATTTGGAAGTGTTAAAGCAAAAGCCATATCGATTTCATTTTGTATGTCTACAATATCCGTTACATCTTTTCCCGTAAGCAAAACGCCTTTTTTCATGCCTTCTTCCACTAAAGGAATGGCATTCATTGACAAAATCCTGTTTGTAAATGTTTTTCTTAAAACGTTTTTTCGTGCTTCCCCTGTTTTTATAACTTCTTCCAATACCTTATTATTGTAATCGATAGGCAGCTGTACAAATTTTGCCTCGTTATAAATATGCTTCCCTTCGTAATCAACTTCTTCGAGTCCAAATAAGCGCTCCCCAGAAGGGTTAATATATTGAATCTTTAGTTCCTGATCAATCAAAATAAGCGTCTCATCCATTGAACTTAAAATGTATTCTAAAAACTTCTCCTCAGATACTAACTTTTTCATCCCTTCTGCTCCTTTAAGCAGGGCATAACCTACTATTTATATTGATCGACAATATTTTCCTATAGATCTTTGGACTTGGCTGTTCATAAAAAATCTATGATAATGACTGGCCGCTTTTCTTTTCTATCTTTTACAGTGTGCAACAAATCCTCTATGTCTACATAAAAGTGAAACTTCTACTCTATATCTTGGTTAGGCTTTATAAAAAGCAACACATCTTCCGTTTCTCCATACACGTAGTGGCCAAAAGAATCTTCTGCCAGGCAGTACCGGGTTTTATCTATGTTATTCTCCCCGAAAGTTCTCGATTTGAGAACTTTATTTTTATTATATAGACTACCAAGGAACTATTAAACAGAAAATCACTCAAACATATTAGAATTCTTGCAAATTAATGGCACAAAATTTACACAAACGTACGAAACCGTTTTAGGGAATAGCGGGATTAGCTGCCTTATAAAGAGGAAAAAGGTAAATACCTGTTTGATTGAAAGCAGACCATTGACACACCCCTATCTTTAGAGTTAGGAAGTGAAAATCTCATAGAAAGAAAAAAACTGGTAAGTAACAGAGGCATTTTTATGGTCAAAGAAAAGTGGTTTTTAACTTTCCCTAAATAAATAGGGCTATGAGTATGTAAAGGATAATGAAAGGAAACTTGCCAGTGAGATAAAATCGATGTCAATTTATCATCTTAGCTTACCAGCAACTATTGAGTATTCGGTCGGACGGCTGCATTTCTTATTCAAATGCTCCTATGTTTTCCACGAGATTAAAAATGATCTATTCTTATATGTTTAATTTAAAAAGCATGATTATTTTTTAAAATAGAACATTTCTATATCATACTATGTTACTTTTTAATAAAGACTAGATTAAATAATAGTTCGTATTTTTCTGTCTACACGGTAATGATCTAAAATCCTTGTGCGGTTTCTCTTCAATTACAGCTGCTTCAGTGTATTACAACCTTATCAAATAGGAGGGTTTAATCACTAGATAAAATTGAAAAACCGCTATACCATTTAATTAGGAGTGAACTATATGAGTGAAACCATTTCAGATATCGATTATAAACAAGTAATTGAGTATGCCTTGGAACCATTAATTATTCATTCACAGCTAAAAATTATTGATATCAATCGTGCTGCAGAAATATTTTTTAGAGCCCCTAAAAAAGATATCATCGGAGCAAGTCCTTTAGATATTTTCAAAGATACATCCAAATCAGCAATAGAAAAAAGGATACAATCGGCTTACGAACAGCCAGCAAAGGTAATTGAAGAAACAATCTACAGAATGGATGGCACAACCGTTGAAGTTGAATTATATTGTCATCCTGTATGGATGGGTGAGACAAAAGCGATTCAGACATATGTACGGGATATAACAGAAAGAAAGGCAGCGGAAAGTGAGCAAAAAAGGATGTTAGAGCAAGTAAATGAGTTGTCTTCAACCCTCGTTCCTCTTCTAGACGGAATTGCCGTACTTCCTCTAGCAGGTTCTATAGATGAACAAAGAGCAACGCAAATATTAGAAAGTGTTCCGATAAAAGCTCAAAAACAAAATATAAAATTCTTAATTATAGATTTCTCTGGTCTTTATAACTTAGATTCTGTCGTAACAGAATACATTTTTAAAATGAATCAAGTATTACTCATGCTTGGTGTGCGTTCTCTCTTAACAGGGATAAGACCAGAAACAGCAAAAATGGCCGTTCAGATAGGAACAACTTTTAAATCCACCCCAACTGTGTCGACCGTCAAAGATGCCCTTCAGTTACTAGGCGTCGAGCATAGTAAAAGCCTGCTAATTTAAATCAAAGAAAATAAGCGAGTCTAAGTGAACAATGCAGCCAGCATTGCTTTTTTATTTTAAATTTATCTCTTTTTGGACCAGTGCTATATGTTTATCTAATAGTCCTATGATAAAAAAATGCAGACATTATGATTTGCCTGCAAGTTAAAAACGCTTTAAGTAATCCTTCAAAAGGTATCAAGATTATCTAAATTGTTTTCCTTTGTGCCATCCGGTTCACTGCGAATAATTTCACGCCCATATCGCTCAAAAACATCCACATGGGCGAGACGTCCTGCTTTTGCTTCTTTCAGCGCTTCCATGTAATCCAGCTCTCGGCCGCTGCTGGTTTTGAATGCTATAATATCTCCTTCCTCGTTTTTCCGGACTGCGGTGATTTGTTCCTGTCCATCCGAAGAAGAATTTTGAATTACCTGGGAAGCCATCTGCTGACTTTGCTGTTTGTACTGATCGTATACTTGTTCAAACCGATCTTGTGACATGCCATCCCCTCCTTTTTGGATAGTATGGCAAGCTTCCGACTTTTTAATCATGACTGTGCTTAATGAAGATCTATTTGGTTAAAAAGAACTTTCTTTTTCTGCCACGTCCGGTGTATCAATAAATGATTTTGTGCCACCTTTTCTGTAAAGCTGAGCAGTCCCAGATTATTATCGGTCTCCATAATAGACCCACCCGTTGTAGCTATATACTGGAGCGTTTCTTTCCACAAACAGTTCTTAGGTACAGCAGCACCTGGTTCTTGGCAAACGATCCGGCCCTGCTCGTCGCAATAGCGGATGATGCTTTTCTTTTTTCGTTTGAATGCGTTGATCCGGGCCACAGACTCCATCAGACGGCCCCATACGCCTGAGAAGCTGGCATTATTGATCGGGCTGCTCGTGCATTGCATAATATGCGCGCTTCGTCCGTCATTGGATTCGACGGCCGTGTAAACCGAGGAGGCGTAGTGAACATCTCCAGAAAGAATAAAACAATGATGCGGCGCCCAGTTAAAGATTTGCTCTAAAAAAGCCGTAAAACCTTGCCCATTGTACTTCCAGGCTTCGAAATCAAACAGCTCATGAACAGGAATGCCGATTAGCCGAAGAGGATTGGTGTATGTGTGCAAAGCGGATTCAATTAAGCCAACTCCATAGAGCGGAGCAGGTGAAGCGACCATTAACATTTCCCCTCTCTTCCAGCCACTCTCTTTCAGCAACGCAGCAATAGCCGGCCAGGCGCTTTGGCGCACGAGCTCCGGACTTTGCAATTTCTCCTGCATGATCCGGCCGACCCTCCCAGGAGCAGATGGAACCTCATACCCTCTTTTCGTCCGCGTATCTAAAAAAACGGTTTTCGGCTCAGTAGGAGCGATAAAATGCCAGGACGGATAATTCCATAAAGTGTGCAGCCAGTCCCTGTAGCTTTCCGATTCCACGTCGAAGTGTCGAGCGTATCGCTTCATGGTTTTTAAAAACGGCTGATCAAACGAATCGGGTGCGTTTCCCCAGCCTTGGAAAGCCCAATACGCTCCTAAACCGTTGGCTACAACATGAGACCCAAGCGGCGAGTTTTTGACGTTTTCTTTCCATTCCTCTGACAGGTTCCAATCATCGGTGATGTCATGGTCATCAAAAATCATATAAGATGGGACATTCGCCATCAGGCGCCTGACGCGCTTTAACGAAGCAATGGACTCTCTCAGCTCTTCTGTTTGTTCCGCAAAACGCTGTTTATGCTGCCAAAGTTCCAAATCGTGCACTTTCTGAAAAGCGGGCTCTGTAGAAAATACAAAGTGAATCCGGTCATTCGCTAACTCTTCTTCAAAAACAGGAAGCCCCCCGTTTTCCTGAATATACTCCCATACTTGCGGACCCCAGGATAACACGTATAGAGCTGCATATTCGGAAAATTGAATAAGATGATTATACGACTGGTTAGATGTAAACCGGCATAGATGATCCATAATCAATTTTCTTCCATGAATTTTATTAAGAGAAGAATACCTTTCCAGGCGTTTATCTATTTTGTAAAGCGGTTCTTCTTGGCCCGCCAGCTGCCTGCCAAGAGACGTAATCACCGGGAACAGCGGGTCTGCCACATGATCCGCATAAATCTGGTCTCCCAGCAGAAAAAGTGCCTGCGGTCTTTTTTCCAATACATGAACGGTTTCTTCCATATGCATATCTCCTGCCGCCAGGGCATCTTCGCCTTTTCCATGAAGTTTTCGGCATGAGCCATATAAAACGTTTGTATGTTTTCCTTCCGAAATGAAAAAGGATGGATAGGGAAGCTTTCCATAGACAAGTGAGTCCGCACCGGGATCGAGCAGGCCAAAATGGCTCAAATCGACGGTGTCTGATCCCTTTGTAAAGAAAAGGTTGTAACCGAGGAGGGTTTGAAGTGGAAAAGTACCTGAGGCAGGAGTGATTTTAATCATATAAACAAACAACTGCTTTCCAAAACGGACACACTCCATCTCGCTTTGGCCGCTGACTGGTCCATCGTCTTTTCCTGATGGCTCGAGCTGGTACAGTTTTGCGCTGATCTGAAAAGGCTTGCTTGTGGCGATCCAGATAAAAACACTGCTTTGATCCACTCTTCTTAAAACAGGGCCAGATAAAATAACAGGAAGGTCCATCCGTCTCCATTCCTTTCTTTTCGGGCTGTTTTATAAGATATTCAATAGTAGAATAGAATGTGAGCTATCGGGGAAGACCTGTTTTTTCAGATGGATGGCTTTTGTACAAAAAGCTCCGCCAGCGGCGGAGCTTCAGTGGGAGAATAATGGCATTCTGTTGACTTACTTGATTTTTCCTAAAGAGAGCCTCGTTCATCTCCTTCAATAAAGATTTCAACTTCTTCCCATTCACCTATATCGGTGCTGCAAAATCACCGGGGCGCTTATATATGCTTCTGAGTATCTTGATGGTTCAGCGGCTGGGATAAGCTAAGTTTCTGTGTCCAATCTTCGCCTAACCGAAAAAGTCTGTTCGTTGATGTGAGTGAAAATGGCTCATGGATGCCTTCTTAAAAGCTTTGCTTCATTACTTGATGAGAGCTGCGTATGCACTCTGTTTCGTCCATTTTGCTTGGCTTGATACAACGCTTGATCAGCCTGCTTGAATAAAGCCGTAAAAGAATGCGAGGCGCCTGGAATCAATCCGGCTGCTCCTATGCTGACCGTAACCCAAGGGGCTGCCGGAGAGTTCCTATGTTCGATTCTTTCCTCTTCTATGCTTTGGCATAGCGCTTCTGCCCGCAAAAGAGCTTCTTCCGGGCTGCACCCGGGAAGCGCAATAAGAAATTCTTCTCCTCCGTAGCGGCTGATACAAGCGCCGCTTTGCTCCATTGTTTTTTGAATGACGCCCGCTACCTTAATAAGGCAGCTGTCTCCCCTTAAGTGGCCATAATGATCGTTGTAATATTTAAAATAATCAATATCGATGATCATAAACGAAATAAAATGACCGTTTTTCCGGGCGTTCTCCCACTCTGTTTCTAAATGCTTTTCGATTCCTCTTCGATTAAGGAGGCCTGTTAAACTGTCTGTATGGGACATCTTCTCCAATGACTCATTGGCTTCCTTCAGCTTTCTTTCCATCATTTTGCGCTCCGTAATATCGACTACAACACCAATAATCAATGTTTCCTGCTCGTCTTCGTCCACCATTAAAGAAGACGTCACTTTTCCCCAAATCGTCCGGCCATCCTCGCAAATGTATCTTTTTTCAAGCTGGTAATACTCAATTTCCCCGCTTACAAGCTTGTCGAGCAGGTCATTATTCGGCAGAACGTCTTTTGGATGGCTAAAATCGCGAAAAGTCATATTTAAGAATGCTTCTTTTTTGTATCCAAACATTTCAGTCATTTTTGGATTTACAAAAACAATTTTCCCGCCAGGCTCCATTAATGCGATGCCGACTCCTGACTTTTCAAAGATCAGCCGGAATCGATCATGGTTGTGCTGGAGTATATCTTTTTGTTTTTGCTGCCGGTCATATAAAGCACCTGCTCCCCAGATAACGCCTATATATATAAAAAGAATTATGGGTTCAGAAGCCCCGAATCCTTTCTGTGCAAAACCCTGCTGGTATGCAAATGCGAACCATACATTCCCTGTTAAAAAGAGTGCGGCCAACAAGCGCCCTTTATATAACTTGATTTTTGTCCGTCTCAGCCCCACATTATATCCCCCATATCACTGGCTTTCTTTTTCTGTAACTCTATTCCCTGCTTCTATTTTTTGTACATAATTAACGACATTAAAGCCTGTTCTTCACCTATACATTTTACCACATTTATACAAAAAACAACTAAGATGGCTGCTGTTTTAAGCATCCACTAATTTTCCTCAATCGCCGGGCTCTTATCTTTTTCCCGCCCAGACCCATACCTTTCTTCCCCTTTGTTTTTTGTATAAATATCCTGTAAACCGTTTAAACTGGTACTGTTAAATCCCCAAATTTCATATGATATAGTTCGAAACCGTTTCTGCAGCCAGGCTCCCCTCGCCTGGCTGTTTTTTATGATTCGTTCTTCAAGTGAAAACTCCAGCCATTCACTTTTTTGCTTCAACGATCCGGTTCTATTATATTCCTTTTATTAGTAATCAAGTATATATTATCTTTACTTATCATCTAACTAGTGTATAATAATGGAATAAATGTTAAGGGGATCTAAATATGTTTGAATTATTTCTTTATATTATTGGATGTATCTATTTAATTTTCGTTGCTCTCTCTTAATTTCTGATTATGTTTTTGAAATGCGCTGTTTTCCTTCATGCTCGGTTTGAAGCAAACTTCATTTTTTGGCTGATATAATATATCGTTATCGTAAAGACGGTGAACTGTCGTTTCGATCTCATTTTTTCAAAAAGGAGGCGGTCTCATGGCTGGAGATGCTTTTTTTGCCATTTTTCCAATTTTGACTCTTTTCTTTTATGTTGCTCCTATTATATTTCTTGTTTGGTTTCTCATTCGATTTCTTAAAATACAGCAGGAAAAGACTCAAATTTTAAAAGCGATTTCTGGGAAGTTAGACAAGCTGGTTAAATAACCAGGAAATCTTTCTTTTTTATGTTACGCCTACGGCCTATAAATGGAAAGAACCTCGTTGCAGAGGTCTTCACTAGCTTTCTAATTCATGCTGTTTGACCTTCTCACACCCCTTCTCCCATACTCTTTATTTCTGCACTTCTAATCTTTCCTGTTATTATATATCCCTGGTGACAGGCCTCAGGCCTCGTTCGGCGGTCTTCTTTCTCTGATACAGTCATCTTGTTTTCCACTCCATACCAACCCAACATCAGCAGTATATAGTTTCCTTTTGAAGATTAGGCGCATATGCTGATAAGAAATCACTATTTATAAAGGAGCGGTATTGATGAGCGATTCTTCCAAAAATCCGAAAATCCTGTCTGATAAAGTCATTGATCTACTTGTAAGCACGACACTCCAAAAAAACGGTGTGAATATCGAAAAAGCGAAAAGCCAGCTGTCCGATGAGCAGAAAAAAATGTTTAAAGATTTGGTGGAAGACCTGGCGAAGCAAGTGGATTCATTTATGAAAAAGCCGCCTGTCGACAAAAAAGAATCAAAATAACCACTTTTCCCTAAAGGCCCCGTCTTTGGGGCATTTTTTATTTTCTAAAACAGTTACAGATGCCCTTTCCGAAAGACTGATAACTTCATATGGTATGGTATAACGCAAAAAAGGAGGGTTAGAACTATGTCAAAATGCTATGACGATTACGAGTCCAACAGAAGAAAACGGAAGCGCCGTGAGGAAGAAAACGATCGCAACAAGCACGAGGATGCGGAAGTGGTACAAGACGGAGTTCAAAAATCATTTATCGATCAGGAATCAGATGAATTAGTCTGGATTAAAGATTCCTGCAACGTTGAGGTGCAGTCTACTGACACACAGGCCGCTGTATCTCTTCAAGTAGGCTTGCAGCTGGCAATTGCGCTTGTTGTCAGCATCACAATTGGAGACTCGGATGAAGGTAAATCTGTTGCACAGGAGCTGTTCCAGCAATTTGATGCGGAACAGACGAACAAACAAAAAGTGGTAATTGACAACTCAAAAGATGTCAGAATTACAACAACTGATACCGATCTAGCTGTGAACATTCAGGCGCTTCTGCAAGTGCTTGTGGCGCTAGTTGTTAAACTAGACGTCTTGTAATCAAGTGTTCAATAAAAAACGAAAGAGGTGAACAACATGAGTGAGAAAAAGTGGAGAGCTTTGGATCATTGCGATGATGATAAACAAAAAGACGCGGACGTATTGCAAGAAGGAGATCAGTCCGTTTCTAACGATCAAGAGTCCTTTGAGTGGATTATTGTAAAGGATTCTGAAGATGTCGAAGTTCAAACAACAGATACGCAGGCTGCCGTATCCTTACAGCTGGGCATCCAGGTTGCCATCGCGGTTGTTCTCAGCATCACAGTCGGTGACTCAGATCAAACAAAAGCTGTGGTGCAGGACTTGAAGCAATTCATGAAAACAAAGCAAAAAAATACGCAGAAAACAGTGATCGAAGGTTCCAAGCACATTAAAGTGACAACAACGGATACTGACCTGGCCGTGAACATCCAAGCCCTTCTTCAAATCCTCCTGGCCATTGTAGTAAAACTGGATGTTCTTTAATTGTTAAGCTTTATAGAAAAAGAAGCTGTAGACATCATGTGTCAAAAACTATCTGGTGTTCTCCTGCTTCCATATACTTAAAGATTTGCTCGATAAAGGCGCACCTTTTTGCGCCTTTTTCCTTTGAAAAAACGGCTGGACTGCACGTGAATCTTTTTGTCATGCTCAAGCTGTCCTTTTATTACAGCCGGTTAGCCGGTTTTTATGAAACAAAGCGGCTTGTTGAAAAGCCGCTCGCCTGTGTACAAATCCTTACCTTTTTCGAACCCTGAAGAACTTCCTTAAAAGCCAGGGCCCTTGCGGGAAACCGAGCGTGAGCTGCCAGGCTCCGAGACCCTGCAGGCCATTTTGACGAACAGCAAGCATTTTAGCGCTGATGCTTCTTACATCTTCAAACCATACTTCATGTGCAATGCCCTGTTCATCCCTGTATCGGAAAAAAGGCGTTTCATTTTCCCTTGAATATTGAATAGGAGATTGATATCTCATCGCTGTGGCAATGGCATCTTGATTGGAAATCGCCCGTGCTGCTGTGCCAGGCGTGTATGGAACAACCCAGTCGTAGCCATACAGCGGCATGCCCAAAATAATCTTGCTTCGCGGAAGCCGGCTGGACGCAAATTCAATCGTTCTTCTTACTTCGGTAATAGGAGCTCCAGGACCCGGTTCGCTGCCGGCGTGATGCCAGTCATAAGCCATGATAAACATGTAGTCCACTACCGCCCCAATTCCGCCGTAATCGTACCCTCTTAACCATGGAATATCCTCGCTTGTTTTAGCCGGGACCGCTACCGTCACAACAACCCCTGCCGGCTTCAATCGTTCCGATAACTGTCGAAGAAAGCCTGTGAAAAGATCACGGTCCCCTTCCCGCACCTGTTCAAAATCAATATTAACCCCGCCATATCCTTTTCTGGAAACGAGTGAAAAGATATTATTGATCAGATTTGTTCTTGCAGTCGGATTGTTTAATACTTGATGAGCAAGCTCCGGACTGAAGCCTTGCGCTGTTAAATTGGTAACTGTTACAATGGGCGTCACGCGGTTTTGCCAGGTCGTTTGAACGGCTGTTACATCGTTTAAATCATTGGCGATATCCCCATTTGCCGCAAAATGATATTCAAAAAGAGAGATAATGGAAGCATATGGCGCAAAGTCCGTGATGAGTGCCTGGTCCAAAACAGGGCTTCGAACCACATAAAAACTTAACGTAGTGGCTAAATAGTTAGGTGTATTGGGTATTTGCACACGTGTACCAGCCTGCAGAGAGTCCGGATTAACTGAAGGATTGGCGGCTCGCAGCTGCGCCGCGGTTACATACGATTTTCTGGCAATGGTAAAAAACGTGTCTCCCGGCTGAACAATATAGGTGTATAAAGGGATCAGAAGTGCCTGCCCGGGCACTACATTGGTTTCGACCAGCCCATTGACCATTCGTAATTGATCCACTGACGTTCTATATCTGCTGCTTACCTGAAATAAGGATTCACCGGATTGGACCTCGTGAATAAACATAATTTTCCCCCATTCACTATCTCCGCCTTTCCATAAATATGATCTGTAAGCAGTGCTTATTCACTTGTATCACGGGCCGCTCCCCTATTTTAAAAAAGAGCTTTTTTTTTACTTTCATAAGCAAAAAGATAATATTGGCTATTTTGGATTACAATCGTTCGCCTACTGCTTTATTGGCAGGCACATATTTTGGTGGTTTTTCTGCTTCTCGGCAGCAGGGAAAATCAGCAGCATTTATCTTTTCCGTTTTGTCGTTTCCTTCCTTGCATACCATAAATCAAAAAACGCCCAATGTTATAACTTTTAGCTATATATGTCTATCAAAATTAAGCGTTACTTTATAACCGTGCAGCCGTGCTATGATACGAACACAGCCAAAAAGAAAAAGGTGACCCGACACGGAGAGGAAGAAAAAATTGCGTAAAGTAAATGCTTCTGATGTTGTAGCGGCAAGCCGCTTCAACAAATTTCATTTAATTGTTTTTTTATGGTGTGTGTACGCCATTGCATTTGATGGTTTTGATATTGCCATGTACGGCATCGGTCTTCCACTGATGATGGCTGATTTCGGCTTAACACCGGTTGAAGCCGGCAGTATTGGAAGTTATGTATTGGTCGGCATGATGGCCGGTGCCTTTATATGCGGGCCACTTGCCGACACAATCGGACGCAAAAAAGTTCTGGCTATCTGCATGTTTTTATTTAGTGTTTTTACGTTTCTTTCAGGCCTTGCACCAAATGCGACGGTCTTTACCGTCATGCGTGTCATTGCAGGAATCGGGATGGGTGGTTTGATGCCTAACGTGATTGCCCTGATGACTGAGTATTCCCCGAAAAAAAACCGGGCACTTATTGTAGCCACTATGTACTGCGGTTATTCGGTCGGAGGCATTTTGGCGGCATTGATTGGGATGTCCGTTATGCAGGATGTGGGCTGGAGAGTGCTTTACTGGCTTGGTATTATTCCACTGTTTACCCTGCCTTTATTCTTAAAGAAATTTCCAGAATCTCTGTCGTATTATATTTTGCGCGGACAGGGAGATAAACTTGCGGAAATTCTAAATCGTGTTCACCCTGGCGGAAATTATAAAGAAACCGACGATTATGAATATGCAAGCGCAAAAGAAAATGCAAAAGGATTTCCGGTCAAGAAATTATTCATCCATCATCGTGCATTGAGCACATTTGCTTTTTGCCTTGCTGTGTTCAGCTGTTTGCTTATGATTTACGGCTTAAATACATGGCTGCCAAAAATTATGCAGGAATCCGGCTATGCCCTGTCATCCAGTCTTTCGTTCAGCTTGGTGCTTGGCGTCGGCCAAATAGGCGGTTCCCTATTAGGTGGATATTTTATAGAACGTGTAGGACACCGGAAAGTGTTGATTTCCATGTATTTGCTTAGCGCTATTTGTTTTATTGCCCTGAGCTTTACCTCTAATATCCTGCTTTTATATGTATTAATTGCGCTAGGCGGTGCCTGCACGGCGGGAACACAAAATTTATCAAACCCATACATTTATGAGTTTTATCCAAGAGAAGTACGGGCTACTGGCGTCGGCTTCGCTGTTGGAGTCGGACGGACCGGAGCGATTGCAGCACCAATATTGATCGGTTTTTTACTGGCTACCAGCCTGGCACCCCAAAATGCTTTTATCCTATTTGCTGTTCCGAGTCTTCTTGGAGCCCTTGCTTTCACCCTGGTTCGTGAAAAATATGGAAGCTTTGACCAGCTGGAGACACTTCAAGATCAAAGAGCAGGCTGAACAATCATGACAGCAGTTATATGCCATTAAAAGAAATGAAAATAACAGGGATGACCTTAGTCTACAGACACGAAGACTTAAAGGTCGTCTTTTTTTTATCTGGCTGGCTAAAGATGCCGGGTCCACATTGTAGACAGGAAAAGTAATAAAAGATTCTATTCTCCAAAAGCTCCATTAAATCATGAAATTTTTAACTCCTCGCTGCATATAAACCACATATGATTTAAAATTCACTTTCAGAGGGCAGGGATGACCATCTTTCTTCGCAAATTTATTTCAATTCTAATTGGAAGCTTTTTTATTGCGGTGGGTATTAATTTCTTCCTTGTTCCCTCTGAGCTGCTGGACGGCGGAGCAATTGGCATCGGGCTCGTTTCTCATTACGTGACAGGAGTACAAGTGGGGCTAGTCATTATTTTAATCAATATACCGATTTTTATTTTTTCCTGGTTTTACAGCCGTTCTTTTTTTTATAACAGTCTCCATGGCATGCTTTTTTCGTCTTTTATGATTGATTTATTTTATCCTCTGCACGCTATTGGGGAACAATTTAACATTCCAGTTGTGTTTGCTGTTCTTGGAGGCGTTACGGTTGGTCTTGGTATTGGCTGTATGCTCTGGTTTAATACAAGCGTCGGCGGAACAGATCTCCTGGGTCTCATATTTGCGAGACACAGAAATTTAAACCCAGGCATCATCATTTTTATGATTGATTTTCTTATTGTTTCTATCGGAAGTATGATTATTTCAGATGGTTCCATTTTCTTATCCTGCCTCACTGTCACATGTGTTGGCATTACTACGAGCTTGGTGTCAGCAATGAAAAAGGAGGAACAATAACGGTTTATATTTTGCTGAGCTAAAAGGTACCTTAACCAATTTTAAGACAACAAAAAAGAGGACAAGCTTTCGCTGTCCTCTCTGTTTGCCTGGCGGCGTCCTGCTCTCACAGGGGGAAACCCCCAACTACCATCGGCGCTGAAGAGCTTAACGGCCGTGTTCGGGATGGGAACGGGTGTGACCTCTTCGCTATTGCCACCAGACTATATGGAACAAAATTGTTCCTTCAAAGCTGGATAATCTCTGTAGAGTAACGGCATACCGTTCCATATGTTATCCTGCCTCAGGTGCGATCAGCCTGCGCACCACTTTAATGGGCAAACACCCCAACCCTTGGGAGCGACTACAGCCGACATCGAGGTGCCAAACCTCCCCGTCGATGTGGACTCTTGGGGGAGAATTGAACTCTTTCCCTTATTCCTTGCAAAGGCCAGACACCGGAACTCCTATCGCTTTTGTTAAAACTTGAAAAGGAATTTCATCAACCTGAATGGTATCATAGGGGAACTGAAATTGGCATAAGTGACAAAGATCCCTTATATGCATTTCCAGGATTTCTTTTTTCTCAGGATGTGAAAAGAGACGCTCTAACTCCTCCTTCTCCGACAAATTCATAAAAGCAGACAGGCGGCTTTTATAACAACGGGGGCATATTACAATAAAGCGGTCTTCTAAAATCCCTGCTTTTTTTAAAAAAGTGAGTGTCTGCTTCTGAAGGCCGGGATCAGATATAATACGCCCTATACTAGAAAAGTACTGCCCTTTTGAAAAACGAGACAAATGATTATCCAATGCTTTTTTTGTTTCCTCGGGGAGAAAATCAATTTTTTGGAGAATGGGGAAAGCATAAAAGCTGATAGCGGAAGAATGCGCCCCGTCTTTCATCTGGGAAATTAAAAGTGCTAGATCACACGCAAGATTACGCATAGGTAAAGCAGCAAAAGCCTTCTGAAAATGACAAAGCTTTTCTTTTGTATAAGCATCCTTCATGGCAGAGACATTAATGGACTGCAAGTATGCAGCAAACCCTTTTGAAAATTCATAAATTTGTTCAAGGTCTCTCATTTCTCCCTCTCCTTTTTAAAATGAGATACATACGTACCAGGAGGGTTTGTGTATCTGCCTCTTCCTATATAGAAAATTCGTTTTAGTTCATATAAGACCCGCTCACTCAAGGAAGAGTTCATTTTCAAAGAATTGCCCAAAAACTTCTTCAATATACAGTCTTTTTTTCCATCGATCCGGTAGATGACATTCCTATCATGCCACTAAAAAAAGCGCTGCCCTTTAAACAGCGAATGCTATCGATTACTTTCTTATAATTACTATATGTTATATTTGCATAAATGTTAGCACTACACGAAAATGAGCCCCCGACCTTCATAAAGGCCAGGGGCTCATTTATTATTTTTCAGATACTGGCAAGCCAGTTTTATTATAGAAATTTAAGTAATAAAAAAATACAATGTCTTTATTAACCGTATTGGCCCCACCTACGCCATATACATTGACAGCCACCCTTGCTATCCTACCCAATGATTATATTCTTTTATTACTTCATTTTAGCTATACCCCAAAAACTAAAGAACAAATCCATTTATTTTTCTTTTTTGCTTTTTAAATATAATAAATGTTCTTTTAAGCTTCATCATCCTCCACCCATACCCTTCCACTTATTGTAACTAAAACTCCAATATTACGTAATGAACGGCCGGTAAAAGCACATATTGGCCTATTTATATTCTTTAGTTGGAAAAAAACGATGTGCTTGGCTTTTGCTCAGGCTGGAAAAAACGTGATTCCTATGGATAAAACATCTGGAAACAGAACAAAGCAGCAGAAGCCGGCCTGCATGTTTCCACACTTTTCTTCTTTGGTCCTAAAACCTCTAACTAAACGACAAATTTAGTGAAAGGACATTCTTTCCACACACCGAACTTAACACATATATGAAAGAACGTACCTGAAAAGCTTATTGAGATTCATGACACACCTTTATAAGATCCTTTTGTACCGTATCGTTATCAGGAACATGCGTTGAAACCTATCTTGAAAGGATGATAAAATCATGACTCAAACGAAAGAGCAAACTGTAGAAAATCCCGCTGAACACGTAGAGGAAATGCTTTTAACAGTAAAAGAGGCCGCTAAACAGGTCAATGAAAGCCCTGGTGTCGTCCGTAATTGGCTGAGGGAGTTAAAGCCTTATATTCCTACCGTTCAGGGAGACAATGGATATAACTATTTTGATGAGCCTGCTTTAAAGAGGCTGCTGCTGATCCGCAAATTGAGCCGTGAGCAAAACTATTCAATTAAACAAATTGAATATTATTTTGCTACAGGCGAAACGCAAATAAAGCCTGAACTTGTCAATGAAGAACCAGCAAGTGGCATTCGGAAAGATTTAGCCGTCATTATGGAACGGATGGAACGGCAGGAACAGTTTAATCAAGCGCTTGTCAATAAATTAGACGAGCAGCAGCAATACATTAAGGATTCATTGAACAAGCGGGACCAGCTTCTTCTTGAATCTTTAAAAAATACGCAGGAAGCTAAAAAAGCAGAAATAAAAAAGAAACGCTTTTTTAAATGGTTTTCTAAGGAAAACGAATAAGGCGCTGTTCCCGCTTTACACGCATTCGTTTTTAAAAGTCGGCCCTCTCAAAAAAGCGCTGTCCTTCAAGCAGAAGGACAGCGTTTTTTTATCGTATTTGTTCACATAGCCGCTTTCTGGTGTAACCACGAAAGCTGTTCAAAAACCGGAGCAAAAATCCTGCGCTATTCAGCTATTGAATTCCTTTGCTGCTCTTTTTCCGTCATGCACTTCGAATAATTGTTTAAAAAGTTTTAGAAAGGATAACTTGTTTATGGAGAGTGTAACAGCAAAAGGAGGAATTAATTATGGCTAAAGTATTAGCAGTATTATCAAGCGGGTTTAAAGACGCAAAAAATAATTATGAAACCGGATGGTGGGGAGAAGAATTATTTGCCCCTATGGAGCTGCTTGAAAAAGCCGGGCACCAAGTAGACTTAGCTTCTCCATTAGGCGGCAAACCCGAAATTGACAAACATAGCTTAGCGAAAGAATATGACCCTGAAGGGAAATATAAAACCTTGTACGAATCCGGAAAAGCGGACCATACGACGGCTCTATCTGAAGTAAACCCCGATGAATATGACGCTGTGCTCATTGTAGGAGGCCATGGAGCTATGTATGATCTAGCTAAAAGTGAAGAGCTGCATCAAATCATTAACTCCATTTACGATAACGGAAATATTGTGTCTGCCGTATGCCACGGGCCCGCTCCTTTAATCTGGACAAAGCGTCCTGATGGCAAAAGCATCATTTCCGGCTTACGTGTCACTGGGTATCCGGAAGCCATGGAACCAGAAGGTCTCCCGGATATTCTGCCATACAGCCTTGAAGGAGAAATGAGAAAGATCGCTGACTATACATCAGAAGAAAAAATCGTATGGGGAAATGATCAGCTGTTGACCGGACGTGATCCCTTTTCTTCTGAAGCATTAGGAGAAGAGTTAGTCAAAGCTCTAGAAGAAAGAAACAAGTAAAAGTTTTAACTAAAAAAACACAAAAAGAGGACAGCTTCCGCTGTCCTCTCTGCTTTTGCCTGGCGGCGTCCTGCTCTCACAGGGGGAAACCCCCAACT
>NZ_JAKGCR010000033.1 GCF_022668875.1 Domibacillus sp. PGB-M46 | reverse complement strand
GGCTCCGCAGGCAAGACTCGAACTTGCGACCGATCGGTTAACAGCCGATTGCTCTACCACTGAGCTACTGCGGAATAGTTTGTACTAACGACAGCTATATAATAATATCATCTTAAAAAAATAAAATCAATACTTTTTCAAAAAAATACTTATTAACTTTCTTCTTTTACTGTTTTCTTTTCTAGCAAAGCGAAACATACCCCTTTAAGAAAACCGTTGTATAAAGTTTTGAATTTATTATGAAGAGTGATACTTATCAAAAGTAGAAAATATAAAATATGAATAAAGCAGAAGGTTAATAGATTAAAAACCCATGAGAAACCTTAAGAAAAACTTTTTTAGAAACGTATTATTGAGTAATCACTTGAATCGTGGTGCCTTACTCGTTTAGGCTTTACTGCACGCTCACGCTGGGATTTTATATGACTTTCTCACCCCCTGCTCTTTCCTTCTTTAACAAATGCACCTGTTAAGGAAAAAAATGTATTCGCACAAGCAGCCTGTATAATTCATCATGGAATACACATCCTATCTCTGCTTAGGAGGTGAGATATCATGACTAATCAAAGAAATAATCAAAACCAACAAAATAACAAAGGTGTCGCAGAGAGCATTAAGAACACAGCAGGCTCTGCCTTTGAAACCGCGCATAATGCTTTAGAAGCAACAGAAAATGTTGCCATGAATGCGGTTGATGCTACGAAAAACGCTGCAACGAATGCAGTTGATGCTACGAAGAATGTGACAAACAACTTAACAGGCAACAACAGAAACAATCGAGGCAATCAATAAGGAACAACGAAAAACGCCATTTATCTGGCGTTTTTCGTTATTGCTTACATTAATGAAACATCAAGAATTAAATAACGTTTATTTAGTTTAAATACACATACTGCCTATTCATAACACCAGCCCGCTTCATTCGTTAAAGAACAATACCTTTTGTTTAAATAGAAATTTCACCGGTTATCAAGTTTTTACAAATCCCTCCAACTAAGAACAAATTCATCATTAAACAGGACTATCAACTTTTTAGACAGCCAAAAACCAGTAGCTGAAGGGACACTGGTTTTTCAGTTTATGACTTATCTAGACAAAGTAAAAGCTGCGGTTCTGCCTTTAAACAACGCTTTGCCATCTGTTCCATAAAACGGGCCAAACTCTAAATCAAACTTCTTAAAGATCTCGAATTCATCTTTATTAAATAAAAATACATGTAATTTTCCGCCTTGCTGTTCGGACGCAATCTCTTGCGGGACTTATGGTTCAGCCATTCCTTCAGCAAAAGCTGTCCCCCTGTTTTCATCAATTCTTAATTTAGAGCCGATATTCCAATACTTACCGGTGCATCCGACTGGTTATCAATTTTCAGTTTAACCGTTAAAGCAACAACTCCACTTTCCCCAAAATTTTTGAAACGCTCGACGTTGGCTACGGTTGGAATCACTTCGGTATACTCCACCCCTCCAAGGGTTACTTCCACATCGTCAATTTGTTTTGTTTCATTGATTCCGGACTTTTCAAAGATCATTTTCTTGTTGGCCACGCTATCAGTAATCAGGCGATCTTGATGAAATTTTGGCTGACTGGCTGTTTGCGCACCTTGTTCAGTACGATAAATGAAATCATAAGCCGGCGATTGATGCGGCTTACTATTTTTAAATTGGTCGTTATCCGCAAGATCGCCTTCGATAATATATTTTTGTTTAGTTGTTATAATACATCGGTTTGCTGGTTCCATTTCCAATCGCTGCTTTAGCCGAAACCACATATCCATTAATTTGGTCATTAAATGGGATCATAGAATCTTCATTCATATCGGTAACTTTCACAATTGGATATTCATCCACTAAAACCTTAAAACCGTTCATATCATGGGTGAATTTAGGCTCTTTATTCGTATAAACCACTTCAACATTTCCTTCTGTTTCTGCAGCGATTTTTGGATTCAAGATCTCACTGGATTCAGAAGTTGATTTTTCTTCAGCGGAACTTGTTTCTTCCTTGGCACTAACCGCTTTGGCTTCCTCTGTTTTTGGTTTAGGATCGTCCTTCACCCCCGGTTCAGACACTTTTTCTTCATTTTTACATGCTGCAAGCAATGGCAGGAATGATTGTCCCTAACAAAACTTTTGATTTCCCCACGTTTTCACATACCTCTTTAAATTAATTTTTATTACTATACGGTTATGACATGCATTTTTTTTTCAGTAATTTTTCTCATTTTTTACGAGTATCCTATATTTTTAATGGATACATACTAGTTCTCTTCAAAAGTAAGTAAAAGATAAAAGCTGCCTCCGATCTTGTGTTTAGACGGAGACAGCTTTTTTTTATCTATTCTTTTTGGATTCCCGCCTTCTATCTTCGGTTTTAGAAAAGATCTTCCTTCTTTTCGGAAAATTCGTTGAATCTTTTAAGCTGGCTAAACGTATAGAAGAAGGTCGAATTCATCTTCGGAGGAGATACTTTCAGCACTACAACATGGCTTTTCATCGTTATTTTTCTTGTGGCGGGACTACTTATTATTAATGATATCCGTAAAGAAAAGAAATAACGGGATCGAAAACTTGTTCATCCGCCTTGAGCTTTTTCGTTTAACTGCTGTCTGATCCTATGCATATACACTCCGCCTGCAGCATACATTTCTTATCCCGCAGGCTTGTTCTACGTCATTTTCATTTTGCAAAAGATACATCGTTTTACATAAGATTTTTTCTTACTTTTTAAAATGTATATTTTCTTTTTTTTCTTCGTTAACGAGAAGTTGAAATACGTCAGGCCGTGAGTAATGGCCTACCGCATCAAAATCAAATTGGCTGTAAGCAATATCGTGCAGGTCCAAATCCGCGATTAGTATGTCTTCTTTTCCAAATACCGGCTCTTTTATATAATCTCCTAAAGGACCCACAATGGCGCTGCCGCCCGGGCACATCTCTTCTGGTGAATGCTCTAATTCCGCGTAGCCAGCCAGGTCTTTCGGATACATTTCTTTGTTTACGTACTGGTTGCAGGATAGCACAAAGCATCTGCCTTCCGCGGCAATATGGCGAATCGTCGACTGCCAGAGTTCCCGAGAGTCCGCAGTGGGTGCAATGTAAATTTGGACACCTTTTGCATACATCGCAGCTCTCGCCAGCGGCATATAGTTTTCCCAGCAAATCAGCGCTCCTAATTTTCCATATGGTGTATCAAAAACAGGAAGTGTGCTGCCGTCTCCTTCTCCCCAGATTAACCGCTCTGAACCTGTTGGTTTCAACTTACGATGTTTGCCAAGAAGCGAACCATCCGGACCAAAAAACAAAACGGAGCAGTAAAGAGTTCCCCCACTGTACTCTGTGTCCCGCTCAATTAAGCCGATCACAAGGTACACTCCCGCTTCCCGTGCCGCTTCCCCCAGCCGTTTTGTTGTTTCACTAGGAACAGGTACAGCGTTTTCCCAGTAGCGAAGCCAGTCTTTTCTTCCTTCCGGTGAACGGCTGCCGACAACCGCGCCAAAGCTCAGTCCTCTCGGATAAGCCGGAATAAAAGCTTCTGGAAATACAACAATCTTGGCTCCTTTTTCTCCTGCTTCTTTTGTTAAGGCAATCGCTTTTTCTGCACTCGCCTCTTTATCCATAATCACAGAAGCCGCTTGGACAACGGCTACTCGTACGTTACGTTGATTTGTCATGAGACTCTGCCTTCTCTCTGTTTAAAGAATAGTTTGTATTTTTCCATATTATTTATAGTAAGATAAAAAAATTATTTTGTATCCATCCAATTCGACCGTTCGCTTCTGGTCCAATTTGCCCTTCTATCGCTTCCTTTATTTAAATAATTGGAAACCTTTTCATTTTTTCGTTTAAAATGAATTTTTCAAACTTTCATTGACAAGGTGCTCGAACAAGTGTAATTTAGTTTCTAGTTACATATTAGTTACATATTTTTGAATATTCTTATCTCGAGAGGTGGAGGGACTGGCCCTAGGAAACCTCGGCAGCGGACTATTAAAGTACTGTGCCAATTCCAGCAGCGATTTGCTTGAAGATAAGAAGAGAATCCGTTTTGACGATTACCCTCTTCTTATTTTTAAGAAGAGGGTTTTTTAATTTTGAAAGAAAGAAGGAAATAAAGTTATGACAAACACATTTGTAAAAGCTCCATTTAAAGCGGATCACGTAGGGAGCTTTTTGAGAACAGCACCTCTTAAAGAAGCCAGAACTGCTTATACGAACGGGGAAATCGATAGAGCTGCCTTAAAAGCGGTAGAGGATCAAGAAATCGAAAAGCTTGTCCAAAAACAAATTGAAACAGGCCTTAAATCGATTACCGATGGTGAATTTAGACGCGCGTGGTGGCATTTAGACTTTTTATCAGGCCTAGAAGGAGTAGAAGAGTTTGAAACGGAATACATCAGTCAGTTTAAAGGGGCTAAAACAAAAAACAAGGCGATTAAAGTAGTAGGTAAAGTAGCGTTTAATGATCATTATATGCTCGAACACTTCACGTTCTTAAAAGAAGCGGTTGAAAAATATGGAGATGGAAGCCAGGTTGCTAAATTCTCTATCCCAAGCCCTAACATGTTGTTTACTAGAATCCAAGAGGATGAGTATTACAACGGGAACAGCGAGCAGTTTTATCATGATACAGTCGCTGCTTACCAAAAAGCGATTCAAGCTTTTTACGATGCGGGCTGCCGTTATCTGCAGCTAGATGACACTTCATGGATTGATTTTGTTTCCGAAGAGCGCATCAATGCCGTTGTTGAAAAGCTTGGCATGGACGTACAAGATATTATTAATACGAGAGTAAGCTGCTTGAATGATGCTATTGCTAAGAAACCGGAAGATATGCTGATCACGATGCATATTTGCCGCGGAAACTTCAGATCTACGTATATTACAAGCGGCGGCTATGATAATATTTCAGATGCAATCTTTGCGAACTTAAACGTAGATGGGCTTTTCCTTGAGTATGATGATAACCGCTCAGGTGATTTTGAACCATTGAAAAACTTTACGCGCAATGACCAAACGGTCGTATTGGGTTTAATTACATCTAAATTCCCTGAATTAGAAAATTCAGAAAACATTAAAGAAAAAATTCAAGAAGCCAGCCAGTTCATTCCTTTAGAAAACCTATCATTAAGCCCTCAATGCGGGTTTGCAAGTACAGAAGAAGGAAACGAATTAACAGAAGAAGAACAATGGAATAAAATCCGGCACGTTGTTCAAATTGCAGAAGATGTCTGGGGAAATAAGTAAAAAGTAATTAAAAAGAAAAGAGCTCTCCTATCTGCAGGAGGGCTCTTTTCCCGCTTAATCTTTGATTTTAGCATTAAAGATTAAGCCTATACTAAAGGGCCGTTCCTTCATTTGTGGAACGGCCCTTTCATCGATTTAAAGTATTTTCTTTTTTACCGATTTAATTTGTCTCGGCTGTGTCATATTGCCCTTTTCGAGTAGCAAAGCTGACAACCATCATTACTATAACGTTAACCGCCAGAGCAATAATACCAATATTAATATCTTTTAATGATTGCGGTAAAAAGGGAAACAAAGCTGCAATCGTCGTTTGACTAAGAGTAATGTAAGCGACTGTCGCAAGTCCGGAGATTATACCAGCCGCTGCCCCATACTTTGTAACAACATTTTTCTTCATTAAACTAAAGTAAAGTGACGGAGCCAGCTGTGTCATTAAGCTGTAACCCATCAAAATAATATTGGATAAAGTCGTTCCGCCATTCAAAGTAAAGTAAACCGCTGTAAGAGAAACTGCAGGAACAAGAAGCTTGGCCAGCTTTCCGATTGTTTCATCCGTTGCCGAAGGTACGAAGACTCTATAGACGTTTTTGGACAATAAAGTGGCCGTACTCATGACAAGTAGTGAACCAGGCACCAGCGCTGTTAATAATCCCGCTCCCCCTATGATCCCAATCACCCACGGGTCAAACGTTTCGATGGAAAGACGCAGTAAAGCAAGATCCACTTCTTCCCCTTCTAATCCCGGCACCTTTAAAATCGCTGCTGTTCCGACAAAGAATACAAACAATAACATCAGTGTATACAACGGGCTGATCATCGCATTCTTGCGAAATACTTTTGCGTTTTTTGCGGTATAAGTGGAGCTAAACACTTGCGGCCACATATAAAAACCTAAGACAAGCAGCAGCACCGTAGAAATAAGCCAGGAAACGCTAAGGCCCTGCTCAGGGAACTTTAGTAGTTCAGGTTTCGCTGCATGAACGGCCTCGAACATCGGCTGATATCCGCCATAATAATGAACAGGCAAATAAATGCCAAGAAAGCCTATAATACCTATCATCATAATGTCTTTTATGATCGCCGTCCAAGCTGATCCATGTACACCCGATACCATCACGTATATAGTAAGACTTATGGCACCCAGCCAAACGGCTGTGTTCATAGAAATCGCTCCGTATGATGCCTGCGAAACGATAATGCCCATTCCTTTCAGCTGAACAACAATTACAGGGATCATTCCGATTACACCAACCAGCGCAACCAGAACCCCTAAATATGGACTTTTATACTTACTTACAAAGAAGTCAGACTGTGACATCAACTGATGTTCTTTTGCATATTTCCATATAACAGGCAGCAGCCAATAAGATAAAACATACGACAGGGTGATATACATCAGAACATACAAAGCGGGCGCTCCTTTACCGTAAGCCCAGCCGCTGCCGCCCAGGAAGGAAAACGTCGTATAAATTTCTCCAGCCATCAAAAGAAAGACGAGCATGGCTCCAAATCCTCTTCCGCCGACTGTCCACTGTTCTAAATTCATCTCTTTTCCTTTAGTAGATCGGATTCCTAAAAAAACGGACAAAAGTAAAAATCCTAAAATAATCAAAAGAGCCGTATTCATTTTCCGTCCCCCTCTTTATTTCGGGGGTCCAATTTATACATGATGCCTAGAATAAGAGAAGTAAGAAGGGTCCACAAAACTACCCAAAACATCACAAACGGCATCGAAAAAACAAAAGGCTCCACCTTGTTCACGAAAGGAAGAAAGCCCAGCATACCTATAAAAGGTATTATTGAAAGAATGTACATAACTTTCATTGTGACATCACCATCCAGCTATCGGTTAGTAAACAAGCCATCAAGGAATTCCTTTCAAGCAGTTTAAAACGCAATTTAAATTACAGTTCAATTATTGCTTTATACGACTCAATAATCTAGTTTTTTTTGTTTTTTTCATTAATCAGTTGATTAAAATCACTCAGCTGTTTTTCAAAGGAATCTATTTACTGCCCCTTCTTCCTTTAAATTGACCATTTTATTTGCATAGAATACTCATATTCATATTGAAATCTATTTAGACATTCTTCTTAGTACTAACATTATGATTAATATTAATACTTATATTAAAGGTAACCATAAGTCTGCCGCTGTTAGGCAGGGGCAGGGATTATTCCTCATCTTCTTCAAAAAAATAAAGTGAGACTGCTGTAATTTCTTTATCACTATTATATTGAACAAAAACGGGATAGCATCCATCACCCCAGCCAGAAACTGAAACTACTCCGCCTGGTACAATGCCACCCTGCTCACCCGATGCCGTCTGATCGCAACAGGCCACATAATACTTCACTCCCTCTTCATCCATTTCTATATCGTAAACATTTTTGAGACTGCCAGAAATTACTTCATCCCGGCCATAAATGGATGCATCAAAAATACCTGCCTGTGCGGAATCCACCATAATATCCATATCTGATTCTATCCATTCATACTCGAGAGAGGATTCTTTATGGTAAGTGGTTAGTCTGGAGACCGTTTCGTCCTCTTCATAAAAAATGACCGCTGCCCATTCTCCTCTTTTAACATTGGTTAACAGACAGGATTCTTCCTCATCCCCGCATTCAACCGGATAACAAGGATCTCCCACAATCAATTGATCACTTTCTACCAGGAAGCTTCCTATCACTTTTGAATTCATTCCCCTACTCCTTTTTAATAAATGATAAACTGGCTGCATGCAGATGACTGATCCATACAAAAATTGGTTTGTTACCCTTTTTAGGCTTATTACTTTATTTTTTTCTTTAGCTTAATAAATAGCCTGCAATACTTCTTTTTGATTTTTTGAGCTTTTCATCCACTTTGGCAGCCTGCTTTCAGTACTCATATAGTACAATTCGGACGGTCTTATCTTTTGTGCAATATACAGTTCTACATGGGTAAGATGTTCAAAGTTAAAAAACCAAAGTGTGTGCCCGCAGCATGGTGTCTGTAAAAATAGCGGATAGCCAAAATACCAGTCTGCTGCCTGTTTCCCATCAAACAACTCAAAGTCATATGCCCATATATTATCCCACCGTTTTTTAGGGAAATTATTTTTTATAAACCCACACTGTTCGCCCAAAAACCGTTTTGGCTCATGGCCTATCATTCTAGCTTGGTACCGGTCTTTTGTATGGTTGGGTGTAAAAATGCGCACAACTTTCGCATACTGAACAATAAACAAGAAACAAGTCTGAATAGGCTAATAGACTTGGTCCAATGTCATTTAACAAAATGGTCCCCTTCCCTAACTGGTGGTTTTCTCTTACTATATTTTATATCACCATGTATTGTGGGGGAAGTTAACAGATATTCCACACAAGCTGTTCCTTTTATCTTTACACTCAAAAAAAAACCCGGCCTCTCTTATATGTAGAGAGGCCGGGTTTCATACATATCATTGGTTTGTTTGAGAAATATGCATGATAATTTGCGGTAGTGCTTCGCTGACTGGCGTCGATGGACGGCCAAGCAGCTTGTCAAAATCGTCGCTGTCGGCTTCCAGTGCACCTTCACGAATCCCCCGCTGGATTTCTACAAGAAATGGCAGAAAATCGTCTGGTACGCCTGCTTCTTTCATGATATCTGCATAAGCGGTATCATCGACTTGCTGAACTGGTATTTCCTTACCAAGTATGGTGCCAATATCGGATACCAGCTCTTCCTGGGTCATAGGCTTACCAGAAAGTTCATAAATGGTATTGGCGTGTCCTTCCCCAGTCAGTACAGCAGCGGCTGCCTCCGCATAGTCCTGCTGCGGCGCCCAGCCTACTTTGCCGGAACCTGCTGAAGTGACCCAGGGCGCACCCGCGACTGCTCCTTGAATACTTGGAATTTCGTTTTCCAAGTACCAGTTGTTTCGCAGGAAAGAGTATGGAATGCCCGTTTTTAAGATCGCTTCTTCTGCAGCGCGGTGCGGCGGTGCCAAAAATAGGGTGCTTTCACTCGCATTCGTTAAGCTCGTATACGCAATAAATCCAACCTGCGCGTCTTGAGCTGCTTTTACTGCGTTTGTATGCTGGCGGATTCTTGTTTCATTATCTCCATCTGCAGAGATAATGAGCAGACGGTCGATTCCTTGAAAAGCAGAAGTTAATGTTTCAGGAGAATCAAAGTCCCCCTGCCGGACTTCCACTCCCTGATTCTTCAATGCTTCTGCTTTTTCCGGATTGCGGACACTTACAGCCAATTGGCTGGCTGGAACAGTTTTTAATAATGTTTCTACGACCTTCGTTCCTAATTTCCCTGTTGCACCTGTCACTAATATTTTCACGGCTCATTCCTCCAAATCTGTTTTAATTTTATCTTTCTTGCTATATTTCCCCGGTAAGATACTAAATAATCAAGCTGTCCGGTTTAATATAATTTGTAAGGATTGAACCATGATTTTTTTAAAGAGAGATGAATGACCAATCCATGCATGTATACACCCGTCCCCTGCTGCAATCGAGATCCGGATTTATTTATCGCATTACCGGCCAGAAGGCTCCTTCAAATTGCTTCGCAATTAGTAGGAGATGAATAGTTGCTGTTTTGTGTTTGTTACTTAGTAGTTGAAACATACGTTTCCTTTCTGGTATATTATATTTGTTAAATAATGGAGATGGGTTGAAGTGATGCTGAATTACCGCATCGAAATTTTTCCGAATGAAGAACAAAAAAGCACGCTTCACTCATGGGTCAACCTCTGCCGCCAGTAGTATAATTCTGCTCTTCTCGATAAACAAAGAGCCTATCAAAAGAACAAGAAAAACCTGACTAAGTCTGACCTCAGTGCCCTCTTAACCCGATCCAAGAAACACCATCCATGTCTTAAAAAAGTGCCTTCTTAGCCTCTTCAGGAAACACCGGACAGGCTGGGGAAAAGCGTTTGATAAATTTTTCAAAAAAGACGCACGCTATCCTAAGGTGAAAAGACATAAAGACTACCATTCGATTACATTCACACAAATCGATTCATGATGCAGGACGGGGAATGTTCCGCCAGTTTCTGGCGTACAAATGCGAGCGCAATGGCGGCCAGCTAGTCAAGGTAAAGCCGCATTTCACAATCCAGGACTGTTCGTACTGCGGAAAAAGGGTGAAAAAATCCCTTTCCGTCCGAACACATGCCTGTCCAGATTGCGGTCTTGTGCTGGACCGTGACCATAATGCTGCATTAAACATTGAAAAAGCCGGGCTGGCCCAGATCGGAGCCATTCCGGCAATATACTCTCTTTACAACTGTAGGTCGAGGTCTCGCCTGAACAGTATAAAACAACGCCTGTGGAGATGATGTAAGGCCCTGCTCGGAAGAACAGGGCAGACATCGATGAAGCAGGAAAATCAATGAAGTTAAAGTATGTTTTCTCATGTCTCTGACAGAGATGCTCCATCAAATTGTGCAGCAATTAGTTGGAGAGGTTCACTTGCTTGTTTCTTTTTTTACAATTGGCATTACTTGTGTGGCTAACAGCTCGATTCCTTCAGCCACCTTTTGGAACGGCAAGCCGCCTATATCAATCTGTGCCAGAAAACGCTGATGTCCAAAAAGTTCATGCTGACGAAGAATTTTCTCTATGATTTGCTGCGGGCTTCCTACAAACAAAGCAGTATTCGGCGCTGTCATTTGTTCAAAATCTTCTTTTGATACGCTGCCTCCCATACCCCGCTGACGATTCACATAAGACCAATAATTTGCGTAATAAGGGTAGAACTCTTCTTTGGCTTGCTGCGTCGTCCTTGAGATATAGCCGTGCCCGGTTACACCAATTTTAAGCTTTTCCGAAGCATGGCCTGCTTTAGCACCCGCTTTGCGATATACATCCGCCAACGGCTTAAACCGTTCCGGGTCACCACCAAGGATGGCCATGGCCATGCCAACGCCGAACCTGCCAGCCCGCTCTGCACTTTCGGGCGTGCCTCCAATGCCTACCCATATAGGCAGCTCCTTCTGCAAAGGACGAGGAGCAATTTCCGCATTGGTTAAAGCTGGACGAAAGCGTCCCTGCCAGGAAACTCTTTCTTGTTCGTTAAGCTTTAAAAACAGCTCCATATGTTCAGAAAACAGCGCATCATTGTCATCGATATGAAAGCCGAAAAGTGGAAATGATTCGATGAAAGCGCCCCGCCCGGCGATCATTTCTGCCCGTCCGTCAGAAATCAGGTCCAATGTAGCAAAGTCCTCGAACAAACGAACAGGATCCACTGTACTTAATACTGTTGTGGCACTTGTTAATTTAATGCATTTTGTGGTTTGCGCAATCGCTGCTAGAACAACGGGAATAGAAGAAGTTGCATAGTCTAACCGGTGATGTTCGCCAACTCCAAACAGATCAAGTCCTGCTTCATCCGCAAGCTTGGCGGCTTCGATGATTTCTTTTATTCTTTGATGCGCACGAATGGTTTGGCCTGTATAAGGATCCGGGCATAAATCACCAAGCGTATAGAGGCCAATTTCTATTCCGGTATTTTTCAACTTTTCCTGCATAACCGCGCTTCCCTCCAATTAAAACCATTACGATACAAAAAGCGAAATCAAGCTCTGATTCTTCATTTAATGAGTAATCAAATTCGATTGCTTAAAAGGTTCTGTAGTTCTTTTCTTCAACTTTCTTTATTACGCTTCTTTAGATTGAAAAAGAACGTGATCCAAAGCGAATAAAGATTTTTTAGCCAGCGAAAGATAAACCGCGATTACGATAAGCGCTAAATCAAGCTCGTAGCCAGCCATTTGTCCGTTTCCAAGAAACCCAGCAGCCAGTTTTACTTTCACAGTGGCCACAACCAGAATGACTGCAAATAAAATCGCTATCACCCGGATCCCCAATCCCAGTACCATAGCAAGGCCGCCAGCTAGTTCAATGACAGCTACAGCGTATGCAGTGAATGGAGGAAGGCCGAGGCTTTCAAAAAATCCAGCCGTGTTCTCAATACCTCCTTGAAATTTTGCTAATCCATGCACAAAAAACGTGATCCCCAAAAATACTCTTAAAATAAATGCCCCTATTTCATTGCTTCTTTCCATGCTTTTACACTCCTTTTAAAATGATGTTGTTCCTAATCAAAACTACCGCAGTTTTAAATACGTTTCATTAGTAACTTACTTTATGTAAGTAATTATATTTATGTAATGTAATTCCGTCAAGTAAGTATTTGATAAAAAATAATTTAATTATTTTTGAATCCAGTTATAATATAAATAAGGAGTGATAAAAAATGGATAAATCAATTTGTCCACGATTTGAAAAAGCCATGGGATTACTGGGCCAGAGATGGACAGGCATGATCATTTACCAATTGCTGGACGGTCCACAGCGTTTTTGCAGCATTGAATCTTCTATCGGAGTCAGTGGCAGAGTGCTTTCGGAAAGATTAAAGGATTTGGAAAGCGAAGGAATTGTGAAACGGAATGTTTATCCGGAAACCCCTGTTCGAATCGAATACTCACTGACTGAAAAAGGATTAGGATTAGAACCTCTAATGAGAGATATTGAGAAGTGGTCACAGGCCTGGCTGGAAGCATAAAGATTTTGCACAATGTGGTTGCTTTTTAAAAACAATAATTAAAATAATCACTGTTTTTATACATTTTTCAAGACTGCTGGCAATAAAAAAAAAGCTGACCCCCTGCCGGAATCAGCTTTTTCTTTTTAAAACGGCTGCTTAATCTTGTGGGAAAAGAGCCGTAATCTGCTCTTCCACTTCTTTTAACATGCCTTCATACATATCCGCGCTTAAATAACCGATACTTCCAAAAAACAAATGCCCTGCTGGTTCAATGCCTGTAAACTCGAAAATCCCTGTATCGGATGTAACCTTCATTCCTGCTGTCATACCCATTTCATCATACACTTCACTCGGCGTGCCATGTGTATTAATGATAAAGCCTTTTTTACCTGTCAGCATTTTAATAATTCCCTGCTCACCAGCCGCATACGCAAAGCCGTAAGAAAATACGCGGTCTACATAGCCTTTCAAGATTGCTGGAAGACCCGTCCACCAAACCGGGTAAATAAAAGTAATGGCATCCGCTTCTGCGATAAATTCCTGTTCTGTTTTAATATCCTGCGGTGTCCGGCCTGCTTTCATGGCTTCTGTATCTTCTGGTTTTAGTACGGGCTGAAAATTTAGAGCATACAAATCACGTACAGCTACTTCATGGCCATTTTTCTTTAATGCTTCCACAGCCGTTTCGAGTATAGCGTGATTTAAGCTTTCTTTATGAGGGTGGGCATAAACAATAAGATGTTTCATACGGATAACCTCCGATAATATAATTTTTTATTCTTTTCACATACATAGATATCTATGCATTCCATTAAAAAAATTTAAAACCTGTTCAAAATGGTTTCCAGCAGCCGTTCCAGCTGCTTTTTCTCTTCTTCCTGCAAACCGCCATACAGTTGTTCATTTAACCGTGCTGAAATGTCGCGGAAGATCGGTTCTAACTGCCTGCCTTTTTCTGTCAGGCAAATGAGCGTGATCCGCTGATCCTCCTCACTTTTTTTTCTTTCCACATAACCTAAAGACTCTAATTTTTTCACCAGTACGGTAACAGTAGGCTGTGTGCGGTGGATTTTTTCAGCCAGTTCTTTTACCGAAAGCTGATTTTCTTGATACAAAAATGACAGAATACCGCCATGCGAAGGAACAATTCCTTCAATGCCGTGCTGCCCGAGTTCTGAGACAATTAATTTATCGACTGACTCTTTAATTTTTCCAATCATGGAAGCTGCATGATATTTCAACATAGCCGTATTATACATAGACATCTATGTAATGACAAGAGATAAATGAGTGTATTCATGCAAATTTTGTCTGTCATCTTTATTTTTTCCTTCCCTATACAAAAACACCCTTTAAAGCGGAAGCTGCTGCTCGTTCGCCTTAAAGAGTGTTTTGCGATTTATAATTCCTGTTTTCTATTTCTTTTCAAAAATTGTGCCTTTTTTAAATGCCGAATTTTTAAATGTGAATTTCATCAGCAGCAGGTATGAGAGCCCGCCGACAATCACGCCGATAATCCAGCCCAAGTCTACCTGCATAAAAGCTGCGCCAGCCCCGATCAGCATGGCCAGGATGGCACACGGATTGAACCCGGCAAACTGTCCGTTTTCTTCATACAAATGAGATACATCTACTTTTTGTTTCCGCAAAATATAGTATTCTACCAGCAAAATCGAAGCAATTGGCCCCAAGAAAGCAGAGTAAATCAAAATGAATGTATTTAAGCCTTGTGCAGATGAATCCTGTACTAAAATCCATGGGCAGGAGCAAAAAGCAAGCAGCCCGGTAATGACGACCGCTGGCTTGTACTTTAACTTCGTCAGCGATGTAATCACATACGTTGGCGGAATAATATTGGCCACCATGTTGACGGCAACTGCGCCGATTACGATAAATGCCGATACCGCAACGGTAATATACGGGTTATCCACCACAACCGCAAAAGCTTTAACCGGATTGGAGATACCGGTAGCAGCGGCGAGCATCGCACCAATCGTCAGGACAAATCCGTAAGCAACTACAATTGGCGAGAAGTATAAAAAGCCGCGTTTTGCATCACTGATTCCTGTTTTCAGCTCTCGTGAATAATCGGCTGCACTCAAGAAAATAGCCGCATAGTTTCCGAGGAACACCATAATAAACGCAAAGAACGGCAAGCCCCATGAGCCTTCAGCGTGAATCCATTTTTGAGCAATGACATCACTATGGGACGCCATCAAAACACCAAATACATAAACAAGTCCCAGCATAATTACAACAGATGCCAAAATCTCCATCCATTTAATCGCATGAAAACCAAACATCGACAGAACAATTTGCAGGGTCTGGATAGCTATGAAACAAATGGCTACATTATCAAAAGAGCCGCCCGATACAATTTTAGCAATTTCATTTAAAGCCGTCCCACCCGTCCAGCTTTGAAATCCATACCAGACAATCGCTGGTATACCGCGCAGCAAGGAAGAAATCACAGAACCTTTAACTCCAAACGACATTCTAAGCTGCACCACATATGGAATTCCCGTCCGGTATCCGAGCCGGTCATTCAAAGCGAAAAAGATTGAAATAATCCCAATCGCAATCGCTGCGGCCAAAAAAGTCTGTAAAAGGTTCAGCGTCGCCACTCCCGCTACAACCAAACTCGCCCCAAGTGTCATATTCCCCAAGTTTACGCCGTCACCAATCCACATGAACATATAAGAAAAAGGCCCAACCGTTCGACTTTCTTTTGTTTTCGGCTTTAACGATTCATCGATCCCTGTTGAATAAGGAATTGATACCCCTTCTGTTGTCTGCCTGACTGTATTTGTTGACATGATGCCTTCAACTCCATTTCTTTATCTGCATCATCCCTTCATTTAACTGTCTAGATAAAAGAATATTCAGTCAAATAAGGGTATAAATTGCTTCTTTTTTAACATGGTAAACCATTGCTTTTTTCTGTTTTTCCTTCTCTTTTTATTGTTGAAAGAATAAAAGAAATCAATATCGCACGGAAGATTACTTCTCATTTTATGTCATTAAATATAACATAAGTAAAGTTTATAAAAATCAGAATAAAAAGTCATTGGGAGATCTGTACATTTTCTTACACTTTTTTAGATGCTTTGAATAAAACTGAAGGCAAACTCAATAAATAGAAGTGTGAATAAGAGATCATTTGTCGTATAAATGAGGGGTGGATTCATTGGAAGCATAAAAAAAGAAGCGGCTATTCAAACAGCCGCTTCTTTTTAATCGCTCGGGCAGGTCCCGTCTTCCTGCAGGTGTCCTGAACGTTTGATTTTTGTTTGCAGGTAGTTCTCGTTAAACTCTGAAATATCGCCCCAAAGCGGTTTACGGCTTGATACCTTTAAGCCGGCATTTTTAAGAGCTTCCAGCTTTTTCGGATTGTTTGTCATCAAGGTAACCGGTTTAGAGCGCAGTGTTTTAAGCACCATAATTGCATCATCGTAATTTCTGGCATCATCGACAAAACCGAGGCTTTCATTGGCATCCACTGTATCATAGCCATTTTCCTGGAGAATATAAGCCATCGCTTTACTGAATAAGCCGATGCCTCGTCCTTCATGGTTAGCCAGATAAAATAAAGCCCCAGTACCATGTTTCACAATCATATCCATAGATTGTTTTAATTGATAGCCGCAGTCACAGCGTTTACTGCCAAAGATGTCTCCTGTGTGGCAGATCGAATGCATGCGAATAATCGCTTCTTCATTGTCCGAAAAGTCGCCGTACACGAGGACGCTGGATTGCTGCAGCTCCGCTAAATTCACAGAAGACAGCTTTTCAATAATTTTCCCGTAATCTTCTGTTACTTCCTCATAATTCAGCCAGCAGTACCATTGAAACACGACGGTTTCCCCGTATAAATTAACAGGCAGTTTAATGGGTCCAACTAAATAAATCGCCCCTTCCGTTGTTGGAATAAGCTGAATTTTATCTTTTAATACAGAAAGTACCTTCTGATCCAATATTGTTTGTTCCATGAGTTTCTTCCTTCTTTCTCGTTTGCATTTCACTGCTGTTATTATAAACCAAAGGAAAACTGGAATGTAAAATAACTTGCTTATATAGCTGAAACGTTACGAATCAATACTTTATAAATAGTTACCTTTTTTCTGCTTTGTCATTTCCTTTATTCTCCCCCCATATTTTCAGGAAATATGCGAGGGTTATTTACATTTAGGTCAGCCGCTCCAAAAGGGTCCTCCCGCATGGACTCTTTTTCTATTACTATTATATAACTTCGGCCTCCCTCAAGTTACAAATCGTTCTTTTTAAATGAGAGCAACGAAAAAAGCAGCCCGTTAAACGGCTGCTTCTTTTACTTCGTATTTTAAAGGTACAATAACATCTTTCCTATTAGGAGGCTCCTCACCCTGTCTGTAATACGGATCTAACGCAGCAGATTTTCCAGTCACAAATAGTTTCTCTTGTTCTCCAGACAGAGCGGCTGTATCCGGGTCAATCCCTAACATTTCTAAAATATTTTCTGTGTCTTCTTCTTTTAAATAAATTTCCTCAAATACATGTTTTGGGTCGCGTATATCTACAAAGTCTACGACTTCGAACCCCTTTGCCACTAAATCTTTTACTAAATCTTTCTCCATCGAACCATCTCCTTTCCTTAACATACATTCGCTAACAGGAGATCATTTCCTGCAAGATGAAATTGTCCGGGTGGGATAAACCATATAAAAACAAAACAGGAAATGAGCTTAAATATCACTTACAATACCCGTATTAGCAAGTTTTAAATGTCCTTTTTCAAAGAGTGCCAGCTGCCGTACAAAAAATTTTAGCAACATGATTTGATTATTTTTGACCTGGATCAAATGGATTGGTGGATACATAACAATCGAATAAAAGAACCATAATAGCTCTGCTTTTATAGCGGGGCCTTTTCAGTCAGCGGGCTTTGAATAAGACAGCGCCGCCTGCGCACATATCACGCTTTGATCTGCTCCCTGGTGGAGGCTGTCTCATCGATAGGCGTGAAATAAAGTAAGAAGAATTATTTCGACACTTATCGACAAATATCGAGTGCATCTCCACTTATAACATGATATAATATGCCTAGATATAGATTACTTAACGTTCGCTCCGATATTTTATCAGCGGGCGTTATTTTTTGTTCTTTTTTATATCCGTCCCGGACAGGATGTGAAATCCAGCCGATTTTTTATGGTCGTTTGAGCTGCATTCAAAGAAGAGTCTCCAGGTTAAAACAGTTCTTTCAGAAAGCCTAGGCTCGTGCATGAAAGTAAACGCAACCTTCGATTGGGCACGTATAAGCCCTAATTTCCCCATCAACCATAGTGATCATGACTACAATAAATTTCCTTTACTTTAAAGGTATAAGCCTTTCATGACATAGGTCTCTTTTAACCTTTTCGGCAACATCACGAATTCTGAGTCTAAAATATTTAAAAGCATGGTTTAAGTATGGCGTTCTGGCCATGACTTTAGTGGAGACTTCTGTTTTTTTCATGATCATACTGGGTATGCTTCCTATATAATGAGTACTTAACCAAAGGAGAATTTACAATGGGAGCTATGCTGAAAAAATACTTACTTCTTAGCGGAATGGCTGTTATGCTGCTTAGTGGACTAGCCGGATGTGGAAATCGCAGCGGAGAAGAAACCAGTACGAACGACGAACAGGAAGATTATCCTCAAGAGAACCACAGTAATGTAGATAAAGAAAACGATCAAAACAAAGATATTAACAATGACGAGGATGGCGAAGTCGAAACAGATTCCGACGAAAAGAACTAAGACAAGAAAAAAGCCAAAGACAAACGGCTTAACTGTAAAGGCCACCCTTTTACTATGTGAAAAGAAGTCTCGGTGCAATGAACCGGGACTTTTTGTTACGTATCTGGGTTTCATATTCTACAGCTTCTTTATAAAGCTGGTTTATTCTGTTTTCATCCACACCTTAAATGCCTGCACTCCATATTTCACTTCGTCTCCTGCTTCTTTTATCCCCTCATCGAAATCAAAATCCATTTTACCGTATTGGATAACACGCAATCGATCACTTTCTATCAGTTTTTTCGATATCCTGCTCATGAGCGGTCCCTGTCTATTACTAACACCTCTGTATAATGGGATACGTTTCTTGCCCTTCTTCTTAACGTTTCAGAACATTTACGATTCTTGCCTTTCTTTTCAAAAATACATTTTTCAACAAAAACGTTTCCGTTTCAAGATAATCATTCTAAAATTTACCTCATGTGTTAATTGTGATTGAGGAGGTTCGTTACGAATGAAAAACAAGGCGCTTTTTGTAAATTACCTGCACAAATTAACAACCTTCGTCATCTAATGATAAAAGCTGGCCGGCAGTACGGCCTCAGCAGCCAGAAAACGCTGCGCTACAGTGAACAGTTGGAAGAGCTGATCCTTCAATATCAACTTCAAAATAGGGGAATGATAAACCCGAATAGCTCCCCCGCTTTTTTAGGTTGTTCGTATAAAACATTTTAAAATAGTCCATACTGTTTGCATAAAGCAGTCCTACTCTTCTTGAGCTTATATCTCCGTTACTCCTGTATAGCCAGAGCTTTCTCTGGCTGTTTTTTTGAGCGCATTTTTTATTGAAGATACCATTCCTCCAGCCGCATTGGATAACGATGCGTATATAACCAATAGCTGGTTTGCTGCCGATCTCAATTTCAAGCCATTATTGGGGCAATTGCTCCTTTTGTTAAACATTTTTTCTAAAAAATCACAAATAATGGTTTAACATTCTTTAAGTTGGGTATATAATTAATTCACCGATGAAAGCACTTACATAGGAGGTTGTTTCAGCATGTTGCCAATTGAGCTTTTTGGATGGATTTTGTCCGTACTTTTAACCATTAGTTTTGTTTTTTCATTAGTGTTTATATCAAAAAAGCCTGCATTGCTTTCGAAATCCGACTATCATTCTTTGCAAAAGAATCCACAGCATATAAGTAGAAAAGGTAAACGATTCTGCTAAAGCGCTTTCGGCGCTTTTTATTTTGTCTTTTCTCTCAAGAAACACGTCACGGTCTCACATTTCATTTGTAAGATGTTTCGCCTTGTTTAAAATAGGGTACTTAACATTTGATCTATTTGATTAGGCTTATTATCCTGGGGGTTTATTCACCATGTTATCTATAGAACTTTTTATATTTATCATATTAGTCGTTTTAGAAATCAGCCTGTTTTTTTTATTAGGCTCTATCATAAAAAAACTAAACTTTTTTTCAGAATCAGAATCCAAACCTTCACAGAAGGAGAAACAAACGTTTGATTGGAAGAACAAATTGTCTTCTTAAAGCACTTTTTGTGCTTTTTTTTGTTCCTTTTAAAGAAAACTCTGCAGCTCTTTTTCTTGCAATGGGCCGCCATGTTATTGCCCTCCTCTTGCTGTAAAAAACCGCTAGCAGCCAACATTTTTTATAGTTTCTATAAAATAAAAAAGCATTTACCTCCTAATGGACTGCAGCTTCACATCCATACTTTAATCAAGAGCCTGCATATAAAAAAAGCCACTCAAATGAGTGACTATTGTAAAACGTTGAGCCAATACAGCCCGATGCCTAAACCAACAGCTGTAATGATAAAATTGATGATTTTACCCGGTACTCGAAGTACTTTTAAAATGAGCCCGACCACGATCATGGAAATAATAATCATTGAGAATAAGATGACTATTTTTAATGCCATTCCGTTGGCACTATTATTTAATATTGAAAAACCAAGTTCCATTTCTTCACTCCTTTTTCTTTCATCATACAATGATTCGGGCAAAGAAAAAAGCACCCTGCCGGATGCTTAAACTTCATTTGTGTCTATTACTTTAAATTTGTCTTCGGTTATAAAGGTTTTCTTGCTTAACGCTTCATTCACCAGTTTACCTGTATCATCGTTTGGACCTGGATTAATCTCCACTACTTCATGCTGCTCTGGACTAGTTGGCATGCCATTCGGGCCCAGGCGATAGTATGTTACTTTGACTTTCATCATATCTCACTCCTTCTTCCCCCGCGTCAAAAAGGATTTATTTTATTCTTCCCGTCTGCAAGTGACTTTAGGGGAAGTAATAAAAAAAGAATTCGTTTTAAGTGTTACCTATCCCATTCGAGATTATCCAAACTCTAAACGCCGCCATCGCGGCATGCTTCACTGAAAGTCCGTGTTTCCTTTGTGAGTGCTGTAATGGGAGCGATGGAACCGAACTAACAGTTGTTTACCTACGCGGTATACAGTGGATGTTGAGAGTGGTCCGGTTTAAGCTTCCGCTATTTTCATGCTGAAATATTGAATATCTTTTAAAGCTTTCCCAATCAGACCTAGTACACTTTCCTGATCCTCCTCGTTGTTTGCAAAATCCAAATGATTTACACCAAGCAGGATCTTGGGCGAATATTGATATCCTTGATACCAGGCTTCATATTTTTCATTCAGCCGCTCCCAATACTGCATCTCGACTTTGCTTTCCAGTCCTCGTCCACGACGGTCGATCCGTTCTTTTGCCCTTTCTGTGTCACACTGGAGGTAGATCAGCAGGTCAGGCGCTCTTGTCGTTTCGACAATAGCGGCAAGGAGTTTTTCATATACCCGATACTCCTCCGGTGTCATGCTGCCGTCTTCACTTAAAAGCTTAGCGAATATCTGATCCCCGAAAATAGAACGGTCCAGAACACCACATCTTTGTTCGGAAATGTGCTTGATCATCTGCCAGCGCTCCGTCGCAAAATGAATCTGCGTTGTGAACGACCAGCGGGAGCGGTCTCCATAAAAACGATGGAGCAATTTTTCTGTGTCTGGATTCCCCAGCTCTTCAAAAACAGGAATACAAAAATGATCGCTGATCAAGTGAGATAGTGTTGATTTACCTGCCCCAACTGTTCCCTCTACTACTATCATGAGGTTTACTTCTCCTTTATCATTTGTTTTTATTTGAACAGTAATCGTTTTTGTGCATAATTTTTACAATTCGTTTGTGTGTTTTATTCCTACAATTTTGGTGGAGAAACAACTTTGTCTCTTTTGCTTAACTTCAATATATCCTTTTTCCTTTCTGTTCAATCCGCCATTAAACCTTGTAATCAAATGAGCCCCTTCTGTTTGAAGGGGCTCACTTTTTGTATTAGCGTCTTTTCCTTAACTGTTTAAAGCCAGTGGTTCGGCTTGCGTACAGAAGCAGGCAGTTTCGTATACCGGTCGCCTTTAGCCGCATTCATCTGTGCCTGCGTTAAAAAAATGCTTCCCGTAAGGTCCGCTCCTCTTAAATCAGCATCTCTGAAGTCAGCACCGATCAAGTCGGTCAGTCTCATGTCTGCTCCTCTCAAATCAGCTGCAATAAAAATTGCTCCTCTTAAATCAGCTCCTTTTAAATCGGCTCCTTTTAATTTTGCACCAAAGAAATCTTTTCTGTCCGCTGCTTTCGATTTCTTTTTGGATCGGGCCTGTGACCGCACGTATGCACTTGAACGTAAAAGAAGCTCATTCACCCTCGCTCTGTGAACTGGTACGTCAAGCTTTAAAATCGCTTGGGGGCTTAGCTGTGTGAGAGCCTCTACATCGCGGGCCGCTTCCTGCAGTTCCTGGTGAATCGGCGCTGTTTCTTTCCATTCAAGCGCTTCTTCTACATAACAAAGCATTTCATGGAGCTGCTGCATAATAGGGAATACATCGAACATTTCCTTTGCAGAAGCAGGATGCTCCCGCCAGCTTGCTCCTTTGTATGTAACCTTCGATACTTTCTGTCCTGCCCCAAAGCACTCATATACAGCGCAGCCGCGAAATCCTTTTTTTCTAAGGTTTTGATGAATCCCGCAATTAAAATCTTCCGTTAAATTTTGGCAGGGGGTGCCGCCCTCTTTGTTCATCGCAAAATCAGCTGATTTGGCATAGGGCAGCGCCACACAGCAAAGGCCAAAACAATGTTCACAGTCGGCACGCAGATGGCTCTTTTTACTTGCCAGTTGACTAGACAATCCATACACTTCCTTTAATGATAAACTGCTTACAGATTCTTCATTTATTTGTATGCTCATGGAAAAAGTATACCGAGCCTTTATTTCATATGGAAGTGTAAATTCTTCTATTCTTGCTTTTTTGTTTATTCTATGAGAGACAGGGAATAGTACGAAAGTAAACTTATTACAAAGGAGAGTGCATACCATGGCAACAAACAAAGCAATGATGACAACACTGGCGCTTGGAGCAGCTTATCTTCTTCGAAATGAAAAGTCACGGACGAAACTTATGAATCAATTTAAAGCAATGGGCGGGAGCTCAAAAAGCAAAACAGCTGAACAGCAGAAATCACTGACGCTTGGATAAACAAAAACATGGATCCTTTTCTGGATCCATGTTTTTTCTCCTTCATCTTTAGTAAATATTGTTTTTTTTACTTGTTTTCCGGACCATGGTATTCAAAATAATTTTTTGCAGTCTCCCAAAGTCCTATTTTAGACAAACTTGGCAGAGACGGCTGAAGCAGTTCCCAAAAAACAACCGTCATAACTTCGGCAGTTGGATTTAACCCGCTGAATTCTTCTGTATCTAAATTGAGATGCTTATGGTCAAATTTTTCAATGATCAGCTCTTCAACAACACGATCCACTTCTGTCATATTCAGTACCATTCCTGTCACAGGATCAATCTCTCCTCCAACAGTTACTTCAAGAATATAATTATGCCCGTGACCATGAGGATTATTGCATTTGCCAAAAATCTCTTTGTTTTCTTCATCTGTTAACTGGTCACTATGTAATCTATGGGCAGCTGAAAAGTGATATTTTCTTGTAAATCGAATCATTGACTGTTCCCCTTTTTGAGAGAATAAAAATGGATTCTCATGCAGTGTTATTTTATGAAGCTTACAATCTGTGAATTTACCCTCCAAGGCATTCCACATATATAAAACGACATTTTCTGTTGTAGGGACATGCTCCTTAAAAAATGGATGCTCCTCATTCAAGAACTTACCGTTAAATTCCTGTAAAACTACGCTCTTCACTATACGATCAATATCTGTAATATTAACGACAATTCCAGATTTTGAGTCAATGTCTCCCTTTACCGTAACTTCTAAAGTATAATCATGTCCGTGAACATTATTGCATCTTCCAAAAATTTCTTTGTTTTCTTCATCAGTTAACTGTCCATTATGTAATCTATGGGCAGCTGAAAACTCTATTTTCCTGGTTAGTAAAACCAAAATCCATCCTCCCTCTCATAAATGATGCTGGAAATTACCTTTCGACAAGACGCCAACTTCCTTTTCCCATTTAAAGGAATTATACCAACATGTGATATCTTTTCAGAAAAAACAACTGGGTCATCACATTTAAATACACATGTAAAGTTCCTTGATAGAAGAAACGATTCCAAGAAGAGGAATCGTTCTTTAAATCGTTGCTTTCAATTTATAACCTTGCATCTGCTTAACTATTATTTATCATCAAGTTTAAAAAGGACAGCTTTCTGAAGTTCTTTAAATACCTTGTTAAACTCTTCAACTGATAGAGGCTTACTAAATAAGTAGCCCTGTGCTTCATTACATTTTTGCTGCCGGAGAAATAGGAGCTGCTCCTTTGTTTCTATTCCCTCAGCTATAACGTTAACTTTGAGATTATGGGCCATGGCAATAATGGTACTAATAATTTTATTATCATTGGAATCGTCTTCTATATCTGTAACAAATGACTTATCAATCTTCAACGTATGGAACGGGAATTTTTTCAGATAACTCAGTGAAGAATATCCTGTACCAAAATCGTCTATTGCAATTTTCACTCCTAGATTTTTAAGCTCTTCTAACTTAGCAATGACATATTGCTCATTATACATGGCAATGCTTTCGGTAATCTCGAGCTCTAAATACTGGGGATCAAGTTCGGTATCCTGTAAGACTTGACTAATTAAATCGACTAAGTTTACTTGTTGAAATTGACGCGGCGAAAGATTAACAGATACACGCATCTCGGGTAATCCGGACTTTTGCCATTGTCGATTTTGTTTACACGCCGTACGCAATGCCCATTCTCCAATTGGCACAATTAATCCCGTTTCTTCGGCTAAAGGAATAAATTCTAACGGAGATATCACGCCCAATTTTGGATGAAACCAGCGAATTAAAGCTTCATTGCCTGTAATAAGGCCCGTGTTTAAATCGATTTGAGGCTGATAGTGTAAAGTAAACTCCTGACGCTCCAATGCCTGGCGCATGCCTTTTTCTAAAATAGCCCTTCTTTTAATAAGCTCGTTCATGTCTGAAGTGTAAAATTGATGATTGTTTCTTCCTTGCTCTTTTGCACGGTACATAGCAATATCCGCGTTTTTAATAACATTTTCAACACTGCTGCCATCCATCGGATACAAACTTATTCCGATACTTACCGTAATAAAAAATTCGTTTCCTTCATAAATGAAAGGCTTGTCTAATTCTTTTAAAATAATTTGGGCGGTATAGTTTGCTCTTTCATGATTCGTATCCGGCAAGAGGAGAATAAACTCATCCCCGCCTATACGCGCCATAATTTCCTCTTCTTTAAGAAGCGGTGAAACCCGTCTTGTAAATTCCTTTAAAATGTAATCACCCGCAGAATGCCCAAGCATATCATTAATAAATTTAAACCTATCGAGATCAAGAAACAAAAATGCCATTGGTTGTTTGTCATTTAAACTTGCCAAATCTACAGCTGTCTTGTTGAATAAACGTAGATTAGGAAGCCCGGTTAAAAAATCATAATAAGCATGATATTGTATTTCAGCATTTTTTTTCTTAAGTTCATCTGTGTAGTTTAACAGGTTCAATGACATTTTATTGACTCGGCCAGCAAGCAGGCCCAATTCATCGCGACGCTCAATCAATACCTGTTCGCCAAAGTTTCCTTTAGCAATCTCATTTACTTTTAGTAAAATTCGATTTATAGGTCTTACAATGTATTCCGCTAAAAAGTAGCTCATTATTAAAACAAAAGCTAAAACAATAATAGAAATAACTAGGCTATTCAACAATTGCTTATTTAATACGTCTTGAATGACCTTATAATCTGTTACTACTCCAATTACATATGGATTTTCAGTAGAGACGGGCATAAAACTTTTAAACACTTTTTTATCATTGGAGGTACTCTGAAAACTAACTAATTTGCCTGTTCCCATTGCTTTTCTAACAGCAGCCACATCGGCCTTTTTATCTTGATACTCATATTTTCCGAATGTAACATCCTTGTTATCTAATTCGATAAACTTTTTTCCGTTCTGTTCAGTATAAATCGGCGGATAACCAAATGTCTCTGGATTAAACCCCGTGATGCTTAACAAAGTAGAGTTATTACCCAAGGTTTTCTTTACAATTGCTTCTGGACCAATTTGATCCTCGAACTCTAGTATCTGATTATCTCTCATGTAGGGGTTAATAATATAATTAGTTGTTCCATCATAGTAATATCCCCATTTGTCTACATGGTTAGGATCAGATGTAGAAACATCTATCGGACCTGACCAGTAGTTTGGCAATTTCTGCCCTTGAGAAATAGTCACATTTTTATTGGCAAACAACTGTTGAAAAGCTGTATACCAATACCCCCATTCCTTCGTGCCTAAATTTCTTTCATGCGGGTCTGAAGATTTTACTCCCTTAATGTCGTCTTCTTCTCTTACCATCAAGGTAATATGAGAAACGCCAAGCTTCTTACTAAGCTCAACAAGCTGCTCATTCGTTACGTTATTTATATCCGGATCAAGTGCATTCTGAGCTGCTATGGCTGAAACTCGAAGTTTTTCTCCTATTTGTTTCTCAAATGACTCTATCCCAAATTGTGAATGCTCAATCGCCATGCTAATTTCTTGAGCCAGGAGTTCCATCTGTTTTTCTTGATCTTTTATTAAAAGATCCCTCGTGTAAAAATAAAATAATATATTATTTACAAGTAGAATTAATGTTACTGTTATTGAAAAAATCAATAATAGTTTTTTCTTTAAGGACAAAAAATCACCTCCCAGTTGCATTCTACATTTCTCTGATTATATATCTCTCTTTAAAATCATAATACTCCTTTTGGAGGAGTCACTGTCATTTCATCAATCCGAACGTGCAGAGGAGTCGTAGCCACGAATGAAGCGACACGTGCTACATCTTGAACATGTAACATGTCTTCAGAAGAAAAACCTTCAACATTTTTCCAGATGTCTGTATATGTGGCACCTAAGTGGATATTGGTGGTGAAAACGTTATCTTTGTACCATTCTTCCGCTAAAACACTCCCCATTCCACTGACAGCATGCTTTGAGGCTGCATAAATAGAATTAAAAGGAAGGCTTCTTTTCGTTGCAATCGAGCTAATATTAATAATACGCCCTCCTCGTTTCTTTAATAATGGAAATGCATGTTGAGTGCAGTGAAAAATACCAAATACATTCGTTTGAAAAATACCTTCCCATTCTGCAGGATCAAATTCTTCAAATGCTTTGAATTCACCAACTCCAGCATTGTTCACCAGGACGTCTAAGGCACCATGCTGCTCAATAATATGCTTAAATCCATCTTGTATTTCTTTTTCATTCCGGATATTTATTTGCAATGGAAATAGGTTTTCCACATTGGTCGCTACATTTTTTTCACGGGTTGTGGCATAGGTAATAAACCCTTTATCTGCAAGATCGAGACTAATTGCCTTCCCTATACCTTTTAAACCACCTATAACGATGGCTATCTTTTTTTCCATTTTTTGCCCCTCTTTTCACCGGGTGTTTTGTTAAGGAAGTAAAAGAGAAAATTTACTCTCTTTATTTATCTTAAAATAAAACCCAAGGATTAAATTCCGAATTTTAACTAAAACAAACTATCTTATAGCTCTTTAATTATTCGACAAAAACCGCTTATTTGAAGTATAACAGATTCAAAAGTCTTAGTACTACAGCAAATGATTTAGCCATTTTAATTTTCGGCTTATTGTTACATCATTAAAGAAAAAGAACTAAACAATGATCAATATTTCTGTTTTATTTGCTTGTACTTTTCTATAAAAAGCTTTATTCTGCATATCTGAATCCGTTCACAACATCCATCCGTACATGTTTGTAGAGATATCAGTATTTAAAACCTCCATCAGTACTTTTACCTCCTAAGCACTGTCTATATTATTATAATCCATCTTGCCCCCTCCATATGATCATTCAGGAACCCTTGCTTGGGATTGATTTATTGATTTACTGATTTATTGTTTTTTATTTTGTTCTCTTTAATAATTCAGAGCTAGTCCTCTTTTTATCTGCATACACATAAAGAAACGGGATAATCGATTTCACTGGCTCGATCCAGCTATGGAAAGAACAGACATGAAAATGACGCAGGTAGAAGAGGTGGTGAAAAAAAAGTGATTGTAGTGATTGAAAAAGCCCTGCTGCTTATGATTACCTTGCGCCTTATTTCTGGAAGTATTGAAGTGACCGCTGCACTTTTGATGCTGAAATTCAACAGCTTAGAAAAAGCCTTTTACATTAATAGCATGCTTGCCCTGGTAGGCCCGGTTGTATTGATCGTCACAACAGCCATTGGCCTGTATGGAATGGCGGGAAAAATGCCGTTAACGAAAAGCATCGGGCTTGTGTGCGGAATTGTGCTTATATTGTACAGCCTGCGATCCAGGTAAAAAAGGACAAGCTCTATTGAAAAGAAAAGCCGATTCGGTTTTTCTTTTTGTTTTGCCCCGATTTCAGCTTTTTCATATAGGATTTTCTTTTTGCATGGGCTTCATGCAATGTACATAAAGATCTGCCCTTTTGTCAGAGGGAAGCCAATCCAGTTTTCCCACTCCTCTTTTTACATAAATGGCCCTTTTCGTGAGAATTTATTTCTATGGGGAGGTTATGTGTAAATGGAACAAAAAACGTGCGGCGGCAGTAAAGATAATGAAAAGCTGGCCTGGTGGCAGCTCTCTCTTATTGGAGTGGGCTGTATTATTGGCACCGGTTTTTTCCTCGGGTCCAGTATCGCCATTCAAATGACAGGGCCTTCCGTTGTTTTTGCCTTTATTCTGGCTTCATGCGGAACGTATATTGTCTTTGAAGCGCTGGCGAAAATGTCCGCTAAAGATCCGCAAAAAGGATCGTTTCGGTCTTATGCAAAAAAAGCTTACGGACGATGGGCCGGATTTAGCAGCGGCTGGGTGTATTGGTGCTCTGAAATGCTGATTATCGGCAGCCAGTTAACGGCCATTTCTCTTTTATCAAAATTTTGGTTTCCGCAGATTCCATTGTGGATGTTTGCTTCTGTTTTTGCTGTCTGCGGGCTTTTGGTGCTTTTTATTGGAACAAAAGCATTCGGTAAACTCGAAACCGTTTTTGCGGTGATGAAGGTAGCTGCTATTTTTATGTTTATCGTAATCGCTGTCCTGGCTTTGACCGGGGTGATTAACGGTGATCCCAAAGCAGGAGTGCCACGTTCCGTAAACGGCTTTTTTCCAAATGGCGGGATTGGGTTCTGGAGCTCTCTTTTATTTGCTTTTTACGCGCATGGAGGCATCGAAGTAATGGGTGTTATGGCCATTAATCTGCGCAACAAAGAAGATGCACCGAAGTCAGGAAAAGTCATGCTTGGTATTTTAGGGATCATTTATGTAACAGCTCTTTCGCTCGCTCTGCTGCTCATTCCATGGACTGCATTTCAGCCGGATAAAAGCCCTTTTGCGATGGCTTTGCTGAGCTATCATCTTGACTTTTTTCCTCATGTATTCAACGCAGCCATTATTATCGCCGGATTTTCAACCATGTCGGCTTCTTTGTTTTCTGTTACGACCATTCTCCTTACCCTGTCTGAAGAAGGAGATGCGCCGGCTATTTTCAGCAAACAAACAAAAAAGAAACGAAAAGTTCCGTTCCCGGCTGTCGCACTGACATCGGTCGGCTTGATTTTATCTATTATTTCTTCTTTGTTATTGCCCAAAAATGTGTATGAATATGTAACGACCGCAGCCGGATTGATGCTGCTTTACAATTGGTTTTTTCTTTTAACGCTGTACCACCGGCTGATCGAGCCGACTACTGGAGATAAAGTAAAAAGAGTGATCGGCATGATTCTTGTTTTTGCTGCCGTCAGCGGTACTCTTTTTCACCAGGCAAGCCGGCCGGGATTTTTTATCAGTTTAGCTTTCGTTACCGTAATTGCAGTGGTTGTACTCATCCTTCGAAAAAAATGGAAAAAAGAAGAAACCCACCATCACAGTGGGCAAACAAGCTAAAACAAGACTTTGTAGGCTTCCATGCCAAAGTAAATACCAAAGCCAATCATGGAGAGAGAAGAAACAACAGAAATGCCTTTTAAAACCCCGGTAGATAAAAATCGCCGGGCACCGCTCGAAAGGAAAGCCATCGTCAGGTCCCAGATTAAAATACCAGATATGACGGCCATGCTGTACAGCAGAATTTGAGTTTGTGTAGAAGATTCTGCTGTTTCAGCAAGAATGGATCCATAAATACCGAGCCAGAATAAAATCGTAAGCGGGTTCAAAAGGGACATAAAAAAGCCGGAAAACAGTGATCTCCTCAAGGGAATGTTTCTGCCAAACCGCATGTCCAGCTCGATTTTATGAAGTGTCAACAGGTTTTCAATACCGGTATATGTTAAAACAAAGCAGCCAAACAGCCAGAGAAGCGTTTTAATAAACGGCAGCTCAATTACATGAGCTACTCCTACATATACCATCACCATATAAATCGTATCAGCAGTCAATGCGCCGATTCCAAAAACCCATGCATGAAAAAATCCATTTTTAATACCCGTGTCTAATTGTGCCGCATTTACTGGTCCGACTGGTGCCGCCAAAGACAGGCCTAAAAACATGTATGTAAAGATTGAGTTCATTACGCAGCCCCCTGAAAAATGATGTCTATGCATCATATTCAGACGAAGGGGCTTGTACGCCTAAAGAAGGGAGAATTTATCGTGCATAAACGTTGTTTTGTTTTAATCTACCTATCCGTGCATTTATGCTATCTCATTGCGTACCAGATAACGGACTCCACAACAGCTGCAATTTCGGAATTTGAAAAAGCTTGGATTTAAAGCCGAACAGCCAAAACAATAAACTTGTCCTTGCCGTTCCCTTTAAAGTTATGGAAAGCCGCTTATTTATTTCAATTACCTGATGTGCTGGCCTTTTTATATACAAAAAAAGCCAGGCCATGGCCTGACTGAAAAGATGACACATATATTTACCAGCTTGCTTTTTTCACGCCAGGTACCTGCCCTTTATAAGCAAGTTCTCTGAAGCAAATACGGCACAGCTTAAATTTACGAAGAACGGCGTGAGGGCGTCCACAGCGCTCACAGCGAGTATATTCACGCACTTTGAATTTTTGTTCATTCTTGTGCTTTACAATTAATGCTTTTTTTGCCAACTAAAAGACCTCCCTTCTTTTTAATAAGGGTAGGAGAGATCTTTTATTATAACCCGATCTTATTTATAAGTAAACCGGTAGATGCTGTAAAAGATGCACATATATTTATGTTAAAACAGAACAATACAGCAGTAAGTGTTGCATTGCTCTTTACCTTTAAATATTTTTAGCACATGCTTGGTGGTGGTGGAGATGTCGAATTTTTTAAAACAGCAGGCGGGGTATCATGAATATAGGGAGGCGCTGGCTTTAAAACAGGTGCCTGAGCGAGCGGCACAGGATGCTCCACATATTGAAAGACCCCTTCTCCATCCATGCTCGGGCCATACGCCCACCGGCCCGCGGCACTTTGGTTTCCAGCTGAAAAGTTAAAAAGTGTATAGGATACTTCCCGCTTTTCAAGCTTTCGTGAAAATGTGCTTGGAACCACTACATTCTCTTTTGCTTCCAACTCCTTAATAGCAGCGATCCATTGATTTTGGTGCATGGTGTCACGTGCAATCAGCCAGGACAGCATATCGCGTACGCCCCGATCTGATGTCATTTCATACAATCGGCATACTTGAAGGCGCCCCTGTGATTCTGCATTTAAATTTGCCCGAAAATCAGCCAGCAGATTGCCACTCGCAATAATGTAATCGGCTGTCCAACGGTTTCCTACACTATCAGCCGGCATTGCGCCAAGTCCTGATACAATCGCATGCTGAGGGTTCATGCCGCCCAAAATAGCGCCGATTACCGGATCCTTTGCCGCTTCTTCTAAATCCCCAACCGGCGCCCCGTCCAAAAGGCGCGCAATCATCGTCGCCAGCATTTCTATATGTGCCAGTTCTTCTGTACCCGTGTCCATCAGCAAGTCTTTATATTTCCCATTTCCACGGACACTCCACCCTTGAAACAAATATTGCATGGCCACAGATATTTCTCCAAATTGTCCGCCAAGTACTTCCTGAAGCTTTTTTGCATAAAGCGGGTCCGGCTTCTCTGGCTTCGCTTGATATTGCAGCTCTTTTACATGATAAAACATCCCTCACACTCCAATTAAAAGTACTTCTTCTTTCATAACGTATGTAAACTATTTAAGAAGGTGAGTGGCGTACCTATTCGGAATCGCTTATCGTATCTGTTACTTCATCATCTCGGTCAGGCGTACAAATATCTTAGGAAACAGCAAAAAGCCAGTTTTCTTTTGAAAACTGGCTGAAAGTTCAATTGTAAAAAGCCGCCTTTGCCGCTCAAAAAAAGAAAGTTTTAAACCACCACTCCTCAAAGTGGGTGTTCTCAGAATCCTCTCCTGCTTGTCCTCCATAAAAAGAGGCTTGTCATTCTGGATTCACTTTAAAACTCCCTATTACAGCTTAAAGGTTAAAACTTAAATTCATAACGTACAATGCAGCTTATATATGTATCATACATCTATTTTTCTTTAAAAACAATAGTAATGGTTTCCTCAAATGGCGCCCGGCTTACCTGATCAGTTTAAAGTCGAGGAACGATAACCAAAAATGATAAAGGGCTTGAACAAACTAAAAAGACAACCTGATTTCTCAAGTTGTCTTATCTTGCCAGGCGGCGTCCTGCTCTCACAGGGGGAAACCCCCAACTACCATCGGCGCTGAAGAGCTTAACGGCCGTGTTCGGGATGGGAACGGGTGTGACCTCTTCGCTATTGCCACCTGACTATGAAG
>NZ_JAKGCR010000032.1 GCF_022668875.1 Domibacillus sp. PGB-M46 | reverse complement strand
TCGTCCTGAGCCAGGATCAAACTCTCCAAAAAGTGTTTGACTTGCTCATTTGTTCCCATTAAAACACGGGGTGTTTTAATGGGAAATAAAAATTTTAAAACGTTGACGTTTTTATTGATTTTGTTCAGTTTTCAATGTTCAATTCGTTTACGCCGTCTTTGCGACAGCTATAACATCATATCATTAAGTTCTTTTGTTTGTCAATAACTTTTTTAAAAAGTTTATTAACCTTTTTTATATTCTTCTCGTTTCAACTAGAAGAACTTCTCAATGACAGCCTTTATTCTATCGCATTTCTCAAAAACAAGTCAACTTCCTTTTAAAGTAAAATGATTGGTGATCTTCACTTTAATTCGGTTGTGTTTTCGTTTGATGTCTTAGCGACGTTTAATAATATAGCATCTATTACTCTATATGGTCAATACATTTTTCGAAAAAACACAAAAAATTCTTTTTACCTTTTCTTACGTCTCTCCCCCGCTTATACAGAAAGCCCCGGTCATATGTTTAACCGGGGCTTTCCTTTACGATTTTTTATTTTGGATAAGCTTGATTACTTCCATAAGCACAACCGCTGCTAAGGCAAGTCCTGCAGCAACGAGCCACTCATCCCAGCCAAACGAAGGCGGAATCGAAAAAATGTTTCGTATGCCTGGCAGTACCGTTAATCCATACAGTAAAAAACAAACACTTACGGCACCAAGAACATATCTATTACTAAAAAATCCTATTCCGAATACTGTTTGTGTATTGGAACGGGCTGCAAAAGTTTGAAGCGTCCGGGCCAAGATCAGTGTAGTGAAGGCCATGGCGATACCCATTTCTGCCGACGTCTGCACCCCCATGTAATGAGAGACAATAACCGCGATTCCAATCAGTAGCCCCCGGGTAACCACCGCTCTTAGCGTTCCTCCAGAAAAGATGCCTTCGTTTATATCGCGCGGCTTTCGTTTCATAACCCCCGCTTCTTCCTTTTCCATCCCAAGCGCCAATGCCGGAAGCGAGTCATTAATCAAGTTGATAAATAAGAGCTGCAGCGCTGTAAATGGATTCGGAAGATTAAAAAATACTGCGAATAAAATAGCGATGATTGCGCCGAGGTTTCCAGCAAACAAATAACTAATCGCTTTTTTTATATTGTCAAACACTGTACGCCCAACGCCGACGGCATTCACAATCGAAACAAAGTTATCATCTGCGAGCACCATAGCAGCTGAATCCTTTGCTACATCCGTCCCGCTTCCCATCGCAATGCCGATATCCGCTTGTTTTAAAGCAGGTGCGTCATTGACACCATCTCCTGTCATCGCTGTAATGGCACCTTTTTGCTGCCATGCGCGGACAATACGGATTTTATTTTCGGGCGAAACACGTGCATAAACCGAGATATTCTCGAGCTTTTCATCCAGCTCTTCGTCTGAAAGCCGATCCAGTTCCTGCCCGGTTAAAGCAATATCATTTTCATCCATTAAACCGATATCCCGCCCGATCGCCTTCGCGGTCGTTTTATGATCACCTGTAATCATAATCGTCCGGATGCCAGCACTTTTCGCTTCTTCAATAGCTCCGTATACAGCTTCACGCGGCGGATCGATCATGGCGGTCAAGCCGACCAGTACCAAATCATTTTCATCCTCTGTCGTAATAGAAGCTTTTTCAGCAGAAAGCTTTTTATAGCCATATGCCAAAACACGAAGCGCATCATTTGAAAAAGCTTCATTTGCTTCTTTTACTTCGTTCAGCTTCTCTTCGGTAAGCGGCTCCTCTTTGCCGTTCGTTAAAATAAAGCGGCATCGCTTGAATATCACATCCGGGCCGCCTTTTGTAAGCATGAGCCGTTCTCCTTCAATCGTATAAACGGCTGACATAAGTTTACGGTCAGAGTCAAACGGCAGTTCCAGTTCACGCTGAAACTGATTCCGCAGCTGTTCAGGAGGCTCGTTCATCTTTTTCCCCAAATGAAGCAGAGCGGTTTCGGTCGGGTCCCCAATTTCCTGACCTTCTTTATTTATATATGAGTCATTACAAAGCAAGGCAATATAAAGAAGCATTTGCTCCGACTTGTTTCTTTTCTTGTGCGCTTCCGTAAATGTCTGCCCTACTCCCGGCAAAAAGGTGTTTGTAACGGTCATTTTGTTTTGGGTGAGCGTGCCGGTTTTATCTGTACAAATCACACTCGTCGACCCGAGTGTTTCTACTGCTGGCAGCTTCCGGATAATCGCCTGCCGTTTCGCCATTTTCGTTGTTCCAACCGCCATGACGATGGTTACAATAGAAGAAAGAGCTTCTGGAATTGCAGCTACGGCAACAGCGACCGCGAACATAAATGCATTCAGCATCCCTTCCGTCGTATCTACCTGCTCATTGCCAAACCAAATGCGCAATGCTTGGGCCGCAAAAATTAAAATACATAAAACAAGAATACCGATTCCAAGCTTTTTGCTGAATTCGTCCAGCTTCCGTTGAAGCGGGGTTTGTTTAGACTCAGCAGTCGCGATCATATTAGCAATTTTTCCGATCTCTGTCTCATTGGCCGTTCCCGTTACTACAAAACGGCCGCGTCCATTTACGACCAGGGAACCGCTATGTACCATATTAAGCCGATCACCAACAGGTACTTGCTCGGTTAATGTATCCGTGCTTTTTTGGGCTGCTTCAGATTCTCCAGTCAGCATCCCTTCGTTTACCTTCAATGATTCACTGCCAATCAGCCGTCCATCCGCCGGTACATAATCACCTGCATCAAGCTGAACAACATCCCCTTTTGCCAGCTCTCTTGCGGGCACCGTTTGACTCACGCCATCACGCATTACTTTTGCGGACGGGGCGGACATTTCACGCAGTGCATCAAGGGAGCTTTCCGCTTTTCTTGTTTGAATGACGCTGATTACGCCGTTTAACAAAAGAACAAGAAAAATAATAACGGACTCTACCGCCTCGCCAAGCACAAGCTGGATGCCGGCTGCTACAAGCAGAACAATTACCATGGCATCTTTAAATGTGGCTAAAAAAAGCTTCCAAACAGGATCCTTTTTCTTGCCCTTAATCTCATTATAGCCATGCTCTTCGAGTCGTTTGATCGCTTCCCCGGTTGTTAATCCCTGACTGGTTGTGTTCCATTCCGCGATCACATCATCTGCACTTTTGCGATAGGTTTCCAATGAGTCAGCTCCTTTCTGTTATTTGGCTTTTGTTTTTTGCTTTCTTAAACATCCGTCCAGTTTATCCGCTCTTTCCATGTTGTATTGACAAAAGAAACTGTTTAAACAAGTCCGCTTCCTCTGTTATCGTTTTTTCAATTAAATACGTATGGGATGCTTGCTTTTCTGCAGCTTCAGACGGATAGGTGCTTAGCCTGCCCGAAACAAGCTCTTCTTTTACCATTGATTTCGGTATGTATGACACCCCAAGACCCGCTTCAATAAATCGCTTTGTTACATCCATCTGGCTAACGGTCATGATTTTCAAGTGGGGATGTTTCTTTTTCAGTTCTTTTAAAAGCTCTTCCCAGTAACCCGGATGGTTATGCGCCAGAACCCGGTAATTTTTTAAGAGAAAAGCTTCATCGATCTTTTCAGCCGCCGGACCGGCCAGTACAACCGCTTCACTATGAATGATACTGACAGATGTACCGGCAAAAGCGGAAGGCATTCGTGCAAGTCCAATGTCTGCCTCACCGCTCCCTACTTTTTCGCCGATTTCATAAGACTTATGAATGTCGATCTGTACATCAATCTCCGGAAAGCGGGCCATAAACTGCTGAAGGACCGGGGGCAGAAAGGACGAGGCAATCTGCGGTGCGCAGGCAATTGCCAGCTTTTTTGTATATCCCTGCTTCCAGGCGTCAAACTCCCTTATATTCCGGTCAAATGAGTCGGCGATTTCCTTTGCACGCGGGAGAAAAAACAAGCCGGCCGGTGTCAGCTTGACCGCTTTCCCATGTCGATCAAACAAAGAGATATCCAGCCGGTCCTCCAGCCGTTGAATATGCTTTGTGACGGCCGGCTGGGAAATAAACAATTCTTCTGAAGCCTGGCGGAAATTTTCTGTTTCCGCTGCTTTTAAAAATGTTTTAATCCAATAAATATTCATACGTTCCTCCTTATTCCACTTCGTTATCAAATTTCTCATTTTTAACTAATTTTCATTATATAGGAAAAACTCTATACTAAATGAAAAGGAGTGAAGTGAATATGATCTGGAATGCACAGTTATATGATGGAAAACACCAATTTGTTTCAAAATTTGGCGAGGATGTTGTAGACCTGCTTGCACCAAAAGCCGGCGAAGCGATTTTAGATGTTGGATGCGGCACAGGTGATCTGGCTTTTTCTTTGTCCAACAAAGGGGTTCAAGTGGCTGGCATTGACCAGTCTGCTTCCATGATCGAAGAAGCAAAACAAAAATACCCACATATCCCGTTTTTTGTAGAAGACGCGCACAACCTCCCGTTTGAGGAAAAATTCGATGCGGTATTTTCAAACGCCGCTCTTCATTGGATGAAAAAGCCCGAACAAGTGCTGGGCGGTATATTCAAGAGTTTAAAGCCGGGCGGCCGGTTTGTGGCAGAGTTTGGCGCCAAAGGAAACGTCGCTTCTATTTCCCAGGCTATTATCGGGCAAATTGATCATTACGACCATAACCAATATCCATGGTTTTTCCCTTCGATTGTAGAATACACTTCTTTAATGGAACAAGCCGGCTTTCATGTCGCGTTTGCCGAGCACTTTGAACGGCCGACCCGTCTTGACGGTGTAGACGGGATGCGGAATTGGATCCATATGTTTGGTGATGTGATCATGGGCGCACAGACACCGGAAGAAAAAGAGCGGATCATATCCGGGGCTGTAGCCACATTGACGGAAGAACGGTTTTATGAAGATCATTGGATCGCGGATTACTGGCGGATTCGTATAGTGGGAACGAAAAAATAACAGCAAAACCTTATTTCAGTTTTGCTGTTATCAGGACAGGACGGTCGAATCTCAATGATTCCGACCGTCGCACTGTTTTATTTAACTGTTATTGCTGCGTTTGGAATCGGCTCCCCGAACACCGGGTATCCTTTTTCGTCATAGTCAAACGGCTGAATACAGGCGTGCCGGCCGGCATCATTTAACGCTTCTCCGCCGCCTGTTTTCTGGTCACGAGCATGGTATACAAGCAGGTCGGTTATGCCGTCTTCGGCAACTGTAAAGCTGTTATGTCCCGGACCAAACTTTTCGTTTTGTTCGCTCGTTTGAAAAACAGGCTGCTGCGCTTTTTCCCATGACGCCGCATCAAGCAGGTCGGCTTCCTCGTCTGCCGCAAGCATCCCCATGGCATAGTTTTCATCGGTCGCACTGGCTGAATAGGTGATAAAGATTTTTCCGTGCCGCTTCAGCACAGCCGGCCCTTCGTTCACAGGAATTTTACGCATTTCCCATTCAAGATCAGGCTTTGTCAGCATCACTTGCTTGGCCTTTAGTGTCCACGGGTTTTTCATCTCCGCAATATACAAGTTCGAGTTTCCTAGAATGGCTGGATCTTTTTGAGCCCAAACATAGAAGTACGTACCTTTGTGTTCAAATACAGTTGCATCCAGTGAAAAAGATTCCCAGTTCGTTTTTATCTGCCCTTTTTCTTCCCATTCGCCTTCAAGCGGATTTTCACCCTTGTTTTGGATCACATACATGCGATGCTGGAACGTTTTATGCTCTGGATGTGCTTTTTCACTTGGAGCCGCTGCAAAATAGATGTACCAGCTTTCTTCTATATAATGAAGCTCCGGCGCCCAAATCAGGCAGCTCAGCGGGCCTTCCTCATGCTTTGTCCAGACAGTTACAGCATTTGCTGTACGGAGACCATCGATAGTCGTCGAACGCCGTAATTCAATGCGTTCAAACTCTGGGCTTGATGCAATAAAATAATAAAAGCCATCCAAATGCTGATGAATGTATGGATCTGCTTGCTTTAAAAGCAGCGGGTTATTGTAAGAGGTCATAAGCATATCCTCCCTTTTTTATTTTATGCTTTTGCGAGACGAATAACGTTCCAGGACAATTTCGGCAGCTGAGCGGATAATTGGCCGTTATCTACTTTTGCATCTCCATTACTATGAGGAGTTACATTGGAATGGTTATGCTGGTTCGTCGCTTTTACATCATTGTTTTCAAGAATAATATGCTCTTTCACTGTGTATCCTTCAAAGCTTCTGACATCGCCGCTTAAGCTGAGTGATTCTTCCTGGTGACGATTTACCGCAAATATCGTTAATGTTTCATCACCTTCGTTATAAACAGAAACTGTATCGAGGTATGGAACGTCTGTGAAATCTTTGCAGTCATATTTTGGCGATGACACAATGGCCTGCAGTGCTGTTCCACGTCCAAATACAGATGCATGCATATATGGGTAAAAAATTGACTGTTTCCAGGCTTCCCCGCCTTTTTCAGTCATAATCGGTGCAATAACATTGACAAGCTGGGCAAGGCAGGCAATTTTTACACGGTCTGCCCGGCGCAATAAAGAAATAAGCATGCTTCCGACAAGCAAAGCATCTTCAAATGTATAAATATCTTCCAGCTGCGGAGGAGCTACCGTCCACGGTTCAAGCTGTTTATCTGACTCTTTTGAATGGAACCAGACATTCCACTCATCGAATGATAAATAAATGGTTTTGTTGCTGCGCTTTTTCGCTTTAATGTAATCGGCAATGGAAATAACGGAGTAAATAAATTGATCCATATCCATTGATTGTGCTAAGTAGTTCGCTAAGTCTTCATCCTTGTTTCCATAGTACGTATGTAGCGAGATAAATTCTACATGATCATACGTATGCTCCAGTACTGTTGCTTCCCATTCCGCAAATGTTGGCATATGCCGGTTTGAACTCCCACAGGCAACCAATTCGATTGAAGGATCTACCCATTTCATTGCTTTGGCTGTTTCAGCCGCAAGGCGTCCGTATTCGTGAGCGGTTTTATGGCCGATTTGCCATGGGCCGTCCATTTCATTTCCTAAACACCAGGTCTTAATGCTGTGGGGCTTTTCATACCCGTGAGAAATCCGCTTGTCACTCCAATAGGAACCGGATGGGTGATTGCAATATTCAACAAGGTTTCGAGCTGCATCAATACCGCGTGTACCAAGGTTAACCGCCATATTTACTTCTGCATTAATTTTTTTTGCCCAGTCCATAAACTCATTTGTCCCGATTACATTCGGCTCTGTTGTACGCCATGCAAGCTCGAGTCTATGCGGTCTTTCTGAAACAGGTCCTATCCCGTCTTCCCAGTTGTAGCCGGACACAAAGTTTCCTCCAGGATAGCGGACAAGAGGTACCTTCAGCTCTTTGACCAGCTCAATGACATCGGTGCGGAATCCCTGCTCATCTGCAGAAGGATGATCCGGCTCATAAATCCCTTCGTATACCGCTCTTCCTAAATGCTCAATAAAGGAACCGTAAATCCGCTTGTCAATTTCACCGATTACAAATTCTTTATCAATTGTCATTTTTGCATTTTGAGTCATGATTATTCTCCTCCTTTAATGTATACGTATATGTTTATAAGAAAATCCACTCACGCCGTATGTGTTTTCTGTACAGGTGAAGCACTTTTTCTGTCCCGTAATGCTGCTGCTTTTTTTTCTATATGGTTAAACGAATGCTGTACAAGCCACAGTTGAATCATGACTAATGTGCTGCTAAGAAAGAAAAGGGCAGCTGAAGGATATGAAAATAGCAAATAGTAAATAGCAGATTGACTAATAAGAACAGCTATTGAAATAGGAAGATTTACGATACTCATAACAAAAGCTGTTTTCCATGTATAAAGGAAAGACTGTTTCCTCACTACGTACAACGGCAATAGGTGAGTTCCCGTTATGACTAAAAAGAAAACAGACAGATAAAATGCGGCCACCATTACAATTCCTGCGCCGTTTTCCTGAATTGCTAAAAAGTTTAAATACAGAATGAGTGCCCCCGCCATATAAGCAAGACCAATTTTATTTACAGCAAAAAAGGATGAGCGGTATGAAGTCCAAAACGTACGGAATACCGGCACACTTTCTTCACCATCAAGCCAATTTCTGCAGACAGTCATCAAAGCAGCCGTGGCCGGGAAAATCCCGAAAACAACCAGACCCGCTACGCTAAAAAACATCCAGAGAAAATGAGCGTAAGCCAGCCTGGCTATCCAGGAAAAAGTGTTGGTCAGCTTTTCCATAAATGAATTGGGTTTCATTACGGTTCCTCCTATTTTTTCACCATTTTGTTTCTGCCGGGTGCGGGCATTTCGCATCCAGCAATCCTGCACGGTACGAAACAAGCATACCCGACTGGCCGCATGTTGTTCCGTTCCGTAAAAATTCACACTGGGCACACGATTCAAGGCGCCGTTTTTGGATCCATAATTCTTCAATATCAAGCAGTGCGTTATCTGTCAAAAAAACACGTGGATCATCCATAGATGCACTTCCAGTGCATCCTTTACAAAACCGGACATTATTCATTTTTTTTCAGCTCAAGGACCACAATGGATATCGGAGGCATTGTTACATTCAAAGACGTACCCGATAGCGAGAAATTAGAAAACGAAGCGGGCTGCACCCGATCCGGCTGATCGAATGTATTATGGGCATCCATTTGCTCAGCTGTTAAAATTGTTCCGGCTACAAAAAGAGATTCGGTATTTATTCCGCGTAAATCAACCGTAATTTCCGCTTCGTTTTCATGGTCAATGTTGCAGCAGCTTATATTCACGGTTCCTTCTGCATTTTTAGAAGCAGACAGGCTGACCTGCGGCATCGATTTATATTCTTCTGCAGTAGTCTCAAGTGTCAATTTCACCGCATCCTGATGAACTTTAAATAAATCAAACACATGGTACGTAGGCGTTACAATCATATTGCTTCCTTCTGTTAAAATCATCGCCTGAAGCACATTTACCGTCTGGGCGATGTTTGCCATCTGCACCCGCTCGTGATGATTATGGAAAATATGAAAGTGAATGGCTGCGACAAGCGCATCTCGAATAGTGTTCTGTTGATAGAGGAATCCTGGATTTGTACCGGGCTCCACATCAAACCAGGTGCCCCATTCATCTACGATAATAGCTACTTTCTTTTCCGGATCGTATTTATCCATAATTGTACTGTGTTTTGTGAGGAGTTCATCCATACGGTATGCTTTTTGCATGGTGACCGCCCATTCGTCTTCCGAAAAACCAGTCGCGGCTCCTTTGCCTGTCCAAAACTCGCCCGGGATCGTATAGTAGTGCAGGCTCAGCCCATCCATAAAACGGGCAGATTCCCTCATCAGCACTTCTGTCCAATTGTAGTCATCAATGTTTGCGCCGCCGGCAATTTTGTAAATTTGATTGCCATCGTAGTTGCGGACATAAGTTTGATAGCGGCGATACAAATCAGAATAATATTCAGGGCGCATATTGCCGCCGCAGCCCCAGTTTTCGTTCCCGACACCGAAATACTTTAATTTCCATGGCTCGTCCCTTCCGTTTTCACGGCGCCAGTCTGCCATCGGGGATTCGCCTTTAAACGTCATATATTCAATCCACTCAGACATTTCCTGAACGGTTCCGCTGCCAACATTGCCGCATATATAAGGTTCACACCCCAGCATTTCACAAAGCATCATAAATTCATGGGTGCCAAAATGATTGTTTTCGACCACCCCGCCCCAATGCGTATTAACCATCCGCTTGCGGTTCTCTTTCGGTCCAATGCCGTCTTTCCAATGATATTCATCAGCAAAACAGCCGCCAGGCCAGCGAAGAACCGGCACTCGAATTTTTTGCAGCGCTTCCAAAACATCTGTCCGGATACCATTTGTATTCGGAATCGATGAATCCTCTCCAACCCAAATTCCTTCATAAATGCATCGTCCCAAATGCTCTGCAAAGTGCCCATAAATATTTTTGTTGATTTTCCCCTGCTCAATATCAGTATTTAATACAGCTGTGTGCCTCACTCTATCAGTCCTTTATCAGTAAGTATTCTTATCCTTTTACTCCGCCTACTGTCAATCCTTCGATAAAGTAACGCTGGAAGAACAGGAACAGGATAACAACAGGAAGAATTGTCATAACAGATCCCGCGATCAAGATATCATAGTTATTTCCGTACGGTGTTAACAGAGTTGCCAAGCCGACTGGAAGGGTGAACATAGTGTTCGACCGAAGTACAACGAGTGGCCACAGAAAGTTGTTCCAGCTTGAAAGGCCCTGTAAAATCGCCATTGCCGCAAAGGAAGGCAGCATAAGCGGTGCCATAATGCGGAAGAAAATTCCGTACTCGGTACAGCCGTCCATCCGGGCTGATTCCATCAAATCTTTCGGGAGGCCCGATGCATACTGCCGGAAGAAAAAGACGGCGATAGGAGCTACCATCATCGGCAAAATAACGGCCAGGTACGTATCAATCATCTGAAGCCCGATCATCAGCTGATAAAGCGGCAGCATGAGTATTTCAAAAGGTACCATAAGAATCAGCAAAACCAGGATAAAGATAAACCGGTTTCCTTTAAAATTATAAACAGCTAGCGCATAACCAACCATTGACGAGAAAAACAAACAAAGAATGATAGTTGCTGCAGAAATAATAATGCTGTTCATATACCAGCTCCAATAGTTTCCTGCTTCCGTAAAAATGTATGTGTAGTTATTGAGATTCAATTGGTCAAACGGCACAGATAGTGTAATACCGTTTCTCATCAGCTCTGAAGACGGCCGCAGAGAAGAGAGCATAAGAGAAAACAGCGGGAATAAAGCTAAAATTGCGACAAGGGCGATAACAACAGTAACAATAGTAGTTAAGAGCTTGTCTCGTGCTAACATGTTTTACTCTCCTTTCTTTAATGTGCCGGATAATGAAAGCTGCAGGATACTAATGATGAAGATAATCAGCATTAACACGACCCCGATCGCCGCACCAAAACCAAGATCATTCATGCGGAAGCCCTGCTGGTAGATGTAGCCGACAATCGTCAAGCCGATATTTCCCGGGGAACCTTCAGGCCAAAATACATATGACTCTTCGTACATCCGAAAGCCGCCAATAATGGTGATGGTAACTACATACACTGTAATCGGCTTCAGCATTGGAAGTGTAATATGGCGGAACTTATTAAGAATCCCCGCTCCATCCATTTCAGCCGCCTCATATAACTCCTTTGGCACATTAGCGAGACCTGCCATAAAGTAAAGAATATTTACACCAAGCCATTTCCACGTACAAAGCAGTACCATTAAAAACATTCCTGTTGCAGCGCCGAACTTCCATTCCATCGGTTCTACCCCAAAAAATCCAACCACTGTGTTTGCAAGAGAAGACTCCGATTCTCCAAACATTAACCGGAATACAACCCCTGCTACAATCGTTGAAGTCAATGCCGGAATAAACAAAGAAGCCCGGAACACATTGGAAAAGCGAACAAACTTTGAATTAAGCATTGTGGCTAAAACCATGGGCAGTATCGTTAAAATTACAGTGGTTAAAACAACGTACACTGTTGTATTAGATAACGCTTTAAAAAAAGTCGGGTTTAAAATCCGCTCATAATTCCTCATTCCGATAAATGTTGTCTGTCCGGGCAAAATAGTCTGAAAGCTCATCACAACACCGTTAATAAGCGGATACAAAAATAAAAGCAAAAAAGAAATAATAAAAGGTGAAACAAAAACATACGGGACTACCTTTTTCGACAGGAAGAAGTCTTTCAAGGACCATTTCGACCGACGGCTCTCGGCTGTAGAAGCAGTTCGTTCAATCATCACAATCCCCTTTCTTTTCACTTATTTAGATGAGAAGGCAGGAATTTTTCCTGCCTTCTCATCAATGTTAATTGCTGCTGATAGCAGCTTCCGCTTCTTTCAATGCTTCTTCTGGAGACTGATTTTCAGCCCGGAGAACATTATTAAATACATTTGTTGACAGCTGTTCCTGAACAAGCGGATTTTTCTCTGTAATGTTGATCGAATCAATTTCATCTTTTATACTGAGCAGCGTATCGAAAATATCTGTGCCGAAGTATTGATAATATTTATTGTCCTCTTTAATTGCAGGGTTTTCCCAAACAGTCCATCTTGGAGGATCGAATCCCATGATTTTCCACAGTGCCAGATTCCCTTCTTCAGACAGCTTTGCATAAGCAAGGAATTCCTTCGCCAGCTCCGGATGCTCGGTTTGATTTGTGACAGCAGTTCCCGTACCGCCTGCACCAGCCGAACGGTTTCCATCCTCTGTCCACTTCGGCATCGGACGGATGACCATTTTTCCTTTTAAATCCTGCATATAATCAGTGAAGCGGCCCATATACCACATCGGCATAATGACAGAAGCCGCACCGCCGTCATTCATAAATCCATAGTATTCTTCTTCATGATGAGTGCCACCCGGTGTAATTTCAGCAATTTTTTCATCGTGGATTAAACCATGCATAAATTCAAGCGTTTTTACATTCGTTTCGTTTGCAAGTGTCAGCTTGCCATTTTCATCAAAGAAATCCGAACCTTGCTGTTTAATTAACGGCCAGTAGGACCAGTAGTCACCAGTTTCTAGTGTTGTCATGACTGCATCTGTTTTTTCCACAACTTGTTTTCCAGCTGCGATATAGTCGTCCCATGTTTCAATTGAATCAATATCCACGCCTGCTTTGTCCATAATTTCTTTGTTATAAAAAACAACGGTTGCGCCAACGTGAGTAGGTAATCCATAGTTCTGTCCATCTTTTGAATAGATATCAAATCGTGATTCGATAAACTCATCACGAACAGGATCTACATATTCATTCATTGGAAGAAGCTGCGGTTCTCCCTGAAGATAGTTCGGAAAACGGCCAAGTTCAATGTCAACAATGTCAGGGGCCCCTTTACCCGACTGCAGTGCCAAAAGCAAGTTATTGTGCATATTATCATAGGGATATGCTTCTGCTTTTAATTTAATCGGACGATCCGGAAATTCTTTATTCCACCGTGTAACAGCGTCTTCAAAAAGGTTGATATGAAGTTCCTGGAATGTCCAAAATGTTAATTCCGTAGCGTCTTTAGAATCACTGCCAATGACTTCGGTTTTGTCTGCACCTTCGGAATTTTCCGAGCCGCCTCCGCCTCCACCTCCGCCTCCACTGCCACACGCTGCCAGCAGAACAAACAGCATACTAAAAAGCAGTACAAACAAGCTTCTTTTCTTCATTTCCCTCTCCCCCTTTTTTTGAGTAAATGAAAAACAGGATACTACCAACATGGAAGCTCGCCTTTTACGTGTACGTACACGTAAAAGACATATTTTATAGATAGCGCTTACATAAAAGACAAGCAACACTGTTGGTAGTTAAAATTCTATCACGCTCAACTTGTACGATCAACATTTTTTGGAATATTTATTTTATAATTAAATGGAGTCACCTTTAATAATTTCATGTTCTAAAAGTGGTACGTATATATATTCATCTCTTTCTATTTTATGCACAATACTTTCAACAGCTTTTTCTCCAATCTGCAAAATTGGATACTTTACGGTTGTTAAGCGAGGAGTAATGTATTTCAGCATATCAATATCATCAAACCCCATAACGCCAGCCTGCCCCGGTATTGAAATCTTTTTTTCTTTTAATAAGTTCATCACTTCTAATGCATATAAGTCTGTTGAACATAGAATCCCTATTTTTCCGGTTGATTCGTATGGATACATCTTCAGCTTTTCCAGGTAATCGGCGTCTCTTAGCACAAGCGGGGCGGGAAGACGATTCGCTTTAACACCTTCCATAAATCCAATATAGCGCTCTTCTTGTGTATAAATGTTCGACTTCCCTGCATGTGCAAGAGGAGGGCTGATATAAATAAGCTGGTCATATTCTCTTGAAGCAATATAATCCACAGCTTCCTTCATCGCCTGGCGCTCTTGAATTCCAATATATTCCCAGTTACTTGATATGTAATTAAAAATCGTCACAATCGGTGTATGAAATTTTCTTAAATAATTGTCAAATTCTTCTCCCCGGTTTACTGTAAATAAAATAATTCCATCCACTTTTCGACTAACCAGATACTCAATACACATCCGCTCATTCTCAGGATCTTTATCTGTAAGTGTAATATAAACAAAATAGCCAAGCTCTCTTGCTTTTCGTTCAATCGCATTCATAAGCTGGGCAAATGAGCGGTTATACAGATCAAACAGCACCACGCCGAGGGTCATCGTTTTTCCCATAACAAGGCTTCTGGCAGTGAAGTCCGGCTGATAATTCATTTCTTCCGCTGCTGTTAATACTTTTTTTCTCGTTTTTTCACTGATTCCCATCCTGTTGTTAAGTGCACGATCAACAGTACCCGCGGAAACACCACAAACGGCTGCAATATCCTTTATTGTCACACGCATTTTTTCCCTCCTCTGACTCAAATAATCTATATGAAAGACCGGTCCTTCTTTAATTATACCTTACTTAAACGGTCAACTTGTATTCTTTTCGCTGGATAAAAGAAAACATGAATGCATATGCATCCATGTCTGTACTTACGTTATCTCGTTTTCATTTATATAACGAAGCATCGTATATCTGTCTCGAAGTGTATGTGCATCACGTAAACTGGCTTTTACTAATTCCGGCTCAATCCCCAATTCCGACGGACTGGCAGGCGCGCCTGCCCTTTGAAGAAGCCGGACAATCTCATCAGGATCTGGAATAAGCTCGACTCCAGCCCGGCAAGGAAGCTTTTCTGCTCTCTCCTTATACGTACGAGTAATAAGAGCTGTGGCGGCTCCTACCTTTGCTCCATGAAGAACCTGTGGACGATTTTCCTGAATAAAATTCATTTCCCAGTAGTGAGAGAGATGATGTTCTCCTCCTGAAGCTGGGTGTGACTGCCCAAACTTAAGCATGGCGATGCCTGATTCAATAAGCGTCTCCATTAAAGCGCGAATGCCTTCTTCTTGTTTTTCGGCAATCGAGTCAACATGTTTAACACACCGGTTTAAAGCACGTTCGGTTATAAGAGCTGCTTCTTCTGAATACGGCTCTTTCGCTGTCAGATGACCAAATTTCCAATCTGCCAGCGAAGTAAACTTCGCCAGCATGTCGCCAAAACCAGCGGCTATCATTTCGTCCGGCGCTTTCATCAGAACCTTGATATCCGCAAATAGGGCTTGCGGTGACACAGCTTTAAATGTTTTTTTCATCCCTCGCACAATAATAGGCGCGCCGACGGAGGTAAAACCGTCTACGGAAGGAGCCGTTGGGATGGACACAAATGGGACACCTGTTTTATCACTGCAAAAGCGAGTAATATCGTGAATAGTACCGGAGCCAACGGCTACTAAAACGTCGGTTTTCGCATCAATGCCAATCAATGCTTGTACGATAGATATTTCATCCGCTTTTACGTCTCCGTTTTGATCGGGTTCAATTAAACAGGTTTGCACTTGAAGAGACTTTTCAAGGAAACACTTGCTCAGCATTCCGCCGGCTGCTCTTTGTGTGTTTTTATCTGCAATTATTAAGATGTTTTTCCATCCTTTTTGTTGCACGTAAGCCGCACACTGTTCAAAAGCATCCTTTTCAATAACAATCTTTTCAATTGTGGTTCCCTTCACTTCCTATTCCCCTTTCCTGGTTGAAAACCTGTATATTGTTGTGGATTGATATTTTTTATCGTTTTCCAGGATACTCTGCGGAAAGTGCGGGTGATGAATAGAATCCGGCAGCCCCTGTGTCTCTAAACACAGGCCGGCGTATTTCCGCGATTCCCCTCCATTAAGCAGTACGCCATCCGTTATTTGCGTGCCGGAATACAGTACAACACACTCTTGATCTGTTTTTATACTGAGCACACGCCCACTTTCTTCATCTGATAAAATGATGCCGCCATCTCCGCTCAAAACGAAGGGATGGTCGTACCCTTTACCTGCCAGCTCATTTTGCGAATCATTTGCTTTTACCCCTGCTTGAATAGCCTGGCCCCCGCGAAAATCGAACACAGTGCCTTCAACTGGCTGGAGCCTGCCGGTCGGCAGAAGCTGGTCATTTAATTCCGCATATCGGTCACTGTCCATTTGCAGCAGGTGGCCGGTAATATCCCGTTTTATATTACCGCTTAAGTTAAAATACGTATGGTTTGTCAGGTTTAAAAGAGTCGGTTGATCCGATACAGCTTCATATTGAATAATAAATTCATTTTCACTATTCAGCGTGTACGTAACCGTAACCTTCACATTCCCCGGATACCCGCCTTCCCCATCCGGGCTTTCATGCGTGAACCGGACACCGCCTGTTATGGGCTCGGATTGCCAGATGACTTTGTCAAACCCTGCCTGGCCGCCATGCAGATGGTTGTTTCCATCATTCCGCTCAAGCGTGTATGTTTTCCCGCCCAGCTCAAATGAACCTTCCCCGATCCGTCCGGCAAAGCGGCCAATAACAGCACCTAAATACCATGGATTATATGCATACTGATCGGTCTTTCCATAGCCAAGCACGACGTTTTCACGGTTTCCTTGACAGTCCGGCACAATGATTTTGGTAATAATGCAGCCATAATCAATAAAACACACTTCCATTCCATTTTTGTTTTTCAATGTAAATTCTTTAATATTTTTGCCATTTATATTCCCAGTCATATTCTCTGCTCCTTTAGTAGAAGAAAAGGCCGGCTCATAAATGAGACAGCCTTTTCGATGAATTACTTCCAGATTGCTTCTCCCCACTTCAGCTCATTGCGCAGCTGAGATGTTTTCGTGTCATTGTCAATGATGATACATTCGATGTCTGACATTTCCGCAAAGTCATACAGCTGCTCGGCGCTGACTGCAAAGGAAAGAACCGTATGATGAGCGCCGCCGGCATAAATCCAGGACTCCGTCGCTGTTTTTAAAGACGGCTGCGGCTTCCAGAGCACTTTTGCGACTGGAAGATTCGGTGTTTGCTGCGGTGACTCAACTGCGTCTACCACATTGACGATCAACCGGTAACGTCCTCCCATCTCTACAAGTGATGCATTAACCGCCTGGCCGCTCAATCCGTCAAACACAAGGCGTGCCGGATCTTCTTTTCCGCCAATTGAAAGCGGATTAACAACAATGCGCGGCTTTGTAGCCGCAACGGTCGGGCAGACTTCGAGCATATGCGAACCGAGAATCATTTCATTTCCTTCTTCTAAATGGTACGTATAATCTTCCATAAATGATGTCTGCTTGTTGCCGGCTGCAATTTTCATCATGCGGAGAAGCGCAGCTGTCCGCCAGTCACCTTCGCCTGCAAAGCCGTAGCCGTCTGCCATGAGCCGCTGTGCAGCAAGACCCGGCAGCTGCTCCATGCCGTGCAAATCTTCAAAGTTTGTTGTGAACGCGTTATAATTTCCCCGTTCCAAGAATGAACGCAGTCCGATTTCGATACGTGCTTGTTCTTTGATCGCCGCGCAAATGTCATCACTTTCTTCAAATATATATTGCTGCTTGTATTCTTCATAAAGAGAATCGATCTGGTCCCGCGTGACGGTATTCATTTCTTCCACAAGATCGCCAATGCCATAATAATCTACGACCCAGCCAAATTTAATTTGCGCTTCTACCTTGTCACCATCCGTAACGGCTACATTCCGCATATTGTCACCAAAGCGGGCAACCCGGATATTCGGCCCTTCTGTTACCGCTACAGCAATATTCATCCAGTCGCTTACGCTTTTCTTAACTGACTCATCCTGCCAGTGGCCGACAATGACTTTGCGGCCAATTTGCATACGTGTACCGATAAATCCATACTCACGGTCTCCGTGTGCTGCCTGGTTTAGATTCATAAAGTCCATATCGATGCTGCTCCACGGGATCTCACGGTTAAACTGTGTATGCAGATGAAGAAGCGGCTTTTGCAGCGCTTTCAAACCAGCGATCCACATTTTCGCCGGAGAAAAAGTATGCATCCAGGTAATGATACCGGCACAGTTTTCATCGCTGTTCGCCTGCTGCATCAACTGGTGAATATCTCCGGATGTTGTCAGCACTTCTTTAAAAATAACCGGGTAAGACAGCTCAGCCTCTCCATTTACTCCATTTACGACTTCCTCTGAATTTTTCTGAACTTCTTGCAGCGCTTCTTCTCCGTACAAGTGCTGGCTTCCTGTAACAAACCAAAATTCTTTCTTATCTATTGCTAGCATACTTCTCGCTCCTTTGGGTTATTGTCGTTTTTAATAGACATCTTCAAGACCATTTAAAAAAACTTTTTCTTTAAACCAGCTGCCCTACCTTCTTTTGAATGAGTAAATGATCAATAGCGGCTCGCTCAATGGCAAGTCCTTGTTTATAACGATCCATAAAGGCTCCAAAACCTTCTACATCTTCTTCGTCTGCCTCTAATTCCACGCCGACATTGTCGCCAAATACCTTTTTATCCAGATACTCTTCCAATGATTCATTTTCTTCTTTATTAGCTGTAAAAGATGCAAGCAGCGCAATTCCCCAAGCACCGCCCTCACCAGCAGTTTCCATAACAGATACAGGCGCATTCATGGCTGCGGCCATGATCTTCTGTCCAACACCCTTGGTCTTAAACAGACCCCCATGTCCCAAAATCTTGTCGATCCCAATATTTTCTTCCTGTAAAAGAATGTCCATTCCGATTTTTAAAGTGCCAAGTGCCGAAAATAAATGTACACGCATAAAGTTTGCAAGGTTAAAATTGCTTTCTGGTGAACGGACGAATAACGGCCGGCCTTCTCTCATTCCTGTAATATTCTCGCCAGAATAATAACCGTAAGACAGTAGCCCTCCGCACTCCTTATCCCCTTCAAGAGCCTTATTGAACAAGACTTCAAACAGTTTATCCTTATTTACTTGATAACCCAGGGCTTCTGAAAACTCTTCGAACAGCTTCATCCAGGCATTGATGTCAGAAGAACAGTTATTCGCGTGAACCATACCAACCAAGCTTCCAGAGGGAGTGGTCACGAGGTCGATTTCTGGATAAACCTTTTTCAATTCTTTTTCCAGCACGATCATCGCAAACACTGACGTTCCTGCTGAGACATTTCCCGTACGCCGGGCAACACTGTTGGTTGCAACCATACCCGTTCCTGCGTCGCCTTCTGGAGGACATAGCGGAATGCCAGCTTGAAGGTTTCCACTCACGTCTAGTAGCTTGGCGCCATTTTCTGATAATTGCCCGGCTTCATCACCCGCCTGCATCGCCTGCGGCAAAATCTCTTTCAGCTTCCATGGATAATTCTTTTCAATAATCAAATCATTAAAAGCTTGAATCATCCTTGTATCGTAATTCTTTGTTTCCACATCAATCGGAAACATACCGGAAGCATCTCCAACCCCTAAAACTTTTTGGCCGGTCAGTTTCCAATGGATATAGCCAGCTAGTGTTGTGAAAAAATCAATATTTTCTACATGTTCTTCTCCGTTTATAATCGCTTGATATAAATGAGCAATACTCCATCTTTGCGGGATATTATAATTAAAAAGGGCTGTTAATTCTTTTTCTGCCTGTTCAGTGATCGAGTTCCTCCAAGTACGGAATGGAACCAGCAGCTCTCCGTCTTTGTTAAACGCCATATAGCCGTGCATCATCGCACTAAAACCAATGGCTCCAACCCTTTGAAGGATTACTCCATACTTTTCTTTCACTTCATTTGCCATTTCTTGATAACTTGTTTGAAGACCCTTCCAAATGTCATCAAGAGAATATGTCCATATTCTCCCTTCCAAACGATTCTCCCATCCATAGCTTCCAGAAGCTATGGGCGAATGGTTAGAATCAATCAACACGGCCTTGATACGAGTAGAACCAAACTCAATACCTAAAGCTGTTCGACTGCCAGCGATATCAGCTTTTATTAAATCCAGCTTATTCATCATTCAGCCACTTCCTTTTAATCGATAATGTACAATTCCCCATTAGACTTTGCCGGGTGCTAAAGGGTTCATTTACAGCCAGCTTTAAGCTTGATCCCGAAGCCCCTTATCGACGACGCTATATCGGTTTATCCTTTTTGTCCGTAATAGGCGTTAACTCCGTGTTTCCGCAAATAATGCTTATCCAGCAAAAATTGGTCAATAGGCTCAGTGTCAGGATTCAGATGAAACGTATTTAAGCCCATCTTGGCCACTTCTTCCAATACAACTGCATTATGAACCGCTTCACTCGGCGTTTTTCCCCAGTTAAACGGCGCATGTCCGTACACGAGAACACCAGGCATGGCTTTTGGATCAAGGTGGGTAAAGGTTTCGATGATGACATTGCCGGTTTCCACTTCGTATGCCTGTTCAATTTCCTCCCTTGTCAGCGGGCGGGTACAGGGAACTTCCCCATAGTAATAGTCAGCATGTGTAGTTCCAAGCGCTGGAATAGGTCTGCCCGCCTGCGCCCAGCTTGTCGCACAAGGAGAGTGAGTATGAACCACCCCGCCAATCCCTGAAAAATGCTTGTATAGAATCAAGTGCGTGGCCGTATCCGATGAAGGCTTTAGCGTCCCTTCCACTACATTTCCGTCCAAGTCTACGACAACCATGTCCTCTACAGTCAGCTGGTCATACGCGATGCCGCTCGGTTTAATAACGACAAGCTGCTCCCTTTCATCGAAACCGCTTACATTTCCCCATGTAAAAGTAACAAGTCCGTGCTTTGGAAGGGACAGGTTCGCTTCCAGCACTTCCTGCTTTAATTGATCCAGCATAAAAAGCCTCCTCACTTTAACTTATACGTATATATTCACTTCTTAAAATCCATAATAGTATAATATGTACGCATAATCAATATCTATTATGATAAACCTTCAATAACTTGTAGAAAAAAATAAAAAGCACATAAACAAGTTATTGTTTATGTGCTCCCTCTGCTATTTTAACAGATGACCGGATGTGAAGATCCGGTTCAAATAAAATAGGCTCCTGTTTTGGTTCTTTTTTTGCAGCTAACCCTTTCTTTTCTTGAACAAGTTCTAAAATAAGCCGCGCCGCTTCCCTGCCAAGATCACTTTTCGGATGCGTGACTGTAGTGAGCTTTACTTCAGATACATCAGCTAAAAAGGAGTCGTCATATCCAACCATGGCGATATCCTCTGGGACACGAAGTTTTTTCTCACGCAGAAGGTTCAGCAGGCTGAGCGCAAGCTGGTCATTGTAGCACACGAGAGAATCCGGTATCCCGTTTCCCTGCTGCTTGAGCAGCTGCTCCAGTTCCCGAGCCGGCTTGGTTTCCTTTTCTTCGGTGTAATACGTAATAATATTTTGCGGTTCAATGGGAATCTGATGCTTCCGATGCGCTTTCAGGAAGCCTTTCATCCGCTTGACCCCCTGGATATCATCGGTTTTAAAAAAACCGGCTATATTTCGGTATCCCTGCTTAATTAAAAACTCCGTCTGCAGAAAACCGCCTCGTTCGTCGTCAACCGCGACATAAAGAGGCTCAAGCTCATCGTAGTAGGCATTCATCATCACATAGGGAATGTTCTGCCGTTCTAAATTTAAATAATAGTTGATATTCGGATTGCTGAATGCACTTTTGGTTGGCTCAACAATCACTCCATCAAATGAACCGGACAGAATTTTCTCTAAAATCTCCCGTTCTGTTTGATGATCGTTGTTTGTGCTGAAAAGTGTGACATGATAGCCCTGCTCACTCAATACAGACTCTGCGCCCCGAATAATGGACGGAAAAATATATTCTGAAATATACGTTGTAATAAGGGCAATGTTTTTCTGTCCGGCTGGGTCCAAAACCGCACCGTTTGCCTGACGGTCAGCGCAGAATGTGCCTGCTCCCTGTTCCCGGTAAAGCCAGCCTTTGTTGACAAGATCGCCTATTGCAAGCCTCACCGTGTGGCGGCTGACTCCAAACTCCTTCATCAGCTCACTTTCCGAACTGATTTTTTGGTGAGGCAAAAATGTACCATCTAAAATGCGCGATTGAATCGCTTGCTTCACGATGCTGTGTTTAGTCGCCAAGCGATCACCTCCCCGTTTTGTTTCTTTTCCCTATAACTTATACGTATATATTATCACAAAAAAATAAGATGTATGCAGTTTTATTCAGTCAACGAAGAGCCGGCTTCCTGCTCATTCATCTAAAAAAGAACGGCCTTCTCATAAGAAGGCCGTTTCAGTATGTAGACAAGTCTTTCACTTTTAAGAAAGAGCCGATAAGGGATGTGGAAGACCCATAAGCAAAGAACGAATAGACATTTTCTCTTTTTTAAACAGAAAGATAGGAACTTCCCTATACAATCTTGCCGCAAGCCACTTGGCGGCGGGAAGGCGATGCAGACTCCTATGGGACGAACGGGCTCAGCGCCCGCCCCATGGAAAGCGGAGCTGCCTGGACGCCGCCGATCCATCCTATTCATGTGCACGGTCATACATATCATTTGTCTACAATTTGGAACGGCCTTCTCATAAGAAGGCCGTTTTCATTATCCTTTTACACTGCCAGCTGCAAGTCCTTCAATAAAGAAACGCTGCAGGAACAAGAATACCATTACCATTGGCAGCGAGGCCATAAGGGCCGCGGCTGCTACTAGATTCAACTGGCTTGAATTTTGCCCGAAGAAACCAGCCAGGGCTACCGTTAAGGTCTGCACGCTCGAATCCTGCAGGAAGAAAATCGCAAATTGATAGTCGTTCCAAATATAAACGGAGGAAATGATTAATACCGTCGCCGTAATGGGCTTTAAAAGCGGGAATACAACCCGGAAAAAAACACCAAGTGTACTCGCTCCGTCGATTCGTGCTGCTTCTTCCAATTCTTTCGGAATCGTTGAACGGATAAAGCCGGCATAAAGGAAAATCGTGAGCGGCATAAAAGCGGCCACATTATTTAAGATCGCAACAAGGTGGGTGTTCATCAAGCCGACATCGACAACAAGCCGGTACAGGGGTACAAGTGCTGTTAGCGGTGGAATTACCATCACTCCAACAAACAGCATGTACACGTATTTATTCAGCTTTGTTGTCCGGCGTGCCAATGCATATGCCGCCATTGAGCCAAAAAAGATCAATAAAACGGCTGAGCAAATGGTAATAATCGCTGTGTTGATAAACGCGTTGCCGAGATTTGCCTGCTCCCAGGCAAGCGCAAAATTTTCGGTATCAAAGGAAGTAGGAAACGCCCATTTCGACGTGAAATCCCCTACTTTTTTCAGCGATGTGGTGATCAGTATATAAAACGGGATGAGGTGAAAAAGCGTAATGACAAGAGCGAGCCCGGTCAGCAGCCATTTTGTTCTTGAAGATATTTGTTCCATTACGCTTCAACCTCTTTTCGTTTAAAGTAGATAAGTGCCGCCATGCTGATAATTAAAATAATAACCGCCATTAAAACCCCCTGGGTCGCCGCATAGCCTGCATCCTGGCGTGAAAAATAAAGATTGTACATAAAAGTAGACATCGATTGGGAAGCATTCCCCGGCCCGCCATTTGTCAAAGCGACAATTACATCAAAAAGCTTTAATCCGCCAATAATATTCAGCACCATATTAATAGTAATAGACGGCATAAGAAGCGGAATTGTAATGTTTTTAAACTTTTGCCAGCCGGTTGCTCCGTCTATGTTCGCTGCTTCGTAATAATCTTTTGAAATGCTTTGCAGTCCTGCCAAATAAATAATCATGGCAATACCGACGAATTGGAAAGTGTTCACAAAAACAATAATATACGGGTTTACAGCGGGGTTGCCGAGCGCGTTAATCGGCTCTTTTCCAAACAGAAGGAAAATATCATTTAATGCTCCTCCTTGAAATGCAAAGAAGAAATACCAGATGTAGCCCATAATGAGCGGGCTGATAATAACAGGCAGATAAATAACCGTTCGCGTGAAAGAGCGTACTTTTAAATTGTGATTGAGCAATAAAGCGTAACCCAGTCCGACAATGTTTTGTAAAATCGTACTGCCTATGCCGTACAGCAATGTGTTTTTTACAACAAGCCATGTATCAGGGTCGGCGAACATACGCTTATATTGATCAAGCCCAATGTAATCGTACGTTTGCGAGAATCCGTTCCAGTTGGTAAAGGAAATACGGATTCCATCTATAAACGGATATACAATAAACAAAACGACAATCAGGACACTAGGCAGATACATCCACCAAAGAGACGATTCCCGGCGGCTTCTTTTCAACTTGGCGCTTTTTGTTTTCATGCTTGTTTTGTCGGGTGCTTTCGTCAGTGCGGCCATTTTTATCCATCTCCTTTACGAGCCGGTTGGCCAGAGAAGCAGCTGCCTCCCTGTTCCATCCCTTATTCTGCTCTTAAGCGCTTATATTCCTCTTCCATCTTTTTGGATACCTGCTCCGGTTTCATCGTGCCAGCAATCAGCTCCTGTCCGGTTGCTCCCATTGGATCCCACATGCCGCTTGGCAGGTAGACACGGTCAAAGTACGGCTGAATTTGCGTGCCTTCGTACTGTTTGTAAAATTCCGCAAAATAGTTGTCTGCATCTACGTTTGTCAGTGCATCTGGAAGAGATGTGCCTTCTGCAAGCTTTTTAGCCACTTCCGGCTGAGCAAGATATTCGATAAACTGCTTGGCTTCTTCTTTGTGTTCTGAATTTTTTGCAACTGCAAGGGTAAACCGTTCGCCGCCAATCCAGCTTGGTGAGTCTCCTTCATGAATAGCTGGTACCGGAATCGTGCCGACTTGGACCTCCGGATTTAATTCGGATACTTCACGCCCGACTGATCCATTCAGCATCGTGAAGGCAATTTTGTTTTGTGCCATCAATTCAGCACCCTGTGTTACCTGAGCCGTCAGCACGTCTTTGTTTAACAGTCCTTTATCATTCATTTCTTTCAGCTTCTCAGGCAGGTATGTGTAATTAGACCAATCAAACGATCCGTCGAGCAGTTCTTCCCCATGGCTGTTTTCCTTGTCTGTAATTAAAAGCGTTGTCGCAAATTCATCGAAGTATTGGCCGAACTGGCTTTTATCCGAACCGCCGAGCCAGAATGGCACCACTTCTCCTTTACTTTTCTTTTTCACTTCTTCAAGCGCCGCCATCAATTCATCAAACGTTTTCGGCGGCTCGATCCCATACTTGTCCAATAGCGTTTTATTGTAAGACATTCCGTCCAGTGCCTGGTTAACCGGATACGCGTGGAGCTTTCCTTTGTCATCTGTCAGAATTGGCTTCATCGCTTCATCCAGGTTTTTGGCCCAATCCATATCACTTAAATCTTCTGTATATTCCCCGTACCGGCTTTTCGCCCAGCCATGTGTATCAAAAAGATCCGGCATATCATCTGCGGCCATTTTAACACGTGCAAAATCTTCATAGCCGTCGCCTGGATACGTATCTTCAATATCAATTTCCGGATGCGCTTTTTCAAAATCCGCCACGACTTCTTTGAAAATCTGCTGATCTGCTTTTGTCGTGGCCGTCGACATCATCGTCAGTTTCACTTGGTCCCCGCTGCCGCCGCCCTCTGCGCTGTCCTTGCCGCAAGCCGACAAAGCCATCATGGCGGATAAAGAAAGAACAGATAATGTGACTTGTTTTTTCATGGAATTCCCTCCGATTTTCGTTGGATATTATTGTCGCTCCTGCTGGCGCAGTGCTCCGCAGCTTTCACGGACTACCAGCCCTGTTGGCACCATAATTTTAATGGGCATTTCCCGGCCATCCAGCCGGTCAAGCATTGTTCGAACACCGAGCCGCCCCATTTCTTCGGTCGGTATTTTAACGGTGGTCAATGGCGGAGACGTAAATTGAGCCATTTTGATATCGTTAAAGCTGACAATCGCGACGTCATCCGGCACCTGGATACCGGCTTCATGAAGCGCTCTCATTGCGCCGATGGCCATCGAATCACTCGCAATGAAAAAAGCGTCCGGCACGTTTCCCTGCTCAATGGCTTCTTTCATCAAATCGTAGCCGGACTGAATGGAATACTCTTTCACAAACAGCAGGCTTGGGTCATACAAGCCGCGCTCTTTCATTTTGCTTTCGTAAATCGTTTTTCTCGCATCAGGTGTATAGATTTTTTTTAATGACTGCTCCTGTTCGACGGAAATTCGTTCCGTGCCGCCAATATAACCGATTCTTTCATATCCCTGGGCCGCCAGGTGATCCATTGCCTGGCTGGCAGCTTTTTCATAATCAAAAATGATCGAATCGTATTGATCTTCATAGGTATGCTGATTAATGAGCACTATATTGCGGTTGTATTCGCGAATTGTCTGCAAAATCAAGTAATCAATTCTGCCTACTATGAGCAGGCCGTCGAGCTCAGCGAGCTCCTCTCTTGCTTTTACCATATCCTGAAGGCGGATCAGCTTTAATGAGCTGATCCCCCGGACTGCACATTCTTTTTCAATACCTTCACGGATAGACAGCCAGTAGGGGTCACTCGCTTCCTCCTCTTGTGTTTGAACCAGTACCATACCGAGGTTAAACGTCTCGTTTTTAGTTCCTTCTTGTTTCTGTACCTGGCTTTGCAGCCGTCTGCTTTTAACTGTCCGGTAATTCAGCTCTTTTGCTGTATCAAAAATCTTTTGTTTTGTTTCCGGAGAAGCGGAAAGTGTTTCGTCGTGATTCAACACTCTCGATACGGTTGAAGGAGATACATTTATCCGTTTAGCAATATCTTTGATCGTCACCATGTGGCATCCCTCACTGATCGTTTAGTAAATTTTACTTTTCAAAACGATCATATCACGGATAATAAGCGCTTACAAAATAATTTTTTTGAAAAATCAGACAGTTTTACTGTCTGATCGGCTGTTTAGATGATTGATATTCCGGCAGCATGTCGCCATGTGCTTCAATTAAGTCATCACACAAGCTGATAATGTCATCCATCGAAAGCTCCGCTGCTGTGTGCGGGTCAAGCATAGCTGCCTGATAAATTTTCTCTGTCGATTTTGTAATCGCTGCTTCAATCGTTAAAAGCTGCGTGTTAATGTTAGAGCGGTTCAGCGCCGCCAGCTGTTCAGGAAGTTCACCCATATAAGCCGGGGTGATACCATTTCGATTCGCGATACACGGTACTTCCACTACCGCTTTTTCCGGCAGGTTTGAAATAAGTCCGCCCGTATTTAACACATTTCCGCCAAATACAAACGGCTCGTTCGTTTCCATGGCTTCAATAATACGCGAGCCATATTCGTGAGAGCGTTCGTGTGTTAAGTTCTGGTCATTCATCAGCTCTTCTTTTGTTTTCAGCCAGTTGTCGATCTGTTCCTCACAGCGGCGTGGATACTCATCAAGCGGGATGTTGAAGCGGTCAATCAGCTCTGGATACTTTTCTTTAATAAAGAACGGATGATATTCAGCATTATGTTCGGAAGATTCTGTCACGTAAAAGCCGAATTTATCCATCAGCTCGTACCGCACCATGTCATGATGCTTCGTTTGCTGCTTTTCTTTTGCTCTTCTTTTAATTTCCGGGTATAAATCCTTGCCATTGGATTTAATCTCAAGAAGCCATGCCATATGGTTAATGCCGGCGATGCGCTCTTCAACATTTTCATGCGGGATGCCGAGATCCTTCAGCAGATCTTTTGTGCATACCTGCACGCTGTGGCAAAGCCCAACCATTTTTACATTTGTGTAGCGGGAAACAGCACCTGTTAATGTAGCCATCGGATTGGTGTAGTTTAGAAGCCATGCATCCGGGCACACCTCTTCCATATCTTTTGCAATATCAAGCATAACCGGGATGGTGCGCAGCGCCCGGAACAAGCCGCCAATACCGATGGTGTCCGCGATTGTCTGGCGCAAGCCGTATTTTTTCGGGATTTCGAAATCAATGACCGTACTTGGCTTATAGCCTCCAACTTGAATAGCGTTGATTACATATTTGGCATCTTTCAGCGCTTCCTTCCGGTCTGTGTACGTGTTGATCGTAACACCCGAATTCAGCGTATTCTTCAGTGCCTTAAGCAATACTTCCGACTCTGACAGGCGATTTTCATCAATATCGAACAGTGCAAATTCAAAGTCCTGAAGTGCCGGGGACATCATGCAGTCACCTAACACATTTTTCGTAAAAATTGTGCTTCCTGCGCCAATAAACGTAATTTTTTTCATTTGCCCGCCTCCATTAAAAGTTCATGTTGAAATTTTAGTAAATTTTAATTAATGTATTTCTTATACCAAATAATATAACGCTTTCATTTTTCGAACAATGGTAAATAAAATCGGAAAAGGGGTAATATATTGTTCTCACTCCCAGATGATCCTCACCATAGTTTTGTTTATCACCATTCAAAGGAACCTTTAACAGATTCAGCCCGCATTGCTTCGATCGGCTTTGAAAAACGCACCTCCACCGATTACTATTGGGACGGGCGCATGCGGCCGAACGACCATAATACGTTTATTTTTCAATATACCGTAAAGGGCTGGGGAGAAATCCAGGTCGGAGACCAGACGATGGCGGTCCGGCCGGGGCAAGCCTTTATCGTAGAGGTTCCAAGTAACCATTGCTACTACCTTCCATCAGAAAGTCCAGAATGGGAGTTTTTCTTTATTACACTGGAAGGAAAGAAAGCAAAAGAGTGCTGGACTCAGTTAACAAACGAACTGGGCCCGATTGTTCAGCTCGAAGACGCCGCCCCACTTGTTTTTTTGCTGCAGAAAATCTATCAATTTGCTCTGAAAGAAGGTATTGAAGACACGTTTACCTCTTCTGCCCGCGCGTACGAATTTATTATGGGACTATACCGGTTTGCCAAAGGACTGGACCAGCCAAAAGCAAGCATTCCGGATGACATTCGGGCAGCCCTGCAGTTTATGGCCTCCCATTACGACCAGCCGCTGTCTCTTGATGAGATTGCCCATCATGCGGGGCTTTCCAAGTACTACTTTACAAACAAGTTTCAAAAATATATGAACACAACGCCCATTCAGCACTTGGCTAAAGTCCGCATGCAAAAAGCGATGGAGCTATTAACGACCACGAACAAAACTATTCATGAAATCGCTCTTCAAACCGGCTATGACAATGCGAACTATTTCAGCAAGGTATTTAAAAAAATGATTGGCATGTCTGCTGACAGCTTCCGCCGTGACAAAAAAATGACAGACTTTCAGCACGTTATTATCGATTAAGCAAAAAAAAGCTGCTCGCAATAGCGGAGCAGCTTTTTTATTTTCGCTTGAATGGCCACCAGACTCCCTGGTTAAAGGAGACGGTTACGGCCGGAATGAGCAGCGGCAGAACAATGAGTCCATACAGGAGAAGCCCTGTAATCACAATTGTTGCGATTTGAACTAGGCTGAGCACACCAGACGGCATCATCGCGCCAAAGGTGCCGGCCAAAATAATCGCGGCCGTAATAATCACGGTACCCATTTTGGCCATGGACACAGACATCGCCTGCTGAACGCTGACACCATCCCTCGCTTCTTCCCGGAAACGGTCAAGAAGGAAAATGGAATAGTCAATACCGAGCGCAACTAGCATCACAAATCCGAAAAACGGAACAGCCCAGCTGACGCCGTCATAGCCAAGACCGTTTATAAAAATTAATTCTGCTGCAGCAACGGATGTATAATACGTTAAAAGCAGCGAACCGATCATGTAAAGCGGCATAATAACTGAACGGAACAGCAGCGTCAGCACAACAAACAAACTGGCAAGCATAATGATTACTGTACGGCTGAAATCATTCGATGAAATATCTTTTAAATCACTATTTACACTGGAAATGCCGCTGTAAGCAAATGTTGCTCCTTCAAACGGGGTGTCAATGGATGCCCGTTTCATTGCCCGCTTCACTTCTTCAATGCTGTCAATCGCTTGAGGAGAATACGGGTCTTCAGACAGCACTACTTCCAGCTTAATCGTTTTTTCGTCATTTAATGTATAGCGGTCGAGCACATCTTTAAATTCTTTTCTTTCCAATGTGCCGTCAGGAATATAGATACCGGTATCATGGACACTTTTCGATTGGCTCATGGACCGGGTCGTCTGAGCGGCTTTTGTAAGACCTTGTGCAATCTCTGCCAGCCCATCGTTTGCATCTCCTACTCCAGAGGCAAGCTGGGATAGTCCTCCGCCAAGCTGGCCGACCTGGCCGGCAGTTCCTTCAAGGTCTCCTGCCGCTGCATTGATTCCCTGGCCGATTTTGCCAAGCTGCTGCTGCACAGCTCCAAGCTGGGCAGCTGCCTGCTCTGCATTGCCCGACTGCTCCATGCCGGCAGAAATACGGCCGATCTGTTCGTTGACCTGCCCGATGCCCGATGCTGCCTGCTGCAGCCCTTCTGCACCAGAAGCAGCTTCACTTCCAGATGGAATCTGTCCCTCTGCCTGTGTTAACCCGTTTTGAATATCCGCAAGGCCATCCTGCACTTGCAGCAGGCCGTCCCGCGCGTCCACAAGACCATCTGTCAGTGTGCCCAGCTGGTTATCCACATATAGCTCATCGAGCGCTTCACCTGTTGGCCGGGTAAGGGTCCGCACCGACTTTACACCATCGACTTTTAAAATATCTTTACTAATGGATTCAAGATACGGAACCGTTTCTTCAGTTGCCATATCTTCCTTTCCGCTTATCAGCACGGTAACTGGAAGTGAATCGCCGTTGCCAAACCCTTCTGCAATCGCATCCAGTCCTTTCACAGATTCATAGTTACTGCCAATCTCATCTACCGTGTTAAACGAAAGCTTTCCGTCATACGTAAACAGAAGCGGTACGGTAATAACGGCAACAACAAGCATAGAAAGAAGCGGACGGCGAACAGATAACCTGCTGAACCAGGCCCATAGCTTGCTGTCGTCATGGGAAGCAGACTTTTTCGACGGCCAAAACAGCTTTTCTTTTAAAACAGCCATAAAAAACGGCACAAGGGTAAACAGCACAACAATAAGCACGGCAATTCCCACAGCCACGCCGACCGCTGACTTGAAAATCGGGAAATCCGCAAAGCCGATCGCCGAAAAGCCGATAAAAACAGCAATGCCGCTGACCAAAAGTGTGCGTCCAGCTGTTTTATACGTATTCACGATTGAGTCTTCAACTGAATGACCTGCCTGCAGCTCTTCTTTGTACCGGCTGAGCAGCAAAATGCAATAATCTGTTCCAATTCCGAACAACACTGCGACAAGAAAAATCTGCGTGTAGTTCGAAACAGGAAACCCAAACCAGTCGATGAAAAATGCCACAAGTGACTGGCTCAGCAGGTAAGTAAAGCCGACAGCCGCAAGCGGAATAAGCGGTGTGACAATCGACCGGAAAACAGCTAAAAGCAGAACGAAAATCAATCCAACTGTAATGAGCTCTGTCCGCTTAAGCCCCTCCTGCGAGCTTTTATTGACATCATTATTGATGATGGCTTCACCTGTTACGTACGCAGTCAGATCATCCGGCAGCACTTCCGCGCGGATCTCATCAGCCAGGCGATTAATCTCATCCTGTGTTCCATCTACTGTAACCGGTACAAGAATGGTTTTTTGATCCTTTGATACAAGCTGCTTTTTTATTTCTTCACTTTCAAATGGATCCATCACATCTGTAATCGGACCGTCCATTTTCTCAAGGGATGCTACACTTTCGGCAATGGACTGCTGTGCCTGTTTCGTAAGCGGCTGATCCAGCTGGAAAACAAGCGAAATGGTTTCTTCTCCAGCTCCCGCCTGCTCAAGCAGGTCGGCTGCCCGCTGTGAATCTGCGTCACCCGGCAGCTGGAATGACCCCGCCTGTTCGGCCTGCTTGGATAAATTAGGCGCCAGTAAAAACAGGGCTGCCGTTAAAATGAGCAGGCTGACAAAAATCGGCCAGCGCCATTGAATGATCCTTCTCATCTATGATCCTCACCTATCTTTATAATTTCTTTTAGCTTGCGGAACATGTTCACAAACTGCTCCACTTCCTGCTCGTCAATATGGCTGGATAGGAGCGAAGAAATAAAGTTTGAAACACATTCCCTCGTTTTTTGAATAAATTCCCGGCCTTCCTCCGTCAGCTCCACCCATTTTGTCCGTTGATCGCTTTCTGATCTCACCATTTGAATCAGTCCTTTTTCCTCCAGCTTTTTCATGCGATTGGAAATAGCACTTTTATGCACCCCCTGCATCACCGCCAGGCTGCTCGATGTAATGGGTCCATGCTTTTCGATAATTTTCATCATTTGAATTTGTTCCGGTGAAAATTCATGCACAATCGGATCGTCAATCGACTTAAGGATTCGCTCGGTTCCGTAAACGATCACTTCCTCAAACAATTCCACCGCTTCACGCAGCTGTTTTTCCATATTGTTTACCCCCTAAACTTCCTGCATTTAGTTTAGAGGGTAAACGGTTATCCGTCAACAGATAAGGTATAATTTCTAGGAGGAGGGGATTTTTTATGAATATCAATGGATTAACCGCTTTATTTAGCAAGAAAGAACAGCACACCTATCTAATTGCGATTGATGGCGGGGGCGGGGCTGGAAAAAGCACGCTGGCCCGCGCCTTGCAGCAGTCACTTGGCAGCGAAGCCGTAATTGTTCATGCGGACGATTTTTATGCGCTGTCGAGCAGACGGAGCAGTGAAATCGGAGGCAGCTGGGATTTAAAGCGGCTCGAAAAACAGGTGTTAAAACCGCTCAGCCAAAACAAGCCGGCCCGGTACGAACGATATGACTGGGAAACGGATCAGCTTGCAGAAGCACACGATGTGCCGGCAGGCGGATTTGTAATTGTAGAAGGCTGCTATACAATGGTTCGGCCTCTTCTGCCTTACTATCACTTTAAAATATGGGTGGAAAGCCCGGAAGAACTCCGGCTCGAGCGCGGGATTGAGCGGGACGGCGAGGAAAAACGGCATCTTTGGGAGGAGTTGTGGATGCCGGCAGAGAAAGTGTATATGAGTGAACAAAACCCCGCTGGCTCTGCAAACGTTGTGGTCAGTGGAACAGGCGGAGATGATCTTACAATTCTTTCTGCCCTGAACTGAAACTTTTTACACGAACAAACCGTACATTTAGCTGATCATAAGGAGGATAAATCATGAACAATCACGAAATTGACTTTCAATTATTTGGCGATGATATGCAGTTTGTACAGGTGGAGCTTGATCCGCAGGAAACGGTTATCGCCGAAGCCGGCAGTTTGATGATGATGGACGATGGCATTCGAATGGAGACCATTTTTGGCGATGGCTCCTCAAACCGCGGCAGCGGCTTGATGGGCAAGCTGCTCGGCGCAGGGAAACGTATGCTGACAGGCGAAAGCTTGTTTATGACGACCTTTACCAATGAAGGCAGCGGCAAAAAACATGTTTCATTCGCTTCACCGTACCCTGGGAAAATCGTTCCCATGGATTTAAGTGAACATCAAGGCAAGATTATCTGCCAAAAAGACGCGTTTCTGGCAGCAGCAAAAGGCGTATCAATAGGCATTGAACTGCAGCGCAAGCTCGGCACCGGTTTTTTCGGTGGTGAAGGCTTTATTATGCAGAAGCTTGAAGGCGACGGAATGGCATTTGTTCATGCTGGCGGAACAATTTATGAAAAAACCCTTGCTCCGGGCGAATTGATTCGTTTAGATACGGGCTGCCTTGTCGCTATGACTGGTGATGTTGATTACAATATTGAAGCAGTTGGCGGTGTAAAAACAGCCCTCTTTGGCGGTGAAGGCTTGTTCCTTGCGACGCTTCGGGGACCTGGGACGGTATGGATACAGTCTCTTCCATTCAGCCGCTTGGCCAGCCGTGTTTTTGCGGCAATGCCGCAAAACGGCGGATCAAAGGGTGAGGGCGGACTGTCCGGCCTGTTTGACTTTATCGGCGGCGACGACGACTAATCCTGAACTAAAAGGCCGGTGTTCCCAATCGGGAGCACCGGCCTTTTTGCTTTACGTCTCACTGAATGTCTTCGTTATGATATAAATGAGGAACGCTTACTTTGCCCGCTTTCTTCACCTTGATCCCCTGATTATCAAAACGGGCTTTTTCATAAATGGCCGTTCCAACAATTTCACCCACGTCCTGAAGTTTTTCTTTACTAATTTTATCGATTGTATCATCCGGCGTATGATACCAAGGCTCCGCCGGATCGTGAATAAACAGAGCAGCAGGAACCCCCGCTTCCGCGAATGGAACATGATCGCTGCGGCCGCCTTCAAGATAAGGGATTGCTTCTCCATTCAAGCGCGTGCTCGATGCCTGTGCCAGCTCAGTTACCAGATTGGGTTCACCATCCGCTGTCATCATCACCAAATCACCGGCATCTCTGCTTCCGACCATGTCTAAATTAAAATTCGCGATCATGCGCGAAACTTCTTCTTCCGGCAGCCCGTCTACATAGTACTCGGAACCAAGCAGCCCGACTTCTTCTGCTCCGAATGTAATAAAGCGAAGCTCCGTATCGGTTGGAATATCTTTAAACAACCGAGCGAGCTCCAGCGTCATGGCCGACCCGGACGCATCATCGTTTGCACCGGGAGCGCCCGGTACAGAATCATGGTGAGCACCAACGACGATAATGTCATTCGTTGCTTTGGTTTGATTTGCTGGCTTTTTCACCGCGATCACATTATGCGAGGTTTTTTCGTCAACGCTTGCTCCTTCAACGGTCAGGGAAGCCGTCAGTGTTTCCGCTGCTGCTTTCGCAGCAAGCGCTTCTCCTTCGGCTTTTGTTAAAGAAACAGCCGGAACGTATGCATCATTCGCTTCTCCTAATGTTCCATTTAGGGCACCATCCGTATTGTTATAGATAATCACGCCGGCAGCGCCCTTTTCGGCTGCATTAAGCACTTTTTCGGCAAAACTAATTTCTCCGCGCTGAATAAGAGCGATTTTCCCCGTCAAACTCAAGTCCGCAAGCTCTTCTTTTTTACCAAGACCGGCCACCGCCAGCTCTCCTGTGATGCTGCCGCTCACTGTGTATGTAAAAGCAGAGGGTGTAAATGTGTCATCGAAGCCTTCGATGGAGAGAGAAATAGATTCCGGCTCCGTGTAGCTTAAAAACGTAAAAGGCTGAATCTCTGTTTCATAACCGTAGGATTGAAACTGGGATTGAATGTATTGAACTGCTTTTTCTTCTGATTCTGTCCCAGCAATGCGAGGTTCTTTCGATAAATAATCAATGTTTTGATACACATTTTCCACGTTGAAATGTTGAACAACCTTACGATCCAAAACATTCACCGGCTGCTGCGCATAAACAGGTTTAACCTGGACTGCTGCAGTTTGAAAACTAAATGTACCGGCTGTGATAGCAGCGGCTATTGTCAGCTTTAAAACAGGTTTTTTCATCTTCGAACCTCCTTCTGAAAGTTACTATTATTTTAAAATAGTCTTGTTTTTTCTGAAAAGAGGAATTATTCTCATTATTTGCATATGATTCCATAGATTACAAGTTCTCATTAAAAGAGAAAGAGGATTTTGACGGAAATCGTTTCTTTTTATTCAGCTTGCTTGTATCTATTCCCCCATGTCTTTTACATTATTTTACTTACCCTTAACTGGGGAATAAGTAAAAGGTGTGTCTAAATGTAAACATATACTGTCACAATCTTTTAAAAATGGGAATCGAATTTGAATTTCAGCATTTTATAACAATTTTGTGAAAAAATCTACATTAACAACTCAATTCTCTTACTTATCAAATAGAGGAGTGTTTTAGGATGATTGAAATCAGAGGCAATAAAGTCGTTCTTATTGGTACAGGTGCAGTGGGATCAAGCTATGCGTTTTCCATGTTAAACCAGGGTGTATGCGATGAGCTTGTTCTGATTGATTTAAATGAACAAAAATCAAAGGGCGATGTGATGGATTTAAATCACGGCGTCCTCTATGCTCCTACTTCTACAAAAGTAAGCTTTGGTAAATATAAAGACTGCGTGGACGCAGCTCTCGTCGTGATCTGCGCAGGCGCTAACCAGAAGCCCGGTGAAACACGCCTTGAACTGGTTGAAAAAAACATGGCGATTTTTAAAAATATTGTTGGTGAAGTAATGGCTTCCGGCTTTGATGGCATTTTTTTGATTGCTACAAACCCAGTGGATATTTTAACGTATGCGACGTGGAAATTTTCCGGCCTGCCAAAAGAGCGTGTCATCGGCTCTGGCACAATCTTAGATACGGCCCGCTTCCGTTACCTGCTTGGCGAAAACTTCGGTGTTGCGCTGCACAGCGTTCATGCATCTATTATTGGCGAGCATGGCGATACCGAAGTAGCCGTTTGGAGCAGCGCCAACATTGCGGGGATTCCACTGAAAGACTACCTCGCGCGGGATGAGCATGAAAACCCGGAAGAAAAAATGAAGGAAATTGCCGTACAGGTTCGAGATGCGGCGTATAAAATTATTGAAGCAAAAGGCTCTACTTACTACGGAATTGCAATGGGGCTTACTCGCATTTCCCGGGCAATCCTGCAAAATCAGGACGTCGTGCTGACTGTCTCTGCTCTTCTCGAAGGAGAGTTTGGCCATCATGATGTTTATATCGGCGTACCGGCTGTCATTAACCGCTATGGTGTCCGGGATGTAGTGGAGATTCCACTTAGTGAACGTGAAAAAGAGTTATTTGATCATAGCGTGCAGACATTGAAAAAAGTTCAGGAGCCATTTTGGAAAGAATAATGCACGAAAAAAGCGAAAGCCCTATTTTTTCAACAGGCTTTCGCTTTCTACTTGAATGGAGCTGGCATAAACAAGACCGCTGTGCCGGTGGTTTTTTAAAAACGGCGCGTGGGCAGGTTTCACTCCTACGATTCGAATGTTCGCATCAAGTAAGAGCAGAATGTCAACGAGTTGGTTAAACTGCTCAATACCAGACAGTGTAATCAAATCCACTGCTGTAAAATCGATGTACAGGTATTCATAATTCCCATCGTAAAAACGTTGTGATAATGCATCTTTTGTTTGTTCCATCAGGGCGGAGTCCAAATCGCCAAACATTGGAATGAGTGCTGTCGTGCTGCTCAGCGCAATGAGCGGAGCAGAGCGCTCCTTCATTTTAATGAGCGCGGCTTCGGCTTCTTCTTTTTTTTCAAGAAGCTGAAAATCGGCCTCGGCAAGCCTCATCTGCTGCTGGTGCACCATTTTCTCCAAACGGGCGAGCCGGCGGTCAAGCCCGACACACTGCAGATACCCTTCATGCTCGTCCCATTGAACGGACACTGAAAAAGCTTCGGGCTTTAACCCAACAGTTAACAGAGCCAGTTCAATGGTTGTTGATTGTTCTTGCAGTTTTGTTAATTTCCGCTGGCTTCCTTCATCTACGATCGATTCCAAATTCCGCTGGTTCCCGAACCGGCGTTGTGCCGATTCGGAACATTCAAGAACATTCAGCTTTCGATCTACTCGAAAAGTCGGCAGCGGCATAGACTTAAGATGCCCCACTTGCTTTCCCCTCGCTTTGATCATTCATCCAGTCAGTTAACTTTTTATAATCCCTTATAAAAAGCGTGTTCGGCGTGCAATAAGGTGATAAATCATATATGGATAAAAGACGGCTTCCCACAATGATTTTTGGGCGGAACGGCAAGGACTCCAATGCTTCCGCATATGATTTCAAGACCGGTACATGATACAAAATCGTGACAGATAAACAAATCACATCCGGTTTCCACTTTTCTGCAGCAGAAACGGCGTGTTCAAGCGGTAAATTCGCCCCCATCATCCGCACTTTCCAGCCATTTTCTTCAAACAGCAGCGATGCCATCCGCATGCCAAGCGTGTGCTGCTCTTCTTCTACACATAAAAACATTACTTTACGGCTGGACGTTTTTCGTTTCGCTTGTGCATGAAAACGGGAAATCATAAAATCACATGTAGCCGTTGCTAAATGTTCATCTGCCACAGAGATATCATCCTGTTCCCACAGAAACCCGATATGCTGCATCGCCCCACCGACGATAGACTGGTAAATATCGACCGACGTCCACCCTTTTTCGCGAAGATCACATAAAAAAGCAAAGCTTGCATCCACATCGCCATCAAGCAGCAGATGGGCTAGTTTCGCTGCTTCTGTGTTCATTTCGCTTCCCTTCTTTCAATATCGGCTATCGCCTCTGTCAAAACCGTGCGGTAAAATAACGCCTCATCGGAATTCTCTTCCTCCAAAACATGGTAGATTCGTTTAAAATTATCGATCACATGCGCCGCTTTCATTCCACGTGAAACGAGCAGATTCGTCAGCCAATGTGCATAGTCAATGAAAAACTGTCCATGTTGAAGCGTAAAAGCCGTTTTTAAATGGTGAAAATGGTGATGATTGTCTTCGCGGCATTTTACTTTCCCATACTCACCAAATCGTTCCTCGAGTTCTGGATAATCACGGTACATTCCATTCATAATTATATCAATACACTGGTCAATCCGGCTTTGATTCATGTAGCTACCACACGGTACTTTTGCACTTTTGGGACGATCGAAGCGAGCTCCTGATCCGGGTAATTCTTTTCTAGATCGTGCACTTTTTGAAAAGCTTCGCTTGTTACCCATTTCATATAAGCCTCTTTTGATTCCCAGACGAGCTGAACGGTTAATTCAGATGGGCGCTTTTCATTTTGCAGCAGCCCGAAAGATACAAAGCCTTCATACTCGTCTACAAGCTTGGACCGGTTTTGATAAATAGAAATGGTTTCATCAATCTTATCCGGCGGCACGTTGACAATAGAATGAACAATATAGCTCATAAAATATCACATACCCGTCCAACTTGCCCATCTTCAAGACGGACTTTAATGCCATGCGGATGAAAACTGGATTTTGTTAAAATGTCTTTGACCGTACCGCTTGTTTTATTACCCGTCCGCTGGTCCTTCTTTAAAATGATGTTGACCTTCAAGCCGGGTTTAATCTCACTCCTGTTTTGTCCGTTCATCACTCATACCCCTCTTTGTTCCAGTTATTAGTACTAGTATAAAGGTTTTTGTTTCAATAATCGAAGAAAAACGGCTCAAACCTCTAGAAACAAAGAAAAGAGACAGGTTATACCTGTCTCGAAGTGTAGACAAATTTAGAAAGCAGGCAAGCGGCTTTTCAGGAAGCATCACTTTTTAAAAAGGGCCTATAGGGAAGCCGCCCGCCGCCTTATCATCTTTTATCCAACCAGCCGCACTCCCTGCTTGCCAAAGAAATAAAGGGATATGCTGACAAACGATTTTACTTGCTTGCTGTCCGGCAGTTTGTTTACCTGTTTGCTCAAAGCGGGTATTATAATAATTGCCAAAGCAACAGAACATCATTGTTTTTGAATAGGGTTTTTATTGGATAGATGAACGTGCAAAAAGGAGGATTTATATGAAACAGGCTCGTCATTTAACGGTTTCTGGAAAAGTACAGGGAGTTGGTTTTCGCTATTTTGCCCAAATGACTGCTGCCGATCATGGTGTTTCCGGCTGGGTGAAAAACCTTGATAATGGCACAGTCGCTGTTCATGCAGAGGGTTCCCTGGCAGAGCTGGACGCCTTTATAGCAGATTTAAAAAAAGGAAACCACTTTGCAAAGGTTCATCATATTGAAGAGGAACGTGTACCGCTGGAGTCTCTTACTTCCTTTCGAATCAAGTATTGACACTCTTTTTTTCCGTTGCTATGATTAAACAAGTATTTTTGGTAATTGTTTTCCTAAAAACCTAGTAAATAGATCGAAAATGGAAAAAAGGAGACTGTTGTGATGTATCGGTTGTTCTTTGGACCGCTTTTGTTTTTGCTTCTTTTAATTATTAAATCTCCCTTGTTTCGGGGAACTCGTATAGATGCGTCCTATGGTGCGATGATTATGGCCATTGGCATTTTCTCAATTGGGGTTTTCCCCCAGCTTCATATTCCGCTCGTACTGCCTTCCTATTTGATTGATGCAGTGCTTTTTTTTATTTGGCTGTTTTTAATTTTTTCCTTTATGAAAGCAGCACTGAGGGGTGTTTTTCGAAAGCGGTATTTAACCCATCCCGTCCAGAGCTTTGCCGTTGGCACATGGGTAGCCGCTACATCGATTTTATGCCTGGTTTTATTTCATCAATTCCCCTTTTTACAGCCGGTTATTTTCACTGTTGCCCTCTTGAATACAGGACTTTGGGCGTTTTATATGGTGCTCTGTCTGAAAAGTTACAAGGTGATCCTTTCCGCTAAGTATTATACACGGATTCACGGCATTGTTTTTTTATCGACAGTGAGTACACAATCACTTGTGATACTATGTAATACCCTGTTTCAAACACCGTTTTTGCAGTTACTCAGCCGATTTGTGATTGCCGGCGGATTGTTCCTTTATTTTTTAAATCTCGTTCTTGTTATAATCCGCTTTCAGCGTTTTCGACGGGGAGATATTCTCGATGGCTGGAAAAATACGAATTGTATCATTCACGGTGCCATGTCTATTTCAGGTATAGCAGCGATTGTTTCAGGAGCTTTTACACGTGAAGTTATACTCGTGATGTGGATATGGGCAGCTTTATTATTTTTCATTATTGAAAGCATTGAGTTATGGCGTATGGCTGCCCGTCTTCAAGCTTATTCTCTTCATGAAGCGATTGGCCGCTACCATGTTTCACAATGGGCACGTAATTTTACACTCGGCACATTTTACATGTTTACTATACATATTGATTTTACCCATGCACCTGCCCCGTTTGTGATGGTACAGCAGCTGATCGTTCAATCCGGCATTCCCGTTCTTATTCTACTTCTTCTGGCGGAATGTACACTGTTTTTCAAAGATTCACTTCCGTGGTCAGAAAGCCGGGATCACGTAAAACAGCGCGCCTAGTTGGACGCGCTGTTTTACACGACAATTTTGATCCAATCCTGATCGACGACGCTTTCTGCGCCCTGGTCAAATGTCAGCTTCGTTTTAAATCGATAAGATTCATCACGGCCTGGAACCGGCAGAACTTCTGGCAGCCGGAATGTAAACGGCACTTTGTTTAATTCTTCCGCAGCAATGGTGCGGCTGGATAGAATCGTGCGGCTTTCAATCGTTTTGCTTGTTTCATCCGCATGGTTTTCCAGCATCAAATCACAATCGATCCGGTTGATCCGCTGTTCAATCGTTCCTCCTTGAATTAAAAAGTAGGCTTCAATTTGTTCTCCAGGTCTGTACGTCTGCTTCGGCAGAACGAGGTCAATTTGAGCTGAGCCAATCCCCAGCAGTGACATATATTTTCGCAGCATCATAATCATGTTCCTCCACCCTTTTGTTTGGAATTAGTATGGTCAAATAAAATAGAAAAAAACCCTTACCGATGCCAGTAAAGGTTTTTTTCATAAAAAGAGACCTTTACCGGCTGGGTAAAGGTCTCACTAACAGCTTGCTGCTGCCGGAAAAGCCGAGAGTCAAGACTCTGAAATGACGACCAATCCGCTAAAGCTACTCCCCTTTAGGAGTTTTCGTTCGATTGTATAATCATATCATACTTGATTTCGTTTACCTTGTCCATTACTGGTTATTTCACCGCAATTTTCTCCGCAGCCGCTGCTTGTTCCACCACTGCTGCTACGCGTTCATGAACGGTCCGATCTAATGGATGCGGAACAAGATCACCCGGTTTTGTGCAGGATGCGATGGCTTCCGCTGCGGCAACCAGCATTGGGTGCGTGACATCATTTGCTCTTGCATTCAATACGCCTCTGAAAATACCCGGGAACCCTAGTACGTTGTTGACCGAGCGTCCGTCTGCCGCGTAAGCCGCTCC
>NZ_JAKGCR010000031.1 GCF_022668875.1 Domibacillus sp. PGB-M46 | reverse complement strand
GCTCTTCAGCGCCGATGGTAGTTGGGGGTTTCCCCCTGTGAGAGCAGGACGCCGCCAGGCAAGCAGAGAGGACAGCGGAAGCTGTCCTTTTTTTGTGTTTTGTATAGGGATTGGTTTGCTGCTTCTTGTTTTAAGATTGGAAAGTTAAATATATTCAGGAAGCTGTGTAATCCTTCTTTTAAGATTTTATTTACATGATCAATTCTAGGACGTGTCGTGATTTTATCGTGATTTATATTTGTGATTTCGGAGACCTGCGTGTACGGCCTGTTATAATGTTTAGGCAGAGGTTATTTTCTTTAAAATATAAACTGGCAATGCAGTGGACCAAAGTGTCAGAGCATGCAACACTGCTGGAGGATTAACTGTGGAATGAAAGGGTAATACTATTGTTATCAAAACTTTTACATAACAAATGGTGTTTTAGAAAGGGGAGAGATAAATGGAGTCAATCTGGCTGGAGTATGCTTGGGCATTGTTAATCCTAATTGGATTGGAAGGATTGTTATCGGCTGATAATGCCCTTGTATTAGCAGTTATAGCTAAGCATTTGCCTGAAGATCAGAAAAAAAAGGCTATAAGTTACGGAATTATCATGGCTTTCTTTTTCCGATTTGCTGCACTTTTTGCCATTTCCTTTATCGCAAACGTCTGGCAGGTACAAGCGATAGGAGCAGCTTATCTTCTTTACTTAGGCTTAAAGCATGTCATTCAGGCCCGGTTCGGGAAGAAAAACGAGAATATTCGCGAGGAAGTTAAAGAGGAAGCCGCAGGGAAAGGTTTCTGGCCTACTGTTGGGAAGATTGGTTTAGCCGATCTCGCTTTTGCCATTGACTCGATTCTAGCTGCAGTTGCTCTAGCCCTTGGACTTCCGGATTCGCCGCTCGGTGAATTCGGCGGGATGGATGGAGGTAAGTTTATTGTTGTTCTTCTTGGAGGGATTGCTGGCCTCATCTTGATTAAGTATGCAGCAACCTGGTTTGTGCGGCTTCTTGATCAACGTCCAGCATTGGAAACAACCGCCTATGCAATTGTTGCCTGGGTCGGTGTTAAGCTTGCTGTCATTACTCTTGCCCATGAGGATATTGGTGTCTTAGACCATGATTTTCCACACAGTACCGCTTGGACTCTGGTCTTCTATGGAGTATTAGTTGGTATTGCTCTGCTTGGCTGGTTTGCACCGGCCAATAAATCATTAGAAAAAGAAGATCTGTAAAAAGGTGACAGTGAGTATAAGAACAGACGGGACTTTTATGAGGGATGAGCAGCTTACTATTAATTAATATTCATCTATTATAAAAATTGGCTTTCTAATACACGACAGATACTATGTTTCGCTCGAAATAACCCAATAAAATAAGCGCTATCCCTCAAGAAAAAGGGCGGGTACTGCAGCAAGCACCGCCTTTTATATAGAAAAACATCGCTTGAATAAAATTCAGGCGGTGTTTTTGTATTTAAATTACTTCTTCTTATTTCAGGGTTGGAGAATTAAGCCCTCTCAAAATATGTGGTCCCTTTCACTCAGGTTTAGTTGACAGAACCTGTTGAATAAGTTTTTAAATAATTTTTAACTTGATGCATGACAGCATATCAGCTTTGACTTCGCTCATCCTTCAGCTGTTGCTGTAGATGGCGAACGATCTGTTTGGCATCTTTGCCAGATCCACGAATAGTCTCAGAGGACAAAGCGTTTTGCAACCAATTAAACAAATTTTTTTAATAAAAGCATTTACTTATATAAGCATATTATTATATACTGATGCCGGAATGGGGGAGATCATACGTGAATGCTGATACAAGGTTAGATGTGCAGGAAGTATCCCAAATCATGAAGCTGCTTGGTGATAAGACGCGCCTGACCATGATGAAAATGCTTCAATTGCAGGATTTCTGTGTATGTGAGTTTGTTGAACTTTTTAACATGAGCCAGCCAGCTATCAGCCAGCATTTACGCAAGCTAAAGGACATTGGACTGGTAAAGGAAAGCCGGAAAAAACAGTGGATTTTCTACTCTTTTAACCGGAACCATGACTGTGCTTTTTTGGTCGAAGATTTATTAAAGCATCTTCCAGACCAAAGAGAACGATTAGCTGAACTGGAAGCGCAGGGATTGCGTATTTCCTGTGACTAGAAAGGAGTAAGAGGTTTGTTTTCTATTATTGCAGCATCCATTATTTTTCTCGTGACGCTCATCTTTGTTATCTGGCAGCCGAAAGGGTTATCCATTGGCTGGTCAGCCTGTGTAGGTGCAGTAGTTGCTTTACTGGCAGGGGTGGTAGACTTTGGAGACGTCATCGATGTAACATCGATTGTTTGGAATGCCACATTGGCGTTTATTGCAATCATTGTTATTTCTCTCATCCTCGATGAAATTGGTTTCTTTGAATGGTCGGCTCTACATATGGCCCGCATGGCCAAAGGAAACGGCGTCAGAATGTTTGTATATGTATCCATACTGGGCGCTCTGGTTGCGGCTTTCTTTGCAAATGATGGGGCGGCACTTATCTTAACGCCGATTGTACTGGCAATGGTCCGAAACCTGAAATTTGAGGAAAAGATGGTGTTTCCTTTTATTATCGCTAGTGGATTTATTGCCGATACAACGGCATTGCCATTAGTGGTCAGTAACCTTGTAAATATCGTTTCAGCCGACTACTTTAACATTGGATTTGCGGAGTATGCATCCCGGATGGTTGTACCGAACTTATTTTCATTAATAGCCAGCATCACGGTGTTGTATCTTTATTTCCGCAAAAACATCCCGAAACAGTATGACATGTCCATGTTAAAAGAACCGACTGAAGCGATCAAAGATCATAAGATGTTTCGCTTGTCCTGGCTTGTGCTGGGCATCCTGCTGATTGGATATTTCGCCAGCGAGTTTCTGGACGTTCCTGTATCCATTATTGCCAGCATCGTCGCCGTATTCTTTTTGACGATGGCACGAAAAAGCCCGGCTGTTCACACGAAAAACGTTATTAAAGGCGCACCGTGGGCAATTGTCTTTTTCTCGATTGGCATGTATGTAGTCGTTTACGGACTGCGCAATGCCGGTTTAACATCGGTTCTGGCAGATGCCATTCAAGCAACGGCAGAACAGGGTCTATTCGCTGCCACAATCGGTATGGGCTTTATCGCTGCTATTCTATCGTCAATCATGAATAACATGCCAACTGTCATGATTAATGCATTGGCGATCTCTGATACGGCTACATCCCCAATGATCAGGGAAGCCTTAATTTATGCGAATGTTGTTGGCTCAGACTTAGGTCCAAAGATTACGCCAATTGGATCACTTGCTACACTATTGTGGCTTCACGTCCTTAGTTTGAAAGGCGTAAAAATTTCATGGGGTACTTATTTTAAAACAGGCATCATCTTAACCATTCCAACCTTGTTTATCACGCTGGTTGGCTTATATGTATGGTTATTATTGATTCATTAATCTAACTAATCGAATGTAAAAGGAGAATATAATTATGTCTAAAAAAACAATCTACTTCCTATGCACAGGCAACTCTTGCCGCAGCCAGATGGCAGAAGGATGGGCGAAAAAACATTTAGATGATGGGTGGGAAGTAAAAAGTGCCGGATTAGAAGCCCATGGATTGAACCCAAATGCAGTAAAAGCCATGAAGGAAGCAGGGATTGATATTTCAAACCAAACATCAGATGTGATTGATCCTGAAATTCTAAACAATGCGGAATTAATCGTTACATTATGCGGGCATGCGGCGGACAACTGCCCGGTAACACCGCCTCACATTAAACGTGTTCACTGGGGATTTGATGATCCTGCAAAAGCGGAAGGAACAGAAGAAGAAAAGTGGGCATTCTTCCAGCGTGTTCGCGATGAAATCGGTGAGCGCATCGAACGCTTCGCGAAAACGGGCGAATAATAGAAAAGAAAACGCCGTGAGACATTCTCGCGGCTTTCTTTATCTATGCTTTATAAGTGCATGATTATCTATGAAGTATAGAAGCTGTATGACAATGAAGAAATTTAAATCTGTGCAATAGCGGATAACACTCAAAACCGGTTGATTCCTTAGGAATGAGATCGGTATTTTGTGTTTACAAAGAAAATAGGTTCCATCATTAAAGGCGTTTCTATCCCTTTGGCAGGGAAGGGTGTTTTTAAAATGGAAAAAGCACTTGTGTTTTAGGAACAGAAGTCATTGATCTGGGCATCGCTGTACTTTCTTTAAAATTATACTCATTACTTGATGCTCCTTTCGGTAAAGATTTAAAACCCTAAGGGTTAATAAAGACAAATCATTTAAATTTCTGTTTAATAGGACAAACAATATAATGGAGGGTCATTTTTTGTCCCTGTAAATTAAAAACCAAATATATTTTTTGATACTTCTTAATTTATACAAAAAGTTTAAAGTCTCTAACATGAGGTTTTGTTTTGATTAGCTGAGTAGATTCCAAGGAAATCAGACCAGGGAGCGGTTTCGTGCTTGAGAAAACCTTGATAATACAAAGTTTTTTAAAGGGACCCTTCCTATCTATTTAAAAAGAGAAAGGATGTCCCGTTTGTAGAAAACAGATGTGAAATAAATAAACCGGGAATTTTTTGTCCCAGCCACTTGATTCATCCTCTGATTTGTATTATGATAAATTCAAATAAAAAACGCTTTCAAAAAAGCTGGGAGGAATACACAATGGGTACTATCGTTTGTCAAACTTGTCTAGAAACTATGGAACATTTTGAAGAAGAAAAGGTAACATTGTTGTATGCAGATTGCGGTTGCGGACATGAAAATGGCAGCAAGGAATAACTAGTTTAAAATTAAAATTTCACCATTATAAAACAGGCTGCATAAATCTGCCCGGATGAATTCATTCATCCGGGCAGATTTATGTTATCGAATTTGAGTGAATTGGTGAATTTTTTAAAGGAAACCGATTCATATAGTCTACGATCCAATATCTACACTCTACCGAAGCTAGCATAGATAAACTTAAGCAAAAGTACACTTTTATTACTATGGAATTATTCCTGGCCGAAGACTCTTCTAATATCTTAATGCTTTAATCCCGCGGCAATATTTTAAATATTCTTACCTGTCTGTTCCCTTTTACTTTGCAGTCAATTCTCCATATTCACTGAAAGGGAAACTGACAGCAGTTCTTCTTCCGATTCAACTCTGAGCGCGTTATATTCCTTATATTCTTGCAATGCTTTCCACCTTTAGAGACCGTAAATAGTCGCTGTTTTTAATGTTCCATAAAACGGTAGATCTGAAACACTGTTGCAGCAACGAATAAGAGGAACATAAGCTTAATCATTTGGATTTTCCTCTTTCGTGGCATCGGATAATTCAATATGTACAATCCGATCAGGACTTTTCTTGTCGCCAGCCATAAAGTCGATATCGTATTTTTTATCTTCCACAAGAAAAGAATCTTTATAGTCGTCCCAGTAAAGCTCTCGTCTTACACCATTAGGCTGCCTAAAAACCAAAATCACATCATTCTTAATCTCTGTTTTCTTCACGTATGTCATATTGTTTAGTGTTCTTATACTATAACTTTTTTTATCGTAGCTGCAGCCGGCAGTAAGAAGCAGAATTGCTCCCGTCCATAAGATTACTTTTTTCATCATATTTCCCTCATTTAATCGATTCTTAATTTTCTGCATCTGTTTGTACGGATTCCCTCATTAAAGGGACGGTAAAACCTAATATGGGTGTATTCTCGAATCCATTTATACTTTCTGCTTCATCCATACTCTCATATCGTATTCATAATCATCATATTCAATGAGGATAATTTTATTGGAGAGCTGATGTGGGTGTTAAAAACAAAGCCAATACATATTTTTTAAGCATAAAGTTGACCTTCTAAAGGAACAAGACATATTGTTTAAGGGCTCAACTACGTGTAATACTTCGCCTGATAAACCGCTTTGTATGGTATACGGCAGCGCAGACAATGTTTATATCTGTAAATGCGATTATAGCTATATATACAAAAATAGATATGGTTTCAGGACATCATATTCAGATACATACCTCATAAGTCCTTGTTTAGCCGAGCGTTTAATAAAGTCAGCTAACTCAACAGAAACACCATTTTACCTTGCATCTTTCATGTGAATGAACCATCCATCGTTTGATAAGCGAGGGGATAGACTGCCGGCAAATGGAGCACCGCTTATTCAGGCTTTGTGCTGCGCTTGTGCATTTCACTGGAGGTTAACCTATGTATATAGATGCTTTCCATGTAGCTGAATGTATCGTCAGTTCCCGGCACAATAAAGTACCAGAGCCCTAAACTTTTGCGTATAAGCCTGGCTGCTACAATTTAGAGAAGAAGGAAAAACATATGATGGATGAGCGCCAGTTCTCTTTAGAATCGGTCCGATGCCTATTTCGAAAGCGGGAAAGAAATTGAGAAAAAAAACACGCAACATTTACGCAGAGAATAGGATGTATGAAGAGCTTCCAGCCAGCCCTCTTAAGTCCTGATGCCTGAAAGAAATGCTACACAGATTGGTTTGGGAAATTAGGAGGGAGGGTGTTATATAGTTCTTAGCCTCCGTAATTAAGCATCTTCTATTGCTTATATAAAAGCAGATTTGTTTTCGGTAGGTAGCTTTTAATGACGGGATAGAGACAAATTCTCACAGCTGGCTGTTTAGGGACATCCTTGTTTTCGCTCGCTGAAAGTGCCATGAAACATTGTTTCTGGAAGCGGCGTTGAACAGTGGTCATGGTAGAAATTTATGATTACATTGTGAGGGGAAGGGGCATTAAATGAAAGGAATACTTCTATGCGCTGGGAATGGTACGCGGATGCAGCCATTTACTTTTTCATTGCCAAAGCCGCTATTGCCGATAATGAACCGCCCGCTTATCGATCACGCGATTGAAAAGTTTCGGGCGGCCGGCATACAAGAGATTGGGTTGGTCATCAATCCCTCTCAGCAGGCAATTGCCGATCATATAAACGCTGCCTATAAAGGCCAGAAAATTGAGTTGCTGGTTCAAAGAAAGCAACTGGGTATTGCACATGCGCTTCGTTCTGTACAAGATTTTATTGGAGAAGAGACATTCGCATTGCTTCTCGGTGACAACCTTTTAACCGGCCCGCTGCGTGCATTAGTTCAGTCAGCAGCGGACGGAAAGTCGTCTCTTCTTTTAAAGCGGGTACCGAACCCGCAGGAATTTGGTGTTGCGTTAGTCGACAAGAAACAGAGCCGTATTTTAAAACTGGAAGAAAAACCTGCCGTACCAAAAAGTGATCTGGCCGTGATGGGTGCTTATGTATTTCAGCCTGCTATTTTCGATGCAATCAATGCTATTCAACCATCAGGACGTGGTGAATACGAGATTACAGATGCTATTCAGTGGCTGATCGACCATGATTATCCGGTGACGTATCGTGAAACACTTTTACCCATTTTTGACGTTGGGACGCACAGCCGCTGGCTAGAGGCGAACACATGGATGATGGCTGAACAGGGACAGGGACAGGGAGAAGTTAGCATTGGACGAAATACAAGTGTGGAAAGATGTGTGTTTCTTGGGAACGTACACATTGGAGATGACTGTATACTGGAAAATGCAGTGATAGGGCCAAACGTATCTTTGCAAAATGGCTGTGTGGTGAAAGAGTGCCGTATCGAAAACAGTATTTTGCTGGCGGGTGCAACTGTTCATACTCGTCAATCCATTCGTGATAGCATTTTAGGGCAGGGGGCAGCCATAAAAGGGGATACGATTAGAGGTGCAGTTCGCTGCATCCTTGGAGACAAATCGGTATATGAACTATATGAGCAGGAATCAGATACATGAGCAATTTGTAGAATCGGGCAAAAAGATTCCTGTCATAAAGGAGAATAGGGACGATATTGCAATGGTATAAAACTTTATATTCCCAATCCAGGCGGATCTTTTTGCCCAGTAAAACACAACGAGGGAAAGGCTTGAGCGGCTTTTAACAGTCCTGCATTTAGGATTCTAACATTTAAAAACTTCTAGGCTTGGCGGCATTTTTAAACGAAAAATGTCTGCGTCTTTGCCGGCAGGCAGTCTTTGCTTTTGCTCTTAAGAGCAAAAGCTTTTTACATTACACTCTATAATTTCCCTTAGGAGTTCAGATCGACGGGGAGGTTTGGCACCTCGATATCGGCTTAATGCATCCTGGGGCTGCGTGGATCCCAAGGGTTGGGCTGTTCGCCCATTAAAGCGGTACGCGAGCTGGGATCGAGGAATTAATTAAAATATATGCAGTACGGTATGCCGTTACTTCACAGAGATTATCCAGTTTTGAAGGAGCAATTTTGTTCCCTATAGTCTGGTGGCAATAGCAAAGAGGTCACACCTGTTAAGCCCTTCAGCGCCGATGGTAGTTGGGACTTTCCTCTGTGAGAGCAGGAAGCCGCCTGCCCCCATTATATTTTTATTACATCCTTCACCGATCTAATCCATTGGACGTAAAAACAGCTTGGATAGATCTACTTTACTTGAAAAGGCGTCAGTTTCAATATTTGTTCATATATGTCAGGTAAATCCACCAGAGATTTCCCAGACAGCATTTTCATCGATTGAGCTACAATGTCTGCCCCATGATGAGGTACTTTGCTGAAGGCCGCTTCGTAATACTGTTTTTGGCTGATCATTTGTTTTATTCTTGCCTCCAGTTCCGGCAAGGGCATGTCATGCTCCGCGACGCAAGAATCATCCCCCGTAAGCTCCTTCAGCATCATATTTTTGACTTCTCGTTCCTTTGTATCTGCAGGCAATGCCAGCAAAGGAGTTCCTGTAGAGATGCAATCCATTAAGATGCCCATTCCAGGTTTGCTTATCACGAGGTCAGCTGCATTCACTAATTCGCGCCCGTTTTCGAATAGCGGCGCCTGGACTATTTTTGAATTGAATAGAAAGTCCGCACCCCCGAGCTGACCTGCAACAACAATCCGATACGTTGCTTTCAACTGATTGATTTTTTCATACCATTCATCCATGTAGCGGTATCGGAATTTTCCAACCCCTCCTCCCATTTGAACGAGGATGAATGGTTCATCTGCCGGAATTCCCAGTCGCAATTTCACCTGTTCCGGGTGCAGGGTGATATCCCGGGCTATAATGGGGATTGGCACATATAAAGTAGTCAATTCCGGAATTTCCTTTGGCTGTGTAAGATTAATGTGAAAAAAGATATCTGTTGATCTTTGGGAAACCGCACGGATTTGTTCCTTAAACTTTTTCGTCCGATCTGTATCCCCATCCGATACACTCATATCACTATGATAAATTCCGCCTATGATGGGTCCCTGACCTTTCCGCTGATTTTTCGTCTCCTTCACTTCATCTCTCCAATCATGAATAAGTAAGTCGGCATTAAGAAGCTGGTCTGCCCCTTTTCTAAAACGTACGGAATCATGTATTTCTGTATGAGTGAGATTCGACTTCAACCATTCGTGTGTATGTGAAAAAGCAAAAATTTTCACATCTTCATTGCTTATTTCCTTGAACTTTGAAATATTGGCCACACAGGGATTTAAATGACCCAGGTTTTTCCCGACAATATAATGAATCAATTCTGCTCCCCCTTCCTTTACTGCCGTCTAAGATATTCCATTATATATGTTCCGCATATCCTTTAGTACTTGGCTTTTACTTGAAATGGCGAAAAATAAAGACATTCCATGATAATCCTAATCTTGCTTCTAACCTTTCAATCTGCAGCCCCTCTTCCCAGAAAAAAATCAGAGAATACTATCTATACACCCATGAACGCATCAGACAAGACTTTCATAAGATATAGTAATTGCAGCATGGAAGAACAGGTTGTGTCGCTTCCGGCTGCTAATTTACAGCTCCAACAGAGGTGGTGAAAAGCCATATTACGCGTGGCAGTTCTCAGAGGACGGTACCTTCCGATCAGTGAAACATTCATTTACTCTGAATTGGTAAATGTCAAGTCGGTTTCCCCTATCGTTTGTTGCAAGAAGATCATGAACCTTGAGCATTTTCCTTTTGAGACCATCCACCAATACAAGGATAATGATGATCTGATAGACATACTCCGCACCCAAAAAATCAGCTTGATTCACGCAAGGTTTGGCGTAACTGGAGCTGATTTGCTTGAAGTCAAAAAAGAACTCGGGATCCCGATGTTGACTTCTTTTCATGGTTTTGACCTGCCGACAAATGTAAAGTCCATGCGAAGATATGGCGATCGGCTGCAGCATTTATTTGAACATGGAGATGCATTCACGGCTACTTCAGAGAACATGAAAGAAATCCTTATCAAATACGGATGTTCTCCGGATAAAATATTCGTCCATCGAAGCGGAATCAATGTAAGTAAGTTTTCATATAAAAAGCGCACAGAACCAGAAAATGGAATTATTACGGTCTTGACGGTCGGGAGGCTTGTTGAAAAGAAAGGAATGGAATATCTAATTGAAGCTGTTCATTCGGTTCATCAGCATTACCCAGGCATCAGGCTGCGTATTGCCGGGGATGGGAAGTTAAGACCAACGCTTGAAAAACAGGTAGAACGGCTGCACTTGGATGGAATCGTCAAGTTCCTCGGGGAAGTTTCCCATCAGGCTGTAGTAGAAGAAATGGAAAAAGCCCATTTATTCGCCCTCGCCAGTACGACTGACAACATCGGAAATCAAGAGGGAATTCCAAATGTTTTAAAAGAAGCCATGGCATGTGGTTTGCCTGTGCTTTCAACAAAGCATGCAGGCATACCAGAGCTTGTAGAGGATGGAAAATCGGGATTTCTCGTCCCGGAACGTGATCCCGTCGCATTGGCTGAGCGCTTGCTGCATCTTGTTCAGCACCCCGAGGATTGGGAAAGGTTCGGTACACACGGCAGAGAAACTGTTGAACAGTTCTTTAACATAGATAGACAAATTGAAAATTTAGAAAGAATATACAGCTTGCTGCTGTCAAAATAAGTTTACCTAAGAGGTGATGAGTTTTGCCCAAGATAAGTGTCGTTATTCCCACTTATAATCGGGGAAAGTTTACCGTGCATGCAGTCGAGAGTGTCCTTGCTCAAACATACAAGGATTATGAAATCATCGTTGTCGACGATGGTTCAACAGATGATACGGAAGAGCTATTAGAGCAATATAAGGATCGGATCCGCTATATAAAGCAGAAAAATCAAGGCCCTTCAGCTGCCAGGAATACCGGTATCCGCCTTGCGAAAGGTGAATACATCGCTTTTTGTGATTCGGATGACAGATTCCTGCCTGAGAAGCTCGAGAAACAAATGGAATTTATCGAAAAGAACCCTGACTGCAAATTTTTATATACCTGGTATTACAATGTGAATGATCAAGGGGAATACACGAAACTACGGAAACCGAATACTTGTGAGAATAAAGAGCATTTACAATATTTTTTGTTTAGCCGCAAATTTACGATCAGAACCTCCACTTTGCTGGTTCACAAGAGCTGCTTTGAAAAGACGGGGCTTTTTATCGAAAAATATTGGTATTCCCAGGATTGGGATATGTGGCTTCGGCTGGCTGCCTATTATCGTGGCTATTGTCTGGAAGAGCCTTTAGCTGAATATTGGCTCCATGAGGATAATCGCAGCAGCCTTAGGGTTAGAATCTACCATCCTGAAATTATCGAGTCCACACTAAAGCTTTATGGATGGGATGAGGAGAAGATTGCTAAATTAGAAGAAAAGTATGGAAAAGGGCAAAGTCAAGGGGTGCAATACCCGTCAGAAAATCCCGGAAACGGATCAAACAACCCTGATGTCAACGGGGGTAACTCTTGATGAAAATTGCTTTAATATGTTCAGATAGAGGCCCCGCCCCTCCTGTGAAGGGCGGAGCCATCCAATTATTAATCAGCAAAATTGCACCATTGCTTGCCAAAACATATGAGGTGACGGTTTTTTCCATCACTGATCCTTCCCTCCCCGATACAGAATGTACAAATGGTGTTTACTTCGAACGTTATGATAAGGACCAGTTTTTCCAGCAAGTTTGTGAAAGGGTAAAGCAAGTTCAATTTGATGTAATCCAGGTTTACAACAGGCCAGGCTATATTCCATTGATTCGAGAGGCCTCCCCCCGGTCGAAAATCATCCTGTCACTCCATAACCTTGTGTATGACACATTAAAAGTAGAAAGCCTTCTTGCCGAAGCGGCATTCAGGGAAGCAGATTGGATCTTTACAGTCAGCAGGTTCATCGCTGAAGATACCGCCGAAAAGTTCCCGGAAGCTGCCACTAAAATCCAGCCCCTTTACACTGGCGTAGATTTGGATGATTACTCACCCATTTGGTCAAAGAGAGGACGAAAATGGCGAAATGAAATTCGCTCATTGTATAATCTCGATTCAAAGGATCCTGTTATTCTCTTTGTAGGCCGCCTTGTTCCAGACAAAGGATGCCACCTTATTTTAGCTGCAATGAACGAGATTCTGAAAAACGTTAAACATGCAAAATTGCTGATAGTTGGAAGTAAGTGGTATGCAGATGGATCCACCAGCAAATATATAGAGGGACTGAAGCAGCTAGCAGCAGAACATGAACACAGTATCGTATTCGCTTCCTATGTACCTGTAGAGGAAATTCCAAAGTATTTCGCAGCCGCAGACCTTTTCATCTGTCCATCGCAATGGAAGGAGCCGCTTGCAAGAGTGCATTATGAGGCAATGGCGGCAGGATTGCCTGTCATTACAACCCGCCGGGGCGGCAATCATGAGGTAGTTCGTAATGGAAAAAATGGGATTGTGATAGATGATTATAAAAATCCAGTGGCCTTCGCAGCCGCTTCGATTGACATCCTTAATGATCCACAGAAGGCTACCGCAATGGGGAAAGCGGGCCGGAAAGACGTCAAAAAGATATATAACTTTGACCGGGTCACCTCTGATATCGCACTTCTCTATACAAAACTTTTTGAAAGCAGTGAGCAAGGGACAAATTCGTCCTCATAAGACGGAGGACTTTGAAGGGATGAAATGGATCATGAAAGTTACTGTGATTGGTTCCGGGTACGTTGGAACCACGACAGCCGCAGTATTGGCTGCTTTAGGCCATCACGTAATCGGTGCGGATGTGGATTCCGCAAAGGTAAAAAAGTTATCGGCCGGGATTCTCCCATTTATAGAGCCTGGTCTGGACAAAATGCTGAATGATAAAAACATCAAGGGCACGTTAAAATTTACCGATCAGATAGAGGAAGCGATTCAGGCAAGTGACATCTTGTTTATTGCTGTCGGGACTCCTTCCCGTGAAGATGGTACTGCCGATTTAAAATATCTCCGTTCAGTAGCTGATGCAATTGCTGCTTCCATTAATGATTACAAGGTCATTGTCACCAAAAGTACGGTCCCCAGTGGCACAAATCGCTGGTTATCGGATTATCTAGGGAAAAAAATCTCTGACCACACCCTATTTGATGTAATCTCCAATCCGGAGTTCCTGCGGGAAGGTCATGCCGTCTATGATTCTCTTAATCCTGACAGGATCGTCATTGGCGGAAACAGCCAGGGTGCCATTACCATTATAAAAAAACTGTATCACCAGCTTAACAGCAAATACGTTATATGCGATTGGGAAACAGCTGAATTAATTAAGTACGCCTCGAATGCTTACCTTGCAGCCAAAATTTCCTTTATCAATGAAGTAGCCCAAATCGCAGACAAGACAGGGGCCGATATTCTTCAAGTTGCTTACGGAGTCGGACTAGATTCACGGATAGGCGCAGAATTTCTTAAATCGGGAATTGGCTATGGCGGCTCTTGTTTTCCCAAGGATGTAAAAGCGTTGATTTCTACAGCGGACCTGATAGGCGTTAAAACTCATATTTTGAAAGAAATAGAGTCCGTTAATGAAGCAATGCCTGATGTGTACCTGGCGAAATTGGCTGCTGCTCTAAAAAAGAAACCCTGGACAATCTCCATACTCGGCCTCACTTTTAAGCCCGAAACGGATGACCAAAGAGAATCACCTGCCATTAAAATCGTGAACAAACTTCTGCCTGCATGTAAAGAGATCCGTATCCTTGATCCTACCATTCAATCAAACCTGCAAACTCCATGGCCTCATGACAGTAAAGTAAAAGTCTGCCAAACAATCGAAGAGACATTGACCAGAACTGATGCAGCAATCTTATGTACAGCATGGGATACTTTCACCGACATTGATTGGAATAAGGCAAAGGATTTTATGAAAAACCCAATCCTGTTAGATGGGCGGAATCTTTACGATCCAAACATAATGAAGGCAGCCGGCATAACCTATCTAGCATTAGGGAGGGGAAATTAAACATGAAAGTACTCGTTACTGGTGCAGCTGGTTTCATAGGCTCTCACCTATGTGAACGGCTGTTGGCTGAAGGACACGACGTGGTGGGTGTTGATATGTTCCTGTTCAAAGAATGGGAACGCTTTAAGCAATATAACGTAAAAGAACTTTTACAGCATCCTAACTTCAAGTTAGTCAACGGCAATCTCCTCGAGCTTGATTTAAAAAAACTCCTTGAGGGGATCGAAGTCATCTTCCACCAGGCAGCGATCGCAGGCGTCAGGAATAGCTGGGGAACTAACTTTCGGCAATACGTGGAACTGAATATCCTAATGACTCAGAGGCTCTTGGAAGCATGCAAGGAGCTGCCTCTCAAGAAATTCGTGTACGCCTCGACTTCTTCTATTTACGGTATAACGGACGGCAGAACCTCTGAAGACAAACCTGCAATGCCAATTTCTCCATATGGTACAAGTAAATTGGCCGGTGAGCATTTACTTCGTATGTATCACTTGAGTTTTGGGCTGCCGGCAACTTCTTTAAGATACTTTACCGTATATGGTCCAAGGCAGCGTCCTGACATGGCCTTTCACAAATTCCTGAAAGCCGTTCTAAGAGACGAATCTATCCCCCTCTTTGGCGACGGCCAGCAAACCCGGGATTTCACGTATGTGAGTGATGCCGTTGAAGCAAATATTCTGGCAATGAACCACCCGGAGCATGGAAATGTGTTCAATATCGGCGGCGCGGCAAGATCTTCCGTGAATCAAGTCCTTACTGTGATCGAAGCTGTCACAGGAAAGAAAATAAAAATCGATTACCAGTCCAGGCAGCCTGGTGATCCGCTCCATACATGGGCTGATATATCCCGGGCGCGTGAAAAGCTGGGATATAACCCGAAAATCACCTTGCATGAGGGCATCCAAAATGAATGGGATTATATCAAGAAAATGTATCAACCCTAAACAATATTAAAAGATTGTGGAGTGAAACCGGATCATATGTTTACAAACACAGCACCGTATAAGGCTGCTGGTTGATCGACATCTGGAGGAATACAGGTGTTAGAAAAAGTAGCTGGTCTGATGCCCTGCAAACCAGATCATAGGGTTAGAAATGTTTTAAGCCCTATTTTGCACGTTCTTACCAGAGAAAAAGCAAAGCTCTACAACAGAAAAATGGCTTTTATACTTATTTGATTTTAATCATTAAGCTGTCATGTATAGCCTTATAATATATTATTAATGACAGTTAAGTTCATGTTATATGGAAAGAATAGAGGATATAAAATTAATCCCTATATCCATGGGTTTACATGTAAACAACCGGCAGCAAAAACTAACAAAACAATTGGATTTGTTATAACCGCCATATAAATCTGGACTCGAGATAATTAATTCTATTCAATATTAAAAATATAGAAAAAAGGAGTCGATTTGAAGAGATAGATCAACTCCTTTTTTTTAAAGTCACACTTTTGGCTGGTTGTATTCCTGCTTCAATTTCTTTCTTACTGATATACATCTTCAAGAATCTTCGTAGAAATGTCCTGCATACTCTTTCCTGCCTGTTCTCCTTTGTTCCGCAGCCAGTCATTAGGATCGACGGACAGAAACAGACAGCAATTCCTCCTCCTATTCAATGCGAAGTGCCTCATATTCTGGAACATCCCGCACATGGCCTGTTTAGTTGAACGTTTAATGAAGAAGGCTAACTCAACCGAAACACCATTCAATCAGGCGTCTCTCATATGAATGATCCATCAATTCTTTAGCCGTTCCATATATAGGCTGGCCATTGGAACCTGCCGATAAAGCAGATCCATCACTTGTAGGTGAGGGAATACAGCCGGCAGATCCAGCTTCGTGCTGCGCTTGCCCATTTCAATGGAATAGTCCGTTGTTAACTTGCGTGTATAGATGCCTTCCAATATAGCTGAAGGTATCAGCAGTTCCCAGCACAATAAAGTACCGCTCTCCTAAACCTTTGCGCATAAGTTTTGCTTCCGGAAGAAAAGGGGGAAGAAAAGTACTGATACACGGCTTCTTTGGTTTTTTATTGTAGTGTAGTATTGCCGCTGGGAAAGCCGGGCTTCCCAAATCTTCCTTTCGTGCAGCTCACTGGATTCTGTCAGGTCGTGATAATATATGCATCTACATTTCTTATGACACTTCGAGGTTTTTCCTCGAAGCTTTTTTGCTGTTCTGATAAGTTCTGAATGCAAAGTATGTTGCGGAGAATGTGGAAATAATTGTTATAATATTTTTTGTCGGGGGGACTATGTCTTTGGCTGTAATTGAGAAAAGAAGAGAAAACACATGACGGGCGAGTGCTCTTTTTTTAGAACAGGCTCGATGCCAATTCTAAAAAAGATGGAGCAAGGCAAAGCGAGTGGCACAATTCAATCTTATGGACTAAAGATAGAAGGAAGAGCCTGCTATGCTGACTCTATACATTCTTCGGAATAGATTTTTCCAAAGCTATTTTCAAAAAATCAATATATACTAGAATCTCTTCTGGTAAAAACACATTGTTCACCAACCCTACTTGAATCAGGTTGCTTCCTTCCAGAGGAATAGAAATAATTTCAATTTTACGTTATGTACAGAGAGATCTAAAATAAATATAGAAAATCAAATTTAGTGCGAGAGGAAGAAAGAAATGATAAGGGAAGCAACGGAAAAAGATTTAAGGGATATTTTAGAGGTATATAATGATGCAATTCTTCATACCACGGCTGTATATACTTATAAACCTCAGACTCTTGAAAGCAGACAAATTTGGTACAAGCAAAAGGTAGAGGAAGGTTATCCAGTATTAGTATGCGAACAAGATGGCAAAGCAGTTGGATTTGCTACATTTGGTCCTTTTAGAGCTTGGCCAGCCTATAAATACACAATAGAACATTCTGTCTATGTTCATAAGGATTATAGGAGTCAGGGCATTGCAAAAAAATTAATGCAAGAATTAATAAAAATGGCTAATGAAAGAGAATATGCAACACTTGTTGCTGGAATTGATGCAACAAATGAAGGCAGTATAAAAATGCATGAGAGAATGGGATTTGAATTTTCTGGTGTAATTAAAAAAGCTGGATTTAAATTTGATAAATGGCTGGATCTTGCTTTTTATCAATTGGATTTAAAAGGACCTACAGTGCCCTCAGAAGAATAGGTTAAAGCTTTTTTTGTGAAGAATTCATGTTTTGACTACATGTAGTCAATGAATAGGTGGTCATAACTTAAAAGTTTCGACCTGCCGCCGAATAGTAATTGAGTCAGTAAGAAAGAGAATCATGATTACAAACGGGGACTGACTCCCATTTTTGAGACAGGGATCAAAAATGGGGGTCAGTTCCCATTCATTAAAGGCTGTTAATAAAAAATAACAAAAAAGCACTCTGCATCTGCAGAATGCTTTCCCGTTTATGAAGCTGAAATGTGCAAATCTGATTCCATTCGTTTATATCGCAAAATCTGTCTTACGTACAAAGCAATTACAACCGCAGCAAGCGTAAAACCGATAGCCATTGAAACCCCATATGCCAAACCAAATCCTTCTGGCGCGTAAAAAATATACGTGCAGACAACCCCGGTCATAAACACAGCGGGTACTCCGGCAATCCAGTGGTTTTTCCCTTCTTTCAGCAAATATGAAACCGCCGTCCAAAGCATCACGGCCGCCACAACTTGGTTGCTCCAACCGACATACCGCCATAAGAACGAATAGTCAATTGTTGACAGGTAAAAAGTAGGCACGCTAACCACTATTGTCATAATTAGCACCATTCCCTTCCGGTCCATATTGACAAAACCAGAAAGCCAGTCAGATAAAATCATCCGGGAGGAACGAAGTGCCGTGTCGCCTGTTGTAATTGGCAGAATAATAACCCCAAGAATCGCTAGAATGCCGCCAAATGTGCCAAGCAATGAAACAGAAATTTCATTTACAACCCCGGCGGGACCACCGGCCGCTAATGCTTCTTGCAGGCCCGCTGTACCGCCAAAGAATGTCATGCCGGCCGCCGCCCAAATTAGGGCAATCACACCTTCTCCAATCATTGCTCCGTAAAACACTTTGCGCCCTTCCGATTCCTTTTTCAATGTCCGTGAAACAATTGGACTTTGTGTAGAATGGAATCCAGAAATGGCACCGCATGAGATGGTCACCATAATCAGCGGCCACACAGGAAGCTCCGCTGGATGAAGGTTTGCAAGAGTGAGTTCAGGAATGGGTTTGCCGCCAAATAAAAGCGCTACACCAATCGCCACAGCCATGACAACTAAAATAATACCAAAAACCGGATAAATCTTTCCGATGATTTGATTAACCGGCAGCACAGCTGCTAATAAAAAGTACGTAAAAACAAGAATAAGAGCGGTCATAAAACTAAGCGGCGTTAATTGTGTCAGCAGCTGTGCCGGTCCTGCTGTAAAAGCAGCCGCTACTAAAATCATTAAAATAAGAGAGATGACGTTGACCGCTGATTTTACAGCATTGCCTAAATACTTTGCTACTAAAGCCGGAAATTGGGCACCACCATGGCGTAATGACAGCATACCTGAAAAGTAATCATGCACCGCCCCTGCAAAAATACAGCCGGCTACGATCCAGATAAAAGCGACCGGGCCATATAATGCACCTGATACTGCACCGAAAATGGGTCCGAGTCCGGCGATATTTAACAGCTGAATAAACCAGCCTTTCCACCATGCCATTGGAACATAATCAAGGCCGTCCGTTTTTTCAAAAGCCGGCGTTTGCTGTGCATCATTAATTACAAACACACGCTCAACGAATTTTGCATAAAAAAGATACCCGCATAAAAGTAGAACAATAGATGATAAAAATGTAATCATTGATGAAACCTCCTGATGTAAACAAGAACTATTTCATTATTCTATATTCTGAAAAATTAAAATACAACCCTTCTTTAGAATAATCTGTTTATTTTCTCCGCTTTTTTTATTTAGAAAATTATTTTTGCATTCTATTTTACAATAGCAATCACAAAGCCTGTTTCAGCAAGCGATTAAAGCAGGTTTTATGATCAATGATTTTCCGCTGGCAAATGCCCTTGGCGGTACATTTAATCGGGCATCTTTCATATGAATGACCTATTATTGGTCCTTTAGCCGCTCCATATATAGATTAGCTGCAGGAACCTGCTGATAAAGCAGGTCTATCACTTGATAAGTAAGGGAATTGACCGCCGGCAGATTGAACACCGCATACCCGGGCCTCGTGTTGCGCTTGCCCATTTCAATGGAATAGTCAGGTGTCAATCTATTTGTATATATCCCTTCCATGTAACTGAAGGTGTCCCCGGTTCCGAGCACAATAAAGTACCGGTCTCCTAAACCCTTGCGCATAAGTTTTGCTTCCGGAAGAGAAGGGGGAAGAAAAGCACTGATACGCGGCTTCTTTGGTTTTTTATTGTAGTATTGCCGCTGGGAGAGCCGGACTTCCCAAATTTTCTTTTTGTGCAGTTCACTGAATTCTTTTATATTATTTTCATTAATAAGGGGGATAAGACTTTCTTTTACAGGACCTTTTGATGCTGGAAGATCCCTTCCTCGCACTAAACGCCCTTTTTTATTTATAAGCTTATTAAACTCCCTTAGTTAAAACGATTTAGCCGGGAGAAGCAACCCTTAATCTTCGTCCTTTCCAAAGCCGCGAAACGACAGCCGGTGAAAGGTATTGATAAACAGAAACAATTCTTCTCCCGTTACCTTCCTCGAATCAGCAGTGAGGGGAAGGTACATAGCTTGGTAGGTTTCCGGCACCCAGATGTAGTGGTGGACATACGCTGTGAGAAGAAAGCCGCATGACTGCCAAAAGTGGATACGTCTTCTGTTATCTAGTGTTTTCTCTGACTCAGCCTCAATAATTAACTTCTGATACCCCTCATGATCCGCTTTGTGCCGCAGGTAATCAACAAAGTGTTTGCCAAGTCCATGGCCTCGCTTTTTTTCAGATACAGCCAAATAGTCGATGATCATCACCCGATCAGATATGAGCTTCCCTGTGAGAGCCATAACAACCGCTCCCGACTCGTTGTACGCCACATGGAGCTCGGCAATTCCTTGTGCAAACATATTTTTGACGATCTTAACCGGCTTGGCCCCCTTATCTCCAAATGCCTCCATATAAAGGGGGCTCGCGTCCTGCCAAAGTTCATCATCCCAAGTGTCAACAGTTTTAATCTTCATATAGATTTCTCCTACCTAATTTATTGTTTCTATTATACCCATGCAGTACCGTGTATCATCTATATCATAGACAATTAAATTAAACTAATCATAGTTGATGGAAAAAGGGGATAAATATAATCATCCAAAGCTTCAGATAGCAAATACACATTTTACAATGATAAAGAGTAAAAAGGAGCCAGAATAAAATAATTCTGGCTCCTTCAGTTGAATGCAACAGTAATTTATTCGTACGTTGTATTTAGTTTAGTAAAGCAGATTAGCAAGTACTCGGTTATTTACGTATTGACAACCGTCTTTTATAGAAGAAAATTCCTAAAATGCATACAACAACACCTGTAATGGCAGGCTTTATAACCGACATACCTGCACCACCGCTGAAAATGATACTCCACATAATTTTCAGCACTGCAGATCCAATCACAATCCCCATTACAGCCCAAAAACCTTGTCGGACCGGATGATCGGTCGTGGCAGCTGCATGAGCAATCGATACTGTTCCAAGTCCTGCTTCATTTGAATACAAGCCGCAGGCGAATCCCCAGCGGACGGTTTCTGCTACGGCTGCACCGGCAAAGCCGCCAACTGCTGACATGGGCTGAAATGCATAAGAGAAAATAAGATCAATGACTTCTGGCAGCTTGCCGATATTCATTGCTACAATGGTCAGCCCTGCTCCTACATAAAGAAGCGCCATAAACGGCACAATAATTTCCGTTACTTTTGCAATACGTTTTAAGCCGCCAAAGATAACAAGTCCAACAAGAACAGCTGTAATAAGTCCTGACAGCAGCTCATTTCCATTAAACGTTTCTTTTACAGCAGAAGATACAGCATTTCCTTGGACCATAATACTTGGAATCAGCTCGATCATTAAAGCAAAGGCGAACCAGGCTCCCAGCCACTTTAACTTTAGCCCTTTTGTCATATAATAGACAGGGCCGCCCACATATTCGCCTGCCTCATTTTTCTCTCTATAATGAACGGCTAATACACTTTCTGAAAATTTAATGGACATGCCAATGACCGCAATCACCCACATCCAAAATACGGCACCGGGGGCAGAAGACAAAGCAGAGGTTAATGCCTGCAGTGGTGTAATATTTCCTTTTGGTTCCTTAAATATACTGCCAAAGGTTTGCTTGATCATATAAAGCGGTTATCGAAACTGGAAGAACCCTAATTGAACGGTTAAATAAACACCTGTTATGGCAAGCAATGTAATGAGGGGGATGCCCCACAGCCAGCCGGAAAATGCACTGACTCCTTCCACAAATTTTTTCATACAAATGCACCACATAAACATAGTTTTTTACATATTCTCTAATGAAGCATGTAATAAACAACCATTAAGGTGAAGGGAGCGGAAGCGCCTGCCTTTATCCCTGGAAAATTCTATAGGAAGAATATAAATAACAGATGATAATCATCAATGAAGGGATAAGGTATTTTACAGAAGAAACTTCTTTTTTCTGCTTAAGTGCCATCAGTAAAACAAGAGACAAAACCGATACAGACAGTGCGGAAACCTGGTGGATAGGGGAGACGTGTGAAAGGATAGGTCCCTTCCGATAAAAAGCATCAGAACCTGTTAGAATTAACATATTAAAAATATTGCTGCCGAGTATTGAGCCAAGGGCCAAATTGACATTTCCTAACCGGAGGGCTACAAGTACAGCGATCGCTTCCGGTATAGAAGTTGTAGCCGCTAAGAAAAAGCTGCCTACAAAACTTGATCCAATTCCAGTAACTCTTGCAATTTCATCGCCTACAAAAGAAAGTGTGGTTCCTGCCCCGGTGATCAGCAAGGCCATAATCAAAAAACCGGCTATCGTTTTTCTTAGTGAAAAAGAGGCGTGACCAGACAATATAGATGGTTCATTTGCGGATATAGCCTGTTCAGGTCCGGATGTGTAGGCTATTTTGTTGAGGAGAGACATACCTAGGATACAAATCAGTGCAATACATAAGGAATCTACTCCAACCCCGTAAATCGTATAGCCTGGCTGCCATACCAGGGCGAGAAGCGCCATTACCGAAAGAAAAAATCCAAGTCCCGCTGTGAATATATGCTCGCTGCTTACAGATTGGTATAAGCGTAATTTTCGGTACCATAGATCAAAGCTCGCAATAATAAAAAGATTGAACATGTTTGACCCGAGCATATTTCCCACTGCAATATCCGGATTTTTGAGAAGAACAGCGGAAACGCTTGTAGTTACTTCTGGAAGGGAAGTAGCGCTTGCTAGCAGAACTGTTCCAACAAGCAGCCCGCCAAGTGATGTTTTCTCACTTAATTCATCCGCGTAATTCGATAGCGCGATCGCTGCTAGTATCGTTGCAGCCCCAGCTGTTCCGAATAAAATAAAAAGCATGAAACCCCTCCTTCGTACTCATATAGTAAACAGAATTTGATAAGTTATTAGTACTTGTCCCACCATTATATAAGGGAGTCCCTCTGTTTATTCACTCTCTGTAAACGCGTTTAATCTATAGTGATCTATTTTAGGATCGCTTATTTTTAGTATTTATTTCCTCGTCGTAAGTCAACGAAAGCTCGCAGCTGTTCTTTTTTGTTATATTTTCTTAGGTGTGTCTATATAGATTTTTAAATTAAGTTCTTTTGCTTCTTTATTAAGCGATTTAATCAAACTAATTGTCATTAACACCGTTACTATAGAAAATGTGAAGTACAGGAAGCGAATTCACACTGAACTGTATTCATTCACAGCAAAATAATTTTCTCTAAGTGTAAACCTAAGAAAACCGAGGCCTGTATAATGTCTCGGTTTTTTACGTTATTGATCTCATGCAGCACTTGCGAATGTTGAAAAATGTGCATTTAACAGTGTTCTTTGTTCAATTTATCTATATAGAAAAAAATCTTATATAAAGAAAAAAAGATATATTTTACAATGATGGCATATGAAAGGAGGGGGCCGGGTGAAATTTATGGGTCATACATCGAATTATTTATTTTTATCATTTAGGAGAGTGGAAGATGTCTAAGCTTATTTTTGATGAAAATGAAGTAAGAGATAAAATAGATAAAGTTGTTGAAAGGACCATGAAGATGGATTACGGGTGGGACTGGCCCGCCGGGGTAGCCTTTTTCGGTATTGCTGAAGCATTTGAAGCCACCAGAGAGGAGCAATACTTACACTTTCTTAAGAATTGGATAGATAAGGAACTGGAAGACGGTCTGCCTTTATTGTCTGTAAATGCTTGTGCCATTGGTCACACGCTTCTCACTTTGTATAAGGCTTCAGAAGAAGAAAACTATCTGAACTATGCCATTCAAATGGCAGATTTTTTATTAAATGATGCAGACAGGTTTGCAGACGGTATTTTACAGCATACCGTTAACGGAGGAAAGGATGTATTTCCCGAGCAAGCATGGGCAGATACTATGTTTATGGCAGGATATTTTCTTTTACGAATTGGCCATATGTTAGATCGAAATGATTATTTTGAATTTGGCTTGAAACAATATCACGGACACGAACAATTTCTACAGGATGAATTAACAAATTTATATTATCACGGATGGGATCATGTTGCTCAAAATCATATGTCCGGTATTTTTTGGGCCAGAGGAAACAGCTGGGCAGCCTACACGATGGCAAGAGCATTGGAGTTAATCAAAGTACAACATCCATCTTATATGATTATTGCTGATTCTCTTCGTGATCAGTTGAGCGCTTTAGTCCGTTTGCAATCTACAACTGGACTGTGGCATACGATTTTAACGGATGCCGATTCCTATCAAGAGACATCGGGATCTGCTGGAATTGCTGCTGCCTTGTTGTCTAGAGGGAAGTTGTATAATGAATATATCCAGAGGTCGATTGAAGGAATTCTTAGCCAGATCAAAGAAGATGGATCCGTAGCAAGTGTCTCCGCAGGGACGGCTGTAATGGATAATGCAGAAGGATACAAACAGGTTCCGTATAAGAGAGTTCAGGGCTGGGGACAGGGACTAACATTAGCCTTTTTATCAGCACTGTTAAAACAAAAGACAAAGAATTAACACTGGTAAACAACAAACGGAATGAAACTTAATGATAAAAAAGCTAATTAAACAAATGTTAAAATCTTTTCTTAAAATAATCTAAATTTACATTTTTAATCAACAGTACGGCCAAATTGGATATTTTCAAATTTTGCATACAAAAACTAGACGTTCATTCACACCAATCTCTAACAGAGCCTTAAATAAAAAAAGACACCCTTCAGAACGAAGGAGTGTCTTTTTTTGTTGCTTTTTAGTTTTATATGTTTTCTAACGACGAGACAATTGCTGTTTCGCCATTTGTACAAGGCGCTTCGTGATTTCACCGCCGACAGAACCGTTTTCGCGCGCTGTTGTATCCGCACCTAGCTGAACACCAAATTCCGAAGCGATTTCGTACTTCATCTGGTCATTAGCCTGCTGGACACCTGGAGCCAATAGGCGGTTGCGGTCTCTGCTTGACATGATCAGTCACTCCCTTATGGGTTTTTGATTTGTCTTGCCTTAACAGTATAGGTCGTTTCCGTTCCCTTCTCACTGGCAATATAGTCAAAAAGCATTTTTTGGGGAAAAGGCTCTATTGACCGGTGCTGTTGATTAAGAAACAATTCATTTAAATAAAATCAAATTTTGGGTGGTGAGTATGAGAGGGAATTATGGAAGAACCTTATGTTAAATGGCTCTGTAAAGCTCTTCATGAGTAATAAAATTTTAAATAAGTATATAGGCGATGTATCCCGTCAAGGGTTTGAAATATATACTTTTGATTATTCCAAGTGGAAGTTAAAAAACCACCATCATGATTTGGCAGCTGTTCTTGATTTGCCATGTTATTACGGAGAAAATTTAGACGCTTTTAAAGAGTGCTTATCAGACATGGTTGAGGAAGAAACGGAGTTCGTTTTGGTATTTAAAAACTATGAGCTGTTTGCAAAACAAAACTTCGAAGTGGCATTTAAATTATTAAACATTATCCAAATAAACTCCTGGAGATTTTTAATCGAGGATGTGAAACTGTTATCCTTTGTTCAAACAAACGACGCTACTATGAGTTTTCCAAACCTGGATGTAATGTCTGCTGAATGGAACGGTGAAGAGTAGCTAGACAAAGATAGAGGGTTGTAACTAGTTTTTTAAAAGGTTTTAATTTACTTAATCAATCGTACATACATAAGTCAGTTTAAGAAAGAACGCCTTTCTGCCTCTATAAAAGGATGATACTAGGAAAACGGTTACATTAATTGTTGAAAAGGATTTAAAGAATTTTTCAGATCGATAGTAAGAATAGGTACAAAGAGATCAGGGGGGGATCTCTTTGTTTTTACTTATTTTACGGAGGCAGCGTTCCTGTTTCCAGGAAGCAAGAACATAAACTAAAAGGACAGGGTGCATTACTTTCTCGAATTATATATAATATTGAAAATAGCCGTCTAAAAACAAGACATTTTTGCATTTCTCAAGTTTATCGTGAAGGAGAGTTGAATTATGGCTAGAGTGTTAAGATCGAAAAAAGATATTGAACAATTCTTAATGGATTTTCCTCAAATTGCTTTTTACGATGATCAAGGAAACAAGCATTACTTTATTTTTGAAGATAAGCAGCGAAATGGGCAGTGGACGCTGATGTTTAATGAATACACAAAGGCGTGGACCATTCATGGAAAAGGTGAAACCTATTGCGATCCAGATGAACAGCTGCTGGAACCAGCAGAAATGGTTAAGTTTATCTGGAAGAACCGCAGTTCTGTTAATAAAGTTTTGCGTCAAAAAACGGAATTTAGCAGTGAAAAAGCGTAATACATACAATGGCATGCTCCACTGCTTTCCTTAACATGGCTATGATCTTTCTGCTAACACTATCAGAAAAGAATAGAATCGTGGATCTTGAAAATGAAGCGAAAGACGGCGTGTATGTTGCCCCCAGTAAAATTATCGAGAAGCCAGGACTTGAGGACAAAAAAGCTAATTGAGCAAATGAAAAAAGGTAATAATAAATAGCGTACAAAAGGTGAAACAGGATCCGAGAGAGGGTTCTGTTTTTTTGTTTTTAAATTAACAATTCATTGCTATCCCTGGGTTTCCGATCAGAAAATAGCATTTGCCAGCTAGGTGAAGTTTGATAGTCTAGAACCTCTTACACTTAAATCCCGTAATTATGTTAACCCATTTAACAAGCTATACTTTCATGGAACACATAGGCTATAGGCTTTGTAATCAAAGTGATCATTCCTAAAAAAACTATCTAATTTAGTGGTAATAATCCAGTTTAAACGGCCTCGAGCAAACCTTTTAAAGGGGGAATTAAGATACTCTTAGAGATATTTTAAGCATTAAACAAAAAACAATTTTTTATTTCGTTTTCATAACGAAAATCAAATTACTGTTACATATGGGCAAAAACTATCTTAAAAAGTTTCATATAAACAAAATTAGTAAAAGGAAATAATATGTAAGAGATCCATGCAAGATATTTGGATAAAACGATAAGGGGAGAGGTCTAAACGTGAAGAAAAGCATGATTTTTATTCTAGTTTTTTTATTGACTATTTCCCAATGGAGCACCCACCTGTCTGCTCAGGCAGCTGGTTTTACGGATGTACCAAGCCGAGTAAAAAAGGAAGTGAACTATTTGTCGGGTGGGGGGATTGTAAAAGGGTCATCTAAAACGTCTTTTAACCCCTATCAAGCGATAACAAGGACAGAAGCTGTTACATTAATCGGCCGGGCCCTTCAATTAAACGGCGCACAAAGAAAAACAGTATTCTCTGATGTTGGAACGGGTAACTATGCTTCCGGGTTTATACAATCTAGTGTGGACAAAAAAATTACTACTAACTCTTTATCGGGGGTAAGTGCAGGTCGTTTTTATCCGAATAAGGAAGTTACGCGCGGGGAAATGGCCATTATGATCGCGAATGCATTCGGCTACTCTTATAACGGCACGACTTCCGGAGCTGCAAAAGAGCTAACGGACCGCGGCATTGCCAGTGGAACTGCCAGCGGTACGTTTGGCGGAAATTTAACGATTAAACGTGCTGATTTTGCTGTTTTTTTAGCACGTGCGATTAATCCCGCGTTCCGTACAAAACAATCTGTAAGTTTTTCAAAGGTACTTTGGACAAGTGCTGATAACTTAAATATCCGCACAGGACCTTCGACATCTTTTGCTTCACAAGGAAAGATTGAAAAAAATGTAAAAGTATCAGGTGCGCATTCGGTTGGGGACTGGATATACATTAAAACAGGTAACACAGCGGGGTTTGTCAGTGCTTCTTATTTACGAAGTACTTCTTTAGGAACTGCCTCGCCTGAAAAGCCTTTTGCCAGTCCAGATTCACCCCTTTCCGGCCAGACAATTATTCTTGATCCAGGACATGGCGGGACAGATCCGGGTGCAATTGGCTTTGGACTTAGAGAAAAAGATGTTGTCCTTTCTACAGGACTGAAAATAAACAACTTGCTAAAGAAAACACCTTTTAAGGTGAAAATGACCCGCTCTTCAGACGTCTTTGTCTCTGTGAATGCCCGGCCTGATTTTGCTATAAAAAACAAGGGGAATGTGTTTGTCAGCATTCATGCAAATGCGGCTAGTGCGAATGCGAACGGTACAGAAACATTTTACTATGCAGCTGCTGCAAACCCGTATGTGTCAGACAGCAAATTACTGGCGTTAAAAATTCAAACAAGAATGACAGACGCCTGGAGTTTAAATAACCGCGGAGTAAAGTCAGGAAATTACGGTGTTCTCCGTGAAAACAATATGCCGGCCGCGCTGGCGGAACTCGGTTTTATTACGAATAAAAGTGACAATGACAAATTGAAATCGGATTACTGGCAGACAGCGGCAGCCAAAGCGATCTATCTTGGTATTTTGGATTACTATAAAGCAAAGGGCTACGAGGTAGATTCTCTTTACAGCATCGCTAAATAAGATAAGTTACAACTGGACCCGAGAGCGGGTCCAGTTTTTTGTTTTCAGGTTAACAGTTCACTGCGCTATCCCTGATTTCCAAATTACAATGTCTGTTGTATTCATCTTCAGTATTTTTGTATACATAAAGCTTCACTTGTCGTCATATGTATTAGTATACAAAAAGGCAGAAGGAAAGAAGATCCCATGAGATACCTTGAGCAATTCGAGAAAAATAAAAGGAGAAAAGAGCTTTAACGGTCCTGCCTGCCAGACAGCCTATATGGAAACTTTAGAGACTTGGCCTTTCTATTAGTGAAGCTACGTATCTCCTGATAGAATGCAAAATAAATACCAATCAAAAAGCAGTGAAAGAGCCTGCAGCATACATAAGTAAAGACACTTAATCACATACTAATCCCTTTGCAAGATTTTGATCGTTTTATTAAACAAAAAAGCCTGCAAACATTACCTTTAGAATAAAGGCTTTGTCTACAAGCTGAGAAACCTCAAAGAGGATTTAATATTTGCATTTATTTAATCGTTCTTGTCCAGGTATGCAGCTCGTACTGACTGACCAGTTCATCTGGAAACGTGGTATCAGATTTATCATTTGAAAAAAAGTAAATATAAACAATTTTTCCGGATTCCAGATTTTCTTGTTGCCAGACGCGACCAATTGTAGCAAAGGTGAAGTTCTTAAATTCTGCTTCATGTCGAATCACTTTCTCAACTTTTTTATCAAGTTTCTCTAAAACAGTAGAAAAGTTCGGCGTTTTACCTGAATCAAATGAAAATCGCTCTTTTTTGAAATGAAAATCTTGGCCATTGAACCGGGTGCTGGCTTGATTTTTAATCTCAAGTGACTTAATAATTCCCTCCATTGTTTCTGTCGGCAGATTGATTTTCACTTTTTAAACGCTCCTTTTCATTAAATAATAAGAGCCCCACCTCTGCTAACAAATAAAACTCCTTTTACTTTTCTATATGAATCTATTTTAGTTTATGCCCGTATTAATTAAAAATATTCCTTATTTGGAAAACATAGTGCAAATTTCGCGTTTTTTAATCCTATCCATACGGCCTGAAAACACAGCACGATGAGATCCAAGACTGTTCCGTAGTCAGTGCAGCCCTTGTATTTAGACTGAAAGGAGGCAAAGCTATTTAGTTCTGTCTCTTTTTCTTACTGTACAATTCTAATTGGAACAATTTAAAATTTTCACTCTTGTGGTTAAAGTATGAAGAGAGTAATATCCGCAAATTATCAAATATAGCTTCAAATCAAAATGAGGAACTAATGGATACCTTGTTTGAAGAAAATGGAATATAAAGTTTAGTTACAAATTCAACATGAATAGAATTTTGTTTTGAAATCTAAAGAAAACAGTCGCTATCCCTTTCATCCTAAGGAATAGCGACTGTTTTTTGGAATGACAAGAGGGGAATAAAAGACATTACTAAAAGTTTTAGGTGTTTAACTGGTTTCATTTTGGGTAATCGGAGGAAGCAGGGAAAATGGAAGACTCTTTGTCGAGTTGAAGTCATTATCTTTTGTCAGTATGAGTTTACTTTTATCTGGCATTATCTAAATAGAAAGCATGGTGATAACTTGAGCCTTTCTTCAGTAAAGCTATTTATCCCCTGGCGGAATGCGAAATAACCGCTAATCAAAAAGCAGTGATACATAAGTGAATATACGGATGCAGCTGCTGTAAATAGAATACCTGTTATTAAACATACAGTCAAAACGAAGTTGAATACAAAGCGATTTACCGTCAAATAGTTGGAAATGGACCAAGAGCTTCTGTGCCCGATCTGCACTTCCTGGTCCAACGCCACCAACTTCTCAAGGCACGCAAGATCCTGTTAGGTTTTATAAACATAACAGCAGATTGTATGGCAGCGATGAACATAAAGTGAATATTGGTCAAAATTCACAAATACTTTGAAGCTAAACAGAATATAAATAGAATAGATAATTTTAAGTATTTTTGTATAAAAGGTGGAAGAAGCGGCTATCTTGATGAAAAGGCTATCCAAATAAAAGGGGAGATAACTGATGAAAGTGCGACAAGATGCCTGGTCAGAAGAAAATGATTTGCTGCTTGCTGAGACGGTGCTACGCCATGTGCGGGAGGGAAGTACCCAACTGAAAGCGTTTGAAGAAGTAGGAGACACATTGAACAGAACAGCCGCGGCATGCGGATTCCGCTGGAATGCTGTGATCCGGCAACAGTACGAAAAAGCATTAGGTCTTGCACGCAAACAAAGAAAACAATATCTTCGTGGCGGCCAAAAGAAGGACAGGACTTCAGGACTTCATGTTATTACTGAAAATAATCCTGCAGACCAAGACACAGTAGAGATTCCAAGCTCTAATACCCTTACGATAAAACAGATTATCGCTTTCCTGCAAAATATAAATACTTCTGGGGAAGACTACGAAAGCCTTCGAAGAGAACTTGAAACGGTAAAACAGGAGAAAACGGCTATAGAAACAAAATACGAAGAGCTTGAAAAAAGAGCACGCACCATGCAGCAGGACTACGAGGATTTAGTAAGGATTATGGATAGGGCCAGAAAAATGGTCGTACTTGGGGATGGGGCAGCTCAAAAGCCTTCCGTGCAATTAGAGAGCAATGAAGATTTAGAAATAGCAGAGTAAAAAGCACAGCAAATCGGCTGTGTTTTTTTTATGTTCAAATCCTGCCAGTGCATAAAGCAGCCTAATGAAATACCCTCATTCTTTTTTAAGGCTATCCTTCTACTTGTAAAGTTTCCTATCAAAAAAACCATTTCATTAATAAAGAGAAGGGGGGCAACTCTGGCCAATAAATGTCCTGAAATAGTCCGCAAAAGCAGTATCATGCATAACGTTATATATACTAAAAAAGAGATATGAGAATGATAAAATGATCAGGCCCAACCCAATATCCTCATGAGTAGTACCCTGTCTCTTTTAATTGTTTATGGTTCTTTGAGCATTTCCTATGTGAGAAAATAAAAAAGAGCAGCTTAAAATAGCAAGCCACTCTTATAAATCCTAATGTTAAACAAGGGGAGAGGACAGCTTATTCGATACTTCCACTGAAGGTTGAACAGTCTGTTCCACTGTTGGGAAAAAGATCGTAAAGCGAGTGCCTTTCCCAACTTCGCTGTCCACTTTAATTCTTCCACCCATGGTTTTCACAATGCTGTAGACTACCATCGTGCCAAGACCGGTTCCAATGTCTTTCGTCGTGAAGAAAGGATTTCCTAAACGGTCAAGCTGCGCTTTATTCATTCCGATCCCTGTGTCTGTTATAGTGACAATGGCATTACTTGCAATATGACAGAGATCAATTCGTAACTTCCCTCCGCCAGGCATCGCTTCAATCCCATTTTTTATTACATTTATAAGGCACTGATGTAGTTTTTTGTCTTCACCGGCAATATAAATATTCGCTGTCAGGTTCATTTCAATTTCCACACTATTCATAGCAGCATAAGAATCAACAAAGTTTCGCATATGGATGATTTCCTGATGCAGATCTAATATCTTTACGTCTTCTAATGAAGGCTTTGCAAAGGTAAGATATTCTGTGATCGTAGCTTCTGCTTTGTCCAGTGCTTCCAATGCCGTTTCAGCATATCTATTTTTCTCCTCATCCGAAAGGCCAGGCTCGCGCAATAGCTGAACAAATCCCTTTGTAACAGTCAACGGGTTTCTAACTTCATGAGAAATACTTGCAGCCAATTCACTGACCGTTCTAAGTTTTTCAAGCTTTAGTACTTCTCTGGAAAGCAACGAACTTTGCCTTGTTCTTTCATTTACAATCACAAACGATACAACTCCTAGTAACTGGGTGAACAAGATCGTAATAAAAACGGTAAGGTATTCCACATCTGTTTTTTCTGAATCAAAGAAAAACATCAGTGCCATTCTGGAACCTGATCCAAATAAAGCGGCTATTGCAGCCAGTTGTACTTTTCGCCGCATATTAACTGCATTTTGGAAGAAAGGAATAATAAAAATGATTGAAATAAGCAACAGAGAATAAATCAATAAAGCCATATGAAAATGAGGGATGTCTAAATAAAAACGATATGTCAGCATCACTACTGTTAGTATAATCGCAACCCTGCGCCCTCCATATAATGCCCCGACGATGAGGGGGATTTGACGAAAATCAGGGGTATAGCCTGCAGAATTGATAATAGGGAAGCTCATGCAAAAAATAATAGATACGGCAGAAACAAGAGTAACTATAATTTTACTTGTCAATGGGGTGGTTTTTCCTTCAATAAACTTGAAATAAAAAGTGAAACAAGAATAAACTATGAAAATATTTAATAATGCGTTTTGAATACCATCTGATAAGCTACTCAATTTATCAGCTCCGTTTTCATGATCGGTTCGTATAATTTTACAATTTTTACATTAGCTGACCGGACTGCATAAAAGGGGAAAACTTTTCTCTTTTTAGAGCTTTTATTTTCCATGAAATCACGTTATGCGAGATAGGTATTTCTTTTTATTGTGCTATAAAATAAGGCCGCATTCTATACAATTTGATCGACAAATACCGACATTTATCAAGTTAGTGGCTGGGTGGACTGGCAGAGAAGTGGAGCGTATAGGGTGCCTGCTCTCTTACTGGAAAAATCAATAAAAAGCAGCCAGGTAAAAACCTGACTGCAGAAAACATAACGATGTGTAATATGGGATCTAGATGACAGTACTATTATGGTTAATTAATGAAAAGCTATGCAGAAGAAAAAAGAAGAAGGCTTATCCAGTTTTAAAGTTCCCTATATTTTGAAGCTGGTATTGAAAGATAAGCTCATCTAATTGTTCACTGTACCTTAAAGCTTCCGGGCTTCCAAGACCATATTTCAGTCCGGCGGCAATCAAAATATGTTGAAGGCCGTTAATTTGCTTGTTTAACTCTTCTAGATTCATTTGATTATTCATCATGTTGTTTCTCCATATTATTTTGTTTATTTAAAATAAGGCAGGAAAAAAGCATATGAGAAATCAAGAGAAATAACAATACATCTGACAAAAGCTCTAAAGATATGACATTTAACCTTGGATTAAAGAAAAGACAAAAGCCAAGAACTTGTTTTCATAGTTAAGTCGTAGTAGAGCGAAACTATTTAAGACAAGGGCTTGCTCTTTTCTTTCACAGAGGAAAAAAAGTAAAAATAAAAAAACAGCACCGGAGAATGGCGCTGTTATACCAGGTATTCGTTTACCGCTTGCAAGGTGGCCATAATTTTATCATGCAATCGGATACTTGCGATTCCATCATAGGGTGTTTCGCTTTCTGTTACAATAACAACCCGGGCGGCATTTCCTCCTTGATATGCTTCATCAACTAAGGAGTTGAACGGCCATACTTGAAGAGAAGTGCCAAGAATGATCACTAAATCCGCTTTTCTCACTTCCTCAATCGCTTCAGACCAAGCAAGGTGCGGAAGTTCTTCTCCAAAAAGAGTCACATTTGGGCGGACAGTTCCTTCGCAATCCACACAAACATCACTGTGTTCAACGGTAAATTTACTTGTATCATAATCTCGTCCACACCTATCACAGGTGAGGCTGCGAAGATGTCCGTGAAGCTCAAGCACTTTTTTGCTTCCAGCCGCTTTATGGTATCCGTCAATATTCTGGGTAAGGATGGATTTAACCAATCCCTTTTCCTCCCACTCTGCCAAAAGGCGGTGGGCAGCATTAGGCTCATGCCCGGCTGCATCATTCAATCGTTTTGTGAAAAATTCGCGGAACTCATCTGTCCCTACTTTAGAAGCGTGGGAGATTTCTTCTGGGCGCCTGCCATCCCAAAGCCCGCCCTGTGAACGAAAGTCGGGAAGGCCGCTTTCAGTCGAGATGCCGGCTCCAGTTAAGATAACTGTATGGCTTGACTGTTTCAAAAGCTCGGCAATGTTTTTTGTTTTTTCCTTTGTCACACTAAATCCCTCCTAGATTTTGACGTATATCCTTCATAATAAAGCACTTTAATCAAGATAAAAAGCAGCCTTTATGGCCCACTTTTGTAAGCTTGCTGCTTGTACAAAATTTTTGCTTGTTAATTTTTTTAGGAGTGCATTTTGTCGCAGCAATTGGACGTGCTTGATTACTCTGGTTCTTACACTGGCTTCTTTACAAAAAGACTCTCTTAAACGTTGCGGTTGATTTTTCGCTAACGAATTTAAAGAAAAGGCCTGTTAAACAATATTCACACTTCATCAAAAGAGTGGGGAGCCATTTTAACAACGAAACGAACCAGCTATATACTTACTATTAATGTCCAGTCTTCGGAAAGCCCGTTCGTAAATGGGTGACGACGCCAGTAATCTAAAGTATAATTCATTATAAAAAGTCTAATAGGACGTGAGTATAGAGTGAAAAAAATAACGGTTGAAAACTTGGTTCAGAAGTTTTCATTGAAGGTGCTGGCTGGTGAAAGCCAGTTGCAGAAAATAATTACGCAGCCACGAGTGCATCGTCCGGGCCTTGAATTTGTTGGCCATTTTGATTTTTTCCCAACGGAACAAGTTCAAATCCTGGGGAAAAAGGAAATTACCTATTTACATAAATTAAGCCATGAAGAACGTAAGCTCCGAATTGGGAATATTGTTCACTATCATCCACCCTGTTTTATCGTAACGGCTGGTGAAGAGGGACTTACCTATTTAATTCATCATTGTACAGAGCAGGGGATCCCCTTGTTAGTAACAAACAAGCCTGAGATCACTTCAGAGTTTATCACCAAATTGGATGGTTATTTAATAAAAGAATTAGCGTCCGAAATGGCGATACATGGAGTTTGTATGAATGTGTCAGGCATTGGCATATTACTTCGCGGAAGCTCGGGAGTAGGGAAAAGCGAGACAGCGCACACATTAATTCGCCGGGGACACCGGCTGGTTGCCGATGATATTGTTGTTCTGAAGAGACTTAGTCCGCAAACCATTCTAGGCACACATGACGAGAAAACCAAGGAGTTTTTGGCTCTCCGCAGTATTGGGTTATTGAATGTGGTCCGCTTATACGGTCGTAAGGCGTTTCAGGATGAAACACGAATCGCTCTTGATATCCATTTAACGAAATGGGAGAAGGATGCCCTGTATAATGATTTGGAACAGGAATTTCACTATACTGACTATATGGGTGTTAAGGTCCCTTCCATAGAAATCCAACTTCAGCCTGGGCGTGATGTGGCAGGGTTAATTGAGGCCGCTGCAAACAACTGGTATTTAAAGGAACAAGGATACAGTGCAGCGGAAGAGTTCATGAGCAGAATTGAAGCTGATATCACGAAATCTGGCAATGAATGATTTTTTAAACTGTGTTAAATGAAAGCATCTCTTCATGCGTGTGTATGTCATCTTCTTATATGATTCAAGCCGCTGAACTGTTCAAACAATCAATAATGTTCTTTACGGAAGGGATTTTTAAGAAAAAACAACATTATGCTTTAATAAAGCACATAAGGCAAGAAGAGAAGGGAACTATTCCTCTTCTCTTTTTTTGATTAATAAAATTCTCTGTAGATCTTATCCGTTTCATTCAATAAAAAATGCATTTTTAAATCTCTAGGATTCGCCGCAATATTAAACAGAGCTAACCATTGCGGAGTTGTGTTATAGCCAGGCCTTTTTTAAGAGTTCCACACCAAGTTTGATTTCATCATAAGAAAGATTACTGAAACCTAGTTTAACCATTGGTTCGTCCGTATTATTTTTAATGAAGTAGAGCGACGTAGGATACACCGTAACACCGTAAGAGGAAGCTTGCTGAATTAACCATTCTTCTGAACGCTTCAGATGTACTTTGACTAGTATGTATAAACCAGACTGTTCACCAATAATGGATATATTTTCAGCAAGTTGCTCTTTTAATGCAGCTACTAAGTGCTGCATTTTTCTTTTATAAACAAGACGCATCCGTTTAATATGCCGGCTCCATTCCCCTTCTTCCATAAATTTAGCCATTGTAAGCTGGCTAAGCAGGGAAGTGGTAGCTTCAAAATGAAGAAATTGATTTTTATAACGATTTAAAAGGGGCTGTGGCAGCACCATATAACTTAAACGAATTCCTGGAAGAAAGGACTTTGAGAAGTTCCCTAAATAAATGACTTTTGCTGAATCAATGGAAGCAAGAGCTGGAAAGGGCTGTTGTGTATAGCGAAATTCACTATCATAATCGTCCTCAATAATATATCCTTGCATCTTATCAGCCCAATGAATAAGTGTTTGTCGCTGTTGAATAGGCATGCTTACCCCGTATGGACTGTGATGGGAAGGTGTGACATAAATTAATTGTGAGTTCATTTGTTCCAATTGTGAAAAATCAGCCCCTGTTTCATAAACGGGTAGCGTTTCAATCGTAAAACGATGAAATTGGAAAGCTTCCCTCGCGCCATCATACCCGGGATCCTCTACTGTCACACTTGAGAAATCATCCTTCAGTATATGCCCAAGATGAATAAGCATTTGCTGGGTACTGCTGCCGACAATAATGGCATTCGCCTCTACTTTCACCCCGCGGGATTGGAGCAGGTATTTCGAAATTTGCTCGCGTAAACCTATTTCACCAAAGGGTTCCCCATACCGGAAGCTTTCCGGTAACGTTAGTACTTGGTTGGCGATCCTCCTCCAAACTTTTAAAGGAAAATGCGTTTGGTCTACGGCGCCTGCCCGGAAATTGATAAGGGCAGGTGCTGTCGGCTTATTTTTCTTTTCTTTATGAGAGATGAATGTCTCTTGGGGTAAAAGCGGTTCTAATTCATTTGCGAAATAACCTTTTCTTCCTTCTCCGCGAATATAGCCTTCAGCGACAAGCTGCTCATAAGCCGTTAATGTCGTATTGCGGCTTACATGAAGGGAGTCTGCAAGCTGGCGAATAGGCGGTAATTGTTCATCAGGAAGTATGTCTCCTCCTTCAATCCATAGCTTGAACTGTTCGTAGATTTGTTTGTATTTAGGGGAATCTTTCTTCAAAGCAAAAATAGTATTTTTCATTTTTAAGCCCCTTTGACATGTTTGTTTATTTGAAATTGTATCTTTTTAAATGTCAGCAGTTACCATACTATATTTTACAATGAAGTGAATGAAGGAGGAACCTGGTCATGTATATTCCTAAGTATTATAGAGTCACGGATGTAGACGAAATTCAAGAATTTATTCAAATGAACTCATTTGGAACGCTCGTCACAACAAAACAAGGTAAGCCCATTGCGACTCATTTGCCCTTGCAGTTAATGAAAGAAGGAGATACATACTATTTAACGGGGCATATGGCGTATAGGAACCCTCAATGGAGAACATTCGAAACCTGTGAAGATGTATTGGTAATGTTCCAGGGGCCACACGCTTATGTCTCTTCTTCCTGGTATGAACAGGAAAATGTTCCAACATGGAACTATCAAGCTGTCCATGTATATGGTACAGCCAGCATTTTGAACGAAGAAGAGTTAAAACAGGACCTGGCAATGTTGCTGCAAAAGTACGAAAAATACCGTAAGAATGCAGTTTTATGGGATAAGCTTTCTCCCCAGTTATTAGAAAAAGAATTAAAAGGAATTATTGGATTTAAGATTCAAGTACAAGAAATCCAAGCTGCCAATAAACTAAGTCAAAACCGTAATAAAAAGGACTATCAAAATATCGTCAATAAGCTCTATGAAGAAGAGGATTTACATTCTCAGCAAATGGCAGAAGTGATGGAGAAGAAATTAAAGAAGGACAAATAAGTGTTATCCTTCTCTTTAAATGGAGTTTGCCAGGAAGAGTACTTAAATGATAAGTGCTTTTTATATAAGAAATAAAACAGAGGAACCTAAAATGGGCCTCTGTTTCTTTTGATAGAACGTCAATAATACATTTAACACGGACTAAATGTAGGCATAAAAACTCAAACTATTACTCAACAGTTCGTCTATAGAATGTAAAAACCGTATCCTTTTCAAAAAAATCCGTAATTCTTAAACAAGACGCAGCTTAAAACATGGATGAAATAGTAACGATTGTTATAACGTATCCTTCATTTTTCTTTTATAATGGAAGTAGTAAACAGTTAGCTGAAGAATGAATGGCGATTTTTGAAAGGGGATACATAATTTTGAATTCAAAATACTTAGATTTATTGGCGCAAAAATATGATAGTGAAGAAAAAGTGGTTACTGAAATTATTAATCTTGAAGCCATCCTTGATCTGCCAAAGGGCACGGAACATTTTGTTAGTGATTTACATGGAGAGTACCAGGCATTTCAGCATGTGCTGCGAAATGGTTCGGGAAATGTAAAAGTGAAAATCAGAGATCTTTTCAAAGATCAGTTATATGAAAAAGAGTTAAATGAGTTTGCGACATTGGTTTATTATCCTGAAGAAAAGTTACAATTAATTAAAAACAATTTTAGCAGTGAAAAAGAATTACATGAGTGGTATATAGAAATCATTGAGCGTATGATGAAGCTTGTTTCTTATGCGTCTTCCAAATACACACGCTCAAAATTACGCAAAGCATTGCCTAAACAGTTTGTTTATATTATTGAAGAGCTATTGTATAAAACAGACGAGTTTAAAAATAAGAAAGATTATTATACAAAAATGGTTAAGCAAATTATTTCGCTTGGCCAAGCTGACAAGCTGATTATTGGTCTTGCTTATACTACACAAAGATTGGTTGTGGACCATCTTCATGTTGTGGGGGATATTTATGACCGCGGCCCTGCTCCTCATAAAATTATCGATACGCTCATTAATTACCATTCCGTTGATATTCAGTGGGGAAACCATGATGTCCTATGGTTAGGGGCTTTTGCCGGTTCAAAGGTTTGTCTTGCGAATATTATTCGGATATGTGCCCGGTACAATAATTTAGATATTATTGAAGATGTGTACGGAATCAACCTGAGACCGCTTCTGAACCTTGCGGAAAAGTACTATGACGACAATCCAGCTTTTCGGCCAAAAAGAAATTCAGACGAAAACTTATCTGAGCAAGAACAGCTGCAAATCACTAAAATTCATCAAGCCATTTCTATCATTCAGTTCAAGCTTGAAAGCCCGATTATAAAGAGACGCCCGTGTTTTGATATGTCTGATCGGCTTTTGCTTGAGAAAATTGATTATGACAAAAACGAAGTAACGATTCACGGAAAAACGTACCTACTGGAGAATACTTGTTTTGCAACGATTAACCCAGATCAGCCTGATCAGCTGTTAGAGGAAGAAGAGCAGGTTATCGAAAAACTGTTATTTTCTGTTCAGCATTCAGAAAAACTGGCTAGACATATGAATTTTCTGATGAAAAAAGGCAGTCTTTATTTGAAATACAATGGGAACCTATTAATACATGGCTGTATTCCTTTAGATGAAGAAGGGAATATGGAAAAAATGATCATTGAAAATAAAACCTATGCCGGCCGTGACTTGCTTGATATTTTTGAACATTATTTACGATATGCCTTTGCCCATCCGGAAGAGACGGATGATCTTGCGACAGATATGGTCTGGTATTTATGGACAGGAGAATATTCATCGCTCTTTGGCAAAAGAGAAATGACAACCTTTGAGAGGTACTTTATTCAGGATAAGGAAACCCATAGAGAAAGAAAGAATCCATACTACCATTTGCGTGAAGATGAGGAGATTTGCCGTAAAATCCTAACTGAATTTGGCTTGAATCCAGATCAAGGCCATATTATAAATGGCCATACACCTGTTAAAGAAATTAATGGAGAAAACCCGATCAAGGCAAATGGGAAGATGATTGTCATCGATGGAGGTTTTTCCAAAGCGTATCAATCAACAACCGGTATAGCGGGATACACTTTACTGTACAATTCCTACGGTATGCAGCTGGTCGCCCATAAACATTTTAATTCAAAAGAAGATGTTCTGTGTAACGGTACAGATGTTTTATCCGTAAAAAGATTGGTAGATGAAGAATTAGAGAGAAAAACGGTTGGAGAAACGAATGTTGGCGAGGAGCTATTGCAGGAAATCTCTGTTTTGAATAGCCTGAGGGAATATCGTTATATGAATTAACATCAGTTATCACGCCTCAAGTAATGATAAAAAAAGCAGCCCGGTATGAGGGCTGCTTTTTTGTATTGTTGTTTATTAAATCATTTAAGCATCGTATTTAAGGTTTGCAGATTATACCTATATGAAATATAAAGTATATAAGCCAGCCGCCTTTGCCGTTGAATAGAAGAAAATTTTAAACCGCCACTCCTTAAAGTGGGTGTTCGCAGAAACCTTCCTGCGTGTCCTCGTTGGCCAAAAAGCGAATGAGGCCTGTCATTCCGGATTCATCATAAAATTCCCTGTTACAGCTTAAAGGTTAAAACTTTATATTGTAACGCACAACGCAGCTTGGATTTATATATTACATAGATCGTTCATGTTCAATGGTAGTTGCTGGCCTGTATTTCTGAACCTTCCGTTTAAAAAAGACTTTTCTGCTTTTGTCACTTTCTTCCCATAATACCTTTCCAGGGCATTATAGCCTTTTGTAACCTAACCGTCTTTTTTTCATTTTTAATGATACATCCCCCGCTTAGTAAGCTTGAAGTGTAGTGTTCTTGCCTAATATGATAAAGTCCTCCTTGGCTGGGATAAAGGGGTATGACTCTCCAATATTATGGAGAGAATAAAAATAAGTCAGAAAAGGGAGGTAAGGAAATGGAAGTGAGTATGAGCGTTGAAGAAGTCATGAATCAAATTTCTGAACTAAAGCAAAGAGGCGGAGAGCAGCTTCGGAAGAAACAAATAAAAAAGTCACATCCAGAGCTAATGAAAAATGCATTGTATCATTTTCCGAATTGGGAAGCTGCTATAGAAACGACCGAAGCGCGTAAAACGGGTTCTTAATACTACAAACCTACATAGGCTTGTAGCAATAAATTTATAAGGACAATATTCCCTTATAATGGCAACGAATTTTTTTGAATTTTGTAGGTATATATTTTATTTTACAGTAAGCAACAATAAAAAACGAAAAGTCCATGTGGCGGGTTGTTGAGCCACATGGATTTTTCTTTGTGAAGAAAGGCCGGGTTTTTAGATTCTTGTCCAAAGGAATGGATAAATACACATTTGGCATAGCGAATCTCAAGCAAAAGACCCTCTTACCGAATTCATTTTCTCCCCAGCACCATTTATCGCTCGGTTTTTTATCAGAACTGGCCGATCTACATGTATGTGCTTTGAGAAGATGTTCAAGATTTTTTCCTCATAAAACAGACTCTGCCTATATTCATCATACTCTCCTGCATGGATATACAACTTTAATTATTGAACTTTAACCTGTTACCTTTATGTTTAACGTAGTGGAGCGTCTAGGGTCAAACCTATTTATAGATGCCTGTGTGTACCCAGAGGTAAGTTTAACAGGGTTTTACCTTTTGACAATGGTATTAATAGGTTTTGCTTTTGAGAATAAACTACTGCAGGTCATAGCAACAGGGTTAGTTACACTGCTCCGTTTTCACTTTTCACCATTAGGAATGCCTGAATTAGAAGTTTTTCTTTTGGCGTGGGTTACCTGTTTTTTAGTATCTTGCAGTTTATCTGTATTGATAAAAAGATATCTCAGGGAAAGAAAAAATGTTGTTCGTTTAACAAATGCTTTAGCAAATGTCCTTGACTCAAGAGATTCCTATACGGCTAATCATTCGCAAATGTACAATAAAACAGGCGTCATTCCTTGGTCACCAGGGGGTGACGCCTGTTTTGGGTTAGCTGCTGAGCTATAAATACAACGTATTAAATACATATGCTATATTGAATACAACAAATAGAATGAAAATGAATCATTCCACCCAAAGCAATATAGATTCAAGCGAAATTATCAGCAAATAAGCGATATCTATATGTTACAGGGCAAATAGACGTAAACGTACGGCAGAAACAACAGAACATCTGCAATAAAGGAGTACACCCTTTGAATATACAATTGAATCAAAAAATTATTAAAGATATGTGCGGCACTGCCTCCTTCAAACGAGGAGATTCTTTTTACCGCGCTAATAAAGTAACATTCGAAAATTATAGTTCTGAAAGCTGTGAAGCGACTGTTACGGGAATGGAAGACTTCCATGTCACGTTAAAAATAGATTCTAATGGCGGGCTCCACACGAAATGCAGCTGCCCTGTGCTGGCTTCTTTCCAAAAGGATTGTCAGCATATTGCGGCCGTATTGCTGTCGATTTACGGGCATCAGCGAGAAGGGACGCTCCCTGTTATTCCAAGTGAGCGTCAGGTCGATTTCGCAGCAAATCAGGCACTGACAGAAGGTCTGCTAAACCTCTTTAACAATCCGCCTAAACGTTCAAGTGGGTCTCAGCTTCACTTTGAAAAAAGGCAGGTTCTTGATACGGAGTTTACATGCGAAGCTGTCAACATGAGCCAGGGGCAATTCATGTTCGGAATAGAAATGAGAATCGGTTCGGCCCATGTACAAAATATCCGGGATTTCCTGGAGAAGGTGAAAGAAGGTAAACCAAGCCTGCTTTCATCTTCATTTACCTACCATCCAAGCCTTCATTGCTTGCAAAAAGAAACAGATGCGGTTGTTCAGCAGCTTATCCAAGTGGTTCATGATGAAAAAGTATATGTGAATGCAATGCCAGACAAATCTGCCTATACAATCCGTCCTAACATGCTGCTCATTCCACCATCTTCCTGGGATCGGCTTGTTCCTGTGCTGACAAGAGCTCCATTAATGAAGCTGGAGCATAGCGGAAATACGTTTGATAATTTACGTTTATCGGATAAAGCACTTCCTTTGCAATTTGACCTTTCAGCAGCGGAGAGTGAAGGATATCAACTGAAGATCAAGGGGCTCGGCGAGGTAATGGTGCTGAACGCTTATCAGTCTGTTCTGTTTGAGGATAGATTAATTCAGGTGGGCAGTGAGGAAAGCGAGCGTCTTTCAGAACTTAAACAGATGCTCGAAGCCTCAGGATCCAATCAAATTTTCATTCCTCAGGGGAAAATGAATGACTTTTTAGAAAACGTGGTTCCGGGTTTGAAAAAAATGGGCCATGTCCAGATATCAGAAGAGATTTCCGAAAAATGGCTAAAAACACCGTTGGTTGCAAGGCTGTATTTAGACCGTGTGAAAAACCGCCTGCTTGCCGGGCTGGAATTTCAATATGAAAGTATTGTCCTAAACCCGCTGGAAGGCCGGGAGCATGGAAAAGGCTTCGTGCCGGCAAGAGACGTGGAGAAAGAAGGTGCAATCCTGCAGCTGATGGAGGAAAGTTCTTTTTCCAGGACTGACAGCGGATACCTATTGCATAATGAGAAGCTTGAGTATGAGTTTTTGCATAATGTTGTTCCGAAAATGCAAAAGCTTGTACAAGTATACGCCACTACGTCAGTGAGAAACAGGCTTTTCAGAGGGAATGCTCAGCCTCGAATTAAAGTCAGCATCCAAAAAGAAAGAACCAATTGGCTGGAATTTAAATTTGAAATGGAGGGTATTCCCGAAAAACAAATACGTGAAGTTCTACTGGCCCTAGAGGAGAAACGGAAGTATTACCGTTTGCGGAATGGATCACTCCTGTCCTTGGAGACAAGGGAATTTGAAGAAATTAACCGTTTCCTTAAAACACTTCCGGCACAAAAGGAAGATCTGGAAAGCGGGGTAAGTCTTCCCGTTACCCGGGGGCTTCAGCTTCTTGATTCTGATGATAGTCATATCTTCACGTTAGAGAAATCATTCCGTCAATTCTTGGAAACAATCCGTAATCCAGGCAGTTTAGAGTTTGAGGTGCCAGAGAGTTTGGAGTCGATATTGTATGATTATCAAAAGCAGGGCTACAAATGGATGAAGACGCTTGCCCGTTATGGGTTTGGGGGGATTCTTGCCGATGATATGGGACTGGGGAAAACACTCCAAAGCATTGCTTTTATCCTGTCTGAGCTTCCTCATATCCAGAAAAAGAAGCGCCCGGTCCTTATTGTTTGCCCCTCATCTTTAACGTATAACTGGCTAAGCGAAATAAAAAAATTTGCCACGGAAGTAAAAGCGATTGTCGTGGATGGAAATAAAAATGAACGGTTCAATATACAGAAGAATGTAACGGGTGCAGACGTTGTTATTACTTCCTATTCTTTGTTAGTAAGAGATAAAGGGTGGTACGAAAAACAATTTTTTCACACCGTGTTTTTTGATGAGGCACAGGCTTTTAAGAATCCTGTTACACAAACAGCAAAAGCAGCGAAGAAGCTACAGGCGGATTATCGCTTTGCCCTCACAGGTACACCAGTGGAAAATTCATTGGAGGAGCTGTGGTCGATTTTTCACGTTGTCTTTCCTGGATTATTCCTTGGTTTAAAGGAATACAGTCAGCTCTCAAGGAAAAAGATCGCCCGCAGAATCCGCCCATTTTTGCTACGGAGAATGAAAGAAGAGGTACTGTCGGAGCTTCCTGAAAAAGTTGAATCGATGGAATTAGTGGAGCTGCTTCCTGATCAGAAGAAGCTATATGCGGCTTACTTGGCGAAACTTAGGCACGATACCTTGAAGCATTTGGACAAGGACACACTTCGAAAAAATCGTATCAGAGTCCTTGCAGGTTTAACTCGTTTACGACAGATTTGCTGTCATCCAGCTCTGTTTGTGGATGGATACAAAGGAAGCTCAGCGAAATTCGAACAGCTGATGCAGATTGTAGAGGAATCAAGGCTTTCTGGAAGAAGAGTATTGATTTTCTCGCAGTTTACGCAAATGCTTAAGTTAATAGGGAGGGAGCTGGCGAGTCAAGGGCTCCCTTTTTTCTACCTGGATGGACAAACTTCACCAGAAGAACGGGTGGAAAAATGCAGTCGATTTAATGACGGTGAACGTGATTTATTTCTCATTTCCCTGAAGGCGGGCGGAACCGGCCTTAATCTGACAGGTGCCGATACAGTGATCCTATATGACATGTGGTGGAATCCTGCAGTCGAGGAGCAGGCAGCTGACCGGGCCTACCGCATCGGCCAGACAAATGATGTACAGATCATTAGGCTTGTTGCCCGCGGTACAATCGAGGAAAAGATGAATGAACTGCAAGAGAAAAAGAGGGATCTAATTGAAGAAATTATCGATTCTAAGAAGAAATCATCGTCAATGCTTACTGAAGAGGATATTCGTGAAATACTGATGATTTAGCGGGAATCAGGAAACAAAGAGTAGGTTAATCATAAAGATCTCAAGTGACTGCGCAAAAAAAGCAGCCCGGTATAGGGGCTGCTTTTTTTATGTTGAGATTTATCTAAAGTCGTCTAAGGAACTACTTTCAGGGTTTAACGATCATATATGTAGGTGAAGTGTAAGGTTGGTATATAAGTAAGCCGCCCTTGCCATTGTTGAATAGAAGAAAGTTTTAAACCACCGCTCCCCAAAGTGGGTGTTCGCAGAAACCTTCCTGCCTGTCCTCATTAGCTAGAAAACGAACGAGGCTTGTCATTCCGGATCCCATGTAAAACTCCCTGTTACAGTTTAAAGGTTAAAACTTTACATTAGGACGCACAAAGCAGCTTGTATATATTACGCGGACTGTTCACGATATTCAATGGTAGTTGTTGTCCTGTACTCCTAAACCCCCCGCACAAGAAAACTCTCTAGCTTCTGTCATTCAGGTATATTTTTGAGTCGTGTTAGGTGTAGAACAAGCTTATACACAGAAGTTTAACCGGAACCTGATGCTAAGTGTAGAATGGGTTTCTTCTTGAAGGTGATTCTTACATGGGTTTTTAGCATCTCGATTTTCTGCTTTATTTATATTTTACATCTTCTATTTTTGATAAGTGCCGCTCTTCAAGATAAATTCAAAGCTTTATACGGTGCTTTTTTTTAAGGTGCATCTCAATTGGCTATAAGGGGAAATGCTGAAAAAAGAAGTTAGTAATAAATATTTTTGAAAAAAGTATTGATTTTAAATTTTAAAGGTGATATTATTTTATAGCTGTCGTTAATGCAGATTATTCCGCAGTAGCTCAGTGGTAGAGCAATCGGCTGTTAACCGATCGGTCGCAAGTTCGAGTCTTGCCTGCGGAG
>NZ_JAKGCR010000030.1 GCF_022668875.1 Domibacillus sp. PGB-M46 | reverse complement strand
GTATTAGGCACGCCGCCAGCGTTCGTCCTGAGCCAGGATCAAACTCTCCAAAAAAGTTTGACTTGCTCATTTGTTTCTATTAAAACACGGGGTGTTTTTAATAGAAGATAAAAATTTAAAACGTTGACGTTTTTATTGATTTTGTTCAGTTTTCAATGTTCAATGTGTCATTTGCGACTTTAATATCTTAACATTTCTTTCAAGTGAAGTCAATCGCTTTTTTGAAATGTTTTTTCAGTTTGTTGTTCTATGTTGCTGACAACGAATATAAATATACCATCGTGATTCACCCGACGCAAGCTTTTTTTAAAAGTTTTTTCAAAATAAAATCTCCGGTGTTTTCACCGGAGATTTATTTATTAATCTTTATGTCTCATATGCGGGAATAGAAGAACGTCACGAATAGATGGAGCATTCGTTAAAAGCATAACCAAACGGTCGATGCCGATACCTAAACCGCCTGTTGGAGGCATACCGTATTCCAATGCTTCGATGAAATCATCATCCATTTCATGCGCCTCATCATTTCCTTGTTCACGCTCTTTTAATTGCGCTTCAAACCGTTCACGCTGATCAATTGGATCATTGAGCTCTGTGAAAGCATTAGCGTGTTCACGACGAACGATAAACAACTCAAAACGATCCGTGAAACGAGGATCTTCCGGATTCTTTTTCGCCAGTGGTGAAATCTCAACCGGGTGTCCATAAATGAACGTAGGCTGAACAAGCTCTTCTTCTACTTTCTGCTCAAAGAACTCGTTGACAATATGTCCATATTGCATCGTTTCTTTGTAATCAATGCCGTGTTCTTTCGCAAGTGCCCGTGCTTCTTCATCGCTCATTTCTTTCCAGAAATCAACGCCTGTATATTCTTTTACTGCATCCACCATATGAAGACGGCGCCATTCTGGTTTTAATTCTACTGTATCTTCTCCATATTGAATCGTTGTCGTACCGAGCACTTCCTGCGCCACGTGAGCAATTACATTCTCAGTTAAGCTCATGATATCTTTATAATCTGCATATGCTTCATACAGCTCAATCATTGTAAATTCAGGATTGTGGCGTGTCGATACACCTTCGTTACGGAATACGCGGCCAATTTCATACACTTTTTCCATACCACCTACGATTAAACGCTTCAAGTGCAGCTCAATCGCAATCCGCATATATAGTTCCATATCAAGTGCATTATGATGAGTGACGAACGGACGAGCTGCAGCTCCACCAGCGATCGCATGCATCATTGGTGTTTCCACTTCTAAATAACCATTGTTATCAAGGTAGCGGCGCATTGATTGAATAATACGGCTGCGTGTGATAAACGTTTTTTGGCTTTCTTGATTAGTGATCAAGTCCAAATAACGCTGACGGTAACGCTGTTCAACATCCTTCAGCCCATGGTGCTTGTCTGGAAGCGGACGAAGCGCTTTTGTTAAAAACACATATTCTGTTGCTTTAACAGACAGCTCACCTACGTTTGTTTTAAACACTTTCCCTCTCACGCCCACAATGTCGCCAAGGTCTGTTGAAGTAAACAAATCGTATTGTTCTTCACCTACTGCATCTTTTCGTACATAAATTTGAATTTGTCCAGTTAAGTCCTGTACGTGAGCGAATCCAGCTTTTCCTTTACCGCGTTTTGTCATAATACGGCCGGCAACGACTACTTCCGCTCCTCTTTCTTCAAGCTCTTCTTTCGAAAAAGATTCGAATTCAGCAGCAATACTTTCCGCTGTGTGGCTCCGCTCAAAACGGCCGCCAAACGGGTCTAAGCCTTTTTCCTGTAATGCCCGCATTTTCTCTCTTCTGACTAACAACTGGTCGTTTAATTCTTCACTCATTCCGTTCACTCCTAATTAAACCGCCTGATTGGACGCTTCTTTTTCTTCTACTTCATTTACAAATGTGGTTAACAGTGTTGCAAGCTGGTCACGCGTTTCACATTTATTAACTTCTTTACGCACTGTACCGTTTCCACGGATTCCTTTTAAGTACCAAGCCGCATGCTTTCTCATCTCACGTACAGCTACATTTTCATTTTTCAAGCCGATCAGGCGATCTAAATGAAGCAGGCATACGTCAATTTTTTCGCGGGGTGTTGGTTCCCCAATCAGTTCACCTGTTTCAAGGTAATGAACTGTTTGATAAATCATCCACGGGTTTCCAAGCGCTGCCCGGCCGATCATAACACCATCACAGCCTGTTTCCTCAAGCATACGTTTAGCATCCTGCGGCGTTTGAACATCACCATTTCCGATAAGCGGAATATTAATGGCCTGCTTTACTTCTTTAATAATATCCCAGTTCGCATGGCCTTCATACATTTGTACACGCGTACGTCCATGAAGCGCAACAGCCTGGCCGCCGGCACGCTCTACTGCACGGGCATTTTCAACTGCATAAATATGATCTTCATCCCAGCCCATACGCATTTTTACCGTAACCGGCTTGTCCACCGCATCTACGACTGCAGAAACCATTTCGTAAATTTTATCAGGGTCAAGCAGCCATTTAGCTCCAGCGTCACATTTTGTGATTTTTGGAACCGGGCAGCCCATATTGATATCGATAATATCTGCGTTCGTATTTTTGTCAACGAAGCTTGCCGCTTGAACGAGCGTTTCTTTTTCGCCGCCAAAAATCTGCAGGCTAAGCGGATTTTCACGCTCATCGATATAAAGCATATTCATTGTTTTTGCGTTTTGAAGAATAATCCCTTTGTCACTAACCATTTCAGCGCACACCATGCCGGCGCCAAATTCTTTGACTGTAAGGCGAAAAGCAGAGTTACATACGCCAGCCATCGGCGCAAGCACTACCCGGTTTTTGATTTCAACCGGTCCGATATTGAACATGTATAATCACCTTTCTGTTATTACAAGCGGTAAAAGGCGTCTGCTGTTTTCCATAGCTTGACGCCTTCTCTCCCTTGTACACTTTCTACGTATTGCTCCAGCGGCAAACTTGTACCAGGAAGCATTATTGCTGTATCTATTTCTGCCAGCGGAATGAGCACAAAAGCACGTTCTATCATTCGCGGGTGAGGAATAATAAGACTATCTGATTCAATATTGTCGTGATTATACAGTAAAATGTCAAGGTCTATTGTACGGGGACCCCATCGAACGATCCGTTCACGACCTAGTTTATTTTCGATTTCCTGGCAGGCTGCAAGCAGTTCATATGGTGTCATGGATGTTTTCAGCTTAACCACGATATTAAAAAAAGACGGCTGGTCCGTGAAGCCGACAGGATCTGTTTCATAAACAGAAGAGACTGCCAGCAGCTGCAGGTTTTTTTGCTCCTGCAGCTGACGAACAGCTTCCCTCAACTGTTCTTCCCTGTTTCCCATATTAGTGCCGAGTGATAAATAAGCTTTGTGGATCATTCTTCGCGCCCCCGTGTAATTTCAACAGCAACAAAGTCGTAATGACCTGGAATAGGAGGATCCGGCTTTATAATTTTCACCGTGCAGGACTTCACAGCTGAAAAATCTCCTAAAATGCTGGCAGCGATTCGCTCCGCCAATGTTTCAACAAGTTTGACCGGCTCGCCTTCAATGACTTTTTTACATGCATGGTAAACGTCTGCATAATTAACGGAATACTCCAGGTTATCGGTTTGACCTGCTTTCTTCAAAGAAACGTGCAGGGTTACATCAGCACCAAACCGCTGGCCAAGCTTGTTTTCCTCCGGAAATACACCATGGTAGCCCCAAAACTCCATTCCTGTAACGTATATCTTATCCACGATCCGGCTCCTTTCCGATTAAAGCATCCATCATCTTCATCATTCTGGCAATTGGCTTAACGTCATGAACCCGCATAATGCGGCAGCCTTTTTGCGCTCCGAAGCAGCAGGTAGCGCCTGTTCCTTCCATCCGTTCTTCTACAGGCACATTTAAAACATAGTCGATTACCCGTTTACGCGAGGTGCCGAGCAAGACGGGATAACCAAGAGCAGCAATCTGATCAAGATTTTGCATCATTTCAATATTTTGCTCCATTGTTTTGGCAAACCCAATGCCCGGATCGACGATAATTTGGTCATCGGCTACTCCCGCTTTTTTGGCAATTGTAATACTTTCGTCCAGATCGTTTAAGCAGTCCTTCATAAAGCTGGTGTAATTCTTTTCTTCACGATTGTGCATTAAAATAATCGGCACCTGCTTTTGGGCCGCCACCACGGCAATATCCGGCTCCTTTTTCGCTCCCCAAATGTCATTAATAATGGACGCACCTGCTTCTACTGCTTTTTCGGCTGTACGCGCTTTAAATGTATCTATAGAAATAGGGACGTCCACTTCCCGAGATACAGCTTCAATAACAGGGACCGTTCTGCTGATTTCTTCTTCAACAGAAACCGGTGTATAACCCGGACGTGTGGATTCACCGCCGATATCGATGATGTGTGCACCGTCTGCAACCATTTGTGCGGCACGTTGTACGGCTGCTTCCTTCTCGTTGTAACGGCCGCCATCCGAAAACGAATCGGGTGTAATATTTAAAATTCCCATTACGTGAACCGCTTCTTCAAAATTAAGAATGAACTTTCCTGCCTTCATTTTTACACCGCTCCTTTTCCATTCCCTATTTTAACATGAAAAAAAGCCAGACTGCTTTTAGCAGTCTGGCCGAAGCTCAATTAATCGAATTGATAAAGCGGTGTACTCAAGTAGCGCTCTCCGTTTGATGGAAGAATCGCCAATACTTTTTTGCCTTTGCCAAGCTTTTCAGCGACTTGAATCGCAGCTGCAATAGCGGCACCAGATGAAATCCCGCCAAGAATTCCTTCTTCGCGCGCAACACGGCGTGCTGTTTCAAATGCTGTGTCGTTATCAATTTGAATGACTTCATCATAAATTTGTGTATCAAGGATCGCTGGCACAAAGCCTGCACCGATCCCTTGAATTTTATGCGGGCCTGGTTTTCCGCCTGAAAGAACCGGTGAATCTTTCGGCTCTACTGCAAAAACCTTTGCATTTTCCCATTTTTCTTTGATCACCTGGCCTGCTCCTGTAATAGTACCGCCTGTACCGATACCCGATACAAACGCATCAAGCTGATCAAATTGCTCTGTGATTTCTTTTCCTGTTGTTAAGCGGTGAACCTCAGGATTTGCTTCGTTTTCAAATTGCTGAGGCAGGAAATAGCCATGCTCTTCTGCAAGCTCTTTTGCTTTACGGATTGCACCACCCATGCCTTCAGGACCCGGTGTAAGCACAAGCTCTGCACCGTAAGCACGAAGAAGATTGCGGCGCTCCATGCTCATTGTTTCAGGCATAACTAAAATCGCTTTATAGCCTTTTGCAGCTGCGATCATTGCAAGACCGATTCCCGTGTTTCCGCTTGTTGGTTCAATAAGTGTACCGCCTGGCTGCAGGTTGCCTTTTTTCTCAGCTGCTTCGATCATCGCAAGCGCAATACGATCTTTTACACTGCTGCCCGGGTTCATATATTCAAGTTTTACGTAAACATCTGCACTGTTTTCGCCCACCACACTGTTTAGTTTTACAACAGGTGTTTGACCAACTAAATCTGCTACTGAATTTGCCACACGTACCATGAATTTGTTACCTCCAGTTAAATGCCGAGTATTTTTATTGGTTATATAGAATTTACCAGCTTTTTAGTGAAAAGTCAATTACTTTAATTTAAGTTCGAGGAAGCTACAAAAAAACCTGCCTTTAAAGGCAGGTTTTTTTACTTTTATGCTTCTTGCTTTAATTGCTCCAGCTCTTCTTCAGAGAATTGGTATTTCTCATTACAGAAATGGCATTGCACTTCTGCTCCGTGGTCTTCATCGATCATTTCCTGGATTTCCCCGCGTCCCAGGCTGATAATTGCATTCCCGAAGCGCTCTTTTGAACACTTGCAGTTAAACTGGATTGGCATCGTTTCTAAAAACTTAACGTTTTCTTCACCGAGGATGTAAATCAAGATCTGCTCAGGCGTTAATCCGCGTTCGATCAGTTTTGATATTGGCTCCATCGTTGTGATGCGCTCCTCTAAAATCGTAATCGTCGCATCATCTGTATTCGGCAGCAGCTGCACGATAAATCCGCCGGCAGCTAAAATAGTATTATCTGGATTAACAAGCACGCCTACTCCCACAGAGGAAGGAATCTGTTCAGAAACAGCGAAATAGTACGTAAAATCTTCGCCCAATTCTCCAGAGACGATTGGCGTCTGGCCGCTGAAATTTTCACGCAGGCCCAAGTCTTTGACGACAGTCAGCATTCCTTCTGTGCCGACCGCCCGGCGCACATCCAGCTTCCCTTGTTCATTTAAATCAAAATGCGTTTGCGGGCGCGTAATATAGCCGCGCACATTGCCTTTCGCATCGCTGTCTACAAGAATGGGACCAGCTTCACCATTCCCTTCAACCTTTAAGGTGATTTTCTCTTCACCTTTCATCATCGCACCCATCATGACGCCTGCTGTCATTGTACGTCCAAGCGCTGCAGAAGCAGTCGGCCATGAAGCATGTCTTCTTTGCGCTTCCCCGACCGTTTTCGTTGTATCCACTGCATACGCACGAACCTGTCCATTAAAAGCTAATGCTTTTACTAAATAATCGCTCACAGTCCTCTTCCTCTCTTATTGGGTATTTCGCTTATAAATTAACCGAAGGCCCTTTAACGTTAAATCAGGATCCACTACATCAATCATGCTGCATTCCTTTGCAATCAGACCAGCAAGACCACCTGTGGCAATAACAGTAGGGTCCGCGTTATATTCCTTTTTAATTCGGCTGACAATTCCTTCAACCTGGCCTACATAGCCGTATAAAATGCCGGCCTGCATAGCCGAAACCGTATTTTTCCCGACTACAGTTTCCGGACGGGCAATTTCAATACGTGGCAGCTTAGAAGCTCTTGTATAAAGGGCTTCTGTAGAAATGCCAATGCCCGGTGCAATCAAACCGCCCATGTAATGGCTGCTTTCATCGATATAACAATAGGTCGTCGCTGTTCCAAAATCAACAATAATGATCGGCGTGCCATATTCATGGATGCCGGCCACTGCGTTTACAATCCGGTCGGCTCCAACTTCACGCGGATTTTCATATTTAATATTCAAGCCGGTCTTCACACCTGGTCCGACGACAAGCGGCTTTGTGTGGAAATACTTTTCACACATGCGCTCGAGTGCTGCCATAATTGGCGGAACAACAGAAGAAATAATTACGCCCTCAATTTGTTCAAACTGCAGGCCATCATGCTGAAACAGGCTTTTAATCATCATGCCGTATTCATCTTCGGTTTTATTCCGGTTCGTTTCAATGCGCCAGTGATGTTCTAACGTTTCCCCTTTGTATACACCGAGCACAGTATTGGTATTCCCTACATCCAGTACAAAAATCACCTTCACCACACCTGTCCGTCTAATTTTCGTGTTTTATCATAACATACACTTCTCGAAAAGAAGAGAAAAGACGCCTGAAAGAAATGCTTTTCAGGCGTCTTTATGATTATGCTTTCGGTCCACCATTGTTCGGTGGATTTTGAAGATCGTCGCGCACTTCTGGTTGATCAGCTGGCTCAGCCGGCAGATTGGTTGTTTCAGTTGCCGGTGTTTGAGCTGTTTGCGCTGTTTCACCCGCTTGATCTGCATTCTCTTTCACGGTTTTGCTTTGGTTGTCGCTGTAATTGCGGTCCGGCAGCGTTCCGTGATCTGATAAATGCTTAATTTGTGCTGCATCAAGCGTTTCAACTTCTAAAAGTGTATTCGCAATAAGTTCGAGCTTATCACGGTTCTCTGTTAGAATTTGTTTCGCTCTCTCATAACACTCTTTAATGATCGTCTGGATTTCCGTATCAATCTCATAGGCAATCCGATCAGAGTAGTTTTGCTCACTGTTAAAGTCACGGCCAAGGAACACCTGTCCCTGTGACTGTCCGAACTGAAGCGGTCCGAGCTTGTCACTCATACCAAATTCCGTTACCATACGGCGGGCAATGCCTGTCGCACGCTGGAAGTCGTTATGAGCTCCTGTTGAAACTTCACCGAAAATAATATCTTCGGCTACACGGCCGCCAAGAAGGCCCGTGATTTTATCCAAAAGTTCCGGCTTTGTCATAAAGTAGCGGTCTTCTCTTGGAAGCATTACGGCATAGCCGCCTGCCTGGCCACGAGGGACAATGGTTACTTTATGAACGATGTCGGCATCATCAAGAACAAGACCAATTACAGTATGACCAGCTTCGTGGAATGCCACGATTTTCCGTTCTTTCTTGGAAATCACACGGCTCTTTTTCGCTGGACCGGCAATTACACGATCCGTCGCTTCATCCACATCACTCATGTCAATTTTCTTTTTATCGGCACGGGCAGCCACAAGCGCTGCTTCGTTCAATAAGTTTTCAAGATCCGCACCGGAGAATCCAGGCGTCCGCTGAGCAATCGCTTTTAAATCTACTGATTCGTGAAGCGGTTTGTTACGCGCATGTACACGCAGAACTGCTTCACGGCCGTTTACGTCTGGACGGTCAACCGTAATTTGACGGTCGAAACGGCCTGGACGAAGAAGGGCAGGATCCAAAATGTCTGCGCGGTTTGTTGCGGCAATCATAATGATTCCTTCGTTGGCACTGAAGCCATCCATTTCTACAAGCAACTGGTTCAGTGTTTGTTCGCGCTCATCGTGACCACCGCCAAGACCGGCACCACGCTGACGTCCCACCGCATCAATCTCATCGATAAAGATAATACAAGGGGAATTCTTCTTCGCATTTTCAAACAAATCACGAACACGGGAAGCCCCGACACCGACAAACATTTCAACGAAGTCAGAACCACTGATGGAGAAGAATGGTACGCCTGCTTCTCCGGCTACCGCTTTGGCAAGCAAAGTTTTACCGGTACCTGGAGGTCCAACTAATAGAACCCCTTTTGGAATACGGGCGCCAAGCTCAGAAAACTTACGCGGGTCTTTTAGAAATTCTACAACCTCGACAAGCTCCTGCTTTTCTTCATCTGCGCCGGCTACATCGTTAAACCGGACTTTTTTCTTTTCATCGTTGTAAAGACGAGCTTTACTTTTACCGAAGTTCATCACACGGCCGCCACCGCCGCCCTGCGCTTGGTTCAGTAAGAAGAAAAAGAAAATAAAAATGATAAGGAATGGGATGATGGTTGTGAAGAACTGCACCCATCCACTTGTTTCTTTCGCTGGAAGAACTTCTGCCTGTGTGTTTTGAGACGCTTCATTAATGCGGTTTAAAGTAGAGTCATTGCCTGTTGCATACGCAACAAACATTTCATTTTCCTCTGCCCCTTTTAATTGGCCGCGTATTTCATAAACACCGCGCTCAGGCTGAATAGTAAATTTTTCAACGTCATCCTGCTCAAGATATGTCAGGAATTCATTGTATGTGACATTGTTTGTTGGCGCGTTGTTGTTATTGAAATAACTCACAACGCCGATAATAACAAGAAAAACCAATAGGTAAAATATGGTGTAGCGAAAAATTCTGTTCATCCCTTACCTCCTCCCGAGAAAAACTGACTATATGCAATGTTATCACACAAAAAGTTGGCCTTACAACTATTTGAACCTTCTTTTAGCCTATTCATCCGGCTCCCTTATTCCTCTTCGGCTGCCGTGTAAACAGATGGCTTTAAAACACCGATATACGGCAGGTTCCGGTAGCGTTCAGCGTAATCAAGACCGTAGCCGACAACGAATGCATCCGGTACCGTAAAGCCGATCATATCTGCTTTAATTTTCGCTTTTCGGCCAGTTGGTTTATCCAGAAGCGTGACAATCTTCACAGATTTTGCTTTCCGGTAATGAAACAGCTCCGCCAGATAGCTTAATGTTAGTCCGCTGTCGATAATGTCTTCAATAATCAAGACATCACGGCCTTCTACGGAAGTGTTTAAATCTTTAACGATTTTCACTTCCCCAGACGATACGGTTGAAGACCCATAACTTGACACGTCCATAAAATCCATTTCAAGATGCGTATCGATCCGCTTAACCAAATCAGACATAAACGGCATAGCGCCTTTTAACACACAAACGAAAAGTGGAAAGCGGTCGTTATATTCCTCAGTGAGCTGCTCCCCGAGCTCTTTCACTTTTTCTTGTATTTCTTCTTCCGAAATTAATATTTCTTCGATATCGTTACGTAGCAATAGATTTTCCTCCCAAAGTTGGTTCATTCCTTTTCATAAATCAACAGCAGCGGCCCGTCACCTTCATGAACTGACTTGCGGATTCCCGGTATCCAAAGAATCTTACCATCTGCATCCGTTACCACCGGAACGCGGTCGCGAAAGGCAAGGGGAATCTTTTCATCGATTAAAAGCCGCGCAAGCTTTTTCGAACCACTCATTCCTTTTAGCTGAATTCGATCTCCATCCTGCCGCATCCGAATCGTAAGCGGAAGAGGCGTGTTGTGCTTCAAACGAAAACACTCTGCTCCGTCCGGGCACTCACTGGCTTCCTCCAGCTTAAATGTGCCGGCACCCTGCCTGTACAGCCGATCTTCGGCAAATAACAAATCAGTTCTGTTATTCGGCCTGTCATCCGCTTCGTAAGCAAAGACACACTGTTCGTTTAGTTTGCGTACGGAAAGGCGTGATGGAAGGTTTAGTTTCCCTGATGGGGCAGTTGATTGAAGCAGTTGTAAAATATGGTGAATATGTAGGAAAGAAAACGCTGTTTTTCCATGATAAAGATAGTTTAATATTAGATGAATCGCCCTTCTTTGTAAAGGCAAAGGCACCTCGCGAAACGGTTCAATTTGCAGTGAAACCGATTCTTGTTTCCAGACCGCCATATTCTTTATTTTTTCCTTGGCCATCGCCTGTAAAAAAAGTTCGTCTTCCTGCTGATCCTGGGCAAAGTAGCCAATGTGCACCGCAGCTTTTGGATTTTCATTTTTCAAAAATGAAAGAAGCTGATGACGATATCGATTTCTCGTATACGTACTTTTTGCGTTGCTCGGATCTTCCCTATATAAAATAGAATGCTTCGCCGCGTAGGCAGCAATTTCCTCCTTTTCCACACATAACAAAGGACGGATTAGCATGCCACCCGCAAAAAGCCGCACCGCCGGCATGCCAGAGTGTGTGTGGCCGCCCCGCGACAGCTGCATAAGCACCGTTTCCGCTTGATCATCTGCGTGATGGGCCGTCGCCAGTTTATTCGCTCCAAGCTTCTCCATTCCTTCTCGAAAAAGGGCATAACGCACTTCTCTGGCTGCGACTTGAATACCCATACCGCTTTCACTCGCTTTCCGGCCGGCATCTGCCTGGCGGCCAAAAAAAGAAATATCATGCTTCTGGCAAAAGGATTCTACAAAACGGAAATCCTCATAAGATTCCTCCCCCCGAAGCATATGATCCACATGGATAGCACTCACCGTAATGCCAAGCCGGTTCCGCTGCTTATGCAAAACAGAAAGAAGCACCATTGAATCCACGCCGCCTGAAACGGCCACAGCTACATGATCTCCCTTTTTGATCATTTCTTTTTTCTCGATAAACCGCTTAATACTTTCTTCAAAAAAATGCACAGCTCCTGCGCCGCCTCTCCGCGTTTTCTTTTAGTTTAACAAAAACAGCATCAAGATGGCGGCCAAAGCGCCTGCCAGTACGAACCATTTCCCTGCCCAAAAGGTTTTTCTTTTTTGCCTTCCTGTTCTTGTCCTTGTTTTTGTTTTCGCAAAGCAGAGAAGCAAGTCTCTTTTCATAGCGGAGGCACTCTCGTATTTGCCTGCAAACGCATTGAATAAAACAGGCTCAATCAGCTGCAGGGCTGGAGACGATTGAACGATGCTTTTTAGATCGTCGATATTCCCGAGCACCCTTTGCACAGTCTGTTTATGAAGGAGGGAAACCGTGAGCACTGCCGCTCCAAACAAGTCATACGCGGGTTCAGCTCTTCTTGTTCCGGCCTGCCATGCCGCCCGGTCATAAAGCGCTGTGTACTCTTTGATAGACCGCCCAAATTTTGTCATGCCCCCCACATCAACAGCCCGAATCGCTTTTCGGCTCACAACAATGAAATTTTCTGGCTTCAAATCACCCATTACATGCCCCAGCCGGTGAAGGGACTCCAAAAAGGTAAGAAGCCAGATTAATAAAATAATGGCCCATTCTTCTTTTTTGCCTTTTATAAATGTATGAAGCATCGGCCCATCAATGAACTCCATTAAAAAAAATGGATACACGGCACCCTCTTTTTCCAGATCGTCCGCTTCAATGAAAAAAGGGCCGGGAGATGCTCCCCTGACCCGCTCAAGTGCTGTTAAAGCATTTGTCTCAGACGCAACAGAAGCGGAATCTGCAAATTTGAGTGCAGCTCGTCCAGCCGACCCTCTTACAAGATAAACAATTCCATTCGCTCCGCGGCCAATTTCCCGCTCGACTCGCCATACATGCCCCGTCCATTTTCCCTTAATCTGTTCACCAGGGCTTGCTTCATATCGATTTTTCATCGTATTCGCTCATTTCCATAAAGGAAGACAGCGCCTGGCGAATAGCCGGTCCAGTCGGTGTGATACCTCCCGACAGAAGCTGCGGAAATGACTCTGCTAATTTACCGGCATCGTTGGTCCAGCCAATCCGCTCTTCTGCTGCACTATATTTCCCTGGAAATGTCCAAAGCGAAAAAGAAGATGGGCCGATACGTGACTGCATGGACATAGAAAGATCATACAGCGCTTCTTTTACTGCCGGCAGCTTTAACTTCATACTGGCACTCATATCTGTCAGAACGAGCAGCTCAAGCGCTGCTTCTTCGCTAATGTCCTCCACCTTTTCGGCAATCTCGCTTCTTGTAGCCGGCGGCAGAGACTCAACGTTTGCTTCTTTGTTTAAAATACCGCGCAGTTCTTCGTTAATAATGCTGTAAATAGTGCCCGTCATTGCCTGCCTTGTCACATTTACCACGGTCTCTGACAGGGCCGCTGCCTGCACAATCCGGCTTTCTCCCCCTCCCGCTTTGGCGATCGCTTCAATCTCAGCAAGTCCTGGATCCGTTCCGTTTCCATCGACAATCCCAATCACATTGACGGTAATACCACGCCGCCGGGCAAAAGCGGCCATCATTGCTGGATCTTCCCCTGTATTCGAACAGCCGTCCGTCAGTAAAAGCAATTGCTTCATCGTACCCATTTTCATGATTACGCCCGCCTTTCACTCGTTTTCTTCATATTCGACTGAAAAGGGAAATTTTATACAGCCCGGCGTCTTCCAGACCGTTTTTTTGTTTTTGCAGACGGCTCAATGTCATAAATAGGAATAGCCGCCCATTCCGGTACATTGTGTTCAATACGTGCTACACAAAGCGTCATATCATCCCGGATTTCATTGGACTGCGCCCGCATTACTTCATCCATTAATAAATCAGCAAACGTCTGCGGATCATTGGTTTCAATAGATTTAATTTTTCTCTTCATCCATACGTCGGCGTTTTCGATAAATTCAGGTCCTTCAAATACACCATCACTCATCGTAATCAGTAAATCTCCTGACTTCAGCTGTTCATGAACCGTCTCCACTTCAAGCTGCTGTAAAATACCGATCGGCACATTGCCCGCTTCTACTTTGATAACCTGGCTGCCCCGTTTAATAAAGCTTGGTGAGGAACCGACTTTCAAGAAGACCGTGCGGGCATCCTGCAGATCAATAATCGCCAAATCAAGCGTAGAAAACACCTCATCATTCGTCCGAAGAGAAAGAATGGAATTAATCGACTTTACAGCTACTGTTTCTTCAATACCTGACTGAAGAATTTGCTTCAGCAGGCTGATCGTTGCGCTGCTCTCATCGTGGGCCCGTCCTCCATTTCCCATTCCATCGCTGATCGCCAGAGCAAATTTTCCTGTCCCGATTTCAATAGCAGAAAAGGAGTCCCCTGAAATTAAGCCGCCGCCTTTTGCTGCATGGGCAAGGCCTGTTACAACGCGAAAAGCTTTAGCCGAACGAAACACGCTTCGAACACCAGAGCCATCCTGCTGCTCGTCCACAACAATGATGTATTCGTTCAGCAGATCAGAAAGAATGGGTGCGATAATTTTCTCGCTCTCTCCGTGCACTTTTGAATGAGGAAGTGTCATCTCAATATCGATCGCACCTTTTTGAACACTAAAAACACTGATATCCGTAATTTCCATTCCAAACGATTCAATGGCTGTTGTAATTTTTTCTTCCTGAGAAATATGTGTTTCTTCCTCCCGTTTCATTTCGGCGGCAAAATCCTGCATCACTTTTGAAACGCCTTCAAGCTGATCAGCCACAATTGTCCGGCTTTCTCTCATTTGCTGCTTCAGCTTTTTGTTTGCCCGGTAATAGGTCAGCTGCGAGCGAATCTCTGCTTCAACCCTGGCTGGACGGAAGCAGTATTGCTCCAGCTCTTTTGCTAAATGAGGAGAAAGCGCGTCAGCCCCTTGGTCGGCGTCTTCCAATATATCTTTCATCAGCTTGTACGTTTCATCAAACTGATGGGCCCAGCACTGCTCTTTCTTAAAGCAGGTCTGACACGTTTTCTCTGTGATTCCGCTGAGGAACAGGTCCACTTCCCGTTCAGCGGTTTCATGAAAATGGCCCGACTGAGAAAAGCTTTTTGAAAGCGCATCAAATAAATCCGAAAACTGTTCCATCCGATTGGCTGTTACATCCCGTACTTTCCGCAGGTAGCGCTGCTGCTCAATCGAATGTTCGGTTGTGCCTGGTATTAATTTTGACAGGTGGTCTGTCCAGGCTTTTGGCGTTAAGCATAACAGGACAGCCGCAATGGCTGATTCGTATAAGGCATCCATATTGGTCAGGCTGCCTTCTCCATAAAAACCAGCAAGGACAGTGGCCGTCATCAAGCCCGCAATCGCACCGCCCCTCCTCCACTCTTTAAACAGCCCCCCAAGCAGGCCCGCAAAAGCCAGGATGCTCATTTCATGAAAATCATTTACCCCCGAAAGGCTTAAGACCAGTCCGCTGACCACACCCGCTGCCGATCCAAATGCAGCGCCAGATAAAAAAGAAACCACTGTAACTAAATAGCGGGCAGCAATATGATCGGCTTCCAGCCCCCCAACCGCCCAGCCGGCCATACCGGTCGCGGCAGAAGCGAAAACAATTAACAAGCTGATCCATTCTTCCGTTTTCAATGTCCGAATTCGTCCGGAAAGGGATAAAAACGGCATACACTGCATAAAGATAAGCGACAGTACAAACGCAAGTGAGGCCTCTACAGCCGCCAGCACCAGATCATATGCAGGCACAAACTGGGATCCGTTTATAATATAAGAAAAAACACTTTTCACAGCGAGTGTTGTAAAAAAAACAAAGAATGGGACAGGCGCTATTTCTCCCTTATGAAGGGATCGAAACACCCGATGAACGATCAGAAAACAAAATAATAAAGTGAAAGCTATTGATGCTTGAACAGGCGAAATCGTAAGCGCTCCGGCTAGTATAGCTAAAAATACCCGAGGGGCGACTTCTTTCTTCAGCATAAAGACGGCTGCAAAAAAGGCAAGCGCGAATGGCGACAGCTGCGAAAGCAGCAGTGCCCGTCCAAACAAAAAGCCGGCCGGCACTAAAATCCATCCACGATCCAGCAAAACAAAGGCCGTTTTTCCTGCAAACCCTTTTCCCCATCCATGGCCTAGAACCGCTTCTCCTGTCATTCCCAGCTCCGCTCTTTGCACAATACCACTCCCTTTTAATCGTTATCGAGAAGTATAAAAGATTGATTGTCAAAACTTTGTCAAACGAAGGAAATAGGCAAGAAAAATCGTTCGACAAAATTAGAATGAAAAAATTCCGGAAATAGTGTTGACTTTTTTTCGCCCCGCCATTATTATAGATTTTGTGCTGTTACAGACAACCACAACTTGGCGGTGTAGCTCAGCTGGCTAGAGCGTACGGTTCATACCCGTGAGGTCGGGGGTTCGATCCCCTCCGCCGCTATAAAACAAGAGCTGAAACGATTGTCCAGCTCCAACAGACGTAAGACTTCACTGCTTACAACTTGAGGAGCTGGCCGTTAAAGCCAGACATACTTTATTTTTATAACGGCCCCTTGGTCAAGCGGTTAAGACACCGCCCTTTCACGGCGGTAACACGGGTTCGAATCCCGTAGGGGTCATACAAGCAAAAAGATCGGCAGGCAAAAGCTTGCCGGTCTTTTTTTTGCTTTTTCTCGAATATTTAAAGAGGATACTATGTCCCCTTTTCTTTATCATCTTTTAAAAAGTGATAGCCAATGCCCGGCTGTTCACCCAGCATAATCGCCGGTCCGTTAAAAGGAAAACCTTTTACGCGGCTTTCCTTAAGCCACAGCGGCGCGTCCAGATCGATCTTTTTAATATTTGGATGGGCAGCGGCCAGGTGAGCAGCAGCCATCACGCTAATACTGCTTTCCATCATGCTTCCGACCATACAGGGAACTCCGCCTGCCTGTGCAATGTCTGCGATTTGCAAAGCTCTTACAATACCTCCTGTTTTCATCAGCTTAATATTCAGCCAATCTACCGCTTTCCTTTGCACGAGCTCCATTGCCTGCTCGGGCGAAAAAACACTTTCATCTGCCATAATCGGCGTTTCAACACGGTCTGTTACATATTTTAAAGCCTCCAGATCTCCCGCTGCTACTGGCTGCTCAACCACTGCAATATTCAGTCCCTCATGCTGCCACCGGTGAATGATGCGCACTGCTTCTTTTTTTGTCCAGCCTTGATTGGCATCCACGCGGATTTCAATGGCTTCTCCAACGGCTTCACGAATAGCCGTAATCCTTTTAAGATCTTCTTCTGCATTCAGCCCGGCTTTTACTTTCAATGCAGTAAACCTGTCTTGAACAGCATCGACCGCATCCTTCACCATCCTGCCGGTTTGATTGATGCTGATGGTCAGATCATTTTGAAGGACGTTTGTTTTACCGCCAAACACTTGATAAAGCGGTATGTTCATTCCTTTAGCATAAGCATCAAACAAAGCGATTTCTACAGCTGCTTTGGCACCCGTGTTTCCTACACAAGATTGCTGAACCGCCTGTGAAAGCGCTCTGATATCATTCACTTCTTTGCCTATCAGGAGGGGAGAGATTATCGTTTGAACAGCCTCTTGCATACTCTGAATTGAGTCTCCCGTAATCACCATCGTTGGTGCAGCAGACCCAATGCCCTCTGTCCCATCCTCCAGCAAAAGGCGAACCACTATAAACTCAATGGACGTAACCGTTCTTAATGCCGTAATAAACGGTTTTATTAATGCCGCAGAACGACGCTCAACGTATAGATGTTGAATAAGCAAAACGCAATCCCTCTTTTCCCCAATAAAAAATAAAAAAGCCCCGAATTATAGTATTCGGGACTTTAAAAATAAGTGCTTATGCTTAGTACACATTTATTGAGATCGACAGGGAGCAAGCGTTATCCGCGTCTTCCGCCTCTTCCGCCTCGGCGTGAGTCTGTTTGACGCTTCAACGTTGAAATGCGTTCTTCGCTATCTTTCAAGAAACGGGCCATCTTCGATTCAAAGTTCTCGACAGGCGGCTGGCCGCCGCGCGGTCCTTTTTGACGGAAATCACCCTGGCGTTGTGGACGCGGACGATATTGCGTTTGCGGCGGCGGGTTATCTTTTGCTTTACGAATCGATAAGCCGATCTTACCGTCTTTCTCCACATTCAAAACTTTTACTTCCACTTCATCGCCAACAGTTAGATGGTCGTTGATGTCCTTGACGTAATTATCCGCCACTTCACTAATATGAACAAGACCCGTCGAACCTTCCGGCAATTGTACAAATGCGCCAAATTTTGTAATGCCGGTTACTTTACCCTGTAACTTGCTGCCCACTTCGATTGACATAAAAAAATTGTTCCTCCTTAAAATTGTTCGAACTTTACTTATTATTATAGTACGTAAAAAAAGCGTGTCAACATGACATGCTTTCTTTACTATTCTGTATCTTTGGCTTTTTCTTCATCTTCTGGAATATTAAAGAGAATTTCTCCATCTTCTGAATAAAAATATTCTTTCCGGGCAAGCTTCGCAATATACTCATCATCCTGCAGCCGGACCAGCTCTTCCTCCGACTCTTTTTGCTGCTGCTTTAGTTCAGCCAGTGACTGTTTTGCTTTTGCCAGCTCTTCCTTCTTCTCATTTAAATTGCCCATTTGTGAAAACAAAGCAGATGACACCGTACCTAAAATGATCAATGCCACTACACCAAAAGCAGCCAGCCTGCGCATTAATTTCTGTTTATGCTTCATCTTAAACATTGATTTTCTTTCTTCACTTAGGACAAAAGCGTTTTTTAAGGAAGCTACTTTTTCTTTATTGAATCCGCGCATCAATGTTCCTCCGCTTTTATTTTTTCGGACGGCGTATAGCCGTCCATGGCCGTACGATCACTACCTTTACCAACCATGATAATAGAAACTTACTCATTTTGGCAAGAGAAAGGATACATTTTACGGCAAAAAGAAGCGGAGCAACAAGAAAGATACGGATGATTCCTGAAATCATTCGATACAAAAAACGAATCGAGAAAAAAAGACCATCTACGAGCGGGAGAAAAAACCGTCGCAGGAATGTGCCATACATCAGGCAGCCGGCCGTCCAAAAAAGGAAAAAAGACGGCCGAACAATACCATCATTTACTTTGTACAGGGAAGTGAACAGCAAGATCGCATACAAAATCCAAAACAATACATCTGTTACAAATACCAGACCGGTTTTTTTGGGACGAATACGGCGGTAGCATTCAAGCAGCAGCCCAAAACAAATGCCCATGCTGACCATCGCGAGAGCTGTATCAAATTGTACGTGAATATTCATGTCGACCGTCTAAAAAATGATTTGCCCATACCGCCTTCCACATACATAAAAGCAGTAATGCGCCCTTCAATGGCTGCTGATTTATTGACTGTGTCAAAATATTTCATTTTTAAACCAGTGCCGCGGATCTTCAGCTTTCCCATAATGGTCTCAAGCACAAATTCCGTGCTGTCAAATCGTTCCACCTGAATGACGCCTGTCATCTCAATCATTTTACGCCCGTCCATTTTTACGGTATGGCCTTGTTTCATATCCATTGCATCCATCCCCTTTATGGACATCCTATGCACAGCAAGGGGCTTTCATGAAAAAAACACCCGCCTGAAACGGGTGCTTTTTCTTATTCGCCAATGTGTTCTTCTTTTAATACGGTGTACATGCCGGCTGCTTCTTCTTTTTTCGTTGTATCGAGCAGCTTTTCGATTTTTACAGTCATGACACGGCGGCCGAGACGAACCGTCAGCTCATCTCCCACTTTTACGTTGGAACTTGCTTTTCCTTCCGTGCCATTAATGAGAATACGCCCCTGGTCAGCTACTTCTTTTGCCAGTGTGCGCCGTTTAATAATGCGGGATACTTTTAAAAATTTATCAAGTCTCATGCTCGTTCCTCTCCTTTGGCCAAATCCCAAAATTCATCTAATTCTTTTAAGGTAAAATCAGAAAATGGGCGTCCGCTTTCTTTCACCCTGTCTTCCACAAACCCGAAGCGGCGCCGGAATTTACGGTTAACCGCTTGAAGGGCTTCTTCCGGATGAATATCCCAAAACCGCGCTGCGTTGATCAACGTGAATAAAACATCGCCAAATTCTTCCCGAAGCCGGTCTGGCTGACCTGTTTCGGTTTCTGCTAAAAATTCAGCCCATTCTTCTTTTACTTTTTCAATGATGCCTTCTGCGTCCGGCCAGTCAAAGCCTGTTTTCGCCGCTTTTTTCTGAAGATCATATGCTTCCATCAATGCCGGCTGCCCTTTTGGAATGCCGTCTAGGATTCGTTCTTCTTTGTGCCCTTTTTCAGCGGCTTTGATTTCCTGCCAGTTTACTTTGACTTCTTCAGCCGTTTCAGCTGTTGCATCACCAAATACGTGAGGGTGCCGGCGAATCATTTTGGCAGATGTGGATGCAATCACGTCTTCAATCGTAAACAGGCCTTCGTCTTCCCCGATTTGTGCATGAAGAAGCACTTGAAGCAGAACATCACCGAGCTCAGCTGCCATTTCTTCATCATCTTCGTTGTCGATTGCCTCAAACAATTCATATGTTTCCTCAAGCAGATACTTTTTCAGCGAAGCGTGTGTCTGTTTGATATCCCAAGGGCATCCGCCTTCTGGATCCCGGAGGCGCGCAATAATCCCGCGCAGCACAGAAAATTCCCGGTACGTATCTTCTTCTCTTTGGACAGGCGGCACATAAACGCTCGTCAGGTTATTTAGTTCCATACCGTGATCCAGCTCATAAAGCGGCACCTTGCGCACTATTTCCTGCTCGCTTCCCGCCGCTGTCACGACCGTTACTTCATGCTCATCCGGATACTTCTCCATCAATGTCAGCTTCACGTCAGAGGCCACAAAAGCGTCGTATACCTGGGCAATAATCAAGTGACCGGCAATTCGGATGTCGTCACGGTTTAGAGCCGTCCCATCGAGCAGCTGAAAACCGTCTGCTGGATCGATTCCAACACTTGTAAATAAAGCATCGAGAAAGCTTTGTCCTCCCCCAATGACCACCTCTGCTTCACCTTTCTGCTTTCGTTCTAATAAAAGCTGCACCGTTCTTTCCGCGGCCATTGGATGACCCGGAACTGCATAAAGGACGGGTCCCTGCTCTGCTTTTTGAAGCAGTGCTGCTACGATTTCATCGTATACTTCTTCAAACCGGCCGTGCTTTTCATAAATGGCATCAAAGCTTTGAAAGCGGACTCCTTCTTTCTCTAACGCTGCTACAGCCGGGTGCTCCTTCGTTCGCAGCCAAACAACCTCTGCTTCTTTAAGAAGCCGGTAAACGCCAAGCGGCATCTGGTTTAAATCCGCCGCGCCAAGACCGACAATCGTAATTTGGTTTGTCACTGTCTATCACTTCCTTCTTATCCGCATTCCTGCCCGTTTAATCCATTTTTCGCCGAACGGCAGGATACGCAAATCGTCATCATTCCATATTCTCCATTTTACCATGAAAACCAAAAACAAACAGGCGCCGAGCAGTGCTCCGCTTACAGCCGCCAAGCCGCTCCAGAGTCTTCCTGATTCGGGCGTAACCATACCATGTATAAAAAGAAAAACAAGACCTGCCATTAAAAAAGCCGCTGCTGTGGTTTTCCATATAAATACGAAAGGTAAAAACGGCTCACGCTTTCTTTTCCACATGATGATTAAAAAGCAAACACCGGCTAAAAGAGAGCCTGCTGTCGCAAAGGCTGCACCGTAAAGGCCACAGAGCGGGATCAACAGCGCATTGCCCCCCCACTTCACAACAACTGCTAACACCGTTCCAGCGGCCGGCACCCAGTCATTTCCCTTCCCTTGGAAAACGGCGTTCATTGTTGCCATGATCGAATAAAAAAAGATCGATAAACCGAAAACAGCCAGAAAGCCTGATCCATCAGTTGTTTTAAACAGCATCACATTAAGGGGAACCATCACAGCCGCTAAGCCAGCTGAAGCAGCCAGCCCCAGCGCAAAACTCACCCGAAGTGCCAGCTGGCTGAAAGAAGCCTCCGCTTGTTTGTTTTGCTCCTTACGCGCTCTTGAAATAAGCGGCACAATCGTAAGAGAAATAGAAACGGCTGCGGTTACACCGAGCTGAAGCATAGGCTGGCCGCGGTCAAAAATACCTTTCCACGTTTTAGCGCTTGTTTCTGTCATGTCAGCGGCAAGAAGACCGCTGTATACTTGAAATGAGTCGGCCAGCTGAAGCAGAACGAGCGTTAGGGCAGACACACAAATAGCTGTCCCGTGCAGTGCTACTTGAACAGCCGTCCGGCGGTCAAACAAAAATAAAATCGCCTGCCGGCCCTTCCTGCTATGTTTCCATAATACAATAGCGGAAGCGGCCATTCCTAAAAGCGATGCGAAGGCGGCACCAAGACCTGCATCATAAAGCGACCTGCCTGAAAAAACAATAAAAAAAGAAAAGAATAAAATTCCTGCCACCCGTACCGACTGTTCAATCATTTGAGAAGAAGCGGTCGGCACCATGTTCCCCGCTCCCTGGAATGCACCCCGCCGGACCGCAATATACGGAACAACTAAAAAAAACAGGGCGCTGCACTCGATAAGCGGCTTCAACGCTTCATCCGCCATCGCTTGGGCGATCCAGCCGGCACCCAAAAAAAGCAGCAAAAAAGCAGCGAAGCCCATCGCCCCAATCGTTATAAAGGCCGTATGAATGATGACCCTCTCTCTTCGTTCATCCGTACTTGATGTCAGCCGGGAAAGTACCACTGGAAATCCAGATACCGCAAGCCCCGCTGCAATCCCATAAAATGGATACACCTGCTGGTAAATATAAAAGCCGGTGTCTCCAACGATATTTTGAAAAGGGACCCGGTACACCGCGCTTAATACTTTCACAAACAATGCGGCGGCTGTTAATAAAAAAGCGCCTTTTAAAAATGATTTTTCCCCATTCACGCAACCACCTCAGTGACTACTTTACCGATTTTTTTCTGCTTTGAAAAGAAAAACCCGGCCTCCCAAGGCGGGAGTCCGGGTTAATGTTCCATTTGTTTCCCAAAAAAAGAAGCTGCGACAAAAGCGGCTTTTTGTTCCGCTTCACCTGCCGTGCGGTCTTCTGAAAACAGGGCAACTGCTCCGATCGTATCACCAGCCGCAATAATCGGCGTAATAAAATAAGATTGGGCTTCTACCGTGCGGCCATCCGCGAATTCTACGCTGCGCTGCTCACTGCTCTCAGCTGAGCGTCTTTCCTGAATAACCGATTCGACTACCGGGCCGATTTTTCGTTCCACGAAGTCTTTCTTTTTAACACCGGCAGCCGAAATGACTGTATCACGGTCACAGATCAGCACTGAATAGTTTAAACTGTCATGCAGTGCTTCTGCATACTCCTGGGAAAAGTCACCGAGTTCTGTAAAAGGTGAATATTTTTTCAAAATTACTTCGCCGTCACGATCCACAAATATTTCAAGCGGGTCTCCTTCACGAATACGAAGGGTACGGCGAATTTCTTTCGGAATGACCACACGGCCAAGATCATCAATGCGTCGAACAATACCTGTAGCTTTCATCATCGAATGCCTCTCTTTCACCATCAAAATATCGAAACCATTTCTTGGCGTTATTATCTTTCAAGAGGAAACATTCTATACATGAAATTACATTTGTTTTTTTGCGCCTTCCAGTTCTTTTATCAATTCAAATACAGCTGCAAACCAGCCTTGCTCCGGTGCTTTTCTTTGATCAATGGTGATCTTCAGCCGCTGCTCTTCCATGCCGATTCCACACATATTCCCAAATTTGTTGCAAACCGCAAATACTTTGGGCCCATCTATTTCTTTTGTACCTTCTTCGCTCATTAACAAAGTAATAACGTCCTTCGACTGCTTCATCGACTCCAGCTTTGTCCGGGCTGCGTAAATTTTCATTTCTGCTACCCGGAACAAGTCGGCCACTTCCTGCGGATAGTCGCCAAAGCGGTCTGTCATTTCTTCTTTCAGCTCGTCAATTTCCTCAAATGAATCTGCTGAGCGGAACCGTTTGTACATGTCAATTTTCTGGGCGCTGTCCGTAATATACGCATCCGGAATGTACGCATCAATCGTAACATCCACTTCAAAGACCGGCGCTTTTTCTTCCTTGTCGCCGCCTTGTTTTTGTTCGATTGCTTCTTTCAGCATTTGTGAATACAAATCGAAGCCGACCGAATCAATGAATCCGTGCTGCTGGGAGCCGAGCAGATTTCCTGCTCCACGGATTGACAAGTCGCGCATCGCAATTTTAAATCCGGAACCGAGTTCGGTAAATTCTTTAATTGCCTGCAGGCGCTTTTCCGCCGGTTCAGACAGCACTTTGTCTTTTCGGTACATAAAGTAAGAATATGCCACCCGGTTTGAACGGCCGACGCGTCCACGGATTTGGTAGAGCTGTGACAGCCCCATCCGGTCCGCATCGTGCACGATCAGCGTATTCACATTTGGAATATCAACGCCGGTTTCAATAATAGTCGTTGTAACCAGAACATCAGATTCTCCTTCTAAAAAGCTAAGAATCACTGCCTCAAGTTCTGTTTCCGTCATTTGACCATGAGCATAAGCAACCTTGGCATCCGGCACAAGCATCGAGATTTCCTCAGCTCGCCGTTCGATATCTTCCACCCGGTTATACAAATAGAATACCTGCCCGTCGCGGGCAATTTCCCGCTCGACTGCTTCACGGACAAGACCAAGGTTATGTTCCACTACATACGTTTGCACAGGGAAACGGTTTTCCGGCGGTGTTTCAATAACGGACAAATCCCGTACACCAAGCATCGACATATGAAGAGTCCGTGGAATAGGTGTTGCCGTCAGTGTCAGCACATCCACATTCGTTTTTAGCTGTTTGATTTTTTCTTTATGGGTGACTCCGAAGCGCTGCTCTTCATCGACAATTAAAAGGCCTAAATCCTGATATTGCACATCTTTAGACAGGAGACGGTGTGTACCGATGACAATATCAACGGTGCCGGCCTTGACGCCTTTTAATGTTTCCGTTTGCTGCTTGCGCGTACGGAAACGGCTGAGCAGGCCGACATTCACCGGAAAGTCCTGAAGTCTTTCTTTCAGTGTTTCGTAGTGCTGCTGGGCAAGAATTGTCGTAGGAACGAGGATCGCGACCTGCTTGCCGTCCGCGGTTGCTTTAAACGCTGCACGAATGGCCACTTCTGTTTTGCCGTAGCCAACGTCGCCGCAAAGCAGGCGGTCCATCGGCTGCTCCCGCTCCATGTCCCGTTTAATTTCCTGAATCGAACGCAGCTGATCTTCTGTTTCTTCATACGGAAAAGCTGCTTCAAATTCCCGCTGCATATCTCCGTCCGGTGAAAAAGCGTAACCACGCGCCGCTTCCCTTTCGGCATACAGCTTGATTAAATCATCAGCGATATCTTGTACAGACGATTCAACTTTTCGCTTCACCCGTTTCCAGTCACTGCCGCCAAGCTTGTAAATTTTCGGCTCTTTTCCTTCCGAACCTACATACTTTTGAACAAGCTCAATTTGATCGACCGGTACAAACAGTTCATCTGTGCCCTGGTATTTGATTTTTAAATAATCTTTATGAATCCCATTAATTTGAAGTGTCTCAATTCCGAGATACTTACCGATTCCGTGGTTTACGTGAACAACGTAGTCCCCGGCCTTCAGCTCGGAATAGCTCTTGATTCGCTCTGCATTCGAAAGCTTCTGGCGCCGCTTGCTTTTTGGCGCTTTCTTGTTGAAGAGCTCCTGCTCAGTCACAACGGCAATTTTCAGCAATGGAAACTCAAACCCGGCCGTCAGGGTACCTGGACCCGTTTGAACAACTCCTTCGATCACTTCATTTTGATCTTTGAGCATCGTAATTTCCATGCCGTAGTCATTTAGGGTCGTTTTGATTTTCTCGACCCGTTCGGCTGTTTCACCCAGGAACAGTACTGTCGTTCCAGACTTTTTCCATCGCTCCATTTCGCCTTCGAGCACATTCATCTGCCCGTGAAAACTCTGCATAGGACGGGCAGAAAAGTTCACGATGTTTTCTGGCTTTCCACCTGCCGTCTGACGCATAAACAGCGACAAATAAACGGACGGCTGCACGGTCGCCTGCATCGCTTCCTGAAGCGTGTGGGCAAGCGTTAAACCGTGAACGGCTCTGCCTTCTTCAATAAGAGCCGTATACCATTCTGCTTCTTCTTTCTCAAGTGATTCGCTAATTTCTTTAATCCTGCTCATTTCATCCCAAAAAACAAGTCCGCCCTCTGGCAAATACGAGGTTACGACCGACGTTTGATTGTAAAGAAGCGATGTGTACTTACCCAATTCATCAATCCGAATGCCCTGCTTCAGCTTTTCAATATCTCCTCCTACATAAGAAGACAGCTGCTGCTTTACTTCTGCACTGCCGATTTTTTGAATGGTCGCATCCAGCGCTTCCTGCAGGCGGCCGGCAAGCGCAGCCAGGTCTTCTGTTGAAGCAGGCATTTCCGCTGCCGGGCCTACTAAGATGGAGGTCATATTTTCAATGGAGCGCTGTGTATCGGGTGCAAATGTCCGAATAGAATCAATCTCTGTATCAAACAGCTCAATCCGAACCGGATGCTCCGAGGTCAGTGGATACAGGTCGACAATACCGCCCCGGATGCTGAATTCTCCTGGTGCATATACCATATCAGCCCGCTCATAGCCCATTTCCACCAGTTCGTGCTTCAAGCTCTCCAGCTCGACTTCTTCTCCCGTTGTAAATGTTTTTTGAAGTCGCTTCCATATTTCTTTAGAAGGCAGTAATTTTTTCAGTCCCGCTACAGGAACGATGTAAACCCCTGTCCCCTTCAGCGCAAGGTGATTCAGCATTTCAATACGCTGTGCACGCAGCTCTGGGCTGGCTACGCTGATTTCCGCTGCAATCAGCTCGTTAGCTGCATACAAATACACTTCATCTTCCGGCACAAACTGTACCATATCATCATACAGCTTTTGAGCCTGCAGCATATTATAGGTGACGATCATAACCGGCTTTTGAAGCTTTCGGTGGGCTGCAGCAGCAAAAACAGCCCGCAATGAGCCGGACAGGCCTGCAGCCAGCTGTTCTTTCATTCCTGCTTTCATTCCATCAATAATCGATTTTGCCTCGTCATTTTTTAAAAATAAATCAAGTAAATGGTTCATCCCTGCTGTTCCCCCTTTTCCAAAACAGAAAAACGCTTTGGGGCATACACCCAAAGCTTTTTATGCTGATTCTTATTGGTTAAATTCGTTCATAACTTCAATGAATGAATGATCTATTGCATACAAGCACGCATCTGCGCTTTTTTGAACGGCTTCATTCATCGCGATTTGTTCCTCGCTGCTGAATTTGCCCAGCACATAGTCAACGGTTTTAATTGGTCCGTCCGGCCGGCCAATTCCTACCCGCACCCGCTTAAATTGATCGGTGCCTAAATGAGCAATTGTTGATTTGATGCCATTATGACCGCCTGCACTGCCTCTTTGGCGCAGCCTTATTTTTCCCTGCGGTAAATCAAGATCATCGTACACGACGATCACATCATCTGTGTCAATATTATAATAACGCATCACTTCGCCAATGCTTTCACCTGATAAATTCATGTAAGTGAGCGGCTTTAGCAAAATGACTTTTTCTAATCCTTTACGGGTAACGCCATACAGCCCTTTATGCTTTGCTTCAGTTAATTCTGCACCGAGCTGCTTTGCTAGTTCATCAATCACATCGAAACCGATATTATGCCGCGTCCCGGCATACTTCGCACCTGGATTGCCAAGGCCTACGATTAATTTCATTCTTCTTGCACCTCAATTTTCACAGTTATTCTTAGTATACATGACTGCATGCAAAAAAAACAGGCAGATCGCTCTGCCTGTTTTTGTTTGTCCGAAAAATTACGCCTCTTTTGTTTCCTCTTCAGCAGGTACGTCTGTTTCTTCTGCTTCTGCAGCTTCATCCGCACCTTCTTCTGTTCCTTCTTCAATTTTTTGTGGAGGAAGAACAGAAACGATCGTTTCTTCATCTTCGTTTTCGATAGCAAAGGCGTATTTATCGCGAATATCACCAACCGAGATTGAATCGCCGATTGAAAGTTCTGAGACGTCCACTGTTACGCTCTCAGGGAATTCGGATACTTTTGCCGTTACGTTTAATTCGAACAACGGCTGCTGAATAACGCCGCCTTCTTTCGCTCCGGCCGCTTCTCCTTCAAGATCAACACGTACTTGTGATGTGATTTCAGAAGAACGGTCAACTGCGAGAAAATCTGCATGGACGATAAATCCTTTGATCGGATCTTGCTGATATTCCTGCAGAATTACGTCATGCTGGCTTCCATCTACTTGTAATGAAATCAATCCGTTTCTTCCCACTTCACGGATCGTTTTAATAAATTCAGCTTCCTCTACAGAAACCGGTTTTGATTCTACACCTTTTCCGTATACAACAGCGGGAAAAGAACCGGATGTACGAATCTCTGTTAGTGCTGCTCTTGTAAATCCTTCACGTTTTTTGGCTTGTAATGTAGTCATAAACTCCTTCACCCTCCTGTTAATAAATCGAACGCTTTTATCTGTACATCACTGTTTATTCCCTAAATCGCTGACTTATAAACATGGCGGCAAAAAAGAAAGCCGGCGCTTTAAAACGGCACCGGCCTTCGAGCAGTTATTAATCAAATAATGTGCTGACAGATTGTTCTTCATGAACGCGGATAATCGCTTCACCAAGAAGCGGCGCCACGGATAATTCAACAACCTTGTCTGTTTTCTTTTCAGAAGCAAGTGAAATGGAGTTTGTTACAACAAGCTCTTTAATATTTGAGTTCTCAATACGTTCCATTGCCGGACCTGAAAGCACTGGATGTGTACAGCACGCATACACCTCTTTCGCTCCGCTTTCTGAAATAGCGTTTGCTGCAAGTGTAATCGTACCCGCTGTATCAATAATATCATCAATTAAAATCGCAATTTTTCCTTCGACGTTTCCGACAATGTTCATCACTTCAGCAACATTCGGGCGGGGACGGCGTTTGTCAATAATGGCAATTGGTGCTTTTAGACGGTCCGCCAGCTTACGCGCACGTGTTACACCGCCATGATCTGGCGATACAATGACCACTTCGTCTTTGTTGAATTCTTTTTTCTTAAAATAATCACCTAAAATCGGCACACCCATTAAGTGATCGATTGGTACATCGAAGAAGCCTTGAATTTGAGGCGCATGAAGATCCAATGTGATTAAACGGGTTGTTCCTGCTGTCTCAAGAAGATTTGCCACAAGCTTGGCTGTAATCGGCTCACGGGCACGTGCTTTACGATCCTGGCGTGCATAGCCGTAGTACGGAAGTACAACATTGATTGTTTTGGCAGACGCTCTTTTTAATGCATCAATCATAATGAGCAATTCCATCAAATGTTCATTGACCGGGCCGCTTGTTGATTGGACGATATAAACGTCGCAGCCGCGAATGCTTTCTTCAATGTTAATTTGTACTTCACCATCACTGAAACGGGTAACGGAACATTTTCCAAGTTCAACTCCGATAAATTCTGCAATCTCCTGAGCAAGTGCCGGATTTGAATTTAACGAAAAGATTTTCAAGTTTGGATCTAAATACTGATTGCTCATGATGACCTCCACAGTCCTGATTTACTCATTATTTTGGAAATATTTTTGAAGCGTAATTTTCTTTATTCACTTGACGGGCCCGTGCAATTGCCATCGCTTCTTCTGGTACTTCACTTGTGATCGTAGATCCAGCTGCTACATAAGCGCCTTTTCTTACCGTAACCGGCGCAATTAAATTCGAATTGCAGCCAATAAAAACACCATCTTCAATCGTTGTTAAAAATTTGTTTTTCCCATCGTAGTTTACCGTAATGGTTCCGCAGCCAATGTTTACATCACTGCCAACATTCGCATCGCCAATATAACTTAAATGAGAAGCTTTGCTTCCTTCGCCAAACGATGCTTTCTTTATTTCGACGAAGTTTCCAATTTTCACGTGATCAGCAAGTGCCGAGCTTGGACGGATGTGTGCGAATGGCCCAATCGCTACATCTGAACCAATTCGGCTTTCAAAAGCCGCTGACTGACGAATAACAGTCCGGTCTCCCACTTGGCACGCTGCTATTTCGCTGTTTGGTCCAATAACGCAATCTTCCCCGATAGACGTATCGCCGGAAAGAACCGTGCCAGGGTGAATTACCGTATCTGAGCCAATTACAACATCCGGCCCGATATAAGTATTCTGCGGATCAATGAGTGTCACACCTGCACGCATATGCTTTTCATTGATACGTGCACGCATAATTCGCTCTGCTTCGCTAAGGGCTACACGATCATTTACACCTAGTGTTTCATCAAAGCTTTCAGTTTGATACGCTGAAATCGTTTCGCCTGCTTCTTTTAAGATTTCAATCACGTCTGGTAGGTAGTATTCACCTTGTACGTTATCATTTGATACGTTTTTCAACGCATGAAACAGCGATTCGTTATCAAAGCAGTACGTACCTGTATTAATTTCTTTTACCGCCCGTTCTTCTGCCGATGCATCTTTATGTTCCACAATCCGGCTGACAGAACCATCTGCACCGCGAATAATACGGCCATATCCATCCGGTCTTTCAGCATGAGCCGTTAAAACCGTGGCTTTTGCACCTGTTTCTTCATGATGCTTCACGAGCGCTTCCATTGTCGATGTTTGAATAAGTGGTGTATCTCCACATACAACAAGCGTGCAGCCTTTTTTGTCTCCTAAAATCGATTCCGCCTGGATCACAGCATGTGCCGTTCCAAGCTGTTCTGCCTGTAGTGCGTACGCAGAACGTTCGCCCAGCTGCGCTTTTACCATCTCAGCCCCGTGGCCTACAATGGTTACAATCTGCTCTGTATGTAAATCTGAAATTTGATCGATAACATGTTCTACCATTGGCTTTCCACATACTGGATGCAGTACTTTGTACAACTTCGATTTCATGCGAGTTCCCTGTCCTGCAGCCAGAATGACAGCGTAAATATTCGTCATAAAAGGCCTCCTCACCTAATTATCCATTATTGAATATATCTTAAATAGCAGCCGATTTCAATGCTAGACCGAAATTGACACATTTTTCACAACGCAAAAAAAGAGCCTATCGGATTCCCTAGGCTCTTGTGGAAAAGGCGGAGACCGCCTCGCAGATAAAACATATTGTATTTATGCTTCTTCAAGCACAACCAGTTCTTCCTGCTCTAATTTGCAGATACGGTGGTATTCACCAAGAACGGTATCTTGAATTTTTCCGCGGGTTCCGGAATTGATGGGGTGCGCAATATCGCGGAATTCTCCCTCCGGCGTTCGTTTACTTGGCATAGCCACAAACAGGCCATTGTTGCCATCAATCACCCGAATGTCATGAATAACAAACTCCCCGTCAAATGTGATTGATGCGATCGCTCTCATTCGTCCATCCGTTTGAACACGTCGTAATCTTATATCTGTTATTTCCACGCATATTCACCCCCTTTTCCCATATTTAAAAAAGCTTAAACTACTTATTCCATAATCGTTGCAATATTCCCTCTTTTTTCTTGAAAAAAAATAAAATAGAAAAACCGGCACGAGGCCGGTTTATGCTCTTACAAGTGCAATTACTTCGATTTCTACTTTCACGTCTTTCGGAAGACGAGCAACTTCTACGCATGAACGGGCTGGTTTATGCGCCGAGAAATATTCGCCATATACTTCATTGAATGGAACGAACTCGTTCATATCCGATAAGAAAACAGTCGCTTTCACAACCGTTTCAAGAGAAGCGCCTGCTTCTTCCAGAACAGCTTTTAAATTGGCAAACACTTGATGTGTCTGTTCTTCAATTGTTCCTTCCACAAGTGTTCCTTCAGCTGTTAAAGGGATTTGGCCGGAGCTGTAAAATAAGTTGTTAACCACAACGCCCTGTACGTACGGACCGATAGCAGCCGGTGCTTTTTTTGTGTTTACAATATTCATTCTGATTCCCCCTGTAAAAATTCAGTATTTTTTTCAAAATAGTTGCCTTCTACTATAGAGATCGCTGCGCTTTTTTCATCTACATCCTTCAGCTTCACAAGTGAAATATAATCCTCAATCAAGCAATCCGGATATTCTGCTTCCACTAAAACGGCAATACCTGCGACAGAAGCGTTAAACTCAGCCAGCAGGCTGATCATCCCATTGATGGTGCCGCCGCCTTTCATAAAGTCGTCGACCAAAAGCACTTTTGATCCTTCTTTTAAACTGCGCTTAGAAAGCACCATCGCCTGAATACGTTTTGTAGAGCCAGAGACATAATTGATGCTGACCGTCGGCCCTTCCGTTACTTTACTGTCACGGCGCACGACAACAACCGGCACATTTAAATGGGCCGCAATGGCATGTGCGATCGGGATCCCTTTTGTAGCGACCGTCATGACCGCATCAATTTTTTTGTCTGCATAAGCGGAAGCAAGAAGCTTGCCGATCTTATTCATCACCGCAGGATTTCCAAGCAGATCCATAATATATAGATAGCCGCCTGGCAGAAGGCGGTCCGGATTTTCAATCTTCCGGCACAAATCGGTAATAAATTCCTTTGCGCTTTCCTTATCAACACGGGCATAGAATTTTACACCGCCTGCTGCTCCCGGAACCGTTTGCAGTGTACCGATACCGCGCTTTTCAAACGTTTCTTTAATAATGGCCAAGTCTTCACTGATCGAAGACTTGGCAGAACCAAACCGATTGGCAAAAAGAGTCAGTGACACAAGCTGGTGCGGATGTTCGAGCAAATAATGTGTCATATCAATAATACGTTCACTTCGACGAAACTTCATCGTTCTATTTAAACCTCCTGGGGAGTAAAACCGAATATTTTAATTACAATATATCTTAATATACGGTTTTAATCAACCAGGTCGGTATCCCCAAGCATACGCACTGCGTATACCTGATCACAAAATCCACGCAGGCAGTTATACACGCGATGCATGCGGGAATCATGACGGATCAAGCCAAACACCGTCGGACCACTGCCGCTCATCAGTACAGCGTCCGCTCCGAAACGAATCATCTGCTCTTTAATCAGAGCGACTTCGGGATGAGCATGAAGGGTGACAGATTCCAGAACGTTACCCATATTCCGGCACATTTTCTCATAATTACTTTCTTTGATGGCTTCGATCATCGCCCGTGTGTCCGGCCGCTTCATGCGGTCCAATTTTAAATTCTTATACACTTCACCGGTTGAAACGCCAATCGTCGGCTTGGCTAAAACAACCCAGCAGTTGGGCGGAGCCGGCAGATGTTCAATTTTTTCACCGCGCCCTGTCGCAAGCGCTGTGCCTCCATAGACGCAAAATGAAACATCCGAACCGATCTCTGCTCCAATCTCCGCAAGCTCATCAAGTGACAGGCCAAGGCCCCACAGCTGGTTCAATCCCTTGAGTGCCGCTGCCGCATCACTGCTTCCGCCTGCCAGCCCTGCGGCAACCGGAATGATTTTGTCGATTTGAATAGATACACCTTTTTTAATGCCATATCGATCCTTTAACAGCCTTGCTGCCTGATAAGCGAGATTTCGGCTGTCATCCGGCACAAACCGATTGTGGGAAATGATTCGGATTTCATTTTTATTTAAGCTTTCCAGCTCAAGCCGGTCTGCTAAATCAACTGTCGTCATAATCATTTCTACTTCGTGGTAACCGTCCGGCCGTTTATGCAGCACATCGAGCGTTAAATTAATTTTCGCCGGCGCTTTAATCATTAATTTCATTTCAATCCACCTACTTTGCGTTATACACAATAAATTATTGTCTTATTTTATCACAAAAGAAAAAGAGCAGGCTCAAAAGATTCGAATTGAATCTTTTGAGCCTGCTCTCCGATGTGCTGTTTTACGAGAAGCACGTCATTTATACTGCGCTGCCTGCCGCTGTATCTTCAAATGTTAGTTCCACTGTCTCAGTGAGTATATCCGCGTAACTGTAAGAAACGCGTTCAAATGAATTCTCGTCCTGATCAAGTTCTACAACAAAAACAGCAGGATACGTCTCCGTTAAAATACCAGAACGCTCAACGGTCTTCCGACGTCCACCATTTGCTTTCAGCAATAATCTTTTACCCAAATGACAATCAAGCGTTTTTTTAATGTCAGCTAATGTTTTCGGCATCTGCATCCACCTCACTATGTTTAGTGTAGCACAAACTTTCGTTTTAGTCAAATAAACAAAATATTTTATCAGCGTGTCCATCTAATGTCAATATTTTTTATTCGGCAAATAACGATTTTTTTCGCTAACGCTAGTATTTCCCAACCTCTAAAAAAAAACCGCTCTTTTTGAAAGAGCGGTTTTTTATTGGCGTATTCCTTTGTCTGCTAATACCTTAGCCAATGCAGCAAATTCAGCCAGTGACAGCGTTTCACCGCGTCTCGATGGCTCAATGCCTGCTTCCTCAAGTGCTTCGGTAATCGCTTCTTTTTTCTCTTTCCCTCCCGGAAGACCGTTGACCAGGTTGTTTAAAATCGTTTTCCGGCGCTGGGCAAACGATGTCCGCGTGACAAGGAAAAAGAAGTCTTCGTCTTCTACAGAGACGGCCGGCTTACTGCGCACATCAAGTTTAATAATGGCAGAATCCACATTTGGAGGCGGCATAAACACCGTTTTTGGGACAATAAACGCAATGGAGGCTTCTGTGTAATATTGGACAGCAATCGAAAGCGATCCATATTCTTTTGAAGACGGCCGGGCCGAAATACGGTCGCCTACTTCTTTTTGCAGCATCACCACAAATCCGTTTACCGGTATTTTATCTTCAAGCAGCTTCATAATAATCGGTGTTGTCACGTAATAAGGAAGGTTCGCGACAACCATTAAGCGGTCAAATCCGGCAAACTCCCGCTCTACTACTCCTTTTACATCCGCTTTTAACACATCTTCATTAATAACGGTGACATTATCGTACGGTGCTAACGTTTCATCCAAAATAGGCAGCAGGCGCTGGTCAATTTCAAATGCGACCACTTTTCCAGCAGAACGGGCTAAATGCTCTGTGAGGGCCCCAATTCCCGGTCCAATTTCAATTACACCGGTTTCTTTTGTCAGCTCGGCTGTTTCGGTGATTCGCTGTAATATGTTTGGGTCAATCAAGAAATTTTGACCGAGGCTTTTCTTAAATGAAAAACCATGACGGGCCAGAATGTCCTTTGTCCGCGAGGGTGTTGCAATATCCTTCATGATTGTTCCTCCTCCAGCACTTCCGCCAATGCTTTGGCGAAATGCTCGCCTGTGATCTGAAACATCATCAGCCGCTTGTGCAGCTGTTTTCCGTTTACGTAACCAATTTTAAGTTTTTGTCCAATAGCTTCACGGCGTGATTTTGCCGTTGGACCGCCAATAAGTCCGGCTGTAACCAGGTCCTCTCTCGTTATTTCTTCCACTGCTTCTTCATCTGTATACTGCGCATGGCGAAGCGCTCTGCGAATTGATTCAACCGACGCATGCTCAATCCCTACACCGCGCCCGTGCTTTTCAATGGCTTCATTTTTGGGCAGAAAAGCGTGACGGCAGCCCGGTACCTTTTCATCGATTAAACTGCGAATGCGCTGTCCGGGATAATCCGGGTCTGTTAAAATAATAACACCACGCGTTTCCTGGGCATGCCGAATTTGCTCGATCACACTGTCATCCACAGCCGATCCGCGCGTTTCAATCGTATCGGCATCTACCGCCAGTTTAATTTTAACGGTATCGTCTTTTCCTTCCACTACAATAATTTCTTTTATTTTCATTTTTCCTCCATGATGACGAAAAGCTGTCAATCCATTTTTTACTTCAGCCCTTTTATCACCTTATATCCTGTCGGTCAAAACGCGTTATCCCATTCTTCCATTTAGTCCATGCTGCCCGGACATGTAAAAAAGCGGAGGCTGTGTGAGCCCCCTGCTTATTTAAGTTGAAACAATGTATTGGCGTTTTGAGTGGTTGCAGCTGCTACTTCCTCGTACGTAATTCCCTTTAGCGCAGCGATCTCCTGGGCTACGAGCTTGACGTAAGCAGGTTCATTTCGTTTTCCGCGGTAAGGGTGCGGCGCTAAGTACGGGCAGTCCGTTTCAATAAGCAGCTTCTCAAGCGGTACGGCTTCGGCTACTTCTTTCGGTTTTTTGGCATTTTTAAACGTAACCGGACCGCCAAGAGAAATATAAAAATTCATTTTAACACATTCAAGGGCCGTCTCCGCACTCCCGCTGAAACAATGCATAATGCCGCCCACTTCTTCCGCGCCTTCTTCTTTTAAGATATCAACAATGTCCTGCGTTGCTTCCCGGTTATGAATGACAATCGGCAGTTTCACTCGTTTTGCCAGAGCGATCTGGCGGCGAAACACATCCTTCTGTACGTCTTTCGGTGACTTATCCCAATGATAATCGAGACCCATTTCTCCTATCGCGACAACTTTTGGATGAGCTGCCAGCTCTTCAATCCAAGCCAGGTCTTCACCGGTCATATCGATCGCATCAACCGGATGCCAGCCCACTGCAGCATAAAGAAAATCATACTTTTCAATAAGCTTCATAGCCCGCTCGATCGTCAGCCTGTCAAACCCGACAACAACCATACGATGAACACCCGCTTCCTGCGCGCGCCCGATTACTTCTTCTATGTCTTCTTGAAACTGATCTGCATTTAAATGAACGTGTGTATCAAACAGCATGTTATCACCCGTCTTTTGTTTCACGTGAAACAATTATTTGATTTTTGCACCATTTGGCAAGTTTTCCGGCACCTCGGCCAGGGTTAAAATGCCATCTTTTGATCCGGCCAAAATCATTCCCTGTGACAGTTCTCCGCGCAGTTTTACCGGCTTTAAGTTAGCGACAACGACAACCTTTCGGCCAACAAGCTCCTCCGGTTTATAGTACTGGGCGATTCCGGAAACAACCTGGCGTTTTTCAAAACCGAGATCCAGCTGCAATTTTAACAGCTTATCTGCTTTTTTAACAGGAGAAGCCTCAATGACTGTTGCAGCCCGAAGATCCACTTTCATAAAATCATCGATGCTGATCTCATCACCAACAGCAGCATAGTCTTCCGCCGCTGGTTTTTCTTCCTCAACCGGAGCAGGGTCCTGCATTTTTTCTTTGATAAAGTTCACTTCTTCTTCTATATCAAGGCGAGGGAAAATCGGCTCTCCTTTTTTCACTACTTTAACGCCGGCTTGAATGGCTCCAAATGTTTGAAGACTTTCCCACTCTTGAAGGCTTTTATCGGCTAATCCCAGCTGTTCGAAAATCTTTTCCGGTGTTCCGGTTAAAAATGGCGTTAACAGGACAGCAGCACGGCGCAGTGATTCCGCTAAGTGATACATTACTGTACCGAGTTCACCTTTTTTCTCTTCTTTCGCCAGAACCCACGGCTGTGTTTCATCAATATATTTGTTTGTCCGGCTGATAAGCTGCCAGAGGGATGTCAGCGCGACGGAGAACTCCATGTTTTCCATCGCTTCTTCATACTCGCGGATCGTTTTTTCGTTTGCAGCCATAAGCGCTTTTTCAAACTCACCTTCTGAGCCGCTGTATGCCGGGATCTCTCCGCCAAAGTATTTGTTGATCATCGCTACAGTCCGGTTCAGCAGATTGCCTAGGTCATTGGCAAGGTCGTAATTGATCCGCTCAACAAACCCTTCCGGTGTAAATACGCCATCAGAGCCAAATGGCACTTCGCGCAGTAAATAGTAACGAAGCGCATCCAGGCCATAACGGTCGATAAGCGTAACAGGATCCACAACATTGCCTTTTGATTTAGACATTTTGCCGTCCTTCATCAGCAGCCAGCCATGAGCAAAGACTTTCTTTGGCAGCGGCAGGTCAAGCGCCATCAGCATAATTGGCCAATAAATAGTATGGAAGCGGACAATTTCTTTTCCGACTAAATGAACATCAGCCGGCCAGTACTGTTTGTATTTCGTATCGTTTTCTGTTCCGTAGCCAAGTGCGGTAATATAATTTGAAAGGGCGTCAATCCATACATATACAACATGCTTCGGATTACCCGGTACTTTTACGCCCCAGTCAAACGTTGTCCGGGATACTGCCAAATCTTCAAGACCTGGTTTGATGAAGTTATTGATCATTTCATTTTTGCGTGATTCCGGCTGAATAAACGTCGGGTTTTCCTCGTAATATTTCAACAAACGGTCCGCATATTTACTCATCCGGAAAAAGTAAGACTCTTCCCGTACTTTTTCGACCGGGTGGCCGCTGTCCGGGCTTTTCCCGCCGATGACTTCTCCCTGATCATTCAGTTCTTTGTCAACAAGCTGTGTTTCTGTATAAAAAGTTTCATCTGGAACAGAATACCAGCCTTCATATTCACCAAGGTAAATGTCTCCCTGATCAAGCAGGCGCTGAAAGATCTTTTCGACTACTTTTTTGTGGCGCTCTTCTGTCGTACGGATAAAATCATCGTTTGAAATATGCATCGTTTTCCAAAGCTTTTGAATGCCGGCTACAATTTCATCGACATATTCCTGCGGTGTAACGCCTTTTTCATCTGCTTTTTCCTGGATTTTTTGACCGTGTTCGTCTGTTCCCGTTAAATACATAACATCGAATCCACGCAGACGCTTGTAGCGCGCCATGGCATCTCCTGCTACTGTTGTATACGCATGCCCGATATGCAAATTACCGCTCGGGTAGTAAATAGGTGTTGTTAAATAAAACGTTTTTTTATGTTCACTCACTCGAAAATCCTCCTTAAAAAGCGTCTACTTATATGGCGTAAGCTTTTTTAGTCACTTCTTTTATTGTCCCCCATATAAGAATAAATGTAAATATGAACCCCTTTTTTTCTATTGATTTATTTGTCGAATGTTCTTCCTTATTCGACACCCTTCGACAAATTCGAAAAATATTTTTCCAGCTCTTTTACAGAGTATCCTTTAAAACGTTGATATACTAACGTTTTCTCTTCTTACAGTTAATTGAAAAATTACATTTTATTGTTGACGTCTATGGGAACTCTTGGTACAATTACGTCAAGCATTAATTTTTTGTCGAATATTGACGAATTAAATTTATATGAAGTTATTTAAAATAAATGTATCCATTTGGGAGGAGTTTTAACATGAAATCAACAGGAATTGTACGTAAAGTTGACGAACTCGGCCGAGTTGTTATTCCGATTGAATTGCGCCGCACATTGGGCATCGCTGAAAAAGATGCACTTGAAATTTACGTGGATGACGATAAAATCATCCTTAAAAAATATAAGCCAAGCATGACTTGCCAGGTAACAGGCGAAGTATCTGATGACAACATCAAGCTTGCTGACGGCAAATTGATCCTTAGCCATGAAGGCGCTGAAATTCTTATGAAAGAAATTCAGGAAGCATTCAAAAGCGGCAAGTAATCCGCTGTTATCGCAAAACAAACACCCGGACTTCACATTAGATAAAAAATCTAATGAAAAAGTCCGGGTGTTTGTTGTATCCGGGTATTTTTATAAGCCGTTCCCCCACGCATATGACCGGCAGAAACACGGGATCCCTTATGCCGCGCCATGGTGTATCTTCAAAAACGTATGATTCTTACCTCTTCCGCACAATAAATGTATCTCCAAGAAGTTCCCAGTTTTGGGGAAATGGATAACCAAGCACCCAATAACTGAGTCCTCTAAGGTTATACGCGTTGACCAGGTCGAATTTTGCTTTTGCACTGCGTGCGTCTTCAAACCAAACCTCATGAGACCGTCCACTATTGTCTACGTAACGGTAATAAGGTGACTGACTCACCTGATCATATTTTATCTCTGCTCCATATCGAATCGCACGCCTGATGGCTTCCTGCATATCGAATGTTTCCGCTTCCTGTCCTTCCCTGTGAGGCAAAAGCCAATCCCGGGCGTAGATCTGAAAACCGAGCAGGATTTTATTTCCTGGAATAACCGTTACCGCATAATCGAGAACACGCTTCATTTGGTTAATAGGTGAAATAGCCTGCGGAGGCCCTTTGCGATATCCCCACTCATATGTCATCAACACAACAAAATCAAGAATGCGCCCGTGTGCCGGGTAATCCTGCGCTTCAACTAACAATCCCCTCTGTTCACCGCTCGTTTTTGGAGCGAGAGAAGAAGAAACAAAATAACCTTCAGCATGCAGCCGTTCTACCGCTCTTTCAAGAAATCGGTTATAAAACTGGCGATCCTCCGGTGCTACGTTTTCAAAGTCGATATTCACACCGCTGTATTCCTTTTCCCTCATCACCTCTATTACATTCGTTAACAGTGTTTCAACTAAAGTTGGGCTTGAGAGGATCGTGTGGGCAAGTTCAGTCCCTGCTTCTGTACTTGAAAAGTTTGTAATAGCCATCATGGGAACAACGCCATTTGAGCGGGCAGCTTCTATAGCAGGAGTATCATCAATTGGTTCGAGACCGCCGTCTTCCTGCATCCTATACGCAAACGGACTGATATACGTTAAATCGCAAGCGACTTCACGTACTTCTCTGGCTCCTGTCTGCCCAAATGCATATGTAAAAGCATTTACATCAATAACGGGCTTTGTTGGGGCTGGAATTCTTAAAACCTGGCCGATATAAAGACGTGATGGTGCTGTTAACCGATTGACCTGAACGATTGATTGAACGGTTGTTCCATAGCGGCTGGCGATAACAGAAAGACTCTCCCCGGCCATCACGGTGTGATAAATCACTGGAACCGTAAGTATTTGTCCTGGATAAATAGCAGAAGGATTGTTGAGTCGGTTTAGCTGCAGTATTTCTTGAACCGTTACGCCGTACGTACTCCCAATGTTTCCAAGCGTATCTCCAGGCTGAACAAGGTATTGAAAATAAGGTTCGGGAATCACCAGTGCCTGGCCAATCACCAGCCGATCCGGCTGTTCAAGATCATTAGCCCGAACGATAAGGGCAGGATCTATTCGATATTGCCGGGCAATACGCCAGAGTAAATCTCCACTTCTCACTACATGGACTCTCATCTTTACAGCCCCGCCTTCCAACACAATGTCCATTCATCTTATTACCTAAAGCCTCCCAATATGATTTAGGGACTGGACCGAACGCATTGTATAGGGTGTTAAACAAAATAAAAAACTGGCGCCTATTGCATTTGGCAGCCAGCCTACGTTTTGAATGAATAAAGAGATTTTATGTATGATAAGCAGTGTATACATCCCGCTTCGGCAGGCCACGCTCTTTTGCCACCTGCTTTACCGCTTCTTTTGGCGTCATTTTCTGCTCTGTTACATACTGTTCAACATGCGCTTCAATGGACAACTCACTCCACCATGCTGTTTTTTCCAAAGAGTCTGATGCCTCTGGATTCCCTTCTATAATGAGACAAAACTCACCCATTATTTTGGACTCCTCGGCCCACACACGTGCTTCACTGATCGTCCCGCGCAAAAATTCTTCAAACCTTTTCGTCAGCTCCCGGCATAAAACGATCTGCCGTTCCGCTCCTAAAAACTCTTCCATCAGCGTCAGCGTTTCTTTTAAACGGTGAGGGGATTCATATAAGATAAATGTTTCGCGACAAGAGGACAGTTTCTCAAGCTCTTTCTTTTTTTCTTTTTTCCCCCGATTTAAAAAACCATAAAAATAAAAAGGCTGCGGCGCAATACCTGATGCAATCAGTGCCGTTACGGCAGCATTTGCTCCTGGGAGCGGCACCACATTCACCTCATTTTGGAGGGCCAGCAGCACAAGCTCATGTCCTGGATCTGAAATACAAGGTGTACCGGCATCACTCACAAGCGCAACGGTTTCACCGGATTGCACGCGTTCAATAAGCTTGCGGCCGGCTGCTTCACTGCTGTGTTCATGGTAGCTGACAACAGGTGTCGCGATCTCGAAATAATTGCACAGCTTTTTCGTATTGCGGGTATCTTCTGCTGCAATAACATCGGCTTCCTTCAAGATACGCAGGGCCCGTATTGTCATGTCTTCTAAATTGCCAATGGGAACCGGAACAAGGTAAAGAAGCCCTTCTTCACGGTCAAAACTTTTCTGTGATTTCATCCTTTGCACCTCTTTTCCGCAAATAATTCATTTTTTGGGGACGCGATAGCTGCTTAAACGCATATTCTGCCCGCATCGCTTCTTGTTTTGTTTCAAACGATTCACTGTAAATAAGGGTAACAGGCCGGCGGGCTCGCGTATACTTTGCACCTTTTCCTGAATTATGAACGCTTATCCGCTTGTTTAGATCAGTTGTATATCCTGCATACAGAGAATCATCCTTGCATTTAACGACGTAAAAATGGTGGCTCGTCTCCATATAGAAGAGTCCTCACTTCATCTGTATATTCGCCTTTATCATCATACACAAAAAGCGGCGGCAAAATCTTTAAGTCCGGTGCTCCATCTTTTATCCCTTCCACAAGAACGGTATTGGCTTCTTTGTTTCCTGCTTTTGGGTACACAAAGCGAATCCGCTTCGGCTCAAGCCGGTATGTTCTCATCAGCGTGACAATGTCAAGCAGACGGCCGGGCCGGTGAACAAAAGCGGCTTTTCCTCCCTGCTTTAAAAGCTGGGAAGCTGATACGATACAATCTTCGAGTGTGCACATAATTTCATGACGGGCAATGGCAAAATGCTCATTTGCATTCATTTCATTTTGAGACGGCGTTAAAAAATAAGGCGGGTTACACGTCACCAGCGTGTACTTTTCTTTTCCGAGCTGCTGTGGTGATTGCTTTAAATCACCGTGCACCATCCCGATTTGCTCATCCAAGCCATTATACGCTACGCTGCGGACCGCCATATCGTACAGGCGCTCCTGTATTTCCACCCCGATGATCGGCACCTTTGTTCTTGCTGACATTAAAAGCGGCACAACACCATTGCCGGAACAAAGATCTATAATAGCGCCGCGTGTTTTAGGTACGGAAGCAAACCGTGCCAGCAGGACGGCATCCAGCGAAAACGAAAAAACAGACGGGCTTTGGATAATCCGCAGCTCTTCCGCCAGCAGATAATCAAGCCGCTCATCTTGTTTTAATTCAACCATACTTGTTTCTCCTTTTGCACAAAAGAACCTTCCTTTGAAAAGGAAGGCTTCGATCACATTATTTTTTATTTAAAAAAGACAAGCAAAATAGACAGTCTTCATCTTTACGCGGGCTCCCGAAATGCACACTGCAAATATGAAAGCCTTCTTGGTACAAGCGGGCCAGATTATCATATCCTTCACCGATATCCGCTCCGCGTGCTTGCACGCTGACAGGTCCTGACACTTTTTGCTCCTGATGGTCTAATTCTTCAAGACGGCGGCGCAAGTGATCATTTTCAATCAGTAATGAATTGTTTTCTTCCAGTATTTCCGCAAGCTGTACCTTTACTTCGCCAAGCTGCTGATATAATTCACCAATTTGCAGCTCCATATGGCTGACAGAATCAAAAATACCTTTTTTATCTAACTTTTCCACCGTCTCAATCACCTGCTTTCACAGAAACGGCTCCCTCTCTTCCGATCTCATCAGATGAGAATTCAAGCGTCCGTTCCAGTTCCGGAAGATGCACCTGTACGAGCCGTTCTAAAATATTTAAGCCCGTCACACGCCCGTTCCCGCTTGGCGTTGTTACTTTTTGGCCCACATCCGGCAATTCACGGCGCGCATCCTCATACTCATCGTTTTCGTACTTTAAGCAGCACATTAATCGGCCGCATAAACCGGAAATTTTAGCTGGATTCAGGGAGAGGTTTTGATCTTTTGCCATCTTGATTGAGACCGGCTCAAAATCCCCAAGGAATGTTGAACAACAAAGCATCCGTCCACATGGCCCGATGCCGCCGAGCATTTTTGCTTCATCCCGAACGCCAATTTGGCGCAGCTCAATGCGCGTCCGGAAAATCGAAGCCAAATCTTTTACGAGCTCTCGGAAATCCACCCGCCCGTCCGCTGTGAAATAGAAAATCACTTTATTGCGGTCAAAGGTGTATTCTACATCAACAAGCTTCATATCTAGATTATGCTCGGCAATTTTACTCGTACAAGTTTCAAATGCCTGTATAGCTGCTTCACTGTTTTCCTGTACAGCCAAACGATCTTTCTGATCCGCCGCCCGGATCACTTTTTTCAATGGCAGAACGACATCATCTTCATCGATTTCTTTTGGCCCGACAACAACATGTCCATATTCAACCCCGCGTACCGTTTCCACAATAACGTGGTCTTCCTTTTGGATCCCGAGGTCACCTGGATCAAAATAATATATTTTACCCGCTTGTTTAAAGCGTACACCTACTACATTACACAAAGGCGTGTCCCCCCTGTAACTTTAACAAAAGCTGCTCCATTAGCAGCTGCTGGTTCATATTGCGGCTGAGCTTTCGTTTTGCCTCTAGAATGAATGCCATCCGGTCTGCCAGCGCTTCTGCTGACAAATGCAGGGCATCCTGCTGAAAAGAAGCAAGACGGTCGGGAAATGCAAGACCTTTTTCTTCCCCGGTCATAATGGAAAGCAAATCCCTGTGAATTAGAACAAAAAGATCAAGGGCAAGACTGACCTGCTGTTTCTCTTTAAAATGAGAGTGAAATTCTTCTGAAAGCGAAACAATAGCCGAGAGCCTGCCGCCTTTCAGACCTTCGTATAATTTTAACACTACTAGTCGTGCCTGTGCAAACCACTCATCGTGTGCAAGCCGGAGCGCTTCATCCAAATGATTGGTTAATTTGGAGACAATGGAAGCCATCGGCACATTAATTTCTTCTTGGATCAAGCGCTGCTTAAGCTCGCTTGAATCAACCGGACGAAATGTCAGCTGCTGGCAACGCGACAAAATGGTCGGCAGCACAAGACTGCTTTGCTCTGTTAATAAAAAGGCGGCGGTGCGGGCAGAAGGCTCTTCTAAAAACTTGAGCAGGCTGTTCGCCGCACTTGCCGTCATTTTGTCTGCCTGATTGATAATATATACTTTCCAGCCGGATTCAACCGCAGTTTTTTTGAATTCCTGCTGTAAAAATTGAATTTGCTCTTTTTTAATCGATAAGCCATCCGGCTCAATCATGTGAAGGTCGGGATGATTCCCATTTTGGATGCGGCGGCAGTTAATACATGCCCCGCACGGCCGATACCCATCCAGTGGTTCCCGGCAAAACAAACTTTTTGCAAACAGCAGGGCTGTTTCTTTTTTTCCGGTTCCCGGATCGCCTTCAAACAAATAAGCATGCGCTACACGGTCACGAAGTAAACTGTTTTCAATCATCCTCATGACGATCGGCTGGCGCCCTTCTGCTTCCTTCCACGGGTTAGACACGAACTTCACACCCTTTAAAATTGATGAAACTGTTCAACCGGCAGAACAAAAACGGTCGCACCGCCCACTGGCACCTCTACCGGATACGGCACATACGCATCCACATTGCCGCCCATCGGCGATACGGGAGGAGCAACCTGTTCACGAGACTGGCAATTTTTTCTGATGAGCTCTAGTGCTTCCTGCACACGGTCATCTTCTACGCCGATCATGAATGTTGTATTGCCTGCTCTTAAAAAGCCACCAGTTGAAGCAAGCTTCGTTGCGCGGAATTGATGTTTAATCAGCGCCTGTGATAATTTATTGCTATCCTGGTCCTGTACGACTGCGGTAATCAATTTCATATTTTTTTCCCCCTTACAGGATTTCTTCTATTATACCAAATCTTTTAGCCAAGCACTTTTTCAATTTCGGAAAGTGCAGCTCGGTACACGAGCTCCTGCTCCTGCCCGGCATCGATCACCACGATGCGCTCCCGGTTGGCCTCGGCCAATTTCAAATATCCTTCCCGTACTTTCTGGTGAAAAGAAAGGTCCTCCAGATCAAGCCGGTTGACTTCCCGTCCCTCATGGCGATGAATACGGGCAAGCCCGACTTCAGGCTGCACATCAAATAATAACGTCAAGGCAGGCATCATGCCATCAATCGCAAAAGCATTGATAGAGGCCACTTCCTCCATACCAAGCCCTCTTGCATAGCCTTGGTACGCAAGTGAGCTGTCGACAAACCGGTCACAAAGGACAATAAAGCCTTTTTGAAGGGCCGGCATGACTTTTTCGGCCAGATGCTGGCGGCGGGCTGCTGCATAAAGAAGTGCTTCCGTGCGCGCATCCATCTTTGTGTTGTGTTTATTTAAAATAACCGAGCGTATCTGCTCCGCAATGGCTATGCCGCCCGGTTCTCTCGTTTGAACAATCGGGTACCCCTTTTTTCCAAGCTCTTCAACAATCCGCTGTAGCACGGTCGTTTTCCCTGCTCCTTCTGGTCCTTCTATTGTAATAAATAATCCCGGCACGTTAGTTCTCCTTCCGAAACACCATAAGCTTCTGTTCGTTCAATCTTTCTCCCCCATGAAAGCGGGCGCCTTGACTGACCAGCCACTCAATCTGCTCTACATGAGCCTTTAAAATCCGTTCCCCCTCCATTACAAGCGGTATACCAGGCGGGTACGGAATAATCATTTCAGCTGCCACTTCGCCGGCTGCGTCTTTCAAGGAAACAGCTTCTTTTTGGAAGCAACTATGCTCATTATAAGGCAAGTCGAGAGTGGATACATGAGCAGACGGAAATTTTTCTGAAAATGAAGGAGATGTTTTTCCTGCTTTAAACGATAAGCTGCCCAATTTTTGCATGGCTTGTGCTTCAAAGAGATTCTCTCCTGCTTTTAAAAGAGGAAAAACGAGCAGTATCTGATAAGGATCGGCGAGTTCAATATAAATGCCTGCTTCTTCAAATAAAGCCTGTAACTCATATCCTGTCAGCCCTTCAGCCCTTACAAGCAGTTTGTACGGATCATCTGTAGATATACAAGCGAACCCCTCTAATTGGAGAAACTGAATCACTCTGTTTTTTACAGCCATAGAGTAAGTATGATCTATCCTCGTATAGGAAGCCGCATAAAAACGGGCATAATCCAGGGAAGCCATAATTGGATAAGATGGACTGCTTGACTGCAAAGCCTGCAGATAGAATTGAAGGCGCGTGCGGTCGATTTGGGAAGAATTAATATGAAGGTAAGCACCCATCGTCATAGCAGGCAGCATTTTATGCGCAGACTGTACAACGATATCTCCACCCAGCTGCAGGGCGCTCATGGGCACTTCCCCTTTCACAGCCCCAAAGTGGGCTCCATGCGCTTCATCCACAAGCACCAAGGAAGCGTGAGACCTGGCAATAGCCGCCAATTCCTGAAAAGAACCGGTTACTCCATAATACGTCGGATACGTAAAAATGACCGCTTTACTTTCAGGATATGTTTTGTATGCCTCCATTAATGTTTCCTTTGATATTTGGGCTGCTGTCTGTGTATGTTCATCAAAACCAGGTGTTAAAAAAACGGGGAAGACTTGAGCCATTTTTAAGGCGTTTAACACAGACTTATGGCAATTGCGCTGAACAAACACAATATCACCTTTGGAAAGGGTGCCAAGAATCATGGCAAGGTTGCCGACTGTACTTCCATTCACAAGAAACTTGCTTTCCACCGTATGATGTAAGTCCGAAAGCAGGTCTTCTGCTTCTTTAATACATTCTTCTGGAGCATGAAGGTCATCCAAGCCCGTTAATTCGGTTACATCCAGTGAAAGCTCCATCCAAGGAGCAAGCAATCCATTTTTATGACCGGGTACGTGAAAAGAAAGAGGCTTTTTCTGCTGATGCCTTTTTAAAGCTTCAAGCAGAGGCATATGGGAATGATTCATTTACGAATTCTCCTTTATCGAATAAACAATATAAAAAAAGAGATGACACGAGGTCATCTCTTTTTCACTATTGCCAGGCGGCGTCCTGCTCTCGCAGGGGGAAACCCCCAACTACCATCGGCGCTGAAGAGCTTAACGGCCGTGTTC